>NZ_JBHRYJ010000002.1:0-734538 GCF_042648965.1 Ferrovibrio xuzhouensis
GGCGCGTGGTGAACAGCGCCATGGCGATCCAGCCGCAGCTGAGCAGCCCGAGACCGATCCACAGCCCCGCCGCAAACAGCGCAAACAGCGCGAGGATCAGGAAAAGAGCAATGACGACCTGATCCATGGCGTTATTCCGTGTGGGCGATTTCGCTGCTGTCGCTGCCTGGCACCTTGCCGCGCAGCACCAGCACGAATTCCTCGATGAAGGCGATGCAGAACACCACGGTGCCGAGCGCCATGCCGATCTGGGGAATCCACATCGGTGTCGCATCGTTGGCCGACGAGATGTCATGGAACTTGTACGACCACCAGGCCATCTTCACGCTGTAGAAAGCAAAGGCGCCCGAGGCGAGGATCGCCAGCACCAGGCAGAAAATCTCGAAGCCGCGGCGCGGCGTGCCGGAGAAGCGGCTGATGATCAGGGTGACGCGGATATGGTCGCCGCGCACGAAGGTGCCGGCCAGCGCCAGGAAGGACGCGGCGGCCATGCAGTAGCCGGAATAGGCATCGAGGCCGCGCAGATAGAAGCCGAACTGCCGGCCGGCGATGCTGACCAGGATGGTGACCAGCAGGGCGATCATGAACAGGCCGGCCAGCCAGAGGCAGGCGCGATAGAGCGGAGCAAGCGGCGAAGAGGGCATCGAAAATCCGGACGCGACGGCGGAAAGCGGCGGAGCAGAAACGATCCGGGCGGGCTCTGGGAGAGCCCGCCCGGGGGAACTTACATTTTCTTGTAGGCGTCGACGATGGCCTGACCGTCGGCGCCGGTCTTCTTGACCCATTCGTCGATCATGGTGGCGCCGACCTTCTGCAGGCCCGCCTTCAGTTCCGGGCTCGGCGGCTGCACCTTCATGCCACCCTTGACCAGGGCGGCCTTGGCCTCCTCGGTCTCGACCTTCGAGGCCTCCCAGCCGCGCTTTTCGGCGGCGGCGGCGGCATCGGTCAGCGCCTTCTGGGTGGCGGCGTCGAGCTTCTTGAAGGCATCGGTGTTGAGCAGCACGAGGTTCTTCGGCAGCCAGGCCTGGGTGTCATAGAAATACTTCAGGCTTTCCCAGACCTTGCTGTCGCGGCCGGTCGATCCCGAAGTCATGAAGGTGGTGACCACGCCGGTCGCCAGCGCCTGCGCCAGTTCGGCGGCCTGGATGGTCACCGGCTGGGCGCCGACCAGTTCGGCGATCCGCGAGGTGGCCGGGCTGTAGGCGCGCCATTTGCTGCCCTTCAGATCCTCGATCTTGTTGACCTCGGTCTTGGAGTAGATGCCCTGCGGCGGCCACGGCACGGCATAGAGCTCCATCATGCCCTGCTCGGCCAGCTTCTTGTCGATCACCGGCTTCTGCGCCTTCCACAGCTTGGCGGCATCATCGAAGCTGGTCGCCAGGAACGGCACGCCATCGGCGCCGAACACCGGAATCTCGTTCTCGACATTGACCATCAGCACTTCGCCGAGCTGCACCTGGCCGGTCTGCACGGCGCGCTTGATCTCGGGTGCCTTGAACAGCGAAGCGCCGGGATGCACGGTGATGTCGAGCTTGCCGCCGGACAGCTTCTTCACGTCCTCGGCGAACTGCATCAGGTTCTTGGAATGGAAATTGGACGCCGGATAGGCGCCGGGCAGGTCCCACTTGGTCTGGGCCTGTGCGCCGAGACCGACCAAAGCGGTACCCAGCACGGCTGCGGAAAGCCACGTCTTCAAAGACATTTGTCAGATCTCCCCATTGAGACAGGCGCCTGCCACCACACCGGCACACGCGCACTGAAATTAGTTTGTCATCGTATAATGCGCTTTGGCAAGACGAACCCGCACAGAAAGCAGCCTGCCGACAAAAGCGGCAGTGCTGCCTCTCAAGTGGTCAGAATGCGACCTATCGACAGCGCCATCTGTCATGATGCGGTCATCGCGGCTGGCTAGAGCAAGGTCCGGAACAATTGGGCGGCGCCGCCGAACCGGCTAGGATGGCGGGGGAAACGGCGGGACGCGCCGGAACGGTCGCGACAGAACGGGGCGCGGGACGGACATGGTGGCTGCAGTTGCGAAGGACGACGCCGAGCGTCCCGCCGGGAGTCCGGCATCGCCCACAGGGCCGCAGGCGCCGGCATCATGGCGTGCGCGGGTTTCCTGGGCCTTCTTCGACTGGGCCAACCAGCCGTATTTCACCGTCATCACCACCTTCATCTTCGCACCCTACTTCACCGCCAGGGTGATCGGCGATTCGATCGAAGGCCAGTCGCTGTGGGGTTTCGTGCAGGCCTTCTCGGCCGTGCTGGTGGCGCTCGGTGCGCCGTTTCTCGGCGCCATCGCCGATGCCGGCGGCCGCCGCAAGCCGTGGCTGCTGGGCTTCCAGGCAATGCTGGCCTTCGGCTGTGGCCTGCTGTGGCTGGCGCAGCCGGGCCAGCCGCAGCTGCTGCCGCTGGTGATCGTCGGTCTCGTGCTGGCCAATGTTGCCGCCGAATATTCCATCACCTTCAACAACGCACTGCTGCCGGGACTGGAAACGCCGCAGAAGGTCGGCTGGCTCAGCGGGCTCGGCTGGGGCATGGGCTATCTCGGCGGCCTGATCGCGCTGTTCGGCGTGCTGATCGTCTCGCAGCCGGAGCTGATCGGCATTACGCCGCCGCCGGGCCAGGCCCTGCTCGGCCTGCAGCGCGCGAGTTTCGAGGCCGAACGCATCATCGGCCCGGCCACGGCGCTGTGGCTCGCGGTCTTCGTGGTGCCGATGTTCCTGTTCACGCCCGACCGGCCCGGCAGCGGCCGGCCCTTCACCGAAGTGGCCCGCGAAGGCTTCCGGCGCGTCATCGGCACCATCCGTCACATGCGGCAGTACGGCAATCTGCTGCGCTTCCTGATCGCCTTCATGATCTATTACGACGGCCTGGTGGCGGTGATCGGCTTCGGCGGCATCTACGCCGCCGGCATTTTCGGCTGGGGCACCACCGAGCTTGGCATTTTCGGCATCCTGCTCAATGTGATCGCGATCCCCGCGGTGATCGCCGGCGGCTGGCTTGACGACCGCTTCGGCTCCAAGCGCGCCGTGCAGTTCGCCATCGTCGCCGTGGCGCTCGGCACGCTCGGCATCCTGTCGATCACGGCCGACAGCATCTTTTTCGGCATGGCGGTGGCGCCGCGGCAGCCCGGCGCCAGCCTGTTCAGCGCGGCCGGCGAGCGGCTGTTCTTCGTCTCGGCGGCCCTGCTCGGCCTCGGCATGGGGCCGATGCAGGCGGCCAGCCGCACCCTGGTGGCGCGGCTCAGCCCACCCGACATGGTCGGCGAATTCTACGGCATCTTCTCGCTGTCGGGCCGCGCGACCACCTTCCTGGCGCCGCTGCTGATCGGCATCGCCACCGCGGTCTTTCACACCCAGCGGATCGCCGCCGCCATCGTGCTGGCCTTCCTCGCCATCGGCTTCGTGCTGCTGTGGAAGGTGCGCGAGCCCGGCCATACCTGAAAAAAGCCCCGGTTCTCACCGGGGCTTTTGTCGTCAGGCCGTCTTGGCAAACGGCCGGGCCGGTTTCTCGATGCCGGCCAGCCGCTGTTCCTCTTCCAGCATGTAGTCGCGGGTGATCGGCAGGGTGCCGATCTGCTTGGTCAGCTGGGCCTGGAACACCATGTGGCCCCAGTGCCGGAAGGTGACTTCCGAGGCGGCCAGATAGAATTCCCACATGCGGCAGAAGCGCTCGTCATACAGCGTCCTCGCCTTGTCCCACTGGGCGAGGAAGCGCATCCGCCAGTGCTTCAGCGTCTCGGCATAATGCAGGCGCAGGATCTCGATGTCCGTCGTCCACAGCCCGCTGCGCTCGATGGTCGGCATCACCTCCGACAGGGCGGGGATATAGCCACCCGGGAAGATGTACTTGCGGATGAAGGACGGCGTGGTGCCGGGGCCTTCCGAGCGGCCGATCGAGTGGATCAGCGCCACGCCATCGTCTTTCAGCAGGCGATGCACGCCGTTGAAGTATGCGGCGTAATGCGGCACGCCGACATGCTCGAACATGCCGACCGAGACGATGCGGTCGAACTGGCCGGCCAGCTTGCGATAGTCGCAGATCTCGAACGTCACGCGATCGGCAAGGCCGCGCTCCTCGGCGCGCCGCTTGGCGATGGCGTGCTGTTCGTGGCTCAGCGTGATGCCCAGCACCTCGACGCCGCAGGTCTCGGCGAGATAGAGCGCCAGCCCGCCCCAGCCGCAGCCGATTTCCAGCACCTTCATGCCGGGTTTCAGCCGCAGCTTGGCGGCGATATGCCGCTTCTTGGCCAGCTGCGCCTGTTCCAGCGTGGTATCCGGCGTCGGGAAATAGGCGCAGGAATACTGCTTGTCGGTATCGAGGAACAGGTCGTAGAGCCGGCCGTCGAGATCGTAATGGTGGCGCACCCGGCGCGAGGCGGCGGCTTCCGGATTGAACTGGTGCCACCAGCGCATCAGTTTCTCCCAGCCGCGCTGGGCTGCCTGGAACGGCAGCTCGCCCTGCGGTCCGAGATTGCGCACCACGGTCTCGAGGAAGTCATAGATGCTGCCCCGCTCCAGCACGAGGCGGCCGTCCATGAATGCCTCGCCGACGGCGAGCTTGGGGTTGAGGGCGATCCGCCATGGGGTCAGGGCCCCGTTCAGCCGCACCACAACCGTACTGTCATTCGCCGGCTCGCCGTAATGATATGACCGGCCTTTCGGGTCGATCAGGGTCAGCGAACCGAGTTTGACGACCCGTCTGAGGAGGTCATCGAGCAACATGCGAAATCTCCTTGGCAAAAAAAGAGATAGCGCCCCATCCGGATGTTATAGTGGCGCCCTCGGGGGGCGACGACAAGGGGGGATATTCGCGTGGCGGCTGCTGAAACTTTCGGTAGGCGGCGGAGGGTGTCCATTCTCGCGGTGCTGTTGCTGGCCGGGTGTCTGGCCGGTTGCATGGCCCATGGCGACCCCGAGGAGGCCCGCTTCGACCCGACGCTCTGGCGCAGCGACAGCGACTGGGACCGCGCCATGGCCCGGAGCGAGGCGGCGCTGGCGGCCGATCCGGCCAGCGGCGTGCTGCGCCGCAGCGGACGGCTCGAGCTCACCCTGCAGGACGGCCGGACGCTGGCGGTGGCCGAGGATCGCGCCTGCAAAACCCCGCCGCGCGACCTGTGGCACGACTGCCTGCGCAAATACGCGATCTGGCATTTCCCCCGGCGCGGCTTCTGGCTGCTGGCGGTGCGGCTCTATGCCGGCGAGGCCTATGCGCTGGTCGATACCCGCAGCGGCCGCGAGACCCGGATGATCGGGCCGCCGCATTTCGCACCCGACGGCCGCAGCCTGATCGCCGTCAATGCCGCGCCCAAGGGCGGCGATACGGTCAGCGGCATCGAGGTCTGGTCGCTGGCCGGCCCGGCGCCGGAACTGGTGTTTTATCGCGGCGCCCATCTGGAAGAGGGCTTCAGCTTCGTCGACTGGGCCGGCGACCGGATCGCGCGGCTGACCGTGCAGACCCACGAGCGGGCGCCGCGCGAGGCGACGCTGTATTTCGCCAACGGCCGCTGGCAGCTCAGCCGGCCCTACTGATCAGGATTTCGGCTGATCAGGCGCCGGTGCTGAGCGGCGCGGCGGCCGCAGCGGCGCCGAGCTGGCCCACGGTGTCGACGATCAGGTCGTATTTGACGGTGACCACCATCATCTCGCGGAACCAGTTGACCACATCGCCCCAGGGGTCGTTCACCTTGGCGAGTCCGGAGACGAAGGCCACCACGGTGCCGACCTCGATCTGGCCCCGGGCGGCAAACCAGCCGCCGACGCCCAGCGCCGCGGCGACGCCGAGGTGGTGCATCAGGTTCATCAGGAAGTTCATGCTAAACTTCAGCTTGTAGATGCCCATGTTGAGCGTGAAGACGGTATTGATGCGGGCGTCCTGCGCCGCGACCGGGAACGACGGGTCGTGGTTGCTGGTGATGATGCCGCCACTGACCTCGCGCAGCACCGTGATGCGGCTGCGGACGCGGCGGTTGATCGCCCGCTGGATCAGCGGCACGATCACCATCTGCGGCGAAAAGACGGCGATGCTGAGCAGGGCGATTTCCGGCTGCAGGTAGATCATGTAGCTGAAGACGGTGAGCAGGATACCGCCCTGCAGCAGCGGCTCCGACGTGCTGATGCCGACGAAGCCGCCGATCGGTTCGGCTTCCGACAGCACCATGGAAATCTCGACGCCCTCGGCCTCGGCGGCATGGCCGTTGGCAAGGCCGGGGATGATCAGGCCGTGGATGGTGCGGCGCAGGTGACGGACGGCAGTCTCGCTGACCCAGCTGCGATAGATGTTCAGCACCAGCTTCAGCGCGCCCTCGGCCAGCGCCACGCCGGCGTAACCGATCGCCAGCCACAGGATCGCCGTGGTGGCGCCACGATGCACGGCGTCGTTGACGATGCGGCGCTGGAATTCCAGCGGAGCGGCATTGAGCAGGAAGACCGCGACCGAGAGAACCGCCAGCAGCAGCTGATGATGGCCGGTGTAGCGCCAGATATAACCAAACAGGGTTCCCGGCAGCGCCGCCGCCGGACCAGGCTGCGGTGCCTGCGGATCTGGAATGCCGATGGCGGCCACGGTCCTGCCCCTCTCCCCTCACATCAGGGCGGGGCGGCGCGCCCGCTCAGTCCTGCGGCCAGTTGTCGGCCCAGACGATGCCCTGCTTGTCCATCATACGCCGGAAGGCCGGCCGGACATAGGTGGCCGCGACGACCCGGCGGATATTCGGCCAGCACCACATCGGCCGCGGCATGCCGCGGCTCCAGCGCGCCAGCATGGCCAGCCAGATGTCGCACAGCGTGAACTGCTCGCCGGCCATCCAGGCCTGCCCGCCGATGCCGTCGTCGATCACCTGGAAGGCGCGGTAGAGTTCCTGTTCGGACGCCGCCTTCAGCGCCGCCTGGCGCTCCGGCTCGGCGAAGGTCCAGTCGGGGTGGAACCAGCCCATATAGGCGGCCTGCACGGTGTTGGTCATGTAGGTCAGCCACTGATAATAGCGGCCGCGCGCCTCGGTGCCGACCGGCGGGGCCAGATTGGCCTCCGGGTGCCTGTCGGCCAGATACTGGCAGATCGCCGCTGTCTCGAAGATGACGAAATCGCCGTCGACCAGGGTCGGGATGCGGCCGTTCGGGTTGAGCGTCTTGTAATCGGCCTGCTGGTGCTGCTTGGCTGCGACGTCGATCCGCACCAGCTCGTAAGCGACGCCGATTTCCTCCAGCACGGCCTGCGGCGCCATCGCCGCGGAGCCCGGGGACCAGAACAGCTTGTACATGGCGGTGCGCTCCCTCGTGGACTCAGTGGCGGAAATGGCGCATGCCGGTGAACACCATGGCGAGACCGGCCTTGTCGGCGGCATCGATGACTTCCTGGTCGCGGATCGAGCCGCCGGGCTGGATCACCGCGGTAGCGCCGGCCTCGACCAGCACCTCGAGCCCGTCGGCGAACGGGAAGAAGGCGTCGGATGCCGCGACCGAACCCTTGGTCAGGGCGTCGGGCAGGCCGGCAGCCTTGGCGGCATCCTGCGCCTTGCGATAGGCGATGCGGGCCGAATCGACCCGGCTCATCTGGCCGGCGCCGATGCCGACCGTGGCGCCGTTCTTGGTGAAGACGATGGTGTTCGATTTCACATGCTTGGCCACGCGGAAGGCGAACAGCATGTCGGCCAGCTCTTGCGGCGATGGGGCGCGTTTGGTGACGACCTTCAGTTCGGCCTCGGTGACCCGACCGGCATCGCGGGTCTGCACCAGGAAGCCGCCGGCGACCGACTTGACGAACCAGCCCGGGCTGAGCGGATCGGCCATGCCGCCGGTCAGCAGCAGGCGCAGATTCCGCCTTGCCGCCAGCAGTGTCTTGGCATCCTCGTCGGCGTCGGGGGCGACGATCACCTCGGTGAAGATGGCGCCGATCTTCTCGGCGGTCGCTTTGTCGAGTTTGCGGTTCATGGCGACGATGCCGCCATAGGCCGAGGTGCTGTCGCAGCGCAGGGCGGCGTCCCAGGCCGCCGCAAGGCTGTCGGCCATCGCCACGCCGCAGGGGTTCGCGTGCTTGATGATGGCGATGGTCGGCTTGTCGGAGAATTCGGAGGCCAGCTCGAAGGCCGCATCGGTGTCGTTGAGATTATTGTAGCTGAGTTCCTTGCCCTGCAGCTGCTGCGCCGTGGCGACGCCCGGCCGCTGTTCGCCGGTCACGTAGAAGGCCGCCTGCTGGTGCGGGTTCTCGCCGTAACGCAAAGTCTGCTTGCGCTCGGCCGACAGCAGCAGGGTGGGCGGGAAGCTCTCGCCGTTCTGGCGCGCGAACCAGGTGGCAATCATCGAATCATAGGCGCCGGTATGGGCATAGGCCTTGGCGGCCAGTTCACGCCGCAGCCCGAGCGGCGTTGCGCCATTGTTGGCCTTCAGCGCATCAATGATCTTCGCGTAATCGGCGACATCGACCACCACGTTGACATAGCCGTGGTTCTTCGCCGCCGAGCGGATCATCGCCGGGCCGCCGATGTCGATATTCTCGATGCAGGTGGCGAAATCGGCGCCCTTGGCCACGGTGGCGGCAAACGGATAGAGGTTCACGACGACAAGGTCGATCGGCGGGATGCCGTGCCTGTCCATCGCCGCCTTGTGCTCGGGCTCGTCGCGGAGCGCCAGGATGCCGCCGTGGATGGTCGGATGCAGGGTCTTGACCCGGCCGTCCATCATCTCGGGGAAGCCGGTATGCTCGGCGACCTCCTTCACCGCGATGCCGGCATCCTTCAGGGCCTTGAAGGTGCCGCCGGTGGACAGGATCTCGATGCCGAAGCCGCTGAGCGCCTTGCCGAAGTCCACCAGGCCGGTCTTGTCGGAAACGGACAGCAGGGCGCGCCCAACTTTTACAAGATCGGCAGGGACAAGATCGGTCGACATGGCGGGGCCTCGGCAGGCTGGACGGGGAGAAGAAAGAGAGATGGCGGCGCGGTCATAGCATGCCGGGCGGGCCGGTGAAAGCCGGTCGAAAAATCCCGGAAAACCGGGCCTGCGTCAACGGGTTAGGGGGTTTGTGCGGCGTCGCGATCCGTGCTACACGAGGCCCCCATGCACGCCTATCTGGAATTCGAGAAGCCCATCGCCGAACTCGAGGCGAAGATCGCCGAGCTGAAGCAGCTGGCGGCCGACGGCAGCACAGACATCACCGACGAACTGGAGCGGCTGGAAGCCAAGGCCGAACAGCAGCTGCGGCAAACCTATGCCAAGCTGGGCGCCTGGCAGAAGACCCAGGTCGCCCGCCATCAGGACCGGCCGCATTTCGCCGATTATGTCGCCGCGCTGATCGAGGATTACACCCCGCTGGCCGGCGACCGCGCCTATGCCGAGGATGCCGCCATCGTGGGCGGGCTCGGCCGGTTCCGCGGCCGCGCCGTCATGGTGATGGGCCACGAGAAGGGCCGCGGCATCGACGGCCGCGTGAAACACAATTTCGGCATGGCCAAGCCCGAGGGCTATCGCAAGGCGATCCGCCTGATGCGGCTGGCCGAGCGCTTCCGCCTGCCGGTGGTCACCCTGGTCGATACCGCCGGCGCCTATCCCGGCGTGCAGGCGGAAGAACGCGGCCAGGCCGAGGCCATCGCGCGCGCCATCGACTGCTGCCTCGACCTGCGGGTGCCGCTGGTCTCGGCCATCGTCGGCGAGGGCGGCTCCGGCGGCGCGGTGGCGCTGGCGGCGGCCAACCGCGTGGTGATGTTCGAACATGCGGTCTATTCGGTGATCTCGCCGGAGGGCTGCGCGGCGATCCTGTGGGGCGACGGCGGCCGCGGCCCCGATGCGGCGGCGGCGTTGCGCATCACCGCCGAGGATCTCGTGAAGCTGAAGGTGGTCGACGAGGTGGTGAAGGAGCCGCTCGGCGGTGCCCATCGCGATCCCAAGACGGCGATGGCCGATCTCGGCGACGTGCTCGACCGCCATCTGCGCGACCTTGCCGGCCAGGAGCCGGGATCTTTGCGCGAATCGCGGCGCCGCAAGTTCATCGAAATGGGTAGCGTCGGGCTCTAGAGGCCCAGAACAGACGCATGGTTGGCCTGGGCGACGGCGGTCGACAAGGGCCGCCGACATGAACCGATGTCAGCGCGGTGGCTTGGATGGCGGCTTGTCTGTTCCGGCGTCCGTTCTGTTCGTCGCCGATTCCGGACGAGCGGGTGTTCCGAGATGAGCGCTCGTCCAGGGTGGGGTATCGCTGGCCGGAAAGGACCCGACGTCGGCCTCCTCAACCCGATCGCGGGCCGGTTCGGAGCCCTGTGTGGCCGCAGTATTTGCCGGTATCCGCTTATGCTTTTTAAGCATGATGCCCTCCGTTGCTGAATGAAAGACGATCCGGGCCATGTCCTGGCGGGGACTGCGTTCTAATCGTGGGCAATCGTTTTGTCGGTGAATAGATAATCCTTGAGTTCCTTGTCGAAGCTCGGATCCTTCCGGCGAATCCATTCCAGCAGCATCGCCGCATGTTCCTTTTCCTCGTCCCTGTTGTGGGCGAGGATGGCTTTAAGGCTTTTGTCGGTGCAGGCATCCGCACGTTGCTGATACCAGTCGATGGCTTCCAGTTCTTCAATGAGTGAAGCGATTGCCCGGTGCATGTTGCGCGAATCCCCGGACAATTCGCTGACGGGTTCGTGCAGGCCTTCAAGTGCCATGATGTTTCTTCCTTCCGCTCACTGCCTGGCGACATCCACCCGCTTTCGCAGGCCATTCCCGGCATTCTGGATATCTGTCGGGGCCGGCCTGGGCCTTGATGCATGTCAACGACCGGGCCGTTCTTCGCGGCGCAGGCAACGCCGGCCTGCACTGCGGTCTATATGCCGCCGATATGCGCCGTCACCAGCGGCGCGATTTCGGCGGCGCGTTCCTTTGCGAAATCGTGGTCGCCGCCGGCGATGATGTGCAGCCGCGCATGCGGCAGCAGCCGTTCGAGATGCCGGCCGACGCCGACCGGGCTGATCGCATCGGCGTCGCCCCACAGCAGCAGCGTGGCCTGCGCGATCCTGCCGATCTCCGCCGTATGGTCGGGCTTTTCCGTCTCGATCCAGCGTGCGGCAGCGGGGAAGGCGGCGCGATACGCCGGGCGCCAGTCGGCGGCGCCGAAGCGGCCCATGTCGAGGCCTCCCGAGCCGGCCGTCAGCACCAGCTTTGATATCCTGCCCGGAAACCGCAGCGCCAGCCTGAGCGCGACGATGGCGCCCATCGACTGCGCGACCACCACGGTGTCGCCTTCCGCCAGATGGCGCTCGGCCCAGGCGGTCAGGGCATCGAATCCGTCGAAGCCTTCGCGATGGCCCTCATGGCCGAGGCCCGGCCAGTTCAGGTAGGTCTTGGCCCAGTCTGCCGGCAACAGCGCGCCAAGCGGGTGCCAGAAGGGGGCAGCACCGCCGGCACCGGGAAGAAACAGCAGGTGCGGCGCGGTCGTCATGCCCGCGTCTGTGCCGCGTAGGCCACGGCGATCGCGGCCGCCAGCCGGGCGTTGTTCTGTACCAGTGCGATATTGGCGGCGAGGCTGCGGCCCTCGGTCAGCGCGGTGATGCGGGCCAGCAGGAAGGGCGTGACGTCCTTGCCGGCAATGCCATGCACTGCCGCCTCGGCCACGGCGGCGGCAATGCTGTGCTCGATGGCGTCGCCGTCCAGCGCGTCGGCCTGCGGGATCGGGTTGGCGATCAGGAGCCCGGTGCCGGAGCCGAGCTGCTCGTGCAGGCGGATGGCGGCGGCGAGGGCGACCGGATCGTCGAGCCGCTGCGGCGTCTTCGCGCCGGACGTGCGGGCATAGAACGCGGGGAAGTCATCGCTGCCGACGGCGATCACCGGCACGCGCTGGGTTTCCAGCACCTCCAGCGTCTTCGGAATGTCGAGGATCGATTTCGTGCCGGCGCAGACCACCGCGACAGGGGTGCGGCCGAGCTCGATCAGGTCGGCCGAGATGTCGAAGGTGTTTTCCGCGCCGCGATGCACGCCGCCGATGCCGCCGGTGGCGAAGATGCGGATGCCGGCCCGGGCCGCCAGCAGCATGGTGGCCGAAACCGTGGTGCCCGCCGTGGCGCCCTGCACGGCCAGCACGGCCAGGTCGCGGCCGGACGCCTTCGCCGCGCCGCGGTCGGCGGCAAAGGCTTCCAGCAAAGCCTCGCCGAGGCCGATATGGAATTGCCCGCCGACCAGCGCGATGGTGGCCGGCACCGCGCCGGCGTCACGCACGATGGCCTCGACGCTGCGTGCCATCGCCAGGTTGTCGGGATACGGCATGCCATGGGTGATGATGGTCGATTCCAGCGCCACCACGGCGCGGCCGGCGGCGATGGCCTCGGCAACCTCGGGGGCGATGAGGAGCGGGGCGGCAGTGCTCATGACTGCGAATCCTAGCACAGGCATGGCGGCGTGGCACGCCGCCGACGGCAGGATCAGCGGCGTTGCATCGGGTCGCCGAGCGGCCAGTTGAGCAGGGCTTCGGGCACACGATAGATGTGGCGGACATCCTCGGCCCGCTTCATGAATGCGGCCAGTATCTCGGGATCGAAATGGCCCGGCTGGGTGCGATGGTCGCCTTCGGCGATGACGCGCACGGCCTCGTCGTGATCGGTGCCCTTCTTGTAGGGCCGGTCGGCCCGCAGCGCGTCGTAAACATCGGTCAGCGCGACGATGCGCGCGAAGAGCGGGATGTCCTCGCCGGCCAGGCCGCGCGGGTAGCCGCCGCCGTCGTGGCGTTCGTGATGGAACAGCGCCACCTCGGCAGCGCAATCGAGCCAGGGATGGCCGAGGCCGGACAGCAATTCATGGCCGCTGCTGGAATGGCGCTTCATCAGGCGTAGTTCGGCTTCCTCCAGCCGGCCGGGCTTGAACAGCACGGCATCGGGGATGGCGCATTTGCCGATGTCGTGCAGCAGGGAGCCCACCTTCAGTGCGCCGATCGCCTCGGTGTCGAGACCGAGCGCCTCGCCCAGCATCGCACTGCTATGCACCATGCGGCAGCCATGCTCGTAGGTGGCCGCATCCTTGGCATGGGCGGTGCGGGCAAGACCGCGGACAACCGGATAAATCTGCAAAAGCGACGAATCGGATACGGACATGACGGACGAATACGGACCTCCCGGCACGACGCCGGGCTTGGAGCTGCCGGATTATCCCTAGGCGGAGCAATCGGCAAGCCTGCACCGGCAAATTACAGGAGAATACCTGATGTTATCGAGTCACTATAAGTGGTGATTTCCCGTCGTCCAATCAGTTTTTAAAACCTCAGGAAGCATTAATTCAATATCATCCGCCTCCTGATGGTATATGGGATGCCGCCGTCAGCCCGGCCGCTTCTTCACCAGCTGGCTGCCGAAGAAGCTCATCACCGTCTCGCCCTTCTGGTTCTCGACCCAGTATTTCATCTTCACGATGCCGCGGTCGGGCTTGGACTGGCTCTCGCGTTTGCTCTCGATGCTGGCCTTGCCGTACAGCGTGTCGCCCGGCCGCACCGGCAGGTACCAGCGCAGCTCGTCGAGACCCGGCGAGCCCATGCTGCCTTTGCCGAGCAGGCCGGCCTGCAGCAGCATGCGGAAGCCGAGCAGGCCGGTGTGCCAGCCCGACGCGATCAGGCCCTGGTAGATCGAGGCTTCGGCCGCCGTCTTGTCGAGATGAAAGGGCTGCGGATCGTAGCGGAAGGCAAAATCGAGAATGTCGGATTCTGTAATACTCACGCCATCGGCGGTGATGATCTCGCCGGTGTCGTAGTCTTCGTAGTAACGCTCGCTCTTCGGCATCGTCCCGTCTCTCACAGGCTGTGTTTGCTGAAAAAATCCCGCAGGTCCTCGATGAAGGCCTGCGGCTGTTCCATCGCCACGAAATGCCCGCCCTGCGGCAGGTCGCGGCGCCGCACGACATTGTAGCCGCGTTCCAGCCAGCCGGCCGGCGGCGGCGGCACCAGGTCCCAGGGCGGCAGCAGGAAGCCGGTCGCCGGCGTGATGAAGTCGCCCGGCTGCAGCGCCAGGCCATGGGTCTCGGCGGCGGCGCGGTACAGCCAGGTCGCCGTCACCATGCTGCCGGTCAGCCAGTAGTACGCCACGTTGGCGATGATGTGGTCCATGGCGAAGGGCGGATCGCGCTCGGCCCGGCCGCGCGGGAAGCCGTGGAATTTCTCGACGATCCAGGCCGCCATGCCGGCCGGGCTGTCGGCCATGGCGAAACCGAGCGTCGATGGCTTGGTCGCCTGGATCGCGTGATAGCCGGACTCGGAGGCCTGCAGCTTTTTCACCCGCCGGATCCAGTCGGTCTCGGCGGCGCTGAGCGGCGGGCCATCCTTTGTCAGCGGCGGGCGCAGCGGCACCATG
Organism: Ferrovibrio xuzhouensis; assembly: GCF_042648965.1. Classification (NCBI taxonomy): domain Bacteria; kingdom Pseudomonadati; phylum Pseudomonadota; class Alphaproteobacteria; order Rhodospirillales; family Rhodospirillaceae; genus Ferrovibrio; species Ferrovibrio xuzhouensis. Next base: position 14,303 of record NZ_JBHRYJ010000002.1, read on the forward strand.
TTGAGATGCAGGGCCGCGACATGTGCGGGGAAATCGAGGCCGAGCCAGCTCGAGACGATCGAGCCCCAGTCGCCGGCCTGCACGAAAAAGCGGTCGATGCCGAGGCCGTCGACCATCAGGTCGCGCCACAGCCGGGCGATGGCGCGCGGCCCGATCGGGCGGTCCAGCGGCATCGAGAAACCATAGCCCGGCAGGCTCGGGCAGATCACCGTGAAGGCGTCTTCCGCCTTGCCGCCGAAGCGTTCGGGATGTGCCAGCGGCTCGATCACCTCGAGGAATTCGAACACCGAACCGGGCCAGCCATGGGTCAGCAGCAGCGGCCGGGGGGCCGGCCCCGAGCCGGGCTCGACCAGCACATGCACCATCTGCGTGCCGCCGCCGTCATCCGGTCGCTGCAGCGGCAGGCGGTATTGCGCGAAGGCATTCAGCCGGGCCTCCCAGCGCCGCCAGTCGAAACCCTTCTGCCAGCGCGCCACGAAGCGGCGCATGTAGTCGCCGTTGCTGCCGTACTGCCAGGCGGCACCGGCCGGCTCGGCCGGCCAGCGGGTCAGCGCCAGCCGCTGGCGCAGGTCGGCCAGCGCCGCATCGGGGATGGCGATGCTGAATTTTTCCGCCGTCGCGGCGAGGCGCATGTCAGGCCGCCCGCTTCAGCGTCGCAGTCAGCAGGCCGGCGCCGACCAGCATGGCGCCGCCGGCGCGGTTCATGGTTTTCAGCAGCCGCGGGCTGGCGACGGCGCCGCGGGCGCGGCCCATGGCGAGGATATAGCCGCCCTGGATCAGCGCCGCGAGGACGTCGAAGGTGATCATGAACACCAGCACCTGCGGCCACAGCGGGCGGGTGTGGTCGATGAACTGCGGCAGGAAGGCGGCGAAGAACAGGATGCCCTTCGGGTTCAGCAGGGTGACGAGGAAGGTCTGCATGATGGCGCGGCCGGCGCCGCCGCGCGACTGGACCAGCGGCTTCAGTTCGGCCGGCGCGCTGCGCCACAGCTTGATGCCGATCCACACGAGATAGGCGGCGCCGAGCCATTTCATCACCAGGAAGGCGGTGGCCGAGGCGGCCAGCAGCGCGCTGAAGCCGAGCACCGACAGCGTGATGGCGCAGACATCGCCGAGCGTGACGCCGATCAGGCTGAGCAGGCCGATGCGGGCGCCGCTCGCCATGGTATGGCCCATCACCATCAGCGTGGTCGGGCCGGGGATGGCGATCAGCAGGGCCGCCGCGGCGGCAAAGGCGAGCCAGATTTCAGGACTGACGGGCATGGCGATTCCTCCGGTATTTCCTGCCAGCCAGCCACAGGCCGGCGCGGCTTTGCAAGGCTTCCCATGGGGCAGTGTGAACGGATCATAAAGAGAACAATAATCTTGACAATATCAGTTTATTATCCTATTTATGTTCACTATAAATCCCAAATAGCCGGAGATCGCCATGCCGACGCCGCTGGATGAGAGCGATATCGACCGCCTGTTCAGGTCACCGCCCGTCCCGGAACCCGATCAGGACCCCTTCGGCCGCATCGGTGAGGGCGACCCGGCCTGGGACCGCGCCCGGGCCGTCTGGCTGGATGGCGCCTCGCTGGACGACCTGTTCGGCGGCAGCCAGTTCGACCTGAACGGCAGCGTCGGCGCCAACCAGCCGAACCAGCGCGGCGATGTCTTCAAGATGCAGGGCCTGCTGCATCGCGAAGGCCATCTCGATGCCGAGGCGACCGGCGGCCCGACCGGCTACTGGGGCGGCCGCGACGATGCCGCCCTGCGCGGCTTCCAGAAGGAAAACGGCCTCGCCGTCGATGGCTGGGCCGCGCCGGACGGCGAGACCATGACCTGGCTGCGCGACGCCTATCGCAGGTCGCAGCAGAACTACCCGTTCGGCGCGCAGCCGCTCGCCACGCCGACACCGGATGCACAGGCACTGGATGCGCAGGCACCGGACCTGCAGGCGCCAGTCAGGCAGGCACCAGTCAGGCAGGCGCAGGCCGCGCCGTCGCCGCCCCTGAAGATGACCGCAGACAGCGAGTCCCGCGCTCCGGGCGACGACGACAGCCGGGCGGTTCTGCGCAACAATACCCGCCAGCTCGCTGTCACGCTCGGCCTCGATCCGGCGAAGATCGATCTCGACAATCCGCAGACCCTGCGCGCGCTCGGCGCCGCGCGCTTCTACCATTATCTCGATCGCGAGCAGCAGTATAAGGCGATGCAGGATATCGAACGGCTGGGCAAAAGCGACCCCAGGCTGGCCGGCCGGCTGCGTGGCAAGATCGCCGACAGCATCTTCAGTCCGGTCTGGGAAATCCCGATGATGACGCCGGAGCGGCTCGAACAGGCGATCCGGGAAACCGAGACCAGCAAGACGGCGGCGAAGGTCATGGACGGTTTGATCGATGTCGGAACCACACTGTTGCCGGTGCCGAAAACGGCAGCCCTGATTCCGCGCGCCGGTGTGGCGGCCGGCAAGAGGGGCGCTGGCCTGCTGGAAGGCGGCTATGACCGGATGCTCGGGCAACTGAAGGCCGAGCAGAGGCGCCGCGCCGGCGGGCCCTAGGAGGGCCGGCGGAGGGGAGGGCGGCCGTCAAACCGGCGCAGCACCCAACCGATCGCGACCGCGACCGGCACGGCCATGCACAGATATACGGTAAAGTACCAACGCCATTCCCAGGCATCTTCGAACAGCAACATGGCCCGTTTCCAGGTGGTGATGCGCCGGCACAGCCGCCACCGGCGCAACGTGCGTGGCGACAGCCAGACCGGATAGGTCGCGATCATGAGCAGCACGGCCGCAGAATGGTGCCAGACCGTCTGCTTGGGCAGGTCGTAGCCGAGACTCCGTTCCAGGCGGTCACGCCGCGTGCGGGTCGGTCGTTCAGGGTCGGCTGGAGTCATGGTCGCAGCATAACATGCGGCAGACCGGCGCCGCCGTCATTTTGCGCATACACGCATACACCGCACGATCAGAGGCCGTCGATCGCCAGTGCGGCGAAGGTGGCCAGCCAGTGCTCGCCGCCGTATTCGCCGCTTTCGAGAAACGGCAGGCTGGCGGTCTCATGGGCCTCGGCCATGGCCAGCAGGGCCGGGCGCTGCGTTTCGGGCAACGCTGTGGCGATGCCGCGCAGGCACCAGGCGCGGCTGAGGTTGAGGCCGTCGAGATGCACGCCCTTGGCATCGCCGCGGTCGGCGACGATGGCGGGGACAAAACCCGGGCGCGGCAGGAAGGCGCCGAACCATGCGGCGAAGTCCGCTGCCGGCAGCACATGGCGCATCAACAGGGCCTCGGTCAGGGCGCCGGACAGGAAATCGTCGCCATTCGGTTCGTAATGCGCCGGGTAATCCGTATCGCGCAGGAAGACGCGCCGCGCATAGGCGGCAATCGCCGGCTCCAGCGTCGGTTCCTGCACGATGCGCGCGTACTGCAGCGCGGCGATCAGGCCGAAGGCGGTGTTGAAATGGGTGCCGACCCGGATCGGGTAGGTCAGCTTCGCCAGATAGGCCGGGAACAGTGCGATGATGCGCCGCTCCAACGGCGCCAGCGCCATGCGCCAGCCGGCGGCCTGCGGATGCCGCCATTGCGACAGTTCGGCCGACAGTGCCAGCAGCCAGCCCCAGCCATAGGGCCGCTGCCAGGTGCCGCGACCCGGCGCGTCGAGATAGGCGGCCTCGCCCTCGCCGGCCTCGGCCGTGAAATGGGCGGCGAACAGGGCCTCGGCTCGTGCCGCACCGGCGATCTGCGGCTGCCGGCGCAGGCAGCGCGCCAGCAGCCACCAGCCATGCACGCAGGAATGCCAGTCATAGCTGCCCCAGAAGATCGGATGCAGCCGGTGCGGCGGCAGTACGTCTTCCGGGCCGTGCATGAAATGCGTCAGGTTGTTCGGATATTCGCGGTCGAGGTTGCGCAGCGGCAGGGCGGCGAAGCGCGCCGCGCGTTCCGCCGTCAATTGGCCTGCCGCCAGGCCGCTGCCGCCCATCGCCGGCTTACCGGCCGTGGCAGTGCTTGTACTTCTTGCCCGAGCCACAGGGGCAGGGGGCGTTGCGCGGGGTGTTCTTCCAGGTCGATGCATCGTTCGGATCGACAGCGGCATTGCGGCCGCCATGCACCGGACGGGCGGGCAGCAGGCCCTGCGCCGCATCGGAATCGCTGTCGGCCTCGATGTCCTCGCCGCGGCTTTCGTGCATCGGCACCGACGGCCGGGCGAACAGCTCGGCCGGTGGCTCTTCGGCACGGATTTCGACGCGGGCGAGAATGGCGGTGATCTGCTCGCGCAGGCGGACCAGCATCTGCTGGAACAGCGCGAAGGCCTCGCGCTTGTATTCGTTCAGCGGGTCCTTCTGGGCATAGGCGCGCAGGCCGACCGCCTGGCGCAGGTAGTCCAGGTGATGCAGATGTTCCTTCCAGCTCTGGTCGAGCACCTGCAGCAGCAGGCTGCGCTCGACCATGCGCATCACGTCGGGGCCGAAATTGGCGGCCTTCTCGGCCATCCTGCGGTCGACCGCGTCCAGCAGCCGCTCGCGGATCTGCGCGTCGGCGATGCCCTCTTCCTTGGCCCAGTCGGTGACCGGCAGGTCGAGGCCGAAGATGCGGGCGATTTCCTGCTGCAGCCCGGCGGCATTCCACTGCTCGGCATAGGCCTTTTCCGGGATGTGGGCGGCAACCAGGTCCTCGACGATCTCGTGACGCATGTCGGCGACGGTCTCCGACAGGTCGTCGGTGCTCATCATCTCGATGCGCTGCTCGTAGATCACCTTGCGCTGGTCGTTCATCACGTCGTCGAACTTCAGCAGGTTCTTGCGGATTTCGTAGTTGCGCGCTTCGACCTTCTGCTGCGCCTTTTCCAGCGCCTTGTTGATCCACGGATGGATGATCGCCTCGCCCTCTTCGAGGCCGAGCCGCTGCAGCATGCTGTCCATGCGCTCGGAGCCGAAGATGCGCAGCAGGTCGTCTTCCAGCGACAGGAAGAACTTCGAGGCACCCGGATCGCCCTGACGGCCGGAGCGGCCGCGCAGCTGGTTGTCGATGCGGCGGCTTTCATGGCGTTCGGTGGCGATCACGTAAAGGCCGCCGGCGGCCAGTGTCTTTTCCTTCTCGGCGGCGACTTCGGCGCGGATCTGCGCCACCATCTTCTCTCTGACCTCGCCATCCATGCCCTGGGTTTCGGCGAGGATGCGCATCTCGGCGTTGCCGCCGAGCTGGATGTCGGTGCCGCGGCCGGCCATGTTGGTGGCGATGGTCACCGCGCCGAGCCGGCCGGCCTGCGCCACGATGAAGGCTTCGCTGTCGTGGTGGCGCGCGTTCAGCACGTTATGCTTGATCTTGCGCTGGGTCAGGAAGTCGGACAGCAGTTCCGACTTCTCGATCGACACCGTGCCGACCAGTACCGGCTGGCCCTTTTCGCGGCATTCGGCGATCAGCTTGACGATCGCCTCGTATTTCTCGCGGGCCGAGCGGTAGACCTCGTCATCCTGGTCGAGGCGGGCGACCGGCACGTTGGTCGGAATCTCGACAACCTCGAGATTGTAGATGTCGGCGAATTCGGCGGCTTCCGTCGACGCCGTGCCGGTCATGCCGGCCAGCTTCGGGTACATGCGGAAATAATTCTGGAAGGTGATCGAGGCCAGCGTCTGGTTCTCGGTCTGGACCGTGGCGCCTTCCTTGGCCTCCAGTGCCTGGTGCAGGCCGTCGGAATAGCGCCGGCCTTCCATCATGCGGCCGGTGAACTCGTCGATGATGATGACCTTGTCGTCCTTGACGATGTAATCGACGTCGCGGGTGAACAGGGCATGGGCGCGCAGGGCCTGGTTGGCGTGATGCACCACGGCGATGTTGTCGATGTCGTACAGCGACTCCGACTTCAGCAGGCCGGCGTCGCGCAGCAGCTGTTCGATATGCTCGGTGCCGGCTTCGGTGAAGTTCACCGTGCGCTGCTTCTCGTCCTTCTCGTAATCGGTTTCGACCAGGCTGGGGATCAGCGCGTTGACCTTGACGTAGAGGTCGGTGGTGTCTTCCGACGGACCCGAGATGATCAGCGGGGTGCGCGCCTCGTCGATCAGGATGCTGTCGACCTCGTCGACGATGGCGAAGTTGAACGGCCGCTGCACCATCTGCTCGCGCTGGAACTTCATGTTGTCGCGCAGATAGTCGAAGCCGTATTCGTTGTTGGTGCCGTAGGTGATGTCGCAGGCATAGGCGGCCTGGCGCTCGGCGTCGTCGATGCCGTGCACGATGATGCCGGTGGTCAGCCCCAGGAAGCCGTAGACGCGCCCCATCCATTCGGCATCGCGGCGGGCGAGGTAGTCGTTGACGGTGACGACATGGACGCCCTTGCCGCTGATCGCATTGAGATAGACGGCCAGCGTGGCGACCAGCGTCTTGCCTTCACCGGTCTTCATCTCGGCGATGCGGCCGTCATGCAGCACCATGCCGCCGATCAGCTGCACGTCGTAGTGGCGCTGGCCGAGCACGCGCTTGGCCGCCTCGCGCACCACGGCGAAGGCTTCCGGCAGCAGGTCGTCAAGCTCGGTGCCGCCATTCTGGCTGCCCAGGGCGACGCGCTGCTTGAACTCGGCCGTCTTGGCCTGCAGCTGCGCGTCGGTCAGCCCGGAAATCTCCGGCTCAAGATCGTTGATCGCCTGAACCGTCTTGATATAGCCCTTGACCGCCCGGTCGTTGGCCGAACCGAACAGCTTCTTGGCAAGCGCGCCGAACATCCACCACTCCCGCGTATTCCGGCCCCGATTTGTCGGCTGGAGAGACTTAAATCCGCGTGGCCAATAAGGAAACCGGCCACGGAAACCCGCGAGACAGATAAGCACTGGGGGGGCCGATGTCAACGAAGCCGCCCTGCGTCATAGCCACTCGCGGGCCGCCCCGCCCCGCCGTTGACCCGCGCCGATTCAAGGGGTTACATGCGACTGTCACGTTCCGGTGTTCTGCTTGCCGGCAGTACGGGCCGTGACATCCGCCTCCTGCCCCGCCGCCCCCGTATTCAAGGTTCTGTCCGTGTCCCAGACCGCCGCCGCGCCCGTCCCCGCCCTCGACCCCGTCCCGCTGGCTCAGGCCCTGATCCGCTGCCCGAGCGTCACCCCGGAGGACAAGGGCGCGCTCGGCGTGCTGGAGGCGGCGTTGGCCCCGCTCGGTTTCCGCTGCGAGCGGCTGCGCTTCAGTGCCCCCGGGACCCCGGACGTCGAGAACCTCTACGCCCGCTGGGGCAGCGGCGGCCGCAATTTCTGCTTCGCCGGCCATACCGACGTGGTGCCGGTCGGCGACATGGGCGCCTGGACGGTCGATCCCTTCGCCGGCGACATCATCGACGGCCAGCTCTATGGCCGCGGCGCCACCGACATGAAGTCGGCGATTGCCGCCTTCGCCGCTGGCGCCCAGCGCTTTCTGGCCGCCCGCAACGGCCGCCTCGACGGCTCGATCAGCCTGCTCATCACCGGCGACGAGGAAGGCCCGGCCGTCAACGGCACCACCAAGGTGCTGCAGTGGCTGGCCGAGAAGGGCGAGACGCTGTCGGCCTGCGTGGTCGGCGAGCCGACCAATCCGCTCCGGCTCGGCGAGATGATGAAGATCGGCCGCCGCGGCTCGCTGACCGCGCGGCTGACCGTGCACGGCATGCAGGGCCATGTCGGCTATCCGCATCTCGCCGACAACCCGATCCCGCGGCTGCTCGACATCCTGACCCTGCTGAAGACGCGTAGGCTCGATGCCGGCAACGTGCATTTCGAGCCGTCCAATCTCGAGATCACCACCGTCGATGTCGGCAATCCGGCCAACAACGTCATCCCGGCCAGCGCGAAAGCCGTGCTCAACATCCGCTACAGTACCGAACAGACCGCGGCCGGCCTGAAGGACTGGATCCGGCGCTCTGTCGCCGCCGTCTGCGGCCCGGAAGAGAACGGCGGGCGCTATGACCTGGTGCTGGAAGACGGCGCCATGCCGTTCCTGACCGAGCCCGGGCCGTTCGTCGCCGCCATGGCCGAGGCGGTCGAGGCCGGCACCGGTCGCAAGCCGGCGCTGAGCACCACCGGCGGCACCTCGGATGCCCGCTTCATCCAGGCCTTCTGCCCGGTGGTCGAGTTCGGCCTGATCGGCCAGACCATGCACAAGGTCGATGAGCGCGCCGGCGTGGCCGATATCGAGGCGCTGGCGCGGGTCTACGAAGGCATGCTGCAGCGCTATTTCGCGGCGGCCTGAGCCGCATGGCGCTGCCCGGACGGGACGAATGCCTGGCTGCGCTGCGCGGCTTCGTCGCCGTGCTGCGCGGCGATCCGCAGGCGCCGCGCTATTACGATCTGTCGGTCGACGGCGTCTGGCGCTCGTTCTGGCCGGGCCTGCTGCTGACCATCCCCTACACGCTGCTGCTGCCGGCCGCCGATCCCACCGTCACCACGGATGTCGGCGCGCTGCTCGGCCAGTTCGTGCTGCAGCTCGCCGTCTGGTTCGTCTATCTGGCGGTGATGATGGTGTTCTGCCGCGCCTTCGGCCTGACGGCGCGCTATGCCGTTTTCGTCATCCTGTACAACTGGGGGCAGGCAGTGCTGCTGCTGAGCATCCTGCCGGTGCTGGCGCTGGCCGCCGCCGGCCTGCTGCCGGCCGCGGTGCCGCAGGGCTGGAGCCTGCTGCTGTTGCTGTTCTGGCTGTTCGCGGTCACCCGCATGGCCCGGGTCGGCCTCGGCGCCGCGCTCGGCGCTGCCGTGCTGGCCGGCCTGCTCGACCCGGCGGTGACGGAGTTATTGCACCGCTTGGTTGATTTGATACTGTAACGTAACTTACGAAACCGAGCGGGGGCGAAGGGTGCTGCAACGGCTCCTGGCATTCTTCCTGCCGGCGCCGGTCAGCGATGCGGCGCTGCTGGCAGACCTGCGGCACGAGCAGATCCGCGCCATCACCCGCAACGTCACCGCGCTGAACATGTCCCGCCTCGGCCTTGCCGGCGTCAGCATCCTGCTGCTGGCCGGCCAGGTGCCGCCGCTCCTGCTGGCGGGCTGGATCTTTGCCTTCCTCGCCAAGACGGCGGTCGACGAACGCCAGTGGCGGCGCCACCGCGCGGCGGCGATGGCCGGCCGCAGCACGGAGCGTGATCGCAATGCGCTGGTGATCGATGCGGTGGTCTTCGCGCTGATCTGGTGCGCCTTGCTGCTGTTCCTGCTGTTCGACCTGCCGCTGATCGATACGGCCCTGCTGCTGCTGCTGGTCGGTGCGGTGATGATCTTTTCGATCATGACGCTGCATCCGGTGCTGGGCGCGGCCTATGCCTATATCGTCCCGATCTCCGGCATGATGCTGCTGCTGATCCCGCTGCTGCGCCAGCCGCATGCCGGTGAACAGTTTGCACTGCTGGCCATGCTGCTGCTGATGGGCACGCTGGTGGCGCGCGCCAGCCACCTGACCTTCGTCGAAGGCGTGCTGATCAAACTGCAGAACCGCCGGCTGTTCGAGAGTTCGGAAATGGCCAGCCGCGCCAAATCGGACTTCATCGCCAACATGAGCCACGAACTGCGCACGCCGCTCAACGCCATCATCGGCTTTGCCGAGGTGATGCGCGCGGCGCCCTACGGCCCGCTGGAGGCGCATTACAGCGACTATGTGCAGGACATCGAATCGAGCGGACGCCACCTGCTGGCGCTGATCAACGACATCCTCGACCTGTCGAAGATCGAGGCCGGCCGGATGGACCTGCGCGAGGAAGCGAGCGATGTCGCCGAGCTGGCCGATGGCTGCCTCGGCCTGCTGCGGCCGCGGGCCCAGCAGGGCGGTCTGAGCCTCGTCAGCAAGTTGCCGCCCGACCTGCCGGAATTCTGGCTCGATCCGCTGAAGTTCCGCCAGGTGCTGCTCAACCTGCTGAGCAATGCCGTCAAGTTCACCCCGGCCGGCGGCCGTGTCACCGTCAGCGCCGCGCCGGCCGGCGACGGCGACTGGGTCGTCACCGTCGCCGACAGCGGGATCGGCATGTCCCCCGAGCAGATCGCCGTGGCGGTACAGCCCTTCGGTCAGGTCGACAACAGCCTGTCCCGTGCCCATGCCGGCACGGGACTCGGTCTGCCGCTGGCCCGGCGGCTGATGGAGCTGCACGGCGGCGCGCTGGACTTGCACAGTGCCCCGGGGCAAGGTACGCAGGTCAGGATTCGGCTGCCGGCCAGCCGGCTGCTGCACCAGGCCATGGCCCGGGCCGCCGACACCTGAAGGCAGGCAACGATAATGGCACCGGGGATCGTCTCAAACCGGGGATCGTCTGAAGCTGGCGGTCGTGTGAAATCGGGGATTGTGTGAAATGGACCAGACTCTGCGTCAGCGCCTGATCGATATGGTCGAGGAGGCCCGCCGCATGCGCAATGCGCTGGCGGCCGATGGCAGCCTGTTCGTCGGCTATAACGATACCATGCGGGCGACCCATAATGCCCATGCCCGTTCGCTGGCCGATATCGTCGACAGCCAGGGCTGGCCGGATACCGCCACTGCCGGCGCCGACGGCGCCGCAGCCGCCTGGATCATCGCCCAGCATGCCATCGGCCTGCCGCGTTTCATGCGCGCCTGCCTGGAGATGATCGAAGAGGCGGCGGCCCAGGGCCGCGTGCCGCGCTGGCAGGCTGCCCTGCTGACCGACCGCGTCCGCTGGCTGGAAGGCCGGCCGCAGGTCTATGGCACCCAGTTCGACTGGAATGCCGCCGGCGAGCTGGTGCCGCTGCCGATCGAGGATGAAGCCAATGTCGACAGCCGTCGTGCGCTGGCCGACCTCACCACGATGGCCGAAGGGACCAAGCAGCGCCGTGAGGAAGCCCGGCAGAGCGGCGAGACCGCGCCGGGCGACTGGGCGGCCCGCCAGGCGGACTTCGAGGCCTGGGCCAAGGCGATCGGCTGGCGCAGCTGACGCTGCGCGGGGCGACCGGCTGGCGCAGCCAGGCAGCGCCGTTTAGTAATCCACCCGCATCAGGTAGAGGCCGTCCGGTGGCGCTGTCGGCCCCGCCGCGCTGCGCTCGCATTTTTCCAGCGCCACGCGCACGTCATCCGCCGACCAGCGCCCTTCGCCGACCAGCTTCAGCGTGCCGACCATAATGCGCACCTGGTTGTGCAGGAAGCTGCGCGAGCGGACGGTGACATGGACCTCCTCGCCGCTGCGCGTCACCGCCACTGCATCCATCGTGCGCAGGGGCGATTTCGCCTGGCATTCGCTGGACCGGAAACTGGTGAAGTCGTGATGGCCGACCAGCGCTTGCGCCGCCCGGTGCATGGCATCGGCATCCAGCGCCACCGGCACATGCCAGACCCGGCCGGCTTCCAGGCCCGGCGGCGGCCGGCGGTTGAGGATGCGGTACAGGTAATGCCGCGCCGTGGCCGACAGCCGGGCGCTGAATTCGGCATCCACGATGGCGGCATCGAGCACGGCGACGCGGGCTTCGCGCAGGTAGAAGTTCAGGCCGTCGCGCAGCCGGTCCGGTGTGAAATCGCGGTCGCGGTCGCGGTCGAGGTCGAAATGTACCACCTGGCCGCGGGCGTGCACGCCGGCATCGGTGCGGCCGGCGACGATGGTGTCGACGTTCTGGCCGCTCATCGCCTGCACGGCGTCTTCCAGCGCCTGCTGCACGCTGGGCTGCCCGGCCTGGCGCTGCCAGCCGGCGAAATTGCTGCCGTCGTATTCCAGCGTGAGGCGGAAGCGCGGCATCAGGCGAGCCGCGTGCCGCGCGGCAGCGGATGGCCGTTCAGGAAAGCCTGCACCGGCACCGGGCCCTTGCCCGGCCGCTGCAGCCGCACCAGTTTTAGTGCTCCGTCACCACAGGCCACCGTGCCGGCATCGTCGAGCAGGGTGCCGGGTGCGCCGCTGCCGGCCACGGGTTCGGCCGCCAGCAGCTTGATGCGTTCGCCGTTCAGCTCGAAGAACGTGCCCGGCCCCGGATTGAGGGCGCGCACGGCACGGTCGATCGCGGCGGCCGGCTGCGTCCAGTCGATGCGGCCCTCGTCGCGGGCGAGCTTGGCGGCATAGGTCACGCCGTCTGCCGGCTGCGGCTGCGGCGCAATCCGGCCGGCGGCAAAGTCGTGCATCGCGCGCACCATCAGCGGCGCGCCGATGCGGGCCAGTTCGTCATGCAGGTCGCTCACCGTCATGCGCGGGCCGATGGCGACTTTTTCGCAGGCCAGCACCGGGCCGGTATCGAGGCCGGCATCCATCTGCATGGCGCAGACACCGGTTTCGGCGTCGCCGGCCATGATGGCGCGCTGGATCGGTGCGGCACCGCGCCAGCGCGGCAGCAGCGAGGCATGCAGGTTGAAGCAGCCGAATTTCGGCGCGTCGAGCACCGTCTGCGGCAGGATCAGGCCATAGGCCACCACGATGGCGGCATCGGCGGCGAGCGCGGCAAACTCGGCCTGCGCCTCGGCGGTTTTCAGCGAAACCGGATGGCGGACGGCCAGGCCATGGCGCTCGGCCGCTGCCTGCACCGGCGAAGGGGTCAGCTTGTGGCCGCGGCCGGCCGGGCGCGGCGGCTGGCTGTAGACGGCGGCGACCGTGTCGCCGGCGCCGAGAAAGGCCTCCAGCACCGGCACGGCGAAATCGGGCGTGCCCATGAAGACGAGGCGCAAGGACATGGATGGGGCCCGGCTCAGCCGGCTTCGGCGAGGCGCTTCTGCTTCAGCAGCTTGCGCAGGATCATGTTGCGCTTCAGCGCCGAAATATGGTCGACGAACAGGATGCCGTCGAGATGGTCCATCTCGTGCTGCAGGCAGACCGCCAGCAGGCCATCGGCCTGCAGTTCCTGCCGGTTTCCGTTGTAGTCGAGGTGGCTGACCCTGACCTCGGCGGGACGGGCGACCTCGGCATACTGCTCGGGCAGCGACAGGCAGCCCTCTTCGTAGACCTTGTCGTCGTCGGAGATCCAGGTGAATTCCGGATTGATGATGAACAAGGGCTGCTTCTCTTCGTCCTCGCGCGCGATGTCGATCACCAGCATGCGCTTGGCGATGCCGACCTGGATGGCGGCCAGCCCGATGCCGGGTGCCGCATACATCGTTTCCAGCATGTCGTCGAGCTGGCGGCGCACGTCGTCGGTCACCGCATCGACCGGGGTCGAAATGGCTTCAAGGCGCTTGTCGGGCGCCGTGATGATCGGCAGGAGGGCCATGGGATAGTTCCGGGTCGGTTCGGTTACATTCGTCGGCGCCAGATAGGATGCGGACTGGCGGTCAGTCAAGCCCGCTGCTATCTAACCCTGTATGGATATAGTGATTTATGCCGGTTTTGCCATCCTGGCAGCCCTGCTCGGGCTGGTCCTGTGGCGGCTCTCTGCCCGCCCTGCCGGGCCGGCCGGACAAAGCCCTGAACAGGCGGCGGAATTGGCGACGGTGCAGGCCGAACTGAAAGCCGCCCTGGCCGGCCGGACCGAAGCCGACATGGACCGCACCCAGTTGCGCGGCCGGCTGGAAACCGCACTGGCGGCGCAGTCGACGGCGGAAACCCGGCTGGCGGAACTGATGGCCCAGCTCGACAGTGCACGGACGGCGCTGGCCGCCGCGGAAGCCGCCCGCGCCGAGGCCGACAAGGACCGCATCCAGCATGAGCGCAGCGCTGCGCTCGACCGCCAGAAGCTGGCCGAGCAGGAAAAGCGCTTCGCCGATTTCGAACAGACGGTCAAGCAGATGACCGAGGCCGCCAAGGCGGCGACCCTGGAGACCGGCAAGCAGTTGAGTTCGATGCTGCTGGAGACCCACAAGCGCGAGGCCGACGAGCAGAAGAAGCTGTCCGAGGAAAAGGTCAAGCAGACCACCGAGGGCCTGCTGCAGCAGGTCACGGTGATCACCGATACGGTGACCCGCCTGCACCAGCAGGTCGGCGACAGCCGCAAGACCATCGACACCGTGCACCGGGCACTGTCGCATCCCGGCGGCGCCGGCCGGCTCGCCGAGATCGGGCTGGAGAACACGCTGAAGGCCTTCGGCCTGCAGCCGGGCCATGATTTCATCATCCAGTATCATGCCGCCGGCGACGGCGAGCGCGGCAGCCTGCGCCCCGATGCCGTGGTCTTCCTGCCCGGCGATGCCGTGCTGGTGATCGACAGCAAGGCCAGCAAGGTGTTGCTCGATCATGCCGAGGCGGAAGACGAGACGGCCGCGGCCGCCGCCCTGCAGCAGCTCGCCCAGCGCATGACCCTGCACCTGCGGGCACTGGCGGCGAAGGATTACGGCAATGCCGTGCTGGCGACCTTCCGCGAGCTGAAGCGTGGCGGCAGCCTGAAGCGCAGCATGACCGCCATGGTGCTGCCCAACGATGCGGCGATCGAGAAGCTGCGCCGCGCCGATCCGGATTTCGAGCGCCGCGCGGCCGAAGCCGATATCGTCATTGCCGGTCCCTCTGCGCTGGCCGCCATCATCGCGGTGTCGCGCATGCAGATCGACAGCGGCCGGCAGGCGGAAAACCTGGAACAGATCGTCGATGCGGTAACCAGGCTGGTGGAGAGCACCGGCACGGCCTTGTCGCTGGCGGAACGGGTCGGCAAGGGGCTGCAGCAGGCCACCGAGCAGTTCGATGCCTTCAGCCGCTCGGTGAACCGCCGCCTGCTGCCGCGGGTGCGCAACCTCGCCAAGCTCGGCATCCGGCCCGGCAAGGCGCCGCAGGCGCTGCCGGGCTTCGAGGTCACCATCCGCAACACCGACGATATCATCGATGCGGAATCCGAAGAGGTCATGCCGCGCCTGCCGGGCCTCGGCGACGGCGAGGGCAAATAATGACGGCAGAGCAGAATATGGGTAGCAGCACCTATGCGCCGCGCCGCATCGCCGAGATCGTCGCCGGGATCTGCGACGGCGATCCGGACGACCGCATCACCCTGCACGAGCTGCTGGACCTCTTCGAGGTACGCGCCTTCGGCTTCCTGGTGCTGGTGTTTGCGCTGCCGAACGGCATTCCGGCACCGATCGCGCCGGGCCTGTCGGCGATCCTCGGCGCGCCCCTGCTGCTGCTGTCGGGCCAGATGGTGCTCGGTTTCGATCACCCGTGGTTTCCGAAATCCTGGCTGCGGCGCAGTTTCCGCCGCGCCGACGTGGCCCGCATGCTGCGGCCGGCGATCCCCCGGCTGCAGAAGGTCGAGAAGTATCTGAAGCCGCGGCTGGAGCGCATCGCCGGCTGGCGGGCGCGCCGGCTGATCGGCGCCATCGTGCTGTGGAACGCCATCCTGCTGTCGCTGCCGATCCCGTTCGGCAACCTGATCCCGGCCTGGGCGATCATCCTCGCCGCGCTCGGCCAGATCGAGCGCGACGGCATGCTGGTGCTGTCGAGCCTGGTCGTCAGCGTGCTGGCCACCGGCTGGGTCGGGCTGCTGGTCTTCGGCGGCCTCGAAATCATCCGCAAGCTGCTCGGCATGTAGACGATGACGGCCACCATGACCGCAGACGAGATCATCGCCGCGCTCGGCCTGCAGCCGCATCCCGAAGGCGGCTATTTCATCGAGACCTTCCGCGATGCGCAGACCGATGCCGCCGGCCGCTCGCGCTCGACGGCGATCTATTTCCTGCTCAAGGCGGGCCAACGCTCGCACTGGCACCGCGTCGATGCGGTCGAGATCTGGCACTGGCATGCCGGCGCGCCGCTGCGCCTCAGCCTCGCCGCGAAAGAAGGCGCCGCCGTCACGCAGTTGACGCTCGGCCCCGACATCGCCGCCGGCCAGCGGCCGCAGGGCATCGTGCCGACGCGCCACTGGCAGGCGGCCGAATCCCTGGGCGAGTGGACGCTAGTGGGATGCACGGTCGCGCCGGCCTTCGACTTCAGCGGCTTCGACCTCGCGCCGCCGGGCTGGGCGCCCTAGTCTCGAAATAGCGGCTTGGCGTGGTCCCCAGGCTGCGGCGGAACATCGCCGTGAAGGCCGCCGTCCCCGCATAACCCAGATCGGTGGCGACAATCCCGACCGGCTGGCCGGCGGCGAGGCGTGCCAATGCTTCGGCCAGTCTTGCCTGCTGGCGCCATTGCTGGAAGCCGATGCCGGTCTCGCGGCGGAACAGCCGTGCCAGGGTGCGGCTGCTCATGCCGGCGTCGCGGGCAATGTCTTCCAGCGGCAGCTCCTCGCCGATGCGCGCCTCGATCTGGCGGCAGACCGCCTGCAGGCGCACATCGCGCGGCTGCGGCAGATGCAGCGGCAGCGCCTCGACGGCGACCAGCTCCTGCAGCAGCAGGCGGGCGACCGCCGCGCCGCGGCTGTCGGGCGCATAGTCGAGCGGCTCGTCCATCAGCGCGAGGATCAGCTCGCGCAGCAGGCCCGAGACCTCGATCACCCGGCATTGCGCCGGCAGGCCGGGCGCGGCATCGGGCTCGACATACAGCGTGCGCATCTGCACCGGCCCGACCATGCGGACCTCGTGTTCGCAGCCGGACGGAATCCACACCGCGCGCTGCGGCGGCACGATCCAGATTCCTTTCGGTCTGGCCGCGGCCTGACCGGCCGGCATTTCCTCGGCGGTGATCCGCATCACTCCGCTGACGGCATAGAGCAGCTGGGCGCGCCGGTGGCTGTGCGGCGCGATCTCCTCGCCGGGCGCATAGTCCTTGGGCATGGCGGCGACCGGCCGCGGCGCATGCTGGTAGTCCTCGGCATTGATGCTGCGGTCTGGCCTGACAGCGCGGGGCATGTCCGATTCTCGATATAAAATGGCAGGACGGTGTTTATCTGACACCCCTAGGATCGAGGCTGCAACAGGATTCGGAGTCAGGACCATGAGTGCAGCAGCCGGGGCCGACAGCCGGCGGGTGATCGCCTTCGTCAACATCGCCCACAGCATCGACCACATGTTCGTGCTGATCTTCCCCGCCGCCGTACTGGCGATGGGCGGCAGCTTCCAGCGCTCCTACGGCGAGCTGCTGGCGCTGTCGGTCGGCAGCTTCATCGCCTTCGGTGCCGGCTCGGTGCCGTCCGGCTGGCTCGGCGACAAATGGAGCCGGCGCAACATGATGGCCGTCTTCTTCTTCGGCATCGGCGCCGCCACCATTCTCGTCGGCCTCAGCACCAGTGTGGTCATGCTGGCGGTGTCGCTGACCCTGATCGGCCTGTTCGCCTCGATCTACCATCCGGTCGGCGGCGCGCTGCTGGCCAGCCACACGACCCGGCTCGGCCGCGACCTCGGCCTCAATGGCGTCTGGGGCAATCTCGGCATCGCCTTCTCGGCGCTGATCACCGCCGGCGTCGCGCAGTATCTCGGCTGGCGCTTCGCCTTCTTTATCCCGGGCGGGCTGTCGATCCTGATCGGCATTGCCTTCGTAAGCCTGGTGCCCGACGAGCGCAATGCGGCGAAACGCAGCCCGGTCCGGGCGCAGCCTGCCGTGGTGCGCGCCACCGCGATCCGCGCCTTCGGCGTCATGGCGGCGATCACCATTTTCGGCGGCGTGGTGTTCAGCGCCGCCACCGTCTCGCTGCCCAAGCTGTTCAACGAACGCCTGCTCGGCTTTGTCGATTCCCCGGTGGCGGTCGGCGCGCTGGTCGCCGCCGTCTATGTCACCGGCGCGGTGGCGCAGCTGATCATCGGCCGCCTGCTCGACCGCCACAGCCTGCGCAGCATCTTCATGCCGCTGGCGCTGCTGCAGGCGCCCTGCCTGTTCATCGCCGCCTCGGCCGGCGACTGGGCGCTGCTGCTGGCGGCGGCCGGCCTGATGTTCGCGGTGTTCGGCCAGGTCACCATCAACGACGCACTGGTGGTGCGCTTCACGACGGACGAATGGCGGGCGCGGGCCTATTCGCTGCGCTACCTGCTGTCCTTCGGGGTCAGCGCCGCCACCGTGCCGATGGTCGCCTTCCTGCATGACCACGGCGGCGGCTTCCCGGTGCTGTTCCAGGTGCTGGCCGGCTGCGGGCTCTGTGTCTTCCTGTCCACCCTGTTCCTGCCGTACAGCCGGTCGGAACCGGCGCCGGCGCGGCCCGTGCCGCTGGCCGACGCCGCCGACTGATCCGGCCGATCAGTTCAGACCGGCAAGCCCGTCCAGCCGGGCGAGGTGGTCGCCGTCCAGAACGAGCCCCGCAGCAGAGATGTTGCCGTGCAGATGGGCGCGGCGCGAGGTTCCGGGAATCAGCAGGATGTTCGGACTGCGCTGCAGCAGCCACGCCAGCGCCACGGTCTGGACGGATTGCCCGAAATCGTCTGCCACCTGTTTCAGTCCGTCGTTCTGCAGGGGCGTGAAGCCGCCCAGCGGGAAATAGGGGACATAGGCGATGCCGTCCGCGGCCAGGGCGTCGATCATCGCGTCGTCGTCGCGATGCACCAGGTTATAGTGGTTCTGCACACAGACGACCGGGGCAATATCCCGCGCGATCCGTACCTGCGCCGCATCGACGGTGCTGATGCCGATATGAGCGATCAGGCCTTCCTCCTGCATCTGCCGCATCACCTGCATCGGAGCGGCGATATCATCCCCGGGCCCGCCTATCCGCAGGTTCACGATGGCCATCCGGTCCAGCCCCAGCCGCTGCAGATTGTCCTCCACCGATTGCCGCAGGAAGTCCGCGCCGTGCTCGAGAATCCAGCCGCCCTTCGCATCGCGCCAGGCGCCGATCTTGGTCACCAGGGTCAGGTTGTCGGGATAGGGGAACAGCGCCTCGCGGATCAGCGCGTTGGTGACATGGGGGCCGTAGAAATCGCTGGTGTCGATATGGTCGACGCCCAGCGCAATCGCCTCGCGCAGCACGGCACGGGCCTCGGCGGGATCTGCCGGGGCGCCGAAGACATGGGGGCCGGCGAGCTGCATGGCGCCGTAACCCATCCGGTTCACCGAGATGGATGTCCCGGGAAAGGTGAAGCGTCCGGCGGCGGCGGCGTCCGGGCGGGCATCTGGTTTTGCTTGGGTCATGAGGAATCTCCTTTGCCCGCCTTACATAGCCGTTCGGAAAGATTTGATAATCTGGCTACAGGCGAATAGCTTGTTCGGAATGCCGAACAATAGCCTGAACCCTTCTCTCGATGATCTGGCCATCTTCCTCGCGGTGACCGAGGCCGGCGGCTTCCGCACGGCGGCGCGCCGTCTCGGCCTGTCGCCGTCGACCGTCAGCGAGACGATCACGCGGCTGGAAGCCCGGCTCGGGGCGCCACTGCTCACGCGCACCACGCGCAGCGTCATGCCGACCGAGGCGGGTCGTGCACTGGCCGGCCGCATCGCGCCGCTGCTGTCCGAGGCGCGGCTGGCCCTGGACGATGCCGCCAGCTCGCAGCAGGAGGTGCGGGGCCGCCTGCGGCTCAACGTCCCGGGTGCCGTGATGGTCGATATCCTGCCGCCGCTGATCGACCGGTTCCTCAGGGCCTATCCCGACGTGCGGGTCGAGGTGGTGGTAGACGATCGTCTCGTCGATGTGACGGCGGCGGATTGCGACGCCGGAATCCGTTACGACGAGCATCTGGCCCAGGACATGATCGCGGTGCCGATCGGTCCCCGGGTCCAGCAGGGCGCCCTCTGTGCGGCGCCATCCTATCTGCACGACCATGGCGTACCGGCCCATCCGCGTGACGTGCTGCGCCATCACTGCATCCGCACCCGCTTTGCCAGCGGCGCGCTGACCGGCTGGCACTTCGAGAAGGCGGGTGAGGTGCTGACGTTCGATCCGCCGGCGCGGCTGGTGCTCACTACGGCTTCGGCCGGTGCGGCGATCGATCTGGCCGCTGCCGGGCACGGGCTGCTCTACACCTTCCGTAACTGGCTACAGCCGCATTTTGACAGCGGCGCGCTGACGCCGGTCCTCCCGGACTGGTGGCCGCAGTTCGACGGGCCGCGGCTCTATTTTTCCGGCCGCCTGATGCCGACGCCGCTGCGCGCCTTCGTCGATCTGGTCTCCGCAGCCCGGTCCGTGGCGGGCTGATCCGCCTGTGCCGGCTGCCGCTAGGCTTTCTTCTGCCTGAGGTCGCCGGTGCCGAGCAGGGCGCCGGCGATGATCAGGGCGCAGGCCAGCGCGACGCGCCAGCTGGCCTGGCCCTGGCCGAAGGCGATCAGCAGCAGGGTCGACAGCAAGGGCGCCGCATAGGCCATGGAGCCCAGCGCGCGGATGTCGCCGCGCTTCATGCCGTGGTCCCAGCAGAAGAAGGCGAGCCCGACCGGGCCGAGGCCAAGGCCGAGCACGGCGAGCCATTCGCCGGTCGCCGCCGGCCAGACGCTGGTCTCCAGCGCGAAATGCATCCCCCAGGAAAGCAGCGCCGTGGCGATGCAGAAGCCGCCGACCGCATCGGTCGGCACCGCGGCGAAACGGCGCGACAGCACCGAATAGGTCGACCAGGTCAGCGCCGCCGCCAATGCCGCCGCATAGCCGGCCAGATGCTGTGCCTCGAAGGCGACCTCGCCCCGGCCGAGCACGAGGTTGACCGTGCCGATCAGGCCGAGCGCCACGCCGGCGAGGTGGAACCAGCGCAGCCGCTCGCCCGGCAGCAGGCCGGAGAAGACGACGATCAGCAGCGGCCAGAGGTAGTTGATCAGGCTGGCTTCCAGCGGCGGCGCCAGCTTCAGCGCCAGGAAATACAGCGCGTGATAGCCGAGCAGGCCGCTGACGCCGAGCGCCCAGGCCAGCGGCGGCTGGCGCAGGTGGCGCAGCGGATTCTCGCCGCGCGCCAGCCACAGCGCGATGGCGGCGAGGCCGGCGACCGAAAAGCTCATGGCGTTGAGCTGCAGGGCAGGGATCGACGGCGTCAGCGCGGTGAACAGCGCCAGCGCCGCCCACAGCAGGATGGCGATGCCGCCGATCAGGGTGGCGCGGCGCCGCGCTGCGGATTCAGGGGCGGTCATGAAGAAGTGGGCGCGGGCGTCAGGCGGTGCGGGCGCCGTCAAGGCGGTAGAACAGCGGCGAGCCGTCGCCCTCCAGCAGCCTGAGCGTGCCATGCAGCAGGATCGGCTGGTCGGTATAGGCGACCGGCCGGGCGGCGCGCACCGCCATGATGCGGCCGAGGTCGCCCATCATGCAGACCGGGCAATGGAACTGCAGGCCGCCGAGCAGGAAATCCCTGTGCTGCGGGCCCTGCTGGATCGGCATCATGTAGCCGCTGATCGCGACTTTCGTTTCATCGAGACCACGCAGGCCGGCCGGAAAGCGGCTGACCGCGTCGTCGCGAAAGCGCTCAGGGCCGGCCTTCGCCAGGTCGTCCCAGTCGAGCGCGCCGGGCACGGCCGGCGCCGACAGGCGGTAATGCGCCGGCGCCGGTTCCAGCGACATGGCGCGGGCAGCTTCGGGCTTCAGCGCGAAGCCGCCGGCGGCTGCGGCGGAGAGAGTGAAGGCGGAGAGGAACTGGCGGCGCTGCATGGGGTTTCCCCGGCTGGGCGATGATGTGGCGGATACTGTACCGCCGGAATGGCTGCGCGCAAGTTAACGCCCGATCCTGCTTAATGGCATGTCCTGCTTGATGGCCTGGCCTGCGGCTCAGTGCCGCGGCCCGCCGCGGCCGGCCGAGTCTGGCTGGTTTTTGGGCATATTTCCCGCGTGCGTCCGGCCGGGAAGTTGCCTATAAACCGCTTGGGGGTCCAGCGACCCCGGCCAGCGGAGGTTGCCAGCATCGGCAGGCCGGCTGGCGGCCCCGCACGGGCCCGAACGACAGGACGCCCCGTCCATGCTGACCACCAGGCAGAAGACCCTGCGCAGGTTCTGGTACGCCACCGCCAAAATCGAAGACCTGAAAAACGGCCCGCAGCCGTTCCGCCTGATGGGCGAGGACCTGGTGCTGTTCCTCGATGCCGAAGGCCATCCGGCGGCGCTCGCCGACCGCTGCTGCCATCGCACGGCAAAGCTCTCCAAGGGCTGGTGCGAGAACGGCAACATCGTCTGCGGCTATCACGGCTGGACCTATGACCGCGACGGCAAATGCGTGCGCATCCCGCAGTATCCGGAAGGCAGCCCGGTCTCGGGCAATATCGCCACGCCGGCCTATCGCTGCCAGTCGCGCTACGGCTATGCCTGGGTGGCGCTCGACGAGCCGCTCGCCGACCTGTTCGAGATTCCGGAAGACAGCGATCCGGCCTTCCGCCGCATCGACCAGTTCTATGAGGAATGGGCCTGCGCGCCGATCCGCATGATGGAGAATTCCTTCGACAACGCGCATTTCTCCTTCGTGCACAAGGCGACCTTCGGCCAGATCGACCAGCCGAAGCCCGAGAAATACGAAATGCAGGAAACCGATTACGGCTTCTATGCCGAATCGACGGTCCCCATCCTCAATCCGCCGATCGCCCATCAGGTCACCGGCAGCACCGCGCCGACGACGCAGCGGCATATGCGCAATGCCTGGTACATGCCGTTCAGCCGCCGGCTCGACATGGAATATCCGTCCGGCATCCGCCACATCATTTTCAACTGCGCGACACCGATGGATGACGGCCGCATCAAGCTGGTGCAGTGGCTCTACCGCAACGACACCGAGGCTGATTGCCCGACCGCCAAGCTGATCGAATGGGATGCGGTGATCACCGCCGAGGACAAGGACATCCTCGAATCGACCAATCCGGATGCCTGCATCGATATCAGCCGCCGCATCGAACAGCATATGCCGTCCGACCGCGGCGGCATGATCATGCGCAAGCGCCTGCTGGAGCTGTTCCGCCAGCAGGGCGAGGGCGAGATCTACGGCGGCATGCCCGACGCAGCGCTGCGCAGCGCGGCCGAGTGACGCTTCAGCCGGCGGCGGTTTGCCCGTCGCCGGTTTCATTCACCGAGGCCCTATTCGCCCAGATACGTGCAGGATTCGCCGAGGCTGTCGCGGTACAGCGTGACGCGGCTGAGGCCGGCGACATCCGGCGCCAGGCAGCGCCAGATCCATACCGCCAGGTTTTCCATCGTCGCCGGGCCGAGGCCTTCGACCTCGTCGAGGAAATGATGATCGAGCCGCGCGCGGATGGCGGCGAACAGCTGCTCCAGTTTCTCGAGGTCGATCACCATGCCGGTGGCCGGATCGGGCCGGCCGCGCACGGCAACCCGGGCGCGGTAGGAATGGCCGTGGATGCGCCGGCTGCCCTCGGCGCCGATGTCGCGCTGCAGGGTATGCGCCGCCTCGAAGCGGAAATCCTTGGTCATTTCCAGGAGTGCGGGGAGCATCAGGGAATTCCGATCAGCTTGTGGGTCTGCAGGCTGAGTTGCCATTGCGGATGATCCTTGCAATAGGCGACGGCGGCGGCGGTATTGGCCAGCCGGTCCGGCCCGTCCATCGGCTGCAGCAGGAAACGGGTGAAATCGAGCCCGAGCAGTGCCGCCGGATCGAGGCCGGCCTGCGGATAGACCAGTTTCAGTTCGGCGCCGCGGCGCTGTTGCAGGACCGTGCCGGCCTTGGGGCTGACGCAGATCCAGTCGAGGCCGTCGGGTGCCGCGAGCGTGCCGTTGGTCTCGACCGCGATCTCGAAGCCCTCCGCATGCAGCGCATCGACCAGTGCGGCATCGAGTTGCAGCAAAGGTTCGCCGCCGGTGCAGACGACGAAACGCCGCTCCCGGGCCGCGCTGCCCCAGACGGCGGCGATGGCTCCGGCCAGTGCGGCGGCATCATTGAAACGCCCGCCATTCTCGCCGTCGGTGCCGACGAAATCCGTGTCGCAGAAGCGGCACACGGCCGTGGCGCGGTCAGCCTCGCGGCCGGACCACAGGTTGCAGCCGGCAAAACGGCAGAACACGGCGGCGCGGCCGGCCTGGCCGCCCTCGCCCTGCAGCGTCTTGAAGATTTCCTTGACCGCGTAGCTCATGGGGTTCCGTGCCGGGCAGTCTGGCCCGGCGGGCGCGCACTCAACAGCAAACCGGGCAGGCTTGCAAGCCGGGGAAGTAAGTCACGGGCCGGCAAAAGTAAAACGCCCGCCGGATGAGCGGCGGGCGGTGCAGAACAATTTCGCAGGCTCTCAGCGCTTCTTCGCGGCGGCCTTCTTCTTCACTGCCGGCTTGCGCGCAGCCTTCGGTGCCGGCAACAGGCGGGCGACGAAATCCGGCAGGGCAAAAGCGCCGAAATGGATTTCCGGATTGTAGTAGCGCAGGCCCTTCAGGCCGGCGCGGTCGTAACGGGCGAAGATCTGGCGCGGGTCGACATCGGTGATATCGGCATCCGACGCCCAGGTCATCGACATGAAGCCGCACACGTAAGTCGGCACCACGGCCAGATACGTGCCCGAATGCGCCCAGATCTTCTGGAACAGCTTGATCGCGTCGGTCAGTTCCGGGCCCTGCATGTGCGGCACGCCGTTCTGGGCGACGAGGATGGCGCCCGGCTGCATCACCCGGCGGCAATTATCATAGAAAGTTTTGGAAAAGAGCACTGTAGCGGGGCCGACCGGATCGGGCCGGTCGACGATGACGAGGTCGTAGCGTTCCTCGGTCTCCGCCACCCAGGCGGCGCCGTCGCCGACAATGAGGTTGGTGCGCCTGTCGGCAAAGGCCTTGCCGCAGATCTTCGGCAGGTACTTCTTGGCGATGTCGATCACCATGCCGTCGATCTCGACCATGGTGACGCGCTTGACGCTCTTGTGCTTCAGCACTTCCTCGAGGATGCCGCCGTCGCCGCCGCCGACGATCAGCACCGACTGCACCTTGCCATGCGCCAGGATCGGCAGGTGGGTCAGCATCTCGTGGTAGACGAATTCGTCGCCCTCGGTGCATTGCACGACGCCGTCCAGCGCCAGCATGCGGCCGAAGCGGCCGGTCTCGAAGACGCGGACCTTCTGGTATTTCGACTTGCCCTCGAAGAGGACCTTCTTGATTTCGTGACTCTGGCGGAACCCGGAATACAGCGTTTCGTTAAACCAGGTGGTCACAGAATCAGTCCCCGCTTCATCTCGGTGCACTGGATGCTGTCGGGCAGGAAGGCGCGACGCAGCACCGGAATCGCCTTGGCCGGCTGGCAGTCGCCGCAGACGAAGACATCAAGTGCGGCATAGCCCTTCTCGGGCCAGGTGTGGATCGACATATGGCTCTCGGCCAGCACGGCGACGCCGGAAATGCCGCCATTGGGCTCGAAGTGATGCAGGTCGATGTTGAGCAGGGTGGCGCCGATCTCGGCGACCGCCTCGGTCAGGGTCTGCTTTACCAGGGCCAGATTGTCGAGATGCTTGCCGCCCCAGAGATCGATGATCAGGTGCAGGCCGGCATAGCGCACGCCATCCTTGCAGATGAAATGCTCGTCGGCGGCAGCCTCCGCCGGAGCGGGGGGCACTTCGTACAGGGCGGGCTTGAGGGCCTTCTTGGTCATAACGGTCTCTCCACCAAGGGGGAGCCACTGCGCGGCTCCGCAAAGAAACAAGGTCCGATTGGCAGAGAGACTGTTGGGAAAGCCCCGTGGTTCCGGCCGGCAAGATGTGAATGCCGGCGGCCAGTGCGCCACTTTCCAAACAGTCTCTGGGA
Source organism: Ferrovibrio xuzhouensis (assembly GCF_042648965.1). NCBI lineage: Bacteria > Pseudomonadati > Pseudomonadota > Alphaproteobacteria > Rhodospirillales > Rhodospirillaceae > Ferrovibrio > Ferrovibrio xuzhouensis. Next base: position 39,590 of record NZ_JBHRYJ010000002.1, read on the forward strand.
GGGGGGTATGCGGCACAACTCCCGCAGATGCAAGTGAAATTTGCCCTTTCAGGGGGCTTTTTTTGCCCACTGCCACATGTGGTGTGGAGTGTGACAGCGATGGGGCCGCAGCGTGTCAGAATCTTGTCCGCAGCGCATCCTGCGGCTCATCTTCGGTCGCGGCTGCGATCAGCCAGGCTCCGCGGCATCGGCGAAAAACTGGCAGGCGAGCAGCATGTCGATGGTCTCGCCATCGGCGGCCAGCGGCAGCCACAGCGTCTCGTAATCGTACCAGCGGTCATCCATGAACTGGCGATTGCGGACCAGCAGGGGCTGCTGGTGTTCGAGGATGAGCGTTATCCGGCCGATCAGCAGGCGGCCGTATTCCCGCGTCGGCATCTCGTCCAGCCACAGGCCGGTGGGATCAAAACCAAGCCGCGCGGTCTGGTTGGTGCCGACCAGGCGCAGGCGAAAGCGCAGCGGATCGCGATGCACCTCGATCAGCGTGAGATTGCCCAACGCGCCGCGCATCTGCAGCGGGTCGAGATCGGCGCGGGCGGGAAACCGGCGCCCCCCGCGGCAGGCCAGCCAGTAGCGGTAAAGGTCTGCGGCGGCGGCGAACCGGCATTCCCCCGGCTGCGGCGACCAGATCAGCTGGCCCTGATCGACGGCGGCGGCCATCATGGCGTCAGATCCTCCTCCCGTTGTCTCGGGTGGCCATATAAACAGGCTTTTGCTGTAAAAATATGAGCTTGCGCAGGGATGGCGGCAAGGGCCGGCTGGCCCTCGGGTCAGGGGTCGTTTCGATAGGGGGATTTGGTGGAGCCAAGCGGGATCGAACCGCTGACCTCCTGCATGCCATGCAGGCGCTCTCCCAGCTGAGCTATGGCCCCATAAAATCACGGACTTCGAAGCTTCGATGAAGCCGGGGTCCGTCGGCGGGGGCGGACCATAAGCCGCCCCCCGGTACTTTGCAAGTGTTTCATCAGCCGGATCTGCCGAACCGGATGTCCGGCAGATTCCGGCCGTTTCCGGCCTCCCTGGCGGCCAGGGAAGCCGGTCGTGGCGTCAGCGTTCCTCGTCGCCGTCCGGCGCAGCGTCGACGTCGATTTCCTCGGCGACGTCGTCTTCCTCGAACTCGTCGGCGTCGTCGATCACGTCGTCATCGATCTCGGTATCGTCGATCTCGGCATCGGCGTCGTCAGCCACCACCTTGACCGGCGGCTTCGGCACCGGCTTGACCTCTTCGACCTTGGCCGGGCGACGGCTCTTCACCAGCACTTCCGGATTGAACTCGGTGCCGCATTTGGGGCACAGGATCGGCGACTTGCTGAGATCGTAAAACGCAGCGCCGCAGCTCAGGCAGCGACGTTTGGTGCCCCATTCGGGTTTGGCCATCGACAGAATCTCCATGCCATGGGCGGCCGGATACGCGCCCGAAAAAACCGGTTCCGGCACCGTGCCCGGCCGGCTGGCCGGGGCGGCGCGATTGTGTTAAAGAAGCGCGCCCTGTCAACCCGTAATGCCGGTCTTATTTTCGCGCCGGCCGCGGCCCCACCTTCAGCGAGCGAGCCGGCCCGCCCATGACTGCCGCCCCCGATCAGTCCCCCCGCCCGTATCATGCCCGTCCGGGCCAGGCCCTCAGCGGCCGCATCGCCGTGCCGGGCGACAAGTCGATTTCGCACCGGGCGCTGATTTTCGGCGCGCTGAGTGTCGGCGAGACCCGGGTGACCGGCCTGCTGGAGGGCGAGGATGTGCTGCGCACCGCCGCCGCCATGCGGGCCATGGGCGCCGAGGTCGAGCGTCTGGGGGAGGGTAACTGGCGGGTCTGGGGCGTCGGCGTGGGCGGCCTGAGCGAGCCTGCCGACGTGCTCGACATGGGCAATGCCGGCACCGGCGCGCGGCTCGTCATGGGCCTGGTCGCCAGCCACGATTTCACCGCGGTGTTCACCGGCGATGCCTCGCTGCGCCGCCGGCCGATGGGCCGGGTGATCGACCCGCTCAGCCGGCTTGGCGCCAGCTTCAGTGGCCGCAGCGGCGGCCGCCTGCCGATGGCGGTGACCGGTACGGCGCATCCGCTGCCGATCGAATACGAACTGCCGGTCGCCTCCGCCCAGGTGAAATCCGCCGTGCTGCTGGCCGGACTGAACACGCCGGGCATCACCACGGTGATCGAGCCGGAGCCGACCCGCGACCATACCGAAAACCTGCTGCGCCATTTCGGCGCCAGCGTCGCCGTCGAGACGACCAGGGCCGGTGGCCGCGTCATCCGGCTGACCGGCCAGCCGGAATTTCGCGCCGCACCGATCGACGTGCCGGGCGATCCGTCGTCGGCCGCCTTCCCGATGGTCGCGGCGTTGCTGGTGCCCGGCTCCGAAGTGACCGTCGCCAATGTCGGGCTCAACCCCCTGCGCACCGGCCTGTTCACCACCCTGCAGGAAATGGGTGCCGAGCTTGGCTATACCAACCGCCGCGAGGCCGGCGGCGAAGCGGTCGCCGATATCGTGGTGAAGTATGCGCCGCTGCGCGGCGTCACCGTGCCGCCGGAACGCGCGCCCAGCATGATCGATGAATACCCGATCCTGTTTGCCGCCGCCGCCTGCGCCGAAGGCGACACCGTGGTACGCGGCGCCAGGGAGCTGCGGGTGAAGGAAAGCGACCGGCTCGGCCTGATGGCGCGCGGCCTGAAGGCCTGCGGCGTCGATCTCGACGAATTCGAGGATGGCCTCGTCATCCGCGGCAAGGGCCGGCCGCCGCAGGGCGGCGTCAGCATCGCCACCGAACTCGATCACCGCATCGCCATGTCGTTCCTGGTGCTCGGGCTGGCGGCGACGGACGGCATCGCCATCGACGATGCCCGCGTGATGGACACCAGCTTCCCCGGCTTCATCGGCCTGATGCAGGGCCTGGGCGGCAGCCTCGCGCCGCAGGACACCTAGACGGGCTGCGCCCGTGCCGGCTTGAAGATCAGGCCGAGCGCCACCGCGACCAGCGCCAGCGCGGCGAATTCCGGCCACTGCGGCTGTTCGCCCAGCACCACCATCGAGGAAAACACGCCGACCACCGGGATCATCAGGGTGCTCAGCCCGCTGATGCCGGCCGGCAGGATGCGCACCAGCGTGTTCCAGGCCCAGTAGCAGAACACGAAGCAGACCGTCGCGTTGTACAGCATGGCGAGCCAGGCACCGGTCGAATAGACGAACCAGCGGTCGGTCTCCAGCAGCGGCGCCAGCAGGAAGATCGGGATGCCGCCCAGCACCATCTGCCAGCCGACGAAGGGCACGGCGCCCATCGGTACGGCATAGAGCTTGGTCAGCAGGGTGCCGATCGCCCAGCTGATCGCGGCGCCCAGCACCAGCAGCACGCCGAGCGGCGATGACACCATCGACTGCCATTCGCCGCCGACCAGCACAGCAAGTCCGGTCAGGCCGATGCAGAGCCCGGCGAGCTTCCAGCCGGACAGGCGTTCATGCAGTACCAGCGCGCTCATCGGCAGCAGCCACAGCGGCATGGTGAAGGCAAGGATCGTCGTGCGCCCGGCCGGCAGCATGCCCAGCCCATAGAGCACGAAGACATTCCAGCCGGTGATGGTGAACAGGCTGATCGCGGTAAGCTTCCAGCCATAGCCGCGCGGGATGCCGAGCGGCATGCGCTTCCACAGCGCGATGGCGAACAGGCCGACGGCACCGCCGCCGAGGCAGACGGTGCGGAAGGTGAAAACCGGCACTTCGCTGAGTGCGATCTTCATGATCGGCCAGTTGACGCCCCAGAACAGGGTCAGCAGTGCCAGCAGGGTCAGCGCATAAGCGGAAATCGGCGGATGGGCGGCAGCGCTTGGGCGCGCGGCGGCGGCAGTCTGGTCAGGCATCAGGTTCGGTTTCTTGGGGGGTTCCGGTTTCTCGGGCGAGGCTTATCGTTTGTATGCTGACAGCCTAGCCCGCATGGCCGGGGAAGGCTAGAGCAGGTCCAGCACCCGTTCCGGCGGGCGGCCGACCACGGCCTTGCCTTTGTGCACGAAGATCGGCCGCTCCAGCGCCGCCGGATGCGCGGCGAGGCCGGCGATCAGCGCCGCCTCCGGCATGTCGGGGCTGAGGCCTGCCTCGGCGCCTTCCTTGCGGCGCAGGATGTCGGCGGCCTGCAGGCCGAGCTGCCCGAGCAGGGTTTTCAGCATCGCGGCCGAGGGCGGAGTCTTCAGGTATTCGACGATTTCCGGCTGCACGCCACGCGCTTCCAGCAGGTCCAGCGCCTGGCGCGATTTCGAGCAGCGCGGGTTATGATAGAGGGTGGCTGCGGCCATGGTCACGATCCTGTCGTTTCATTGCCTTAAGAATGTTGTAATAACCGTGACTTAGCACCGCACGCCAAGAGTTGCAATTTGATGACCAGGGTATAAATACTGGGGTGCATGACCCGTCACTGGACCCTCGACGACATCCCCTGGGCTGAGTTCGACCCCGGCAAGGTCGACCCGGAGCTGCTGCGCGCCGTAAAGGCGGCCGCGCTGGTCGAGCATAATGCCGACGACTACGTCACCTACCTCTGCAACGTCTTCGCCGATGACGCGGACTTCGTTGCCGCGGCCCGGCAGTGGGGCACCGAGGAGGTCCAGCACGGCCAGGCGCTGGCCCGCTGGGCCCAGCTTGCCGATCCGGCGTTCGACCCGGCGCTGGCGCTCAGGCGTTTCACCGAGAATTACCGCCTGCCGCTCGAGGCGACCCAGTCGGTGCGCGGCAGCCTGAATGGCGAGCTGGTCGCGCGCTGCGTCGTCGAATGCGGCACGTCGAGTTTCTACAGCGCGATCCGCGATGCCACCGACGAGCCGGTGCTGAAAGCCGTGGCCGCCCGCATCGCCGCCGACGAGTTCCGGCATTTCAAGCTGTTCTACGACCATCTGCAGCGCTACCAGGCCAGGCAGCCGATGGGCCGTCTGCGCCGCCTGTTCGTGGCGTTGACCCGCATGCAGGAAGCCAGCGACGACGAACTTGCCATGGCCTACTGGTGCGGCAACGGCTGCCAGGGCGCTTATGACCGCAATGCCCAGAGCGCGTCCTATGAACGGCGTGCCAGCGGGGTCTACCGCTTCGGCCATATCCAGCGCGGGCTGGGGATGGCGCTGAAGGCCTGCGGCCTCGATCCCCAGGGCTGGTTCAGCCGGCGGTTCGCGGCCCTGGTCTGGTATCTGCTGCGCCGCCGCCAGCGTCGGCTCGCTACCATCGCCGCCTGATCATCGACTCTTCGTCTGAGCATCGCTGCCGGACTTGCCAGCGGCGGCCGGAAGGTTACGCTGGTCGACATGGAAACGCGGTCAATGCCAAAGGGCCGGCACATGACGCCGGTGGCGGAAAAGGATCTCGATCCCCGCCTGCACGACATGCTGCGTTACTGGCGGGCGCGCTGCCGCGATGGCCGGCTGCCGGGGCGCTGCGATATCGACCCCATCGAGCTGAAGGCGCTGCTCGGCAATATCCTGTTGATCGACGTGGTGCGGCAGGCCGACGGGACGCTGCGCTTCCGCTACCGCCTGTTCGGCACCGAATTCATCTTCTATCACGGCCGCGACCTGACCGGCCGCTGGCTCGACGAGATTGCCAATGTCGGTTTCCGCGACGAACTGCTGGCACTGTATCGCGCGGTGGTGACGAACCGCGAGATGCGCACGCTGTCCTACGATTATCTGGTCGACGGCCTGCGCCACCGCTTCCAGGCGGTATTGCTGCCGCTCGCCACCAATGGCTGCGAGGTCGATATCGTGCTGGGCTGCGGGGTGCGCATCGCCGTCTACTAGCCGCGCCGGGCACCTGTCCTAGCCGGCGGTGTGGGTTTCCAGCCAGTCGGCGACGATGCCGATGACGTCGGCTTCCTTCGGTTCGCCGAAGATGAAATGCCCGAGCCCGGCAATCTCGCGATAGACCGCATGGCCGCGATAGCGGCCGGCAACGGCGCGGCAGGTCGCCGCCGGGGTGACCCGGTCGTCGTCGCCCGACAGCACCAGCAGCGGAATCTTCACGCGATGCGCCGACACATGGCTGCCGGCATGCCAGTCCATCCACCACAGCAGCATCTCGAACAGCGCATGGCCGGATTCCGGCACCAGGCGGGCGAAGATGTCGCGCTGGCGCGCCGGCGGCACGCGCACCAGCGAATATTCCGCCGCCATGGCGAAGTCCGGCGCCAGCGCCTTGTGCCACAGGCTGCCGGTCTTCATCAGCAGGCCGGCCGGGCCGGCGACCTCGCCGAGGCTGTGCGGCAGCAGGCCCCAGGGTGCCACCGGCGCCAGCAGCACGGCGGCGCGCGCCAGCCCGCGGGCGGCAAGCTGCTGTGCCAGCAGGCCGCCCATGGAGTGGCCGACCAGCACCGGCTGCTGCGGCAGGCGGGCGATCTCGTCCTCGAGGAAGCGGCGGTAATCGGCGAGCCGCTGGTTGTGCAGCTCGGGGTGCGGCGGCTGGCCGGCGAAGCTGCTGCCGTGGAAAGGCAGGTCCGGCGCATGGGTGCGCCAGCCGCGGCGGCTGAGCTCGGCGCGCAGCGGCTCGAACATCCAGCCGCCGACGAAGGCACCATGCAGCAGGACGATGTCGCCGCGGCTCATGCTTACGTGCGCACGCGGTCGGCGAATTCGGCGACGATCATCTCGTAGATCGGCCGCTTGAACGGCACGATGATGTCGGGCAGCGAGCGGAACGGCGCCCAGCGCCAGGCGTTGAACTCGGGATGTTCGGTGGCAATGTTGATGTCGCTGTCGCGGCCCTTGAAGCGGGCGAGGTACCATTTCTGGCGCTGCCCGCGATAGCGGCCCCGCCACACCTTGTCGGCGAGATCAGGCGGCAGGTCGTAGGACAGCCAGCCGCGGCTTTCGGCGATCACCTCGGCCTGTTCCGGCGCGACGCCGATCTCCTCGCCCATTTCACGGATCACCGCCGTCAGCGGATCCTCGCCGGGATCGATGCCGCCCTGCGGCATCTGCCAGGCTTCCGCGGTCTGGTCGATGCGCCGGGCGACAAAGACGAGGTCGTCGGCATTGAGCAGCGCGATGCCGACGCCCTCGCGATAGGGACGGGCATCGACGGGCGGCAGCGAACTCATGGGGCAGGCAACTCCGGGTCAGCGGACGGAAGCGGGCGGCGGATCAGTACGCCGGTATTGTTTCGGTATTGCGGCGTTATTGCGGCGTCTGCCGGTTGGCGATGGCCGAGACCGGCACGAGGTCGAAGCCTTTGGCATTCAGCGTGCCGGTCCAGGCCAGCAGGCGGTCCAGCGTGATCGGATAGGGCCGCGCCGACCCGACGGCGACGCCGCCGACCCGCGCGGTGCGCTCCAGTTCCTCGAGCCGCGCCTCGATCAGGTCGCCGACCGGCTGCTGGTCGATCTGCCGGTTGCTGTAGGCATAGACGCCGCCGGCCTCGCGCACCACGCGGGCGGCCACGCTTTTCGGCGCCGTGCGGATGTCGACGAACATCAGGCCGCGCGCCTTCAGCCGCTCGGCGACGAAGCCCATGTGATCGGGCGACGAGGTATATTTGCTGCCCATCAGGTTGGCGAAGCCGATGTAGCCGCTGGCGCGCGACAGCGCCCAGTCGAGCCGGCGGATATTCTCGTCCTCGTTCAGCGAGGTCAGCAGCGTATAGGGGCCGGGATCGCTGGACGGATAGTCGAAGGGCTCCATCGGCAGGTCGAGCAGCGCTTCATGGCCGATGGTACGCGCGCGTTCGACCATCGGCTTCAGGTCCTGCGCATAGGGATTGAAGGAAAAGCTGATCTCCGGCGGCAGGCGCTCGGCGGCCAGCAGGGTGAGCTGCTGGTTCAGCCCCATGTCATGCAGCACGATGGCGATGCGCGGCCGTGTCGCCGGCGCGGTGACGGGCCGGGCATAGGCCGTCCACGGCTGGCGGCCGTCACTGCCGATCTTCGGCACCGGACCGCGCGGCGTCAGTTCGGTCAGCATCGGATCGGGCGCCACCAGCAGACCGCTGGGCAGCCGGCCGACATCGGGCGGCGGCGCCTTGACGGCGGCCTTCTGCTCGGGTGCGAGGCGCGCTTCCGGCGGCAGGGTCAGGCGGGTGACGCCGATCACCACCTCGGAGCCGGGCAGGAACGGCAGCGACTGTCCGGTGGTGACCAGCCAGCCGCCGGCGCCGGCCAGCAGCAGCAGCACGCAGGTCCAGGCGCCCAGCAGCATCCGCCGGTTTACCGCGCCGAGATCGCCGCGCAGGAAGGGCGGCCAGAAGATGTAGCCGAGGTAGCGGAACAGCTTGTGCTTGAAGCCCTCGCGGCGCGGCGGCGCGGCCGGTGCCGCGGGCGTCTCGTCTTCGTCGCCGGTGATGGTCCGGATCAGGTCGGCATCGTCGTCGCCCGCGCCGTCATCCGCCATCGCCGTGGTCATCGCCGCCGCGAAGGATTCCTCCGCGGCGGGTTTGCTCTTGCGGCGGCGGCCGAACAGCCGGCCGAACAGGCCGCGCCTGCCGGCCGCTGCCGGCGCAGCGCGGTCGTCGGGATCGGCATGCAGGTCACTGTCGGCCATGGCGGCGTCCGTGCATGTCGTCCGCCCGCGGCTTCACGTGCCGGCGGCCGTTATTTCTTGGCCGTCGGCTTGGGCGGGGCGCGCAGCACTTCGAGCGCCGCCTGCAGCACGACGTCGGGACTGTCCTTGCCCGGCATGGCAGCCTGCGGCGCCTTGTCGTCGGCCGCCGGCGCCTTGTCGGTCTCATCCGAGGTATCGTGCTTGTCGGTCAGCTCGCGCCGCGCCTTCAGCGCCGCGGCGATCAGATGGTCGCGCTCGTTCCAGGCCTCGACATCGGGGGTGATGCCGACCTTGTCGATCGACCGGCCCGACGGCGTGAAATAGCCGGCGGTGGTGATCTTCATGCCGCCGAACTCGCCGAGCGGGATCATGGTCTGCACCAGGCCTTTGCCGAAGGTGGTGTTGCCGACGATGATCGCGCGGTGATGGTCCTGCAGCGCGCCGGAGACGATCTCTGAAGCAGATGCCGTACCGCCATTCACAAGCACGGCGATCGGCTTGCCGTCGGCGATATCGCCGCGCTTGGCGTTGTAGCGCTGGCCTTCCTCGGCATTCGGCCGCAGCGACCGGGTCGAGACGATCTCGCCCTGGTTCAGGAAGGCGTCAGAGACCGAGATCGCCTGGTCGAGCAGGCCGCCCGGATTCTCGCGCAGGTCGATGATGTAGCCCTTCAGCGCCGGGCCCATCTCGGTCTTCAGCTTGTCGATGGCCGCCGTCATGTCCTGGGTGGTGTGTTCGTTGAACGAGGTGATGCGCACATAGGCGAACTCGCCCTCGCGATGCGAGCGGACCACCTGGGTCTTGATCACCGCGCGGGTCAGCTTGACGTCGAAGATCTTGGCGCTGGCGTCCACGCCGCGGCGCACGGTCAGCACGATGCTGGTGTTGGGGGCGCCGCGCATCTTCTCGATGGCTTCCTGCAGCGGCTTGCCCATTACCGGCGCACCGTCGAGATGGGTGATCAGGTCGCCCGGCAGCAGGCCGGCCTTCTGCGCCGGCGTATCGTCGATCGGCGACACCACCTTCACGAGACCATTCTCCTGGGTAACCTCGATGCCGAGACCGCCGAATTCGCCGCGGGTCTGCACGCGCGCTTCCTGGAAGCTGCGCGGCGGCATGTAGACCGAATACGGATCGAGCGAGGCGAGCATGCCGTTGATGGCCGCCTCCATCAGGTCGTCGTCCTTGGTCTCTTTGTAATAGTCGTTGCGGACGCGCTCGAAGATCTCGCCGAACAGGTTGAGCTGGCGATAGGTCTCGTTGTCCTGCAGCGTGCCGACCTTGCTCGGCGCCGCGAACAGGGCCACGGAGCCCATCAATGCGAAGGCACAGACGCCGCCGAGTAAAAAGTTGCGCATCAGCCGCTTACCTTTCTGTCGCCCGAGGCCAGCCAGGGCAGCGGATTGACCGGCTCGCCCTTGCGCCTCAGTTCGAGATACAGGACCGGCTTCTCGCCCGTCCCTGACGCCCCGGCCTGGGCCTGCCCTGCCTGGACCGGTCCAGCCGGGGCAGCACTCATCTGGCCGACCGGTTCACCGGCCAGAACCCACTGACCGACCGAACGGTCTATCCGCCCGAAGCCGGCCAATAAGCTATGATATCCACCGCCATGCGCGATTATCAAGAGTTGCCCGTAGCCGCGGAAGGGGCCGGCGAACATCACTTTCCCGTCAGCGGGGGCCACCACCTGGGCGCCGGAGCGGGTTTCGATGCGGATTCCGCGTAACGGCAATCCGTTTTCATCGGTCTGGCCGAACCTGGAAACAATATGACCGCGGGCCGGCAGGGCGGCGCTGCCGTCCAGCGCTGCATAAGAATCGGGCGGCTCGCGACCGGCGGGTTTTGCCGGAGTGGCGCGATTGCGCGCCTCGGCGGCCCGGCGTTCCTGGTCGCGGCGCTCCTGTTCCATCAGCCGGTCGACCAGGGCGCGCAGGTCTTTCGCCTGTGCCGCCAGCTTGTCGCTGCGCTCGCGCTCGGTGGTGCGCTCGCCGGCGGTCTGCTCGGCGGCGGCATTGGTCTGCGCCTGCATGAATTCCAGTTCGCGGCGTTCCTGGTCGAGCCGGGCGATGGCGGCGCCGAGCTTTTCCTGCTGGCTTGCGACACCCTGTCGCAGCCGGGTCAGCCGGGTCAGTTCGTCGCGCAGTTTCGCGGCGCGGCTTTCGATCTCGGGGATCAGCGCCGCCATCAGCTGGCTGGCGCGCACCATGTCGAGCGCCGAGCCCGGCGCCAGCACCATGGCCTCCGGCGGCTGGCGGCTGAGGCGGGCCAGGCTGGCCAGCGTCTCGCCCAGTTCGGCGCGGCGGGCATCCAGCGCGGTCTGCGCGGTTTTCTCCTCGGCCAGCAGGCCGGCCAGCTTGTCCTCGGTGGCGGTGACCAGGTCTTCCTGGGTCTGCAACTTGCGGGCGGCGACCACCAGTTTCCGTTGCAGGTCGCGCTGCTGCTGCGCCAGCTTGGCGGCTTCCTGGGCCAGGCCGCGTTCGCGGTTACGGCTTTCCTGCAGCTGCTTCTGCACGTCCTGCAACTGCTGCTGCGGCGCCGGCTGGTCGGCCCGGGCGGTAAGCGGCAGGACGGCCGTCGGCAGGGCGGCGAGCAGCAGGATCAGTGCCGCCCGGTTGCGCAACAAAGGCGGCTTACGCAAGGCGGCGCGCGCTGCCCTTCGCGGTGGCTGCACCGGGCTGCGCGAGATTGTGTCCGGTCATCGCGGCGGGCTGGGGCAGGCCGAGGAAATGCAGCAGGGTCGGCGCGATGTCGCACAGCCGGCCGTCGTTGAGGCCATAGCCGTCGCTGCGCGGGCCGACCAGCAGGGCCGGGACCAGATTCGTCGTATGCTGGGTATGCGCCTGCCCGGTGGCGGGATCGCGCATCTCTTCCAGGTTGCCATGGTCGGCGGTCACCAGCATGACGCCATCGGCCTCTGCCACTGCCTGCTCCAGCCGGCCGAGCGCGGCGTCGATGGTCTCGGCCGCCGTGATCGCGGCGGGCAGCGAGCCGGTATGGCCGACCATGTCGGGATTGGCGAAATTGGCGATGATCAGGTCGTATTTGCCGGACGTAATCGCCGCCACCAGCTTGTCGGTCAGTTCCGGCGCCGACATTTCCGGCTGTAGGTCATAGGTCGCCACCTTCGGCGAAGGCACCAGGATGCGGTCCTCGCCGGCAAACGGCTGCTCCTCGCCACCGTTCATGAAGAAGGTGACATGGGCGTATTTCTCGGTCTCGGCGATGCGCAGCTGGGTACGGCCGGCCTTGGCGAGCGTCTCGCCGAGCGTGTCGGGATAGCTGGCCGGCGCATAGGCGGTGACGAGGAAGGGATTGAGCGCGGTCGAGTATTCGGTCAGGCCGACGGCCCCGGCGAATGTCACCAGCCGCGCCCGGTCGAAGCCGTCGAAATGCGGATCGAGCAGGGCGGTGAGGATCTCGCGGGCGCGGTCGGCGCGGAAATTCGCCATCAGCAGGCCGTCGCCGTCCTGCATGCCGGCAAAACCGTCGATGGCTGTGGGCAGGACGAATTCATCGGATTTCTCGGCGACATAGGACTGCTCGACGGCCGCCTCGGCGGTCGCGGCCGTCTCGCCCCCGGCATCGGTCAGCGCGGCATAGGCCAGCGCGACGCGCTCCCAGCGCTTGTCGCGGTCCATGGCATAGAAACGGCCGGACAGCGTGGCAAAACGGATGCCGTCGGTGCCGGCGATGGCTTTGCGGAAATCGGCAAGATACTCCAGCGCGCTTTTCGGCGGCGTGTCGCGGCCGTCGGTGAAGGCATGGATCAGCACCTGCACGCCCGCCGCCGCAAAGATCTTCGCCACCGCGGCCATATGGTCCTGGTGCGAATGCACGCCGCCCGGCGACAGCAGGCCGAGCAGGTGCAGCGCGCCGCCGCTCTGCTTCAGCTTCGCGATCAGGCCGGTGATGGCGGGATTGCCTGCCAGGCTGCCATCGGCAACGGCATTGTCGAGCCGGCCGAGGTCCGGCACGGCGATGCGGCCGGCGCCGATATTCATGTGGCCGACCTCGGAATTGCCCATCTGGCCGTCCGGCAGGCCGACATCGCGACCCGAGGTGCCGATGCGGGCGAAGGGGCGGGTTTCCAGCAGGCGGCGATAGTTCGGCAGCCGCGCCTGGGCCAGCGCGTTGTCGGTCGGGTCGTCGCGCAGGCCCCAGCCATCGAGGATGCAGAGGATGACGGGCGTCTTGGCGTCGGCGGTCTGGGTCATGGGTGCGGCGGTGTCACGGAAAGGGCGGAAAATTCAGGTCTCTAGATAGCGCATGCCGGTGTCGCCGTCACGCCGGGCTTTCCGGTCGCAGTGATCGATTCCGGCGATTTTCCCGCAGAACCGGGGCGATTCGATCCCCGGCCATCAGTCGCGATGATAGGGGTGGCCGGTCTGCAAGCTCCAGGCCCGGTACAGCTGTTCCAGCAGCAGCACCCTTGCCAGCAAATGCGGCCATGTCATGGCGGACAGCGACAGGGCCAGGCGGGCTTTCGCCAGCAGTTCCGGGGCAAGGCCGTCGGCGCCGCCGATCAGGAAGGCGATTTCCTGCTCGCCGCCATCGCGCCAGCCGGCCAGGGTCTCGGCGAATTTGCGGCTGGTCAGGCTCTTGCCGTGTTCGTCCAGCGCGACGATCACGGCGCCTTTCGGCAGGGCGGCCAGCAGCAGCTCGCCCTCGCGGGTCTTGCGCTCGGCGGCGCTGCCGCCCTGCTTGCGGTCCTCGACCTCTTTCACCGTCACCGGCCAGGGCAGGCGGGCGCGATAGTCTTCCAGCAGGCTCTGGGCCGCGTCATGCTTGGCGCGGCCGGCCCGGCCGACGCAGGCAATGGTGATCTTCATGGGGCGATTTTCATCGCCCCGGTCTGGCCGATATACCTGACCTGGGGCGATGCTTTCGTCAGGCCGCGGCCGGTTCCGGAATCGTCGCGCCCCACATCTTTTCCAGATTGTAGAAGCCGCGCACATCCGGGCGGAACAGGTGCACCACGATGTCGCCGGTATCGATCAGCACCCAGTCGCCGACCGCCTTGCCCTCGGCCTTCAGCTTGCGGCCGACGGTGGCGCTGACCCGCTCGACCAGATGCTCGGCCATGGCCGCGACCTGGCGCGACGAGCGGCCCGACGCGATCACCAGGTAATCGGCGACCGACGACTTGCCGGTCAGGTCGATCGACACGATGTCCTCGGCCTTGTCGTCGTCCAGCGATTTCAGGATCAGCTTGTGCAGCTTCTGCACTTCGGCGGGGATGCTCGACTTTTTCGGTTCGGGCTGTTTCGCGGCCTTTGGCTTTGCGGCGGTCCTGGCCGTCACCTTGGCCGTCTTGGTGACCTTGGTGGTCACGGTCTTCGCCGGAACCTTCTTGGCGGATGTCTTCTTGGCCGGAACCTTCTTGGCCGGAACCTTCTTGGCCGGGGTCTTCTTGACCGCTGCCGTCTTGACCGGGGCCTTTTTGGCGGCCGGCTTGCTCTTTACTGCGCCTTTTGCGGTTTTGGCGGCCTTGGGCTTGGACCCTGCGGTCGCGGCAGCGCGTTTGCGCGTCGTCGTGGTTGCGATGGCTAGACCCTCCTCGATTGCACCCCGATCCGGGGCAGCGGGGCCGTGCCCGAATCGGAGCCAGTCTACCCCGACTCGGGTTTACCGACAATTACAGCCTGATGAATCCTGCCGGCTGTGGCCGGCCAGTCACAGGCTGGCGGGGCACAGGCTGGCAGGTCACAGCAGCCACAGCCAGGTGACCAGGGCGAAGACCGGCAGCAGCACCGGCACCGACCAGGCCATGAAGCCGAAGAAACTCGGCATGCGGACTCCGGCCTGCTCGGCGATCGCCTTGACCATGAAATTCGGCGCATTGCCGATATAGGTCAGCGCGCCCATGTAGACGGCGCCCATCGAGATCGCCAGCAGGGTGCTGGCCATCGGGCCCATCAGTGCCTTGGCGTCGCCGCCGGCCATGTTGAAGAACACCAGGTAGGTCGGTGCATTGTCGAGGAAGCCCGACAGCACGCCGGTCAGCCAGAAGTACATCTCGTCGCGCGGCCCGCCCTGCGCATCGGTGGCCAGCGTGATGATGTCATGCAGCGCGCCATGCTCGCCGGCGCGCAGGATGGCGATCACCGGCACGATGGTCAGGAAGATGCCGGCGAACAGCTTGGCGACCTCGACGATCGGCTCCCAGTTGAAGCCGTTGCCTTCGCGCGTCTCGCGCCGGGTGATGACCAGCGACAGGATCGTCAGGCCGAGCAGGATGGCGTCGCGGGCGAGATTCTGCGGCTTCACCTCGATGCCCCAGACATCGAGGCTGAAATGCGGCTGCCACGAGCCCGACATCAGCACGGCACCGATGACGCCGACCAGCAGGAAGATGTTGAGGCCGCCCTGGATGCGGATCGGCGTGTCCGGCGTCGGATCGCGGGTGACGCCTTCCTTGACGTAGAAATAGCGGTCGACGAGGTAGAACACCGCCAGCAGGATCACGCTGACCAGCAGGGTCGGCGCCAGCATCGCCTCGAAGGTCCAGAAGAAGCTGACGCCCTGCAGGAAGCCGAGAAACAGCGGCGGATCGCCCAGCGGGGTCAGCGCGCCGCCGACATTGGCGACCAGGAAGATGAAAAAGACGAAGACATGGGTGCGATGGTACCGGTTGTCATTGGCATTCAGCAGCGGGCGGACCAGCAGCATGGCGGCGCCGGTGGTGCCCATCCAGCTCGCCAGCACGGTGCCGGCGGCGAGCAGGCCGGTGTTCAGGCTGGGGCTGCCGTGCAGGTTGCCGACGATGCGCACGCCGCCGGCGATGGTGAACAGCGACAGCAGCAGGATGGTGAACGGCAGGTATTCATGCAGGGCGACTTCCAGCACCACATGGGCGGCACCGCCGAGGCCCGACTGCAGCGCGAAGGGGACGAGGAAGGCGAGCCCCCAGACGGCGGCGATCTTGCCGTAATGGTGATGCCAGAAGGCCGGCGCGATCAGCGGGAACAGCGCGATCGACAGCAGGATGCCGGCAAACGGGATGCCCCAGACCAGGCCCATGGATGCGCCGTCGACGGCAGCCGCCTGCGCCGGCAGGGCGACGCACAGCAGGATTGCGGCCGCGCCGGCACTGCGGATCATGGGCAGGATCATGCGGAAAACCCCCTCGTTATCGGATTCGCGTTTCTTGCGTTCCGATATGGGGAGGCGCCGGCGAGTCTGCAACCCCGCGATGGCGGGAAACGGCGCTAAAGCACGAAGAACAGCAGGGTGACGATGACAAAGCTGGGGATCAGGATGGCGCCGCTCCAGGCCATATAGCCGAAGAAGCTCGGCATCTTCACGCCCTGCTCCTCGGCAATCGCCTTGACCATGAAGTTCGGCGCATTGCCGATGTAGCTGTTGGCGCCCATGAACACCGCGCCGGCCGAGATCGCCATCAGGGTCGCCGACAGCGGCCCCATCAGATGCTGGGCATCGCCACCGGCCATGTTGAAGAACACCAGATAGGTCGGCGCATTGTCGAGGAAGCTCGACAGGATGCCGGTCAGCCAGAAATACATGATGTTGTTCGGCGCCCCGTCGGGATGCGAGGCGAGGCTGACCAGCGGCGCCAGCGCGCCGTCGGTGCCGGCGCGCAGGATGGCAATGGCCGGGATGATGGTGACGAAGATGCCGGCGAACAGCTTGGCGACCTCGACGATCGGTCCCCAGGTGAAGCCGTTGCCCGCGCGCGTCGCCTTGCGGGTCAGCACCAGCGAGGCGCCGGCGATCGCCAGCAGCAGCAGGTCGCGCGCCAGGTTCTGCGTCTCGACATGCACGCCGCCGATCTCGACGCCGGTACCCGGATGCCAGGTGCCCGACAGCAGCACCGCCAGCACCACGGTGCCGAGCAGGATCAGGTTGATGCCGCCCTCGATGCGGATCGGGCTGTCCGGGGTCGGATCGGCCCGGGTGATGCCTTCCTTGCGGTAGAGGTACAGGTCGACGCCGTAGAACACGGCGATCAGCAGCACGACCACCAGCAGGGTAGGAAAGAACACCGCCTGGGTGGTCCAGAAGAAATCGACGCCCTTGAGGAAGCCGAGGAACAGCGGCGGATCGCCCAGCGGGGTCAGCGCGCCGCCGACGTTCGAGACCAGGAAGATGAAGAAGATCACCACATGCACGTTGTGGCGGCGGTTGTCGTTGGCGCGCAGCAGCGGCCGGATCATCAGCATCGAGGCGCCGGTGGTGCCCATCCAGCTCGCCAGCACGGTGCCGACGAGCAGCAGCGCGGTGTTCAGGCTGGGGCTGCCGTGCAGGTTGCCGGTCACCCGCACGCCGCCGGCCACCGTGAACAGGGCGAACAGCAGGATGATGAAGGGGATGTATTCGTGCAGCGCGGTTTCCAGCAGGGTATGCACGGTGATGCCGGCACCCTCGATGGCGATGAACGGCAGGATCACGCAGAGCGACCAGAAGGCGGCGACCTTGCCGTAATGGTGATGCCAGAAGCCGGCGAGGAACAGCGGCATCAGGGCGATCGACAGCAGGATGCCGGCGAACGGCAGGGTCCACAGGATGCTGAGGTCGCGGCCATCGATGCCGGCTTCGGCGGCATGGGCCGGCAGGGCGGGCAGGATGGCGACCGTTGCCGCCGCGAGCAGGGCCGGCAGGGCGCGGCGCAACAGGCGGCCGCACGCGAAACGGGCAATCGTCATAACCAGTAATCCCCCAAGAAAACCTGTGGCGGCGGAGATTAGCCGCTGCGTCCCGCCACCTCAACCCGTCACCCGGGCCCTCGGCCGCGGACCGGGCGCGGGGCCGGCGCAGGCATCGGCGAAGTCAGGCATCGGCACCCGACCGCCTTGCGGTCAGGCATCGGCACCCGACCGCCTTGCGGTCAGGCATCGGCACCCGACCGCCTTGCGGTCAGGCATCGGCGAAGGGCGGGCGATCCTCGGCGATGCCGGCCGGGTCCTGGTGGATGATCACCTCGGCGCCGGGGAACAGCTCCAGGATCTGCGCCTCGATCTCGTCGGAGATGCGATGCGCCTCGCGCAAGCTCATGCGCGGATCGAGTTCGAGGTGGAACTGGATGAAGGCCTGGTTGCCCGACTGCCGGGTACGCAGGTCATGCAGGTCGCGCGCATCCGGATGCGCCAGCACCACGGCGCGGATGCGTTCGCGGTCGCTGTCGGCCAGTTCGCGGTCCATCAGGTGGTCGAGCGCGCCGCGCACGATGTCGAAAGCGCTCTTGACGATCACCGCGGCGATGGCCAGCGCACAGGCCGGATCGAACCAGGTAAGATTGCTTTGGGTGCCGATCAGCAGTGCCACGATCACCGCGGCATTGGTCAGCAGGTCGCCGACGTAATGCAGGCGGTCGGCGGTCACCGCCAGCGATCCGGTCTGCTTCACGACATGGCGCTGGTACAGCACCAGCGCGGCGGTCAGCGCAATCGACAGCAGCATCACGGCGATGCCGGCAATGCCATGCTGCACCGGCTGCGGGTCGCTCAGGCGGTCGATCGCCTCGACGACGAGGAACAGTGCCGAGCCGACGATCAGCGCCGCCTGGCCCAGACCGGCCAGTGCCTCGGCCTTGCCGTGGCCGAAGCGGTGTTCGGCATCGGCGGGGGTAAGCGCGTGACGCACCGCCAGCAGGTTGGCCAGCGAGGCGACGGCGTCGAGCAGGCTGTCGACCAGCGAGGCCAGCATGGCGACCGAGCCGGTGGCGAGCCAGGCCGCCAGCTTGGCGGCAATCAGGATCACCGCCACCAGCACCGAGGCATTGGTGGCGCGCCGCATCAGCCGCGCCTTCAGCGCGGGATCGGCCGCCACATAGGCCTGCGGTCCGCTCATGGCCGAAGTTCGCTCATGACAGGGGCCCACTCATGACAGGGGCCCGCTCACGGGAACAGCCGTTCCGTGCTCCAGCTTTCGCCGGAGCGGGTATAGACCAGCCGGTCGTGCAGGCGGAACGGCCGGTCGGCCCAGAATTCGATGCTGGCCGGCGCGATGCGGAAACCCGACCAGTGCGCTGGCCGCGGCACCGCGCCGATGGCGTATTTCGCAGCATACTTGGCGACGGCGGCTTCCAGCGCGAAGCGGCTTTCCACCGGCCGCGACTGCGCCGAAGCCCAGGCGCCGATGCGGCTGTCGCGCGGCCGCGAGGCGAAATAGGCATCGGCCTCGGCGTCGCTGACAATGGTGACGGCGCCGCGGATGCGCACCTGGCGACGCAGGCTTTTCCAGTGGAACACCGCCGCCGCCTGCATGTTGGCCAGCAGCTCGCGGCCCTTCTGGCTTTCGAAATTGGTGTAGAAGACGAAGCCGCGCGCGTCATACTCCTTCATCAGCACCATGCGCACGTCGGGCAGGCCGCCGGTATCCGCCGTGGCCAGCGCCATGGCGTTGGGGTCGTTGGGTTCGCTCTTCACCGCCTCGGCAAGCCAGGCGGCGAAATGATCGAGCGGATCGGCATAGGCATCCATCGGGGTACCGTGACGGTTCGGGGTTACCGCAAACGCGTCGCAAGTGCTTGATCGGCGGGCCGGATCGGCACAGCGGCGGGCGCGGCAATGGTACGGGCCATATAGCCCAGGCCGCAAGATTTCCCAACCCCTGCCGCAATGCCGCCGCAATCCCTGCGCAGGATTTCCGCCATATCCCCGTGGAGAAACGGCAGGGATATGACACACAAGGATTCGAAAACCATGCACATCCTGCATCAGCGTTTTGCCACCGCCGCTGCCGCGCTTGCGATCGCCGGCATGCTGGCGGCCTGTGCCGACAGCGGGCCGAAGCAGAATGTCGGCACCGTGCTCGGTGGCGTCGGCGGCGCTGTCGCTGGCGCCCAGTTCGGCAGCGGCAAGGGCCGCCTGGTCGGCGTGGCCGCCGGCACCCTGCTCGGCGCCCTGGTCGGCTCGGAGGTCGGCAAGTCGCTCGACAAGGCCGACCGCACCTATCTGGAACGCTCCAACCAGCGCGCGCTGGAAACGGCGCCCTCGGGCACCCAGGTCTCCTGGCGCAACCCGGACAGCGGCAATGCCGGCACCATCGTGCCGCAGCCGGCCTATCAGGCCAGCAACGGCCAGTATTGCCGGGAATTCCAGCAGACCATTACGGTCGGCGGCGATACCCAGCAGGGCTACGGCACTGCCTGCCGCCAGCCCGACGGCACCTGGAAGATCGTCCAGCAGTAAGTTTTACCCGCGCGCCGGCTCCCCCCCGCCGGCGTGCATCCTTCCCCCCAGACTCAAACGGCGTGCCCCCTCGGACACGCCGTCTTTTTTTGTGGTTTGCCGGCCACCGCCGCCGGGCTAGACTGGCCGGGCGTCAGAATGACGCCGACCTACCCGCAGGAAGCAGGCCAAGAATGGTCACCGAGATTGGCGGCGAGTCCGCTCCCCCGTCCACTACGCTGTCCGCTCCCCGGGCCGCAGCCGGCGGCAAGATCGTCGCCGCGCGCGATGCCCTGGCGGCATTGTCCGCCCCCCGCAAGAAGACCGAGGCCGAGCAGAAGCTCGACGCGATCCTGCGCGACCTCAAGACCACCAGGGGCAAGGCGGCGCAGGAGGCCGCCCGGCGCAAGCTCGACCGCATCAAGGCGAAACTCGAGGCGCTGAAACTGGCGGCCGGTTCGGCAGCGGCCACCGGCGATGCGAAGCTGGCGCGCCGGGTGGCGAAAGAGATCCGCGATGCCGCCCGGGATCTCGGCCGCGCGCTGGCCGATGCCGGTTCGGGCGGCGGCAGTGCCGTTGCGACGGCGGCTTCGGCCGGAGTTGCGGCTGCGCCGGCTGAAGCGGCGGCCCCTGGTGCGGATGACAAATCCTCCACCGCCGTGCCGTCCTCTCCGCCGGCGGCCGGCAGCGACGATCTCGCCAGCCTGAAGGCCGATGCGCAGGGCGTGCTGAAAGAGCTGAAAAAGATCCTGCGCAAGCTGCGCGAGACCGGCTTGCATCCGGGCCTCGACCGGAAGGATCGCGCTGCGATGGAGCGGATGCTGGCCGAGGCCGACCGCAGCCTCGCCGGGCTTGCCGCGGCGGCGGCACCGTCGGTTGGTGGCACGGTCGACCTGGTCGCCTGAAATCAGGCGCTGCCGAAAATCACGCTGGCATTCACCCCGCCGAAACCGAAGGCATTCGACATCACATAATCGACCAGCTTGCGCCTGGCCTGCTGCGGCACGAGATCGATGCCGGCGGCTGCTTCGTCGGGCTGTTCCAGGTTCAGGGTCGGCGGCAGCAGGCCGTTGCGCAGCGCGAGGATGCTGTAGATCGCTTCCACCGCGCCGGCGGCACCGAGCAGGTGGCCGATCGCCGATTTGGTCGAGGACATCGACAGGCCGCTGGTGTCGTTGCCGAACACCGCCTTCACGCCGGCAAGCTCGGCGGCGTCGCCGACCGGCGTCGAGGTGGCATGGGCATTGATATAGCCGATCTCGGTCGGACGCAGGCCGGCGGCCTTCAGGGCGATCTGCATGGCGCGCCGCGGCCCGTCGCCGTCCTCGCGCGGCGCGGTGATGTGATGGGCATCCGCCGTGGTGCCATAGCCGAGCAGCCGCGCCAGGATGGTGGCGCCGCGCGTTTTCGCATGGGCGGCCGATTCCAGCACGACAATGCCGGCACCCTCGCCCATCACGAAACCGTCACGCGCGGCATCGAAGGGCCGCGAGGCTTTCGGCGGGTCGTCGTTATGGGCAGTGGCGAGCGCGCGGGCGGCGGCAAAGCCGGCGATGCTGACCCGGTCGATGCAGGCCTCGGCGCCGCCGGCGATCATCACGTCGGCCTCGCCGGCGCGGATCGCGCGGGCCGCATCGCCGATCGCCTGGGCCCCGGCGGCACAGGCGGTGACCGGGCAGCCGATCGGGCCGGCGAGGCCCCAGCGGATCGAGGCATGGCCGGCAGCGAGATTGCCGAGGAAGGAGGGGATGACGAAGGGCGACAGCTTGCGCGGGCCGGCGCGTTCCACCGTGCGGGTCGCTTCGGCGATGGCCGGGAAGCCGCCGATGCCGGTGCCGATGATGCAGCCGGCCCGCGTGCGTGCCTCGGCGTCTTCAGAAGGCTGCCAGCCGGCCTGGCCGATGGCCTGGGCGGCGGCGGCCAGCGCGAACTGGATGAAGCGGTCCATCTTGCGGCGGTCTTTCGGCGGTGCCGCCGTTTCCGGATCGAAGCCCTGCGGATCGTCGGCGATATCGGGCACGATGCCCGCCACCTTGGCCGGCAGGTCGCCGGTCTCGAAGCCGGTGATCCGCCGCAGGCCCGAGGCGCCGGCGGTCAGCCGCTGCCAGTTGGTATCCACGCCGCTGCCCAGCGGGGTGACGAGGCCGAGGCCGGTGACGACGACATCCTGATCCTGCATGAACCCGCTCCGTTAATAAATGTATATGCATACAATGCAGGTGCATGTAATGGGCCGGCGGGGGATTTGCAAGACCCGGCAAAGCGGCTATCAAGAGGGCATGCCGCGCAAATCATCCCGCAAATCCGCCCGGAAAACCGCCGATGCCGTCGATCTTACCTTCCGACAGCTCGATGTCGAGGGCTGTACGTCGATGCGGCTGCAGGCGGCGGCGAAGCTTGCCATGCAGGTCTACGCGCGGCATTTCGCCGACAGCGGTGTGACCTCGCCGCAATTTGCCGCCCTGGCCTTCCTGTACCGCGATGGCGGCCTGTCGGTCGGCCGGCTGGCAGAGCTGCTGGATACCGACCAGACCACGGTGACCCGCAACCTGCGCCTGCTGGATCAGCGTGGCCTGGTGCGACAGGAGGTATCGCCGGAGGATCGCCGCCGTCGCATCGTCCAGATCACCGCCGATGGCCGCCGGATTTTCCGCGCCGCCCTGCCGCACTGGCAGCAGGCGCAGGCCGAACTGGCGCGCCGGCTCGGCTCGACCCAGACCGCGCAGCTCAACCGCCAGCTCGACGGCGCGCTCGACCGCCTGCGCGACAGTCAGGGCGGCTAGGCGCCGGTCTTCGCGTTCGCCGGCGCCGGCCGCAGCATGCCGAGAATGCGCCGGGTGCGGCCGCGGCCATCCGTCTGTGCCGCGCCGACCGATTCCCGCGGGCTGCCGTCGCGCAGGCGAAAGCGCACGCTGTCCTCCGCGGCGCCGCTGCGCAGCCGCTGCATATGGCTGCGCACCGCATCGCGATCCTCCGGCAGCACCTGGTCGAGCAGGCCGGCGAGCGCGGCCGGGCAGGATTGCGGTTCCAGCCCGATCAGGCGGTAGTATTCATCCGACCAGGTGGTCAGCTCGCTTTCGGCATCCCAGGTCCAGCTGCCATGCCGGGCCATCTGCTGCGCCGCGGTGAATTCGTTGAGCACCGACCGGTAGGATTCCTCGGCGGTCACGCGGGCCGCTTCGGCCCCGGCGCGGGCGTTGTCGAGTTCGCCGATCAGTTCGGCATTGCGCAGGCGCAGCGCGAAGCCGAGCCGTTCGCGGCGGTTGCTGCCATGGGCGGTCAGGCTCATCGCCGTGCCCAGCACCAGGCCGAGCAGCATCATGTAGATGGCCGGCAGTTCGCCGGACAGGGCGGTGCGGATGCAGACCGGCACCGACATGGTCAGCAGGAAGGCATAATAGGAGGGCAGATGCAGCGCCCGGGCATTCATGCTGGTGAAGGCGAGCCCGCCCCAGGCCACCGTCATCACCATCTGCAGCGGCAGATTGTGCACCGGGAAATACAATGTGCCGAGGATGCCCCAGGTCAGGCCGGTGATCCCCGAACCGATCATGAAGCGCCGGGCCCAGGGCGCGGGATCGCCGAAATCACCGGCGAGATCGAGCAGCCGCTGGCGCTGGCGGTCGAGATACCAGGTGCCGAGCGTGTAGAGCGCGGTCAGCCCGAGGATGCTCCACCAGTCGGCATAGTCGCGGAACACCAGAAAGGCGCCGAACAGCATCGGATAGGGGACATAGCGCAGCGGCCAGCTCATCTGGTATAGCCGCTCGACCATCAGGCGGTCGATTTCCGGGCCGCGGCCTTCGAGGAGGGTTTCGTCCTCCTCGCTCAGGCGTCGCAGCAGGGCAGGCGATACCCCGCGCCGGTCTGTCATGTGAACCCGTCCCCCGCTGACGTCATGCGCCAGCCGGCATCCCACGGCGGCATGGCGGGCGAAGCCTAGCACCCGCCGGTTGGGTAAGGCCAGCGATCCGGCCCGGCGGTCCCGGGCGGTCAGACCCGGGGCGGTCAGCCTCAGGGCAGTTCGGCGCGCAGTTTCTGGCGCAGCACGTCGATCGGCACCAGCTTGCCCTCGACCACGATGTGCCAGAAGGTCCAGCCGTTGCAGGCGGTCGCGCCCATCACATGGGCGCCGATCTTGTGGATCGAGCCGCTGGCATCGGCGGTGACCAGGCTGCCGTCGGCGCGCACTTTGGCGGAATGCCGCCGGGTCGGGTCGACCAGCACGGTGCCGGCCGGCAGCAGGCCGCGCTCGACCACCCAGCCGAACGGAATGCGCGGTTCGTCCTTCTTGGACCGCGTCACCTCGACATCGTCGGGCGTCGAGGGCTGCACGGTGGCGATGCGCCGCTCGGCGGCTTTCGCATAGGTCTTGTCGCGCTCGATGCCGATGAAATGCCGGCCGAGCCGCTTGGCGACGGCGCCGGTGGTGCCGGAGCCGAAGAAGGGGTCGAGGATGACGTCGCCAGGCTTGGTCGAGGCGACGATCACCCGGTGCAGCAGGGCTTCCGGCTTCTGGGTCGGATGCGTCTTGGCGCCGTCGGCACCGCGCAGGCGCTCGCTGCCGCCGCAGATCGGGATCAGCCAGTCCGAGCGCATCTGCAGGTCGTCGTTCAGCGCCTTCATGGCGTCGTAGTTGAAGGTATAGCCCTTGGCATCCTGGCTGCGCGCGCACCAGATCAGCGTCTCATGCGCATTGGTGAAGCGCTTGCCGCGGAAGTTCGGCATCGGGTTGGACTTGCGCCAGACCACGTCGTTCAGCATCCAGTAGCCGAGATCCTGCAGCTGGGCACCGAGCCGGAAGATGTTGTGATAGCTGCCGATCACCCAGATGGTGCCGCTCGGCTTCAGGATGCGCTGCGCCGCCGCCAGCCAGGCCTTCGAGAAGGCGTCGTATTCCGAGAAGCTGGCGAACTTGTCCCAGTCGTCGTCGACCGCGTCGACCACGCTGTCGTTCGGCCGGCGCAGTTCGCCGGTGAGCTGCAGATTGTAGGGCGGGTCGGCGAAGATGCAGTCGATCGATTCCGCCGGCAGGGCATTCATCTGCGCGATGCTGTCGCCGAGCAGGATCCTGTCGAGCGGCAGTTCGGGATGCGGCTCGGCGGCGCCGGCGCGCACCGCTACCGGGGCCGCCTTGAGCGCCTTGACCCGGCCGGTCTTGCGGCCGCTGTCGGGATTGGCCGTGACCAGGCTCAGATGCCCCTTGCGAAAGGGCTTGCGGGTCGGGTCGGTAAAGCTCGGCGCCATGTGCGGATCATCCCCCAGAAGTGACCCGCAAGTCATTAGATTCTTTGGATTATCAACTGGTTAACATGGATTCATCATCTGCAATTACCACATCTTGAGTCAGCAACCGCCTCAGAGGCGCAAAACCTAGTCTGTGGTGCGGCGAGATGCCGGCGGCGCGCAGGCCGGCCTGATGCGCCGCCGTGCCGTAACCCTTGTTCGCGGCCCAGGCATAGGCCGGATAGCGGCTGTCGAGCCGGGTCATGGCGCGGTCGCGGATCACCTTGGCGACGATGGAGGCGGCGGCGATCGACAGGCTGAGTGCATCGCCGTCGACCACGGCAGTGGCCGGGCAGGCGAGCTGCGGACAATGCTTGCCGTCGACCAGCGCATGGGCCGGCCGGACCGGCAGGGCGGCAACGGCGCGCCGCATGGCCAGCAGGGTGGCGCCGAGGATATTCAGCCGCTCGATCTCGGCGACGCTGGCGGCGCCGATGCCGATGCTGGCGCTGGCCAGCACGGCGGCGAACAGCGCCTCGCGCCGCGCCGCCGTTAGTTTCTTGGAATCGTCGATGCCCGGCGGCAGCCGGGCCGGATCGAGAATGGCGGCCGCGGCAACCACCGGCCCCGCCCAGGGGCCGCGCCCGGCCTCATCGATGCCGCAGACCGGTCCGGAAAACTGCGCCTCGATGCGGAAATCCGGCAAGCTGCCCTCCTGCGGCCATGAATCGCCGATAGCCTTGCGACAGCTTGCCGTGTCGCCGCTGCCTATGGAAGACTCCGCGGCAGGATATGGAGGAACCGGAGACATGAGTGCAGTGCCCGCCAGCCATCCTGACGGCGAGATCCTGACCCGCCGCGAAGGATCGGTTTTCGTCATCGGCCTGAACCGGCCGGCCAAGCTGAACGGCTTCACGCCGAAGATGCTGCGCGAGCTGGCCGCGGCCTATACCGCCTTCGAACAGGACGCCGGGGCGCGGGTCGCGCTGCTCTATGCCGAGGGGCCGCATTTCACCGCCGGGCTCGACCTGCCCAGGGTCGCACCGCTGATGGGCGAGAAAAACCTGCTGGCCGCACCGGGCCAGATCGACCCCTGCAACAACACGGCGCCGTTCCGCAGCAAGCCGGTGGTGGCCGCGGTGCAGGGCATCACGTTTACAATCGGCATCGAGCTGATGCTGGCCGCCGATGTCGTGGTGGCCGCCAGCGACTGCCGGTTCAGCCAGCTGGAAGTGAAGCGCGGCATCATGGCCACCGGCGGCGCCACCATCCGCATGGTCGAGCGCGCCGGCTGGGGCAATGCCATGCGCTATCTGCTGACCGGCGACGAGTTCGATGTCGCCACCGCGCTCAGGCTCGGTTTCGTGCAGGAGGTCACCGAGCCGGGCGGCCAGTTCGTCGCGGCCATGACCATGGCGCAGCGCATCGCCGCACAGGCGCCGCTGGCGGTGGCGGCCACGCTGCGCAACGCGCGGCTGGCCATCGAACATGGCCCGGCGGTGGCCGTGGAGGACTTCCGGCCGACGCAGGCGGTGCTGATGCGCAGCGACGACGTGAAGGAAGGCGTCGCCAGCTTCGTCGAGCGCCGTACCGCGCTGTTCCGCGGGTGCTGATGCCATGAAACCCTGGCGCACGGGACTTCTTGCTGCCGGCCTTGCCCTCGGCCCGGTCCTCGGTCTGGCCGGTGCGGCGCTGCCGGCAGTAGCACAGGTCTTCATGTCGCCGGAGGACGCCAAGAAGGTTGGCGCCCAGGAGCATCCGAAGATCCTGCAGCAGTTCGGCGGCGCCTATGACGATCCGGAGGTCGGTGCCTATGTCGCCGGCATCGCCGGCCGGCTGGCCGGCCAGTCGGGCATGGACCCGGGCAGCTTCACGTTTACCGTGCTGAACTCGCCGGTGGTCAATGCCTTCGCCCTGCCGGGCGGCTATGTCTATATCACCCGCGGCACGCTGGCGCTGGCCAACAACGAGGCGGAAGCCGCCGGCGTGCTCGGCCACGAGATCGGCCATGTCATCTCGCATCATGCCGAGAAGCGCTACGACAAGTCGGTCTTCACCAATCTCGGCGTCGCCGGCGCCTCGATCCTCGGTTCGATCTTCCTGGGCTCAGGCGCCGGCGACCTGATCGGCCAGGTCGGCAGCACCGCCGGCGGCGCCTATCTGGCGAGCTACAGCCGCGAGAACGAGTTCGAGGCCGACCTGATCGGCGTGCGGCTGATCGGCCGGGTCGGTTACGGCCCCGACGCGCAGGCCGCCTTCCTGCAAAGCTTAACCGACTACAGCACGCTGGAAACCAGGCTGGCCGGGCAGGCGGGACAGGACCGCACCATGGACCTGTTCGCCAGCCATCCGCGCGGGCCCGATCGCGTGCAGGCGGCGATCCAGGAGGCCAACAGCTTCCCGTCCAGCCCGATCTATCGCCGCGACGACTACCTCGCGCATATCGACGGCATGGTCTACGGCGACGATCCGAAGGAAGGCGTGGTGCGCGGCCATACTTTCATGCATCCGGCTTTGCGCTTCAGCTTCTCGGTGCCCGATGACTGGCGCATCGTCAATTCCAGCGACGCCGTGCTGGCCAGCGGGCCCGGCGGCAAGCTGCAGTTCGATATCGAGACCGACAAGAAGAAGGTGAAGGCCTCGCGCAATGCGCTGGATTACCTGACCCGCATCTGGGTGCCGAACCTGCGGCTGCGCGATGCCGAGACGATCACGGTCGGCGGCATGCCGGCGGCGACCGGCTCGGCCCGCGTGCAGCTCAAGAGTGGCGGCAATTCCGACCTGCGCTTCGTCGCCGTCGGCTTTCCCACCGACGATATCCTGCGCTTCGTGGTGATCGCCCCGGCCGGCGGCCTGGGCAAGATCGAACCCGCGATGATCCGCAGCGTGAATACGCTGAAGTATCTCTCCGAGGCGGAAGCAAAAGCGATCCGGCCGCTGCGCCTGAAAATCGTGACGGTGCAGGCCGGCGA
Source organism: Ferrovibrio xuzhouensis (assembly GCF_042648965.1). Lineage (NCBI taxonomy): Bacteria > Pseudomonadati > Pseudomonadota > Alphaproteobacteria > Rhodospirillales > Rhodospirillaceae > Ferrovibrio > Ferrovibrio xuzhouensis. Next base: position 67,411 of record NZ_JBHRYJ010000002.1, read on the forward strand.
CACCGCGGAGAAGCTGGCCGAGCGCCTGCCGTTCACGCGGCTGAAGACCGAGCAGTTCCGCGTGCTCAACGGCCTGCGCGACGGCGAGACGCTGCAGGCGGGCCAGAAGGTGAAGCTGGTCGAATAGGCCAGCGGGGCGCGGGTCAGTGCGCCGTGCCGCCGCTCTCCGAGCCGAGGCCCGGCAACTCGCCGAGCTGGCGGCGCAGGCGCTTCAGCGCCTGGTGTTCGAGCTGGCGCACACGCTCCTTGGAGATACCGAGCCGCACGCCGAGGCGTTCCAGTGTCACGGTTTCCTCGCTGAAGAACCGCGCATGCAGGATCGCCTTCTCGCGGGCCGGCAGGGTGGCCAGCGCGGCACCGATCCAGCCGGCGCGGCGCCGCGCATCGACGCGCAGGATGGTGCTTTCCTCCGGCGTCGGCCGGTCGTCGACCAGCAGGTCCTGCCAGGCGGACTCGCCGTCCTCGGTGACCACGGCGTTCAGCGAGCGGTCGACCGCGGCCAGCCGGCTTTCCATATGGCTGACATCGGTCTCGCTGACATTGAGCTGATGCGCCAGCAGACGGCGGCCCTCGTCGGTCAGCGCCTCGCGGCCGCCGCCCTCGATGCGGGCGCGCAGACGACGCAGGTTGAAGAACAGGGATTTATGTGCGGCGGTCGTGCCGGTACGCACGATCGACCAGTTGCGCAGCACGAAATCCTGGATCGCCGCCCGGATCCACCAGGTGGCATAGGTCGAGAAACGCACCTCACGTTCCGGCTCGAAACGCGCGGCCGCCTGCATCAGGCCGAGATTGCCTTCCTGGATCAGGTCGTTCAGCGGCAGGCCGTAGTGGCGGAAGCGCACCGCGGTGGCGATCACCAGCCGCATATGCGGGGCGACCAGGCGATGCATCGCGGTCTGATCCTGGGTTTCGCGCCAGCGCTTCGCCAGCGCCACCTCCTCGTCGGGAGAGAGGAGCGGCAGGCGCATCGCCCGACGCACGAAGGCGCGATCACTGGCGTCGGATGAAGCAGCACCCGAACGTACATAAGTCCGGTCACGTGTCATGGCAGCCTCGCTGGTCACCATGATTTACGCATGGAAACGGGGCGCGGATCACCTCACGCTTTCGTGTTTTTATTTATACGTTGGTATGACGGCCCTACTGCCGCGGCAGTGGAAAATCAGCGTGCGATCTCGGCCGGTTGCACCGGGCGCCAGGCACCGGGCAGGTTCACGCTGAGAAACCGGCAGACCGCGCCCTCGGCGTTGGCGAGCGGCAGGATCAGGCGCTTCCAGGCGGTGACCGAGACATGCGGCGGCGGCCGGTGATGGCTGAAAACCGGCGCTCCGCGCAGGGCCACCACGCGATAGATCGCGCGGAACAATTGTGTTGCATAATTGTTGTTGTCGATCTCGGAAACCCGCCGCCCGGTCATGTCCTCGCCGTACATCTCGGCGACCCGGGTGCCATAGAGGCGGAAGCGGCCGTCCCAGCCGTCATCCTCGACGTCGATCAGCAGCACATAGCCGAGCGCCGGCCGCAGGTTGAAGGGCGAAATGTCGGACGCCAGCGGCATCGGGCGGTCGCCGCGAATCTCGTGCCAATAGGCAAGGGCATGATGCAACTGGGGTTCCGGGCAGAGCGTGGCATCGGGCTGCCAGACCAGGTCGACCAGGGAGGCGCCGCGCTCCGTCATGTGACGGTCGAGCACCTCGCGGTTATCAGCGAGGAGCGCATCCACCAGAGGCTGCATCACCAGTCTGTCACTCATATCGGGGATATGATAGCAGGCGGGCTCAGATCGCGAAACTCTCCACGACGGCGCCATCGAGGCCGAAACAGGCGACATTCAGCGGCCCGCCGAAGCCGGCCCCGCCGTCGAGGCAGCAGGTGAAGGCATCGAGATGGGCGCCTTCCCCGCGCGGGTTGCAGCCGCTGATGACGCGCCGGAAACCGGCATAGGGTTGCGGCATGCCGCGGAAGGAGGGTGAGCCCCACCACAGGTGATCGGCCTGCGCCTCCAGCGACGCATGGGGGTCGACGCCGGCATGGACGAACAGCAGTTCGCCGCCGGCGGTAAACGCCGAGCGGCGGAAGCTGCCGAACAGGTCGTCATGGCCGGGATGCTTGCGGATCGCCGCGCGCAGCGTGTTGGTCCAGCGGCTGACCGCCAGCGCGCCGTCGCGCAGGATGCCGCGCACCTGCTGCGGATCGACGCCATAGCCGCGCAGGGTCGGCTCCAGGCCATGACGCAGCATCCAGTCGAATACCTCGCCGGGGCCCGGCGCGAACTGGATCTGCAAAAGCTTGCGCCACATTTCCTCCTGCGCACCGCGCAGATAGACGATGTCCTCCGCCTCGACACCGGGCAGACAGAGGAAATCGCGGCGGAAGGCGAGCAGTTCGTCGAAGGTGGCGATCGAGTCGGCGCCATGGCCGACGGTATTGCCCAGATAGATCAGCCGGTCGCCGGGCAGCAGCCGGGCAGCCAGTTCCTGGTGGGCGTCGCGCAGGCGGCCGAGTTCAGCGTGGATCGCCGCCACCGCCCAGATGCGTCGCGCATGGCGCAAGACCGCGAAGGCCTCTGATGAGGCCGGCTGACCTGCCGCCGGGGCGGCTGCGGTGGTGACATGGGGCGCGGACAAGTCGCTCACGAATCGGGTGAAATAAAACGGGTCCGGCAACCGATGCTACCGGACCCAACCCTTAAAACGAAGAGAAAAGGCAAAAATCAGGCGACCTTGAGAATCTTCTCCAGTTTCTTGGTCGCCGAATCCTCGTCGATCCGCTCGACCGCCGCCAGTTCCCGCATCAGGCGGTCGAGGGCCGACTCATAAATCTGCCGCTCGGAATAGCTCTGGTCGGGCTGGCCGGCATTGCGATGCAGGTCGCGCACCACCTCGGCAATCGATACCGGGTCGCCGGAATTGATCTTCGCCTCGTATTCCTGGGCGCGGCGGCTCCACATCGCCCGCTTGACCCGGGCGCGGCCCTTCAGGGTCTCCAGCGCGGACTTCATTTTCTGCGGCGAGCTGAGCTTGCGGATGCCGACCGAGGAGACCTTGGACAGCGGCACGCGCACCGTCATCTTGTCGCGTTCGAATTCGACGACCATCAGTTCAAGTTCGAAGCCGGCAACCATCTGGCGCTCGATGCGCAGAATCTTGCCGACGCCATGGGTGGGGTAAACGACGTGATCGCCTGCGGCGAAATCCATTTTCACTTTTGACGGAACCGGTTTGAGTTGCACGACTTTGGCCTGCTGGGCCGGCTGCTTGGGTTCGGGGGCGGCCGGGCGCACCGGCTGCGGCAGGGGGCGGGTCGGCGGCGCCGAAACGGCCATCGGCCGGCTGGGCGGCACCGGCTTTGCGGCAACAGCCTTGGCCGGCGCGGCCTTGGCCGGCGCGGCCTTGGTCGCCGGTGCCGCCTTGGCGGCCGGCATCTTGGTGGCGGCCGGCTTTGCAGCGGCAGCCTTGGCCGGCGCGGCCTTGGCGGCCGGCTTGGCCACCGGCTTTGCCGCAGCCTTCGGGGCCGGCTTCACCGGGGCCTTGGCGGCGGTCTTGGTCACGGGCTTGGCGGCGGGCTTGGCTGTCTTGGTGGCGGATTGCTTCACGGTGGCCGGTTTCTTGGCGGTGGCGGCACGAGCGGCCGGGGCCCTGGCCGCCGGTTTGGCGGTCTTCACCTTGGCCGGGCTGGATTTGGCCTTGGCCGGGCTGCTGGTCTTGGTCTTCTTCACTGGCCACCCTCGCTTGCTATCGCCCCGCCGAACAGCCACCCCGCAGGTTCGAACCCGAACCTGGCCCCAGTTGCATGCATCGGTCGAAACTAATCGCCTCGGATGCAGCCTCCGGTATGTAAACCCGGAAAACCGCTCCGCCTGTCCGGCCATGATCTGCGGACAGGGTTATTGTTCAGTTACAAACATACCACAGGCGGGGGGTTATGGACAGCAACCACATGGGCGCACACCGTTTGTGCGGCGCCCGTGCCGGTCGAAAGCGGCGCTTAACCGTTGCCGGTACCGGGTTTCGGGCTGAAATGCTTCTCGAACTTGCCCTCGACGCCTTTCCACTGGTCGGCATCGGCGGGGGCTTCGCCCTTGCGGGTGATATTCGGCCATTTTCCGGCATATTCCCGGTTCATTTCGACCCAGGCCTCGGCGCGGCCATCGGTATCGGGAATGATCGCCTCGGCCGGGCATTCCGGCTCGCAGACGCCGCAGTCGATGCATTCATCGGGGCTGATGACCAGCATGTTCTCGCCGACATAAAAACAATCGACCGGACAGACCTCGACGCAATCCATGTACTTGCACTTGATGCATTGCTCGGTCACGACATAGGTCATCGGCGGAACCCTCGCTGAACGGCCGGTTGCTGTGCCCCGCAGGCGCAGCCGCTGCGTCATATGGGGCGGCAGCGGCGGACGGGTAGCACAGCAGTATCAGCCGGTCAATTATTTGTATACATACAATACGGGGGACTCAGGAGTCCGGCTGTCCCGGCGGGATTTCGGCATAGGTCGCCCGGGCCTCGGGTGCCGGTCCGCGCCGGGCCGGCAGGCTGAGGATGCGCAGCACCCGCACCCCGGCGGGCAGGGGCAGGGTCAGCACGTCGCCCGGCCGCACGAGGGCATGGGGCTTGTCGACCACCCGGCCGTTGATGCGGATGCGGCGCTTACCCGACAGTGACTGGGCCAACGCGCGCGACTTGCAGATCCGCACCATCCACAGCCATTTGTCGAGGCGCAGGCTGCCTGCGCTTTCCGCCATCGGTCCCGAATCGGTCATAGATGCCATGATAGCGCGTGGCTGGCGCGGGTCACGGCGCTGCGATAGATTTGCAACTATGCCAGATCGTCAGCGCACGCTCATTCTCACCGGCGCCAGCCGCGGTATCGGCCACGCCACCGTGAAACGCTTCTCCGCAGCGGGGTGGCGGGTCTTCACCGTGTCGCGCCAGCCCTTTTCGGAACACTGCCCGTGGGAGGGCGGTGCCGAAAGCCATGTCCAGATGGACCTCAACGACATCGGAACCCTGCCGGCGACGATTGCCGACCTGAAAAAGCGGCTGCCCGACGGCAAACTCGATGCGCTGGTCAACAACGCGGCGATCTCGCCGAAAGGCCCCGGCGGCAGCCGCATGGGCGTGCTGGATACCGACCTCGCCGCGCTGATGCATGTCTACAACGTCAACCTGTTCTCGGTGGCGCTGCTGGCCAAGGGCCTGTTCGACGAGCTGAAGGCGGCGCAGGGCTCGATCGTCAATGTCACGTCCATCGCCGGCGGCCGCGTGCATCCCTTCGCCGGCATGGCCTATGCGACGTCGAAGGCGGCGCTGGCGGCGCTGACCCGCGAGATGGCCTGGGAATTCGGCCCCTACAACGTGCGGGTCAATGCCATCGCGCCGGGCGAGATCGACACCTCGATCCTGTCGCCGGGCACCGACGAGATCGTGCGCCGCGACATCCCGATGCACCGGCTCGGCAAGCCGGAGGAAGTGGCCTCCACCATTTATTTCCTGTGCACCCAGCCATCGTCCTACGTGAATGGCGCGGAAATTCACATCAACGGCGGCCAGCACGTCTGAGTTTCCCGCCGGGTCTTGTGGTTTTGTGTCGGGTGGATTAACCTGAAGCACACTCCCGCTGCGTATTATGCTGTCCCGGATATGCCGGGTGGCGCATCGCTGCGGGTAAGGAGCTGCTATTGTGCTGCACGGCAAACGCATCCTGCTGGTGATCTCGGGCGGCATCGCTGCCTACAAGGCGCTGGAGCTGATCCGCCGCCTGCGTGAACGCGGCGCTTCCGTGCGCTGCGTGATGAGCAAATCCGCGCACCAGTTCGTCACGCCGCTCAGTGTGGCCGCGCTCAGCGGCGACAAGGTCTACGACAGCCTGTTCTCGCTGACCGACGAAGCCGAGATGGGCCATATCGAACTGTCGCGCGATGCCGATCTGCTGGTGGTCGCGCCGGCCAGTGCCGATCTGCTGGCGCGCATGGCGGGCGGCCTCGCCGATGACATGGCGGCCACCGTGCTGCTCGCCACCGACAAGCCGGTGCTGGCCGCGCCGGCGATGAACGTGCGCATGTGGCTGCACCCGGCGACCCGGCGCAACATCGCGCAGCTTAAAAAAGACGGCGTGCGTTTCGTCGGCCCCGATGATGGCGACATGGCCTGCGGCGAATACGGCCCCGGCCGCATGGCCGAGCCGCTGGCGATCGTCGCCGGCATCGAGGCCCTGTTCGCCGATCCGCCGCCGCCGGCACCGCTGCTGCTGCGTCCCGCCGACGCCAGGGCCGTGGCGGCGAACGGCAACGGCGGCGGCGGTCTTGCCGGCCGCCGCATCATTGTCACCTCGGGGCCGACGCACGAGCCGATCGATCCGGTGCGCTACATCGCCAACCGCTCGTCGGGCAAGCAGGGCCATGCGATTGCCGCGGCGCTCGCCGCCGCGGGCGCCGAGGTCACGCTGGTGACCGGGCCGGTCAGCCTGCCCGATCCGGCCGGCGTGAAGACCGTGCATGTGGAATCGGCGCGCGACATGTTTTCCGCCTGCTTCCTCGACCTGCCGGTCGATGCCGTGATCTGCGCCGCCGCGGTGGCCGACTGGCGCGTCGCCGTCGAGGCCGACCAGAAACTGAAAAAGGCCGGCGACGAACCGCCGGTGCTGCGGCTGGCCGAGAACCCCGACATCCTGCGCGCCATCGCCACCACCGATGCGCGCCGCCGCCCGGCGCTGGTGGTCGGCTTCGCCGCCGAGACCGAGGCGGTCGTCGACTACGCGACGAAGAAGCTGAAAACCAAGGGCTGCGACTGGATTCTCGCCAATGATGTCGGTGCCGGCACCGGCACCTTCGGCGGCGACAGCAACACCATCCATCTGGTGCGTCGCGATGGCGCCACGGATCGCATTGCCGTCGAACACTGGCCGACCATGAGCAAGGCCGCCGTGGCGGCGAAGCTCGCCGACGCCATCGCCGGCTTTTTCTCCCGATCGCCGGCGAAGCCGCCCGCTGTGAAGTCCGGCGCCAGATCCAGCAAGTTGAAAGAAGTCCGTCCATGACGCGTCCGGTTCCGCTGTCCGTTCCGATCTGCCCGTTGCCGCATGCCGCGGGGCTGGCACTGCCGGCCTATGCCACGGCGGATGCCGCCGGCCTCGACCTGCTGGCGGCGGTGGATGCACCGGTCGTGCTGCAGCCCGGCGAACGCAAACTGGTGCCGACCGGGATTTCCATCGCCGTGCCGCCGGGCTTCGAGGCGCAGGTGCGGCCGCGTTCGGGGCTGGCGCTCAAGCACGGCATCACCGTGCTGAACGCACCGGGCACCGTGGATGCCGACTACCGCGGCGAGGTCGGCGTCATCCTGGTCAATCATGGCCAGCAGCCTTTCACCATCAATCGTGGCGAGCGCATCGCGCAGCTCGTCGTTGCGGCCTTCAGCCGTGTCGACTGGCTCGCCGTCGCCGAGCTGCCGGAGACCGCGCGCGGCGCCGGCGGTTTCGGCTCGACCGGCACCGCCACGGCAAAGACCGCATAGGAGACCGACTGTCATGCTGAAATGTTCGCGGCGCACCATGCATGCCCTCGAGGCCGTGGTCGACATCGCCTTCCACGCCCGGCCCGAGCCGGTGCAGTCGAAGGACATTGCCACCCGCCAGAATGTGCCGCAGCGCTATCTCGAACAGGTGATGCAGCATCTGGTGCGCAACGGCGTGCTGAAAGGCGTGCGCGGCCCGCGCGGCGGCTATACGCTGGCGCGCGAACGGCGCCGCATCACGGTGGGCGAGGTGGTGCGCATCGTCTCGGAACTGGATGCCGACGGCGAGGAGGCCTTCTCGGCCGGCTCGGAACTCGGCCGCCGCACCGTGCAGCCGATCTGGGACGACTGCCAGGCCATCATGATGGCGAAGATCGACAAGATCACGCTGGAAGACATGTGTGCCCGGGCCGAGACGGCGGGCATCGCGGCCGAACTTGAAGGCGCCGATAACTTCACCATCTGAGTGACTGACCATTCGGCCGAGTGATCGGTCCGGGGGCAGCCCGCCGGAACGCGATCAAACCATTCAACGGGAGGACTCCATGACCGAGGCGAAACCCAATAGCATCCGCCCCGTGAATCCGCCGCGCGGCCGGGTCTACGATTCGATCGTCGATACCATCGGCGCCACCCCGCTGGTGCGCATCAACCGGCTGGCCGCCGAGGCCGGCGCCAAGGCCGCGGTGCTGGCCAAGCTGGAATTCTTCAATCCGCTGGCCTCCGTGAAGGATCGCATCGGCATCGCCATGATCGAGGCGATGGAACAGAGCGGCAAGCTGAAGGCGGGCGCCACCATCGTCGAGCCGACCTCGGGCAATACCGGCATCGCGCTGGCTTTCGTCGCCGCCGCCAAGGGCTATCGCCTCATTCTGGTGATGCCGGAAAGCATGTCGATCGAACGGCGCAAGATGCTCAAGTTCCTCGGCGCCGAACTCGACCTCACCCCGGCGCCGATGGGCATGAAGGGCGCGCTGGCCCGCGCCGAGGAGCTGCTGAAGGAAATTCCCGGCGCGGTGATGCCGCAGCAGTTCGAGAATCCGGCCAATCCGGAAATCCACCGCCGTACCAGCGCCGAGGAAATCTGGACCGATACCGACGGCAAGGTCGATGTGGTGATTTCCGGCGTCGGTACCGGCGGCACGCTCACCGGTATCGGCAGCGTGCTGAAACAGCGCAAGCCGTCGGTGCGCATGATCGCCGTCGAGCCCGAGGACAGCCCGGTGATTTCCGGCGGCAAGGCCGGTCCGCACAAGATCCAGGGCATCGGCGCCGGCTTCATCCCCGGCAACCTCGACACCGCGCTGATCGACGAGGTGATCACCATCGGCAACGAGACCGCCTTCGAGACCTCGCGCCGGATGGCGAAGCTTGAGGGTATCCCGGCCGGCATCTCGTCGGGCGCGGCAATGGCGGCAGCGCTGGAAGTGGCCGGCCGCCCGGGCATGGACGGCAAGACCGTGGTGGTGATCATCCCGAGCTTCGCCGAACGCTACCTGTCGACCGCCCTGTTCGACGGCCTGTGACCGGGCCGGCGGCGGCAGCGTCATGGCGGCTTTCGGGACCGACGAACTGGAGCGCTACGCGCGCCACATCATCCTGCCGGAGATCGGCGGCGCCGGCCAGCAGGCGCTGAAGCAGGCGCGCGTGCTGGTGATCGGCGCCGGCGGGCTGGGCTCGCCGCTGCTGCTGTATCTTGCCGCGGCCGGCATCGGCACGCTCGGCATCGTCGACGACGATACCGTGTCGCTGTCGAACCTGCAGCGCCAGGTGCTGCACAGCACCGACCGGATCGGCGCGAAGAAGACCGAGAGTGCCGCGGCGGCGCTGGCGGCGCTCAACCCGCATGTGCGCGTCGTCGAGCACAGCGAACGGCTGACCGAAGCGAATGCCGGGCGGCTGTTTGCCGGCTATGACATCGTCGCCGACGGCAGCGACAATTTCGACACCCGCTTCCTGGTCAACGACACCTGCTATCGCCTGCAGAAGACCCTGGTGACGGCGGCGATCCTGCGCTTCGACGGCCAGTTGTCCACCTTCAAGGCGTATCTGGGCGATCCGCATCCCTGCTATCGCTGTGTTTTCCCGGAGGCACCGCCGCCGGGCAGCATCCCGTCCTGCCAGGAGGCCGGCGTGCTCGGCGCGCTGGGCGGCGTGATGGGCAGCCTGCAGGCGCTGGAGGTGGTGAAGGAAATCACCGGCATCGGCGACAGCATGTCCGGTCGGCTCCTGCTGTACGACGCCTTGCGCGGTGATTTCCGCACCGTAAAGCTGCGGCGCGACCCGCATTGTCGCCTCTGCGGCGACCACGAGGCCTAGCCGGCCCGTCTGCGTCGCTGGCCTCGACGGCTGCCGGCGTTTCCCCTAGCTTACATAAGGGGATTCGGAAGGACGGAAACCGGCATGTCCAGATCGACAGAAAACGCCCGCCGCCGGGCAACGGCTTGATCGCCGGGGTGTCGGAGGATGACGGCGCGGGCGACCGCGTGATCGAGCGCTGCGCGACCTGGCCGGTGCTGCCGGACCCGCGCTTCCTGCCGTTCCTGCACCACTGGGCCGCGCGCCGGCGCGGCCTGATGATGCCCAAGCAGGATATCGACGCGATTGCCCTGAAAAGCTGCCTGCCCAATGTCTGGCTGCACCGCTACCAGCCGGAGACCGATGATTTCGTCTGCCTGCTGGCAGGCGAGCAGGTCAATGCCGCCTGGGGCGGCAGCATCGCCAACCGGCCGCTCAGCCAGGTCATCCGGTCGGAACAATATGCGCTGACCAGGCACCGCTATCGCCAGATCATGCAGCTGCCGGCCATCCAGATCGTCCATCGGATCATCCAGCCGTCGACGGCGGTTGCCAAGGTGAGCGACCGGGTGATCGTGCCGGTCAGCGACAGCGACGGTAATCCGGCCGGCGTGTTCGGCATGACGCTCTACCATTTCGATCCGCTGGCCGGCATGGATTTGCCGGTCGATTCCGGCGGCGAGGCGACGATGTATCTCTGTGCCGGCCTGCCGGCGGGCGCGCCGTGACCGAAACCGCCGAGACCGGTCTGCCGGTCGGCCTGGCCGACGCTGACCTGCCGGTCGGCCTGGCCGACGCTGACCTGCCGGTCGGCCTGGCCGACGCTGACCTGCCGGTCGGCCTGGCCGACGCTGACCTGCCGGTCGGCTTGGCCGACGCTGACCTGCCGGTCGGCTTGGCCGACGCTGACCTGCCGGTCGGACCGGCCGGCGTCTGGCCGCAGTTCGACCATCCGCTGCTGCGGCTGTTCCTGCATCACTGGGCGGCACGGCGCGACGGCCTGACGATGCCGCGCGGCGCCATCGAACCGGCGGTGCTGCGCGCCTGCCTGCCCAACGTCTACCTGATGCGCTACCGCGCCGAGACTGACGATTTCCTGTGCACCCTGGCCGGCGAGAAGGTCAACGAGGCCTGGGGCCAGAGCCTGATCGGCAAGCGGCCGCAGGATTTCATGACGCCCGAGAGCGCGGCGCTGGCCCAGGCGATCTATCGTCGCATCACCCTGATCCCCGCCCTGCATGTCGGCAGTCGCGACAGCGGCTTGGGCGTCGGCCGGCCCTACAAGGCGGCCGACCGGCTGGCGGTGCCGCTGGGCGACGGGGCGGGGCGGCCCTGGGGCCTGTTCGGCCTGTCGCTCTACCATTTCAACCCGCTGACCGACGGCGGTCATGCGCCCTATGTCGGCCCCGACGTCCTCGATTATCCCTGCGCCGCTCTGCCGGCCGGACTGCCGCCGGACGTCTAGGGTCTGTACCCACGACCGGCAGGCCCGGGCTCGCCGGCGGTGGGTACAGACCCTGGATGCGACGGAATGTCGCAGGGTCGGCGCGGTCTCCGCCGCAGGCCCCGGAAGTGCGGATCGCGGCTTTCCGGTGATCCCGATTAGGTCAGCAAAACCCTAAAGTTATAAAGGGCTTGATCTGGCAGATGCGAGTGATTCGCAGATTTTCGGCCGCCCTGCGGCACCTTGACGCTCGGCAGGCCTGTACCTATGGTGCGGCCGCTTTCTGGGGCGGTTCCCCGATTCAGCCGGAGCTTCAGCCATGGCCGAACAGGATCGACCGCCATCGACAGCAGGCAGCGGAGCCGACCGGGGCCAGGAGGCCGGGGGGCCTGATTCCGAAGCGCGGGATCTGGCCGCCCTCGAGCGGATCGGCCGCGGGGTGGCGGAGATGCGCGGGCGCCAGGCGGAAGCCGCGGGTGCCAGCGCCGATCCGCGCAGTTCGCGGGCGATCGGCAAGGCCTGGTCGCTGGCCATCGAGATGGTGGCGGCGGTCGGCGTCTCGGTGTTCATCGGCTGGTGGTGCGACCGCTGGCTGGGCACCGCACCGTGGGGCCTGCTGGGATTTATACTGCTGGGGATCGCCACCGCGATGTGGACGGCGATCCGCACGGGACTGAGGATGCAGGCGAGCGCGCTGGCCGACCAGGCCGCCGATGACGCCGCAGAGAAGAAGAGAAGGGGTTGAACGTGGCTGAGGCTCATCACAGTCCGCTCGAACAGTTCAAGATCAAATGCCTCGCCTTCTGCGGCGACGGCAGCGAACTGCATGCCTTCTCGTTCACCAATTCGTCGCTGTTCATGCTGCTGTCGGTGGTCGCCATCACCCTGCTGATGGTCTACGGCATGCGCCAGCGCAGCCTGGTGCCCGGCCGCCTGCAGTCGCTGGCCGAGCTGTCCTACGAATTCGTCGCCGGCATGGTGCGCGAGAACGTCGGCCCGAACGGCCGCCAGTATTTCCCGTTCATCTTCGCGCTGTTCATGTTCGTGCTGTTCTGCAACATGCTGGGCATGGTCCCCTACAGCTTCACGCCGACCAGCCACATCATCGTCACCTTCGCGTTGGCCATCCTGGTGTTCGTCGGCGTCACCATCATCGCCATCGCGCGCAACGGCATCCACTTCTTCACGCATTTCATGCCGGCCGGCGTGCCGATGTGGCTGGCGCCGCTGATCATTCCGATCGAGATCATCTCCTACCTGACCCGCCCGATCAGCCTGTCTTTGCGTCTCGGCGCCAACATGCTGGCCGGCCATACCACGCTGATGGTCTTCGCCGGCTTCGTCGGCTCGATGATCGGGCTGGGCGGCGCGCTGTCGGTCAGCGGCATTCTGCCGCTCGCCATGGTCACCGCGCTGACCGCGCTGGAATTCCTGATCGCCTTCCTGCAGGCCTATGTGTTCGCCATCCTCTCGTGCCTCTACCTGGCCGAGGCCGTGAACATGGAACACCACTGAGTTTCACACAGTTCAACCCATCACTGCGTTCTGCCAACACTGCGTTCTCAAAGAACCAAACCAAGAGAAGGATGAGTATCATGGATCTTGCTTCCGCTAAGATGATCGGCGCCGGTATCGCTGCTATCGGCATGGGCGGCGCCGCGATCGGCGTGGGTCTGATCTTCGCGAACTTCCTCAACGGCGCGCTGCGCAACCCGGGCGCCGCGCCCAAGCTGTTCGGCAACCTGATGCTGGGCTTCGCGGTGACCGAGGCGCTCGGCATCTTCGCGCTGCTGATCGCGCTGCTGATCCTGTTCGTCTGAGCTAGATGCCTCAGCTCGAAACAGCAGCCTTCCTGCCCCAGCTCGTCTGGCTGGCGATCACCTTTGTCGTCCTCTATCTGCTGATGGCGAAGGTGGCCCTGCCGCGCGTGGCTGGCGTACTCGACGAGCGCAAGAAGCGCCTCGAGCACGACCTGGAGGAGGCGGCCCGGCTGAAGCGCGAGACCGAGAAGGCCATTGCCGAATACGAGCAGGCACTGGCATCGGCCCGCAACAAGGCCCAGGCGATCGCCGGCGATGCCCGGGCACGGATGACGGCCGATGCGGCCGCCGTGCGTGCCAGGGTGGAAGCCGAGATCGGCGAACATGCCAAGGCTGCCGAAGCGAACATCCTCGCCGCCAAGCAGCAGGCACTCGGTGCGCTCAAGTCGGTCGCCGTCGATGCGGCTGCCGGCGTGGTGGCACGGCTCAGCGGCACGGCCCCGGCGGCGGATGCCGTCGAGGCGGCCGTCACCCAGGCCCTTGCCAAGCCGGCCATGGCCCGGAACTGAGGATCGGACAGCGACAATGATGCACGATCCGCATTTCTGGGAACTGATCGCCTTCCTCGTCTTCTTCGGCATCGTCTTTTACCTGAAGGTGCCGGGCAAGGTCGGCCGCCAGCTCGACGAGCGGGCGGCGAAGATCAAGCGCGAGCTGGACGAGGCGGAGGCGCTGCACCGCGAGGCGCAGCACCTGTTCGCCGAATACCAGCGCAAGCAGCGCAATGCGCTCAAGGAAGCCGAAGAGATCGTCGCCGCCGCGGAAGCCGAGGCGAAGATCCTGGTGCGTCAGGCCGAGGACGAACTGAAGACCAGCCTGGAACGGCGCCGCCGCCAGGCCACGGACAAGATCGCCCAGGCCGAGAAACTGGCGCTGCAGGAAGTCCGCGACACCGCCGTCGAGGTGGCGATTGCCGCCGCCGGCCAGGTGCTGGCGCAGCAGCTGCAGGGGGCGGCCGCCGCGGCGCAGATCGAACGCGCCATCGGCGACGTCAAGGCCAAGCTGCACTGAACGCTGCCGTCTTCCGGGACACGAAAAGGGCCGCAGGAAACTGCGGCCCTTTTTCGTTACCCGTGCCCGTCCCGGCGCTTCAGTCGATCACGCGGCAGTAGATGCGGTAGAGCCGGATGATGTTGGCGTCCATGGCGCTGATGCGGATCGCCCAGTGCTCGCCTTCCGAGATCACCCAGTCGCGCTCGTCGGCATTGGCATGCTTGCCGAGCAGCTTGATGTCGGCGGCGTAATGGCCGAAGGATTCGATCACCGCCTCTTTCAGCTCGTGGCTGACGTCCTCGATATAGCAGACGATGAAGTTGAGGCTTTCCAGCTCGGCCTGTAGTCCTTCCGGAGTCATCAGGTGCGGCTTGACCGGCTCGCGGTCCCACCAGACCTCGTAAATGCGGCTGTCGGTCGGGCCGGTCAGCAGGAAATCGGTCAGCATCAGCTGGCCGCCCGGCTTCATCGCCGCGCGCAGCTTGGCCAGCAGCAGGCGCTTGTCCTGCACGCCCATCAGGCCTTCCTTCGACAGCACGACATCGATGCTCTTGCGCTTCAGGCTGATGTCGTCGAGCGCCAGGTTCTTGATGTTGGTGCGCTGGCGCAGGCCCTGACTGCGGGCGATCTCGGTGGCCGACATGACAAGGTCGGCATCGGGTTCGTAGGCATCCACCCACAGGCCGTCGCGGGCCAGCATGCGGCTCATGCCGCCGAGGCCGGAGCCCAGTTCGGTGACCGACATGTTGGGATTGAGACCCAGCGGCTGGGTCAGGGTCTTCATCAGCTCCTCGCCGCCGGGCTGGTTGAAGCCGTCGCCGAACAGGCGCTGCACCACCTGCTGGCGGCGCGGCGTCCAGCGTTCGATGGTCGGCAGCTCAAGGGGAACGTCGGCGGGGATTTCGGCGGGGGCCTGGGCGGGCCGGGTCGAAAAATCCTGGACCATGTGGCGCATGACATAGTCGTCGCCGTGCCACCAGGCACGCAGCTTGTCGCGCCAGGTCGGATCATTGAGCGGTCCGGAACTCTCCTTCGTCACCACAGCCATGCCCATCGTCGGTCGAATCGCAGCATCCTGACCGGGCCGGGGTTGATATTCCGTTGCCTGTCACAGCCCGGCCGGCCGTTCTGCTGCCTGTCTGTGGATAAAATGTGACGCAGACAGTCCCGATAGACAAGCGCCCGCAGAAGACCTGCGGGCGCGAATTTGCTTGAAATTCGTTTATGTTAGGCGGGTATCGGGTCCCGCCGGGCAGGCCGGTCGGGGATCAGCTGCGGCCGGCGCTGCGTTCGGGCAGCAGGTCGCGCACCCGGCGGCGGGCCTCGGTGTCGCGGATGCGGGCCGACTGGGCGGTGATGATCAGCCGCGGCGCCGGCGGGTTGGCCAGCACGGTGACCGGGTCGGTCAGCAGGCTGTCGGCGAGCTGCTTGATCTCGGCCGGCAGGGTGGTGGCGAACACGATGGTCTGGCGCTCGGTCGGCGCCGCCTCGAAGATGGCGCGCAGCTCGTTGGTGACGCCGAGCTCCAGCATGCGGTCGGTCTCGTCCATCACCATGATCTCGAGCTTGTTCAGCTCGAGCTGGCCGGCGTTGATCAGTTCGACCACGCGGCCGGGCGTGCCGATCAGGATGTCGATGCCGCGGCTCAGCGCCTGGGCCTGCGCCGCCTTGCCCGGGCCTTCATAGACCGTGGCCTGGCTCAGCCGCACGAAGCGGCCGTAGGCGCGGAAGCTCTCGTGGATATGCTGCACGCGCTCGCGCGAGGTGGTCAGCACCAGGGCGCGGGCCTTGCGGGCGCCGGCCGGATGCCGGTCGATCGACAGGTGCTGCAGGATCGGCAGGGTGAAGGCAACGGTCTTGCCGGCGCCGGCATCGGCCTGGCCGAGCAGATCACGGCCCTGCAGCAGATGCGGGATGGCCTTGGCCTGGATCGGGGTCGGTTCGACGTGCTTTTCAGCCGTGAGCGCCCGTTGAATGGGTTCGACGAGATCGAGCTGCGAGAATTGGACAGTGTTCAACATCAGTCTGCAATCAGTCTGCAATCTTTGGTTCATGCGATCGATCCGCCAGAGGCCGGCCCCCCGGATGACGACCCTGCCCTGCCCCGGCAGCGCAGAGCGCTGAGGCATGCAAGGCGGCTGTCACGGGAGCCGAGGTTACCGGAGCAGTCGTGCGGCGGTGTCCGGCGGGGGACCGCGAACCCGCGTGATACTAGCGGCGGTTCCGGGTTTTGCAAGTGCGAAACCTCATGCTGCGACAATCACGTTATGCGAGTGGGAATTGCCCCATCGCTGACCATGACCTAGCAAGGGCATATGGATTTAATTTTCTGATTTTCAAGGGCATTTTTGCAAATCCTGCAGATTCACGGAATGGTCTCGTGAGCCGCCGGAAACCGGTCGCGCAACCCGCCTGGCGGGCGTTTAAACCTCCACGTGTGGCGACTCGGGGCCGTCCGGAGGGCTTCGGCACCCCCTGCAGGGCCGCCTGGCAGGGCATACCTGTGGCCTATCCGCCACAGTGGCGGAAAGCTGCCGAAAGCCGTTGAAATCCCGGCCTTCGCCGGGCTTGCCAAGGCGGGCCCGGGCCGCTACAACCGCGCCCCTGTATCGGGCGTTCCGGCTAGAAGGGCTGCCGTGTCCGCCTTGAAGATCACTCCATACCTTCGGAGGTTATGAAATGCCCAAGCTGAAGACGAAGAGCTCTGCCAAGAAGCGCTTCAAACTGACCGCCACTGGCAAGGTCAAGCGTGCCCATGCGGGCAAGCGTCACGGCATGATCAAGCGCACCAACAAGCAGATCCGGAACCATCGCGGCACCGCGATCGTGTTCGAGGGTGATGCGCGCAAGATCATCAAGAACTACCTGCCGAACGCCTGAGCCGAAGGAGCTGAACCGCCATGGCACGTGTCAAACGGGGCGTTACCGCCCATGCCCGCCACAAGAAGGTCCTGAAGCTCGCCAAGGGCTATCGCGGCCGTAATTCCACCGTCTTCCGCGTCGCGATCGAGAAGGTCGAGAAGGGACTGCAGTATGCGTTCCGCGACCGTCGCGCCAAGAAGCGCAATTTCCGCGCGCTGTGGATCCAGCGCATCAACGCCGCCGCCCGCGAGCAGGGTCTGACCTACGGCCGATTTATCAACGGCCTCGCGCTCGCCGGCATCGAGGTCGACCGCAAGGTCCTGGCCGATCTCGCGGTGCACGAGCCCGAGGCCTTCAACGCCCTGGTGGCGCAGGCGAAAGCCGCCCTGCCCGCCGCGGCGGCCTGACCGGCCCTCGCTCGCCAGATCTACCGCGCGACCGTTTAGCGAAGGGGGCCGTCACCACGGCCCCCTTTTTGTTGCCGGTTTTCCTGCTTCGATTTCACTGCCGTGTCGCGCGCCAGCGTTAAAGAGGATTCATGACCGAGATCACCACGCTTGCCGCCGCCGCCGAACAGGCCGTTGCCGCGGCGCAGAGCCTTGATGCCCTGGAAGAGGCGCGGCTGAACGTGCTGGGCAAGAAGGGCTGGCTGTCGGCCGCGCTGAAGGAGCTGGGCAGCCTGTCGCCGGACGACCGCAAGGCGCGCGCCCAGCAGCTCAATGCGGTGAAGGAGCAGCTCGGCGCCGCCATCGAGACGCGGCGGACCACGCTGGCCGATGCGGCGATCAATGCGCGGCTGAAGGCCGAGACGCTCGACATGACCCTGCCGGTGGCCGACAGCGCCGAAGCGCAGGGCCGCATCCATCCGGTCAGCCAGGTGATCGACGAGATCACCGAGATTTTCGCGGCGATGGGCTTCACCATCGCGGAAGGCCCGGATATCGAGGACGATTTCCACAATTTCACCGCGCTCAACATCCCGCCCGAACATCCGGCGCGGCAGATGCAGGACACCTTCTACCTGCCGCCGCGCGCCAGCGACGGCGAGCAGATGGTGCTGCGCACCCATACCTCGCCGGTGCAGATCCGCACCATGGAAAGCGGCCCGCCGCCCTATCGCATCGTGGTGCCCGGCCGCACCTTCCGTTCCGACTACGACATGACCCATACGCCGATGTTCCACCAGATCGAGGGTCTGGTGATCGATCGCAACATCCACATGGGCCACCTGAAGGGCGCGCTGGTCGAATTCTGCAAGGCCTTCTTCGAGACCGACAATGTGAAGATGCGCTTCCGCCCGAGCTATTTCCCCTTCACCGAGCCGTCGGCCGAGGTCGACATCAACTGCTCGCGCGAGGGCGGTGTGCTGCGCGTCGGCGAGGGCGACGACTGGCTCGAAATCCTCGGCTCCGGCATGGTGCATCCGCGCGTGCTGCAGCATTGCGGCCTCGATCCCGACGAATGGCAGGGCTTTGCCTGGGGCATGGGCATCGACCGCATTGCCATGTTGAAATACGGCATCCCCGACCTGCGCGCCTTCTTCGACGCCGACCTGCGCTGGCTGAAGCATTACGGCTTCGTGCCGCTGGATGTGCCGACGCTCGGCCAGGGGGTGGCCCGATGAAATTCACGCTCGCCTGGCTGAAAAGCCATCTCGACACACAGGCGTCGCTCGACGAGATCGCCGCCAAGCTGACCGCCATCGGCCTCGAAGTCGAGGGCATCACCGATCCGGCCGCCGTCTTCGCGCCCTTCGTGGTCGCCGAAGTGAAAAAGGCCGAGCCGCATCCCAATGCCGACAAGCTGCGCGTCTGCGAGGTTTTCACCGGCAAAGAGACCTTCCAGGTGGTCTGCGGCGCGCCGAACGCGCGCGCCGGCATGAAGGGCGTCTTCGCGCCGGTCGGCTCGACGGTGCCCGGCATCAACCTGCTGCTCAAGGCCGCCACCATCCGCGGCGTGGCGTCCAATGGCATGCTCTGCTCGGAACGCGAGATGGGCCTGACCGACGAGCATACCGGGATTATCGACTTGGCCCCCGAGACGCCGGTCGGCGCGCCGTTCGCCTCCGTCATGGGCCTCGACGATCCGACCATCGAGATCAAGCTGACGCCGAACCGCGGCGACTGCCTCGGCGTGCGCGGCATCGCCCGCGACCTCGCCGCCGCCGGGCTGGGCAAACTGAAGCCGCTGGATATCGTCGCCGTGCCGGGCAGCTTCAAGAGCCCGGTCGCCGTGCGCCGCGATTTCAGCGCGGAAGACGACAAGGCCTGTGCGATCTTCGTCGGTCGCCTGGTCAAGGGCGTGAAGAACGGCCCGTCGCCGGCCTGGCTGCAGCAGCGGCTGAAAGCCATCGGCCTGCGGCCGATCTCGGTGCTGGTCGATATCACCAACTTCTTCACCTACGATCTCGGCCGGCCGCTGCATGTCTTCGATGCGGCCAAGGTCAAGGGCGACATCGTTGCGCGGCTGGCGAAGTCCGGTGAAAAGCTCCTCGCGCTCGATGGCCGCGAATACACGCTCGACGACACCATGACGGTGATCGCCGACGATGCCGGCCCCGAAGGCATCGGCGGCGTGATGGGCGGCGAGCATTCCGGCTGTTCGGAGGCGACCACCGAGGTCTTCATCGAATGCGCCTGGTTCGATCCGGTGCGCACGGCGACCACGGGCCGCAAGCTCGGCATCCATTCCGACGCGCGCCATCGCTTCGAGCGCACCGTCGATCCGGGCTTCGTGCGTCCGGCCATGGAGCTGGCCACCCGCATGGTGCTCGATCTCTGTGGTGGCGAAGCCTCCGACGTCATTGTCGCGGGGACGGAGCCAGACTGGCAGCGCAGCATTGCCCTGCGCCCCACGCGGCTGCAGGGCCTGGTCGGTTTCGACCTGCCGGTCGACCGCCAGGTGGCGATTCTGGAATCGCTCGGCTTCACCGTGACGAAGACCGGCGACAGCCTGTCGGTGGCGCCGCCGTCGTGGCGGCCGGATATCGACGGCGAAGCCGATCTCGTCGAGGAAATCGCCCGCCTGCATGGCTTCGACGCGATTCCGTCGGTGCCGCTGCCGGTGGCGGGTGCCGTGCCGGCGCCGGCGCTCAGCCTGTCGCAGCGCCGCGTGCGACAGGCGCGGCGCGCGCTCGCCGCCCGCGGCCTGGTCGAAGCGGTCACCTATTCCTTCATCAAGCGCGCCGAGGCCGAAGCCTTCGGCGGCGGCCAGGACGGCCTGATCCTGGTCAACCCGATCAGCGCCGATCTCGACGCCATGCGTCCCTCGGTGCTGCCCGGTCTGATCGCCGCCGCGCGCCGCAACATGGATCGCGGCACGGCAGACGTTGCCCTGTTCGAGGTCGGCCCGCAGTATGCCTCGGCGGAAGCCGGTGGTCAGGCGCTGGTCGCCAGCGGCCTGCGGCGCGGCCAGACCGGGCCGCGCCACTGGCGCGAACGGCCGCGTGCGGTCGATGCCTATGACGCCAAGGCCGATGCCATGGCGGCACTCGCCGCAGCCGGCGTCGCCGTCGACACCCTGATGGTGATGGACGGTGCGCCGGACTGGTACCATCCGGGCCGCTCGGGCACCTTGCGGCTCGGGCCGAAGACCGTGCTGGCGGCCTTCGGCGAGCTGCATCCGCGCAGCCTGCAGGCCATGGACATCAAGGGGCCTCTCGTGGGCTTCGAGGTCTTCCTCGATCGCGTGCCGCTGCCGCGCGCCGCGAAGGGCGGCGGCGGCCGGGCGAAACCGGCGCTGAAACTGTCGGACCTGCAGGCGGTCGAACGTGACTTCGCCTTCATCGTCGAGGCCGGTGTCGCTGCCGAGACGCTGATCAAGGCGGTGCGCGGTGCCGACAAGGCGCTGATCGCGCGGGTCGCGGTATTCGACGTCTTTGCCGGCCAGGGCATCCCCGAGGGCCACAAGTCGATTGCGCTGAGCGTGCGGCTGGAACCGCAGCAGCAGACGCTCACCGATGCCGAGATCGAGGCGGTCGGCCAGAAGGTCGTGGCGGCTGCCGCCAAGGCCTGCGGAGCGTCTTTGCGCGGCTGAGGCCGCAGAGAGGGTAACGGCCGCCATATGCTCATCCTGGCATGCTGATCCTCGGTATCCATCCGGGCCATCGCGATGCCTGTGCGGTGCTGTTCGATGGATACCGCATGGTGGCCGGCGTGGCGCAGGAGCGCCTGACCCGCCGGCCCGGCGACGGCGGCCGCATTCCCTTCGAGGCGATTGCCGAATGCCTGGCGGTGGCCGGCGCGGGCCCCGAGGACCTTGGAGCGGTGACGCTCTCGCGCGGCTATTTCCCCAGCCGCTATTTCCGGCATTTCCCGCTGCCGCGCCGGGTCGAGAGCCGGGTACGCGCCATGGTCGGCCTCGAACGCCATGCCAGCATGGAACGCGAAGCCATCCGCTACGGCCGCAGCGACAGCGCCGAGATGTTCTATGTCACCGCCTTCCTGCGCGATCTCGGCTGCCGTTCCGACCTGCCGCTGCGCTTCTGCAACCATCACACCGCCCAGGCACTGGCCGCGCTGTTCCATACCGGCTGGGACGAGGCGCTGGTCTATACGGCCGGCGAAGGCGGCGACAATGCGTCTTACGGCCAGCGGCTGCTGAAATACGGCCGCATCGCCACGCTGGGCGGCGACGATACGGCGCTGGCCGCGCCGGCGCATACCGATTCCCTGGCGCGTCTGGGCAGTTTCGCCGCCGAAGCGGTCGGCCTCAGGGCCCATGGCGACGCGGCGCTGTTCGCGGCGCTGGCCGCCCAGGCCGAGCCGATGCTGGCCGCCGGGCTGGCGGCGCATTTCCATGTCGCGGACGACGGCCGCATCGACAGCGATTTCGCCGGCTATGCCGGCATGCGGCGCTGGCTGCTGCGCTGGGCCGCCGGCCATCCGGCGCCGCTGGTGGCGGCAGCCGTGCAGAAGGTGACCCGGGACGTGATGGCAGCGTCGATCGCGCAGGTGCTGCAGCGTCACGAGCTGCGGCATCTCGCCGTGGCGGGCGGCCTGTTCGCCGATGCGGCGCTGAACCGGCATCTGGCCGAGACCCTGCCGCTCGCCGGTCTTGCCGTCTATCCGGCGGCCGGCGGGCGCGGCGTGGCCGAGGGCAGCGTGCTGCAGTATCTGCTGGAGCGCGACGGCGTGGCGCAGTGGCTGACCCAACGCCGGCCGCTCGACCATTTCTGCTATGGCCGCGACTACGATGGCGACATCGATCCGGTGCTGGCCGGCGCCGGTGCCAGGCTGGTCAGCAGCGAGCCCGCGCGTGCCGCAGCCGCCCTGATCAATGCCGGCAAGCTGGTGGCGCTCTATGCCGGCGGCATGGAATACGGGCCGCAGGCACTCGGCGCGCGCAGCATCCTCGCCGCGCCGCGCCGCGCCGCCGCCGAGCGCCTGCGCCACCGGCTCGGCCGCCCCGCCGACCTGCCGTTCGCGCCGGTGGTGCGCGCGGCCGATGCCGCCATGGTGTTCGACCTGCCGCCGCTGGCCCGCGATGCCGCGCGCTTCCGCGCCATCGCCTGCGCCGTGCGCGAACCCTGGCGCGAGCGGCTGGCCCCGGTGCTCTATGCCGACGGCAGCGCGCGGCCGCAGGTGCTCGACGATGCCCGCCCGTCGCTGTGCCACGATATCCTGTCGGATTATGCCGCGCTTTCGGGCATGCCGGTGCTGATCCAGGCCGGCTTCACCCTGCCCGATGAGCCGCTGGTCAACACGCCGGCGGAATGCCTGCGCGCCCTGCGCGACGGCCGGGTCGATTACGTCGCCACCGCCAGCGCGGTCTGGGAAATCCCGGCCTGAGCCGGCGGCGGGCCGGGCAGCATACAAATGTATGCTGCCCTTGATTTTCGGCCTTTATGTTCCATATATGTTCATATTTCCTGGCCAACCGGCGGCTGCGAGGCAGGGCCGGTGCAAACAGGCAGAAGGAGAAACGAACACCAGCGGTCAGAAACGGTACACAGCGGTCACCAGCGGTCACGAACGGTCACCAGCGGTCACTGCCGGTCGGAAACGGTCACTCGCGGTCACGGCCGGGCGAAAACGGTCCCCGGCGGTCGGTCAGGGACCATCCGGCGGCCCCGCAGGGGGAAGCGCCCCGGCTGGCTTCGTTGCCGGGCCCTGTTGCAGGTGCTAAAACCCCCGCCCATGAGCGCTCCCCACAAGACAGAGACTGCGGCATCCGTGCCGGCCGGCATGAAGGAACTCACCTTCATGGGCTACATGGAGGTGAACGGTCCGCTCTGGGGGCGCATCGACGATGACGGCCTGCCGGTGATGGGCTTTCGCGTCGAGGCGCGCCACTGCAACCCGATGCAGACCTGCCATGGCGGCATGCTGATGACCTTCGCCGACATGCTGCTCGGTTTCACCGTCTCGGTGGCGGTCGGCGGCAAGAAGTTCCTCCCCACCGTCAGCCTGTCGGGCGATTACGTCGGGCCGGCACCGCTCGGCAGCTGGGTGGAAGGCAAGGGCCGGCTGATCCGCGCCACCCGCAGCCTCGGGTTTGCCGAGGCGCTGATCACCGCCGATGGCGCAGCGGCCGTGCGCACCAGCGGCATCATGAAGATTCCCTCGCAGGAAACCCGCGACAGCGACGTCCTGCGGCTGTTCCGCTGACCCATTCCCTTATTCAGAGCACCACACCGTGGCGACCGATCTCGACCTGATCCGCAACTTTTCCATCATCGCCCATATCGATCATGGCAAGTCGACCCTGGCCGACCGCCTGATCGAGGCCTGCGGCGGCCTGGAAAAGCGCGAGATGACCGCCCAGGTGCTCGACAGCATGGATATCGAGCGCGAGCGCGGCATCACCATCAAGGCGCAGACCGTGCGGCTGAACTACAAGGCGCAGGACGGCAAGAATTACGTGCTGAACCTGATGGACACGCCCGGCCACGTCGACTTCGCCTACGAGGTCAGCCGCTCGCTGGCGGCCTGCGAGGGTTCGCTGCTGGTGGTCGATGCCAGCCAGGGCGTCGAGGCGCAGACCTTGGCCAATGTCTATCACGCCATCGATGCCGGTCATGAAATCGTGCCGGTGCTCAACAAGATCGACCTGCCGGCGGCCGAGCCCGAGCGCGTCAAGCAGCAGATCGAGGATGTGATCGGGCTGGATGCATCCGACGCCGTCGAGATTTCCGCCAAGACCGGCATCGGCATCGACAAGGTGCTGGAAGCGCTGGTCACCCGGCTGCCGGCGCCCAAGGGCGACCGCAACGCGCCGCTGAAAGCCCTGCTGGTGGATTCCTGGTACGATGCCTATCTCGGCGTCGTCGTGCTGTTCCGCGTCGTCGATGGCGTGATCCGCAAGGGCATGAAGATCAAGTTCATGTCGTCGGGTGCGGTACATCCGGTCGAGCGCGTCGGCATCTTCAATCCGAAGCAGACCATGATCGACGAGCTCGGGCCCGGCGAGATGGGCTTCTTCACGGCGGCGATCAAGGAAGTGGCCGATACCTCGGTGGGCGATACCATCACCGAGGACAAGCGGCAGGCTGCGCAGGCGCTGCCCGGCTTCAAGCCGTCGATCCCGGTGGTGTTCTGCGGCCTCTATCCGATCGATGCCGGCGCCTTCCCGGAACTGCGCGAAAGCCTCGGCAAGCTGCGACTCAACGATGCCAGCTTCCATTTCGAGATGGAAAGTTCGGCGGCGCTGGGTTTCGGCTTCCGCTGCGGCTTCCTCGGCCTGCTGCATCTCGAGATCATCCAGGAACGCCTGATCCGCGAATTCAACCTCGACCTGATCACCACGGCGCCGAGCGTCGTCTATCACGTCTACAAGACCGACGGCTCGATGGAAGAGGTACATAACCCGGCCGACATGCCGGACCCGATGCTGATCGACCATATCGACGAGCCATGGATCAGGGCCACCATCATGGTGCCCGACGAGCATCTCGGCAGCATCCTCAAGCTGTGCGAGGAAAAGCGCGGCCGCCAGGTCGAACTGACCTATGCCGGCAACCGCGCCATGGTGGTCTACCGCCTGCCGCTCAACGAGGTGGTGTTCGATTTCTATGACCGGCTGAAGTCGGTCAGCCGCGGTTATGCCAGCTTCGATTACACCATGGACGGCTATGAGGCCGGCAACCTGGTGAAGATGACCATCCTGGTGAATGCCGAGAATGTCGACGCTTTGGCCACCATCGTGCATGCCGGCCGCGCCGAGACCCGCGGCCGCCAGCTCTGCGAGCGGCTGAAGGAACTGATTCCGCGCCAGATGTTCAAGATCGCCATCCAGGCGGCCATCGGCGGCCGCATCATCGCCCGCGAGGATATTTCGGCGCTGCGCAAGGACGTGCTGGCGAAATGCTACGGCGGCGACATCAGTCGCAAGCGCAAGCTGCTGGAGAAGCAGAAAGAGGGCAAGAAGCGCATGCGGCAGGTCGGCAATGTCGAGATTCCGCAGGAAGCCTTCATCGCCGCCCTGAAGATCTCCGACCAGTAAGGTTTCGGCCAGTAAATCTCCGGCCAGTAGACCTGCCTCAGGCCAGCGCCCCGAAGCGCCGCCGGCGCGGCGGTCGCCGCCGGCAGAGCGCCAGCAGCAGGATACCGAGGACGCCGAGCACCAGAACGGCGGGCCAGGCGAGCAGGGTGGTTATGCCGGGGTCCCAGACGGCCGCCGGCAGCCAGGCCTGCATCGCGGCCTGGACGACGCCGAGGCTGGTCGGGTCGACCCGGGTCCAGAAGGCGCGCAGGCTGCTCAGGGCCAGCCGGCCGTTCTGCAGCCAGCCCAAACCATCACCACCCGCCGCCAGTATCGCCAGCGCCACCAGAATCCAGCCCAGAATCCGCCCCAGCAGCACGTCTCGCTCCCCGCATTTGACCTGCCTGGACAGGACTTTACGCAATTCTGCGGGTGGATTGCAAATTCGTCTCCGGCGGGTATAGTGCCGCCCGCGCTGGAGGGATGGCCGAGCGGTCGAAGGCGCACGCCTGGAAAGTGTGTATACCTCAAAAGGGTATCGTGGGTTCGAATCCCACTCCCTCCGCCATCTGGCCACCCCACCGGAGAGCCTCCATGGATTTCGTGTTTGCACCGTCCGCCACCGTTGCGGTGCCGGTTCTTGGCACCGACAAGCAGTTCCCCGTGCACCGCATTTACTGCGTGGGCCGGAACTATGAAGAGCATGCGAAGGAGATGGGCTTTACCGGTCGTGAGCCGCCGTTTTTCTTCATGAAGCCCGCCGATGCGTTGGTGGTGGTGCCGGAAGGCGCGACGGGCCATATGCCGTATCCGAGCCTGACCAAGAACCTGCACCACGAGATCGAGCTGGTGGTCGCCATCGGCAAGGCCGGCAAGGCCATCGCGGCCAGGGATGCGATGGATTACGTCTACGGCTATGCCGTGGGCCTGGATATGACACGCCGCGACCTGCAGAACGACATGAAGAAGCAGGGCCGGCCCTGGTGCATCGGCAAGGCGTTTGACTACAGCGCCCCGATGGGCCCGATTGTCCCCAAGGACAAGGCCGGTGGCATCGAAAAGGCCGCGATCTCGCTCCAGGTCAACGGCAGCCCGCGCCAGGGCAGCACGGTCGACAAATTGATCTGGAACATCAGCGAGACCATCGAGCATCTGTCGGCGGCCTGGGAACTGCAGCCCGGCGACCTGATCTTCTCCGGTACGCCCGAAGGCGTTGCCGCCGTGGTGGCCGGCGACACGCTGGTCGGCCATGTCGACGGCTTGCCGGACCTGAAGGTCCAGATCGTCTGATCGGCGGCTGGTTTCAGTGGGGCGGCGGGCAATGGCCTGCCGGCCCGAAGCTCACGCCGCCGGCACGTCGCGATAGAGCCGGGCCAGCTTGGCGCGGAAGCCGGGGCCGTTCTTGGCCAGGCTGCCGCTGACCGGATCGGCGCCGGCCAGCATGGTGTCGGTGGCATCGCGCGAGAAATTCACCACGAATTCGACCCGGCCGCGCCGGCGCTCCTCGATCCGCCACACCGCCTCGGCGAGGCCGGCGGCCGGTCCGGCCAGCGCGCCACGCAGTTCGGCCACCGCGATGCAGGCATCTTCCATCGCCTGGGTGGCGCCCTGGCCGAGGGTGGGGACCATCGGATGCGCCGCGTCGCCCAGCAGCAGGATGCGGCCGTTCGGGTCGCCGAAGGCGATGTCGCATTCCTGCAGCCGCGCCCAGTGGATGTCGTCGAGATGGCTGCAGATGGTGTCGATCATGAAGGCGCATTGGTCGCTCGGCGTGCCGTCGGCCGGCGTATAGAGCGTGCGCAGCGCCGCAGCGGTCTTGGCTGCGTCCGGCACATCCGCGTCGGCCGGGATCGGGAAAGAGCCGGCGATATAGGTGGCCTCGCCCGGCACCCGGAAGGCCAGCAGGCGGTTGGGGCCGTTGAACCACTGCTCGTAATCGTCGATCAGGCCGGGTCGCGCCGCTTCCACCAGCAGGCGGAAAATGCAGACGCCGAGGAAGCGCGGCTCGGGCCGGGCAAAAAAGGTCTCGCGCACGGCGGAATAGCGGCCGTCACCGGCAATCAGCAGGTCGATGCCGTCGATCAGCGTGGTGACGCCGGTCTGGCGGTGGCGGGTCTCGATGACGATCGGCCCGGCCTCGCCGGCGCGGGCATAGCGCATGGCGACGACTTCGGTGGCGAAGCGGACATGGGCGCGCACCGGCTGGCGCAGCAGGCGGTAGAGCGCCGACCAGCGGATGCGGATGCCGTGGTTGTCGGCGACATCGAGCAGCGGCAGGTTCATCAGTTCGCGCCCGCCGGTCAGCGAGATGCGCCAGCTGGCCCACGGCAGGCTCTGCCCGACCAGGCTGGCGGCAAGGTCGGGCAGGAAGCTATGCAGCGCCTTGATCGCATTGGGGCCGACATTCAGCCCGGTGCCGGCATCGGACTGGTCTTCCGGCGAGGCCCGCTCGATGCAGATCACCTCGGCGCCGGCGACGTCCTTCAGGCCATAGGCGAGGATGCTGCCGGCAACGCCGGCGCCGACGATGACGATGCGTTTGCGCGCTGCGGTCTCGGTCATTTGCCGCCCCAGTGCACGAAGGTCTTCTCGATGGTCAGGAACACCCAGTTCATGCCGTAGCCGAGCGCACCGGCGGCAAAAATCGCCGCATACATGGTCGGCATCTCGAACAGCATCTGCGCCTCGATCAGCCGGTGGCCGATGCCGTCGGTCGAGCCGATGAACATCTCGGCCACCACCACGATGACCAGCGACAGCGAGATGCCGTTGCGCATGCCGATGAAGGTCTGCGGCAGGGATTCCCAGAAATACACGTCGATCAGCACCCGCCAGCGGCCGGCGCCCATCACCTTGGCGGCCAGAACCCGGGTCTTGCGGGCGTTCATCACGCCATAGGCGACGTTGAACAGGATCACCAGCACGGCACCGAAGGCGGCCACCGCGATCTTGGTGCGGTCGCCGACACCGAACAGCACCAGGAACAGCGGGAAGACCGCCGATGCGGGGGTCGAGCGGAAGAAGTCGATGACGAATTCCACCGAGCGGTACAGTTTCTCGGCGGCACCGAGGATGACGCCGAGCGGGATGGCGATGGCGGAGGCAATCGCAAACGACAGCACGGTGCGATAGATGGTCTGCCAGAAATCGAACAGCAGCGGGCCGGACACCAGCCCGTCGACCAGCGCCTTCAGCGCCTCCTGCGGCGGCGGCAGCAGCACCGGGTCGGCCAGTTCCATCACCGTGGCCAGCCACCAGACAAACACCAGCAGGACGACGCCGAGCACGGGACGCAGGCGGCCGAGCCGGGCGGACGCAAACGACAGGACGGCGTTCACAGCTTGGCCTCCCGCCGGAAGACATCCAGGCAATGGCTCTTGATCTCGACGAATTTCGGGTCCGACAGGGTCTCGGCGCTGCGCGGCCGCGGCAGCGGCACTTCGACGTAATCGGCGATGCGGGTCGGCCGCCGGGTTAACAGCAGCACGTAATCGGCGAGATAGACGGCCTCCTCGAGGTCATGGCTGACGATCACCATGGTGGTGTTCGTCTCCATGAAGGCCTTCTGCATCTGATCACGCATGAACAGGGTCATCTCGTAATCGAGCGCCGAGAAAGGCTCGTCGAGGAACAGCACCTCCGGCTCCATCACCAGCGAGCGCAGGATCGACACCGTCTGCTGCTGGCCGCCGGACAGCTCGTAGGGATAGCGGTGGAAATCGATCCTGACGTCGAAGCGGGTCAGCAGCTTGGCGACGCGCTCCTCGCGCGCGCGCTTCGACAGGCCCATCAGCTTCAGCGGGTAATGGATATTGTCGATGGCGCGCAGCCAGGGGAACAGCGCCTCGCGGTAGTTCTGGAACACATAGCCGATCCGCGTCTCGTCGATGGTCTTGCCGTCGAACAGCACGTCGCCCTTATCCAGCGGGATCAGGCCGGCGATCATGTTGATGATGGTGCTCTTGCCGCAGCCGTTCGGGCCGAACACCGAGACCACCTTGCCGCGCGGCAGGTCGAGATCGAAATTCTCGTAGATGACCGTGCCGTTGAACTGCTTGGAGAGGCCGCGCACCGTGATATGGGTGCCGGGCGGAAACCAGCGATGGTCCGGCTCGCCGGCCATGGTCATGGCCGTTCCGTCCTGCACCAGCCGTACCGCGGCACGCGACCCTCCGAACATCAGCTCGCCGCCTTCTTGTCGAGGACGACGAGATACTTGGCGGTATCGACTTTCTGCTTCAGCACGCCGCTCTCGGTGGTGAAGTCGATCACCTTCTGGAAGTCCTTCTTGTCCTGGGCCGACAGCTGATCGATCATCAGCATGCGCGGCAGCGGGATGGTCATGACCAGATCGGCGGGCGTGAAGGTGTTGCCCTTCAGCAGTTCACGGGTGGTCGGATCCTGCTCGATGTCCTTCAGCGCCTTGCGCCAGGCGGCGGAGAAGCGCCTGGCGACTTCCGGCCGCTCCTTCATGAACTTGCCGGTGATGGCGCCGCCGGCCATGAAGGCATAGGCGTTCTCGCGGCCGATGATGTATTTCGATACCACGCCGGCCTCGACGGTATGAGCGGCGCCGGTCTTGTTCATCACCGTGCCGTTCGGCTCCAGCGTGTAGCCGGCATCGAAGGTGCCGGCCTTCATGGCATCGACATGCAGGTTCATCGCCAGTTCGGTCAGCGTGTAGTCGGTGCCTTCCTTCATGCCGACGGCGCCGAGCACGGCGCGCGCCATCGCCATGTTGCCGGCGCCGGGCGCCGACATGATCTTCAGCGTCTTGCCCTTGAAGTCCTTCACCGTCTTGGCGTCGAGGCCGGGTTTGGCGACGAACTGCTCCATCTGGGCGAACTTGTTCTGGCCGTAGAGGGACATGTAGTAGACCAGGCCGTCCTTCTTGGTATCGGCATTCATGCCGTCGACGGTGACCAGGTTGGCGCCGGCATCGAGGTCGCCGGTCAGCATACCCTGCACGATCGGCGGCGCGCCCATCAGCTTGACCATTTCGGCGTCGATATTCTGCTCCTTGAAATAGCCGCGCTCGAGGGCGACGAAATAGGGCAGGGCCGAGGAGACCGGAAAGACGCCGACCTTAACCTTGTCGGCGGCCCGGGCCGCGCTGCCGAGCGCCAGGCTGGCGGAGAGTGCGATGGCGGCGGTGCCGGCCAGCACCAGGGTGCGGCGGGTCAACCGGCGCAGGAAAGCGGAAGATGTCGTCGTCATCATGTCAGCGTCCTTATTTCAAGAGGCGAGGGCGTAGCGGGCGGAATCGAAGAAGCTGGCGCCGGCGATATAGCGGCGGCCGTCGGACATGTCGGGCGGGTCGCCGGTCTCGGCGCGGCCGTCGAAGGTCAGTTCGAGCTGCACGCCGTTCGGGTCGTAGACGAACAGCTGCCAGTAGGTCGTGTTCGGCACGAGGAATTCGCGCCAGTCGACGCCCTGGTCGCGGAAGCGGGTGATGAAGTCGTGGTAGCCCGCGGCGGTCAGCGAGATATGGTCGATGGCGGCGGTCCCCAGCGGCGCCCGGCCCTCGGGGCCCAGCGCCGGCCCGCCGGCATAGATATGGATGATCGCCTCGCCGACCGGGGTGGGCACGGCGATCCAGGCGCCGGGATAGCCGAAATCCGGCCGCGGCGCCTCGGCCAGACCAAGCAGGCCGCAGTAGAACCGACGGGTCTTGTCCAGATCCGCGGTCTTGATGGCCACATGGAACAGGCCGGTGATAATCCCTGACATAATCGGCCGCACTACCTGTATACAATTTGCGGGATTCAAATGTGCAAAGCGCATGCCATGCACGCGGGGGCTGCCGCACCAGCCGCCGGGGTTTCGGGATGCAGCTTTAGGGCGACAGCAGGCACGCCGCGGAAACCGCATCGCTTAACGCCGCAGCAGATGGCGCCCAAGAATTGGGCGTTTCAGCAGTGAAGCGGTGAATATACCGGCCGCATGCGGCCGAATACGGCGGAACACAAATTGCTTCGCAGGAGTGTCCGTTCGCCCTCACTTTGCAGTCCGGAGGATTTTCATGCGTGCGTCCGTTCATCGCCTCGGCATGGCGCATCCCGGCGACCTGTCGCAGCTCGCCGCCCTGTTCGATGCCGGCACGCTCGATCCGCGCCATGTCTGCGCGGTGATCGGCAAGACCGAAGGCAATGGCGGCGTGAACGATTTCACCCGCGGCTATTTCACGCTGGCCTTTTCAGCCCTGCTGGCCGAACGCAGCGGGCGGCCGCGCGCCGAGATCCTCGACAGCGTGCCCTGCGTGCTGTCGGGCGGCACCGAGGGGGTACTGTCGCCGCATTATCTGGTCTTCGCCCGCGAGGCGGTGGAGGTCGCGCCGGTCACGGGCCAAAAGCGCCTGGCCATCGGCGTGGCTTTTTCGCCGGCCATGCCGCCCGAACAGGTCGGCTGCCGTGCCCATGTCGACCTGGTCGTCGCCGCCGTGCAGCAAGCCATGGCCGATGCGGGAATCGACGATCCGGCGGATGTGCATTTCGTGCAGGTGAAGGCGCCCTGCGTGACGGCGGCCCGCGCCCAGGAGGCCGCCGCGCGCGGCGCCGCCGTGCTGACCGCCGAGTCCGGCCGCTCGATGGCTTACGCGCGGGTGGCCGGCGCCTTCGGCGTGGCGCTGGCGCTCGGCGATGCCCCGGCAGCACGGCTGACCGAAGACGCCATGTTCCGCGACTATGACCTGCAGTCCGACCGCGCCAGCATTTCGTCCGGTGTCGAGGTCGCCTGCAACGAGGTGATCCTGCTGGGCAACAGCGCCGGCTGGTCGGGCGACCTTGCCATCGCGCACCGCCCGATGGCGGATGCGCTGGACATCGGCGGCGTCTCTGCCGTGCTCGGCGATCTCGGGCTGGCCGCCGCGCCGCAGCTGTCGGCCGCCGATGCCGCGCGCATTCATGGCGTGCTGGTGAAATGCGAACCCGACCGGCGCGGCGCCCTGCGCGGCAACCGCCATACCATGCTGGACGACACGGATATCAACGCCCAGCGGCATATCCGCGGCGCAGTCGGCGGGCTGGTGGCCGGGATCATCGGCGATGGCCGGATCTTCGTTTCCGGCGGTGCCGAGCATCAGGGCCCGGATGGCGGCGGGCTGATCGCGGTGATCGCCCGGGTCTGAAAGGGCGTTCTGTCAGCCCAAAAGGCTGACGGTTTTCCTGATGTCAGCCTAAAAGGCTGACGTGCGCCGAAATCACCTTCCAGCCGTCTGCGGTGCGCATCCAGGTCTGGCTCTGGCGGCCGGTCTTGGTCGAACTGGTCCGCCTGAACTCGGTATTCGCCGTGGCGAAGTCGCGGCCATAGGTGGTGATCGCCGTGTTGAAGATCTCGCGCTCCAGCCCGGCCGGCGAGCGGCCGGCGCGGAAGGCCCTGATCTGGTCATAGCCGTAGAGGTTTTCGCCGACGCCGTAGCGGATGGTATGCGGGCTGTTGCAGAACAGCGCGTCAAGCACTGCGACATCATTCGAGGTCAGCGCCTTCTCGTAGCGCATGAAGGCGGCGGTCACTTCGGCCAGGACCTCGGGGATGTTGATCTCCATGAATTCCTCACACGGCTTTCGATGCGGCAATGCCGGTTTTTTCCAGATGGCGGGCGACGCGGAGCGCCAGGTCTTCCTTCCACGGCGCGGCGATGACCTGCACGCCGATGGGCAACTGGCCGGCGCGGTCGGCCCAGGGCGCGGCGACCACCGGCAGGCCGATGGCGGAAATCGGCTGGGTGAACAGGCCGAGATTGGCCCGTACCGGCATCTCGACGCCGTTCAGGGTCATCATCACCTGGCCGAGCTTCGGCGCGGTACACGGCGTTGCCGGGGCGAGGATGATGTCGACCTCGCGGAACACCTCGGCGACGCGGGCCCGGTACCAGGCGCGAAAGCGGTGCGCCTGCACCAGCCAGTCGGTCGGCAGCATCAGCCCGGCAAAGAAGCGGTCGCGGGTGGCAGGATCGAAATCGTCGGCGCGGGTCTTCAGCCGCTCGCGGTGCAGGTTGGCACCCTCGCTGGCGGTGATCACATAGGCCGCCGCCCGGCCCCGGCCGGCTTCCGGCAGGGTGACGCGGCGGTCGGTGCCGAGCGCTTTGGCGAAGGCGGCGACGGCAGCATGGGCTTCCGGCTCGCCGGTCGCCGCGAAGTAATCGTCGGCGACGGCAATGCGCAGGCCGGCGATGCCGGTGTCCAGCGAGGGCAGTGACGGCGCGACAGGTTTCTGGGCGCACCAGCGGTCGGCCGCATCCGGGCCCTGCATGGCATCATAGCTGAGCGCGAGGTCGGTCACCGAACGGGCCATCGGGCCGAGATGGTCGAGGTCGGCGACGAAGGGAAAACTGCCATGGCGGCTGAGCCGCCCGAAGGTCGGCTTCAGGCCGAACAGGCCGCAGAGCGACGAGGGCACGCGGATCGAGCCGTTGGTATCCGAGCCGAGTGCCAGCGGCACCATGCCGGCGGCGACCGCGGTGCCCGAGCCGCCCGACGAGCCACCGGACATGCGCGCCGGGTCATGCGGATTGCGCGAGGGGCCGTAGTGCACGTTCTCGCCGGTGAAGTCATAGGCGTATTCGCCCATGTTGAGCGCACCGACGAGGATCGCCCCGGCGGCCTCCAGCCGCTGCACCAGCGCGGCATCGGCCGTCGCCGGCTTGTGGTCGCGGTTGATCTTCGATCCGGCCAAGGTCGCCAGGCCGGCGACATCGAACAGGTTTTTCACCGCGAAGGGTACACCGGCCAGCGGCCCGAGCGGCCGGCCCGCACTGCGCATCTGGTCGATGGCGGTGGCCTTCGCGCGGGCGCGATCCGCC
This sequence comes from Ferrovibrio xuzhouensis, assembly GCF_042648965.1. NCBI lineage: Bacteria > Pseudomonadati > Pseudomonadota > Alphaproteobacteria > Rhodospirillales > Rhodospirillaceae > Ferrovibrio > Ferrovibrio xuzhouensis. The sequence continues at coordinate 101,572 of NZ_JBHRYJ010000002.1, forward strand.
GTGACCGCGGTAAATGCATTCAGTGCCGGATTGGTCGCCTCGATGCGGGCCAGCGCCACCTGAACCGCTTCGGTGGCCGATGTCCGGCCGTCGCGGACCGCGGCGGCGATCTCAAAGCCCTTGCTCTGCCAGTCGATCATGGCGGCGGCTTACGGCTCGAACCGCGAGGCGGGTTCGGTCTCGTCGGGCAGCGCGAAGCCGAGAAACGCTTGCGCGATCTGGTGCGAGCGCTTCAGGTTGTCGAGCACGCCGGGCTTCCAGGCCTTGTCGAGGGTCAGGCCGAGCGCAGCGGCGGCAGCCGCCATATAGGCTTCGGCATCGAATGGGGCCCCGCTCATGCAACCTCCTCCATGATCGTGCTGTCGCTCGTGCCGGGAAAGTGGCAGGCCACCGAATGGCCGGGGCCCACGCCCTGCAGCAGCGGCATGGTCTGCTCGCAGGCCAGTGTACCCTTCGGGCAGCGGCCGTAAAAGCGGCAGACATGCGGCGAGGGATCGATCGGGCTGCGTGGCTCGCCGGCGATGCGCAGGCGCGGCGCGACCTTGCCTTCCTTGTGACTGCCCAGCTCGAAATGCGGGATCGCCGACAGCAGGGCCCGGGTATAGGGATGCTGCGGGTTGCGGAAGATCTCTTCGGCCGGGCCGGTCTCGACGATGCGGCCGAGATACATCACCATCACCCGGTCGCACAGCAGCCGCACGACGTTGAGGTCGTGGCTGACGAACAGGTAGCTCATGCCGAGCCGCTGCTTCAGGTCCTGCAGCAGCTGCAGGATCACCACCTGCACCGAAACGTCGAGCGCCGCGGTCGGCTCGTCGAGGATCAGCAGTTCGGGTTCCACGGCAATCGCGCGGGCGATGCCGACGCGGGCCTTCTGGCCGCCGGACAGCTGATGCGGGAAGCGGCCGAGCAGTTCAGGCGGCAGGCCGCACATGGCCGCCAGCTCCCCGACCCGGGCCTTCAGCGCGGCGCGCGGCAACGGCTTCAGCCGCTGGATCGGGTCGGCGATGGCGGCAAAGGCGGTATAGCGCGGGTTGAGGCTGTCGGTGGCATCCTGGAATACCATCTGGATGCGTGGCCGCCAGGGCGAGCGGCCGAAACCCTTGGCCGGCATCTGGCCGATCTCGGTGCCGTCGAGCCGGATGCTGCCGTCGGTGATGTCGAGCAGCCGGGTCAGCAGCCGCACCAGGGTCGACTTGCCGCAGCCGCTCTCGCCGACCAGGCCGAAGGTCTCGCCGCGACCGATGGTGAAGGTGACGTCGTCGACCGCATGCAGCAGGGCCGGCGGCCTGGCGGTGCCGCGGATGCGCTCAAGCAGGCTGGCCTTGCGCCCGACCGGGAACTGCTTGTGCAGCGACTGGGCGTCCAGCAGCGGTTTCTCGAACAGGTCGGTGTCGGCGGGCTCTGTCATAGCGGATTCCAGCAGGCGACCATGCTGTCGCCATGGTCGCCCAGCACGCGCGGCAGCGCCTGGTCGCAGCGCGGCAGCCGGCGTTCGCAGCGGGCGACATAGCGGCAGGGCGGGATGTCGGCCTGCCGCAGGTCGGGCAGGTTGCCGGGAATGGCGGCGAGGTCGATCAGCGACACGGCGGGCCGCGGCGTGGCGGCGATCAGCTTGGCGGTGTAGGGGTGGCGCGGATGGGCGAAGAGTTCGGCGGTCGGCGCGCTCTCGACGATATGGCCGGCATGCATGACGACGATGCGGTCGCAGTATTCGGCCGCCATGCCGAGGTCATGGGTGATCAGCAGGGTCGACATGCCCTGTTCGGCGCCCAGCTCGGCGATCAGGTCCATGATGGCGGCCTGGGTGGTGACATCGAGGCCGGTGGTCGGCTCGTCGGCGATCAGCAGCCTGGGGGCGCAGCTCAGCGCGATGGCGATCATGATGCGCTGGCACATGCCGCCGGACAGCTCGAAGGGATAGGCTTTCGCCCGCCGGGCCGGATCGGGGATACGCACCCGGGTCAGCATGTCGACGGCACGCTGCGGTGCCTCGGGGCGGGTGACATTGCCATGCTGCAGCAGCACGTCGGCGATCTGGTCGCCGACCCGGCGGATCGGGTTCAGCGCGACGCGCGGATTCTGGAAGATCATCGACATCTCGCGGCCGCGGATGTCGCGCAGCACGGCTTCCGGTGTGGTCAGCAGGTCGAGGCCGCCGAAACTGGCGGTGCCGGTCGACACCCGGCCGGCCGGATCGAGGATGCCCATCACCGTATAGGCGGTGACTGACTTGCCCGAGCCGGATTCGCCGACGATGGCGACCATCTCGCCCTTGCCGATCTCGAAGCTGACATGCTCCAGCGCGCGCACCAGGCCGCCGCGGGTGCGGAATTCGACCGACAGGTTGTCGACGGCAAGGACGGGAGCGGCCGTCATGTGCGCCTCCGGGGGTCGACGATGTCGCGCAGGCCGTCGCCCAGCAGGTTGAAGCAGAAGACCGCGGTCATCAGCGCAAGGCCGGGGAACAGCGCCACCCACCATTCGCCGGAGATCATGTAGGTGGCGCCCTCGGCGACCAGGATGCCCCATTCCGGCGTCGGCGGTGCGATGCCAAGCCCGATGAAGGACAGGCCAGCGGCATTCAGGATGGCATAGCCCATGGTCAGCGAGCATTGCACCATCAGGATCGGCAGGATGTTGGGCAGGATCTGCAGCAGCAGGATGCGGCCCTCGCCGTTGCCCGACAGCCGGGCGGCCTCAACGAAGCCGGCATTGCGGCGGATGTTGGCCTCGGCGCGGGCAACGCGGGCATAGAGCGGCGTGTTGATGATGGCGGTGGCCAGCACGATGTTGCCGACGGTGTTGCCGAGCGCGGCGACGATACCCATGGCCAGCACGAACAGCGGAAAGGCCATGATGGTATCGGCGGCGCGGCCGACGATGCGGTCGGTCCAGCCGCCGAAATAACCCGCGGCGATGCCGGCCAGCGCGCCGATGGCGAAGGTCAGCGCCACCGAGGCGAAGGCGATGCCGAGATCGAGCCGGGTGGCGACCAGCACGCGGCTGAAGATATCGCGGCCGAGCGAGTCGGTGCCGAACCAGTGCGCCAGCGACGGCGGTTTCAGCGCCAGCGCGGAATTGGTCGTCAGGGGATCGTAGGGCGCGATCCACGGGCCGAAGACGGCACAGAGGATCAGCAGGGCGAACAGGCTGAAGGCGAACAGCGTGATCGGGTTTTCGGTCAGCACATAGCGGATATGACGCAAGGTCGCGATCATGCCTCGAAGCCCACCCGCGGATCGATCACGATGTAGAGCACGTCGATGGCAAGGTTGAGCGCCACATACATCAGCGCCATGGTCAGCACGAAACCCTGGATCGGCGCGTAGTCCGAGGCGATCAGCGCTTCGATGGCGAAGGTGCCGATGCCGGGCCAGGAGAACACCTTCTCGACCAGCACATTGGCGCCGAGCAGGAAGGAGAACACCATGCCGAGGGTGGTGATCACCGGCAGCATGGCGTTGCGGAAAGCATATGTGTAGATGATCTTGTGCTTCGGCAGGCCGGACGCCCGCGCCGTGCGCACGAAATCGCTGGACAGCACCTCCAGCATCGCCGCGCGGGTCATGCGGGCAAGCGGCGCCATAGTGAAGATCGCGAGCGTGATCACCGGCAGGATCAGCTGCTTGACCGCGCCGATGAAGGCTTCCGGATCGCCGTCGAGCAAGGTGTCGATCAGGTAGAAGCCGGTGACCCGCGTCGGCGTCGAAAAGAAGATGTCGAGCCGGCCGAGCGGCGCCGGCGCCAGGCCGAGCTGATAGTAGAGGACGTAGATCAGCAGCAGACCGGTGAAGAAGGCGGGCAGGCTGACGCCGGCGGTGGTGACAATGCGGCAGGCATGGTCGATCAGCGAGCCGGGCTTGGTCGCCGCCATCACGCCGAGCGGCACGGCAATGGCGACCGAGACAAGCAGGGCGATCAGGGTGAGTTCCAGCGAGGCCGGCAGGCGGGTGGTGATCTCGGTCAGCACCGACTGACCGGTGGCAACCGAATTGCCGAGATCGCCATGGGCGAGGTCGGTCAGGTACACCACGAACTGCTGCAGCAGGCTCTTGTCGAGGCCGAGGCTGTGGCGGACCTGTTCGATGGCTTCCTGGGTCGCGGCGGGTCCGGCGAAGAAGGCGGCCGGGTCGCCGGGCAGGGCACGGGTGAGAAGGAAGGTGACGACCAGGACGCCGATCACGCTCGGGATCGCAGAGATGATCCGTTTGCCAATCAGGCCCAGCATCGTCGCCCTTCCTCCTGCACGTTACGCGATGGCTGTCTTACATCTTGCCGATGCTGCGGAAGTCGAGCTGGCGATGGAACCAGTAGGTATAGCCGGTGATGTTCTTCTGCATGCCGACATCGAGGATCTGCTGGTACAGCGGGATGCGCGGCGCGTCATCCATGGCCAGCTTGATGAAGGACAGCACGTCTTTCTTGTACTGGGCCGGATCGTCGTCGTAGCGGGCGGCGTCGATCAGGGCATCCATCTTCGGGTTCTTGTAGGACATGGTGTTGAACACGGCATTCTGGCCGTGATAGCCCCAGAAGAAGAAGTAATCCGGAAAGTTCAGCCAGCCGCCGAAGCTGGCGATATGGATCGGCCGGTTCTTCTGCAGCATGGCGTTGCGGAAGTTGGCGCCCGGGATCTTCTCGATGGTGGTCTTGATGCCGATCTTGGCCAGGCTCTCCTGCAGCAGCACGGCTTCCGGCTCGGAAGCGGTCGCATCACCGAGGTCGATCGAGATGGTGCTCTCGAAGCCGTCCGGATAGCCGGCCTCGGCCAGCAGCTTCTTGGCCTTGGCAAGGTCGGTCTTGTAGGGGAAGGGCTGCGGCCAGACCGGCTGCTTCGGCACATCGGCGCCGGCACCCGACATCGGGATGCCGCGACCGTAGATCGCCGACTTGTAGATCTCCTGGTAGGGCACCGCATAGGCGATGGCCTGGCGCACGCGGACGTCGTCGAACGGCTTCATGGTGGTGACGAGGCCGACGTACTTCAGCGAGTTCTCGATCGGCACGCCGACCACCTTGTATTTGCCCTTGCCGCCTTCGGCGATCAGTTCGGCGGCATCCTTCTGCGGCATGTCGACCGAGATGTCGGCATCGCCGCGCTCCATCAGGGCGCGCCGGTTGCCGGCCGAGGGCACCTCGCGCAGGATCACGCGCTTCATCTTCGGCAGCGGACCGCTCTTCCAGTCGTCGAAGCGGCTCAGCACGGTTTCCTGGCCCGGCGCCCATTTGTCGAGCTTGAAGGCGCCGCCGCCGGCGTCGTTGGTCTTCATCCACTCCATCGCCCACGGGTCCTTCTCGGTCGCGTGCTTCATGGCGAGCTTGGAGTTGTAGATCGCCGGCACCACGACGGCCATGTCGGGCAGCGACAGCTTGTCCTTCTTCGGCAGGTCGACGCGGAAGGTATAGTCGTCGACCACCACGAACTGCTCGGGCTTCTCGAGGCTGCCGGCCTTCATCTGGAAGGTCGGGAAGCCGCCGACGCTGACGGCGCGGTCGTAGGACCACTTCACGTCATGGGCGGTGACCGGGGCGCCGTCGTGGAACTTGGCGCCCTTGCGGAGCTTGAAGGTGACCGACTTGCCGTCGGGCGCCATGGCATAGCTCTCGGCCAGCTCCGGCTCGATCTTGCTGTAGTCATAGGACAGCGTGCCGTCAGCGAGCTTCTTGCGGCCGAAGGTGACCAGGCGGTCGTACATGTTCCAGGCGGCGACATAGGAGCGGAAGCTGGTGCCGACACCATGGATGTCCATGCTGTTCGGGCCATTCTCGACCAGCACGACCAGGGTTTCCTTGCGCGACTGCGCGGCGGCCGGCGTGACCGTGAAGGCGGCGGCGAGTGCGACGCCCGCGACGATGGCCGAGGATGCAGTCAGAAACAGACGGCGATGCATGTCAGAATCCCCCTGTGACAGCGATGGCGATAACCTCCCTAGTGCAACGGGTGTGCCAGCGCCGGGTCATGCCACTGCATGCGGCGGTAATGACCTGAGATGCCAGAGAGAATCCGGCCGGGGCGACGGCCGGCGGTCAGGAAGGCCTTGCATGCACGGCGAATAAAATGCATAAAAAATAGACATAAAAAAATGCAATCGGTCATAAAATAGTCGCGCACAATGGTGAAAATATCAATCATTTTCGTGGGTTAAATGATGGCAGAGGCGGTATACATATTGCATACAATAGACCTGTCGGCAGCCCCTGAGCAGGGTGCCGCAGGACGACACACCGGATAACAGGCTGGAAACAGGCATGGTCGGCTCTCTCGATATTCTCACCCTGCAGGCGGCTTATGCGGCCGGGCGCCTGTCGCCGGCCGATGTCGTCGCCGAGATCTATGACCGCATCGCCGCCCGCGGCGAGGATGGCGTCTGGATCACGCTGGTGCCGCGCGCGGCGGCGCTGGTCCGCGCCGCCGCCCTGGCTGAAGGCCCGCGCGACCTGCCCTTGTGGGGCATTCCGTTTGCGGTGAAGGACAATATCGATGCCGCCGGACTGCCGACCACGGCGGCCTGCCCGGCCTTTGCCTATACGCCGGACAAATCCGCCACGGTGGTCGAACGCCTGCTGGCCGCCGGCGCCATCCTGATCGGCAAGACCAACCTCGACCAGTTCGCCACCGGCCTGGTCGGCGTGCGCAGCCCCTATGGCGTCGCGGTCAATCCGTTCAATGCCGCCTATATCCCCGGCGGCTCCAGTTCCGGCTCGGCGGTGGCGGTCAGTGCCGGGCTTGCCAGCTTCGCGCTCGGCACCGATACCGCCGGCTCGGGCCGCGTGCCGGCCGGCTTCAACAACATCGTCGGCCTGAAGCCCAGCATCGGCCTGATCAGTGCGACCGGCATGGTGCCGGCCTGCCGTTCGCTCGACTGTGTGTCGGTCTTCGCCAATACGGTGGCCGACAGCATGGCGGTGCTGCAGGTCGCCGCCGCCCTCGATGCGCAGGACGGCTACAGCCGCGCGGCGCCGCCGGGCTGGCGCGCCACCGTGCCGGCGGCACCTTCCGCCTTCCGTTTCGGCCTGCCGCGGCCGGACCAGCGCAGGTTCTTCGGCAATGCCGCCGCCGAGGCGCTGTTCGACCAGGCGATCGCGCGCATGACCGCACTCGGCGGCACTGCCGTCGAGATCGACTATGCGCCGTTCGCCGAGGCCGCCGGCTTCCTCTACCAGCCGGCCGGCACCGCCGAGCGCACCGCGGCGGTCGAGAGCTTCCTCGCCGGTCATGCCGAGGACATGCATCCGGTGACCCGTGCGATCATCCTGCGGGGGCGCGACGCCAATGCCGTCGATGTGCACCGCATGCATTACCGGCTGCAGGAGCTGCGCCAGCAGACCGCGCCGGTCTGGCAGGATATCGACGTCATGCTGCTGCCGACCAGCGGCACGATCTATCGCGTCGACGAGCTGGCCGCCGATCCGGTCCAGCTCAACAGCAACCTCGGCCACTACACGAATTTCGTGAACTATTTCGATCTTGCCGCGCTCGCCGTGCCGAACGGCTTCCAGCCCGACAGCCTGCCGGCCGGCGTGACGCTGGTCGGGCCGGGTTTCGCCGAACCGCAGCTGGCCGCCATCGGCCAGGCCTTCCATGCCGCCACCGGACTGACGCTCGGCGCCACGGGGTATGCGCAGCCGGCACCGCCGCCGGCCGGAACCAGTCTGCATCCGCAGATCGCGCTGATGGTGTTCGGCGCGCATCTGTCCGGCGAGCCGCTCAATCCGCAGATGCAGGCGCTCGGCGCGCGTTTCGTGCGGGCCTGCCGCACATCGGCCGATTACCGGCTTTATGCACTGAAAGGTGGCGTCGCCCGGCCCGGCCTCGTGCGGGTGGACAGTGACGGTGCCGCCATCGAGGGCGAGATCTGGGCGCTGTCGCCGGCCGCCTTCGGCGTGTTCGTCGCCGAGATTCCAACGCCGCTCGGCATCGCCGACGTGCGGCTCGAGGATGGCGGCATGGTGAAGGGCTTTGTCTGCGAGGCGGCCGGCATCGCCGGCGCCGCCGAGATCACGGATTACGGCGGATGGCGGGCGTTTCGTCGGGCCAGCGCTGCATAGGCAGGTGGTCCGGCCGGTGCTCCTCGACGAAGTCGACGGAGGCAACGGTCACCTTGGCGACATGGGCGCGCATCGCCTGCTCGGCGGCCGGCCCGTCGCCGCGCAGGATCGCCTGCACCACGGTGTCATGCTCGGCGTGCGAACTGGTCAGGCGGCCGACCACGCGGAACTGCGACACCCGGAAGGGCAGCACGCGGCGGCGCACCGCGCGCGCAGTTTCCTCCAGGAAGCTGTTCTTGCTGGCGCGGTAGATGATGTCGTGGAAATCGTTGTTGAAGGTCGAATAGCCGTCGAGGTCGCCCTGGCGCACGAGGCCGAGTGACTGCAGATGGGCCTGCTCGAGCTGGCGACGTTCCGGTCCGGTCATGCGCACCGCGGCGAGCCGGGCGCAGGTCGCCTCGATCTCGGCCATCACCTCGAACATCTCTTCCATGCGCTTGCGGCTGGGCAGGGCGACGACGACGCCGCGATGCGGCCGCTGTTCCACCAGGCCCATGCCGGCCAGCGCCTTGAAAGCCTCGCGCACCGGGGTGCGCGACATGCCGAATTTGGTGGCGAGCTCGATCTCGTCGAGCCGGGTGCCGGGGCGCAACTCACCGTTCACAATCTGGTCGGCCAGATTTTCGCGCAGACGGTCGGCCAGGGTGGATTTTTCAGACATGCCCGAGAACGCTTCCGGCGGTGCAACAGCGATTCGACTATAGCGGAAACCCGGCCTGCATACCGCATCTTTTCGGTCTCGGTCCAGTCGCCACACGTCGGACCGCTCCGGAATGGTCAACTGCCATGTTTCTCCGGCGCCCAGCCGGTATGGACGAGATTGCGGCTGCCGGCATCGACGCCGATGTCTTCGAGTGTCGTCGCCATTGAATCGTTCCAGCGATTGAGGAAGCCGAACAGTGCGACGACGCCGGTGATCTCGACGATCTCGTCGTCGCTCCAGTGATCGCGCAGCGCCTGCTGGACCTCCGGCGCCACGGCGTTTGGTACGCAGGCGGCGGCCAGCGCGAAGTCAAAGGCGGCGCGCTCGGCTGCAGTGAAATGCGGGCTCGACCGGTATTCCCAGATGGTCGCCATGCGTTCCGGGCTGGCGCCGAAGCGCTCGGCGGCGAGGATGGGTCAGTCGGCAGCGTCGGCCGGCTTGGCGGCCGCGGCGGCTTTCTCCTGCTCCTGCAGCACGCGCCACAGCACCTTGCCGGTGGCCGATTTCGGTAAGGCGTCGGCGAATTCGACGATGCGCGGCACCTTGTAGGCGGCCATGCGTTCGCGGCACCAGGCCTGGATCGCTTCCGGCGTCATGTCGGCGGCACCCGGCTTCGGCACGATCACGGCTTTCACCGTCTCGCCGCGATGGGCATCCGGTGTGGCGATGATGCAGACCTCGCGGATGCCGGGATGGGCATACATCATGCCCTCGATCTCGGTCGGCCAGACCTTGTAGCCCGATGCGTTGATCATGCGCTTCAGGCGATCGACGATGAAGAAGTAACCCTCCTCGTCGTAATAGCCGAGGTCGCCGGTGCGGAAGAAACGCTGGCCGTCGCGTTCGAAGAAGACCTGCGCGGTTTCTTCCGGCCGGTTCCAGTAGCCAAGGAAGACCTGCGGCCCGGCGGTAACGATCTCGCCGGTCTCGTTGGGGCCGAGCTCTTCCAGCGTGTCGGGATTGACGATGCGCGAGTCGATATCGAAGACGGGGATGCCGAGGCATTGCGGCTTTGGCCGGTCGACCGGATTGATATGGGTGCCGGCGATGGTCTCGCTCAAGCCGTAGCCCTCGATGTAGTCGAGGCCGGTCAGCTCTTTCAGCTTGGCCGCCACCGCGCCGGGCATCGCCGCGCCGCCGCCGCCGATGCCGAGCAGGCTGGACAGGTCAAAGCTGGCGACCTCCGGGTCCGAGAGGAAATCGATGGCCATGGTGGTGATGTTGCGCCAGTGGGTAACACGATGGCGCCGGATCAGTTCGGCGGCGACCTTGCGGTCCCAGCGCGTCATCATCACCAGGGTCGAGCCGTTGAGGATCGGCCCGTTCATCGAATTCTGCATGCCGGTGACATGGAACAAGGGCAGGGTGGCGAGCTGCACGGATTCGGCCGACGCCGGATTCCAGGCGATCGAGCCGTAGGCGGTTGCCATCACGCCGCGGATATTGTGCAGGCAGCCCTTCGGCGCGCCGGTGGTGCCCGACGAATAAGGCAGCACGCACCAGTCATCCAGGGTGGCGTGATGCGGCTCCGCGGTCAGTCCGGCGGTGATGGCATCCGCCCAGCCCGTGGCGCCGGGTACGGTGACAGCAGCGCGCGGCGCGGTCACCACGTCGGGCAGCGCAAGATCGGTCGGCGCGGTGATGTGGTCGCGGTAGGCGGCGACCACGGCATGTTGCAGGACGCCCGCTTGCAGCAAGGGCTGGGCGAAGCCGAGCAGTTCCTGGCCGCAGAGCACGGTGGTCGCGCCGGTATCGGTGGCGATGTGGCGCAGTTCCTCGACCCGGCTCATCGGGTTGACCGGTACCACCACCGCGGTCAGCCGCTGGATGGCATAGAAGGCGATGACGAACTGCGGGCTGTTCTGCATATACAGCAGCACACGGTCGGTGCGTTTGACGCCGCAGCGTTGCTCCAGCCAGCCGGCGAGCCGGTCGACCTCCGCCTTCAGCGCGGCATAGGTCAGCGCCGAGCCGTAATAGAGAATCGCCGGCTTGTCCGGAAAGCGGCGGGCGGAAACCTCAAGGTTCTCGTACAGACTGGTCTCGGGCAGCGTCAGGTGCTGCGGCACGCCCTTGGGCCAGACACCGAAATGCCGGTCGAACATGGTTTCCTCCTGTTTATGCCGGCATCGTCAGACTTTCCGTTCCCGATTTCAATGTCTTACCCTGCGTCAAGGCTGCGCTTGACGGGCGCGGCAGAGCGGCGCATAATATTTGCAAATGCAAATAAATCCGTGGGAGGATTTTTCATGCAGGCAACAGCGCCGATGACGGCAGCGCCGCGCATCTGGGAGGGCGAGGGGTCAAGCCGGATTCCCTTCTGGGCCTACACCGATCCCGACATCTACCGCCGCGAACTCGACCGCTTTTTCTATGGCCGCGGGCATTGGGCTTACGTGGCGCTCGACGCCGAGCTGCCCGAACCCGGCGATTACAAGCTGTCCCATGTCGGCGAGCGTTCGGTGATCGTGGTGCGCGACCGTGATCGCAGCCTGCATGTGGTGGAGAACCGCTGCGCCCATCGCGGCGTGCGGTTCTGCCAGAAGCCGCGCGGCAAGGCGCGCAGCTTCGTCTGCCCCTATCACCAGTGGACCTACAAGCTGAATGGCGATCTCGCCGGGCTGCCGTTCCGCCAGGGCGTGAAGAAGGGCGATGTCACCGAAGGCGGCATGCCGGCGGATTTCGACCTGAAACAGCACGGCCTGACCAAATTCAGGGTCGCGACCTACAATGGTCTCGTCTTCGCCAGCCTCGATGTCGATGCGCCGCCGCTGGAAGAGTATTTCGGCCCCGAGGTGATGCCGTGGCTCAACCGCATCTTCGATGGCCGCAAGCTGGTCATCCACGGCACCAGCCGCCAGCGCATTCCGGGCAACTGGAAGCTGATGATGGAAAACATCAAGGACCCGTATCATCCGGGCCTGCTGCACACCTGGTTCGTCACCTTCGGCTTGTGGCGTGCCGACCAGCAGTCGCGCATGGTGATGGACGCGGAAGGCCGCCACGCGGTGATGATCTCGCAGCGCAATGCCGGCGGCGAGGCCAAGGCGGTCACCGAGGGCGTCACCAGTTTCAAGAAGGACATGGCGCTGAACGACCATCGCCTGCTCGACGTTGTGGTCGAGCCATGGTGGAACGGCCCCTCGGTCACCATGATCACGCTGTTTCCCAGCGTGATCATCCAGCAGCAGGTCAATTCGCTGTCGACCCGCCATATCGTGCCGGCCGGCCCCGGCGTCTTCGATTTCATCTGGACGCATTTCGGCTTCGAGGACGACACGCCGGAAATGACCCGGCGCCGCCTGCGCCAGGCCAACCTGTTCGGCCCGGCCGGTTTCGTTTCGGCCGACGATGGCGAGGTGATCGAATTCTCGCAAGCCGGCTTCGCCCAGACCGGCGGGCAGGGCGAGACGGTCTGCGAGCTTGATGGCCGCGGCATCGCGCCGACGCCGCATATGGTCACCGAAACGCTGATCCGCGGCATGTACGGCTACTGGCGCAAGGTGATGGAGATCTGATCATGGCCGAGCCCACCGCACTGTCCGCTGGCGCCGCCGCGTCCCCGGCCGATGCCCAGCCGCTGGTCGACCGCTTCAATGCCCTCTACGGCAGCCTGCTCGATGACGGCGATTACGCCGGCTGGATCGGCCTGTTCACGGCGGACTGCCTCTACAAGGTGATCCCGCGCGAGAATTTCGATGCCGGCCTGCCGCTGGCCACCATGGCGCTGGAAGGCGAGGGCATGCTGAAGGACCGCGTCTACGGCATCACCAACACGCTGTTCCATGCGCCCTATTACCAGCGGCATGTCATCGGCGTGGCGCAGGTGCTGGAGGATGACGGCACGGTGATCCGGGCGGAGGCGAATTACGCCGTGTTCCGCACCAAACCGGGTTCGGTCTCGGAGGTCTATAATGTCGGCCGCTATCGTGATCGCTTTGTGCGCACGCCGGCCGGCCTGCGGTTGCAGGAACGGCTCTGCGTGTTCGACAGCGAACTGATTCTCAATTCGCTGATCTACCCGATCTGAATCCGGCAGGGCAGAAAATGGGACCTCGGTTCTTCGCTGCGCTGCGACCGGAGTGACGATTTTCAGCCGGTTGTCATCCCGGCCAAGCGATGCAGACCTGCATCGCGCCGAGCCGGGACCCCATTTGCCTAGACGACGCGGTCGCGCAGGCCCTCGGCCGCGGCCAGCAGGGCGGGCAGGAAGCTGTCCTTCATCTGCTTTGGCGTGGCGCGTTCGATGCGCACGCCGATGTTCAGCGCGGCGACCACGCGGCCGTCGAAGCGGCGCACCGGCACGGCCAGCGAGCGGAAGCCGAGTTCGGCTTCCTGGTCGGACAGCGCGAAACCGTCGGCAGCCGCCTTCAGCACCAGTTTCCGCAGGGCGGTGATATCCGTCTCGGTTTTCGGCGTCAGGGCCTGCGGCTGCAGGGCGGCGAAGAAGCCGGCCCGCGCAGTGTCGTCCAGTCCGGCCAGCAGCACGCGGCCCAAGGCCGAACAGAAGGCCGGTACGCGGAAGCCGGTGCCGGGCGCCGATGAAAGGTAGCGTGATGGCGAGGCATGCGCGGTCATCACCGCCATGTCGCCATCGAGCACCGCGGCCGAGCAGGCTTCGTCGAATTCGTGGCACAGGGCATCGCAGGCGGCCTGCAGGGCTGTCGCGTTCCCGGCCGAGCCAAGATAGGCGCCGGCCAGCCGCAGCACCTGCGGGGTCAGGCGGAACAGCCGCCCGTCGCTGTCGAGATAGCCGAGCTGTTCCATGGTGTAGAGCGCGCGGCGCACGGTGGCGCGCGGCAGGTCGACGGCGCGGGCGACGTCGCTGAGCGTCATCTGCGGTCGCTCGCCGCCAAAGGCGGCCAGCACGCTAAGGCCGCGTGCCAGTGCTTCGAGGAAATCGGGCCCGAGGCCGCTCTGCTGGCGTTTTTCGGCATCGGCGGCGCGGAGACGGGTCATGGCCAATCTTTGTGCAGGAGCGGAACTGGCGCGGTTTTGCGCTTGTGACGTCACAGGGCGGCCATTATAATCGCACATAAGTTCGCTAGTCGAACAAAATCGTACCGGCCAAATCGTATTGGCCTGTGGGAGGGCCCGCGATGACCACACATGAACAGAACATGCGCATGACCCGCGTCGGTGCCGACCAGCCGGCCGGTCAGCTGCTGCGCCGCTACTGGCAGCCGGTCGCCCTGATCGAGGAACTGGAAGACATCCGCCCGGTCCGCCCGGTCAAGCTGATGGGGCAGGATTTCGTGTTGTTCCGCGACGAGCAGGGCCGCTATGGCCTGCTCGACCGCGACTGCCCGCATCGCGGCGCCGATCTCGCCTTCGGCCGGCCGGAACACGGCGGTCTGCGCTGCCCCTTCCACGGCTGGCTGTTCGATGTCGACGGCAAATGCCTGGAGACCCCGGCCGAGCCCGAGACCAGCAGGCTGTGCCAGCGCATCCGGCAGAAGAATTATCCCGTCGTGCTGCGCAGCGGCATCCTGTTCGCCTATCTCGGGCCACTGGATGCGGCGACCGGCAAGCCGCCGGCCTTCCCCGATCTCGACTGCTTCGTCGCCCCGGACAGCCATGTCTTCGCCTTCAAGGGCCATATCGCCTGCAACTGGCTGCAGGCGCTTGAGGTCGGTATCGATCCGGCCCATGCCTCGTTCCTGCACCGGTTCTTCGACGACGCGGACCCGGAGGCCAATTACGGCCGCCAGTTCCGTGCCAATTCGGCCGATTCCGACATGCCGATGACCCGGGTGCTGCGCGAATTCGAACGACCGCAGATCGAGGTCGAGCGCACCGATTACGGCATGCGGCTGTTCGCCCTGCGCCAGCTCAACGACGACAGCACCCATGTGCGGGTCACCAACCTGCTGTTCCCGCAGGCCTTCAATATTCCGCTGTCGGCCGAGATGACCATCACCCAGTGGCATGTGCCGGTCGACGACACCAATTGCTACTGGTACGCCATCTTCACCAGCTTCGCCGGTCCGGTCGACAAGGCCGAGATGCGCGCCCAGCGGCTCGAACTCTACGAGTTGCCCGATTACATTCCGCGCAAGAACAAGGCCAACAATTATGGCTTCGATCCGCTGGAGCAAAAGACCCAGACCTTCACCGGCATGGGCAACGACATCAACGTGCATGACCAGTGGGCGGTGGAAAGCCAGGGCCCGATCCAGGACCGCACCCGCGAGCATCTGGGCAGCACCGACAAGGCCATCGTCAATTACCGGTCGATGCTGATGAAGGCCATCGACCAGGTCGAGGCTGGCACCGGGGTGCCGCTGATGGTGCTGGATGCGGAAACCGCCCGGACGGTCCGCGGCCCGGTCACCGTCGACGGCGTTGCCCCGACGGCGACCTGGAAGGCATACTGGCGCGAGGTCGATGCCCGCAAGCGCCGCAACGCCCCTTGGGCAGCACCGGAACCGCAGGCAGCAGAGTAACGCAGAAGGCCAGAGTAACGCAGAAGGACCGGCGTCAGCCGGACGGGGGACAGCGTGGCGAGTTTCGTCGATAAACACGGCCTGTGGACGCCGGAGCAGCACAAGGCGGCCGCGGCCGTCGCGCAGGAGATTGCCGGCCGGAATCTCGGCGTGGTGCGGTTTTCCTTTGCCGACCAGCACGGCATCCTGCGCGGCAAGACGCTGGTGGCCGAAGAGGCTGCTTCGGCGATGCGCAGCGGCGTCGGCTTCACCACCACGCTGCTGGCCAAGGATACCGCGCATCGCACGGTGTTTCCGGTTTTCACCAAGGGTGGCGGCTTCGCCATGCCGGAAATGCAGGGTGCTGCCGACATCCTGATGGTGGCCGACCCGACCACCTTCAAGGTGCTGCCCTGGGCGCCGCATACCGGCTGGATGCTCTGCGACCTGTATTTCGCCGATGGCCGCCCGGTGCCTTTCTCGACGCGACAGATTTATCGCCAGGTACTCGGCCGGCTGAATGAGGCCGGCTACGACTACATGGCCGGGCTCGAGGTCGAGTTCCATGTCTTCAAGCTGGTGGATCCGAAGCTGGCGCCCACGGATGCCGGCCAGCCCGGCAATCCGCCCGAGGTCAGCCTGCTGACGCAGGGTTACCAGTATCTCACCGAACAACGCTACGACCAGTACGATGAGGTCTACGAGATCCTGCGCCGCGATATCCAGGGGCTCGGCCTGCCGCTGCGCTCGCTGGAGGTCGAATTCGGGCCGAGCCAGGCGGAATTCACCTTCCGCCCGGGTCTCAACATGGAATCCCCCGACACCATGGTGCTGTTTCGCGCGGCGGCCAAGCAGATCGCCCGCCGCCATGGCTATCACGTCACCTTCATGTGCCGGCCGAAGCTGCCGAATGTCTTTTCGTCGGGCTGGCACCTGCACCAGTCGCTGGTCGACCGCAAGACCGGCGCCAATGCCTTCATGCCGGCGGGCGACACGGACGTGCTGTCGCCGCTCGGCATGCAGTTCCTCGCCGGCCTGCTGGAGCATGCGCCGGCCTCGGCCGCCTTCGCCGCGCCGACCATCAATGCCTATCGCCGCTACCGGCCCTATTCGCTGGCGCCCGACCGCGCGATCTGGGGCCGCGACAACCGTGGCGTGATGGCCCGCGTGCTCGGTGCGCCCGGCGATCCGGCCAGCCGCATCGAGAACCGGCTCGGCGAGCCGGCGGCCAATCCCTATCTCTACATGGCGTCGCAGCTGCTGGCCGGCCTCGACGGCATGACGCGCAGCCTCACCCCGCCGGCTTCGGCCGATGTGCCTTACGAAACGGAAGCGCCGCCGCTGCCCCGCACCCTGGAGGCGGCGCTGGCGGCGCTGCGCGCCAGCCGCTGCTACCGCGAGGGCCTCGGCGACCGCTTCGTCGATTATTTCCTGCATATCAAGGACGCCGAGATCGCCCGCTACCAGCTCGAGGTCAGCGAGTGGGAGCATCGCGAATATTTCGAGATGTTCTGAAGACGCCTGTCACCCCGGGCTTGACCCGGGGTCCCATTTTGCTGCTGCATGACAACGGGATTCCGGCGCGCGCGACGCCACGGCGTCGCCTGGCCGGAATGACGCAATGACAAGTGGTCCAGCATGACGATCCGCAGCCTGTTCCCGACCCGTATTGAAGTTGCCCCGCTGAAGAAAAAGGGCATCGTCGCCTTCAATCGCGACCTTATCGATGTCTGCGATTCCCTGCGCCTGGCCGACAAGACCGGGCAGCGCTGGAGCGCCCGGCATTATCCCGGCGGCTATACATCCTACGGCAGCCATGACCAGATGCACCGGATTTCCTCGACCTTCGCCGCCCTGGAAAAGGCGCTCGATCCGCAGGTCCGCGCCTATGCCGTGGCGCTCGGCTACGACCTGCGCGGTCGCAAGCTGCAGATGACCGACTGCTGGGTCAACATGATGGCGGGTGCGGTCACCCACGGCCTGCACCTGCATCCGCTCAGCTTCATCAGCGGCACCTATTACGTGCAGGTGCCGCGCGGGTCGGCGGCGATCAAGTTCGAGGATCCGCGGCTCGACCGCCTGATGGCGGCGCCGCCCCGGCGCAGCGATCTGCCGCCCAGCGAGCAGCTGCATGTCAGCATCCGGCCCAAGGCCGGCCAGGTGGTGCTGTTCGAGAGCTGGCTGCGCCACGAGGTGCCGCCGGGTTTCACGACGCGCGAACGTATTTCGGTCAGCTTCAATTACGCCTGGCACGGCCGGAGCTGACTTGACCTTTGCGGCGGCTGCCCCACACTTGGAGCAGCCCTCCTGCAACCGATCCCGGATAAAACCATGGCCGCCCTGTTCGAACCGCTCCAGCTCCGGTCCGTCACCCTGCCGAACCGCATCGTACTGTCGCCGATGTGCCAGTACAGCGCCACCGACGGCGTGCCGAACAATTGGCACCGCATTCATCTGGGTCGCTATGCCACGGCCGGCCTCGGCCTGATCATCGCCGAGGCGACCCATGTCAGCGCACGGGCCCGTATCACGCCCGGCTGCCTCGGCCTCTACAATGCCGTGCAGGAAGCCGCACTGGCGGAGATCGCCGCTGACATCAAGCAGTTCGGCCCGACGCCGTTCGGCATCCAGCTCGCCCATGCCGGCCGCAAGGCCTCCAGCGACCTGCCGTGGCGCGGCGGCCAGTCGCTGCAGGGCCCGCTCGCCTGGCAGGCCGAGGCGCCGAGCGCGCTGCCGCAGGGCGAGGGCTGGCATATGCCGCAGGCGCTGGACGAGGAAGGCCTTGCCCGGGTCAGGTATGAGTTCGTCGAGGCCGCCCGGCGCGCCGACCGCGCCGGCGTCGACCTGATCGAGCTGCATGGGGCGCATGGCTACCTGCTGCATGAATTCGTCTCGCCGATTTCCAACCGCCGCAACGACGGTTACGGCGGCACGCTCGACAACCGCATGCGCTTCCCGCTCGAGGTCTTTGAAGCGGTGCGCGCGGTCTGGCCGGCGCACAAGCCGCTCGGCATCCGCATCACCGGCAGCGACTGGATGCCCGGCGAGGGCCTGGAGATTGCCGATGCCGTGCGCTACGCCGCGGCCCTGAAGGAACGCGGCGCCGATTTCGTCGATGTCAGCTCCGGCGGCGTTTCGCTGCAGCAGAAGATCGCCACAGGTCCGGGCTACCAGGTGCATTTCGCCGAGGCCGTGAAACAGGCCACCGGCCTCGTCACCATGGCGGTCGGCATGATTACCGAGGCCGAGCAGGCCGAGGCGATCGTTGCCGAGGGCAAGGCCGACCTGGTGGCGATGGCGCGCGGTCTGCTGAACGATCCCTACTGGGCCTGGCATGCCGCCGACAGGCTCGGCGGCCATGTCCATGTAACGCCGCAGTATCTGCGCGGCCGGATGCGCGGCGTCGATACCCCGCGCGAGGTGGTGCTGAAAGCGGCGCGCTGACGCCACGACAGGCTTGCCGCCGGGCAGCTTGCGCCCTATCAGTTAACCCGACCGCCGGATGAGCCGGCGGTCACGTTCTCAGGGCGGGGTGAAAGTCCCCACCGGCGGTAAGGCGCACAGGCGCCGCAGCCCGCGAGCGCCCGGCCGCTTCCATGCGGCAGCCGGGGTCAGCAGATTCGGTGCAATTCCGAAGCCGACGGTTACAGTCCGGATGGAAGAGAACGGTGCGCAGTCCGCGACGGACCGGCGTACGGCATCGTGCCGTGCGGACGGGCCGCGCCGCTGTCGCCGTGCGCCCTGATTCTGGCAATGGCCGATGAAAGGGCGCCGTCAATGAATCAGAGCCAAGCAGAACACATCACCCCCAATACCATGTCGACCGATCCGGTCAGTCTTGATGCTGTCGGGCGGGAGGCAAGGCGCATCGCCTTCATCCAGTCCGGCTGGCATCGCGACATTGTCGACCAGGCCTGGGGCTCCTTCCTGTCCGAAATGGGCCGGCAGGGGCTGCGCCAGGGCAGCATCGACCGCTTCGAGGTGCCCGGGGCCTTCGAGCTTCCGCTGCAGGCCAAGCTGCTGGCCAAGAGCGGGCGCTATCACGCTGTGGTCGCCGCCGGCTTCGTGGTCGATGGCGGCATCTACCGCCACGACTTTGTCTCGGCGGCGGTGATCGACGGCCTGATGCAGGTGCAGCTGGAAACCGAGGTCCCGGTGCTTTCCTGCGTGCTGACGCCGCATCATTTCCATGAGCACGATGAGCACCGGCAATTCTTCGTCGAGCATTTCAAGGTGAAGGGCCGCGAGGTCGCCCAGGCCTGCGCGGCCACCCTGCGCATCATGGCCGGCCTGCAGAAAGCGGCCTGACATTTGTGGTGCGGGCTCCGCCGCCGGCGGGGCCCGTGTCACACCGGCTTGATCAACCGGGCTTGCGGCCGCGGATCGCGGTGGCAACGGGATTGCGCCGGATATCGACAAAGCCGAAGTCGGTGAACCAGTCGATCACTTCCTCCTCGCTGTGCACGCCGTGATAGGTCGGCGTGTAGCCGTCAAACAGGGTAAGGGCCGACCAGTCCCGGGTTTCATGCCGGGCGGTGAACGGAAAGACCGGATACAGCAGCCGCAGCAGGTGGTTGTCGGGGTCCTGCCGGGCCGGCCCGACAATCCACTGGCACCAGTCGTTGAAGGCGACATGCGGCAGTCGTGAAGTCAGCGGAATCCAGTCCTGCCGCCGCGCCAGCCGGGGGCTGTAGACCCAGATTGCCAGCTCGCCGCCCGGCTTCACCAGCGACACCAAGCGGCGGGTATAGTCCCGCGTGTCCGGCGTATGGTGCAGGACGCCGCACGAAATGACGAAATCGAAACTTCCGGGCGCGAAGGGCAGGGCACCGATATCGGCCTGGATCACCGCCGCCGTGTTGAAGTGCTCCAGCGATTTCTGCGCGACATCGACCGACAGGCTGAGATCCGCGCCAATGACCATCGCACCCCATTCAGCCAGCAGTTCGGCGATACGCCCGGTGCCGCAGCCAGCGTCCAGTACCAGCTTGCCGGCGACCTGGTCCGGCGTCAGGCCGGTCTTATGGGTGACATCCGACTTGCTGAAGCCGGAGTTGCGCAGGCTGTCATGCTGGGTCTGCTGATATTGCGTCCACTGGAACGAGAAGGATTTGACGTAGGCATCCGAGGGAACGAAGCGCGGCACATGATTGACCACGGGCACCGTGCTGCCGTCTGCGAAGGTCAGGCCATCCGCGCCGGCCTCGGTCACGGGCGACGTGAAAACCTGCGCCAGCCGCTCGGCAAAGACGGCGTCAAGCGGTTTGCCGAAGGCGGCCGACAGGTGTTCGACTGTAACGCCCATGATCAACCCTCCACGCAGTGCAGGGCAATGCTGTCGCCGTGGCGCTGCAGGACAACCTGCAGGCTGGCGGCGGCGGCTTCCGGCGCGAGGGCAGCGGTCAGGGCTGCCGCTGTCGCCGAGTCGATCCTGCAGCCGAAGGACAGGTCGCCGCCAAGGATCGCAGAGACCATATCGTCAAGCCAGCGCCGGTGGGCGGCGGCATCGCCGCAAGCCCCGGTCAGGCCGGTACGGATGGCCGGCAGGTCGGTGAACCGGGCGGCGCCATGATCCAGCCGATCATCCTGCCAGGTCAGCGACAGGTCGGCCCAGGGCACGCCGCCTGCGGTCAGCGTGGCGCTGCACAGCCGTAGATCGCAGGACAGCGTGAAATCGAGCGACAGCCGCAGCCGCAGCGGCTGTGAAGACCAAGTCGTGGTGATGGTATCCAGGTCGATGTCCAGCCGCGACCAGTCGCCTTCGGCCAGGGACCAGCGGGCCGTGGCCTGGCCGATGCAGATGACGCCGAAGTCGAGGCTGCTGGTGTCGATGACGGCATCGGTGATTGTCAGGCTCATGGGATCGGCGGCAGCGATGCTGCCGATCTGCAGGGCGGGATCGAGATAGACCATCAGCTTGCCGAGCAGCCACAGGCCGATATTGGAAAACTCCGCGCGGCGGGCATTGAGCTCGGTGAGCGTACGGTTTTTCTGCGGATCGGCGGTCAGCACTTCCAACAGGTTGTATTTGCGGCTGTGCTGCCGCAGGTCGGCATTGTCCGACGGCGCGAAGTAGATGCGGCGGTTGATATGGATGTACCGCCCCAGCCCGATATCGCGAACCTCGTCATGGCTGGCTATCCCCGGATGCGGCAGCGCGCGGCCATCCTCTAACAGCAGGAACGGCGACTTCCCGGCCATGGCGCTGAGCACGTCCTGTTCAAGCTGAATCATGTAGCTGTGGCCGCGAAAATGCGACAGCTTCGATACCGGCTCGATATGGGGCGCACGGATGAAGGATTGCAGCAGCAGGGCAAGGCCGCGCCGGCTTTTTGCCCGGTCGTAAAGGGTCCCGAAAAAATACAGCAGCATCATGCCGCTGCAGAACAGGACCGAGAACAGCTTCTGCTTGTCCACCAGGCGGCTCCGCGACAGACGAATTCCGGCGGCAGTCGATGCCTTACCGGCCGATTCTCCGGTGACGATAGCAGAAGGGTGGCCGTCATGCAGCCACGGGGCGTCCGGCCCGTTGCCGCCGTTTCCACCGCTCCGGCAGGACGCCGAAAGGACCGGGCAGGGCTGTAATTGCCCCCCGGATCTTGACCGGTCACAAGAAAAGCCCTGCCATTGCTGGCAGGGCTTTCACGCGGCGATGCCGATCTTCAGTTGAAGGCGTTGTGGTAGGCGTTCAGCGCCGGCGCGCCGCCCAGATGCACATAGAGGACGTTGGCGCCCTTGGGGATCTCGCCTGATTGCGCCATCGCAATCAGGCCGGCCATCGATTTGCCCTCGTAGACCGGGTCGGTCAGCATGGCTTCCAGTCGGGCCGACTTGCGGATCGCGGCAATGGTCTGCTCGTCCGGCAGGCCGTAATCGGGGCCGGCAAAGCGCGGATCGATGATGATGTCTTCGTCATCGATCGGCGTGTTCAGGCCGATCATCTCGGCGGTGGCCTTGGCGATCTTGGTTACCGCCCGGCGCGTCATGTCCTCGTCGCAGGCGGTGTCGATGCCGATCAGCCGGCGCTTGCGGGCCTGTGGCTTGAAGCCGACCACCATGCCGGCCTGGGTCGAACCGGTGCAGGTGGCGGTGATGACGGTGTCGAAGAACACGCCCATCTCGCCCTCCTGCTGTTCGACCTCGTCGGCGAAATGCGCATAGCCCAGGCCACCGAGCGGGTGGTCCGAGGCGCCGGCCGGGATGGCGTAGGGCTTGCCGCCGTCGCGGCGTACCTGCTCAAGGGCATTTTCCCAGGTGGCCTTCACCGCGGTGGAATAGCCTTCGCCTTCCAGCAGGGTCTCGGCGCCCATCAGGCGCGACAGCAGGATGTTGCCGACCTTATCGTAGACCGGGTCTTCCCACTTGGTCCATTCCTCCTGCACGAGGCGGCAGCGCATGCCCAGTACGGCGGCCACTGCGGCGACCTGCCGGGTGTGGTTCGACTGGATGTTACCGATCGATACCAGCGTGTCGCAGCCCTGTTTCAAGGCATCGGCGGCGAGCCATTCAAGCTTGCGCACCTTGTTGCCGCCGAAGGCGAGGCCGGAGGAAACGTCGTCGCGCTTGGCCCAGACGGACACGCCAAGTTCGGTGGACAGCCGCTTCAGCGGCTGGATCGGCGACGGGAAGAAACCGAGCGATACGCGGGGGAACCTGTCCTGCAGATTGAGCGGCATGGCAGTCGATGTCCTGTTGGTGAGAAACAGGGACATGATAGCCGCGAGCGCCGGCAAGGTGCTTCTGGACTGATGCGGTATTTGCGGAATATATTCTGACGAAGAAGCAAATTTCTCCAGAATGATCCAAGTATAGCAGGTATTTTGAGAAGGATCTTCATCCCATGATGGCCGCGCCGGATTTCCCCGATCTCAGTGCCAGTGACCGCAAGATCCTGAAAGCGCTGCAGGAAAACGGCCGGCTGAGCAATGCTGACCTGGCCCGGCAGGTCGGCCTGAGTGAATCGGCCTGCTGGAGCCATACCAAGCGGCTGTTCGACAGCGGGGTGATCCGCGGCGTGCGCGCCCTGATCGATCCGCGCGCCGTCCAGCGGGAAATTGCGGTGCTGGTCGGCGTGGTGCTCGACCGCTCGACCAAGGACAGCTTCGCCGACTTCGCCCGGGCGGTGCGTGCCCTGCCGCAGGTGATGGAATGTTTCCTCGTCGCCGGCGACGTCGACTATTTCCTGAAGATCCGGGTGCACGACCTCGGTGCGTTCAACCGGTTCCACAGCGAAAAAATCCTGGCCCTGCCCGGCGTGCGGCAGGTGCGTACGTTTTTCGTACTCGATGAAATCAAGGCAGACGGGCCGCTGTCGCTGTAGCCTCAGCCCCGCTTCACGAAGCCGGCGATGCGTTCGACCGCGCCGTCCAGCTTGTCGGTGGTCTTGGCGAAGCAGAAACGCACCACGCTGCGCACGTGGTCCGCGGCATAGAAGGCGCTGACCGGAATGGCGGCGACGCCGGCCTCGGATACCAGCCGGGTGCACCAGGCGGCATCGTCGAGATCGTTGCTGACGGTGGCAAGGTCGATGTTGAGGAAATAGGTCGCCTTGCTCGGCAGCACGTCGAGGCCGGCGGCGGCCAGTCCGCCGGCGAAGCGGTCGCGTGCCGCCTGCAGCTCGCGGCGCATGTCGAGGAAATACGCGTCGTCCTTGGCCAGCCCGTAAGCCACGGCGGCCTGCAGGTTCGGCGGCGTCGTGAAGGTGATGAACTGATGCGCCTTGGCCAGCACTTTCATCAGCGCCGGCGCGGCGCAGACAAAGCCGACCTTCCAGCCGGTCAGCGAGAAGATCTTGCCGGCCGAGCCGATCTTGATGCAGCGCTCGCGCAGGCCCGGCAGTGCCATCAGCGGCGTATGCGACAGGCCGTCGAACAGCACATGTTCCCAGACCTCGTCGCAGATCGCGACGGCGTCGTATTTTTCGAGATAGCGGCCGAGCAGCTCAAGATCCTCGCGCGGAAATATCGTCGCGGTGGGGTTGAGCGGGTTGTTGAAGATCACGGCTTTGGTCTTCGGCGAGAAGGCGGCCTTCAGTGCGTCTTCATCGAGCCGCCAGTGTGGCGGGCGCAGGGTGACAAACTTCGGCACGCCGCCGGCGCGCTTTACCAGCGGCAGATAAGCGTCATACATCGGCTGGAACAGCACGACCTCGTCGCCCGGCTCGATCAGCGCCAGCAGGCTGCCGGCCAACGCCTCGGTGGCGCCCGAGGTCACCATCACCTCGGTCTCCCAGTTCAGGTCGAGCGCATGGAAGCGCTTGTAATGCGCGGCGATCGCCTCGCGCAGGGCGGGCAGGCCCATCATCGGCGGATACTGGTTCCAGCCGGTCATCGTGGCGTCGGCGGCGGCGCGACGCACATCCTCCGGGCCGGGGTCGTCGGGGAAGCCCTGGCCGAGGTTGATCGCCTGGTGCTGGCCGGCCAGCCGCGACATGGTCTCGAAGATGGTGGTGGGGATATCGGCGAAGATCGGGTTCATGGCGGCGCGGCGGGTGGTTTTTTCGGTGCCGTCGGGTGTAGCACGTGGCCGGCCGGCCCGGAAGCCGCCGGTTGTTTCTAGGCGGCGGCCGATTTCACAGCCTGGCGGCGCAATACGGCGCGGCGCAGCAGGCCGAGCGTCAGCGCCACGGCCAGCGAGCCGGTGATGCCGATGACCACCGCCGGGCCGCCGCCCAGCCGCGGCGCCAGCAGAGTCATGCTGAGGAAGAAGGGGACATGGCTGGCCAGTCCGATCTGGGTGGCGCGCAGCGCGGCGCGCATGCCGGTGCGTTCCAGCCGGCGCGGCATGAAGCTGCAGACCACCAGCAGGGCGACCGGGAAAGACGACAGGATGCCGGTCAGCCGCGGCCCGAGCAGGGCGGAGGCGCCGCTGACCAAGGCCACCAACAGGCCGGCGGCAATGCCGCGCAGCACGGTCTCGTAAAGCGGCGAGCGGCCGCGCGCCGCCGGTGCGGTCAGCGGCACACTGCTGCCGGTGCGCCAGGCGATCAGGGCTGCCAGCGCGAAGACGGCGAGCGAGACCGGCAGCAGGGCCGGCAGCTGGCGGATCACCAGGCCGCTGAGCAGCCAGACCAGCAGGCCGCAGGGCAGCGCGACGGTCATGGGGAAACGCCGCAGCAGGGCAATGACGGTGACGAGGAACAGCAGCACGGCGCCGACGGTGGCAAGGCTGCCCAGCGCGGCATGGGCGGCGAAATCCGGGTCGTCCTGCAGCAGCAGGAAGACGTAGGCCGGCGCGGTGACAATCGGCAGGGCCAGCACGATCCCGCCGATAAACGGCGAGGCACGCTCCATCAGCCAGATCACGCCGCCGACGAAAACGGCGGTGGCCAGGCCGCGCGCGGGAATCGCGAGCCAGGCGAGATCCGCCCAGATGGAATGACCCTGGGCCAGCAGGTCGGTGGTCATGCTCAGTCTTCTCCCGCCTGCCTGGCGCGATCCGCGTCATCCGGCGTCAGCGGTTCGCCCTGGCGCAGCCGCTGGGTCGGCGCGAACAGGCGATGGCCGCTGACCTCGGCGCCGGCCTCGCCGGTCAGCGCCAGGAAGATCAGCGCCGAGAGGGCCGAGGCCAGGCCGACCACGGCAAAGGCCGGGGTGAAATCGGCCGGCAGGATCCTGTCGCCGCCACCGGCCATCATCAGGGTGATATGCAGGGTCAGCGCGCCGAGGCCGACGCCGAACGACAGCGACAGCTGCTGCATCATGCTGGAAAAGCTGGTGGCGCGACTCATCTGCTCGGGCGGAATGTCGGCCACCGCCAGCGTGTTGACGCTGGTGAACTGCAGCGAGCGGGCGATGCCGCCGAAAAACAGCAGGCCCATGATCAGCAGATAGCTGTCTTCCGGACGGAACAGGCCGTAGATCGCCACCGTGCCGCCGGAGATCACCGCATTGCAGATCAGCACGCGGCGGAAACCGAAGCGGCGCAGGATCGGCCGGGCGATCATCTTCATGGTCATGGCGCCGGCCGCCGAGATGAAAGTGATCGAGCCGGAGTGGAAGGCGCTCAGCCCGAAGCCGAGCTGCAGCATCAGCGGCAGCAGGAAGGGCAACGCGCCGATGCCGATGCGGAACAGCGAGCCGCCGAGCACGCCGGCGCGGAAGGTCGGGATGCGCAGCAGGTTGAGGTCGACCAGCGGATGCGGATGGCGTCGCGCGTGGTAGAAATACCCTGCGCTGGCGATGGCGCCGACGATCAGCAGGGTGGCGACGGCGGCATTGGGCAGCAGGCCGCGGCCCAGCGTCTCGAAGCCGAACATCAGGCCGGTCAGTGCCGTGGCGCTGAGCGCGAAGCCGCGGACATCGAGCGGCGGCATGCGCTGCTCGCGGACGTTCGGAATGAACAGCGTGACCAGCAGGATGCCGACCAGGCCGATCGGCAGGTTGATCCAGAAGATCCAGCGCCAGGACAGATAGGTGGTGAGGAAGCCGCCGACCGGCGGGCCCATCACCGGGCCAATCAGGGCGGGCACCGTCAGCCAGGTCATGGCGCGGACCAGTTCCGCCTTGGGCACGGCACGCAGCATGATCAGGCGGCCGACCGGCACCATCATGGCGCCGCCGAGCCCCTGCAGGACACGGGCGCCGACCAGGGTCCAGAAGCTGTCGGTCATGCCGCAGAGCAGCGAGCCGATGATGAAGACGGCAATGGCGCCACGAAACACCGTGCGGGCGCCGAAGCGGTCGGCGACCCAGCCGCTGACCGGAATGAACACCGCCAGGCTGAACAGGTAGGAGGTGATCGCGAGGTTGAGCCGCAGGGGGCTTTCGCCGAGCGATGTCGCGATGCTGGGGAGGGCGGTGGCCAGCACGCTGCTGTCAAGGTTTTCCATGAACAGCGCGCAGGCGACAATGAGGGGAATGAGCATGATACGGGATGTAATGACCGGAAGTGTGATCCTAGTCGAGGAATGGTTTCAAGACCGTTGCATTTCCTGCAGGGCTGACATGAGGGGTCCGGCCGGTGCAGGCCCGCGTCTGGAGGTTCGAGCCATGCGGTGCCGTGCCGCAGTGCGGCAATCCGCGCCGCGTGATTCGCTTGATCCGCAGGTCAAACACGGGGCTTTATAGGGGCCGTGACTGTCCCCGCCGGCGTGCGGCGCCAACCGGACTGACGGAGAGCCTGGCATGCATTTCCTGCACGATGCCCTGCTGCTGGCACGGCTGCAATTCGCCTTCACGGTTTCGTTCCATATCATCTTCCCGGCCTTCACCATCGGGCTGGCCAGTTATCTCGCCGTGCTGGAGGGCCTGTGGCTGTGGACCGGCCGCGAGGTCTATATCCGCGTCTTCCGCTTCTGGGTGACCATCTTTGCCGTGGTGTTCGGCATGGGCGTGGTGTCGGGCATCGTCATGAGCTATCAGTTCGGCACCAACTGGTCGGTGTTTTCCGACAAGGCCGGGCCGGTCATCGGCCCGCTGATGGGCTACGAGGTGCTGTCGGCGTTTTTCCTCGAGGCCGGTTTCCTCGGCGTGATGCTGTTTGGTATCCGCAAGGTCGGTCGCGGGCTGCATTTCTTTGCCACCCTGATGGTCGCGCTGGGCACCTTCCTCTCGGCATTCTGGATTCTCGCCGCCAACAGCTGGATGCAGACGCCGGCCGGCTACGACATCGCGCCGAACGGCCAGTATGTGCCCGCCGACTGGCTGGCGGTGATCTTCAATCCCTCGTTTCCCTACCGCCTGGTGCATATGGTGCTGGCGGCGTATCTGACGACCGCTTTCGTGGTCGGCGCGGTCGGTGCCTGGCATCTGCTGAAGGACCGCGGCAATGCGGCGGCGCGGGTGATGTTCTCGATGGCGATGTGGATGGCCGCCATCGTCGCGCCGGTGCAGATCTTTGCCGGCGACATGCATGGCCTGAACACCCTGGAACACCAGCCGGCCAAGGTCGCCGCCATGGAAGGCCATTACGACAGCCACGACGGGGCGCCGCTGATCCTGTTCGGCCTGCCCGACAATGCGGCGGCCGAGACGAAATATGCCGTGGAAATTCCGAAGCTCGGCAGCCTGATCCTGACCCACAGCTGGGACGGCCATATCCGCGGCCTGAAGGATTTCCCGCGCGAAGACTGGCCGAATGCCACGGTGATCTTCTGGAGTTTCCGCATCATGGTCGGCCTCGGGCTGCTGATGGCGCTGCTCGGGCTCGCCTCGCTGCTGTGGCGCTGGCGCGGCCGGCTCTATGAGGCGCCATGGCTGCATCGCGCCGCCGTGGCGATGGGGCCGAGCGGCTTCCTCGCCGTTCTGGCCGGCTGGGTGACTACCGAGGTCGGCCGCCAGCCCTGGACCATCTACGGCCTGCTGCGCACGTCGGACTCGGTCTCGCCGATCGGCCTGCCCGGGGTGGCGACCTCGCTGGTCGCCTTCATCGTGGTCTATTGCATCGTCTTCGCTGCCGGCATTTTCTATCTGTTCCGCCTGATGGGGCGGCCGCCCGGGCTGGAGTCGCCCGGATCCGCACCGGTGGAGGCGCCGCTGCGTGCGGCGACCAGCGCGCCGGTCGCCGATCTGCTGGCCGAACCGGGCACGACGGGGGAGAAGACGCCATGACGCTCGACCTGCCGCTGATCTGGGCCGGCCTGATCGCCTTCGCGGTACTGGCCTATGTGATCCTCGATGGCTTCGACCTCGGGATCGGCATCCTGTTTCCGCTGTTCCGCGAGGAACGCGAGCGCGACCGCGTGATGAATACGGTGGCGCCGGTCTGGGACGGCAACGAGACCTGGCTGGTGCTGGGCGGCGGCGGCCTGCTGGCGGCTTTCCCGTTGGCCTATTCCGTGGTGCTGCCGGCACTCTATGCGCCGCTGATCACCATGCTGCTCGGCCTGATCTTCCGCGGCGTCGCCTTCGAGTTCCGCTGGCGCACCCGGCGCTGGAAGCGCGTGTGGGATTACAGCTTCGCGCTGGGCTCGCTGGTCGCCACGCTGATGCAGGGCATCGCGCTCGGCGGCCTGGTGCAGGGCATCCATGTCGTCGGCCGCGCCTATGCCGGCGGCTGGTGGGACTGGCTGACGCCGTTCAGCATCCTCACCGGCGTCGCCCTGGTGATCGGCTATGCGCTGCTCGGCGCCACCTGGCTGATCGTCAAGACCGATGGTGAAATCCAGGACCGCTGCTACCTGCTGGCGCACCGGCTGGCCATCCTGCTGGTGGCGATGATCGGCATCGTCAGCCTGTGGACGCCCTTCCTCGACGAACGGTTCCTCGCCCGCTGGTTCCACTGGCCGAACATCGCGCTGACCGCGCCGATGCCGGTGCTTGTGCTGGTCGCCGCCTGGGTATTGTGGCGGGGCCTGCACGACCGGCGCCGCGAGGTGCAGCCCTTCCTCGCCGCGCTGGCCCTGTTCGTGCTGTCCTATATCGGGCTCGGCATCAGTTTCTGGCCGATGATGGTGCCGCCCGCGATCAGCTTCCGCGACGCCGCAGCGCCGGATGCCAGCCTTGGTTTCCTGCTGGTCGGCGCCGTCATCCTGCTGCCGGTGATTCTCGCCTATACGGCCTATGCCTACCGGGTGTTCCGCGGCAAGGTGGACGAGCATGCCGGCTATCACTGATCAGGCTCAGGTGGGGCGCCGGCCGCCGCCGCTGTGGCGGCGCCTGCTGTGGTTCGCCGCCCTATGGGCCGGCGGCGTGTTCGCCGTCGGTGTCGTCGGCCTGGCGATCCGCCTCGTCCTCAAGCCGTGACCAGCCGCAGCTTTCGAGGGCCGCCTGCATATGCGGCGGCGGCAGGGCAACCGCGGTAACCGGCGGGCGTTTCGGGTAGATCGGCAGGCTGATGCTGCGGCTGTGCAGGTGCAGCGGCACATCCTGGTCGGCGACGGCATCGCCATACTGGTGGTCGCCGAGCAGCGGGCAGCCGAGTTGTGCCAGATGCACGCGGATCTGGTGGGTGCGCCCGGTGCGCGGCCGGCATTCGATCCAGGTCAGGTCGCCGGCCCGGCCGAGCACGCGGTAGTCAGTGACGGATGACTGGCCGTCCGCGGCCACCACCATGCGCCAGCCGCCACTTTTGGTGGACAGCTTCTTCAGTGCGGCATCGATGCGGCCTGCCTCGGTTGCCGGTGCGCCGCGGGTGACCGCCCAGTAGACCTTTTCGGCGCGGCCTTCCTGGAACAGCTTGCCGAGCCGGCGCAGCGCCTTCGGATGGCGGCCGAGCACGAGGCAGCCGGAGGTGTCGCGGTCGAGCCGGTGCGCCAGTGACGGCGGCTTGGGCAGGCCGAACTGCAGGTGGTGGAAATAGCGTTCGAGATTGTCGCCGCCGCCGGGACCGGCATGCACGGCAAGGCCGGCCGGCTTGTCGATCACCAGCAGCAGCCCGTCGCGATAGAGTACGCGGTTTTCGATCTCTGCAGCGGTAAGGGCGGGCGCGGCCATGGCGCATGGCGTGCACCACGGCCGCTCTCCCGTCAAGCCACGGGTGATTATTCGCCGGTTACTGCGCGCCGCGGATGGCGCAGCCCTTGTAGGTCTGGCCGCGGAACACCGCCTCGGCGCGATAGTCGTAAGTCTGCGCCGCCACCGGATCGCGGCACGGCGTATGGGTGATGGTCAGCTCCAGCCGGTTCTGGCCGCTGCCCTGCGCGTCGAGGGTCCAGGTCAGTGTTTCGCCGGCGGGGTCGCCGGCCCGTGCCGCATAATGCAACGGCACTTCGCCGGCCCGGTCGAACAGGATGCCGTCGCGGGCCACTGTCACCGCCCAATAGGGCTGGTCGCCAAAGGCGCGCCATTGCTGGCGCGGCAGCGAGGCCTCGCTGCAGTCCTCCTGCAGGTAGGTCAGCCAGCCGAGCAGCCGGCCGCGGCCGGTCAGCACCGGCTCGTTGCGGGCACAGCGCAGGAAGGGTTCGGGCATCCCGGCCGGCGTGTAGCGCGGCCCGCGCAGCGCCTGGTCATCCAGCGGCGTCGCCGGCACCAGTTGCGGTTTCTGCTGGGCGGCGACGTCGATGTTGCAGGACTTACGGCCGCCGTCATGGCCCATGACATAGACCAGCATCATGCCGTGATTCTGTGGCACCACGCTGAGCGCATAGGCCGGCTGCGCCGGATCGGCGGCAAGACAGGCGGACAGGCCGCGATAGAGGTCGGGCAGGTGCCGGCTCCAGTCGTCGGCGGTTTCGCTGCGCCGGGTCAGCCGGATGTCGTCGGGCGGTGGCACCAGGGTGGCACAGCCAGCCAGGACGGCAGCGAGGATGGCGGCAAGGGCGGGAATGGCGAGAGCTGCATGTTTCATGCAGCGATCCAGCCAAACAAATGCGGCAGGAAATCGGCAGATTGCCGGCACATGGCGGCCTCTCCTATGGTTTGACGATGATTGCAATGGAAAACATAGGCCTGCGGCCCTATGCGCCCAGCGACGCGGCGGCCGTGCGCGATCTGCACACGGCCGCCTTCCGCGCGCTCGCCGCCGGTCACCACAGTGTGGCACAGATCGCCGCCCATGAGGCGCTGATCTTGGCCCCCGATTATGCCGAAGATCTTGCCCGCAGCCATGTGCTGCTGGCGCTGCATGACACGTTCGGGCTGGCGGCCACCGCCGGCTGGCTGGCGATGCCCGGCCGGCCGGATACGGCGCGCATCCGCAAGGTCTTCGTGCATCCCGCCCTGGCGCGGCGCGGGCTGGCCAGCACCATGGTGCGGGCGGCCGAAGCGGCGGCCCGGGCGGCGGGACGGCCGCATCTGTTCGTGCGGGCCAACCTCAATGCCGTGCCGCTGTATGAAAAGCTCGGCTACCGGCCGCTGGAACCCGGCCTGATGCCGGCCGGTGGCGAAAACCTGCCCGTGCTGTACATGGAAAAGCGCGCTGTCGCCGGCTGAGCCCTTTTTTAATCAGTTGAATTTGCAACTATAGCGGACTTCTTCGTGGCAGAATCGGCCATCGATCCGGTATCCTCGTTCCGTCATTCGGCCAGAAAAGCAAAACAGCCGGGGCATGCAGGGAATTGCCGGGGGAGTTTTGGGATGTCCTCAGACGCCATGTCAGCCGAAGCCCTGCAGGGCTTGCAGCATACCGAACAGCGGTTATCGCGTGCGCGCGGCACCGCCCGGTCACGCCGCCGGGTGCCGCAGACCCAGCGGGCCTATGACGAGCTGAAACACCTGATTCTGGAAAACCGCATGCCGGCCGGCACCCAGGCGCTGGAACAGGAGGTGGCGCGGCAGCTCAACATGAGCCGCACGCCGGTGCGCGAGGCGCTGATCCGCCTGGCCCAGGAAGGCATGGTCGAGGTGCGGCCGCGCCATGGCATGCGGGTGCTGCCGGTCTCGGTGGCCGACATGCGCGAGATTTATGAAATTCTCGCCGGCCTCGAAGCCGCCGCCGCCGGTGCGGCGGCGCGCCATGGCGTCAGCAGCCAGCAATTGGCTGCGCTGGAGCAGGCGGTCGCGGACATGGAAGACGCCGAGCGGTGCGACGACCGTGCCGCCTGGGCGGCCGGCGATGCCACCTTTCACCGCCTGCTGGTCGAGGCCTCGGGCAACCGGCGGCTGGTGGCGATGGTGGAGGCGGTGCGCGACCAGTCGCATCGCGTGCGCATGCTGACCCTGCAACTGCGGCCGCGGCCGGTGAATTCCAACCGCGATCATGCCGAGGTGCTGCAGGCGATCCGCGACCGCGACGAGGAAACCGCCTACCGGGTGCATCGCCGCCACCGCGTCGAGGCCGGCCGGATGCTGATCGCCCTGCTGGAACAGCACGGCCTAGATCATCTCTGACGTCTGGTGCCGCTCAGGCGGCAGCAGGCAGCGCATCCGGCAGGGCGGCCAGCCGCAGCAGCGGCGACAGCAGGATCACCAGCGCCTGCAGGGCGAAGATCACGGCCGCAATAATCAGACAGGCCTCCATGCCCCAGAGCGCGCCCACGGCGGCACCGATCGCGGCGCCCACCGGCCGGCCGCCCTGCGCCATCAGGAACAGCGCCGAGACCCGGCCCAGCATGTCCTGCGGCGCCACCGTCTGACGCAGCGTTGTCGTGCTGATCACCCACAGGATCGGCCCGGCGCCGATCAGGAAAAAGCCGAGGCCGGCAAGGACGGGCGACGGCAGCCAGATGGTGGCCATCATCATCAGCGCCGCGACGAAGCCGGCAACGGGACCAATGCTGACGACGATGCCGAACGGCAGCTGGCGCAGCACATGCTGCGACAGCAGGGCGCCGGCGACCATGCCGAGGCCGTAGAAGGCCAGCACACTGCCGGTGCCCGCGGCGGACAGGCCGAGCCGGTGCACTGCCCAGGGCACGAAGACGGCCTGCAACACGAAGAGGCCGATGTTGAAGATCACCTGGGTCAGCAGTACCGGCCGCAGCAGGCGGTGACGGAACGTGAAGCCGGCGCCCTCGCGCAGGTCATGCAGCGGATGGCGCGGCGGCCGCACCGGCCGTGGCGGCTCGGCCAGGCCGGCCAGCAGCAGGGCAGCGCCGGCCGACAGCAGGGCGGCAACGGTGAAGGCGGGCAACGCGCCGGTCCAGCCGACCAGTGCGCCGGCCACCGCCGGCCCGGCCGCGAAGGCGACGGTGCGGGCCAGTTCGATGCGGCCATTGGCGAGCGAAAGCTGCGCACGCGGCACCAGGGCGGGGATCAGCGAGGGGGCGGCGACGCTGTAGGCGACCGTGCCCGCCGCACCGATGAAGCCGAGCATCGCCAGCAGTGGCAGGCTGAGGACATGGCCGGCGACGCAGAGCACGACGGCAGCCAGCGAAGCGGCGCGCAGGGTCTCGGCCAGCACCATCAGGGCGCGGCGCGAGCGGCGGTCGGCCAGCAGGCCGGCGGGAATTGCCAGCAGCAGGAAGGGCAGGGTCTGGGCGGTCTGCAGCAGGCCGGTCTCCGCCGCACCGGCGCCGAGCGCCAGCACCGCCACGATGGGCGCGGCGGCCAAGCCGACCTGTTCGGCCGACTGGGCCGCGAGGTTGGACCAGGCGAGACGGCGGAAGGTGGCCGGCAGGGCGGCAGTGGTGGCAGGCAGGGAGGACATGATGGCAGACCCGGCTGGTGAATGATCCAGCCGAGGATGGGGCGGGGTGCCGCCGGGCTCTATCCGCTTCTTGCCGAGCGATCTGGTTTCAGAGGTTCAGTCCGTTGCGGGTCAGCAGCCGTTCGGCGCTGTCGTTCCACACGTCCATCCGCACGATCCTGCCGCCGCGGACCACGAAGCGGTCGACATAGCGGTTGCCCTCGAAGGGCGTGCCGTCGGGCCATTCGCCATATAGCGTGCCGAGGCTGTAGACGATGGTCTCGTCCGTGCCGGGCACCACGTCGAAGCGCTCCATCTTCTTCTTCACCCATTTGTAGCGCCCGGCGTTGAAGGCCGCCGTCTCGCGCGGATGGCTGTATTTGCGGCCGCCGGTAAACGTGATCGCCAGCTCCGGCGCGATATAGCGCTGCGCGGTTTCCGGATCGGGCACCATGCTGGCCTCGAGGAAGGCGCGCACCGTCTCGGCATCGGCGCCGGCATCGATCAGGGTCGTCTGGGCCATGGGAAGCTCCGCAGGATTGTACCCGAAAACTGAATACAATCTTGCAGGCGGCCGGTGCAAGCGGCATAACGGCTGGCGGATCGTGCCAAACAGGGACGGCAGCCAGGCAGGGACAGGCAGCAGATGGCCTTCGACCTCATCCTCCGCAATGCCCGGATCGCCGGCGAGGAAGACCGCGTGGTCGATATCGGCATCAGCGGCGGCCGCTTTGCCGCGATCGAGGCGGGACTCGGCAGTGAGGGGCCAGAGCAGGATCTCGGTGGCCGCCTCGTGGTGCCCGGTTTCGTCGAGACCCATATCCATCTCGACAAATCCTGCATCCTCGACCGCTGCGCCAGCGACGGCACGCTGGCCGAGGCCATCGCCGGCGTCGCCGCCGCCAAGACAGCCTTCACCGAAGCGGATGTCTATGCCCGCGCCAGCCGCACGCTGGAACGCGCCATCATGCAGGGCACCACGCATATCCGCACCCATGTCGAGGTCGATCCGCGTGTCGACCTGCGCAGCTTTGCGGCGATCCGGAAACTCAAGACCGATTATGCCTGGGCGGTCGATCTCGAAATCTGCGTCTTCCCGCAGGAAGGCCTGCTGAACGATCCCGGCACCGAGGATCTGCTGGTCGCCGCGCTGGAGCAGGGCGCTGACCTGATCGGCGGCTGTCCCTATACCGACAGCGACCCGCATGGCCAGATCGACCGCATCTTCGCCATCGCCCGGCAGTATGACGTCGATATCGACTTCCACCTCGATTTCGACATCGACCCTTCGCGCATGGATCTCGACGAGGTCTGCCGCCAGACCGAGCGGCACAGGATGGGCGGTCGCGTCGCCATCGGCCATGTCACCAAGCTGTCGGCCCTGCCGCCAGCACGGCTGGCCGAGGTCGCGCGCCGGCTGGCCGATGCCGGCGTTGCCGTCACCGTGCTGCCGGCCACCGACCTGTTCCTGATGGGCCGCGGCCATGACCACAACATCCCGCGCGGTGTCAGCCCTGCCCATACCCTGCTGCAGCACGGCGTGACCTGCTCGCTGTCGACCAACAACGTGCTGAACCCCTTCACGCCGTTCGGCGATGCCTCGCTGGTCCGCATGGCCAACCTCTATGCCAATATCGCCCAGGTCGGCAGCCGCTCAGGGATGGCGGACTGCCTCGACATGGTGACCCGGCGCTCGGCCCGGCTGCTCAACAAGGCGGATTACGACATCCGGCCGGGCCTGCCGGCCGATCTGGTGGTGCTCGACTGCCAGGACCGGGCCCAGGCGGTGGCCGAGCTGGCGCAGCCCCTGTTCGGGCTCAAGCGCGGCCGGCGCAGCTTCACCCGCCCATTGCCTGAGCTGCATCGTCCGTAGCCACAACAATCCGGTTTCCGACCGGGAACCGACGCGCATCAAACAGGCAGTTGCCCTTTTGCTGCGCGCTACGTATGCGGCGATCCGCACGGCAATCCGCCAAAAATTCTCGTGAATCGGCTGTCGCCGGCGATATTTGCTGCCGCAACGGCATGGCATATCGATTGCATACATTATGCAACGTACCGGGTGCCTCCCCGGACCAACCGGGCCCAGACCCCTAGCCAACGGAGCAGACAGCATGAAACGCCGCACATTCGTGAAGGCCGGGCTTATCGGCGGTGCCGCCGCCGCGACCACCTTCGCCAAGCCGAACATTGCCGCCGCCCAGAGCAAGACCTTCCAGTGGAAGATGACCAACGCTTATGGCCCCGGTTCGCCCTTCTACGTCACCGGTCCGGGCAGCCCGACCTATTTCTGCGAGCTGGTGAAAAACATGTCGGGCGGCCGGCTGCAGATCCAGCATTTCGCCGCCGGCGAGCTGATCCCGGCGCTTGAGGGCTTCGATGCGGTGTCCAAGGGCACCGTCGAGATGAACTCGGCCAACAGCTACTTCTGGGCCGGCAAGGTCTTCGCCGCGCAGTATTTCACCGTGGTGCCCTTCGGCCTGAATTTCCAGGGCCATACCGCGTGGATCTATCACGGCGGCGGCCAGCAGCTGTGGGAAGAGCTGTACAAGCCGTTCGACCTGGTGCCGATGGCGATCGGCAACACCGGCGTGCAGATGACCGGCTGGTACCGCAAGCCGATCACCTCGGTCGACGATTACAAGGGCCTGAAGATGCGCATCCCGGGCCTGGCCGGCAAGGTCTATGCCCAGCTCGGCGTCGACGTGAAGCTGCTGCCCGGCGGCGAAATCTTCCCGGCGCTGGAACGCGGCGTCATCGATGCGGCGGAATTCGTCGGTCCCTACCAGGACCGCCGGCTCGGCCTGCAGAAGGCGGCGAAATACTACTACACCACCGGCTGGCACGAGCCGTCGAACGTCACCGAACTGATCATCAATGCCAAGGCCTGGGCGTCGCTGCCGCCCGACCTGCAGGCCATCGTCCGCGCCGCGGCCGCCGCCTGTAACGTGATCAGCCATACCTGGTGCGAGGCGACCAACGCCGAGGCGCTGGACGACCTGGTAAAGAACCAGGGCGTCACCGCCCAGCCGCTGCCGCCGCAGATCGTCGCCAAGCTGCGCGACGTCACCAAGCAGGTGCTGGAGGAAAACGCCGCCAAGGATGCCTCGGTGAAGCGGGTCCATGAGAGCTTCATGAAGTTCAAGGCCAACCACGACAAATGGGCCGGCGTCTCGGAAGCGGTCTACCAGAGCCAGATCCGCGGCGCGATTTCCGCGTGATCATGGCTGTCGCTTAAACCGGAGTAACTGTCATGGAACGCGTAGCGCGGATTCTCGACACCATCGTCGAACATTGCGGGCGCATCACCGCCTGGGCCTCGCTGGCCATCGTGCTGGTGATGGCATACAACGTTTTTCTGCGCTACGCGTTCAGTACCGGCTCGGTGGCCATGCAGGAACTGGAATGGCACCTCATGGCGCCGATCGCCATCCTGTCCATGGCCTATGCGATCCGCCATGACGGCCATGTCCGGGTCGACGTCATCTACAACCGGTTTCCGCCGCGCATGCAGCATGCGATCGAGGTCATCTCGTTCCTGATGGTCGCGGCGGTCTCTGCCCTTATCGTCTATCTGTCGATCCCTTATGTGATGCAGTCCTACAATATCGGTGAGGGCTCGCCAGATCCGGGCGGCCTGCCGGCCCGCTGGATTCTCAAGGCCTGCATCCCGGCCGGCTTTGCCCTGCTGGTGCTGCAGAGCCTGTCGGCCGCGATCCGCGTCATCCTGACCGGCCATCCGCAGCCCGCCGCCGAAGAAGCCGTTGATCCCGTCTCTCACGCCACGTCCCGTCATGCTGCTGAATGAAATTCTCGCCGTCTCCTGTATCGTTTCCTTCTTTGTCCTGCTTGCCTTCGGTGTCCCGGTTGCCCTGACCCTGGCGGTCAGCGGTTTCTTCTTCGGGTATCTCGGCTTCGGTGCATTGCTGTTCAACCTGCTGCCGGCGCGTATCTTCGGGGTGATCTCGAACTACACCCTGCTGGCTATCCCGCTGTTCGTCTTCATGGGGGTGATGCTGGAGAAATCCCGCATTGCCGACGAACTGATGGACGTGATCGGCCATCTGGCCGGCGCGTTGCGCGGCGGCATGGGCATCGGCATCGTGCTGGTCGGCGTGCTGATGGGCGCCACCACCGGCGTGGTTGGCGCCACCATCGTCACGCTCGGCCTCTTGACCCTGCCGGCGCTGCTGCGGCGCGGCTATGATCCGCGTATCGCCTGCGGTGCCATCTGCGCCTCGGGCTCGCTCGGCCAGCTGATCCCGCCCAGCCTGATCCTGATCCTGCTGTCGGACATCCTCGGCCTGTCGGTCGGCACGCTGTTCGCCGCCGCCGTCTTCCCCGGCCTGCTGCTCTCGGCGGTCTATGTGATCTATTTGCTCGGGCTCGGCTGGCTGCGGCCCGACCTGATGCCGCCGGTGCCGCAGGAAGAACGCGACGCCATGCCGCGGCGCGAACTGCTCGGCAAGGTGATGCAGGTCGGCCTGCCGCCGATCGGGCTGGTCGTCGCTGTGCTTGGCTCGATCATCGCCGGCATCGCCGCGCCGACCGAGGCCGCCTCGATGGGCGCGGTCGGCAGCATCCTGGTGGTGGTGATTGCCCGCCGCTTCACCTGGACCGTGCTGCGCGAGGCGGTCTATTCGACCACCCGGATCACCGCGACCATGTTCTTCGTGCTGATCTGCGCCCAGGTCTTCGCGCTGGCCTTTCGCGGCCTGCATGGCGAACAGCTGGTGCAGGATGCCTTCCGCCTGGTGCCGGGCGGCACCACCGGCGTCATCGTCTTCATGATGGTGCTGATCTTCATCCTCGGCTTCTTCATCGAATGGATCGAGATCAGCTACATCGTGGTGCCGCTGTTCCTGCCGATCCTGCAGGCCGACAACATCAACCTGACTTGGGTGGCGATCCTGATCGCCGTCAACCTGCAGAGCTCGTTCCTGACCCCGCCGTTCGGCTGGGCACTGTTTTACCTGCGCGGCGTGGCGCCGCCGCAGGTCGCCACGCTTGACATCTACCGGGGTGTCGTCCCATTCATCGGTCTGCAACTCGTTGCCCTGGTTCTGGTGTTCTTCTATCCGCCGTTTGCCACCTGGTTGCCCCAGGCGATCGGCTGGTAGCGGCGGCCGGCGCGGGGCCGGAACAAAAAAGGCCGTCTCGATGGATCTCCCGCTGTCCGACCTGCTCATCTTCGGTGCCCTGCTGCTGGCGGCCGGCGCGGTGGCCGGCATCACCGCCGGCCTGCTCGGCGTCGGTGGCGGCATCGTCATCGTGCCGGTGCTGTGGCACCTGTTCACCACCATCGGTATCGACGAGGCGGTGCGCATGAAGGTGGCGGTCGGCACCTCGCTCGCCACCATCATCGTCACCTCGGTGTCCTCGGTGCGTGCTCATCACCGACGCGGCGCAGTGGATTTCGCCCTGCTGAAATCCTGGGGACCGTGGATCTTCATCGGCGTGCTGATCGGCACGGCAGTCGCCAGCGTGGTGCGCGGCCCGGTGCTGACCGGCGTCTTCGCCACCGTGGCGCTGGTGGTTTCGCTGCATATGGGTTTCGGCAGGCAGGAATGGCGGATTTCCCATGAGCTGCCGAAAGGTCCGGTCAAGGGCCTGCTGGCCGCCGCCATCGGCGGCATCTCGGCGATGATGGGCATCGGCGGCGGCACGCTCAGTGTGCCGACGCTCACCCTGTTCGGCTATCCGGTGCATCGCGCCGTCGGCACCGCGGCTGCCATCGGTTTCATCATCGGCATTCCCGGCGCGGCCGGCTTCATTATCAGCGGCTGGGACGTGCCGAACCGGCCGCCGGCCTCGCTCGGCTATATCAACCTGCTGGGCTTCATCCTGATCGTGCCGACCTCGACGCTGCTGGCGCCCTATGGTGCCAGGCTGGCGCATGGCCTGAACACCAAGAACCTGAAGCGCGTTTTCGCCGTGTTCCTCGGCTTCACGGCGCTGCGCATGTTCTACGGACTGCTTTTCTAGGATCGCGTGATGCTGAATACCCCGCGCAGCCGCCGTAGCATGGTCACTGCCCCCCACCATCTGGCTTCGGAGGCGGGCCTGCGCGTGCTGCGCGAGGGCGGCAATGCCGTCGAGGCGACGGTGGCGATGGCGGCGGCGCTGACCGTGGTCTATCCGCATATGACCGGCATCGGCGGCGACGGTTTCTGGCTGATCGCGGCACCGGGAAAAGAGCCGGTTGCCATCGAGGCCTGCGGCCGCGCGGCCGCTGCCGCCACCATCGATCTCTATCGCGGCAAGGGTTTCGACGCGATCCCGTGGCGCGGGCCGCTGGCCGCCAATACCGTGGCGGCGACGGTCAGCGGCTGGGGCGAGGCGCTGAAACTGAGCAATGAGCTCGGCGGCCGGCTACCGCTGTCGCGGCTGGTCGAGGAGGCCGTCTGGCATGGCGAGACCGGCTTTGCTGTCACTGCCAGCCAGCAGGAGCTGACTACCGAAAAACTGCCGGGCCTGAAAGATGCACCGGGCTTTGCAGCGGCCTTCCTGCCCGGCGGCCAGCCGCCGCGCGAGGGCAGCATCCTCAAGCTGCCGGCACTGGCGGCGACGCTAAAGGCCATCGGCACGGAGGGGGCGGAAGGCTTCTATCGTGGCGCGCTGGCGCAAAAGATCGCGGCCGACCTGGCGACCATCGGCAGCCCGGTGGCGGCCGGTGACCTCGCCCGCCATCAGGCACGCCGTGTTGCGCCTTTGTCGGTGGGCCTGCGTAATGCCGGGGCCGGCGGTGCCACGCTGTATAACTTCCCGCCGCCGACGCAAGGTCTGTCGTCGCTGATGATCCTCGCCATCTTCGACCGGCTGGGCGTGACGGAAGCTGAAGACTTCGATTACCTGCATGGCCTGGTGGAAGCCACCAAGCAGGCCTTCCTGGTGCGCGACCGTATCGTCGGCGATCCCGACAGCATGCCGGAGCGGGCGGAAGACTGGCTGCAGGCCGACCGCCTCGATCAACTGGCGGCGAACATCGACCGGCGCAAGGCGCTGCCCTGGCCGCAGCCGGCCGAAGCCGGCGACACCACCTGGATGGGTGCCATCGACGGCAGCGGCCTGATGGTCAGCTTCATCCAGTCGATCTATTTCGAATTCGGTTCGGGCTGCGTGCTGCCGGAAACCG
Source organism: Ferrovibrio xuzhouensis (assembly GCF_042648965.1). Lineage (NCBI taxonomy): Bacteria > Pseudomonadati > Pseudomonadota > Alphaproteobacteria > Rhodospirillales > Rhodospirillaceae > Ferrovibrio > Ferrovibrio xuzhouensis. Next base: position 142,832 of record NZ_JBHRYJ010000002.1, read on the forward strand.
GCATCAACTGGCAGAACCGCGGCGCCAGCTTCCTGTTGCAAGAAGATGGTCCGCGCGCGCTGGCGCCCGGCCGCATGCCGTTCCATACGCTCAATCCGGCCATGGCCCGCTTCGCCGATGGTCGCGCCATGGTCTATGGCACCATGGGCGGCGAGGGCCAGCCGCAGACCCAGTCGGCGGTGTTCAGCCGCTATGCGATGTTCGGCCAGAAACTGCAGGCTGCCGCCACGGCACCGCGCTGGCTGCTCGGCAAGACCTGGGGCGAGGGCAGCGTCACGCTCAAGCTGGAAAGCCGGTTCGACCCGGCGCTGGTCGCCGCCCTGCAAGCGGCCGGTCACACTGTGGAAATGCTGCCGGATTTCACCAGCACCATGGGCCATGCCGGGGCGATTGTGCGGCATACGGACGGAGTGCTGGAGGGCGCCACCGATCCGCGCAGCGACGGGGCCGCCGCCGGCTTCTGACCCATCTGCCTAAAAATGCGACCGCTTCTGACCCGGGCTTGGGCGGAAGCCGGGCCCGGAAGCAGTTTAAGGCTGGACAAGACGGCGGCATACCGATTGCATTGTCATCAGTGTAGTCAGTGTCGTCAGTCCGAGAGCCCCGCAGGATGAGCATCCAGGTCGCGCTGCATCACCGTACCAGCTACAGCTACGATCGCCTGATCAGCCTCGGTCCACAGACCGTCCGGTTGCGTCCGGCACCGCACAGCCGGACCCCGGTGCTCAGCTATTCGCTGCGCATCGAGCCGAAGGACCATTTCATCAACTGGCAGCAGGACCCGCAGGGCAATTACCTCGCCCGGCTGGTCTTCCCGGAAAAGACCGACAAATTCGAGGTGGTGGTCGACCTGGTCGCCGACATGGCGGTGATCAACCCCTTCGATTTTTTCCTCGAACCCGATGCCGAGCATTTCCCCTTCGACTACGACCCCGGGTTGGAGCAGGAACTGGCGCCGTTCCAGCGGGTCGATCCGCCCGGCCGGCTGCTCAGCGCCTGGCTGGCTGAAGTACCGCGCGACCGCAAGCGGACCATCGACTTCCTGGTCGGCCTCAACCAGCGGCTGGCCAGCGAGATCAAGTATCTCATCCGCATGGAGCCCGGCGTGCAGACCGCCGAACAGACCCTGCAGAATAAGAGCGGCTCCTGCCGCGACACGTCGTGGCTGCTGGTGCAGGCGCTGCGTCATCTCGGCTTCGCCACCCGTTTCGTGTCGGGGTATCTGATCCAGCTGGTCGCCGACGTGAAGCCGCTGGACGGGCCCGAGGGCCCGAAGATGGATTTCACCGACCTGCATGCCTGGGTCGAGGTCTATCTGCCCGGCGCCGGCTGGATCGGCTTCGATCCGACCTCCGGCCTGATGGCGGGCGAGGGGCATATCCCACTGGCCGCGACGCCGGAGCCGCAATCGGCGGCGCCGATCAGCGGCGCGCTGGAAAAGGCCGAGACCGAATTCGACTATGCCATGACGGTGACCCGCTTCCGCGAGACGCCGCGGGTGACCAGGCCGATCTCCGACGAGAACTGGCAGAAGATGCTCAGCTTGGGCGATGCCGTCGATGCGCGGCTCACCGCCAGCGACATGCGGCTGACCATGGGCGGCGAGCCGACCTTTGTCTCGGTCGACGACATGGAGGGCGCCGAATGGAACACGGCCGCCCTCGGGCCGACCAAACGGCTGCTGGCCGGCAAGCTGCTGCGCCGGCTGGCCGACCGTTTTGCGCCTTCGCCGCTGCTGCATTACGGCCAGGGCAAATGGTATCCCGGCGAACAGCTGCCGCGCTGGGCGCTCTCCTGCCACTGGCGCCGCGACGGCGAGCCGGTCTGGCGCGACCGCGCCCTGCTGGCGGGTGATGAGGATGCCGGCGACGGCGCCACGCCGCAGGATGCCGATATCTTCGCCGCCGCGCTGGCCGAACGGCTGCAGGTCGATCCGGGTTATCGCATCCCGGGCTACGAGGATCTCTGGTATTACCTGTGGCGCGAACGGCGCCTGCCGGTGAATGTCGATCCCTTCCAGTCGCATCTGAAGGACCCCGAGGAACGCGCGCGACTCGCCCGCATCTTCGAGCAAGGCCTCGACAAGACGGCCGGCTATGCCCTGCCGCTGACCCGCGAGGATGCCGGCGGGGCCAAGCGCTGGCGTTCGGGCCCGTGGTTCTTCCGGCCGCAGACCATGTACCTGCTGCCCGGCGATTCACCGATGGGCCTGCGCCTGCCGCTCGATTCCCTGCCCTGGGTGGTGGAGAAGGACTACCCCTTCCAGTTTGTCGCCGACACCATGGCGGAGCGGCCGCCGCTGCCGCCCCATGCCGTGTTCCGCGAAGCCAACAAGCTGGTCACCGACCGCATGCAGGCCTGGGCACGCGGCCGGGATATGATCGGGCGGGGCCCGGCCGGCACGCCGGGCCGGCGCGAGCAGGTGCCGCTGCCGGCCAACCAGCAATCCGACTCATCTGTGGTGCGCACGGCCATGTGCATCGAGCCACGGGGCGGCCTGCTGCATGTCTTCATGCCGCCGCTGCAGCAGGCCGAGGATTATCTTGACCTGGTGACGGCCATCGAGGACACCGCGGCGATGCTGGGCCGCAAGGTGGTGATCGAAGGCTATCTGCCGCCGCGCGATCCGCGCCTGCTGAACTTCAGCGTCACGCCCGACCCCGGCGTGATCGAGGTGAACATCCATCCGTCCGCCGGCTGGCGTGAACTCGCCGAGCGCACCACAGTCCTCTATGAAGAGGCGCGCCAGACCCGGCTCGGCACCGAGAAGTTCATGCTCGACGGCCGCCATGTCGGCACCGGCGGCGGCAACCACGTCGTCATGGGCGCGGCCCAGCCGGCCGACAGCCCGTTCCTGCGCCGGCCCGACCTGATCCGCAGCCTGGTCGGCTACTGGCAGAACCACCCGTCGCTGTCCTACCTGTTCTCCGGCCTGTTCATTGGCGCGACCTCGCAGCATCCGCGCGTCGACGAGGGCCGCGACGATGCGCTGGTCAATCTCGAGATCGCCTTCGAGCAGGTGGCGAAGAATCAGGACCCGCAGCCCTGGCTGGTCGACCGCATCTTCCGCAACGTGCTGATCGACATCACGGGCAACACGCACCGCACCGAATTCTGCATCGACAAGCTCTATTCCCCCGATGGCCCGACCGGGCGGCTCGGCCTCGTCGAACTGCGCGCCTTCGAGATGCCGCCGGATGCCCGCATGAGCCTGGCCCAGCAACTGCTGCTGCGCGGCCTGCTCGCCGCCTTCTGGGACAAGCCCTATACTCGCCGGCCGGTGCGCTGGGGCACGCGCCTGCATGACGAATTCCTGCTGCCGCATTTCTGCCTGCAGGATTTCCATGACGTGCTTGACGACCTGAACGCGGCGGGCCTGCCCTTCGAGCGCGACTGGTTCGCCGCCCATGGCGAATTCCGTTTCCCGAAGATCGGCGAGTTTGCCGCCCGCGGCCTCGAGGTCGAACTGCGCCATGCGCTTGAGCCGTGGAACGTGCTGGGCGAGGAGGCCGCCGGTGGCGGTACCGTGCGCTATGTCGACAGCGCGGTGGAACGCCTGCAGGTCAAGGTGAAGGGGCTGGTCGACGGCCGCCACGTACTGTCCTGCAATGGTCGCGCCCTGCCGCTGCGCGCCACTGGGGCACCCGGCGAATATGTCGCCGGCCTGCGCTACAAGGCCTGGGCGCCGCCCAGCGCCCTGCATCCGACCATCGGGGTGCATACGCCGCTGACCATCGAGCTGTATGATCGCTGGAATGGCCGGTCCCTCGGAGGTTGCACCTATCACGTGGTGCATCCCGGAGGGCGCAGTTATGACACCTTCCCGGTCAACGGCAACGAGGCCGAGGCGCGGCGCCGGGCGCGGTTCTTCGCCATGGGCCATACGCCCGGGCCGATGCCGCCGCCGGCCCCGACGGCTTCGCGCGAACAGCCGCTTACCCTCGATCTGCGAACCGGATAAACTCGCGTCCCGATTCGGATGACGCCCATGAATTCGCCCCTGCAGGCCATGACTGCCCCGGCGACGGACCCAGCCGCCGCACGAGGCGCCGGCGCGTCCGCGGCGGAGGCCTATGATGAGATGGTCACCGGCCAGGGCCTGATCCGGCCGCACTGGCAGGGTCTGCTGGCCAGCCTGAGTACGCTCGGCTCGTCGGGGCTGGCCGAACGCGCCCAGCGCGCCCGGCAGTATCTCGAGGACGAGGGCGTCACCTATAATCTCTATGAGCTGCCCGACGACGGCAGCGGCAGCGAGATCGCCCCGCCACTGCCTGAGCAGCGCCCCTGGCAGCTCGACCCGGTTCCCGTGCTGCTGTCGGCCGAGGAATGGACCCGCATCGAGGCCGGCCTGATCCAGCGCGCCAGGCTGCTCGACCGGGTGCTGCGCGACCTCTACGGGCCGATGACACTGCTGGCTGAGCATCGCGTGCCGCCGGCGCTGGTTTTCGGACATCGGGAATTTCTGCGCCCGGCCTGCCGTACCGACGGCCAGGCACCCGGCCGCATGCTGCAGCATTACGCCGCCGAACTGGTGCGCGGCCCCGATGGTGTCTGGCGCGTCATCGCCGACCGCACCCAGGCACCGGCCGGTGCCGGCTATGCCCTGCAGAACCGCCGTGTGATGTCGCGCGTGATGGGCCAGGCGCTGCGTCAATGCCGGGTGCGGCCGCTGAACACTTATTTCGAATACTGGCAGGCCGACCTGGCTGCACGCGCGCCGACCCAGTCGGACAATCCGCGCGTCGTGCTGCTGACGCCGGGGCCGTACAACGAGGCCTATTTCGAGCATATCTATCTTGCCCGCGAACTCGGCGCGACCCTGGTCGAGGGTGCCGACATCGCCATGCGCGACGGCCGCGTCTACCTCAAGACGCTGGCCGGCCTCGAGCAGGTCGACGTGGTGCTGCGCCGGATGGACGGCGAATGGTGCGACCCGCTGGAACTGCGCGCCGATTCCGCGCTCGGTATCGCCGGCCTGATGCAGGCGGCCCGCGAGGGCCATGTAACGGTCTGCAACGCCCTTGGCAGCGGGCTGGTCAGCGCCCCGGGCCTGCAGGCCTTCCTGCCGAACCTGTGCGAACACCTGCTGGGCGAGACGCTGCAGCTGCCGTCGATCGCCACCTGGTGGAGCGGTCAGGCCTATGCGCTGACCGAGATCGAGCAGCGCTTCAACGACCTGGTGGTGCGCAGCGCCCGCGACCTCGGCAGCCCGCCGGTCATCGTCAGCAGCCTGCAGGACAACGAACGCGCCGACCTGCTGGCCCGCATCCGTGCGCGGCCGGCCGATTTCGTCGCCCAGGAACGCATCGTCCCCTCGGTGGCGCCGGGTCTCGGCAAGATAGGCCTCGAGCCGCAGCCGATCCTGCTGCGCGTACAGGTGGTCGCCGACGGCGAAGGCTACGTCGTGCTGCCGGGCGGGCTTGCCCGGGTGCCGGAAGACAACGACCCCTTCGGTGCCACGCTCCAGCGCGGCGGCATCAACAAGGATGTCTGGGTGGTGGCGCAGGAGCAGGGGCCGACGGTGATCCGCGGCCATGCGCCGCGCCAGCGGCTGGCGATCCGGCGCAGTTCCGGCACCTTGCAGAGCCGTGTCGCCGAAGACCTGTTCTGGCTCGGCCGCAGCGTCGAACGGCTCGATGACGGTGCCCGCCTGCTGCGCGCGGTGCTGTCGCGGCTGGTCGGCGAGGTCTCGACCGCGCGTGACCTGGTCGAGATGTCGGTGCTGGCGCGCGCGCTGGCGCGCTGCGGCATCATCGACCAGAAGGAGGCGGCGGCACCGCCGGACACGCTGTCATTTTCCAATGCGATCACCCGCGCCAGTACGCCGAACCAGATGATGGGCCAGACGCTCGACAGCATCGAACGGCTGGCGGCGGTATCGCGGCATCGCCTGTCGGCCGACATGTGGCGGATGTTCAATCATCTGATGGGTGAATTGCAGGACGCCCGGCCAGCGGCGGCCGGCGATGCCGATGCCATGCTGGAATTCTGCGACCAGATGATCCGCGCCACGGCGGCCATTGCCGGCATGCTGGGCGAACACATGACGCGCGGCTCGGGCTGGCGCTTTCTCGATACCGGCCGCCGGCTGGAGCGCGGCATCTTCATTGCCCGCACGGTCTCGGCGGCCACCACGGCGATGGGTAGCAATCCGGATTCGGCGTTCCGCATCGCGCTTGAGATCAACGATTCCAGCCTGACCTACCGCCGGCGCTATCGCGCCACCCTGCAGGCGGCGGCGGTGTTCGACCTGCTGCTGCTCGATGTCAGCAACCCCTATGCGCTGGCCTTTCAGCTGCGCAGCATGGCCCAGCATCTCGATGCCCTGCCCAATCCGGAAGCACCGCCGCGCGGCGCTGACTGCATCGCGCTGGCACAGCCCTTCACCGATCTGGTGGCGAAATTCGACCGCGATGAGATTCCGCCCGACGAGAATGCCCAGCTGGCGGTGCGCCTGCGCAGCAGCCTGGATGCCGCCTGCCAGGCGATGATGGATGTGTCGGATCAACTGACGCGCAGCTATTTCAGCCATGTGCAGATGGCGCGCGCCTTCGGCTTCGGACTCTGAGCGATGCGCTACCGGCTGCGGCACACCACCTCCTACACCTACTCCTGGGCGGTCGATATTTCGCATCACATGCTGCATCTGGCGTTGCCCGAACTGCCGCGCCAGCGGGTCAAGGCCTGCCTGGTCACCACCAATCCGCAGGCCGGACGGCTGGCGGCACAGATCGACCATTTCGGCAACCGCGTCGCCCATCTGACCATCGATGCCCCGCATACCCGCTTCGACGTCGAGCTGCGCGCCGAGGTCGAGGTCGATGCCTTTCAGGCGCCGGATGCCGCCAGTACGCCGCCCTGGGAGGGTATCCGCGACCGGCTGGCCGGCGACGGGTTTCCCGACTTCATTGCCGAGAGCGAGTTCGTGCAGGTCTCGCCACTGACCATGGCGACGCCGGAGATCGAAGCCTATGCGCTGGAAAGCTTCACCCCGGGCCGGCCGCTGCTGGCGGCGGCGCGCGAGCTGACCAGTCGCATCTTCCGCGACTTCCGCTATGACCCGGCCGCCACCGATGTCTCCACCCCGGTGGCGACCGTGATGGAGGCGCGGGCCGGCGTCTGCCAGGATTTCGCCCATGTCGAAATCGCCATGCTGCGCGGCCTCGGCCTCGCGGCCCGGTATGTCTCCGGCTATATCCGCACCGTGCGGCCGGGTGGCGAACCGCCCGCCAAAGAGGCGCCGGCCAAGCTGCCGGCGGAAGGCGGCGGCCTGCGCGGCGCCGATGCCAGCCATGCCTGGCTGTCGGTCTGGTGCGGGCCGGATTGCGGCTGGGTCGATCTCGATCCGACCAACGACCTGGTCTGCTCCGACGAGCATGTGACAGCCGCCTATGGCCGCGATTACGGCGATATCAGCCCGGTCCGCGGCGTGGTGCTGGGTGGCGGCCCGCACCGGGTCGGCGTCGCCGTCGAGCTGCTGCCGCTGGGCTAGGTCGCAGGGCCCCGTCTGCACGGGGGATAGGCAGCCGCCACGGCCGCCGCCCGCTTCTTGCGCAAGGCCGGGCGGTTTCCGGCTGGAAAACCTGCTTCCGGCCCTACTTATCTCTGGCACGGAATCTGCTTGGTAGGGATCAGCATTCCGGTGCCGAGGCGCATCGGGTTGCGAGACCCGGCTTTTTTCCGCCGGGTGGCGAGACGGACACTTACGCCGGCCGCGACGGCTTCCGCCGTTGCAGCCGGCGTTTTTTTGTCTGTGACAGGGCGGCATGGTGGCGCGGCCGGCTGGCGGGGCGGCGGGCAGCAAGCTAGGCTCCGACCCTACCAGAATCGAGGAAGCACCGGATGAAACTCTATTATTCCCCGTCATCGCCGTATGTCCGCAAGGTCAGCATCGTCGCCCTCGAGACCGGCCTCGACAGCCGGATCGAGCGGATTCCGGCCGCCACCACCCCGGTGGCGCCGAACGAGGCGGTGGCGAAGGCCAACCCGCTGGCCAAGGTGCCGACCCTGGTGACCGACGACGGCGAAATGCTGTTCGACAGCCGGGTGATCTGCGAATACCTCGACAGCCTGCACCAGGGGGCGAAACTCTTCCCCGCCGGTGCGGCGCGCTGGCGGGCCCTGCGCCTGCAGGCGCTCGGCGATGGCCTGCTCGATGCCGCCCTGCTGGTGCGCTACGAGGGCTTCCTGCGGCCGGAAGACAAGCGCTGGCAGGACTGGGCCGACGGCCAGATGCTCAAGGTGCGCGGCGCGCTCGCCGATATCGAGAAACTGGCGCCGGGTTTCGGCGACACCCTCGATATCGGTACGGTCAGCATCGCCTGCGCGCTCGGCTACCTCGATTTCCGCTACGACGACATGAACTGGCGCGGCAGCTACCCGCAGACCGCCGCCTGGGCGGCGCGGTTCTTCGCCCGGCCTTCGGTCAAGGCGACGGTTCCTGTCAATCCGACCTGATGCAGCCATGGATGCGGCGGATCGACCCTGGGCCGCCGACCGCCGCATCCTGCGGCTGCTGCGGTACTGGCGTGACGGGCGGCCGGGGCCGGGCCTGCTGCCGGGCCGCCAGGCCATCGATCCCGTCGCGCTGGGCCCCGACCTGTTGCCGCTGATGGCGCTGGTCGAGCCGATCGATGACGGCCGTCGCTTCCGTTTCCGCCTGGTCGGTACCGAACTGGCCCGCAATGCCGGGCTCGACCTCACCGGCCGCCATGTCGACGAGGTCAACCCGAACAAGGCCTATGCCGCCTATATCTCCGACCTCTACAGCCAGTGCGCGCTGATGCGCGGGCCGCTCTATTCCGAGACCCGCTACCGGGCGCCTGGCGGCCGCACCGGCCTGACCCGGCGCCTGGTCTGCCCGTTGGCCGCCGACGGGCGGCGGATCGACATGTTCATCGCCGTGCAGACCTTCGAGCTCGATGCCGAGACCGGCGCGGCGCCGACCTATACCTTCGCCGAGGATTTCCAGCCCGGCCCGACCCTGCCGGTGCTGTGCGACTGAAGCCGTCCGGATGGCTGCCGGACGCCGGCGGACGCGCTATCATGGCATCCGTTCCGTCGCCCCTCCGTCACCTTCCGCTGCCATGCGCATCCTTCTGGTCGAAGACAACCGCGATCTCGCCAACTGGCTCGCCAAACTGCTGCGCGCCGGCAATTTCGCCGTCGACTGCGTGCATGACGGCGTCGATGCCGACCATGTGCTGTCGGTCAACGATTACGCGCTGGTGATCCTCGACCTGTCGCTGCCCAAGCTCGGCGGGCTTGAGCTGCTGCGCCGCCTGCGCCAGCGTGGCAGCGCCGTGCCGGTGATCATCCTCACCGCCAACGACAGCCTCGACGGCCGCGTCATCGGATTGGATGCCGGCGCCGACGATTTTCTTGCCAAGCCCTTCGAGTTCGCCGAGCTGGAGGCGCGCATCCGGGTGCAGCTGCGTCGCTCGAACAACCGCGCGGTGGCGGTAATCCGCTGCGGCGATCTCGAGTTCGACAGCAAGACGCGACTGTTCCGGCTCGGTGGCAGCGACTTCGCCCTGCCGCCGCGCGAACACGCGGTACTCGAACACCTGCTGCTCAAGGCCGGCGAGACGGTCAGCAAGACGCAGATTCGTGAAAGCGTCTTCGATTTCGAGGCCGATGCCGACCCCAGCGCCATCGAGATCTACGTCCATCGCCTGCGCCGCAAGCTTGAAGGCAGCCAGGTTTCGATCCGCACGTTGCGCGGCCTCGGCTACATGCTGGACAGCCATGAAGATCGATAGTCTGCGCATCCAGCTGCTGTGCTGGCTGCTGTTGCCGCTGGCCGGCATCGCTGCGCTGAATATCTGGCTGACCTATCACTCGGCGGATCATGTCGCCGACACCATCACCGACCGCACCCTGATCGCCTCGGCCCGCTCGATCGCCGAGCAGACCGCCGTCACCCAGGGGGTGATCGACGTGCAGGTGCCGCCGGCGGCGCTCGAGATGTTCAACACCGGCGATGCCGACCATGTCTATTACCGGGTCGAGAGCCATCATGGCCGCCTGCTGGCCGGTTATCCCGACCTGCCGCTGCCGCCGCAGCTGCCCCCGACCATGCGCCCGGCCTATTACACCGGCGAATATCGCGACCTGCCGCTGCATCTGGTGGCGATCAGCCAGCCGGTGGTCGGCGCCGGCGCGGCCAGTCCGATCACCGTGGTGGTCGGCGTCACACTGAACAGCCATGACGTCATGCTGCGTGACCTGTGGACCGGGGCGGTCGGCCAGCAGCTTGCCCTGCTGCTTGGCGCCGCGCTCCTCGCCATGATCGGCCTCAACCGCGGGCTGGCGCCGCTGCTGCGCCTGCGCAAGGCGGTGCTGCGCCGGCGCAGCGACGAACTGGTCGCCTTCGATCCGCAGGCCGTGCAGCGCGAGCTGCGGCCGCTGACCGAGGCGCTCAACCAGTATATGAAGCGGGTCGAGCAGCAGATGGCGGCGCAGCGCCGCTTTGTCGGCAATGCCGCGCACCAGCTCAAGACGCCGCTGACCCTGCTCAGTACCCAGGCAACCTACGCGCTGCGCACCGCCGATGCCGCCGAGCGGCAGGAAACCCTGCAGGCGCTGCAGGCCAATACCCGGCAGACCTCGCGGTTGGCCAACCAGTTGCTGATCCTGGCCCGCGCCGAGCCGGGCAGCCGGCGGCCGCGCCATGAACTGATCGACCTTGCCGCCGCGGCCCGCCAGGTGCTGGAACAGCAGGCCGACCGGGCCGTGCAGCTCGGTCTCGACCTCAGCCTGACCGAGCCGGACGAGCCGGCACTGGTCACCGGCGACGGCATGATGATCCGCGAGATGGTGGTCAATCTGGTCGACAATGCGCTGCGCTACACGCCGGCCGGCGGCGCGGTGGCCGTTTCAGTCGGGCGGCGCGACCAGATCTGCGTGCTGCGGGTCGCCGACAGCGGGCCGGGGATTCCGCCGGCCGAGCGCGAGCGGGTCTTCGAGCGGTTCTACCGCGTCGCCGACAATGCCGGCGAGGGCAGTGGGCTCGGGCTGGCGATTGTCAGGGAAATCTGCCTGGCGGCAGGCGGTGCGGTGCGATTGCTCGATCCGCCGGAGGGCCGCGGCACTCTCGTGGAAGTGACCCTGCCGGCCACCGCCGCGGCTGCGGACGGGCGGACCGGCAGGGGCTGAGGCGGATCAGGTCGCCTGTTCGTTGAACGGCTGCGGCCGCCATTTCACCAGCTGGTTCTCGACCAGGGTGATCAGGAATTCGACCACCAGTGCGACCACGGCAAGGATGATCATCGCGGCGAACACGCCGTTGGCGTTGAAGGCACCCTGCGCCGTCGAGATCAGCAGGCCGATGCCCTGCTTGGCACCGAGGAACTCGCCGACGACGGCGCCGACGAGGGCGAAGCCGAAGCTGACATGCAGGCTGGCGAGGATCCAGCTCATCGCCGAGGGAATCACTACGGCGGTGGTGATCTGCAGCGGCGAGGCGCCGAGGATCTGCGCATTGGCGATCATGGCGCGGTCGGCCTCGCGCACGCCCTGGAAGGCATTGGCGAAGACGACAAAGAACACCATCACCACCGCCAGCGCCACCTTGGATGCCATGCCGAGGCCGAGCGCGATGATGAACACCGAGCCCAGCACCACGCGCGGCACCGAGTTGGCGATCTTGATGTAGATGCTGAACACATCGGCCAGCAGCTTGTTGCGGCCGAGGATGATGCCGCACAGCACGCCGCCGACGGCGCCGATGAAGAAGCCGACGAAGGTTTCCTCCAGCGTCACCCAGATCTGCAGCCACAGCGGGCCCATCGAGGTGCCTTCGGTGAACCAGACGATGATCTGGTCCCAGATACCCAACGGACTGGCAAAGAAGAAGGGATCGATCACCCCGGTGCGGGCGCCGATTTCCCAGCCGGCCAGGCCGACCACGAGGATGGCGAGACGCAGGGTGATCACGGTGATGCGGCGGCGCTTCAGCGCGGCCTGGGCGCGGCGTTCGATCTCGCTGCTGCTGTTGGGGTCGGGCCGCGCGGGGCTGCGGGCGGCACCGGTGCTGACTTCGGTATGGACGGTCATGTCTGCTGCTCCGTTCCGGCTGCGGTCAGTGGCCGCTGGCCATGGTGCGCTGGTGGCCGATCTGCACTTCCTCGCGCAGGGAATCCCAGATGGTGCGGGCGATATCGATGAACCGCTGGTCGTAGCGGATTTCGCTCATCACGCGCGGCCGCGGCAGGTCGATGTCGAATACGGTCTTCACCGTGGCCGGGCCGGCGGTCAGCACGTAAACCTGATCGGCCAGCGCGATAGCTTCCTCGAGATCGTGGGTGACGAAGACCACCGAGGCGCCGGAGCCCGACCACAGGGCCAGCAGCTCGTCCTGCATCAGCACCCGGGTCTGCACGTCGAGCGCGCTGAACGGTTCGTCCATCAGCAGGATCTTCGGCTCGTTGATGAAGGTCTGGGCCAGCGCCACGCGCTTGCGCATGCCGCCGGAAAGCTGGTGTGGGTAATGCTTCTCGAATTTTGACAGGCCGACGCGGGCGATCCAGTCGCGTGCCTTCTCGTAGGCCTTGGCCCTCGCCATGCCACGGAACATCGGTCCGGCGGCGACATTGTCGAGCACGCTGCGCCATGGAAACAACGCATCGCTCTGGAACACGAAACCGATGTCGGGATCGACGCCGTTGACCGGATGGCCCATGACGCGCACTTCGCCGGCACTCGGCGGAGCGAGGCCGGTGACGAGGTTCAGCGTGGTCGACTTGCCGCAGCCGGTCGGGCCGACGACGCAGGCGAAATCGCCCTGGCGCACCGTCATGGTGAAATCGCGCAGCGCGGTCATCGCCTTGCCTTCCGGCGTGACGAAGCGGCGGCTGACATTGATCAGTTCGATGGCCGGCGGCCGGCTATCGCCGGCGGCCTGTGGGGCCGGGCCGCGCGCGGCGGTCATGGCTGCGACATTCGACATGGTGGTTCCTCTTGCCGGCGGTGCGGGCCGGCGCTCCGGTCAGGGGCGGCAGGCAGCCGGCGGACCAGGTCCGCCGGCTGCCGTCAGGCCGTCAGTTGGCGGCGCCGATCTGCTTGGCAGCGGCATCGACGAAGGCCGTGGTGTAGGTCTTCGACAGGTCGATCTGCTTGCCCTGGATGGTCTTCTTGAAACTCGACAGCACCTTGTAGACGGTCTCGGGGCCATCCTTCGGCATGCGGCCGTCCGGGGTGAACTGCGCCTTGCCTTCGGCCAGGCCCTTCACATAGAGGTCGCGGTCGCCGGCGTAATAGTCCTTCGGCATCTTGTCGGCGATGTCGGCGGCGCTGTGGGTGGCGATGAAGTGCAGGGTCTTGACCAGCGCGTTGGCCAGCTTCTGGGTCTCGGCCTTGTGGCCGTCGACCCAGGTGGTCGCCATGTACAGCGAGGCCGCCGGGTATGGGCCGCCCAGCGCGGCAACGGTGGTCTCCGGGGTGCGCATGTCGACCAGGATTTTGGCCTCGCCGGTCTTCAGCATGCGGGCGATGGTCGGCTCGGTGGTCATGCCAGCGGCGATCTGGCCCTGCTTCATGGCGGCGATGAAGGTGTTGCCGGCACCGACGCCGAGCAGCGCGAACTCACCCGGCTTCAGGCCGTTGCGCGACACCAGATACTGGGTCAGGAAGTCGGTCGACGAACCGAGACCGGTGACACCGAGCGTTTTGCCCTTGAGGTCGGCCGGCGACTTGACCTGGTCGGCGAACTTCGCCGAGACGAGTTCGACTTCGCCGGGCGCCTGGCTGAACTGCACGACGGACTCGATATACTTGCCCTTGGCCTGCAGGTCGATCGAATGGTCGTAGAAGCCGACCACGCCCTGCACGGCGCCGGCCAGCAGCTCGTTCTCGGCCTCGACGCCGGCGCGGGTGTCGAGCAGTTCGACATCCAGGCCCTGCTCCTTGTAGTAGCCGAGGCGCTCGGCCAGCACGGCCGGCAGATAGATCTGCTTGGCCATGCCGCCGATGATGATGGTGATCTTGTTGTCGGCTGCATGGGCGGTGCCGGCGGCGCTGACCGACAGCGCGACGGCAGCGGCGGCGCCCAGAAGCGACAGGGCGAAACGGGAATAGGTTTTCGTGCGGGACACGGCTTGGCCTCCTTGGGGTGGAGCATTGGCTCCGACATTTCCTCCGGCCGCACAGCCGGGGAACGGCTGGCGGCATCGGTTCTCGACCGATGCCGCCAGCCTAGTCGGCCCAAGCTTTCAGCAAGCTTTCAGCCGGATGGCGGGTTTCCGGGCAAGGCTTATCGGGCAAGGCCTATGCAGCCAGGGCACGCCGGCGGTCCTCCACCACCCGGTCGGCCAGCTTGCCGGCCAGTTCCTGCAGGTGGTCGAAGCGGCTGACGAAGCCGCCGACCCCCATGGTCGCCGAGCGCAGCTCGACGGCGAGGTTCTGCATTTCGGCCTCCGGCATGTAGCAGTCGATGTCGTCCCAGCCGGGCCACCCCTCGCGAGCGGCAAGGCCAAGGATCTGGCCGCGCCGCGCCGATACGATGGCATGCACCTTGGCGGTATATTCGTTCGGCACGCTGAAGGTGACCGACTGGATCGGCTCCAGCAGCACCGGGGCGCATTCCGGCAGGCCCTCGCTCATGGCGATGCCGGCGGCAGTGCGGAAAGCCTGGTCGGACGAATCGACCGAATGGAACTGGCCGTCGGTCAGCGTTACTGCCACATCGACCACCGGAAAGCCGAGCGGGCCGCGCTGCAGCGAATCCTGCACGCCTTCGTCGACGGCGGGAATGAAGTTCTTCGGGATGGCGCCGCCGACCACCCGGTTGACGAAGGTATAGCCGGCGCCGCGCGGCTGCGGCGCGATGTCGACCTTGATGTCGGCGAACTGGCCATGGCCGCCGGACTGCCGCTTGAAGCGGGCATGCTGGTGGGCGCCGTGGCGGATGGTTTCCTTGTAGGCAGTGAACGGCATGCCGGTGCGCACCCCGACATTGAAGCGCTGGCGCAGCTTGTCGACGGCAAGCTTGAGATGGATCTCGCCCTGGCCTTTCAGCAGCAGCTGGCCGTCGTGGTGATCGACCATCAGGCTGGGGTCCTCGTCGCAGAGTTTGGCGAGTGCCGCCGTCAGCTTCACTTCGTCCTTGCGGTCGGTCGGCGTCAACGCCAGCGCATGCACCGCTGCGGCGGCCGCGGGCCAGTCGCGGATCGGGTTGCCCTGGCCGTCGGGGCCGAGCAGCATGCCGGTGGCCAGTTCGTCGAGGCGGCCGAAGGCGACCACGTCGCCGGGGCCGGCCTGCGGGCAGCGGTCGACCGCCGCGCCATGCAGGCGATACAGCCCGGCCAGCCGGCGGCTGCCCAGCATGGCATTCTCGGCGACGCTGCCGTGCCACAGCCGGGCGATGCTCAGCTTGCCGGTATGTGACTGGTGCAGGCTCTTGAACACCGTGGCGGCGAGATCGTCGCCGTCGGCGATGCCGAGCCGTGCGGCGGTTTCCTGTGGCGTGGGGGTTTCATGGCGCAGCGCCTTCCACAGCCGGGTGACGCCGTTGCCGTGTTCGGCCGAGCCGAAGAAGACCGGCACGATCAGGTCGGCGGCAAGGTCCTTGCGCAGTTGGCCGTAGATGTCGGCCGGTGCCGGGATGCTGTCTTCCAGCAGCTGTTCGAGCAGCGCGTCGTCGAAATCGGCGATCGCCTCCAGCATCTGCTGGCGGGCCTCGTTTTCACGCGGCTTGATCTCGGCGGGCATGCCGACCAGGTCGGAACTGGCATTCTCGCGCCAGCGATAGGCCCGTTCGCTGACCAGGTCGACATAGCCGGTGACCGCCTCGCCGTCGCGGATCGGCACCTCGCGCAGCACCAGCGGCCTCTCCGAGGCATGCTGCAGCACCGCCAGCAGGTCGCGCATGCGGATGCTGGTCTTGTCGAGCTTGTTGATGAACAGCACATGCGGGATGCGGCGCGCGTCGAGAAATTTCAGCAGCGGGACGAGCACGACGGCACGCGCCGGATCCGGCTCGGCGACGACGATGGCGATATCGGCAACCATCAGGGCGGCGAGGGTCTCCTGCGCCAGTTCGACCGATCCGGGGCAGTCGAGGAAAATCCACGGATCGTCGAGGAAGCTGCAGCAGGCAATATTGGGTTCGATGGTCATCTGGCGGCTGCGCGCCTCGGGCGCGGCATCGCCGAGACTGGTGCCGTTCGCCACGCTGCCCTTGCGCGGCAGGGCGCCCGCGGCGAACAGCAGGGCTTCGAGCAGGGTCGTCTTGCCGGCCGTATAGGGGCCGACCAGGGCTGCCACACGGGGTAATGCCGCATGGGGTGCAGCGGGATTTCTGGCGGTCATGGGCTTGTCCTCCCTTGTTGCGCGGAACCGGAACGCTCCGGATGGACCAACGGGTCCGGCCGGAGGCATGCGCCTGAAGTGGCTGTCGCGTCGGTCGGTTCTGGCGCCGGCCTGGCCGCGGCGGGAAAGCACTCAACCCTGCCGACAGGATTCCACAGAGCGGCGTCAGCGAACAGGGGCTGTTTGTGATTTCGCGCTCTTGTTGTTGCGGGCGGCGCCGACAATATCTGGGGAAAGTCCTCTCATGCCGGTTTCCGGCAGAAAGCGAAGCAAATCATGTCTGCCCCGCTGCATGTGGCCTGCACGCACTGTGCCACCGTCAATCGTCTGCCGGCGGAACGTCTGGCTGAGGGCGGCAAATGCGGCCGCTGTGGCCAGCCGCTGTTTGCCGGCCGGCCGCTGACCGTGACGGCGCAGAATTTTGACCGCCATGCCGGCGCCGACCTGCCGTTACTGGTGGATTTCTGGGCCGAATGGTGCGGTCCCTGCCGCATGATGGCCCCGGTGATCGAGGCGGCGGCGGCAGAATTCGAGCCGCGGCTGCGGGTCGCCAAGCTGGATACCGAAGCCGAGCAGGGGCTGGCCGCCCGCTTCGGCATCCGCTCGATCCCGACCCTGATCCTGTTTCACAAGGGCCGCGAGGTGGCCCGCACCGCCGGCGCCATGCCGCTGCCGCAGCTGAAGGCCTGGCTCGGTCAGGTACTGCCGGCTAATTGAGCGCGGCAAGGACCATTTCAGTCGACCGGATGCGGCCGAGCCGCGGCAGGATGGTGGTGATCGAGAAGGCATGATGGTCGGGATTGGGCGCGCTCATCATGTCCTCGACCAGCACCTGGCCATAGCCTTGTTCCCAACCGGCGCGGGCGGTCGATTCGACGCCGATGCCGGTGACGATACCCCCCAGCACGATGGTATCGATGCCGCGGCGGCGCAGCTGCAGGTCAAGCTCGGTGCCGTAGAAGGCATTCCACTGCCGCTTGGTGATCAGGATGTCGGAGGGCTGGTGATCGAGTTCGGCCGGAATGTCCCACCAGGTATCGGGCAGCTGCGGCGGCAGCGGCGGCGCCTGGTCGACCGGCTGCTTCAGGACATCGGGGAAGCCATCCGTCCAGCCGACCCGGACCAGCGCCACCGGGGCCGAAAGCGCGCGGAAACGGGCGGCCAGCCGGGCGGCATTGGCCAGCACGGCGGCGGCGGGATGGGGGGCGATGCCGAACGGCAGGATGCCCGTCTGCAGGTCGATCAGGACGAGGGCGGTGCGGCGAGGGTCGAGTTTGTCCATGGGCGGCTTTCCTTTCACTGTATATGAGGGTAACCTCATATAGGGAGTTATATGAGGATGGCCTCACAAAAGGCAAGTGCCGAAACGATCGTTCCCGTGCCCAAGCGGCCGCAGCGTCAGCGTGGGCGTGAGCGGGTCGCCGCCCTGCTGCAGGCCGGCGCCGCGGTCTTTGCCGAGCGTGGCTATGACGCCGCCACCATGACCGAGGTGGCGGCGCGCGCCGGCGCGTCGATCGGCTCGCTCTACCAGTTCTTCCCGACCAAGGAGCTGCTGGCGGCCGGCGTGCTGCAGGAATACCTCGACGGCGTCTATCGCCAGCTCGAAGACCTCGCCGGCCGTGCCGGCGCCCTGCCGGCGGCGCAGCTTGCCGACCGGCTGTTCGGCCTGCTGGCGGCGGCCCGCGCCGCCTATCCGGCCTTTGCCGCGCTGGTCGAGGGCTTCGGGCCGTTGCCGGCGATGACCGCCGATATCCGCAAGGAGATGCGCCGCCTGATCGCCGCGGTGCTGCAGGCCCGCGCACCGCATCTGGCGCCGGAGGCCCTGCAGGCACTGGCCACCGCCACGCTGCAGATGATGAAGGCGGCGGCCGCGCTGGATGCCGATGCCTCGGTGCCCGGCCGCAAGGCGGCGCTGGCCGAGCTGCAGGCGATGCTGCGCGATTACCTGGCGGCGCAGCTCAGTTAGGGCGACACGTTAGAGCGACAGCGGCCAGATCATCGGCACCAGCATCAGCGTGACGATGAAGATGAAGGCCTCCAGCGGCAGGCCGAGCCGCCAGTAGTCGCTGAAGCGATAGCCGCCGGGACCCATCACCAGCAGGTTGTTCTGGTGGCCGATGGGCGTGAGAAAGGCGCAGGAGGCGCCGACCGCGACGATCATCAGGAAGGTGTCCGGATTGGCCTTCAGCCGCTGGGCGATGTCGATGCCGAGCGGCGCCATCAGCAGCGCGGTGGCGGCATTGTTGACGATGTCGGTCAGCAGCATGGTGACCAGCAGCAGCAGGGCAAGGATCCAGATCGGCTGCAGGTCACCGGACAGGCCGACCAGCCCGTCGGCGATCAGCTTGGTTGTGCCGGTCGTGTCGAAGGCATCGCCGACCGGGATCATGGCGCCGAGCAGCACCAGCACCGAGCCGTCGACCGCATCATAGGCTTCGCGCAGGCCGATCCGCTTGGTCACCATCAGCACCACGGCGGCACCGGCGAGGCAGACCGCGGCCGGTGCCAGGCCGAAGGCGAGCGCGGCCAGCGCGGCGATCACCACGGCGATCACGAACAGCGCGCCGGGGCGCGGCCCGAGGCCGAGATCACGGGTCGCCAGCGGCAGCAGGCCGAGCCGGCCGATGGCGTCGTCGATGCGGTCGCCTTCACCCTGCAGCAGCAGCACGTCGCCGGCGGCGAAACGCCAGTTCTTCAGGCCGCTGAAGCGCCGCACGCCCTCGCGCGCCACGCCGAGGAAGTTGACCATGTAGCGCTGGCGCAGCCGCACCTCCGCGGGCGTCAGTCCTTCGACCAGGCCATAGGGGCGCACCACGGCTTCGACCAGCTTGAGGTCGCCGGCACGGGTATCCTCGATCACCTCGTTGTCGGGCTTGAACAGCGACAGGCCGAGCGGCTCCAGCAGGCTGCCGACATCATCCGGCGCCGCCTCGATCAGCAGGGTGTCGCCGGCCCGCACCGGGGTCCATTGCGCGGCGCTCGGGATCGTCACCTCGCCGCGCTTCAGTCCCAGCAGGGTGGCATCGTGTTCGTCGAGCCGCGTCGATGTCTCGCGCAGCGGCTTGCCGGCCAGCGGCGACTCCTCGCCGACGCGGGCCTCCAGCAGGTATTCCTGCACGCCCTCATGGCCGCTGCTCTTGCCGGCGGCAATGCGCTGCGGCACCAGCCGCCAGCCGAGCAGCGCGATGAAGGCGATGCCGCCGGCCGAGACGGCGAGGCCGACCGGCGCGAAATCGAACAGGTGGAACGGTTCGCCGAGCCGGTCGGCGCGCACGGTGGCGATGATCACGTTGGGCGGCGTGCCGATCAGGGTGATCAGGCCGCCCAGCATCGAGATGAAGGACAGCGGCATCAGGGTCAGGCTGGGCGAAACCTGGGCCGAGCGGCTGACCGCGATTGCCACCGGCATCATCAGGGCGAGCGCGGCGACGTTGTTCATCACCGAGGAGGCGAGCGCCGCCGGGATGCCGAGCAGCACGATCAGCAGCATCGGATGCCTGGCTTTTGCCGCCAGCCGGCTGGCCAGGTTGTCGAGGATACCGGTCGCGGCGATCGCGCGGCTGACCACCAGGGCGGCAGCCACTGTGATCACCGCCGGATGACCGAAGCCGTTGAAGGCCTCGCCGAACGGCACCAGGCCGAGTACCAGGGCGGCGAACAGCACCAGCAGGGCGACGAGGTCGTGCCGCAGCTTGCCCGAGGCGAACAGCACAAGCGCCAGCCCGAGCAGGACAAGGGTTTCGATCTGGGGAAGGGTCATCCGCGAGAGGGTATTGAAAAGGCGGTGTTTCGTCCAACGGCTTGAGCAGGCCGGCGGGTCCGGCTGCATACAACACCTGAATACAACGCCGGGCCGCCCGATTCGTTCCGCCCCGGCGATTCGTGGCCGCGTCTGCTGGTTTCCTGACCACCTGGACAAGATCTGGGCGAAGATCGCGGCTGCGACGGCAAAGCGCAGCCATGTGGGCCGCGCAAACTTGGCAGTGATGTGCAGAATGTTCTAACCTGCCGGCAAGAAATCGGGAACGGGGCAGGCTGACCGGGTATGACTGACGCGCCGGCTATAACTGACGCTGATGCGCGGAGGGGCGAAGCGCCATTGCTGGAAGCGCGCCGGCTGGTCAAGCAGTTCGGCATGCTGGTGGCGAACGACCGGGTCGACCTTGTGGTGCGGCCGGGCGAGATTCATGCGCTGCTTGGCGAGAATGGTGCCGGCAAGTCCACCCTGGTCAAGATGCTCTACGGTCTGCTGCAGCCCGATGGCGGCAGCATGCTTTGGCAGGGCGCGGCGGTGACCGTGCCGGAGCCGCGCGCCGCCCGCCGACTCGGCATCGGCATGGTGTTCCAGCATTTCTCGCTGTTCGAGGCGATGACGGTGGCGGAAAACGTCGCGCTCGGCCTCGACGACGCGCCGAACGACACCCGCAGGCTGGTGCAGCGCATCCGCGATGTCTCGGCGGCTTATGGCCTGCCGCTCGATCCCGGTCGCCGGGTCTACGAACTGTCGGTCGGCGAGCGGCAGCGCATCGAGATCGTGCGCTGCCTGCTGCAGAAGCCGCGCCTGCTGATCATGGACGAGCCGACTTCGGTGCTGACCCCGCAAGAGGTCGAGGCCCTGTTCGCCACCCTGCGCCAGCTTGCCGCCGAGGGCTGCGCGATTCTCTATATCTCGCACAAGCTCGAGGAAATCCGCACGCTCTGCGACCGCGCCACCATCCTGCGCGGCGGCAAGGTCGTCGCCAGTTGCGACCCGAAGGTCGAAACCGCGCGCAGTCTGGCCGCGCTGATGGTCGGCAGCGAATTCCGCACCGCCGAGCGTCGGTCGGAAGGCGCCGGGCGCGGCCGGCTACGCCTTGAAGTGAGCGGCCTGTCGATGGAATCCGAAACGACCCATGGCGTCGGCATTACCGATGTCAGCTTCACGGTGGCCGGCGGTGAGATTCTCGGCATCGCCGGGGTGGCCGGCAACGGGCAGGGCGCACTGCTGGCGGCGCTGGCTGGTGAACGGCCCGGCGACCGCGCCGACTGTCTGCGGATCAACGGCACGCCGGCCGGGCGGCTTGGCCCGACGCGGCGCCGCGCGCTGGGTCTTGGTGTGGTCCCGGAAGAACGCAACGGCCATGGCGCTGTGGCCGAGCTGTCGCTGGCCGAGAATGTGCTGTTGACCGGTCGTGCGCGGCTCGGTCTCGTCGCGCATGGCTTCCTGCGCCGGCGTGGCGCGCGCGCCTACGCCGAACGGGTGATCGCCGCCTTCGACGTGCGCTGCGGCGGTCCCGATGCGGCGGCTGGCAGCCTGTCGGGTGGCAATCTGCAGAAATTCATCATCGGCCGCGAAATCCTGCAGGAGCCGGACGTGCTGGTGGTGGCGCAGCCGACCTGGGGTATTGATGCCGCGGCCGTGGCCACCGTGCAGCAGGCGCTGATCGATCTGGCGGCGCGCGGCTGCGCTGTGGTCGTGATATCGCAGGATCTCGACGAACTGCTGGCGCTGTCCGACCGGCTGGCGGTGATGCATGCCGGCCGGCTGTCGCCGCCACGTTCGACCGCCAGCCTGACACTGGACGAGATCGGCCTGCTGATGGGTGGTGCGCAAGGCCATCTTGCCATGGCCGGGGCAGCCTGATGCGCATCCGGATCGAGAAACGTCCGGCGCCATCCGCCCTGCTGCTGTGGAGCACGCCGCTGCTGGCACTGGGCCTCACGCTGGCTGCCGGGGTGGTGCTGTTCGCCGGCCTCGGCGTCGATGCCGGCGCGGCGCTGTATCACATCTTCATCGAACCCGTGGTGACGCTAAGCGGCCTTGGCGAGGTGCTGATCAAGGCGGCGCCGCTGGTGCTGATCGGTGTCGGCCTTGCCATCGGCTTCCGCGCCAGTGTGTGGAACATCGGTGCGGAAGGGCAGTTGACCATCGGCGCCGTGGCGGCCGGCGGCATTGCGCTGGCCTTCTGGGACAGCGAAGGCGCCTGGATCATGCCGTTGATGGCCGTGGCCGCCATCGCCGGCGGCATGGCCTGGGCGGCGATCCCGGCGTTTCTCAAGGCGCGCTTCAATGTCAGCGAGATCCTGACCAGCCTGATGCTGACCTATGTGGCGGGCCTGTTGCTCGGCGCCCTGGTCTACGGGCCGTGGAAAGACCCGGAAGGCTTCAATTTTCCGCAGTCGCGCATGTTCAACGACTCCGAGACGCTGTCGCTGCTGGTCGAGGGTACGCGGATTCATATGGGCGTGCCGCTGGCCGTCATCATCGCGGTGATCGCCTTCATCCTGCTGGAACGCACCGTGCTCGGCTTCGAGATCAAGGTGGCCGGCCTGGCGCCGGCCGCGGCCCGCCATGCCGGCTTCAGCGCGCGGCGGCTGGTCTGGCTGTCCTTCATGATTTCCGGTGGACTGTCGGGCCTGGCCGGCATGCTGGAAGTGGCGGGACCGATCGGCCAGCTGGTGCCGGTGATCACGCCCGGCTACGGTTTCACGGCCATTATCGTTGCCTTTCTCGGCCGGCTGCATCCGCTCGGCGTCCTGGCCTCGGGCCTGTTGATGGCGCTGACCTATGTCGGTGGTGAGAATGCGCAGATCGCCGTCGGCCTGCCGCGCGCGGCCACCGGCGTGTTCCAGGGCCTGCTGCTGTTCTTCCTGCTGGCGACCGACTTCATCGCGCGATATCGCATCCGCGTTGCGACCACGCGGCAAAACGAGGTGCGGCCATGACCGCCGACATCCTGGTGCCGATGTTCGTCACCGTGATCGGTGCCGCGACGCCGCTGCTCTATGCCGCGCTCGGCGAACTGGTCTCTGAGCGCGCCGGCGTGCTCAACCTCGGCGTCGAGGGCATGATGCTGGCCGGTGCGGTCGCCGGCTTTGCCACCGTGGTGGCGACCGGCAGTCACACGCTTGGCATCATCGCGGCCGCGGCTGCGGGCGCCGGCATGGCGCTGCTGTTCGCCATCCTCACGCTCAGCCTGCTGGCCAACCAGGTGGCGACCGGTCTGGCGCTGACCATCTTCGGCATCGGGCTGAGCGCGCTGGCCGGCGCCGGTTATATCGGCACGCCGATCCCGGCCCTGCCGAAACTCGACCTGCCGGGTCTGACCGGCCTGCCGGTGATCGGTCCGATCCTGTTCGGCCAGGATGTGCTGGTCTACCTGTCGCTGGCCGCCACCGCGGCGGTCGCCTGGTTCCTCGCCCGCAGCCGCGGCGGCCGCATCCTGCGGGCCTGCGGTGAATCCGACATTGCCGCCCATTCGATCGGCTATCATGTGATCCGCATCCGCTATGGCGCGGTGCTGTTCGGTGGCGCCATGGCGGGCCTCGGTGGCGGCTATCTGTCGTTGTCGGTGACGCCGATGTGGATCGAGGGCATGACGGCGGGCCGCGGCTGGATCGCGCTGGCGCTGGTGGCTTTTGCCTCCTGGCGGCCCGGCTGGCTGCTGATCGGGGCCTATCTGTTCGGCGGGGTGACGATTTTGCAGCTTTACCTGCAGGGCTCCGGCATGCTCCAGATACCGGCGCAGGTGATGAACATGCTGCCGTATCTGGCGACCGTCATCCTGCTGACGGTGATCGCCAGCGGTGCCGGCCGCCAGCGGCTCGACGCGCCGGCCTGCCTCGGCAGGCCGTTCCGGCCGCCGAGCTGAAAAT
Organism: Ferrovibrio xuzhouensis; assembly: GCF_042648965.1. Taxonomy (NCBI): domain Bacteria; kingdom Pseudomonadati; phylum Pseudomonadota; class Alphaproteobacteria; order Rhodospirillales; family Rhodospirillaceae; genus Ferrovibrio; species Ferrovibrio xuzhouensis. Next base: position 166,775 of record NZ_JBHRYJ010000002.1, read on the forward strand.
GCGTGCTGACATGGACTCCAAACGCGTAATCTGCATCAGACAAAAGGAGAGGACAGATGCTTTGGAATGTTGATCGCCGCCGCTTCCTGCAAGGAGCGGCCGCCGCCGGTCTGGTCATGACCCAGGGCATCCGGACCGCCACTGCCGCCGATCCGCTCAAGGTCGGCTTCATCTATGTCGGCCCGGTCGGCGACTATGGCTGGAGCCATGGCCACGATGTCGGCCGCAAGGCGGTCGAGAAGCACTTCGGCGACAAGGTGAAGACCACCTTCGTCGAGAGCGTCGCCGAGGGCCCCGATGCCGAGCGGGTCATCCGCCAGCTGGCCCAGCAGGGCCACGGCCTGATCTTCACGACGTCATTCGGCTACATGGAACAGACCTTGCGGGTCGCCAAGCAGTTCCCCAAGGTCATGTTCGAGCATGCCACCGGCTACAAGACCGCGCCGAACATGAGCGCCTACAACTCGCGCTTCTACGAGGGTCGCGCGGTGGTCGGCCATATCGCCGGCAAGCTGAGCAAGACCGGCAAGATCGGCTATGTCGCCTCGGTGCCGATCCCGGAAGTCGTCATGGGCATCAATGCCACGGCGATCGCCGCCCGCAAGGTGCGGCCTGATGCCGAGGTGCGCGTGGTGTGGGTGAATTCCTGGTTCGACCCCGCGAAGGAATCCGATGCCGCCAAGGCGCTGATCGACCAGGGCGTCGACATCATGACCCAGCATACCGACAGCCCGGCGCCGCTGCAGGTGGCCGAGAGCCGCGGCATCCTCGGCGTCGGTCAGGCGTCCGACATGCGCCAGTACGCGCCGAAGGCACAGCTCACCGCCATTCTCGACGAATGGGATGATTACTACATCAGCCGCGTCAAGGCGGTGATGGATGGAACCTGGAAGAGCCAGTCGGTGTGGTATGGCTTCAAGGAACACATGCTGAAGATGGCGCCCTATGGCGATGCCGTGCCGGCCGACCTGCGCAAGGAATGCGATGCCATGGTGGCCGATACCATCTTGGGCAAGTTCCATGCCTTCAGCGGCCCGATCAAGAACCAGAAGGGCGAAGTGATGGTCAAGGCCGGCGAGCGCATGGCCGACGGCGATCTCTTGAAGATGAACTGGTATGTCGAGGGCGTGAAGGCCTGAGCACTGCCGGACCAGACAGGGCGCGGACGGGACACCGTCCGCGCCTTTTTCATGCCTGCGTCACGCGCCGGCGACGGCGTGCAGGGCTTTCAGCCGGGTGAGCAGCGCCTTGGCTGAGGCCAGCGGCAGGCAGCTCGGGCCGTCGCATTTCGCCTTGTCCGGATCGGGATGGAATTCGAGGAAGACGCCGTTGGCGCCGGCGGCGACGGCTGCGGCCGCGATCACCGGCACGCCCTCACGCCGGCCGCCGGCGGCCGAGCCGAGCTCGCCCATCGATTTGGCGCCGGGCAGCTGCACGGCATGGGTCGCATCGATGGTGACCGGCGCGCCGAGCTTTTTCATCTCCGGGATGCCGAGCATGTCGACCACCAGGTTGCCGTAGCCGAACGCGCTGCCGCGTTCGCACAGGATCGTCATGTCCGGCTTTGCCGCCTCGGCCACCTTCATCAGGATGTTGCGGCAATCGGCCGGCGCCAGGAACTGTGCTTTCTTGACATGCAGCAGGCCTTCGTGGCGCATCGTCGCCCGCGCGGCCGCCACCACCAGGTCGGTCTGGCGCACCAGGAAGGCGGGAATCTGGACGAGGTCGGCCACTTCGGCCACCGGCTCGGCCTGGCCGGGTTCATGCAGGTCGGTGGCGATCGGCACGTCGAATTTCTGCTTCACCGCAGCGAGGATCTTCAGGCCCTCGGCGAGGCCCGGGCCGCGGAAGCTGTGGATCGACGAACGGTTCGCCTTGTCGAAGCTGGCCTTGAATACGAAGGGCAGGTCCAGCGCCGCGGTCACCTCTTTCAGGTGGGCGGCGGTGGCCATGGCAAGATCCATGTCCTCCAGTACGTTGAGGCCGAGGATGCAGAACAGCTTCCGCCCGTCGCCAATCGGCAGGTTCCATTTCGGCAGGGTCAGCGTGGTCATGGCACATCCTCAAGGGCGGGCAGGCGGCCGTCACGCGGCCGCTCCTGCCGCTTACCGCCGTTTGCGGCGCGGGGCAAGCCGCCCGGAGCTGTCCAGCTCAGCGGATCGCCAGCCCGAGCAGGATGCCGCCGATCAGCAGCAGCACGCCGGCGATCTCGCTGCGGGCCGGCCGTTCGCGGAAGATCAGGTAGGAGACCAGGAAGGTAAACGCCATTTCCACCAGTCCCAGCATGCGCACATAGGCCACCACCTGCAGCGCCATGGCGGTGAACCAGCCGGCCGAGCCGGCCGACGAGCTGATGCCGACCAGCAGGCCGGGCCGCCAGGCCTGCGCCACCTTGCGCAGTTCGCCCGGCTCGCGCAGCACGAGGTAGGTCAGCATCAGCAGGGTCTGGATGCTGACTGCCCAACTCAGCGTGGTGGCGGCGGCGAGCGGCAGCAGTTCCTCGCCCAGCGACAGCGAGGCGCCACGGAAGCCGACCGCGGCCGCCGCGAACAGCGCGCCCGAGGCAATGCCGATCAGTGAGGATTTCTCGCTCCAGCCGAGCAAAAAGGCGCGCAGCGGGCTGCTGCTGCCCTTCAGCGAGATCAGCAGCACGCCGATGGTGCCGATCACGATGGCGACCGCGCCGCCGGTGCTGACCGGTTCTCCCAGCAGCACGACGCCGAAGATCGCCGCCTGGATCGATTCCGTCTTGGCATAGGCGCTGCCGACCATGAAGTTGCGCATGGTCAGCGCCAGAATGAGAAGATTGGTGGCGAGAATCTGCGCGACGCCGCCGAACAGCACCCAGGCGAGGAAGACCTCGTTCGGCACCGGCACGGACCGGCCGCTGAACAGGTGCACGGCGGCCAGATAGGCGAAGGCCAGCGGCAGGCCGTAGACGAAGCGGGTGAAGCTGGCGCCATTGGTGCTCAGCCGGCCCTTCAGCTGCTTCTGCAGGGCGGTGCGGGTGGTCTGGCAGGCGGCAGCCCAGATGGTGATGGGTATCCAGGCCCACGAAGCAATCACGGTGTTTCCCCCAGCTTTGTGCTCCCTGCATAGGCCGGGCGGCCATCCGTATGCAAATGAGAAGCCCTCCCGGGCCCCTTGAGGCGAATTTGCGCCGGCGGTTCCGGGTCCGGCTGGCGGCGGTGCGCCGGCAGTGGCGGGCACCGGCCAACTGGGCTAAACCCTTTGCATGTCAGCCGAACTTCCCTCCGCACCCGTCTCTTCTTCTGCCGTGGTGATCGCCGTCGACGGCCCGGTCGCTGCCGGCAAGGGCACGTTGGCCCGCCGGCTCGCCGCGCTCTACGGCTATGCCTACCTGGATACCGGTGCGCTGTACCGCGCGGTCGGTGCGAAAGTGCTGCGCGAGGGCGGCGACCCGGGCAACCCGGTGGCCGCCGCCGCCGCCGCCGCTGGCCTGACCGATGCCGACCTGAAGGCCCCCGAGCTGCGCTCCGAACCGGTCGGCCTCGCGGCCTCCAAGGTGGCTGCCATCCCGGCGGTGCGGGCGGCCCTGCTGGACTACCAGCGCCGCTATGCCGCCACCCCGCCCGGCGGCCAGCCGGGTGCGGTGCTCGACGGCCGCGATATCGGCACCGTGGTCTGCCCCGAGGCGGCCGTGAAGCTGTTTATCACCGCGCGCGACGAGGTCCGCGCCACCCGGCGGCATAAAGAATTGATCGATAAGGGAGAAAACCCCACTTACGACCAGGTTCTGGCCGATCTGCGGCGCCGCGACGCCCAGGACCAGGCGCGCGAGACGGCGCCGCTGAAGCCGGCCGGGGATGCGCACTTGCTCGATACCTCGGATTTGGATATAGAAGCGGCCGTCCAGGCCGCGCAGGACATCGTCGCGGCCGTCCTGCAGCCCTGACGTCGCTGCAGGCCCCGCAAACCAACCCCCGACGCCGCGTCAGCGCCGGATGCCTGCACCGCCCCGCGGCTGCGCCTTTTGATCCCCGGACAGAGTTCCCGGGATATGCGCACCGGCAGGCCACCTACCCAGGGGCGCCTAGGAGACTTTATGGCTAAAACCACTGCCGCACGGGCTGATGACAGCTCGTTTGCCAGCAACGAGAATTTTGCCGACCTGCTCGAGGAGTCCTTCACCTCTTCCAATGCCATGGAAGGTTCGGTGGTCAAGGGCGTCGTCGTTGCCATCGAGAATGACTTTGCGCTGATCGATGTCGGCCTGAAGTGCGAAGGCCGCGTGCCGATGAAGGAATTCGCCGGCCCGGGTCGCGCCCCCGAGATCAAGGTGGGCGACGTGGTCGAGGTGTTCCTCGATCGCATCGAGAATGCCCAGGGCGAAGCCGTCATCAGCCGTGACAAGGCCCGCCGCGAGGAAGCCTGGGAGAAGCTGGAGCAGAGCTTCAACGCCAACCAGCGCGTCGAAGGCGTGATCTTCGGCAAGGTCAAGGGCGGTTTCACCGTCGACCTGTCGGGTGCCGTCGCCTTCCTGCCGGGCAGCCAGGTCGACGTCCGTCCGGTGCGCGACATCGGCCCGCTGATGGGCCAGCCGTCGCCGTTCCAGATCCTCAAGATGGACCGCCGCCGCGGCAATATCGTGGTCTCGCGCCGCGCCGTTCTCGAAGAGAGCCGCGCCGAGGCCCGCAGCGAGCTGGTGTCCAACCTGAAGGAAGGCCAGATCCTCGACGGCGTGGTCAAGAACATCACCGATTACGGTGCGTTCGTTGACCTCGGCGGCGTCGACGGCCTGCTGCATGTCACCGACATCGCCTGGCGTCGCGTCAACCATCCGTCGGAAGTGCTGTCGATCGGCCAGACCGTCAAGGTCCAGGTGATCCGCGTCAATCCGGAAACCCAGCGTATCAGCCTCGGCATGAAGCAGCTCGAGGCCGATCCGTGGGAGGGCGTGAAGTCCAAGTACCCGGTTACCGCGCGCTTCATGGGCCGCGTCACCAACATCACCGACTACGGCGCCTTCGTGGAGCTGGAGCCGGGCGTCGAGGGTCTGGTGCACGTCTCCGAGATGAGCTGGACCAAGAAGAACGTCCATCCGGGCAAGATCGTTTCCACCTCGCAGGAAGTGGAAGTGATGGTGCTCGAGGTCGATCCGGCCAAGCGCCGCATCAGCCTGGGTCTCAAGCAGTGCATGTCGAACCCGTGGGATGCCTTCGCCGAGAAGCATCCGGTCGGTTCGAACATCGAGGGCGAGATCAAGAACATCACCGAGTTCGGCCTCTTCATCGGTCTCGATGGCGGCGTCGACGGCATGGTCCATCTGTCGGATCTCGACTGGAACAAGCCGGGCGAGCAGGTCATCACCGAGTACCAGAAGGCTCAGGTGGTGCAGGCGCAGGTGCTCGACATCGACGTCGAGAAGGAGCGCATCAGCCTCGGCATCAAGCAGCTGGCCAATGATCCCTTCCAGTCGCTCGGCGACCTGAAGAAGGGCTCGGTGGTGACCTGCACGGTTGCCGCGGTCGACCCGCGTGGCCTGACCGTCAGCGTCGGCGACGGCGTGCAGGGTTACATCCGCAAGGTGGAACTCAGCCGCGACCGTGACGAGCAGCGCCCGGAGCGCTTCTCGGTCGGCGACAAGCTGGATGCCAAGATCGTCACCATCGACGGCCGCGCCCGCAAGTTGACCCTGTCGGTCAAGGCGCTGGAGATGGAAGAGGACCGCAAGGCGATGGAGCAGTACGGCTCCACCGACTCGGGCGCCTCGCTCGGCGATATCCTGGGTGCCGCCATGCGCAAGGCCAAGAAGGATGCCGACGAGGCCGGCCAGTAAGCCGACCCCTCCGGTTTTCCGGATTTCAGAACCCCGGCGGAGCGATCCGCCGGGGTTTTTTGTTTGCATAAGGCTGCGGCCGGCGCGGGCCGCCGGGCCGGAACCATGGCATACTGCCGCCATGCGCCCCTTCTGGTTTTGCTTCGGGCTGGTTGCCACCGGGCTTGGCATCGCCGGCGCCATCCTGCCGTTGCTGCCGGCGACACCACTCTTTCTGCTGGCCGCCTTCGGTTTCGCGCGCTCGTCGCCGCGGCTGCATGCCTGGCTGACCGGGCATCGCCGCTTCGGCCCGCTGATCACCGACTGGCAGCGTCATGGCGCCATCGCCCGCCGTGCCAAGGTCACCGCAGTCGTGGTGATGCTGGTGACGCTTGGAGCCGGCTGGGCGGCCGGGCTCGAACTCTGGCTGCTCGGTGTACAGGCGGTCGCCATGGCTGGCGCCGCCACTTTCATCCTGACCCGGCCGGAACCGCCGCCGCGCAGCAGCATCGCTGCTACGTCCGGGGACAGCCGCCCGTAACAGATGCGACGCCGCCGGCAGGCCGGCATGCATCGGAAAAATATGAACTCTCTATGTCCATTCCGTGACATTCCCCATATTCTGCCGCGAACCGTCCTGCCAGAATCGCCGACAACCGGCGCCGCCGTACCGACAAGGAAAGCATCATGACACTTAGTGCGCGATTCAGGTTCTGGCTGCTGTGCATCGGGGTGTTCGTGCTGGTCTCCGGCCTGGTGCGGCTCGGGCTGGCGGGCTGGATTGCCACGGAAGGGCATTCCGCCGGCGGCCTGGCGGGGGCTGTCGCGGTCGGTATCCTGCATGATCTCTGCATGGGTTTTGCCCTCGGCCTGCCGTTCCTGATCGGCCTGTATCTTCTGGGCTTTGTCTGGCGTCGTGCGGTCGGGCGCTGGCTGGCGCACCTGCTGCTGATCGCGTTCTGCGGCGTGCTGGTCTTCTCGTCCGTCGCGGAGTTCTTTTTCTGGAACGAGTTCAGCAGCCGCTTCAACGGGATCGCGGTCAATTACCTGATCTTCCCCCGCGAGGTCATCGGCAATATCGGCGAATCGTTCAACCTGCCGCTCTATCTGCCGATGGTGGCAGTCGTTGCCCTGGGACTCTACTGGCTGCTGCGCCGGCGCTACGTCGCGGCGCTGGCCTTCCGGCCGTCACGGAAGGAAATCCTCTGGGTCCTGCTGGGCAGTCCGGTCTTCGCGCTCGTCGTCGCGCTGGCACTGTACGGGTCGCCGATTGCCCCCAGCCGGGACCGCGAGATCAATGAGGTCGCCCAGAATGGCATGTTCAGCATGGTCCGGGCCTTCCTGACCAACGATGCCCAGTATGACGGCCTCTATGCCGGCATGCCCGAGGCCGAGGCGCTGCCCCTGCTCCGCAGCATCGTCGCCCAGGACAACACGACCTTTCTCACTCCTGACACGACGCGCAGCCTGATGCGACATGTCGACAACGGCCAGACGCCGAAGAAGCTGAATATCGTGCTGGTCATCAACGAATCCTACGGCTCGACCTATATCGACAGTCTTGACAACAGGCGGGGCGAGTCGATTTCTCCCAACATCGACCGGATCGCCAAAGACGGCCTGCTGTTCACCAATGTTTACGCCACCGGCGATCGTACCGTGCGCGGACTGGAGGCGCTGCTGACCTCCTTCGCGCCGATCCCCGGCATCTCGACGGCCCGCCGCAACGGTTCCGAGGGCATGAACTCGGTACCGTTCCTGCTGCACGGGTTCGGGTATCGCAGCGCCTTCCTGTATGCCGGCGACGCCCTGTTCGACAACATGGGACATTTCTGGTCATCGATCGGTTTCGACAACGTCTGGGATCAGGGGGACTTCACCGAGACCGGGTTTTCGACGGCCTGGGGCTATGCCGACGAATATCTCTACAAAGAGGCCACGAAGCGGCTGGACCAGATGACGGAAGGCGGCCGGCCGGCCTTCCTGGCCATGCTGACGGTCTCCAATCACCGCCCCTATACCTATCCGCAGGGGCGCATCGACAAGAATCCCAAGCAAAAGCGCAAGACGAATGCGGCCACCTATGCCGACTGGGCCTTCGGTAATTTCATCGACAATGCGCGCGGCAAGCCATGGTTCGACGATACCGTCTTCGTCTTCATCGGCGACCATGGGCCGAAGATCAACGGCGCGGCGCATGTCCCCGTCGATGGCTTCCGCGTGCCCCTGCTGTTTTATTCGCCCAAGCATATCCAGCCGGCCCGCAACCCGACCCTGGGTTCCAGCCTCGACATGGCGCCGACCCTGCTCGGGCTGCTCGGCATCAGCTTCGACAGCCCGTTCTTCGGCATCGACCTGCGTCGCGTGCCGCCGGGCGGCGGCCGCATCACCATGGCGCATAACTTCTCGGTCGCTTTCGGCACCAGGAACCAGCTTGTTGTCCTCGAGCCGAACAACTCGCTCAAGGGCTATAGTTTCGAGCCGGGGCCGAAGCCGCCGGTCTGGGAGAAAGAGCCTGATCCGGATGTCGCCCGGCTCGGCGTTGCCGAGACGCAGACCGCGCATCACATGTTCTATAGCCGGGAGTATCACGACCTGTCGCAGCCATAGGCGACAGGTCGCCGGGCAGGGCGTTCAGCCGTAGCCGAAGCCGACGGCACCGCAGAGGAATCTGTCGACGGCCCGTCCGTCGGCCGACAGCGGCAGGATCAGCCGCTCGTATTCGAGATGGCGGCCGTCGGTCTTGACGAATTTCCACTGGCGGGCCACGGCGACAGGGCCACGGCTGGCAATATCGTACTCGCCGATATAGGCCGCCGTGATGTGGTCGAGATCGATCTCGTCGAGGAACATGCCAATCAGCCTGGCGCCGTAGATTTCGCGGAAGGCATCGCCGACCAGGCGGTAGCGCAGACGGTCGCCGACCCGCTCCATGATGAACACCCAGGGCAGGACATCGGCGATCTCCTGCGGCGCGATATCCTCGCGGCTGGGTGCGGCGCGCGCCCCCTTCTTGCCGAGCCAGTAATCGTACAGCCGGCGCAGCCGCGCATCGGCAATGGTGATTTCCCCTGCGGACATGCCGGCCCCCGTTTATGGCCCCCGTTCATGGCACCAATCTATCGCGGAAGCCGTGCCGAACGCCAGATGGTGCCACCGGCAGCCAGGAAAGCATGAACCGGGCTTAATGTTTCACTGCTGCCCGGCTTGATCCGGGTCAAGGCCGGCGCTGGTCAAACGCGGAATGATCAGTCCAGGCGCGCAGGCACGGCTTGGCGATATTATGCGGCATGGAAAGAAAGAGTCTGCTCGTCGGGCTAGTCCGCGATGCCGCCAGAGCGATTACCGGAACTACAGCCTATGTCGACGCGGGCCATTATGCCGTTGGCTGATCCATCAGCATAACACATGACACAGGGCAATACAGGAGACTGACCGATGCTGCCATCGCAATCCTCGATCGATACGAAACTGTCGGCCGCCCTGCAGAAAGCGATGTACGATCACTGGCGGCTGTTTCTGGCCGAAGGGATCATCCTCGCTCTGCTCGGCCTTGGCGCCGTCATCGTTCCGCCGCTCGCCGGCCTGGTCTCCACCATCTTCCTGGGCTGGCTGTTCCTGATCGCCGGAATCTTCGGACTGCTGTTCACGCTCCGGGCACGGCAGGCTCCCGGTGTCCTGTGGTCGGCCCTGTCCGCCGTGCTGGCGCTGGTGGCGGGCGGTCTGCTGCTGTGGAACCCCCTGCAGGGGCTGGTCACGCTGACCTATGTGCTGACGGCATTCTTTATCGCCGACGGCATCCTGACCATCGTGCTGGCCATCGCCCATCGCCGCGACCTGTCGGGCCGCTGGGAGTGGATGCTGGTGAATGGTGTCATCGACCTGATTCTCGCCGGCATCATTATTTCCGGTTTTCCGGGCAGCATCGCCTGGGTGCTCGGTCTTCTGGTGGGAATCGACATGATGTTCGGCGGCGCAGCGCTGATCGCGATGGCGCTGGATGCCCGCAAGGCGGCGCCATAGGCCGCCGCCAGGTTCGGTCGCTGCGGTTGATGCGGATCAATCCCGGTCGCCGGGCGGGGTTTATGCTGATGTCGTCCACGCAACGGAGGAAACCCGCTATGGCCACACCTCAGAATTCAAAGACCGTTCCGGCGCCCGGCAATACGGACATAACCCAGGCGGCGCAGGCCCAGGCCGAACAGCTCTGGGCCGTGCAAGGCCGGGTTCTCGGCATTTACGGCGACTTCATGAAGCACTGGTTCGAGCGGCGTCAGGAAGCGGCCAGGTCAGCGATCGAAATGACGCAGAAAGCCATGCATGCCGACGGCCAGCCCGTGAATCTCCCCGCCCTCTATGGTGAATGGGTGAGCCACAGCATGCAGCGGCTGGCGACCGACCTGCAGGAATGCCAGGAATGCGGCAGCGAGATCACTGCGATGCTGGGCGGGACGATGCCGCAATGGCCGGGCTTTGCAGGCTTTGAGCCGAAGCAGGCCCGCCCGGCTGCCAAGAATTAGACTTGCCGGAGGAGGTTGCGGCAGCAATCGCGCGGCCTCCCGCCCTGGGATGGCTGGCTGTCTCGGGGCGATCCGGAATTAAGCCGGGGATTGAAGATGCCGGCTGCTACGCTATGTCGCCCTGACGCCGCGGTATCCGGCCGCCGACAGGGAGAATGCGCGATGAAAACCCCCGGTCCCGACCATCCGATCACCATCAGTCCGGCGCCACAGCGCGTGCGCGTGCATTTCAACGGCCGCGTGGTGGCCGACAGCAATCATGCCCTGATGTTGCAGGAAGCGAATTACCCGCCGGTCTTCTATATTCCGCCGGCCGATGCCGAGATGGCCCTGTTCCAGCGCACCGATCATGGCAGCCATTGTCCCTACAAGGGCGATGCCGGCTATTACAGCCTCGCCGTCGATGGCCGTCGCGCCGAGAATGCCGTCTGGGTCTACGAACAGCCCTATCCGGCAGTTGCCGAAATCCGCGACCATCTCGCCTTCTATCCCGACCGCGTCGACAGCATCGAGCGCCTGCCGCTCGGCGAATAACCGGCTATTGCGGCGCGAGCGGTCCGGATGCCACGGGTGATCCGTGGCTTATCGCCGGCCGGCTCGTAGCGGGCAGAACGACTGCAATCGCATGATGCGGAACCGGGCCGATACGGGATGCGGGATGGGGGATAATCAGGCCTTGGTGCCGGCCAGCGGGTCGAAATACAGCGCCACCTTCTTGGCCATCTGGGCATCGAGACAGCGGTATTTCATCGCCACGAAGCCTTCGTCGCTGTAGCGCACGACTTCGCCTTCGGCATCGAAGGTGAGCTGCAGCTTCGGGTTCTTGATGCGCACTTCCAGCTTGAGCAGCTCGCCTTCCAGGAAGGTGCCGGTGATCGGGCCGAACAGCAGGCCGATGGCGCTCCAGTTTTTCAGCGGGACCCGCGTGCCTTCCACCAGCACATGATCCTCCGGGCCGGCCTGGGTGCGGGTCGAACGGCGCAGGTCGCCCTGGGCGATGCGCTGGATCAGCGGATCGAGGATGCCGAGAAACTGCTCGCGGCGATGGTCGGACAGACCGGCGCTGACGGTTTTCTTACGCAGCTCTTGGGCGATCTCGACCTTTTCCTCGGTGGAATAGGCCGGGTCGACGAATTCCTTCTCGAGATCGCGGTGTTCGAACAGGTAGGAAATGTATTTCAGCAGGATTTCCTTCGGCCCCTCGCCGATCGCTTCCTCGAACAGCTGCAGGCCGGTCATCAGCTTGGGGGCCGAATAATAGCCGGGAATCAGCTTGGCCAGTTTCTCGGCGGTCACCAGCCGGACCATGCGCTTTTCGAACAGGTCGGCGGCGCCAAGTTCCAGTGCGAAATCGCGGTCGCGGGTCAGCAGGGCATAGACTTCGCGGGTGGCGGGAAATTCCTCGGCCGGTTCTTCCGAGGCCAGCGGCACCGAAGAGATCAGCAGGCGGCGCACCAGTTGCACGATGGCGTCGCGCAGGGCCGGCATCTTATGCTTGGCGGCGGCCTCGTACAGCGCGCGGGCGAAGTCGGTGTCGTAGGCGCGTTCGTCGACGGCATAGCGCTTGTCGAGGATGGCCATGAACTGGATGATGCGCAGCTTGGCGTCATGGAACCTGCCGAACAGCTCCGGCACCGCCGATTTGGCCAGCAGGATTTCGGCCAGCGCCTCGTCGAGCACTGTCACCGCTGCAGGGTCGATGCCGGATTCGAACAGCTTGAGGCAGCGGTCGGCCTTCTCGGTCCAGTTCTTCGACATGAACAGATGGTGCGCCAGCGCGGTCAGTGCGATGCGCTCGCCATAGAGCGGATCGGAGCCGGCCAGCTGGGTCAGCAGGCGATGGGTCAGCGGCGTGGTCGGCAGCCGTTTCTCGAAGGCCTCGACCTGGGTGACTGCTGCCGTGGTGATGGCGAACAGCTTCTTGACCTTGTCGCGCACCGGGCTGTTGGTTGCCTGCGCCTGGGCGACGGCGGCGCGCTGCACGAAGGCGGCGTAGAGAGTCTCGGAATTGGTAATCAGTTTGGCATGGCCGCTGTGATGCAGCAGCTCGATCGGCGTGAGGATGCTTTCGTCGAGATAGTCGCGGCAGATACGGCCGAGCATGGCGCGCGCGCGCCGCTCCGACAGGGCATGCGCGTCCTGGCACAGCACCACTCCGCCGGATGCTTCCGTAATCCCCGAAGGCGCATTCATCGTTGTCTGCAGTCCACCCTTGCCTGCCTTGCCGGCACGTCTCCGAAGTATGGCAGGATGAACCCTAAAAGGAAATGAACAGCCAGAAAGCTATCTTTTGGGGTGTTTTCCGCGGGTCAGCTTAAACTGCAGATTGATAGGCACTGCTGCGGCGGCTTATTTCCGCTTCGGCACGCGGCCGCCGGAATCGGGGGCCGCCGCGGGCCGGCCGAGTGGCGACAGCGGCCGCTCGCCGAACCTGCCGAGCGTGATCAGCCGGTCATACATCACGATGGCGCCGGCGATGCCGACATTGACGCAGAAGCTGGTCGGGATCTTGATGACATGGTCGCAGCGCGCGACCAGCGCCGGGCTCAGGCTGCCCATTTCCGGCCCCAGCACATAGGCGGCGCGCAACGGATGACGGAAGCGGGGCAGCTCGATGGCCTCATCCAGCAGCTCGATGCCGACCAGCTTGCAGCCCTCCGGCAGGGCCAGTTCGGTGGCGCTGTCATAGGCATACCAGGGCAGGTTGTCAGGCGTCCGGCTGGTGTCGGAGCGGGCCGACTTCACCGAATAGGCGGCATCGATGGTGAAGACGAAGCCGGCCCCGAAGGCATGGGCGGTGCGGAACAGGTTGCCGGCATTCATCGGCTTGCTGAGCCGCTCCACGCCGATTCCGAAATAGCCACGCATCGCGCTGTCCGCCTTTGTCGAATCCCCGGACTTTGTCCGGCTGCCGGGGTTGTGTATAAGCGCCGGACGGATACTTGGAGAACCTGCCATGGGCAAGCCTTTCGGTCCCCTGCCGGCACCCGGCACGCGGCCCTTTATCGTCGAGGTGCGCCGCGGCGCGCAAGTGGAAAGCCGCCACCCGGTGGTCGCCGCGGTGGTCGATGCCGATGGCCGGCTGGTCGCCGGCTGGGGCGATGCCGGCGCGATGATCTTTCCGCGCTCGTCGAACAAGGCGCTCCAGGCCCTGCCGCTGGTCGAAAGCGGTGCCGCCGACGCCTTTGACCTCAGCCAGGCCGAGCTGGCCATGGCCTGCGCCAGCCATGGCGGCGAGACCCGCCATACCGGGACCGTGGCCGCCTGGCTGGCCCGCATCGGCCGCGGCCCCGGCGACCTCGAATGCGGCGCCCACTGGCCCTATCACGAGGAAACCGCGCGTCAGCTCGCCCGCGACCAGGCGGCGCCGACTCCGCTGCACAACAACTGCTCGGGCAAGCATGCCGGCATGGTCAGCGTCGCCACTCATTTGGGCGAGGATATCGCCGGCTATGTGAAGCCCGACCATGCCGTGCAGCGCCGGGTGACGGCCGCCATCGAGGATGTCTGCGGCGTGAAGATCGCAGCCGAGAATTTCGCCACCGACGGCTGCTCGATGCCGACCATGGCGATCCCGCTGGACAGGCTTGCCCATGGCTTTGCCCGCTTCGTTACCGGCCAGGGACTGGCGCCGGAGCGTGCGAAGGCGGCGAAACGGCTGGCCGCCGCGGTGGCCGCCGAACCGTTTTTCGTGGCCGGGACAGGGCGCTTCTGCACGGCGGTGATGCAGGCCGGGGGCGGGCGGTTCATTGCCAAGACCGGGGCCGAGGGCGTCTATACGGCCGCCAGCGCCGAACTCGGGATCGGCGTCGCGCTCAAGGTGCTGGACGGTACCGCCCGGGCAGCCCAGACCGCGCTCGGCGGCCTGCTGGATCGGCTCGGCCTGCTCGACGAGGCCGGCCGCGAGGCGATCCGCCCTCTGGTCGAACAGCCGCTGACCAACTGGCGCGGCCTGTCGGTCGGCAGCATCGGGCTGGAGACGCCGGCGTTCTGAAGGCGGGCTGTCTGACGGGGTGTCAGGCGGCCGGTGCGTCGCCGCTCTGCTGCAGGGCCACCAGGGTCTGCTCAATGACCTCGCGTGCCAGGTCACGGGTGATGAAGACGATACGGCTGCGCCGGTCGTCGTCGGGCCAGGCCGGGATGGTCGCCGGCGGATGGAACAGGTGCTGCACGCCATGGATCACCACCGGGCGGTCGACGCCGGTGACGTTCAGCAGGCCCTTCACCCGCAACAGGTTGTCGCCGCGATAGGCCGCCAGCATGTCGAGCCAGGTGGCCAGCATGTTCCATTCGAAAGGCTGGTCAAAGGTCAGGCAGAAGGACTGAATCGAGTTGTCGTGCCGGTTGACGTCGATGCGACCGTCTTCGGTGATGAAATGCTCGTGACCATGATCTTGGCCGTGATCATGGTCGTGGTCATGGTCGTGATGATGCCCGTGATCGTGGTCGTGGTGATGATCGTCCTCGTAGGCTTCGGCACGCAGCCAGTTCTGCACGTCGAAGCTCTTGGTTGCCGGGTCGTACAGACCGGCGTTGAACAGCTGGTTCGGCGCGATATCGCCGGCAATCGCCGAGAAGACCGGCGCGCCGGGATTGAGATGCTGCAGCCGGTGGCGCAGGTGCTGCACGGCCTTCTGGTCGGCGATATCGAGCTTGGTCAGCACCAGCCGGTCGGCCACGGCGGCCTGCTTCACGGCTTCCTGGTGGTGGTCGAGCGTGCTGTCGCCGTTCACCGCGTCAACCAGGGTGACCACACTTTCCAGCCGGCAGCGTTCGGCCACCACCGGATCGCTCATCAGGGTATGCAGCACCGGGGCCGGATCCGCCAGTCCCGTGGTCTCGATGACGACACGCTTGAAGGGTTTGATCTCGCCCTTGTCGCGGCGCGCGGTCAGGTCGCGGATCGTGTTGACCAAATCGCCGCGCACGGTGCAGCACAGGCAACCTGAGCTGAGCAGCACGGTGTCTTCCTTGCTTGACGCGATCAGTGCGTGATCGAGGCCGATCTCGCCGAATTCATTGACGATCACGGCTGTTTCGCCCATCTCCGGGTGGCGCAGCAGGCGGTTGAGCAGGGTGCTCTTGCCGGAGCCGAGAAAGCCGGTGATGACGGAAACCGGGAAGCGGGTATCGATCTGTTCGGACATGGTCTGCTCCTGCGCGTCCCCTCTATTTCGGGCTGCTGCCCGGCAAAGTCCAGAGCGGGTTTACAAAGTCCAGTAGTGCAGCCCGGCGGGCAGGCTGCGGCTGCGCCACATGCCCTTGATATCGGCCACCAGGCCGCCGGCCTGCAGCAGCCGGCCGAGTGCCGCATCGTCCAGTTCCCGATAGGTCCGGTGCGGCACGGCGGCGACCACGACGTCAAAGCCGGACAGCGCATCGAGGCGCGGGCTCAGCATCACGCCGTATTCATGCTGGGCCTCGTCGGGATCGGCCAGCGGATCATGCACTGCCACGTCATGGCCAAGCTGCGTCAGATGGCCGATCAGGTCGGCGACCTTGGAGTTGCGCAGGTCGGGCACATCTTCCTTGAAGGTCAGGCCCAGTACCAGCACGCGGCTGCCCGGTCGCAGTCGGGCCGAGACCGTTTCGGCGATGTGGCGGCTCATGCTGTCATTGATTGCCCGGCCTGACAGGATGATGCGGGCGGGGTGGCCGAGTTCCTCGGCGCGGTGGGCGAGATAATAGGGATCGACGCCGATGCAATGGCCGCCAACCAGGCCGGGCTTGAATTCCAGGAAATTCCACTTGGTACTGGCCGCTTCCAGCACATCGTAGGTCGAGATGCCCATCTTGCCGAAGATCATGGCGATCTCGTTGACGAAGGCGATGTTGATGTCGCGCTGGGCGTTTTCGATCACTTTGGCCGCTTCGGCCGTCTTGATATCGGGGGCGACGTGGATGCCGCCCGCCGTGACCTTGCCGTAGATGGCAGCCAGCCGGTCCGCAATCTCCGGCGTCTGGCCGGCCACCACCTTGGTGATCCTGTCGACGGTATGCAGCTTGTCGCCGGGATTGATGCGTTCCGGCGAATAGCCGAGGAAAAAATCGCGGCCGCAGACGAGGCCGGATTCCTGTTCGATGATCGGGCCGCAGAGCTCCTCGGTCACGCCGGGATAGACGGTGCTTTCGAACACCACGATGGCGCCTGAACCGGCGGCACCCCTGAGGGCGTGGCCGACCGTGCACGAGGCGCTGCGGACGGGGCCGAGGTCGGGCTGGTTGGCGCTGTCCACCGGGGTCGGCACGGTCACGATATAGACCGCCTGTCCGGCCAGATCGGCGGCGTCGGCACTGAACCGCAGGGCGGTGGCGCCGAGGTCCCCGGCTGCCACCTCGCGGGTGCGATCCTCGCCACGCCGCAATTCGGCGACGCGGTCGGCATCGATATCGAAGCCCAACACCGGAAAATGCTTCGCCAGGGTCACCGCCAGCGGCAGGCCGACATAGCCGAGACCGATCACGGCAATCGGGCTGGAAACGGAAGGGCTGGCTGTCACGGTACGGTTCGTCCGGTTGGGCGGAAGGCGGCCTTGGGATGGCTTGTCGGCGTATCCTGCCGGGGGTGCCCTGTCAACCGCAGCCGCCGGCCGGGCCGGTTTGCCTGGAAATCCGGGCCCGCCGGGTCGTCGGCGGGTGTCATCGCTTGACCCCGCCGGTGCCCCGGGCTAGAGCCGCGGGATGGCCCGCCATCTGCTGTCCGTCGTCCAGGAAGCCCTGTTTTCCACCACCCACCGCCAGGCGGTGGGATGGGCGATGGGGGAACGCGGCCGGGAGGTCCATGTCGCCGGCCCGGCCGATCCGGCGGCAAAGAGTGCCGTGTTCGACGATTCTCACGGGTGCGCCGAATTCCCAGGCGGTAATGGCCTTGCGATTTTTCACGAGGAGCGCATGGGCGAAAGCAGAGCCGCGGTCAGTCATTTTATGACGGCCCGTCTCGAAGTTTGCCAATCCCGCCTCAACAGTAACGGAGAGCCGTGATGGAGGCGACACTACTGGCTGCGTTGCCAATCTCGCTCGGGACCGGGCTTGGTATCGCGGTCGTAATGCCGGCACTGATCCGCTGGCTGCGCCGTCGTGCCGTCCTCGATATTCCCAATGCCCGCTCCAGCCACGACGAAGCGACACCGCGCGGCGGCGGCATTGCCGTGACCGGCGGCATCCTGCTCGGTCTGGTGGCCTGGCTGACGCTGCGGCCGGATCCGTTTCTGCCGTTGCTGCTGCTCGGCATGCTGGCGCTGGCGCTGGTCTCCTGGCTCGACGATCGCCGCGGCGGCTTGCCGGTGGGGCTGCGGCTCGGCGTGCAGATCCTTGGCATCGGCATCGCGCTGGCACTGTTGCCGGGACAGCTGACCGTCACGCAGGGCCTGCTGCCGGTCTGGCTGGAACGTGCGGTGCTGCTTTTGGGCTGGGTCTGGTTCGTCAACCTGTTCAATTTCATGGATGGCATCAACGGTATCACCGGCGTCGAGATGGTGACCGTCGGTATCGGCGCGGTGCTGGTGGCTGCGTTGCAAAGCCAGGGTGCCCTGGCGGTGCCGGGCCTGATCGTGGCCGCGGCAGCACTCGGCTTCCTGCCGTGGAACTGGGGACGGGCCCGGGTTTTCCTCGGCGATGTCGGCAGCGTGCCGGTCGGCTACCTGCTCGGTGCCGTGCTGTTGCTGCTGGCGCTCACCGGGCAATGGGCAGCGGCCCTGATCCTGCCGATGTATTACTGGGTGGATGCCACCGTCACACTGCTGCTGCGCCTGCGCCGCGGCGAACGTATCTGGCAGGCCCACCGCAGCCACTTCTACCAGCAGGGGGCGCGCAGACTCGGCAGCCATGCCGCGGTCGCCGGCCGGATCGCGCTGCTCAATCTGCTGCTGGTTGGACTGGCCATGCTCTCGACATTGTCATCGGTGGCCAGCGTCCTGTCGGTTCTGGCCGCGCTGGTGCTGACGGTGCTGCTCTGCAGGCATTTCGCCGAATCGCCAAAGGCGATAGAATGACAATAACTACCCACATCTGCAGGTAACCGCAGTGGCCGTGAAGATCATGTCCCGCCTCCGCCTCAACACCCGCATCCTGCTGGTCGCCCTGCATGACGTGGTGATGGCGGCCGTGTCCCTGCCGCTGGCCCTGTGGCTGCGCTACTGGCTGGCCGACCTGCCGTGGCAGGCTCCGCATACCATTGAGGCGACCCTGATGTTCGCCGGTGTTGCAGCGATCGTCTTCCGCTACGCCGGCCTCTATCGCGGGATCTGGCATTTTGCGTCGCTGCGCGACATGCTGGCAATTTTTCGCAGTGTGACATTGACATTGCTGGTGTTTACCGTGCTGCTCTTCCTCGTCACCCGCCTCGAGGCAATTCCGCGCAGCACGCTGGTGCTGCAGTTCTTCCTGCTGTTCGGCCTGCTCGCCGGACCGCGCATCCTGTATCGCAGCTGGAAGGATGGCAGCCTGCTTGAGGGATTTACACGGTTCGACCCCAACCGCATCCCGGTCCTGCTGGCGGGTTCCGGCGCCGCGGCCGAGGTTTTCATCCGCGAGATGGAGCGCAACCGCAAGGCCGGCTACCGCGTGGTCGGCCTGCTCGACGAAAAGGCAACGCGGCAGGGCCGCGACCTGCGTGGCATCCGGGTGCTTGGCGGCGTCGAGGAACTGATCGCCGTGATCGACGGATTGCCCGAACGCGACCGGCCGCGCCGTATCATCGTGACTGATGACCGGTTGGCCGGCAGTGCCATCCGCCAGCTGGTCGAGGCGGCAGCTCAGCTCAATATCCCGGTGGCGCGCCTGCCGCGGCTGACCGAATTCCGTGCCGAGGACGGCGTGTCGCAGCAACTGCGTCCGGTGGATGTCGAAGACCTGCTCGGCCGTCCGCAGCGGGCGCTTGACCGCGCCGCCGTGGCCCGGCTGATCGGTGGCCGTCGCGTGCTGGTCACCGGCGCCGGTGGCACCATCGGTTCGGAACTGGTGCGGCAGGTCGCCGGGCTGGAGCCGGCACAGATCGTGCTGTTCGAGCAGAGTGAGCATGCGCTCTACCAGATCGACATGGAAATGGCCGAGCGGTATCCCGGGGTGCCGCGGGCGGCTCTGCTTGGCGATGTGCGCAACGCCCAGTCGGTCGATGAGGCCTTCCGGCAGCATCGACCGGAAATCGTTTTGCATGCGGCCGCCTACAAGCACGTGCCGCTGGTCGAAAGCAATGCCGGCGAGGGCGTGCTGACCAACATGCAGGGCACGAGGGCGGTCGCCGATGCCTGCCTGCAGCACAGTGTTGCCGTGATGGTGATGATCTCCACCGACAAGGCGGTCAACCCGACCAACGTCATGGGCGCGACCAAGCGGCTGGCCGAAATGGTCTGCCAGAGCCGCGATATCGGCGCATCGGCAGAGGCCAGCACCCGCTTTGTCACGGTCCGCTTCGGCAACGTGCTTGGCTCATCCGGCTCGGTGGTGCCGCTGTTCCAGCGCCAGCTTGCCCAGGGCGGCCCGTTGACGGTGACGCATCCGGAAGTGACCCGCTTTTTCATGACCACCCGCGAGGCGGTTGAGCTGATCCTGCAGGCTGCCGCGCTGCAGGCGGGAATGCTGCAGGCCGCGGGCAAGATCTTTGTGCTCGACATGGGTGAGCCGATCCGCATCCAGGACCTGGCCCGCCAGATGATCCGGCTGGCCGGTCTGCAGCCCGACAAGGACGTGCAGATCCGCTTCACGGGCCTGCGGCCGGGCGAGAAGCTCTACGAGGAAGTGCTGCACCGCGATGAGACGCTGGTGCCGACGCCGCAGGATGGCGTGCTGCTGGCGGCACCGCGCACCATCGGCCGCGCCGAACTGGATGCCGCGCTCGACCGGCTGACCACGGCGGCCCGGGCGCAGGACACGGCGGCGCTGCTGGCGCAGATCCGGGCGCTGGTGCCGGAGTTCGCCCATGCGCCGAATGGCCAGGACAAGGCCGCCGGCGCCACGACGCCGGCCAGCGCCGCCTGAACGGCACGGCGTCAGCCGCGCGCGATCAGCTCCGCCTGTTTGACGATGCCTTCGGCCTGGCGGATCGAGGCGATGTCGATCAGCTTGCCGTCCAGCGCCACGGCGCCCTGGCCCTTGGCCTGGGCCTCCTTCATCGCCTCCAGAATGCGGCGCGCCTTGGTCACTTCCGATTCCGGCGGCGTGTAGACGGTATTGGCGAGCGGAATTTGCGCCGGATGGATCGCCCATTTGCCTTCGCAGCCGAGGATGGCGGCGCGGTTGGCCTGGGCGGTGTAGCCTTCATTGTCGGAGAAATCGCCGAACGGGCCGTCGATCGGCCGCAGGCCGTTGGCCCGCGCCGCCACCACCATACGCGAGATGGCGTAATGCCACATGTCGCCCCAGAAATAGTCGCGCGGCTTGTCGCCGTCCTTGTCGGTCAGGACGCCATAGAGCGGATTGGGACCGCCGATCGAGGTCGTCCGCGCCCGCGTCGAGGCGGCATAATCGGCAACGCCGAAATGCAGGCTTTCCATGCGGGGCGAGGCGGCGGCGATCTCGTGGATGTTCTGCATGCCGAGCGCGGTTTCGATGATCGCCTCGATGCCGATGCGCTTCTTGAATCCCTTCGCCGTCTCGATCTGGGTCAGCAGCATGTCGACGGCATAGATGTCGGCGGCGGTGCCGACCTTCGGCACCATGACGAGGTCGAGCTTGTCGCCGGCATCCTCGATCACCTCGACCACGTCGCGGTACATGTAATGGGTGTCCAGTCCGTTGATACGCACCGACATGGTCTTGGCGCCCCAGTCAATGTCATGCAGCGCCTGGACGATGTTCTTGCGCGCCTGCGGCTTGTCGTCGGGCGCCACGGCATCCTCAAGATCGAGGAAGATCACGTCGGCGGCGGATTTCGCTGCCTTCTCGAACAGCTTGACGCTGCTGCCAGGCACCGCCAGCTCGCAGCGGTTCAGCCGGGCCGGGGCGGGGGTGATCGTCTTGAAGCTCATGGCGCTTAAACTCTCCCATATGGTCTTGCTGCATCTGCTAACTGTCCCTGACGGGCTTGGCAAGCCTGACGTTGTGCGAGGAGGGCGGGTAAGAAAATTACCCTTTGGCCAGAGGATGATGCTGGCGCACCAAGGCCTGTTTCCGCGCCTCCAGCACATGTGTGTAGATCTGGGTCGTGCTGATATCGGCATGGCCGAGCATCTTCTGTACCGCGCGCAGGTCGGCGCCATGGGCCAGCAGATGGCTGGCGAAGGCATGGCGCAGCACATGGGGCGAGACTTTCGCCGGGCTGATGCCGGCGGCCACCGCGAGGTCTTTCAGCAGCTGGCCGAAGCGCTGGCGGGTCAGGTGACCGCTCTCGCCACGCGAGGGGAACAGCCAGGGCGAGGCCTTGCCGCTGATGAAGTCGCCGCGCCAGCCGGCGTAATCCGTGATCGCCTGCCGTGCCGGCTCGCTCAGCGGCACCAGCCGCTCCTTGCCGCCCTTGCCGCGGATCACCAGGAAGCGCGGATCGTCGCCAAACGGCGGCCAGCGCAAACTCACCAGTTCGCTGACCCGCAGGCCGGTGGCATAGAGTACCTCCAGCAATGCAGTCAGCCGGGCGGCTTCCGCCGGTTCCTCGCGCAGCGCGCGAGCCTCGACCAGCAGCCGGTCGACTTCCGTTTCGCTCAGCAGCTTGGGCAGCGGGCGGCCGCGTTTCGGCGCATCGAGCAGGGCGGCCGGATCGTCGCTGCGGATGCCTTCCTGCACCATGAAGCGGAAGAACTGTCGCAGGGCTGACAGCCGCCGCGCCGCGGTGGCGGGCTTCAGTCCGGCATCGGCGAGCCCCTGCACATAGAGGCGCAGGCTGTCGATGCCGACACGTTCCGGCGTTTCCTTGCGGGCGGTCAGATGGCCGGTGAAATCGGTCAGGTCGTTCTGATAGGCGTCGAGGGAATTCTTCGCCAGGCCGCGTTCGGCGCTCAGCATCTCGAGGAAGGCCTCGCCGTGGCGGCCGAGCGGGCTCTGTTGCGGGCGCGCCATGGCGGCGCCGGGTCAGAAGCCGCGCAGCAGCGCGGCTTCCAGTGCCACGGCGCGGGCCGCATCGGTCAGACCGACACTGCGCAGCGCGCCCAGAGCGGTGGCCAGCGACTGGCCGTCGGCCTGCGCCGTGCCGTCGGGGCCGAGCAGCGCCAGCGCCAGCGCGACGCTTTCGGCGCGGGCACCGGCGGAGACGCTGCGCAGCAGGTTGCGCCAGACGGCCAGCGCCGGCTGCTGCCGGGCCGGACCGGTGGCGCCGGCCGGGGTGTCGGCCAGCAGGGCATCCCAGCGTTCGGCCGGCACGGCGATGCCGGCGCCCTCGGCCAGCGCCAGCAGCAGGGCGGCGCGGTTGCTGCGTTCAGCCGGGGTCAGGTCGCCCTGGGTGGCGAGCCAGGCGGTGAAGCGGGCCTCGTCCCAGGCGATATCCGGGCTGCCGGCCAGCAGCAGCATCGGCCAGGCCCGGGCGGCCAGTTCGCCGGCCTTGTCGCGGCCGGCCGGCTGGGCGGCCAGCATGGCGGCCCAGCTGCGCGCGGTCTGCGGTTCGCCGGCGGCCAGCGCCATGCGGATGATCGCCGGTGCCGCCGTAATGAAACCTTCGTCGGGCGCGAGACCGGCCAGCATCGGCTTGTAGAGCTGCGCGGTCGGCAGCTGCAGGTCGCGCGCCTGCGCCAGATCCCAGGCACGCTGCAGCAGGTCGATGCGGGTCCTCGCTTCCTCGGTCGACTGGGCCGACTGGTAGAGATAGGCGGCCGCGCGCGGCGTGGTTTCCCTGTTCTTGCCGCTGGCCATCGCCGTGCGCACGGCGTCGGGAATCTGCATGGCAGCATAGGCCTCGCCCAGCGCCTTCACCGGCAGGGCGCCGAAGGCCGCGGCCTGTTCGGCGGCGGCCAGCCGCTGTTCGGCATCGGCCTTGTCGTAGGTCGCCATGGCCGCCAGCAGGGCCGGCGGCGCCACATCCAGCGCATCCTTGGGCAGCGGCCGGCCGGCGGCGCGCAACATGGCGAAATGAAGCGCGCTGGCACCGCCCAGGGTGTCGACCTTGGCGCGGCTGTCGCCGCGCAGGGCGGCGGCGAGCGCGTTGAAGGCGGGGTCGTTGCCGCCGGCATCGCGCCACAGGCTGAGCGCCAGGTCGCCGCCGGCATAATCCTTGGCGAGATAGCGGCACAGTACGTTGGCTTTCTGCCAGTAGGCCGAGGCATCGGCCTGCAGGCCCCGGGCGACCCGCTCGCAGGCCTGCGGCAAATCGCCCTTCAGCAGGGCGGCATCGACCGGCAGCTGGTCGAGAATGGGGTCCTTCAGGCCGGGCGGCTTCGGCGTCGCCAGTTGCAGCGCGTCGCCGACATCGCCCAGACGATAGAGCTGGGCGATGCGCAGACCGAGCAGGCTTGGCGTGCCCGCCGTGCCGGCGGGGACCTGCGCCGTGGTCAGCAGCAGCCGGCGCTGCAGGTCGCGCAGCGCGAAGGAGCGGGCGGCATCGGGCAGGCTGTCGATGGCGCGCGCGGCCTGGGTCTGGTCGGTACCCTGCCACATGGTGGCGCCGAGGCCGCCATTCGAATCGTCGAGCAGGCCGGCGGTGGACGCATCCGGCGCCTGCAGCGGCTGGATCACGAAGGCGGCGTTCTGGCCGCTGCCGGATGACTGTCCGGCGGGAGAGGTTTCGGCGGCCGGCTGCCCGGTTGCCGGGGGTGTTCCGGCCGGTGGCGTATTGGCCTGCGGCGCGGTACCGGCGGCTGTGCCGGGGACCGCATTGGGGGCGGCCGGCACGGCTGGCGGTGCCGAATCGGTCGGGCCGCCCTGGTTGTTTTGCGGGATCAGGCGAATCGGCTGCGCCTGGGCGGTCGGCAGGATCAGTCCGGCGGCCAGGCAGGCCGCATAACCGGCGGCAACGGCACGATGCCGGTACGGTCTGCCCCCCCGCCGCATGGTCACTTCCCGAGCCGGTCGGCCGGGATCACCTTCTCAACCTTGGCGCGGGGCGCCGGGATGTCCCAATTGGCCAGGAAGGCGGCTCCGCCGCCCAGCAGCAGGACCAGAAACACGAGAAGGGCAATCGACATGCGGGCCATATGGCATCGGCTCCGAACTTGGGGCGGGCGCTGGCAGGCACAGCCAGCCGGGCCCGCGTGCTGGAAATGTGACGCGATTGCTTTATTGTACCGGCGTGGTGCGGCACAGGCAATGCGGCCGGCCATTTACGGAGCCATCGTGACGACAATCGACACAGCCTCCGCCGCCGCGCGACAGGCTGCGGCGCCGGATAGCAGACAGGGCGGCAGCAGGCAGGAGACCGCCGGGCAGGATGCGGCCGGACAGGATGTCGCAGTGCCCGCCGGCGATGGCCGGCAGCGCAGTCCCGTCGGCGATGGCCGGCAGCGCAGTGTCGTGCTGGTCGGGTTGATGGGGGCCGGCAAGAGCTCGGTCGGTCGCCGGCTCGCCAGCCGGATCGGATTCGATTTCGTCGATGCCGATACCGAGATCGAGGCAGCGGCCGGCGCCAGCATCCCGGAAATCTTCGCCGAGCATGGCGAGGCGGTGTTCCGCGACGGCGAGCGCAAGGTGATCGCCCGGCTGCTGGACCGCCCGGGCATCGTGCTGGCCACCGGCGGCGGCGCCTTCATGAACGAGGAAACCCGTGCCCGCATCCGCGACCGCGCGCTGTCGGTCTGGCTCAAGGCCGACCTCGACGTGCTGGTGAAGCGCTGCGCCCGGCGCACGCACCGGCCGCTGCTGAACAACGGCGACCTGCGCGGCACGCTGGCCCGCCTGATGGAACAGCGCTATCCAGTCTATGCTGCGGCCGATTACACAGTGGTCAGCGGCGACGGCCCGCATGACATCGTGGTGGACCAGATTCTTGCCATCCTGCCGGACAGCTACCGGCAGCTTGATGGCGCCGCGCCGCGCGGCGACTGAAGGAAACCGGAGATGAGCGAACGCATCGTGCAGGTGGCGCTGGCCGACCGCGCCTACGAGATCAGGGTGGCGGCCGGCCTGCTGTCGCGTGCCGGCGAGCATATCGCGCCGCTGCTGCACCGGCGCTTTGCGGTGATTGTCACCGACGAGAATGTCGCCGCGCGCCATCTCGACGCCCTGAAGCGGGCGCTGGCGCTGCAGAATATCGGCTGCGAGGCGGTGATCCTGCCGCCGGGCGAAAGCCAGAAGAGCTATGCCGGCTTCGAGCGTCTCAGCGAGGCCCTGCTGGCGCTCAAGGTCGAGCGCCGCGACCATCTGATCGCGCTGGGCGGCGGTGTGATCGGCGATCTCGCCGGTTTCGTCGCCAGCGTGCTGCGCCGTGGCATGGATTTCATCCAGATTCCGACCAGCCTGCTGGCCCAGGTCGACAGTTCGGTGGGCGGCAAGACCGCGATCAACAGCCGGCAGGGCAAGAACCTGATCGGCGCCTTCCACCAGCCGCGCCTGGTGCTGGCCGATGTCGACCTGCTGAATACGCTGTCGCCACGCGAGCTGCGCGCCGGCTATGCCGAGGTGGTGAAATACGGCCTGATCTGCGACGCGCCGTTCTTCGACTGGCTGGAGGCGAACGGCGCCGCGCTGCTGGCCGGCGACCGCAGCTTGCGCATCGAGGCGGTGGCGCGCTCCTGCGCTCACAAGGCGCGCATCGTTGCCGCCGACGAACGCGAACAGGGCGAGCGTGCCCTGCTCAATCTCGGCCATACCTTCGGCCATGCGCTGGAAGCCGAGACCGGCTATTCACAGCGCCTGCTGCATGGCGAGGGCGTCGCCGTCGGCATGGCGCTCGCCTTCCGGCTATCCGCACAACTCGGCCTGTGCGACGCCGCGCTGGCGCCCAGGGTCGAACGGCATCTGGCGGCGAACGGCATGCCGGCGCGGCTGGCCGATGTCGATGGCGCCGCAGGCTTTGCTGCCGGCAAGCTGCTCGACCATATGCGGCAGGACAAGAAGGTGCGCGACGGCCGGCTGGTCTTTATCCTGGCCGAGGCGATCGGCCGCGCCGTGCAGCGCGACGACGTGGCGCCGGCCACGGTCGAGGCCCTGCTGGCCGAACAGCTGACGCAGGCGGCCTGAGCGCAGGAGCGCCGCCCATGAGCGAAACCGAAATCATCGTCTACGGCGTCGCCATTATTGTCCTGCTGGTGCTGTCGGCCTTTTTCTCGATGTCGGAAACCGGCCTGACGGCGGCCTCGCCGCCGCGCATCCATCATCTCGAGGGGCAGGGCAAGCAGCGCGCCACCGTTGTGCTGCGCCTGCTGGAACGCCGTGATCTGCTGCTCAGCTCGATTCTGCTGGGCAACAACCTGGTCAACATCCTTGCCTCCGCGCTGGCGACCAACCTGCTGATTGCCCTGTTCGGCAGCGCCGGCGTCGTCTATGCCACCATCGCCATGACCGTGCTGGTGCTGGTGTTCGGCGAGGTAATGCCGAAGACCTATGCGATCAACAAGCCGGAGCGCGTGGCGCTCGGCGTAGCGCCGGTGATTGACGTCATCGTGCGGGTGACGGCGCCGGTGCTGCATGCGGTGCAGTGGTTCGGCAGCCGCGTGCTGCGGCTGTTCGGCGTGCATATCACCCGCGAGCAGGTGCTGAGTGCCAGCGAGGAATTTCGCTCGACCCTGCAGCTGCATGCCGAGGAAGGCACCATGGTCAAGCACGAGCGCGACATGCTCGGCTCGATCCTCGACCTTGAAGAGGTGCCGGTCGGCGACATCATGGTGCACCGGCGCAACATGGTGATGCTGGACGCCGACCTGCCGCCGCACGAAATCGTGCAGCAGGTGCTGGCCAGCCCGCATACCCGCATCCCGGTGTGGCGCGGCGAACCGGAGAATGTGATCGGCGTGCTGCATGCCAAGGATCTGCTGCGCGCCCTGTCAGCCGTGCAGTTCGAGGTTGCCCGCATCGACCTGGCGCGGCTGGTCTCGCCGCCGTGGTTTGTGCCGGAAACCACCACCTTGCGCGGCCAGCTGAATGCCTTCCGCCAGCGCCGGGCGCATTTCGCCCTCGTGGTCGATGAATACGGCGCCATCATGGGCCTGGTGACGCTGGAAGACATTCTGGAAGAGATCGTCGGCGACATCCGCGATGAGCATGACCCGGCCAGCCGGCTGTACCGGCGCCAGGCCGATGGCGCGCTGGTGGTCGACGGCATGGCGACGATCCGCGACCTCAACCGCCAGTTCGACTGGCATTTACCGGACGACGACGCGACCACCATCGCCGGCCTCGTGCTGCACGAGGCGCAGATGATCCCGGATCCCGGGCAGATCTTCGTGTTCCATGGATTCCGCTTCGAGATCCTGCGACGCCATCGCCACCAGATCACATTGCTGAAGCTGACACCGATTCCCGAAGGCGAACCCGCCAGCTCCCAGAGCTAGGGGCGGCATTACCCACAGGCGCCGGGGCGCCGGGCCTTCAGCCGTGGGTTTCTTCCTGGCCGCTGCCATCCAGCCGGACCGCCCGGAAACCGCCGTCGCCGAGCGCGACCGGGGGCGTCGCGCCGATGCCGGAGCGGCTGATAAAATAGGTCAGGATCGCGCTGCGGACCCGCGAGGTCAGGGTCTTTTCATGCCGCATCGGATCGCGGTCGACCCGGGTGGCGAAGGCATGGCGGTCGATGCCCTCGCTGGTGCAGATCGCGTCCAGCGCGGCCCATTCCACCCGCTCGAGGCGGATACTGGTGCGGCCGCGTTCAAGCCGCAGGTTGCGGGTGACGAGGCTGGGGCCGCTGGGCGGCACATCGAGATGGGCGGGGCGTCGTGTCACAGGCATAACACAACCCATAATATCTCTTTCTGCAATTTTCAAATAATAAGGTTGCAGAATACAAAAATTATAACGTGTCAGATTGTAGGTATACTTTTTAACACTATCTCTACCGTAAGGTTTCCAAGCGTTTGCAGAGGATTACCCATTCGTCCCGCCTGATGGTCCTGCGGCTTCGGTCGGGCTGAGGGCCGTCACCGCCAGGGCGTGCACCGGACCGGCCAGTTCCTCGGCCAGAATCCGGTAGACCAGCCGCTGGCGCTGGACCCGGGTCTGGCCGGCAAACTGTGCCGAAACCACGGTCAGGCGGAAATGCGTCTCGCCGGCGGCCAGCCCCTTCATGGCGGCATGACCGGCATGGCGGGCGGATTCATCCTCCAGGTCCAGCCGGAGCGGCGCCAGCGCGTCGGTCAGCTTGGCGGTGATGCGGGCGGCGATCGACATGGGAAAATCCTTAACCGGTTGAGAAATTTACAATCCAATGCAGAGGGTAGGGCAGAGGCAATCGCCTTGCCAGTATTCCCCCGGCAACCCATACTCTGAGGCATCATGACCCGTGCCCGTTCAGCACAGCGACGGATTTTTCTCGACGCCGCGGCGGAAGCCGCTTTCGGCCGCGCCGGCCTGCGCCAGTGCGATCATCCGAACTGCGCTGCGGAGGGCCTGTTTCCGGCACCGAAAAGCCGGGAACCGCGCGACGGCCGCTGGCATTTCTGTCTCGAACATGTGCGGCAGTACAATTCCGGCTGGGATTTTTTCCGCGGCATGAGTGACGCCGAGGTCCTGCGCTATCAGCGCGAGGACGTGCTGGGCCATCGGCCGACCTGGCGGATCGGCACCAAGCCGCAAAGCGAGGAGCCGCAGGTCTGGGTCAAGGACGATCTCGGCATCCTCGCCGATGTCGGCGTCATCCTGGGTGCTGCCCGGCGCAAGAGTCCTGCCGAACTGCGGCTGCATCCGCGCGAGCGCGAGGCGCTGACGGAACTGGGTTTCGACATCACGACTTTGTCGCTGCCGCTGCGGAAAGCGCAGATCAAGGCGCAGTACAAGGTCATGGTGAAGCGTTACCACCCGGACGCGAATGGCGGTGACCGCGCCGCGGAAGAAAGGCTGAAAACCATCAACCAGGCCTATGCCTATCTGCAAACGCGTGGCTATACTTGACGCGCCATTCCTCCCAGACGGCCAGTTAAGCCCAAGAAAACCCCGAGAGTGACGATGACGGCCCTTCAGACCAAGCCAGTTTCCGCGCCGGCGAGCGACATGCCGGATATCACGATTTCCGTGCGCGACGTGTTCGGTATCGACAGCGACATGCAGGTGCCGGCGTTCAGCCAGCCGACCGAGCATGTGCCGGATCTCGATCCGGCCTATCGCTTCGATCGCGAGACCACCCTCGCCATACTGGCCGGCTTTGCCTACAACCGCCGCGTCATGGTTCAGGGTTACCATGGGACCGGCAAATCCACCCATATCGAGCAGGTCGCCGCCCGCCTCAACTGGCCCTGCGTGCGCGTCAACCTCGACAGCCATATCAGCCGCATCGACCTGGTCGGCAAGGACGCCATCGTGCTGCGCGACGGCAAGCAGGTCACCGAATTCCGCGAAGGCATCCTGCCCTGGGCACTGCAGTCGCCGGTGGCACTGGTGTTTGACGAATACGATGCCGGCCGTCCGGACGTGATGTTCGTGATCCAGCGCGTGCTGGAAGTCGAAGGCAAGCTGACCCTGCTCGACCAGAACCGGGTGATCCGGCCGCACAAGGCCTTTCGCCTGTTCTCGACTGCCAACACCATCGGCCTTGGCGATACCACGGGCCTCTATCACGGCACCCAGCAGATCAATCAGGGCCAGATGGACCGCTGGAGCATCGTCTGCACGCTCAACTACCTGCCGGCCGATGACGAAGTCGGCATCGTGCTGGCCAAGTCGCCGACCTATACCGGCGACAAGGGCAAGAAGACGATCCAGAACATGGTCGCCGTGGCCGACCTGACCCGCGCCGGCTTCATCAACGGCGACATCTCGACGGTGATGAGCCCGCGCACGGTGATCACCTGGGCCGAGAATGCCCGCATCTTCAACGATGTCGGCTTCGCCTTCCGGCTCACCTTCCTCAACAAGTGCGACGAGCTCGAGCGGCCGATGGTGGCGGAATACTACCAGCGCTGCTTCGGCGAGGAGCTGCCGGAGACCGCCGCCAAGGCCGACCTGAAGTAGGCCGGATATGGCCGGCAAGCCGGAAAGCCCGATCGAACCGTTCAAGCGCGCGCTGAGTGCAGCGACGCGGGCGATCTCGCATGATCGCGACCTGCAGGTTTCCTATGGTCCGGAGACACCGGGCCTGCGCGGCAAGCGGGCTCGCCTGCCGGTGCCGGGCCGCGACCTGCCGGCGGCCGAGGTCGCGCAGATCCGCGGCCTCGCCGATGCCATGGCGCTCAGGCTGCGCCATCACGACGACAGCCTGCATTCCCGCCTGCTGCCCCAGGGCGGTACGGCGCGTGCGGTATTCGATGCCGTCGAACAGGCGCGCGTCGAGGCGATCGGCAGCAACCGCATGGCCGGCGTGGCGCTGAACCTGAACGCGGCGCTCGACGACCGCTGCAAGAGCCGCGGTTATGCCAAGGTCAAGGACCGCTCGGAAGCGCCGCTGGCCGATGTGCTCGGGCTGCTGGCCCGCGAGCGGCTGACCGGCCAGGCAATCCCGGCATCGGCGCAGAAGATGGTCGGCTACTGGCGCGACTGGATCGAGGAGAAGGCTGGCGGCGACCTCGACCAGTTGATGACAAAGATTGGCGACCAGCGTGCCTTCGCCAAAGTCGCGCGCCGGCTGATCAAGGACCTCGACCTCGGCGACGAGGAAAGCGGCGATCTCGACGACGAGAGCGAGGGCGAGGACGACAACGCCGAGGGCCAGCAGCCGCAGAGCGAATCCGACGGCGAGGATTCCGAACAGGGCGAGGCGGCCTCCAGCGGTATGCAGCAGGCCGACGCGGCCGATGCCTCGGGCGGCGAGGCCGTCGAGATGGAATCCGAATCCGGCATGGAGCAGGAAGTCGCCGGTTCCGGCGAGGAAGCCGGCAAGGGCCGTCGTCCGCCGGGTTCCGACATGGCCGGTCACGGCCGCGAAGCCACCTACAAGGCTTTCACCAAGCAGTATGACGAAGTGGTGGTCGCCGACGACCTGTGCGACACCGAAGAGCTGGCGCGGCTGCGTCATCATCTCGACCAGCAGCTCAGCCATCTGCAGTCAGTGGTCGGCAAGCTGGCCAACCGGCTGCAGCGCCGCCTGCTCGCCAAGCAGACGCGGTCGTGGGATTTCGACCTCGAGGAAGGCATCCTCGATGCCGCGCGGCTCGCCCGCGTAGTTGCCAACCCGACCCTGCCGCTCAGCTACAAGCAGGAAACCGATACCGATTTCCGCGATACCGTCGTCACCCTGCTGATCGACAACTCCGGCTCGATGCGCGGCCGGCCGATCACCGTGGCGGCGATGTGCGCCGACATCCTCGCCCGCACGCTGGAACGCTGCGCGGTCAAGGTCGAAATTCTCGGATTTACCACGCGCGCCTGGAAGGGCGGCCAGAGCCGCGAGAAATGGCTGTCGGACAGCAAGCCCGCCCATCCCGGCCGTCTCAACGACCTGCGTCATATCGTCTACAAGGGCGCCGACCAGCCCTGGCGGCGGGCGCGACGCAACCTCGGGCTGATGCTGCGCGAGGGATTGCTGAAAGAGAATATCGACGGCGAGGCACTGCTGTGGGCGCATGAACGCCTGATCGGCCGGCCCGAACAGCGCCGCATCCTGATGGTCATTTCGGACGGCGCGCCGGTCGATGATTCGACCCTGTCGGTCAATCCTGGCAATTATCTCGATCGCCACCTGCGCGAGGTGATCGACTGGATCGAGAAGCGTTCGCCGGTCGAATTGACCGCCATCGGCATCGGCCACGATGTCACCCGCTACTACAAGCGGGCGGTGACCATCGTCGATGCCGAACAGCTTGGCGGCGCCATGATGGAAAAACTGGCCGAGCTGTTCGACGAGGCCCCGCCGATGCTGCGGGTCGGACCTCGCCGCGCCGCCTGATTTTCAGTTCAGCTTTTTCAGCGACGACAGCAGGTTGCCGAGACCGGTCTTGGCATTGGCGCTGAGGCCGCCTGGTGTCGGAGCGTCGGGGCTGGCCGGTGCCGCATCACCGGCCGTTGCAGCGATCGCACTGCCGGCGCCGAGCGCCCGGTTCATCGCCCCGATCAGCTGCGGCAGGGAGATCGGCTTGGCGGCATAATCGTCCATGCCGGCCGTCAGATAAGCCTCACGGTCGCCTTCCATTGCATTGGCGGTCAGGGCGACGATCGGGATGCGTGCGGCTTCGCCCGGCAGGCTGCGGATCGTGCGGGTCGCCGTCATGCCGTCCATTTCCGGCATCTGCACGTCCATCAGAACGATGTCGTAGGGCGCCTTCTGCACCTGCTCGCAGGCTTCGATACCGTTGGTCACCATGTCGACCTGGTGGCCGAGCTGGCGCAGCATCATGCCGATCACCATCTGGTTCACCTGGTTGTCCTCGGCGACGAGAATGCGCAGCAGGCGGCGCGTGGCGGGGCCTTCCACCGCTTCCGGGCGCTGCGCCTCGACGACCGGCTCGCCTTCCGGCAGCGTGACGGTGAACCAGAAGGTGCTGCCTCTGCCCTCGACGCTGTCGATGCCGATGGTGCCGCCCATCAGTTCGACCAGCTGCTTCGAGATGGCAAGCCCGAGCCCGGTGCCGCCGAAGCGCCGGGCGATCGAGGTGTCGGCCTGACTGAACTGGCTGAACAGGTTGCCGACCTTGTCCGCGGCGATGCCGATGCCGGTATCGCACACCTTCACGGTAATCGCGTGGTGCCCATCATCGGCAGGATGGCTGGCGACGAGAATCTCGATCTGGCCCGTATCGGTGAACTTGATGGCATTGCCGACCAGATTCAGCATGATCTGGCGCAGGCGACCGGTGTCGCCCTTCAGATAGCGCGGCGCCTCGGCCGGCACCTGGGCCGAGAGCTGCAGGCCTTTCATGACTGCCCGCGGATTCATCATCGAGATGATGCTCTCGATCAGTTGCGGCAGGTCGAAATCCAGTGCCTCGAGCGTGATCTTGCCGGCCTCAAGCTTGGAAAAGTCGAGGATGTCGTTGATCAGCGTCAGCAGATGCTCGGCCGAACCGCGGGCCGTCGACAGCAGCTTGCCCTGATGTGCCGTCAGCTCGGTATTCAGCATCAGGCCGATGGTGCCGAGAACACCGTTCATCGGCGTGCGGATCTCGTGGCTCATCATCGCCAGGAATTCCGACTTCGCCCGGCTGGCTTCCTCGGCGCGGTCCTTCTCGACGGCATAACTGTCGGCCAGTTCGCGCAGGCGATAGGCCTGTTCCTCGACCTGGCGGTTGGCCGCCTGCAGGTTGGCGACATGGCGTTCCAGTGCCGCCTGTTGGTCCTTGAGCGCGGTGATGTCGCGGGCGACGGTCACGATGCCGCCATCGGCGGTGCGCTGTTCCTGCACCAGCAGCCAGCGGCCGCTTTGGGTCAGCCGTTCCATCACCGGTCCGGGATTCTGATGGGCCTTGACCCGGGTCGCAACCCAGGCCTCGGGGTCGCTGTCGCCGGCATGCCCCTTGGCAAGCCGGCTGCGCGTCAGTTCCTCGAAGGTCATGCCAGGGCGCGCCACATCCCGCATGTCGGGGTAATAATCGAGGATCCGCCGGTTGAACATGACGATTCGATCTTCGCTGTCATACAGCACGAAGCCTTCGTCGATGGCCTCGATCGCATCGCGCAGTTTCTGCTCGGCCTGCTTCAGGGCGGTGATGTCGGTCCCGATGCCGACGATGCCGCCTTCGGCCGTGCGCTGCTCACGGATCAGGATCCAGCGGCCGTCGTCGAGCTGGCGTTCGATCGGACCGGTCGGGTTGCGATGACTGGCGAGGCGCTCGGCGATCCAGGCCTCCTCGCTGCCGGCGGCCGCGGGGAAAGCTCCCAGTGCCATGCCGCGACGCAGGATCTCCTCGAAGCTGGCGCCGGGCCGCAGAATGGCAGCCAGCGGCCAGTAATATTCGACGAAGCGCTGGTTGAACAGAACGATCCGATCGTCGGCGTCGTAGAGGATGAAGCCTTCGTTGGTCGCCTCGATGGCATCGCGCAGGCGCTGTTCAGCCCGCTTCAGGTCGCTGATGTCGCCGACGATGGAGATCAGGCCGCCATCGGCCGTGCGGTGGCGCTGAGTGCGCAGCCAGTGGCCGGGAAACAGTTCGGCATCGATCGGCTCGCCGCTCGGCTCGCGGAAGTCCTGCCGCAGGGCCGCAATATAGGCATCGACGTCAAGGCCCGGCGTGAGTTCGGCCCGCCGGGCCGTGGCTGCCCGCAGGACCTCCTCGTTGTGGATGCCGACTTTCACTACAGCCGGATCATGGCCGGTCAGTGCATAGAAGCGGGCATTGGCCATGACGAGGTAGCCGTCACGGTCATACAGAGCGAAGCCTTCGGCCAGCGCTTCGATGGCATCGCGCAGACGTTGTTCGGCCCGCTTGAGGTCACTGATATCGGCAAAGACGGTGATGACGCCGCCATCGGCCGTGCGCCGCCGCACCATACGCAGCCAGACATCCGGATAGGGCTGGGCATCGACCGGATTGCCGGTCGGGTCCCAGAATTCCTTGGTGATCTGCTCGACATAGGCTTCGCGGTCGAAATCCGCGTCGTAATTCCGCCGGTCCAAAGTCAGGCGCATGATTTCGCTGAAATGCACGCCGGGCTGGATGAGGGCCGGGTCCTGGCGAGTCACCTCGTAATAGCGGTGGTTGGCCATGACCAGATAGCCATCGCGATCATAGAGCAGGAAGCCCTCGTCCAGTGTCTCGATGGCGTCGCGTAGGCGCTGCTCGGCCAGCTTGAGGTCGGTGATATCGGAAAACACACTGATCTTGCCGCCGATTGAGGTCCGCTTGCGGGTCAGGCGGACCCAGCGGTCGGGCCTGCCCTCAAAGACAGCATGGATATCCAGCGGCTTTCCGGTGATTTCCCTGAATTCCTGCCGCCGTACCGCGAGGAAGGCCTGCGCGTCGAAATTCGGATCCTGTTTCCGGTGGTGCTCGACCAGGATTGTCATGACCTCCTCGAAGGTCGTGCCTGGCTTGACGACATCGGGGTCGTGGCCGGAAAGGTCATAGAAGCGCTGGTTTGCCATGACGATGCGGTCGTCGGCATCATACAGGATGAGTCCATCGCCGATGCTGGCGAAGGCATCGGACAGAAACAGTTCGGCCTTCTTGAGGTCGCTGATATCGCTGATCACCGAAATGGTGCTGCCATCGTCGGTGCGCCGGCGAATGGTGCGCAGCCACAGGCCGGGCAGATACTCGCCATAGACCGGCTCACCCGAAGGATTGAGGTAATCGCGACGCAGATTTCCGGTGAAGTCGTCCGGCGTGCCCTGCGGCCAGTGCTCGCGGCGCAGTCCAGCCACCATTTCCGCGATGTCTTCCTGTCGCGTGCCAGGGCCGACCAGTTTGGGATCATGGCGGGTCAGTTCGTAGAACCGGCTGTTGGCCAGCACCAGCCGGTGATCCGGGCCGTAGAGCGCAAAACCGTCGGACAGGCTTTCGATGGCATCGCGCAGGCGCCGCTCGGCCCGTTTCAGGTCGGAAATGTCATAGATGACCGAGATGGTGCTGCCGTCGGACGTGCGGTGGCGCACATTGCGCAGCCACAGGCCCGGCAGATGCTCGCCATCGACCGGGGCGCCGGTCGGATTGTCGAAATCGTCGATCAGCTTCTGCACGAAACCGTCGTTTGCCTGGCCACCCCAGGCCTGCTGGCGCCGTTGGGCAATGATACGGGCAACATCATGGTAGGAGATGCCGATTTTCACCTCTGCCGGATCATGCCCGGTCAGTTCGTAAAAACGCCGGTTGGCCAGGCGCAGGCGATTGTCGGGTCCGTACAGGGTGAAGCCTTCCGCCAGGCTTTCGATGGCATCGCGCAGGCGCTGTCGCGCGACAACCAGGTCGGAGATATCCGACACGATGCTGATGACGCCGCCATCGGCGGTGCGGTGGCGCACGGTGCGCAGCCAGTAACCCGGGCGAGCCTCGACGTCGAAGGGCTGCCCGCTCGGATTCTCAAAATCCGCTCGCAGGCCGGCGACATAGGCTTCAGCCTCCGCCGCACGGTCGTTGTCATGGCCGATGGCCGCAATGCTGGCGAGAATCTCGTCATTGTGGCTGCCGGGCCGGATTTTTGCCGGGTCGTGGCCGGTCAGTTCGTAGAAGCGGGCATTCACCGTGATCAGGCGGCCGTCGCTGCCAAACAGGGCAAAGCCCTCTGACAGGGCCTCGATGGCATCGCCAAGCCGCTGTTCCGCCGCGCGGGTGCGGTGCATCTGCCGCTTCAGCAGGACGAGGAAGCCGCCTGCGGCGATGGCGGCCAGCAGCAGGGCGCCGAAACCGAACAGCACGTTTTCATACCACGAGGACAGGGCATCATCGGCGGCGATGCCGGCGGCGACCAGCAGCGGGTAGCCGGCGACATGCCGATAGACCATGAAGCGGGGGGTATGGTCGACAAGGCCGCCGTTGAAGAACTCGATCACACTCTTGTCGGTCGCTCCGGCGAGTTTTGTCCAGTTATGGATGCGGGTGCCGATGCCGGCATCGTCGTGATCGGGAATCCGGATCAGTCGCACGCCATCGTCGTTGACCAGCGCCAGCAGGGTGTTTGGCGTGACCTGAGCCTCGCGGTAGAAGGCGGCGAAGTAGTTCGGATCGATGCCGGCCGCAACGATGCCGCCGAAGCTGCCGTCTGGCTTGTTGTAGCGGCGGCTGACGCTGATGGTCCATTGGCCGGTGATGCGGCTCTTCAGTGGCGGGCCGATATACAGGCCGGCGTGCGGATGTTCGGCGTGGGTCTGGAAATAACTGCGGTCGACGCCATTGAACTTGCGCGGGATGATGGTTTCGCTGTCGACGATCGAATCGCCGTGCTCGTCGAGCACGATATAGGCACGAATCTGCGGCAGGTCGGCGAGCCGGGTATTCATTCGCTGGCGCAGGGCGGACAGCGTGTTGATCGGCAGGGTGCCGGCAACGCCACTCATGGTCTCGGTGAAATCGGTGAGGAAGATGTCGACGGCGGCAAGGCTGCGGCCGGCATGTTCCTCCAGCGTCGCGGTGAGCGCGCGGGCGGTTGCCTGGCCCGCCGCGATATCGTCACGATACTGCCGGTATAACTGGATGCCGAGAATCAGCGCGAGCAGCAGCAGCAGGCCCGCGACAAACAATGCCGGCGCCCGCATCATGCGGTTCTGGGACGTCGCTCGGTTGGTGGCCGTCATGGCTCCCGGCGGATCTCGAAAGGTGAAGGAAGCATAGCCCATGCACCCCTTGCGACAAGGTAAACATTTGATAATTCTGGCCATCCTCGCGCTGGCCATCCTCGCGCTGGCCGGGGTGGCGCAGGCCGAGCCGATAGCGGTGCGTGACGCAGTGCTGGAGCTCAACCCGGAAGCGCCGCAGGAGATGCGGCTGGGCCGGCTCGATTATCTCGGCGGCCTGATCATCGCCAGCGACGACGGCCGCTTCGGCGGCTATTCCGGCCTGGCGGTGGATCGCGACGGCCGGGGCCTCTGGGCCCTGTCGGATACCGGGCACTGGCTGCACATGGAATTCGCCACCGATGCCGCCGGGCTGCCGCAGCATGTGGTGGCCACCGACTATCGCCCGCTGCGCGATGCCCATGGCCTGCCGCTGAAAGGCAAGCACGACAGCGACGCCGAGTCCCTGCGCCATGCGGCCGACGGCAGCTGGCTGGTCGCCTTCGAACGCTGGCACCGCATCTGGCGGTATGCCTCACCGGGCGGGCCCGCCATCGAGACCGTGCCGCTGCCGGCCTCAGCGACTGACCAGCCGGAGAATGGCGGCCTCGAGGCGATCGCCACTCTGCCGGATGATGGGCTGTTACTGCTCAGCGAAGATAAGCGGGTCGGGCCGGACCAGGGCGCCGCCTGGCTGCGCCGCGGCGGCCAGTGGCTGGATCGCGTCTGGCCGGTCGCGGGCGACTTCAAACCGACCGATGCGGTGGCGCTGCCCGATGGCGATGTGGTGGTGCTGGAGCGCTATTACCGACCGCTGGTCGGGCCCAAGGCCCGGCTGCGGTTGCTGCCCGCTGCACAGCTTGCCGGCACGGCGCCGTGGCAGCCGGTGCTGCTGGCGGAATGGGCGAAGCCGTATTCGGTCGACAACATGGAGGCGCTGGATGTGCGCAAGGCTGCCGATGGCAGCCGATGGCTCTACATCATGTCGGATGACAACCAGAGCAGCCTGCAGCGTACCCTGCTGATGGTGTTCCGGCTGCGTGCCGAATAAGGCCCCGTACACAAATAAGAGCGGCCACAAATAAGAGCGGCGCACAAACGGCAACGCCCGCCGGAGCGGACTCCGGCGGGCGTCAGATGCCGTGCAGCAATGAAGCGGGGCGGCTTACGCCGCCTGCTTGGCCGCCAGCGCCTTCTTGATCTTGCGCTTCAGGACCTTCGCGTCGTCCGACAGGCGGTCGTCGCGGGTCTTGATCAGCCAGTTGTCGATGCCGCCGTTATGCTCGACCGAGCGCAGGCCATGCGACGAGACCCGCAGCGTCACATCCCGGCCCAGCGCTTCGCTGATCAGGGAGACGACATGCAAGTTCGGCAGGAAGCGCCGACGCGTCTTGTTGTTGGCGTGGCTGACATTGTTACCGGTCCGGACGCCCTTGCCGGTGACTTCGCAGCGACGAGCCATGATGAACCTCTTAAACTTTCCAGTGATTCCGCAAAATTGGCGGCTGGTTATAGGGTCTGGGGCCCGGCCCGTCAACTCGAAAAGCCCGCCAAATCCGCAGTGAAACGTCCGTCTCGCCCATCCTGTCGCGGTGCCGGCCCGGCCGGGCCGGGATTCCGGCCGGAATCCCGGCTTTCCGGGCGGATTTGCGGCACCGGAGAATTGTCGCCCGATTGTTGCTGGGGCCTGCCAATCCCGCGTTGACTCTGCCGAAGCCAGCCCGTATACAGCGGGACCGATTTTGCCGGGGGTCCACGCGGGCCCCCTGTTTGTGCGTTTATGCGCCGTTCTTTCGCGGTTTTCCGGGAGAAAGGCGTCTGTCAGACGGAGAGCCGCTGTGAAACGGACCTATCAACCGAGCAAGCTGGTGCGCAAGCGTCGCCACGGTTTCCGCGCGCGCATGGCCACTGTGGGCGGCCGCAAGGTAATCGCCGCCCGCCGCGCCCAGGGCCGCAAGAAGCTCTCGGCCTAAGTATCGCCGCGATGGCGTCGGGCGGCGTCGATCGACTCCGCCGCCGCGCGGAATATCTCCGGGTGCAGGCGGCCAACCGGCGCGTCGCGCTGCCGGGCCTGTTGCTGCAGGCTGCCCCGGCTGTTGATCCCGACAATATGACGGTCGCCACCCTGCGCATCGGCTTCACCGCCTCGCGCAAGGTCGGCAATGCCGTGCTGCGCAACCGTGCCAAGCGGCGGCTGAAGGCACTGGCGGCGGATCTGCTGCCCTGCCATGCCCAGCCCGGCCATGATTACGTGCTGGTCGCGCGCCAGGCGACGCCCGCGCGCGACTTTGCCGCCCTGCGCGGCGATCTCGAGGCCGCACTGAAAAAGCTGCGCCTGTGGCGCGCCGCGCCGTCGGCGGCCGGCGCGTCTGGTCTTGGGCCGGAGGCTGCGGCATGACGCCGCTGGCCCGTCTTCTCAGCCTGCCGGTGCAAGCATACCGGTTGTTCCTTTCGCCCTGGGTCGGCCATAACTGCCGCTACCAGCCGACCTGCTCCTGCTACGCGCTCGAGGCTTTCGAGCGTCACGGCGCGGCGCGAGGCGGCTATCTGGCCGTGCGGCGGCTGGCGCGCTGCCATCCGCTCGGCAGCAGCGGCTACGACCCGGTGCCGCCGCGGCCCGGTGCATCATCGCCGGCGTCGTCGGTACCGTCTTCATCTGTACAGCAAGGTTCCCTCTGATGTCCGACCAGAAGAATCTCATCATCGCGATCGTCGTTTCGGTGGCGATCCTGCTCGGTTTCCAGTTCTTCATCGAGAAGCCGAAGCAGGACCGGCTGCGCGAGCAGCAGGCGATCGAACAGGCGCAGAAGGCGGCGACCGCGCCGGCCGGCACCGCGCCGACCGCGTCCGGCGTCCTGCCGCAGCTGCCGACCCTGCCGCAGACCCCGGCCGAACTTGCGGTGTCGCGCGACAAGGCGCTGGACAAGAGCGCGCGGGTGAAGATCGAAGGCAAGCGCGTGGTCGGCTCGATCAATCTGGTCGGTGCGCGGTTCGACGACATCGTGCTGCCGGAATACAAGGAAACCATCGATCCGGGCAGCCCGCCGATCCACCTGATGTCGCCGACCGGCGGCCCGGAGCCCTATTACGCCGAATTCGGCTGGACCGTGACCGGCACCGGCGTCGCGCTGCCCAACGACCAGACCCGCTGGACCGCCGACCGCGACGTGCTGACGGCCGGCCAGCCGGTGACGCTGACTTGGGACAACGGCCAGGGTCTGGTGTTCCAGCGCGTCGTCAGCGTCGACGACAATTACATGTTCACCGTGACCCAGAAGGTCGAGAACAAGACCGACAAGCCGGTCACGCTGTTCCCCTACGGCCTGATCTCGCGCCACGGCCTGCCGCATACCGATGGCCTCTACATCCTGCATGAAGGCCCGCTCGGCGTGTTCCGCGACAAGGCCGGCGACAGCGGCACGCTGAAGGATTATTCCTACAAGGACATCGTCAGCGACAAGGCGGTCGAGTTCAGCAGCATCGGCGGCTGGCTCGGCTTCACCGACAAGTACTGGCTGGCAGCGCTGATCCCCGGCGACCAGCAGGACGTCAAGGCGCGCATCAGCCACACCCAGCCGAAGGACGATGTCGAGCACTTCCAGGCGGATTACCTGGGCGGCGGCATCACCGTCGAGCCCGGAAAGACTGCCGAGAATGTCAGCCGGCTGTTCGCCGGCGCCAAGGAAGTCAAGCTGATCGACCGCTACGAGGCGGAGCAGCATATCGCCAAGTTCGAGCTGGCGATCGACTGGGGCTGGTTCCATTTCCTGACCCGGCCGATGTTCTTCACCATCGACTTCCTGCGCGAGAAGATCGGCAATATCGGCCTCGCCATGCTGGCGGTGACCGTTCTGGTCAAGCTGCTGTTCTTTCCGCTTGCCTACAAGTCCTATGTGTCGATGAGCGCGATGAAGAAGCTGCAGCCGGAAATGACCAAGCTGCGCGAGCGCTATGCCGACAACCGCGAGGCGATGCAGAAGGAGCTGATGGCCCTCTACAAGAAGGAGAAGGTCAATCCTGCCGCCGGCTGTCTGCCGATCCTGCTGCAGATCCCGGTCTTCTTCTCGCTCTACAAGGTGCTCTACATCACCATCGAGATGCGGCATGCGCCGTTCTTCGGCTGGATCCACGATCTGTCGGCGCCGGACCCGACCTCGTGGCTGAACGGCTTCGGCCTGCTGCCCTGGGCGATACCTGACCTCGGCCACCTGCATGTCATCTCGATCGGCATCTGGCCGATCATCATGGGCATTACCATGTTCTGCCAGATGAAGATGAATCCGACGCCGCCGGATCCGATCCAGCAGAAGATCTTCACCCTGATGCCGATCGTCTTCACCTTCATGCTCGGCCGTTTCGCCGCCGGCCTAGTGATCTACTGGAGCTGGAACAATACGCTCAGCGTGCTGCAGCAGTACGTCATCATGCGGCGCATGGGCGTGAAGATCGGCGGTGGTGCCGACAAGCCGGCCAAACCCGTCAAGCCGGCCAAGGCCGGGAAACCGGCCAAGTAGCCGGGCCGGCGGCAGGAAGCGCGCCATGGCCGAACTGCCCGTCGCAACTGAAGAACTGACGCCGGCCGCGCTGGAACGTGGCCGGCTGCTGTTCGCCGGCCCCTGCGATTTCTTCGCCGGCGCCATGACCATGCCGCAGCTGCCGCCGCCGCGAGGCCCGGAGATCGCCTTTGCCGGCCGCTCCAATGTCGGCAAGTCGTCGCTGGTCAACGCACTGACCGGCCGCAAGACTCTGGCGCGGGTCTCGACCACGCCGGGCCGCACGCAGCAGCTCAATTTCTTCGATCTTGGCCTCGGCCAGATGTCTCTCGTCGACCTGCCGGGCTACGGCTATTCCTCGGTCGGCAAGGCCAAGGCCGAGGCCTGGACCGAGACTACCCGGGCCTACCTCAGGGGCCGGCCCGAGCTGCAGCGGGTGCTGCTGCTGGTCGATGGCCGGCACGGGCTGAAGCCCGGCGACGAGGACATCATGAAGCTGCTCGACCGGTCGGCGGTGATTTACCAGGTGGTGCTGACCAAGGCCGACAAGGTCAAGCCGGCCGAACTCGAAAAGGTGCAGGCCGCCACCGCGGCGGCCCTGTCGCGCCATGTCGCGGCCCATCCTGTCATCCGGGTGACATCGAGTGCCGAGGGAACCGGCATCGCGGAACTGCGCGCCGCGCTTGCCGCACTGGCCGAAGCGACCGTATAAACGCAGCAAAGACCCTGTTTTCAGCCCGTCCGCTTGCCCGAGAAGGATCGCCATGAAGAGCCCCGGACCGAAGCCCCTGGAAGCACACCTGCAGGAAACCGCCAAGATTCTCTCCGAGGCGTTGCCCTACATGCGCCGCTTCGCCGGCCAGACCATGGTGATCAAATACGGCGGCCATGCCATGGGCGACGAGGCGCTGGCGCATCAGTTCGCCCGCGACGTGGTGCTGATCAAGCAGGTCGGCATCCATCCCATCGTGGTGCACGGCGGCGGCCCGCAGATCGGCGCCATGCTGGAGCGGCTGAAGATCAAGAGTGAATTCGTCGACGGCCTGCGCGTCACCGACCAGGCCACCGTCGAGATCGTCGAGATGGTGCTGGCCGGCTCGATCAACAAGCAGATCGTCACCGCCATCAATGGCGCCGGCGGCACCGGCATCGGGCTGAGCGGCAAGGACGGCCGCCTGATCGAGGCACGCAAGCTGCGCCGCTCGGTGCGCGACCCCGGCTCCAACATCGAGAAGCTGCTCGACCTCGGTTTCGTTGGCGAGCCGGTGCGGGTCAATCCGGAAATCCTGCGCACCATGCAGAATTCCAACCTGATCCCGGTGGTCGCGCCGATCGGCATCGGCGAGAACGGGGAGACCTACAACATCAATGCCGATACCTCGGCCGGCGCCATCGCCGCCGCGGTCGGCGCCAGCAAGCTCCTGATGCTGACCGACGTGGCCGGCGTGCTGAACAAGGACAAGCACCTGATCCCGACGCTGACCGCGAAGGAATCACTGATGCTGATGGGCGACGGCACCATCTCGGGCGGCATGATCCCCAAGGTCGAGACCTGCCTCGATGCGGTGCGCGGCGGCGTGGCGGCGGCCCATATCCTCGATGGCCGCATCCCGCATGTCCTGTTGCTCGAACTGTTCACGCCGCATGGCGTCGGCACGATGATCGAACGGACGCCGTAAACGGCGGCCCTGAATGAAAAAGCCGCCGGCGTCAACCGGCGGCTT
This sequence comes from Ferrovibrio xuzhouensis, assembly GCF_042648965.1. Classification (NCBI taxonomy): domain Bacteria; kingdom Pseudomonadati; phylum Pseudomonadota; class Alphaproteobacteria; order Rhodospirillales; family Rhodospirillaceae; genus Ferrovibrio; species Ferrovibrio xuzhouensis. The sequence goes on from NZ_JBHRYJ010000002.1 coordinate 210,367, forward strand.
TTTCATGGCGACAACCGCCCCCTCAGCGTGGCGGCGTCCAGGCCTGCAGGAAGCGTTCGACCACCCGGGCGGAATTCTCCGACGCCAGGCCCATGAAAGTGCCCATCTCGTTGGCATCGGGCCCGCCGCCGGCCAGGTCCGACAGGCTGCGGAAGGCGATGAACGGCACGCCGTTGGCGTAGGACACCATGGCGACCGCGGCGCTTTCCATGTCCAGAACCTGCGCCTTGAAGGTGGCGAAAACGTATTCGCGGAAGGCGGCATTGTCGACAAATGCCTGGCCGGAGACGCCGTTGCCGCCGACCAGCAGCCGCGGCTTGTGGTCGAGGCACTGGCCCGGCTTGACGCAGTCGCGTAAGCCCACGTCGCCGATCTTGCCGGCAGCGGCCAGCATGCCGGGATCGGTATCGAACCAGAGCTTGTGGTCGGGTGCGGCGCCGGCGCGGCGCACCTCCACGGGGGCCGGGAAGATCATGCCGTAATTGGGCATGGTGGTCTGGCGCCAGGGCGGCAGCTCGTAATGGCCGTTACCCAGATCGCGGCCGAAGGTCGCCTCCAGATACTGCGACCAGTGGCTGGCCGCGACCACGTCGCCGACATGCAGCGCCGGATCGACACCGCCGGCGATGCCGCTGAACACGATGCCGGTGACATCGAAGCGGTCGAGCGCCACCTGGGTCGACATGGTGGCATTGACCATGCTGATGCCGCTGAGGAAAAGCACCACATTGCGGCCGGCCAGCCTGCCGGTGACGAAGTCGATGCCGTTGACGCTGTGGCTTTTCCGGTCGCTGGTGGCGGCCTTCAGCACCTGCCATTCCGGCGCGAAGGCCGACATCACGGCGATGCGCGGCGCCGGGTCGAGGCGGTCTGCCGCCGTGGCGGCGGCGGGCAGGGCCAGCAGCAGGAGAATGGCAAGCAGGCGGATCATGGCAGGGCTCCTGTGATGCCGTGCAGCCAGTCGCGGAAGGCGCGGATGGCCGGTTCGCGGCCGCGGCCAGGCAGATGCAGCAGATAATAGCCGCCGCGCCGGGCCACCCGATAGCGCGGCAGCGGCTCGGCCAGCCGGCCGTCCTGCAGCTCCTGGGCGACGAAGAAATCCGGCACCAGGGCGAGACCGAGCCCGTTCACGGCGGCCTCGATCGACATGAAGAAATGCTCGAAGGCCGGGCCGCGCACCGCGCCGGATTTCAGGCCGGCCACCGCGAACCATTCCGCCCAGGCGTCGGGCCGGGTCGAATGGGTCAGCAGGCTGTGGCGCTTCACGTCCTCGGGCTTTTTCACCGGCCGGGCCTTCAGCAGGGCCGGGCTGCCGACCAGGATCACGCATTCCGGCATGAGAAATTCGGCAGACAGATCCGCCGGCCAGTCGCCGGATGCCGTATTGGGGCCATACTGGATGCCGACATCGACCGGCTCGCGGGCGAAATCAATCGGCCGGTCGGCGCTGGTGACGTCGACGGTGATTTCCGGGTGACGTTTATGGAAATCAGCCAGCCGTGGCATGAACCAGCGCATCGCCAGGGTCGGCATCATGGTGATGGCCAGGTGATTGGCGTGCCGGCGTCCGCGCGCCACCAGCCGGGTGGCCGCCGCCAGCCGCTCGAAAGCATCGCTCAGCGCCGGCAGATAGGCGGCGCCGTCGCCGGTCAGTTCCAGCCCGCGCGGGCCGCGGCGGAACAGCGCGCAGCCCAGATCGGCCTCGAGCTGCTTCACCAGCCGGCTGACCGCGCCCTGCGTAACATGCAGTTCTTCGGCCGCCCGGGTGAAACTGAGGTGTCGGCCGGTCACCGCGAAGGCGCGCAGCGCGTTCAGCGAGGGCAGGCGGTCTTCATGAGAAAAACTCATAGTCTGGCGAGTTTAAATCGATTGTCGGCCGGAGGCCAGCCGGTATGATCATGGCGAAACAAAAAGCCTCCCCGGACTTGCACTAAAAATAAGCCCCAGACTGCCTAAAGCCCCAGACCGAAGGACAGCCCCATGAACGCCCAGGCCCCGATCAAGGCGGACAGCCAGACTGCTGCCACCGCTCTTCGCCCCTTCCATCTCGCTTTCCCGGTGCGCGACATTGCCGAGGCTCGCAAGTTCTATGGCGAACTGCTCGGCTGCGGCGAGGGCCGCTCGGCCGAGCATTGGGTCGATTTCGATTTCTTCGGCCATCAGGTGGTGGCCCACCTGGCGCCCGAGGAATGCGGCACCAAGGCGTTCAGCTCGGTCGACGACCATCAGGTCCCGGCCAAGCATTTCGGCGTCATCCTCACCATCCCGGCCTGGAAGGCGCTGGCCGAAAAGCTGACCGCCGCCGGCACCCAGTTCATCATCGAGCCTTATGTGCGCTTCGAGGGCGAAGTCGGCGAACAGCACACCATGTTCTTCCTCGACCCCTCGGGCAACGCGCTCGAATTCAAGGCCTTCGCCAACGATTCGGCGATCTTCGCGAAGTAAGCCTTCTCAGAGTCCGGCGGCGAGCGCGTCCCTGGCGACGCGCTCGCCCCATTCCTGCACGAAGTGCCCGGCTTCGGGCAGTTCCAGTGGCGGCGGGCAGCCGTGGATCAGCTTGCGCAACCCGTGCATCACCGGCGCTCCCAGCACCGGGTCGGCCATGCCGATCGCCATGAAACTCTTGCCGGCCCAGTCGCTCTTCCAGAAATCCCGCGCCCGCCGCGAGGTCGCCGCGCCGTCCGCTTCGGGCGAATCCGGCACCAGGTTGGGAAAGCGCCGCACGCCGCTCTTGTAGTCGGCATCGGGATAGGGCGCCGCGTAGGCGGCGGCCTCGGTGTCGCTCAGATGCGGGCAGCTGCGCTGCATCAGCTTGGCGATTGCCATGTCCGGATTTTTGTTGTTCCAGGCGCGCCAGTCGAGGAAGCCCTGGGTCAGCGGCGCATCTCCGGTGCCGAGCGCGGTGTTCATCACCAGCAGGCCGGAGAAGCGCTCGGGCAGCTTCATCGGGATGGTGAGACCGAGCAGGCCACCCCAGTCCTGGCAGACCAGCACGATATCCTGCAGGTTCAGCGCGCGGATCAGGGCGATCAGGCTGTCGCGGTGGAAATCGAAGGTATAGACCGCCTCGTCGCGCGGCTTGTCGGAACGGCCGAAGCCGAACAGGTCGGGCGCCACCACGCGATGACCGGCGGCGGTGAACACCGGCAGCATGCGGCGGTAGAGATAGCTCCAGGTCGGCTGGCCGTGCAGGCAGAGGAAGGTGCGGCCGCTATGCGGCCCCTCGTCGAGGTAATGCATGCGCAGGCCGTTGTCGTGCGTCAGGTAATGTGGCTGCCACGGATAGCCGGGCAGGCCGGCAAAGCGCTCGTCGGGCGTGCGCAGGGCCTGGATCATGGCGTCTCTCTCCCTCGTTGTTATGAGGAAGAGGCTGACGTAATTGGCCGGGAAGTCAATCCCGGCCATCGCGGACTGACGCCGGGTCAGCGCTTCTTCTTGGCTGCCGGCTTTTTCCGCTTGGCGGCCTTTTTCGCCGCCTTGCGGACAGCCTTCTTTTTGACACCGGGCGTGATGCCTTCCTTGCCGAAGACGCGGGCGAAGATGGTGTCCACATGCTTGAGGTGGTAGCCGAGGTCGAACAGGGCGGTCAGCTGCGCCGGTTTCAGCCGGTCGGTGACCTCCGTCTCGCCGAGCAGGGCCTGCAGGAAGTCGCCGCCCTGCTGCCAGATCTTCAGGGCATGCTTCTGCACCAGCCGGTAGCTGTCCTCGCGGCTCAGGCCCGCCTGGGTCAGCGCCAGCAGCACGCGCTGGGAATGCACCAGGCCGCCGAAGCGGTCGAGGTTCTTCATCATGTTGTCGGGATAGACCACCAGCTTCTCGACCACGCCGGCGAGGCGATGCAGGGCGAAGTCGAGGTGGATGGTGGCGTCCGGGCCGATGCCGCGCTCGACCGAGGAATGGCTGATGTCGCGCTCGTGCCACAGGGCGACATTCTCCAGCGCCGGCACGACGGCCGAGCGCACCAGCCGGGCGAGGCCGGTCAGGTTCTCGGTCAGCACCGGGTTGCGCTTGTGCGGCATGGCCGAGCTGCCCTTCTGGCCGGGCGAGAAGAATTCCTCCGCCTCCATCACCTCGGAGCGCTGCAGGTGGCGGATCTCGGTGGCCAGCCGCTCGATCGAGGCGGCGACCACGGCGAGATGGGCAAAGTAAGCCGCATGGCGGTCGCGCGGGATCACCTGGGTCGAGACCGGCTCGGGGCGCAGGCCGAGTTTCTTCGCCACATGCTCTTCCACCGCCGGGTCGATATTGGCGAAGGTGCCGACCGCGCCGGAGATCGCGCAGGTGGCGACTTCCTCGCGGGCGGCCTCAAGGCGGCGGCGGGCGCGCTGGAACTCGGCATGGAAGCCGGCCAGCTTGAGCCCGAAGGTGACCGGTTCGGCATGGATGCCGTGGCTGCGGCCGATGCAGGGCAGCAGCTTGAACTCGAAGGCGCGCTCTTTCAGCGCGGCCAGCACGCGGTCGCAGCCGGCAATCAGCAGGTCGGCGGCGCGCACCAGCTGCACGTTGAAGCAGGTGTCCAGCACGTCGGACGAGGTCATGCCCTGGTGCACGAAGCGGGCGGCGGGGCCGACATATTCGGCCAGGTTGGTCAGGAAGGCGATCACGTCATGCTTGGTCTCGCGCTCGATGGCGTCGACGCGCGCGATTTCCCACTTGCCCTTCTTCCAGACCTCTTTCGCGGCTGCCTTGGGGATCACGCCGAGCGCCGCCTGGGCGTCGCAGGCATGGGCCTCGATCTCGAACCAGATGCGGAACTTCTGCTCCGGCTCCCAGATGGCGGCCATTTCGGGGCGGGTGTAACGCGGGATCATGCGGGACCTCGTCGGCGGGCGGAAACGCCCGGAAGGCTGTGGAAAAGTCGCGGCAGATGTACCCCCGGACGGCCCGGCAATCAAGGCCAACTGACGCAGCGGCAGGGTTGATTCCTGAGGCCCGGGGCTGCAGCCTCCCGCTGTTCCGGGGAGAGCACCGCCATGGCCGCTGAAAACAGCCTGCCGACCGTCAACCGTCGCGACCTTGATTTCCAGCTGTTCGAGCATCTGGAGATCGGCAGCCTGACCGCGCGGCCCTATTTCGCCGACCACGACCGGGCCACCATGACGGCGGCGCTGGACACCGCGCAAGCCATCGCCGTCCAGCATTTCCAGACCCACAACCGCAAGGCGGACCTGAACGAGCCACAGTTCCACGGCCAGACCGTCCACATCATCCCCGAGGTGCGCGCCGCGCTCGACCAGTTCGTCAACGCGGGCTTCATGGCGGCGCATCGCAGTTACGACGAGGGCGGCCAGCAGCTGCCCTGGACGCTGCTGCAGGCGGCGTTCACCTGCTTCAACGCCGCCAATATCGGCAGCATCGGCTATGCCTTCCTGACCATCGGCGCCGCCAACATGATCGCCGCCTTCGGCAGCCCGGAGCAGAAAAAGCGCTTCATGCAGCCGATGTTCGAGGGCCGCTTCTTCGGCACCATGTGCCTCAGCGAGCCGCAGGCGGGCTCCGGCCTCGCCGATATCCGCACCCGGGCGACGCCCGTCAGCAACAGCCCAGCCAGCAGTAATGCGCCCGGCGTCGACGGCAGCCTCGGTTCGGCCTACCGGATCAGCGGCAGCAAGATGTGGATCTCGGCGGGTGAGCACGAGCTGACCGAAAACATCGTCCATATGGTGCTGGCCCGCATCGCCGGGGCTCCCGCCGGGGTGAAGGGCATCTCGCTGTTCATCGTGCCGAAGCGCCGCGTCGAGGCCGACGGCAGCCTCGGGCCGCGCAACGACGTGCAGCTGATGGGCCTCAACCACAAGATGGGCTTTCGCGGCACCACCAACACGCTGCTGTCGTTCGGCGAGCAGGGCGACTGCATCGGCTATCTGGTCGGCGAGCCGCATCGCGGGCTCGACTACATGTTCCACATGATGAACGAGGCCCGCATCGGCGTCGGGCTGGGCGCCACCTCGCTGGGGCTGGCCGGCTATCTCTACAGCCTCGATTACGCCAAACAGCGCCCGCAGGGCCGGGCACCCGACAACAAGGACCCGGCGTCGAAGCCGCTGCCGATCATCCAGCATGCCGATATCCGCCGCCTGCTGCTCAGCCAGAAGGCCGCGGTCGAGGGGGCGCTGGCGCTTTGCCTCTATGCCGCGTCGCTGGTCGACCGCATCCATACGGCGGAGGACGAGGGCGAGAAAAAGCGCCTGTCGCTGCTGCTCGACATGCTGACCCCGATGGTGAAGTCCTGGCCGAGCGAATTCTGCCTCGAGGCCAACAAGCAGGCGATCCAGGTGCTCGGCGGCTATGGCTATACCCGCGACTATCCGGTCGAGCAGTATTACCGCGACAACCGGCTGAATCCGATCCATGAGGGCACCCACGGCATCCAGGGCATCGACCTGCTGGGCCGCAAGATGTTGATGCAGGGCGGCGCCGGCGCCCGGCTTTTGTTCGAGACCATTGCCGCCGATATCCTGCGCGCCCGCGGCCTGCCCGATTGTGCCGCCTGGGCCGAGGAGCTCGACGGCGCGCTGGCCCGCATGATGACGGCAACCGCGGCGATGCTGCCGGCGGCGAAAGACGGCAGGATCAGCCTGTATCTGGCCAATGCCACGCTGTATCTCGATGCCATGGGCCATCTGGCGATCGCCTGGATGTGGCTGCGCCAGGCCATGGTGGCGGCGCGGCGGCTGCCGGACGCGACCGGCGACGATGTCGCCTTCTACCGGGGCAAGCTGGCCGCCGCGCGGTATTTCTATGCCTACGAACTTGGCCGGCTCGATCACTGGCTGCCGCTGCTGGCCCGGCTGGAACCGGCGACCTTGGAGATGCAGGCCGCGTGGTTCTGAGGGGCGGATTGTCAGGCGGCAATTCCGCGCTCCCCGACCGCCGGCGCCGGCGCTAGACTGGGGCAAACCTCCCCCGAGTCTTCTCCACGGAACGCTGCCCATGCCCACCACCGCCCACTGGCTCGCCTTCGCGCTGGTCTCGTTTGGCATGGTCCTGACCCCGGGGCCGAACATGCTCTACCTGATCTCGCGCTCGATCTGCCAGGGCCGGGTGGCCGGGCTGATCTCGCTGGGCGGGGTGGCGCTCGGCTTCGTCTTCTACATGCTCTGCGCCGCCTTCGGCATTACCGCCCTGCTGCTGGCGGTGCCCTATGCCTATCAGGCGCTGTGCTGGGGCGGCGCGCTGTATCTCGCCTGGATGGCGTGGGCCGCGCTCAGGCCCGGCGGCCGCTCGCCCTTCCAGGTGCGCAGCCTGCCGCAGGACAGCCCGCGCCGGCTGTTCGGCATGGGGCTGGTGACCAACCTGCTGAACCCGAAGATCGCCATGCTGTATCTGTCGCTGCTGCCGCAGTTCCTCGACCCGGAGCAGGGCCATGTGCTCGGCCAGTCGCTGGCGCTCGGCGCCACCCAGATCGTCATCAGCGTGTCGGTGAATGCCCTGATCGCCGTCACCGCCGGCAGCATCGCCACTTTCCTGGCCGGACGGCCGCTGTGGTTGCTGATCCAGCGCTGGCTGATGGGAACGGTGCTGGCCGGGCTGGCCGTGCGCATGGCGCTGGAGGCGCGGCGCTAAACCCTGAAGTTCGGGTCCTGAAAGCAGGAATCCGGCCCGTTTGCCGCACGGGCCGGATCGTCTGGTTGCGGTTATTCCGGCAGCTTGACCGGCGGCACCGGCATGGGCGTCGCCATCGGCGCCGGCATTGCGGCCGGCATGGCCTTCTTGGCGACCTTCTTCTTCGCCGCCTTCTTCTTCACGACCTTCTTGGCCTTGGCGGCCTTCTTCGCCACCTTCTTGACGGTCTTCTTGGCGGCTTTCTTGGCCTTGGCAGCCTTCTTCGCCACCTTCTTCACGGTCTTCTTGGTGGCTTTCTTGGCCTTGGCGGCCTTCTTTGCCGCCTTCTTCACGATCTTCTTGGTGGCCTTCTTCACGGCCTTCTTCTTCGTCTTCGCGGCCTTCTTGGCCGCTTTCTTCTTCGCCATCATGGTCCCCCTGTTGGATATCCGCCCGCGGCGGGATGCTGTTTCGGACTCTCACGGCTGGACTCGACTCCATCCGCCGAAATCCCGCGCTACAATAGCGCCGCATTTTTTCCGTCGGGAAGAGGAATCTTCAGATGCGCCGTCCATTCACACTGTCGCCCATGCTGCTGCTGATCCTGCCCGCAGCCCTGCTGCTGCACTCGCCGGTCGTGATGGCGCAGACGACGTCGACCGAGTCGCTGCCGCCGGCCGCCGTGCAGATGCCGAAGCGACCGGTGCCGCCAAGCGTGCCCGGTGCCACGCCATCCGGCGTCGCAATGCCCGCAATTGCTGCGCCGGAGCTGCGCCGGTCGGGCCAGCCGGTGGCCGAACCGGGCCGGGCAAAAGACGAGGGCAGTCTGCTGCGTAGCCTGCTGGGGCAGCAGGTCGGCGGCCTGACGTCCGCTGCACAGGCGAAGGTGCCGAAGCTGCCGGGCAACGACGCCTTCGGCGCGGTGCAGGAGATTCTCGCCATCCTCGAGGCCGACCCGAAGACGGACTGGAACCGGGTCGACCTCGATGCCCTGCGCCGCCACCTGATCGACATGAACGAGGTGACGCTGAATGCCGAAGCCAAGGTCGAGGCGGTCGGCGGCGGCATCCGTGTCGCCGTCACCGGCCAGGGTCGCACGCTCGACGCGATCCGCCGCATGGTGCCGGCTCATGCCCGCGAGATCGACGGCCATGATGGCTGGCATGTGGCGACAGAGGACAAGCCCGATGGCGTGATTCTGACGGTGACGGCAAAGGATGCCCGGCAGACCGCCAAAATCCGCGGCCTCGGTTTCATCGGCGTGATGGCGACCGGCGCCCATCACCAGATCCACCACCTGGCCATCGCCCGGGGTGAGCCCATGCCGCATGGGCCAGGGTCACATGGAGCCGGGTCGCACGGGGCGGCACATACCGGCGGAGCCAACCCGAAGACGCCATAGCCGCCCGGATTTTGTCCGGCGGCGAAAAGCGCGGGAAACGGCGCGGAGGTCCTGCGGTGCGATCACAATGCAGGCAGAACCTGCGATTTGTCGCCAGCCGCGCGGCTTTTGCGCTATGCTGCACCCGCTCCCGATACCTCTGACGCTGCACCCCGCGCCACCGAAAGCAGGCCCATGTCTCTTACTGCCACTGCCGTTCCGCCGGTCTCCGGCAATCCCGTGCCGCTCCGCGTCGCCGTCGCCGCCCACCAGGGGCCGAAGCTCGGCCGCAGCCTGTGGCAGGTGGCGAATTCCTTCCTGCCCTTCTTCGGCCTCTGCGCCGCCATGTACGGCAGCCGCGCGCTGGACCTGCCCTACTGGACCCTGCTGCCGCTGATCCTGCTGGCCGCCGGTTTCGTGGTGCGCATCTTCATCATCCAGCATGACTGCGGCCATGGCGCCTTCTTCCGCTCGCGGCGGGCCAATGCGGCGATGGGCTGGGTCTGCAGCCTGATCACCTGCACGCCGTTCGACAACTGGCGCCGGCTGCATGCCGGCCATCACGGTATCTGGAACAACCTCGACCGCCGGCCGGGTTTCCTCGACATCTATTCAAGCTGCCTGACCGTCGCGGAATACCAAGCCCTCGGCCGCTTCGGCCGCCTGCGCTACCGGGTGCTGTGCCATCCGCTGGTGGCTTTGGTGGTGCTGCCGCCAGTGATCTTCCTGCTGCTGTATCGCCTGCCGCTCGACACGCCAAAGGCCTGGCGGCGCGAACGCTGGTCGGTCTGGCTGACCAATGCCGGGCTGGCCGCCGTGGTGCTGGCGCTCGGCTTCACACTCGGTTTCCATGCCGTGCTGGCAATCCAGCTGCCGGTGATGGTGGTGGCGGCCACGGTCGGTGTCTGGCTGTTCTCGGTGCAGCACCGTTTCGAGGGCACCACCTGGCTGCGCCAGCGCGACTGGACCGCCGTCGGCGCCGCTATCGACGGCAGCTCGTATCTGCGGCTGCCCCGCCTGCTGCAGTGGTTCACCGGCAATATCGGTTTCCACCATGTGCACCACCTGAACCCGCAGGTGCCGAACTACCGGCTGCAGGCCTGTCATGAGGCCGTGCCATCGCTCCGGGCTCTGCCCGGGCTCAGCCTCGGCGCTGCGCTGCGCGGCTGCATGCTGGCGCTGTGGGACGAAGAGGGCGGCCGCATGGTGCGCTTCCCGCGCCGGAGCAGGCCATCGTCCGCGGCCTGACCCCTCAGCCGCCCCCTAACCGACTCCGCTGTCACCATTGCGACCGTAGCGGTCGTCGCGTTTGCGCATATCGGGCTTGCCGGCGATGTTCCGGTGCGGCACCGGCTTGTCCTGGCCTTCCGGCGCTGGCGCCGGGGTGGTGGTGCCGGCGGCGCGGCCGGTGAACTGTTCATTGCCGTAGGTGCCGGGCCCGTAGGCCTGCCTGGCTTTCGCGCCTTTCACCAGCGGCGTGGTATGGGCCGGGCCATCCGGCGCACCATGCAGGCCGAGGCGCAGCACCGCGTCGGTTTCGTTCAGCGGCTTTTTGTCCGGTTTCTTCGCCATGATCAGTCTCCCGCACGTATGGTCTGCAGCGGCGGGACGGAATGCCCCGTCTACCGGAAAACCATCACGCCCGAATGCGGCGACAGCGCGCCGCCGGCGTGAGAAAAGCGGGACAAAGACGGGTCCGCAAAACAAAAAAGCCGGGCGGATTGCTCCGCCCGGCCTGACTTTTGCGGGTGGTCGCCAGCTTACATGCCTTGGGCGACGATCTCGTCGTAGGCGGGCAGGGTGAGGAATTCGGTGAACTCCTCGGCCAGGGCCAGCTTGCGGAAGATCGCGGCGGCCTCGGCATACTTGCCGCCGTCGAACTTGTCGGCGCCGACCATGTCGCGGGTCTTGGCCAGTTCTTCCTCGATGGTCTTTTCGATGAGGGCGGCATCGATCAGCCGGCCGTCATCGAGCTTGGACTTGTGGTGGCGCCACTGCCAGACCTGGGCGCGGCTGATTTCCGCGGTCGCGGCATCCTCCATCAGGTTGTACAGCGGCACGCAGCCGATGCCACGCAGCCAGGCTTCCAGATAGCCGATCGAGACATTGACGTTCTGGCGCAGGCCGGCCTCGCTGATGCTGCCGTTCGGCATCGCCAGCAGGTCCTTGGCCTCGACATGCACGTCCTGGCGCTGGCGGGCGATCTGGTTTGATTCCTTCATCACCGCGTCGAACTCGGCCTTGGCGATCGGCACGAGGCCCGGATGCGCCACCCAGGTGCCGTCATGGCCGTCGGTCGCCTCACGCTGCTTGTCGGCCGAGACCTTGGCCATCGCCTCGGCATTGGCCTTCTCGTCGTTCTTGATCGGGATCAGCGCCGCCATGCCGCCCATGGCATGCACGTTGCGGCGATGGCAGGTCTTGATCGCCAGCAGCGAGTAGTTGCGCATGAACGGCACCGTCATGGTGACCTGGCCGCGGTCGGGCAGCACGGCCCAGGGCTGCTTGGCGAATTTCTTGATGAAGCTGAAGATATAATCCCAGCGGCCGCAGTTCAGGCCGGCGGAATGGGTGCGCAGCTCGTAGAGGATCTCGTCCATCTCGAAGGCGGCGAGGATGGTCTCGATCAGCACGGTGCCGCGGATGGTACCGCGCGGCATCTTCAGCGTGTCCTCGGCGAAGTCGAACACCTGGTTCCACAGCCGGGCTTCCAGATGGCTTTCCATCTTCGGCAGGTAGAAATACGTGCCCTTGCCCTGGTCCTTGCGGATCTTGGCGTTGTGGAAGAAATACAGGCCGAAATCGAACAGGCCGCCCGACATCGGCACGCCGTCGACGATGACGTGCTTCTCCAGCAGGTGCCAGCCGCGCGGCCGCACGAACAGGGTGGCCGGCTTGGGGCCGAGCTTGTAGGCCTTGCCCGAGGTCGGGTCGGTGAAGTCGATGCTGCCCTTGTTGGCGTCGACCAGGTTGAACTGGCCGTCGATCATGTTCTCCCAGCTCGGCGTCGAGGCATCCTCGAAATCGGCCATGAAGACATAGGCGCCAGAGTTCAGCGCGTTGATGATCATCTTGCGGTCAACCGGACCGGTGATCTCGACGCGGCGGTCGAGGATGTCGGCCGGCAGCGGCGCCACCGTCCAGTCGCCGTCGCGGATATGCTTGGTCTCGGGCAGGAAGTCCGGCTTCTCGCCGGCATCGAGGCGGGCCTGGCGCTCGATGCGTTTCTGCAGCAGCTTCTTGCGCTCCGGGCCGAAGCGGCGCTCGAGCTCGACCACGAAGGCCAGCGCCTCGGGCGTGAGGATGGTTTCGAAGCCCGGCTTGAATGTGCCGGTGATCTGTACGCCCGGCATCTGCGGCCAACCCGTCATGGGGCTTTCTCCCTTTGCTATGTATGCGTCGACGGGCCAATTAATCCGCCAACTGATGATTTACGGCAAAATTTGTCTGACAACTTTTAACGGGTCCGGGGGGTGCCCGTCTAGCCGCGAACTGGACCGGGAATCGAAAAAACGTATACAGTCCGGGAGGAAATTGTCCGGCCGATTCGCCATTTGCCGCCCCGGCGGGTGGCGCCAACCCGGGCAGGACATCCAGCCAGGCAGGACACCAGATGGTGCAGGGCACCGCCAAGGCCGTAGCCAGACCGCGGAAGGACACCGCCGCTTCCGACGGCCCGGCTGCCGATAGAGCAGGTTCACGGCTGCGCAAAATCACCGCCGCCGAGATGCAGGCGGTGCCGGCGCTGGCCGGTCGCGCCGGGCGTCCGGTTCCGGCCAAGGCGGGCAGCCGCGGCAGCGGCCCGGCCGGACGGCCTCGTCCGGTGGACGACGCCACCATCTACGACAGCGTCTACACGGCGATCGTCGAACACATCATCATGCCGGGCACCAAGCTGCCGGAAGATGTGCTGGCGCGCGCCTTCGGGGTCAGCCGCACCCGCATCCGCAAGGTGCTGCAGGCGCTGGCGCACGACAATCTGGTCACGCTCCAGCACAACCGCGGGGCCTCGGTGGCCAAGCCGGGCGTGCAGGAGGCCCGTGAGGTGTTTGCCGCCCGTCGCGTGGTCGAGACCGGCATCGCCGCCGAACTGGCGCGCCGCGCCGCCGCCCGCCAGATTACGGCGGCGCAGATGGCGTCAATGCGGGCCTTCGTCGCCCGCGAGCATGCGGCCGAGACGGCGCGCGACCGCCGCCGTAGCATCAACCTGGCCGGCGAATTCCACCTCGAACTCGCCAAGCTGCTCGACAATGCCTCGCTGGCCGGTTTCCTGCGCGCCCTGGTATCGCGCACCTCGCTGATCATCGCGGTCTACGAGGCGCCGGGGAACAGCATGTGCAGCCATGAGGAGCACGGCATTCTGCTCGACCGGCTCGCTGCCGGCGATGCCACCGGTGCGGTGGCCTATATGGAAGAGCATCTGCAAAGGCTGGAAGACGGCCTTGACCTTGCTGCCGCGAGGCGGCGCCCCGTCGATTTGCAGGACGTCTTCGCCCGGCTCGCCACCGGTCCGAAGACCGGCGGCTGAACCGGGCCGGCTCTGTCCGTCAGGCGTTGATGCCGCCATCCACCGTGATCTGCGCGCCGGTGATATAGCTGGCACCCGGCCCGGCAAGAAACACCACCGTATCGGCAATTTCCTGCGGCCGGCCATAGCGGCCGAGCGCAGTCAGTGCCGTCATGGCGGGGGCATTCTCGCCATCGACCGGGTTCATGTCGGTATCGATCGGGCCGGGCTGCACGACATTCACCGTGATGCCGCGGGGCCCGAGGTCGCGCGCCAGGCCGCGCGTCATGCCGGTCATCGCCGCCTTGCTCATGGAATAGAGCGTGACGCCGGGGAAGCGCACATTTTCGCCCAGGCAGGAGCTGATGGTAATGATGCGGCCGCCCTCGGGCATCAGCGGGGCGGCAGCCAGCGCGGCCACATACGGTGCGCGGGTGTTGATCGCCACCATGCGCTCGATGTTCTCCAGCGAGTCGTCGCCATAGGCGACGCCGGCATTGTTGACCAGGATATCCAGCCGGCCGAGCGCCCTGGCGGCTTCGGTCACCGAGGCCTGCACGGCCCTGGCATCGGCGCTGTCGGCCTTGATCGCCACGGCCTTGCGGCCCAGCGCCTGGATCTCCTGCACCACCATCTGGGCCTTGTCGGGCGAGGCGCTGTAGGTGATGGCTACATCGGCACCGGCGGCGGCCAGCGCCCTGGCGGTGGCCGCGCCGATGCCCCGGCTGGCGCCGGTGACCAGTGCGGCCTTGCCCTGCAGGGCGGTGGAAGAAAACGTCGTCATGGGATGCCTCCATATATTATTTAGTGATCGGTACAGAATGAGGGGCGGAAGGTAGGGGCTTGCCGGCCGGGGTCAAGCGCTTTATTTATCGATCGATACAGAATTTGAATCAGATCGCAGGAAACGGTCATGGCCGTGCGCGCAGTCACATCCCGGAAGACGGGCGAGGCGAAGCCGAAAGGCCGGCCGCGCGGCTTCGACCGTGATGCGGCGTTGCAGGCGGCCATGCAGGTCTTCTGGCTGCGCGGTTATGAGGGGACCTCGCTCAGCGACCTGACCAAGGCCATGGGCATCAACGCGCCGAGCCTCTATGCGGCGTTCACCTGCAAGGAGGCGCTATTCGAGGAGGCACTGGAGCTTTACGAGACTGCCGAGGGCGCCTTGCCGCAGCGGCTGCTGCGGGAGGGCAAGACGGCGAAAGAGGGCTTCGCCGCCATGCTGCGTTTCTATGCCGGCTATTACGTCCAAACGGACCACCCGCCGGGCTGCATGGTAGTGCTGTCGGCCATCGTCGGTGCGCCTGAGAACAAGAGCGTGCGCGCCCTGATGACCAGGAGCCGCCGCGCGGCGATGGAGTCACTGGCGGACCGCGTCCGGCGCGGCCAGGCCGAGGGCGATGTGCCGGCGACCGCCGATGCCTCTGCGATAGCGGCCTTCTATACGACTCTGGTGCAGGGCATGTCGATCCAGGCGCGCGACGATGCGACCAGGAAGCAGCTGCTCGCCTCTGTCGAGATGGCGCTTGCCGCCTGGGACGGGTTGATGGCGGCGAAATCAGCGAAAGCGAAACCAGCCGGTCAGGTCAGATCCTGATGCTTCCCCGCGCGGTCAAGACATCTCCATGACGCTGTCTTGAGAAGGCGGCGACCTGCGCTATGTTCATCCGGCACGGCCATGTAACGGGCAGGAGCCGGCCATGGAAGACCTCAGAAAACACCACTGGACCGGCGTCTATGACCATAAGGCCGAAGACGAGGTCAGCTGGTTCCAGGCCTCGCCGCTGCGTTCGCTCGACTGGATCAGGGGATCGGTCGCCGGAACCGAGGCGCCGATCATCGACATTGGCGGTGGCGCCTCACGGCTGGTCGATGAGCTGGTTGCGGCCGGATATGGCGATGTCACCGTCCTCGACATCGCCGAGAGCGCATTGGCGAAGTCCCGAGCCCGCCTCGGGGGCGGTGCTGGTGGCGTCCGCTGGGTGGCTGCCGACATAACGGCATGGCGGCCGGAGCGGCAATACGACCTCTGGCATGACCGCGCGGTTTTCCATTTTCTTGTGGATGCCGCCGACCGTGCCGCCTATCTGGCGGCACTGGACAAGGGCACGAAGCCGGGCAGCCGCATCATCATTGCCACCTTTGCGCCTGACGGCCCGGAGCGCTGCAGCGGCCTCCCGGTGCAGCGTTATAGTCCGCAGACGCTGGCGAAGGTCTTCGGCGCCGGCTTCGATCTGCTGGACGCTGCCGGCGAGGAGCACCTGACGCCTGCCGGATCGGTGCAGCGTTTCCAGTACAGCCTGTTCGGGCGCCGCTAGCCCCGGTAGGGATGCACCTGCATCCAGTGGCGGGCGATGTCGATGCGGCGCGCGATCCACACCTTGTCGTGGCCCTGGATGTAATCCATCAGCCGGGCCAGCGCGGCGGCGCGGCCGGGCCGGCCGATCAGCCGGCAATGCAGCGCGATGGTCATCATCTTCGGCTGTCCCTGCTCGCCCTCGCGGTACAGCATGTCGAAGGCGTCCTTGACGTGGTTGTAGTAATCCACGCCGGTGGCGAAGCCGTGCAGCTGGCCGAACTTCATGTCGTTGTTGTCGAAGGTATAGGGCAGGATCAGCTGCGGTTTCTTGCCCACCGTGGTCCAGTAGGGCAGGTCGTCGTCGTAGGTGTCCGACGAGTAGACGAAGCCGCCATCCTCGGCGACCAGCTTCAGCGTGTTCTCCGAGAAGCGGCCGGTGTACCAGCCGAGCGGGCGCTGGCCGGTGGCCTGGCGGATCGCCTCGATGGCCAGCTTCATGTCGGCGCGTTCTTTCGCCAGCGGCATGGTGGCGTAGTCGAACCAGCGCCAGCCATGGCTGGCGACCTCGTGGCCAGCCTCGTGCATGGCGCGCGCCGCTTCCGGATTGCGCGCCACCGCCATGCCGACGGCCCATGACGTGAACTTGATGTCGCGTTCGGCGAACAGCCGCAGCACGCGCCAGACGCCGGCCCGCGCGCCGTAGTCGTAGACCGACTCGGTGGCATGGTCGCGCATCTTCACGCGTGGGGTGCCGCCGGGAATCTCGGTCAGGTAGGTCTCCGAGACCTTGTCGCCATGCAGCACGCTGCGCTCGCCGCCTTCTTCGTAGTTCAGCACGAAGCTGACCGCGACTTTCGCGCCGCCCGGCCATTTCGGATCGGGCGGATTGGGGCCGTAGCCGTAGAGATCGCGCGGATAGGGCTTGCTGCCGAGCGCCGCGGCGACGATATCCATTCTCTTCGTCGCAGGCTTCTTCTTCGGGGCGGCTTTCTTCGCGGCGGTCTTTTTGGCCATGGCTCTCAGCTCAGCAGTTCATAGAGGGTGCGGGCGACCACCTCGGTGGCCTTGTTGAGGTCGCTCAGGACCAGCTTCTCGTCGGCACGGTGGCCGTTGGCCTCCAGCAGGTTGCGCGGCCCGGCGCCGTACAGCACCGTCTTGACGCCCCTGGCCGAATAATGCCGCGCATCGGTATAGAGCGGGATGCCCTCGGTGCCGACCGGCTTGCCCATTACCGCTGTGGCGTTGCGGGTCAGGATGTCGATCAGTTTCTCCACGCCGGGCACCATGCCGAAGGGCCGCGCCAGCATGATGCGGATGACCTGTGCGGTGATGCCGGGCAGGTGTTCGACCGCATGGGAGACGAGGTTGCGCAGGTTGGTCTCGACCTGTTCGGGGTTTTCTTCCGGGATCATGCGACGGTCGAGCCGGAAGGTGACGCGGTCGGGTACCACATTGGTGTTGATGCCGCCCTTGATCAGGCCGACCACCAAGGTCGGCGAGGTGATGCCCCCGACCTGCGAATGGATCGCCGCCAAGGTGTCGCGATAGGCATAGAGCGCGTTCAGCACATGGACGGCGGCTTCCATCGCGTCATGACCGGTGTCGGGCCGTGCCGCATGGGCCGACTTGCCGTTGACCGTGACTTCCAGGTGCAGGCAGCCGTTATGGGCGGTGGTCACCGCGTAGGAGAAACCGGCCGAGAAGGCATAATCGGGCTTCGAGATGCCCTGTTCCAGCAGCCATTGTGGGCCAATGGCACCGCCGGCTTCCTCGTCGTAGGTTAGGTGCAGCTCGATGGTGCCCTTGATCGGTTTGGCGAGTTTTTCCAGCGCCAGCAGGGCATAGGCGTAAGTGACGAAGTCGGACTTGGAGACGGCGGCACCGCGGCCATACATCACGCCGTCTTTTACCACGGCCGCGTAGGGATCGACGCTCCAGCCCTCGCCCGGTGCCACCACGTCGCCATGGGCGTTCAGCGCCACGACCGGCCCGTCGCCGAATTTTTTCCGCACCACGAGATTGACGCAGGAGATCATGCCATTGGCCTTGACCAGGTCGTCCGGCACCGGATGGCGCTCGACAGTGAAGCCAAGGCCCTCCAGCAATTCGGCGGCGCGTTTGGCATGCGGCGCGCAGTCGCCCGGCGGGTTGTCGGAGGGCACCTTCACCAGCTCGGCCAGCATGCC
Source organism: Ferrovibrio xuzhouensis (assembly GCF_042648965.1). NCBI lineage: Bacteria > Pseudomonadati > Pseudomonadota > Alphaproteobacteria > Rhodospirillales > Rhodospirillaceae > Ferrovibrio > Ferrovibrio xuzhouensis. The sequence continues at coordinate 228,285 of NZ_JBHRYJ010000002.1, forward strand.
AGCCATGGCATCGGCGTTGGTGGTGACGAAATCGTGGATGGTGGCGGCAACCGCCTTGTCGATGGTCATGGACGGGTTCAGTTCACGGGATGGAAGTTTTCGATGAAATGCAGCAGCGTGGCGGTCGCCAGCTCGACATCCTCGGCCAGCACGGCCTCGAGCGGATTGTGGCTGATGCCGCGCGTGCAGCGCATGAAGATCATGGCGACCGGACAAAGCGGGGCGAGGGTTGCGGCATCATGGCCGGCGCCGGACGGCAGCCGCATGGTCGGCACGCCCTGGGTCTTGATTGCCGCCTCGGCGGCATCCATCAGTCCCGGGTGGCAGGGTGTTGCCGTCGAGCGGTACAGCTCGGTCAGTTTGTGTTCGACATTGCGGCGGGCGCAGACGCGCGCGATCTCGGCGAATACGTCGTCGGCGGCGGCATCGCGCACTGAATCTTCCGCCGCGCGGATGTCCAGCGAGAAGACGGCCTTGCCGGGGATCACGTTCATGGCGCCGGGCAGCGCCTCCATCATGCCGACGGTGCCGACCAGCGTCTCCGTGCCGGTGCAGCGCGTCTCGACATAGGTGACGATCTCGGCCGCCGCGACCAGGGCATCCTGGCGCTGGCCCATCGGCACGGTGCCAGCATGGCCGGCCAGCCCGGTGATCTCGACGCGGATGCGCCGGGCGCCGGAAATCGCCGTGACCACGCCGAGCGCGAGGCCCTTGTTCTCCAGCACCGGGCCCTGCTCGATATGCAGTTCCATGAAGGCGGCGATGCTGCCGGGCCGGCGCGCGCAGCTGCCCACTTGCGCCGGATCAAGGCCGAAGGCCCGGTAGGCCTCGCCCATGCTGACGCCCTGCTTGTCTTTCGTCTCCAGCATGGCCGGATCAAAGGTGCCGGCGATGGCGCGGCTGCCGGCCATCGAGGCGCCGAAGCGGGTGCCTTCCTCGTTGGCGAAGCCGACCACCTCGATGGTATGCGGCAGCCGCACGCCGCGCCGGTGCAGGTCGGCAACGCAGGCCAGCGGCGCGATCACGCCCAGCATGCCGTCATACTTGCCGGCATTGCGCACGGTATCGAGATGCGAACCGCTCATCAGCACCGGGGCGTCGGGCGTGGCACCGGCATAGCGGCCGACCAGGTTGCCGGCGCTGTCATGCTCGACCTCCATGCCGGCCTCGCGCATCCACTGCGCCACGGTCTCGTGCGCCGCGCGATGCTCGGGCGTCAGGAAGGTCCGGCACAGGTAATCCGGGCTTTCGCTGATGCGGCCGAGTTCGTCCAGCTGGGCGAGCATGCGGTCGGCGAAGCGGAAGGCAGGCATCGGGGAGGGCTCCTTGCCGGATGATTGTATACAGTTTTTCGACCTTACACTGGCCGGTGATACTGGCCAAGGGCGCAGGCATGCATTAGCAACGGGATGGGAGAATAAAGCATGTCGTTCGAGCCCGAGTTACTGTTGCGCGCAATGTTCGAGGCCGCCCGCAAGGCAGCCGATCCTGCCGTCTGCGTGCCGCCGTTTCTGCCGGCCGCGCCGGTGCGCAAGGATGGCAGCTGGGGCCGCACCATCGTGGTCGGCGCCGGCAAGGCGGCGGCCAGCATGGCGCGCGCCGTCGAACTGGCCTGGCCGGAAAAGAATCACGATGCACCGCTCGAGGGTCTGGTGGTCACCCGCTACGGCCATGACGTGCCCTGCGACCGTATCATCGTCGTCGAGGCGGCTCATCCGGTGCCCGACAGTGCCGGCGAAAAGGCTGCCGCGCTGATCCTCGGCAAGGTGCAGGGGCTGACCGCCGACGATCTGGTGCTGTGCCTGATCTCGGGCGGCGGCTCGGCGCTGCTGGCGCTGCCGGCGCCGGGCCTGACCTTGGCCGACAAGCAGGCGGTGAACCAGGCCCTGCTGAAATCCGGCGCCAACATTGCCGAGATGAATTGCGTGCGCAAACATCTCTCGGCGATCAAGGGCGGCCGGCTGGCGGCCGCGGCGGCACCGGCCCAGGTGGTGTCGCTGCTGATCTCCGACGTGCCGGGCGACGATCCGGCGGTGATTGCTTCGGGTCCGACGGTGCCCGACCCGACCGATTTTGCCGAGGCACGCGCGGTGCTGGAGAAATACGCCATTGATCTGCCGCCGGCCGTGGCGAAGCATATGGCCGCGGCGGCGGACGAGACGCCCAAGCCCGGCGATCCGGCGTTCGAGCGGACCCGCACGGTGATGGTGGCGGCGCCGCAGATGGCGCTGGAGGCGGCAGCGAAAGTCGCCCGCGCCGCCGGTGTGACGCCGGTCATCCTCGGCGATGCCATCGAGGGCGAGGCCCGCGAGGTGGCGACCGTGATGGCCGGCATCGCCAGCCAGGTGCGCCGCCATGCCCAGCCGGCCGGGGTGCCCTGCGTGCTGCTATCGGGCGGCGAGACCACGGTGACGGTGCGCGGCAAGGGCCGCGGCGGCCGCAACGCCGAATTCCTCACCGCGCTGGGGGTGGCGCTGGACGGCGCCGAGGGGGTCTGGGCGCTGGCCGGCGATACCGACGGCATCGACGGCAGCGAGGATAATGCCGGCGCGCTGCTGACGCCCGACAGCGTTGCCCGGGCGGCGGCCAAGGGCGTGGATGCGAAGGCCTGCCTCGCCGACAACGACGGCTACAGCTTCTTCCAGGCGACCGGCGGGCTGATCATGACCGGGCCGACCCTGACCAATGTCAACGACTTTCGCGCCATTCTGGTTCTGTGATCCGGCGGGCAGCCCAGCCGGCATGACACGGCGGCGCTGGCCCCGCGGCCGGCGAAACTGTATACAGAAATACAGACGCTGACCGTCCTCCGCAGGGGCCATGACCGACTTCCCGCTCGTCCACACGGCGCTGACGCTCGCCGACCTCAACCGCATCGCGGCGCCGGATTTCGTCATCGCGCTCGACGGCATCTTCGAGCATTCGCCCTGGATCGCCGAGCGTGCGGTGGTGCGGCGGCCGTTCGGCAGCCTCGATGCCCTGCATGGCGCGCTGGTGGCGGCGATGTGGGCGGCCACCCCGGACGAACAGCGCGACCTGCTCTGCGCCCATCCGGAACTGGCCGGCAGGGAAGCCGATGCCGGCACGCTGACCGATCATTCGACCGGCGAGCAGGACAGCGCCGGGCTGACCCGGCTGAGCCCAGGCGAAAAGCAGCGCATCCTGCAGCTCAACGCGACCTACCGCGACCGTCACGGGTTTCCCTTTATCATCGCCGTGAAGCTGCGTACCAAGCGGCAGATCTTTGCCGAGTTCGAACGCCGCCTGAACAACACGCCCGACGTCGAATTCGGCACTGCGCTGGCCGAGGTGGGGCGCATTGCCCGCATCCGGCTCGACGCGCTGCTGTCGGCGGCACCGGTGCAGGCCTGACAGCATGGAGAGACCGCGATGGGCCGCCTGACCACTCATGTCCTCGACACCATGCATGGCCGGCCGGCCGCCGGCCTGACCATCGACCTCTATGCACTGGACGGCGACAGCCGCCGTCTGGTCAAACAGATCACCACCAACAGCGACGGCCGTGCCGACGCGCCGCTGCTGGACGGTCCGGAGTTCCGTGCCGGACGCTACGAGCTGGTCTTCCATGTGGCGCCGTATTTCCTGGCGCGCGGTGTCTATCTGCCCGATCCGCCCTTCCTCGACGCCGTGCCGATCCGTTTCGGCATCGCCGAGGAAGGCAGCCATTACCATGTGCCGCTGCTGGTCTCGCCGTGGAGTTTTTCCACCTATCGCGGCAGCTGACGTCATGGATCATGCCGGTTTCATGCGCCATGCCATCGCCTTGAGTCGCCGGCACATGCAGGCCGGCGACGGCGGGCCGTTCGGTGCGGTGATTGTGCTGGATGGCAAGATCGTCGGCGAAGGCTGGAACCGGGTGACCTCACAGAACGATCCGACCGCCCACGCCGAGGTGGTGGCGATCCGCGAAGCCTGCGGCCGGCTCAAGCGGTTCGATCTGCGCGGCGCCGTGCTCTATACGAGCTGCGAACCCTGTCCGATGTGTCTTGCCGCCACTTACTGGGCACGCATCGACCGGCTGTATTACGGCAACACCCAGGCCGATGCGGCGGCGATCGAGTTCGACGATGCCTTCCTCTATCGCGAGCTTGCCCTGCCGATGCCGCAGCGCAGCCTCCGGTGCGAGCAGATCCTGCACACGGAAGCGCGATCCGTATTCGAGGAATGGGCCGCGAAGCCCGACAAGGTGTGGTATTAGCGGCGCCCCGGACTGGCTCTCTCTTGTTCCGCCCGGCCGCCTGCGCCGTCGGACCCTCGCGGCCGGCGAGGTGGCATTCCGCCAGGGCGACCGGGCAACGGCGATTTTCCGGGTCGAAGCCGGCCGCTTTCGACTGGTCCGGCATCTTGAGGATGGAGCCGGTGTCGCGCTGCATGTGGCTCGTGTAGGCGAAACGTTTGCCGAGGCAGCGCTGTTTGCAGCCAGTTATCATTGTGATGCCGTGGCCGAGGTCGAGAGCGTGCTGCTGGCAGTCCCAAAAGCCGATTTGCTGGCGGCACTCACGCGCGAGCCGGAGGCAGCGCTTGGCTATGCCCGGCATCTCGGCCGCCAGGTGCGCGATCTGCGCGCACAGCTGGAATTGCGCAATATCCGGAATGCCCCGCAGCGGTTGCTGGCCTGGCTGCATCTGCATGCTTCAGGCGATCCGCCGGTCGTGATGCTGGATCGGCCCTGGACCGAGATCGCACCGGAACTCGGGCTGACGCATGAAGCCGTCTACCGGGCACTGGCGGCCTTGCAGAAGGCGCGGCGGATCCGCCGAAACAAGGATATGATCCGGATCATATGATGGTGCCATGGGCGGCAGTAGCATTCATTCGAATCACCGGGGATGCACCCATGTGCCTTGTTCGAATTCTGCTGGTTTCTGTGCTGATGGCCGGTGCGGCCGGCTTCGCTCTTGCGGCCGATGACATGCATCAGCATCAGCAACACATGCCCCAGCAACAGATGCCGATGGGTGACCGCGCGGCGCAGCAGGCAGCGTCGGATGAGCGGCAGCTGGTCACCTACCCCGAAGCCCTGCGGATCCGGACCCTCGCCAACATGCGTAATCACCTGCTGGCACTTTCCGAAATCCAGGAGGCGCTGGCCACAAGTGATTTCGACAAGGCGGCGGATATCGCCGAAAGCCGGCTTGGCATGAACTCGCTGAGCCTGCATGGCGCCCACGAGGTCGCGCCGTTCATGCCGGAGGGCATGCAGCTTGCCGGCACGGCGATGCATCATGCCGCCAGCCGGTTCGCCCTGGCAGCCAAGGATGCCGGAGTGACCGGCGACATGAAGTCGGCGCTGTCCGCCCTGGCCATGACGACGCAAGCCTGCACCGCCTGCCACAGCGCATACCGGCTGCAATAGGCTCGGTCGGAATCCGGAAGCTTAGTCGAGCGGCGCGCCGGCGGCGATCCAGGCGCCGATCTTCTGGCGCTCTTCCTCGGTCACCCCGGTGGCATTGCCCGGCGGCATCGTTTCGGTGCGCACCGCCTGCTGGTTGATCAGCGCGGCATAGCGTTTCAGCTGCTCCGGCGTTTCCAGCATGATGCCCTTCGGCGCCTCGGCGATGCCGTCGAAGGTCGGCTTGGCGGCGTGGCACGGCGTGCAGCGGCTGGCGGTGATCCGGTGCACCTCTTCGGCGCTGACGGCCTCGCCGAAGGCCTTCTTGCGCGGGTCCCAGTGGGTGAAGAACACCAGCCCGACCACCAGCAGGAAGGCGACGGCGAGGAATTCGTAGCGCCGGCCGCGGCCCTGGTTCTTCAGGTTGAAGAAATGCCGTACCAGGCCGCCGATCACCATCACCACGGCGAGGATCACCCAGCCGTAGGGATGGCCGTAGGTGATCGGGTAATGGTTGCTGATCATGGCGAACAGCACCGGCAGGGTCAGGTAGTTGTTGTGCAGCGAACGCTGCTTGGCCTGCTTGCCGTAAGTCGGGTCCGGTACCTGGCCGGCCAGCATCTCGGCCACCGCCTTACGCTGGTTCGGAATGATGTTATGCGCCACGTTGGCCGCCATGATGGTGCCGATCAGGGCGCCGACATGCAGGTAGGCGGCGCGCGCCGAGAAGATCTGGGTATAGCCCCAGGCCGCGGCGACCAGCAGCACGAAGCCGACGATGGCGAGCAGCGCGTCATTCTTGCCCAGCGGCGACTTGCACAGCAGGTCGTAGACGATCCAGCCGAGAAACAGCGAGGCGAGGCTGAGGCCGATTGCCTCGCCCTGGCTGAGCGGCAGCACCTTGGGGTCGATCAGATACAGGTCGGCGCCGACGTAATACAGCACGCCGAGCAGGAAGAAGCCACTGATCCAGGTGAAATAGGCCTCGTATTTGAACCAGTGCAGTTCCGGCGGCAGGTGCGCCGGCGCCACCGAGTATTTCTCGGTGAAATAAAAGCCGCCGCCATGGATCAGCCAAGCCTGGCCGAGCACGCCGGGCTGTTGGGTCTCGCCCTTGCGCAGCGAATTGTCGAGCCAGACGAAAAAGAAGGACGAGCCGATCCAGGCGATGCCGAAAATCAGGTGCATCCAGCGCAGCACCAGATTGAGCCATTCAAGGGCCAGGTCGGTCATGGGGGCAGGAACTCCGGGAGCGCGGTCGGGGCGGGCAGGCCGTTCAACCCGTAATGGCGCGCCCTGCGATCGTCAACCGGAATTGTGTACGATTTTCCGGGGCGTGCGTCAGCGGGCGCTGCGGTCGAAGTCGGTGCCGACATTGCCGGCCAGAAGCCGCGTGACCGTTCCGTCTGGTCCATGCAGGGGCAGCACCAGCCGGTGCCAGGTGTTCACGGTGATGTCGACCGGCATCTGATGCCAAGTGTAGACCGGCTGAGGGCGCAGCAGAACGGCCTGGTAAACGGCGATGAAAAACCGGCTGGCCAGCGAGCCGGTCGGCAGTTCCGAGGTGCACTTTCCCGTCATGTCGAAACCGGCGCGCTGCGCGATCTCGCTGCCATAGAGGCGATAGCGGTAATCGGCGCCGCCATCGAGAACATCCAGCAGCATGATATGGCCGAGCGCCGGCCGCATCTGCAGCGGATCGATCCGGTCCGGCGCGACGCGGCCAGCGATATCCTGCAGTCCCTGCCAGTAGCGCAGCAGAAAGGACAGCTGCGGCGTCGGCACCGCATGGGGCTCGGGGTTCCAGACCACGATCGGCGGATCGACGCCATAGCCGTCGAACAGGCCGGCGGCTGCCGTCAGCCGGCCGGCAATCAGGTCATCGCGAAGGGCGGCGAGGCGATCCTCGTCGGCGGTCGGCATTGGTCCTGGTTCCTGCGTTGAATTGCGTCAGTTTAGCCGACGCGGGCGGCCCGGCGCCAGTTGTGCCAGCACGGCGCGGACGCTGTCGAGATGCGGATTGATCGCCAGCGCCGCGGCAAAGGCCTCGGCGGCGGCGGCCATCTCGCCGTGGCGCAGGCAGATCTGGCCGAAACCGCAGATCGCGCCGAAATGGCGCGGTTCCAGTTCCAGCGTATGGCGGATGTCGGCCACGCTCTCGGCGTCGCGATGGGTCAGGTAGTAGAGAGTCGCTCGCTTGTTCCAGGCTTCCGCCCAGTCCGGCGCGGCGGCGACCAGGTCGTTAAGCTGGGTTTCGGCATCGCTAAAGCGGCGCTGGGCGATGGCGCCGATCGCCTGCTGCATGCGGTTTTCCAGGTGGGGATCGTCATGGGCGATCCAGATTGCCCAGATATCATCCTCGATGGCATGGGCGGCGGGGCCGGGCGGATCGGCCTGCAGGTTGCGGAACAACTCGCCAAGCCGGCCGCGACCGCCGGGCGCCGTACCGCGCGGCGGCGGGCGGCGCGGGCTCGCAAGGATGATCTTGAGTGTTTCGGCCAGCGGCAGGGACATCTCGGCTCGCCCTCCGGCTCCAGAAGATAGGTCTGATGCGGCCGGTGGCGAGGGCTGTTCCCGGTCTTCGCTATTCCCAGTGTTCGATGGTCAGGGTGACGTGATCGGCGGCGAACCGCGCGCGCACGAATTCCACCGGTTTTCCGCGCTCGTCGACATTGACGGTTTCGCTGACCAGCACCGGCCGGGTGCGTGGCAGTTCGAGCAGGCGGGCATCGCCGGCCGAGATCAGCCGTGCCGCCACCCGGGTCATGCGGCGGTGATAATCGGGGATGCCGGCCAGCTTGAGCGCGCCGGTGATCGAGCCGGCGCGGCGGAACAGTTCCGGCATGTCGGGAAAGCGGTCGGCGGCGAAGAAATGACTGCTGACGCCGACCGGGCGGTCGTCGGCCTTGTTGCGGGTCTCGATCTGCCACAGGGCGGCGCCGGTCGGGATGCCGAGCGCGCGGGCGATGTCGGCCGGTGCCGGCACATTGTCGGCCGACAGCAATTCGCGGGTCGGTTTCTTCTGACGGGTCAGCAGGTTCTCGGTGAAGCGGGTGCGCGGGCCCAGCGCATAATCCAGCGAGCCCTCGGCGACGAACATGCCGCGGCCCTGCTCGATGCTGACGATGCCCTGTTCGGCCAGCCGGTTCATCGCCTGGCGCACGGTATGGCGGTTGACGCCGAAGCTGTTGGCGAGCTGCTTTTCGGTCGGCAACTGGATGCCGGGTTTGTAATCGCCGCGGCGGATTGCCTGTTCCATGGCGGCGGCGATCTGCCGCCAGACTGCCATGCCGCTGCCGCGCTCGATCATCGGTTGCGCTCCGTCCGTCCTGCCGGCCGCGACGCGGCCATGTCATAAAAGATTCGCCCAAACATGGCTTGCTAAGACCCGGGTGTGGGGATAGATATATAGATGTCTAGACCAATTTAGACCTCTGCGCAAGTGGTCTGCATCGCCGGAGCCGAGATTTCACAATGACCGCCCAGCCGGACAGCCAAGCCAGCCCCAGCCCCGAAACCGTCGCCTCGGATGTTGGTGCGCGCCAGCGGCGCCTCGCCATCCTCGTCCGCACCGGCCGCGCCGAACTGGAGGCAGCCTGGAACGGCCTGGCCGACCAGCCGGCCTATCGTCGGCTGAAGGCGCCGGAAACCGGGCTGGCGATGATCCGGGCGCGCGCCGGCGGCGTCGGCCAGCGCTTCAATTTCGGCGAGATGACCATGACCCGCTGCGTGGTGGCGCTCGACGGTACGGGTGCCATGGGCGTGGGCTATGTCCAGGGCCGCGATGCCCGCAAGGCCGAACTGGTCGCGCTATTCGATGCGCTGAGCCTCGATGCCGCACGCTGCGCCGAGATTGAGCATGCTCTGATCGCGCCGGCGGAAGCCGCGCAGGTGGCGGCGCGGGCGGCGCGTGACGCCAAGGTGGCTGCCACCAAGGTCGATTTCTTCACCCTGGTTCGCGGCGAGGACTGATCCATGCAGCAGGACACGATGATCCCCACCGCACCCGCCCCCGGTTTCGCCGATGCAGTGCAGCAGAGCCAGCTTGCCTTCCGCGCTCTGCTCGATGCCATGGCGCGGCCCGGCCGTGTCGCTGCGATGCCGGGCGATATCGGCAATCCCGCCGGCATGGCGCCGGCGCTCGCCGCTGCGGCGCTGACGCTCTGCGATCTCGACACCCCGGTCTGGCTCGGGCCCGGCCTCGATACCGATGCCGTGCGCGGCTGGCTGCGTTTCCATACCGGCGCACCGCTGGCCGCCACGGCGGAGGCCGCCGATTTCGCGCTGCTCGATGCCGCCGCCGGCCTGCCGGCCCTCGATGTCTTCAGCCTCGGCAGCGATGCCGCGCCGGACCGCGGCGCCACCCTGCTGGTGCAGGTGGCTACCCTGGCGGGTGAAACGGCGATGACCTGGCGCGGCCCGGGTATCAAGGATGCCGTGACCATGCCGGTATGCGGTCTGCCGGCGGAAGTCTGGCGGGCGCGGGCGGCGCTGTCGGCGGAATTCCCGCGCGGCCTCGATCTCTATCTTTGTGCCGGCAGCAGTGTGATCGGCCTGCCGCGCAGCACCGCAATTTCCTTCACGACGGAGGCCTGACATGTATGTGGCAGTGAAGGGCGGCGAGACCGCCATCGGCAATGCCCATGCCCTGCTGGCCGAAGACCGGCGCGGCGACCCGGCCGAAGCCGAACTCGGCGTGGCGCAGATCCGTGAGCAGCTGTCGGGCGGCGTCGACCGGGTGATGACCGAAGGTTCGGTCTACGATCCCGATCTTGCGGCGCTGGCGCTGAAGCAGGCCCGCGGCGATCAGGTCGAGGCGATCTTCCTGCTGCGCGCCTACCGCACGACCCTGCCGCGGTTGGCGGTGACCCTGCCGATCGACACCGCGAAGATGCGGGTCTCGCGTCGCATCTCGTCCTGCTTCAAGGACATGCCGGGCGGCCAGCTGCTCGGGCCGACCTTCGACTACACCCACCGCCTGATCGACTTCGCCCTGCAGGCAGCTGGCGAGCCGCCGCAGGCGCCAGCCGGCGGCCAGCTTGCCGAAGCGATGCCGCAGGTGGTCGATCTGCTGAATGCCGAAGGCCTGATCGAGCGCGAAGACGCCGATGCCGCGGATGCGCCGGTGGGGGATCTTACCCGCGAGCCGCTGATGTTCCCGGCCGGCCGCGACGTGCGGCTGCAGAATCTGGCCCGTGCGGACGAGGGCTACCTGCTGGCGCTGGGCTATTCGACTCAGCGCGGCTACGCCAAGTCGCATCCCTTTGTGGGCGAAATCCGCTCTGGCGAGGTCGGCGTCGAGATCGACATCCCCGAACTCGGTTTTGCCGTCGACATCGGCGACATCACCGTCACCGAATGCCAGATGATCAACCAGTTCCGCGGCTCGAAGACCGAACCGCCGAAATTTACCCGCGGCTACGGTCTCGCCTTCGGCTATGCCGAGCGCAAGGCGATGGCGATGTCGTTGGTCGACCGCGCGCTGCGCGCCGAGGATCTCGGCGAGGACGTCACCGCGCCGGCACAGGATGCCGAATTCGTGCTCTACCATGCCGATAATGTCGAGGCCTCGGGCTTCGTGCAGCATCTCAAGCTGCCGCATCATGTCGACTTCCAGTCGGAACTGACCCTGGTGCGCCTGATGCGGGCCGAGGTGGAAGCCGCCGCGACGGCGTCGCCGCGGGAACCCGCTTTCGAGGAGGCTGCCCAGTGACCGTGCTGACGCAGGATTACCAGGCGACCGCCCAGACGCTGGACGGCTACAACTTCGCCTTCCTCGACGAGCAGACCAAGCGGATGATCCGCCGCGCCATCCTGAAAGCCGTGGCGATCCCCGGCTACCAGGTCCCCTTCGGCAGCCGCGAGATGCCGCTGCCCTATGGCTGGGGCACCGGTGGCATGCAGGTGACCGCGGCGGTGATCGGTGCCGCCGATGTGCTGAAGGTGATCGACCAGGGTGCCGATGATACCACCAACGCCGTGTCGATCCGCCGCTTCTTCGTGCGTATGACCGGCGTCGCCACCACCGAGAAGACGCGCGCCGCCACCCTGATCCAGACCCGCCACCGGGTGCCGGAAACGCCGCTGCACGAGGATCAGATCCTGGTCTACCAGGTGCCGATCCCGGAGCCGTTGCGCTGGCTGGAGCCGCGCGAGACCGAGACTCGCAAGATGCACGGCCTCAGCGAGTACGGCGTGATGCACGTCAAGCTGTACGAGGATATCTCGCATCATGGCCATATCTCGACCGCCTACGATTATCCGGTGATGGTGAACGGCCGCTACCTGATGCGCTGCTCGCCGATCCCGAAATTCGACACCCCGAAGCTGCATATGAATGCCGCGCTGCAGCTGTTCGGCGCCGGCCGCGAGAAGCGCATCTATGCCGTGCCGCCCTATACCGAGGTGAAGCCGCTCGATTTCGACGACCATCCCTTCGAGATCGAACGTTGGCCCGAGGCCTGCGCGCTCTGCGGTTCCGGTGACAGCTTCCTCGACGAGGTGATCCTCGACGACAAGGGCGGCCGGATGTTCGTCTGCTCGGATACCGATTACTGCGGCGAGCGTCAGGCCGCCGGCCATCGCGGTCGCATGGCGGCGCCATATGCAGAGTCTTCCTTGGGGAGTGCCGCGGAATGATCGATATGCCGCTGCTGAATATCGATAGGCTGACCAAGCGCTTCGGTCGCCAGACCGCCTGCCTCGACGTCTCCTTCGAGCTGTGGCCGGGCGAGGTGCTTGGCATCGTCGGCGAATCGGGCTCGGGCAAATCGACCCTGCTCAATTGCATCGCCGGGCGGATCACGGCCGATGAAGGCCACATCGACTACCGCACGGCCGATGGCACGATCATCGATCTCGCCACCGCGTCCGAGGCACAGCGCCGCCACCTGATGCGTACCGAATGGGGCTTCGTGCAGCAGCATGCCCGCGACGGCCTGCGCATGGGCTTTTCGGCCGGCGCCAATATCGGCGAACGGCTGATGGCGCTGGGCCAGAAGCATTATGGTAACCTGCGCGACACTTCGCTCGACTGGATGAATGCCGTCGAAATCCCGGCCGATCGCATTGACGACCTGCCGCGCACCTTTTCCGGCGGCATGCAGCAGCGCCTGCAGATCGCCCGCAACCTGGTGACCCGGCCGCGCATCGTGCTGATGGACGAGCCGACCGGCGGCCTCGATGTCTCGGTGCAGGCCCGCCTGCTCGACCTGCTGCGCCGGCTGGTGCAGGAATACCAGGTCGCCGTCATCGTGGTGACCCATGATCTCGGCGTCGCCCGCCTGCTGGCGCATCGTCTGATGGTGATGCGGCGTGGCGAGGTGGTCGAGGCCGGCCTGACCGACCAGCTGCTCGACGATCCGCAGCATGCCTATACCCAGCTGCTGGTCTCTTCGGTGCTGAGTGTCTGAGATGAGCATCATGGACATGACCGGAACCGAGATGATCCGCGTCGAGAATCTCGACAAGACCTTCACCCTGCACCTGCGCGGCGGCGTCGCCCTGCCGGTGCTGCGCGACACCTCGCTCAGCGTCGCGGCCGGCGAATGCGTCACCTTGCATGGCCCGTCCGGTGCAGGCAAGTCAACCCTGCTGCGTTCGATCTACGGCAACTACCGGCCGCAGGCCGGCCGCATCCTGATCCGGCATGACGGCGCACTGGCCAATATTGTCGGCGCGCCGGCCCGGCTGGTGCTCGATATCCGCCGCCGCACGCTGGGCTACGTGACCCAGTTCCTGCGGGTGATCCCGCGGGTCTCGACCGTCGATATCGTCGCCGAGCCGCTGCTGGCCCGCGGCCTGCCGGCGGCGGACGCCACGGCGCAGGCCCGCGCGCTGCTGGCCCGGCTGCAGATCGCCGAGAAGATGTGGGACCTGCCGCCCGCCACCTTCTCGGGCGGCGAGCAGCAGCGCATCAACATCGCCCGCGGCTTTGCCGCCGATTTCCCGATCCTGTTGCTCGACGAGCCGACCGCCTCGCTGGACGAGCGCAACCGCAAAATTGTCATAGATCTGATCAATGATGCGCGCGCGCGCGGGACAGCCATCGTCGCCATCGTGCATGATGCCGAAACCCGTGCCGCCATCACCACCCGCCTGTTGCCGCTGCAAGCCCATGGAGTTGCCGCATGATCTACGATCCCGGTTCCGAGTTGGCCGTCACCAACGCCCGGGTGGTCACCCGCGATGGCGTTGTCGAGGGCGGGAGCCTGCTGGCGCGTGACGGGGTGATCGCCGCGGTCGAGCCCGGGACGACGGCCGTGACCGGGGTGCTGGATTTCGGCGGCGACTATCTGCTGCCCGGCCTGGTCGAGCTGCATACCGACAACCTGGAAAAGCACTTCGCGCCGCGCCCCGGCGTGCGCTGGCCCGGCAACCTCGCGGTCATCGGCCATGACGCCCAGGTGGCGGCGGCCGGCATCACCACGGTGATGGATGCGATTTCGGTGGGCGACGTGCGCGACGGCTCGGTGCGCATGGAAATCTTGCGCGACATGATCGCCGCCATCGAGAAGGCGCAGAAGGCCGGCATGCTGCGGGCCGAGCACCTGCTGCACCTGCGCTGCGAGATTTCGTTTGCCACGATCATGGAGCTGGTCGAGCCGATGACCGAGCTGAGCTGGCTGAAGCTGATCTCGGTGATGGACCACACGCCGGGCCAGCGCCAGTTCGTCAAGCCGGAGAAATACCGCCAGTATTACCAGGGCAAATACGGTCTGACCGACGAGGCGATGGACAAGTTCATGGCCGGCCAGATCGCGGCCGGCGAGGCCAATGGCGCCGCCAACCGGCGCGCCATCGTCGCGCTGTGCCGCGCCAAGGGCCTGCCGCTGGCGAGCCACGATGATGCCACCGCCGAGCATGTGGCGGAAGCCGCCGCCGACGGCATGGTGGTGGCGGAATTCCCCACCACCCATGAGGCGGCCGAACTGTCGCGCCGGCATGGCATGAAGGTGATGATGGGCGGTCCCAACGTGGTGCGCGGCGGCTCGCATTCCGGCAACATCTCGGCGAAGTCGCTGGCCGAGAAGGGCCAGCTCGACATCATCTCGTCGGATTACGTGCCCTCCAGCATGCTGCAGTCGGCCTTCCTGCTGCCCGGACAGGTGCCTGGCGTCAGCCTGGCGCAGGCAGTGGCCATGGTCTCGGCCAATCCGGCAGAAGCCGTCGGCCTGACCGACCGCGGCGCGCTCGAGCCCGGCCGTCGCGCCGACATGATCCGGGTCAGCCTGATCGACGATACTCCGGTAGTGCGCAGCGTCTGGCGCGCCGGCCAGAGAGTGATGTGAGCCGGGTTATGTAAGGAACGGGACATGCCGATTCTCGATGAGATCATGATCCTGCTGGAAAAGGCCGGCGGCGAACGCTACGGCGGCGAGGCGATCAACCAACTCGAGCATGCCCTGCAATGCGCCATGCATGCCGAACGCATGGGCTCGACGCCGGAACTGGTCACCGCCTGCCTGCTGCACGACATCGGCCATCTGGTCGGCGCGGGCGACGAGGGGCTGGCGGCACAGGGCGTCGATGCCCGCCACGAGGATATCGCCGCGGTCTGGCTGCAGCAGTATTTCCCTGCTGCGGTGGTCGAGCCGGTGCGCCTGCATGTCGAGGCCAAGCGCTACCTGTGCCGTGCCGAGCCTACCTACTGGGCCGGCCTGTCGCAGGGCTCGAAGACCAGCCTGGAAGTGCAGGGCGGCATCCACAGCGAGGATGCGGCGGCGACCTTCATCGCGCAGCCCCATGCGGCGGATGCCGTGCTGCTGCGCCGCTGGGACGATGCGGCCAAGACGCCGAAGCTGAAAACGCCGGACCTTGCGCATTACCGGCCGATGGTCGCGGCTGCGCTGCGGCCGGCGGCCTGACGCAATGGCAGACGGACAGCGCGGCCGTCTGGTGCTGGTGGTCGGTCCCAGCGGGGTCGGCAAGGACAGCGTGATCGATGGTGCCCGTGTGGCGCTGGCCGGCCATGACGATGTCGTCTTCCCGCACCGGGTGATCACCCGGGCCGCCGGACTCGGCGGCGAGGATTACGTCGCGGTCTCGCCGCAGGCCTTTGCCGCCATGCAGGCGCGCGGCGATTTCGCGCTGTCCTGGGCGGCGCATGACCTGCAATACGGTATCCCGGCCACCATCGACGCCGATCTGGCTGCCGGAAAGCAGGTGGTGATCAATGTCTCGCGCGCCGTGATCGATGCCGCGCGCGCGAAGTATCCCGGCCTGCTGGTGGTGCTGATCACCGCCACGCCGGAAACCCTGCGCCGCCGGCTGACGGCGCGCGGCCGCGAGACTCCGGCGGAAATCGAGGAACGACTGGCCCGCGCCGCCGCCTTCACGCTCGGCGGCCCCGATGTCGTGGTGCTGAACAACGATGGCGCGCTGGGCGATGCCGTCACCCGCTTCACCAGCCTGCTGCAGAAAACCCCGGTCTGAATCGTTTTCCGGGACGCGGCGCATCTGCGGCATACTCCCGGCAGCCAGACACACCTGCCGGAGACTGCCATGGATGCCCTGCTGCCGCTGCTGAGTATCGTCGCCGCCATCGCCATCGGCGCAGCCAGCCCGGGGCCGAGCTTCGTGCTGGTGGCGCGTATCGCCGTGGCCGACCGGCGCGCCAGCGGCATCGCCGCGGCGCTCGGCATGGGGCTGGGCGGCGTGGCCTTCGCCAGCTTGGCACTGGCCGGCCTGATCGCGCTGCTGACCCGGGTCGAATGGCTTTATCTCGGCCTGCGCGTCGCCGGCGGCGGCTATCTGCTGTATCTCGCCTGGCGCCTGTGGCGCGGCGCCGGCCAGCCGTTGGCGCTGGGCGGGGCTACCGAACGGCCGCGCAGCCTGCGCCGCGCCTTCGTCCTCGGCCTGGTCACCCAGCTCAGCAACCCTAAGACCGCCGTGGTCTATGCCGGCATTTTCGCCGCCCTGCTGCCGGTCGCGCCGCCGCTGTGGCTGGCGCTTGTCCTGCCGCCGCTGATCTTCTGCGTCGAATGCGGCTGGTACTGTATCGTCGCCACGGCTTTCTCGGCAGCGCGGCCGCGTGCAGCCTATTTGCGCGGCAAGGGCTGGATCGACCGGCTGGCCGGCGGCGTGATGGGGCTGCTCGGCCTGCGGCTGATCGCCGGCAGCCTGCGCGGCTAGCGCCCAGGCCTATCCCGCGAGCGGATAACGGCCGACGACGCGGAAACCGGCGTCCGCTGCCGGCTGGACGAACAGGCAGAGCTCGGTCACGGCAAACGGCTTGCGGGTAAACGGGCGGGTTTCCTGCTCCAGGTGGCGCAGCAGGATGTCGCGCTGGGCCGGATCGGTGATCCGGCCGGTCAGCGTGAAATGCAGCCGGAAATCCTCCATCACATAGGGATAGCCCCAGGCCTGCAGGTTGGCCTCCTGCCGTGCGCTCAGGCCCGCGGCGCGGCGGCGTGCCAGTTCCGCCTCTGACGGCGGCGCGCGGAAACGGTCGAATGCCCGCACGCAGTCGGCGGCTAGCGCATCGATCTCCGGGGCGGGCGCCGAAGGGCGCAGGGCGAGGAAGTTGCCCAGCGCCGCGAGTTGCAGCGGCGGCAGGCGCAGCGGCCGGCGGGTTGCCGCAAATTTTTCGACGGCGACAATCAGCAGGCCGTCGTCGCAGCCTTCCGCCAGCCGGAAGGGCGGTTTCAGCGTGCCATGCAGGCCATAGCGCCGTGGGTCGGCGGTCAGGGCGGCGAGCTGCGCCGGCGGGATGCCGGCGACGCCGGCGGGCACCGGGCTCTCGCCGGTTTCCGGGTCCCAGCCGAGCCAGCCGGCGGCAAAGGCGTGCAGGGAATCGTCCGCCGGCGGAGCAATATAGAGGGCGAAACGCTGCGACACGGCAAAACTCCCTAGACCATTCGGGTATGGGTCCTGATTCCACGGACGCGGCCCGGCGATTTCACCCCTGCGACGCGCAACCGCAACAGAAGTGTCATGCGCCATTGTTATGGCTGCCGCACGCCCAGAACCCAAGGGGGATGCATGCCCGCCGCCATCGAGATTGCCCATCTATCGAAAACTTTCCGGACGGGCAAGCGTGCGCTGGACAACGTCGAGCTGGCGATCGCGCCGGGCGAGATGGTTGCCCTGATCGGCGCGTCGGGTTCGGGCAAGTCCACCCTGCTGCGCCATGTCGCCGGCCTGATGCCCGGCGACCGCGACGGCAGCGGCCGGATTTCGGTCAGCGGCAACATCGTGCAGCAGCATGGCCGCATTGCCGGCGATATCCGCAGCACCCGCGCCGGCATCGGCTTCATTTTCCAGCAATTCAACCTGGTCGGTCGCATGCGGGTGATCACCAATGTGCTGGCCGGCAATCTCGGCCGCATGCCGTTCTGGCGCACCGCCCTCGGCCTGTTCACCGACGAGCAGCGCCGCATCGCCGTGGCGGCACTTGACCGTGTCGGCATCGTGCAATGCGCCTTCCAGCGCGCCTCGACCCTGTCGGGCGGCCAGCAGCAGCGCGCCGCCATTGCCCGCGCGCTGGTACAGCGCGCCGAGGTCATCCTGGCCGACGAGCCGATCGCCTCGCTGGACCCGGAATCCTCGCGCAAGGTCATGGAGACGCTGGCCGACATCAATCGCAGCGACAATGTCACCGTGGTGGTGTCGCTGCACCAGGTCGATTTCGCCCTGAAATACTGCAGCCGCGTGGTTGCCCTGCGCGACGGCCATGTGATGTATGACGGGCCGGCCGCCGCGGTCACTTCGGCGTTGCTGCGCGGCATCTACGGCAACAACACCGACCTCGATTTCGGCACGCTCGACGGTGACCTGCCGCAACCGGCCGATGACAACAGGCCGGACGCCGAGATTCCCGCGGCCGGTGCCATGCGGGTCGTGCCGCGCATGCAGGCCCTGCTGGCCTGATCCGGCGCGACCAAGCCTTTCCGTATCCCTTACGCAGTACGAACAACAGGAGAGAGAAACCATGATTCGTCGCCACTTTCTGAAAGCCGCCGTTGCGGTGGCTGCGCTGGCCGGGGTCGCCGGTACCGCCCATGCCGCCGATCTCAAGGAGATCAATTTCGGGATCATCTCGACCGAGTCGAGCAGCAACCTGAAGAACATGTTCGAGCCTTTCCTGGCCGACATGGCCAAGCAGACCGGCAGGAAGATCAATGCCTTTTTCGCGCCGGATTATGCCGGCGTGATCGAGGGCATGCGCTTCAACAAGGTACAGGTGGCCTGGTTCGGCAATGCCTCGGCCATGCAGGCGATCGACCGTGCCGACGGCGAGATCTTCGTGCAGACCACCGCCAGTGACGGCTCGCCGGGCTACTGGTCGCTGCTGATCGTCAACAAGGACAGCCCGCTGAACAGCCTCGCCGACCTGCTGAAGCAGCCGGGCAAGTACACCTTCGGCAACGGTGATCCGAACTCGACCTCGGGCTTCCTGGTGCCGAGCTTCTACGTCTGGGGCCAGAACAAGGTCGACATCCGCAAGTTCTTCACCCGCACGGTGACCGCCAACCACGAGACCAACGCGCTGGCGGTGGCCAACAAGCAGGTCGATGTTGCCACCAACAACACCGAGAATCTCGATCGCCTGAAGAAGACCCAGCCGGAGAAGCTGAAGGAGATCAAGGTGATCTGGAAATCGCCGCTGATCCCGTCCGACCCGATCGTCTGGCGCAAGGACCTGTCGGATAACGACAAGAAGGTGCTCAAGACCTTCTTCACCAGCTATGGCACCGATGGCCACGGCAGCGCCGATCAGGTCGCCCACGAGAAGAAGGTGCTGAACGCCCTGCAGTGGGGTCCGTTCAAGGAATCGTCGAACCGCCAGTTGCTGCCGATCCGCCAGCTCGCGCTGTTCCGCGACAAGATCAAGCTTGAGGGCGATGCCAACATGAGCGCTGACGAGAAGGCAAAGAAAATCGCCGAGATCGACGCCAAGCTGGCCGAACTCAACAAGCAGATGGGTTCGTAATCACCTGCATGCCCGGCCGGGACGGCTTTGCCGTCCCGGCCATTCCTTTTTTCAAGCCAGTCGCGAGGTCGGCCATGGCCGTCACTGCCACCGTCATCCAGGACCATCCAATCCGGCCGCCGAAAACCGGCCTGAAGACGACGCTGGGGCGCAGCCTGATTTACGGTCTGCTCGCGGCCATGCTGATCTGGTCGTATCAGGGCGCCGAGATCGCGCCGGGCAAGCTGTTTGCCGATGCCGGCAACATCGTCACCTTCGCGCGCGACTTCTTCCCGCCCGACTTCCACGAGTGGCGCTATTACCTCGAGGAACTGGTCGTCACCCTGCATATCGCCATCTGGGGCACGCTGCTCGCCGTGATCTGCGCCGTGCCGCTCGGCCTGCTCGCCTCGTCCAATATCACGCCGGTCTGGGTGCACCAGCCGGTGCGCCGCGTCATGGATGCCTGCCGCGCCATCAACGAGATGGTATTTGCCATGCTGTTCGTGGTGGTGGTCGGCCTCGGGCCGTTTGCCGGCGCTATGGCGCTGTTCGTGCATACCACCGGCATTCTTGCCAAGCTGTTTTCCGAAGCTGTTGAGGCGATCGACCCGCAGCCGGTCGAGGGCATCCGCGCCACCGGCGCCAATGCCGTGGAAGAAGTGGTCTACGGGGTGATCCCGCAGGTCCTGCCACTCTGGGTATCGTATTCGCTGTACCGCTTCGAATCGAATATCCGGTCGGCGGCCGTGGTCGGCATGGTCGGCGCCGGCGGCATCGGCGTGGTGCTGTGGGAGGTGATCCGGGCCTTCCAGTTTGCCCAGACCTGCGCCGTGATGATCATGCTGATCCTGCTGGTCAGCGTCGTCGACGTGATCTCGTCGCAGGTGCGCAAGCTGCTGATCTAGAGTCGCCCATTTTACTGATGATCGCCGGCCGTTCAGTGCCGGGTGGCGGCCGTCGCATCCTTGCGTTGCCGCAGCAGGCGGCCACGCGCCGGCCGGCGCCGGCTGTCGCGCCGCGCGGCCAGTCGCGCCCGGGCCTTGGACAGGGCTTCTTGGGTGACATAGAGCAGCAGGGTGTTGGTCAGCATGACTGTCTCCGGCGATTGGCAGGCCTGCCCGTCCGACAGGGCCGCATCTGATACGGAAAGGGTAAACAAATTCTGCCCGGTCGCCCGGTTCAGGGACTAATGGCTACTGTGCCAGCTGCCGTCGGGCGTCCGGCAGGCGGTGCCCTGCATGCGCTCGCTGTGGCTGTCGAAACGGGCGCTGGCCTGGAAATCCCGGCAATAGCGGCCGTCGCGCTGGAAGGTGCCGAGCGGCATGACCGCATAGGCATAGCCGCCGGTGCCTCCGTACCATTGCACCGCCTTGCGGTCCGGGGCGTATTCGAGAATGCGGCCGACGCAATACCGGTCGAGACGATCCATGCCGAGCCCGACGGCACTGTCGGCGGGCAGGGCGGCACTGGCCGGCACATTGCGCATCAGGCTGCGTTCGCAGGTGCCGTGCTCGATGCCGTAGCTCGACGAATAGACGGCATAGCTGCCGGCGGTGCGGGATGCGGGGGGCGGCCAAGGAGTGACGGGAGCGGCCACCAGGGCCATGCGGGGGGCTGCAGGGGGTAGCGGATCCGCCATCGTCGCCCTGGATGTCAGAGGGATCAGGGCGACGATGGCAGCGGCCAAGCCGAGGGTGGGTCGGCGACTAGGCCGCGGCGCGGCGATGGAGGGGGTACTCCACCACGGGGTTGAGGCAGGCATGACGCGCCGCTCCGCTAAACTGTACGCGAATTACTTTTTCTTCTGCTCCTCATGGTACAGGAGACCACCGGCAGTACCGGCTGCGGCGCCGATCACGGCGCCGGTGACAACACTGCCGCCCGTCAGCAGCCCGATCGCGGCACCGGCACCGGTGCCGATCGCGGCGCCCGAAAGCGCCCGCTGCTGCTGGGTGTTCATGCCGCTGCAACCGGCGGCGACCAGCCCGACAAGGGCAAGACCGGCGATTTGCGACTTCAGCATCAGAGTCTCCTTTCCGAATGTCTCTGGCAGTCGATCCGCACTATGGATCCGGTGTCCTCTCGAAAAAGAAAATCCGGGGAGGTCGGGAGGTCACCGTCTGCTGCCCCAAGACTTAGACAAGGACGGATGCTCCGCAATGAGTATTTGAGTTCTTCCACGTTTTATTTCAGCAATCACAAGTATATCTCCGGAATATCACAGGTTTGTCACGGGTATTACTGAACAATTGCTTTAATCGTATCTTATCTATCTTTCAGGTAATTTTATAAACAGAGACTTGTCATGGCTTTTCACTTGAGGGCCGCTTGCGTATCGTCGCGGCTATGCCGATTCATCCCCCCCGTTGTCCTGCTGCGCTGCGCCCGCCGCGGTGCGCGGCTGCACGCCGTCGCTCTGCCGGATGGGGCCTTGCCGGATGGCCACTTGCCGCCGGACTTGCGCTGATGCTGGCCGGCTGCGACCTGCTGCACCTGTCCGGCAGCGAATCGCCCCCGCCGCCGGCTCCCCCGCCGGTCACCGAGCCGGCGCCGGCCGCCGTGCTGAAGCCAGCCATACCGGTACCGGCGACCAAGCCGCCGATTCCCTCAGGCGTGGCCCGGATTGTCACCGATGATCGCGGCCGCCCCCTGGTGATCGGCCTCAACCGTGATGCCCTGATTCGCCAGTTCGGCACGCCGGTTGTGGAACGCGAGGCTTCGCCGGCGCGCGTTCTGGAATTCCGCCATGAAAATTGCCTTCTGGCGGCCTACCTTTATTTCGATACCGCGCGAAACGACTTTTACGCGCTGCAATACGAGGTGAACGGATCGGTCGACCATAACGAGACCGCCGATCGCTGCCTGCTACGGATTGCCCGCAATGCCCCCCGCAGCTGAAACCGCCCGCCCTGTCAACGCCGGCCCGGCCATCGTCGCCGTCGTCGACGATGATCCGCTGTTCCGCGAGACCGTTTCGGCCAATCTCGCCGAGGCCGGCTATCGCGCCGCGGCCTTCTCGGGCGGCAACGCCCTGATGGAATGGCTCGTCCAGGGCAACCGGCCGGCGGCCCTGCTGCTCGACTGGCAGATGCCGGAGCAGGATGGCCCGGTGGTGCTTGAGAAACTGCGCAATGCCGGCTATGACCTGCCGGTGCTGTTCCTCACCGGGCTCAACCAGCCGATCTTCGAAGAGAAGGGACTGAAACTCGGCGCTGTCGATTTCGTCGACAAGAGCAAGAGTTTCGCCATCATCCTGCAGCGCATCCGCATCGCGATGACGGCGAAAAGCCCGAACGGCATGGCTGATGGCGATACCCTGCCGTCGAGCGGCGGCCTGCTGCTCGACGTGGCCAGTGCCCGTGCCGCCTGGAACGGTGCGCAGGTCGAACTGACCCATGGCGAATTCAAGGTGGTGCATCTGCTGGCACAGCGCATCGGCCGCGATGTCGGCTACCGCGAGATCTACGATGCCGTGCGCGGTGCCGGCTTCGAGGCTGGCCAGGGCCCCGACGGCTATCGCGCCAATGTCCGGGCCATGGTCAAGCGGATCCGCCAGAAGTTCCGCGATATCGATCCGGATTTCGACGCCATCGAGACCTATCCCGGTTTCGGCTACCGCTGGCGTCATGGCTGACCATGTCCGTGGCGCCAGCCGCCTGTGGCGTTCCCTGACTCTGCGGGCCGCCGTTGTGGTCGGCCTGTTCATTGCCCTGCCGTTCCTGCTCTACGCAACCTTCCGCCAGGCCGATGTCGACCGCCAGCAGCTGCTGTTGCAGAGCATTCGCGTCAAGGGGCTGACGGTCGGCCGCGTGCTGGAAGAACGTCTGCAGGGCGCCGATGCGATTCCGATGTTCAGGCTGGGCGAGGAACTGGCGCGGTTCCAGACCGACGGCATTGCCTTGCGGCTGCTGTTTCGGCCGCATGATGCGCCACCCGACAGCGGTTTCCTCTATGTCGCCTCGGCGCCGCCGGTGGCGCCCGACGACCTCGAATGGGAAAAACAGAAACTGGCCGATGCCGGCGTGCTCGACCGGCTTGGCCAGACCTGCGAAGGCGATGTGCCGCTGGCGTTGCGCTTCGATCGCGCCGACGGCCGACCGCAGCTGATCACCTCGATCACGCCGGTGCGCACGCGACGCGGCTGCTGGGCGCTGGTGATTTCCAACGACCTGACCGATGCGGCCGAACAACGGCTCGGTGAGCCCTACTGGCGGGCGCCGGAGGTGAGACTGGCGGCGGCATTGTATTTCGGCTTTGCCATCATCGTGCTGGCCATCGCCTTCGACCTGTGGCGCGGCCTGCGGCGCTTCGCCACCACCGCGCGCGGCGTTGCCGAACGGCGCATCGAGGGCCGCTTCGCCCAGCGCAACCGCCTGCCCGAGCTGGAGCCGGTGGCCGACGCCTTCGACCGCATGGAAGACAGCCTGCGCAGTACTGCCAGCGAATTGCGCCACGCCGCGGAAGAAAGCGCCCATGCCTTCAAGACGCCGCTGGGTACCATCCGCCAGGCGATGGTGCCGCTGCGCAACCGCGTCGCGGCCGAGGACCCGCGCAGCCAGCAGGCCCTGCAGGCGGTGGATGCGGCGCTCGACCGACTCGACGATCTGGTGCGCGCCGCCCGCCATCTTGACGATGCCGTGGCCGACCGGCTCGACCCGCCGCGCGAGGCGGTTGACCTCGAGGCGCTGGTTGAGGATGTCGTCGAGGCCTACAGCGCCGATGCCACCGCCCGCAATGTCGGCCTCGAAGGCGTGGTCGAGATCGCGGCGCTGGCGCCGATGGGCGGGAGGCTGATCGCCGATGCGCTCGGCCAGGTGATCGAGAACGCACTGAGCTTCTCGCCGCCCGAGGGCCGGGTGCGGGTGCGGCTCACCCGCAATGCCGGCCGCATTGCCATTGTCGTCGAGGACGAAGGGCCCGGCGTGCCGGCGGCCTGGCTGGCGCATATCTTCGAACGCCATGCCTCGTTCCGCGATGCGCCGCCGCCGCAGGATTTTGCCGAGCGCGGGCAGAATTTCGGCATCGGCCTATGGGTGGCGCGGCGCAATCTCGAGGCCGTCGGCGGTGACATCAGCGCCGCCAACCGGCCCGGCCGCGGCTTCGCCGTCAGCCTGATCATGTCAAAGGCCGCCGGCTGAGACCGCGTCTAGAGAATGCGGCGGTCGCGCTGGTGCTGCCGCCAGGCGAAGCCAAGCAGGGCGATGCCGACCAGCAGGGCGATCACGCCGATTACCCAGGTGGTGAGCACGGCGACGGCGCCGGGGAACAGCACCAGCAGCAGCCCGAAGGCGACGAGCAGGATGCCGCCCTTGCTGAGCGGCCAGTCGGGACCGATCTCGCGTTTCAGCCGCAGGCTGCCGGCGATCTCGATGATGCCGAAAATCAGCGCCCAGGCGGCCACCAGATAAAGCAGGAAGACGATGGTGGCGCCGGGCCACAGGACGCTGATCAGGCCGATCACGATGGCGGTGCCGGCGGTGAGGAACAGCAGGCCGCGCCGCATGTCGCCGGCCGGCAGCCGCAGGCCCGACAGCAGGCTGATGATACCGTCGACCAGGGCATAGGTGCCGAAGATCATCACCAGTACGCCGAGGCTGATACCCGGCCAAAAGATCGCCACCAGGCCGAACAGCAGGGCAGCCAGACCGCGCATGACGATCAGCCACCACATCCGGCTCGGCATCGGGGCGCCCGCCCCGGGCGGCATGCGTTCAACCATCTGCGGTCCTTTCCTGCTGTCCCGCTGCCAATATAGGGATACCGGGCGGTTTTTGCATCGTCGCGGATACCCCCGGCAAAGGGTCATTTGCCGCCGCGGCCAGCCGGCGTTAACCTGCGGCATGGCTGACCTGTCGGGTTTCATCGCCGGCCTGCCCAAGGCCGAACTGCATGTTCATATCGAGGGCACCTTCGAGCCCGAGCTGATGGTGGCGCTGGCCGCGCGCAACAAGGTCAGCCTGCCCTATGCCGATGTCGATGCGCTGCGTGCTGCCTACAGTTTCGGCAACCTGCAGGATTTCCTCGACCTCTACTATCAGGGCATGAATGTCCTGCAGCAGGAGCGCGACTATTACGATCTCGCCATGGCCTATCTGCGCCGTGCTGCCGGGCAGAATGTGCTGCATGCCGAGATCTTTTTCGATCCGCAGGGCCATACCGATCGCGGCATCGCCTTCCGCACGGTGATCGACGGCCTGTGGGCGGCCATGAAGGACGCCGAACGCGCGTTTGGCATCAGCACGGCGCTGATCCTCAGCTTCCTGCGCCACCTCGACGAGGCGGCGGCCGAACGCACGCTGGACGAGGCGCTGCCCTGGCGCGAACGGTTCATCGGCGTCGGCCTCGATTCCTCCGAGAAAGGCCATCCGCCGTCCAAGTTCCAGCGCGTCTTCGCCCGCGCCCGCAGCCTTGGCCTGAAAGCCGTCGCCCATGCCGGCGAGGAAGGGCCGCCGGCCTATGTGCACGAGGCGCTCGACCTGCTGCGGGTGCAGCGCATCGACCATGGCAACCGGGCGCTGGAAGACGCGGCCCTCGTCGCCCGGCTGGTGCGCGAGCAGATGCCGCTGACCGTCTGTCCGCTGTCCAACCTGCGGCTCTGCGTGGTCGATGACATGACGCGGCATCCCCTGCGCCGCATGCTGCAGGCCGGCCTGGTGGCGACGGTGAATTCCGACGACCCGGCTTATTTCGGCGGCTATGTGAACGAGAATTTCACCGCCGTGCAGCGGGCGCTCGGCCTCAGCCGCGACGAGATCGTCACGCTGGCCGGCAACGGCTTCCGCGCCGCCTTCCTCGACGACGCGGCAAAGCAGCGGTATCTGGCGGCGCTGGACTCCTACGTTGTGGCGGCTAGCGCCTGACCGCCTCCAGCAGCCAGTCGCGGAAGGCACGCAGGGCCGGATCGTTGCGCCGCGCTTCCGGATAGAACAGGCAGTAGGCCTGGTTACTGCCGAGGCTCTGCGGAAACGGGATCACCAGATCGCCGTTTTCCAGTTCGCGCTCGACCAGGAAGCGCGGCACGATGGCGGCCCCCATCCCGACCACCGCCGCCTGCACCACCATGGCGAACTGGCCGTAGCGCGGCCCCAGCGGCACCGGCGGGCAAGCGATGCCCTGCAGGGCGAACCAGTCGGGCCAGGTTTTGAGCCGCGTCGATTGCTGCAGCAGCGGGATGCGGAACAGGTCTTCAGGCTTGCGGATTTTGTGTTTCGCCAGCAGCCGGCGGCTCGCCACCGGCACCAGTTCCTCGTCGATCAGCTTGTCCATCACGGCGCTCGGCGGCGATACCAGATCGCCGAACGAGATCGCCGCATCCAGCGGCTCGGCGGCGAAATCAAAGCTTTCGATGCGGGTCGGCAGGTTGATGGTGATCTGCGGATGTTTCGCCGCGAAATCCGGCAGGCGCGGGATCAGCCAGCGGGTGCCGAAGGTCGGCAGGGTTGCGATGGTCAGGGTCGCCTGGCCGGTGCGAGCCGCCATGGTGTTGACCGTCGCCGTGCCGATGCGGCCCAAGGCGTCCTGCAGTTCGCGGGCATAGGCGGCGCCGGCCGGCGTCAGGACCACCCGCTGGCGGACGCGTTCGAACAGGGTCAGGCCGAGGATTTCCTCCAGCAGTTGCACCCGGCGGCTGATCGCCGCCTGGCTGATGTTCAGCTCGCGCGCGGCGGCCGTGAAGCTTTGATGCCGGGCAGCGGCCTCGAAGGCGGTCAGGGCCGACAGCGGCGGCAGGAAACGGCGGGGCAAGGCCACGGCGGGCTCCCGAGTTGATAACCATCAGTTATCAAGTAATAGCGAGAATTCGTTTGCGTGCCAACCGGCGCTCTGCCAGCTTGCCGGCCAACAAACCGGGGGCTAACTCCCTGTAAAATGCCCGTCCGGCCTTGCCGATTCTACCCTATCGAGGAAACCGCCATGAACGCCCAGAACCCGACCAGTCGCCCCAGCTTCCAGTGGGATGATCCGCTCAGCCTGGAGACCGAGCTGACCGAGGAAGAGCGTCTGGTGCGCGACACTGCGCGCGATTACTGTCAGGCCAAGCTGCTGCCGCGGGTGAAGGAAGCCTTCCGCGAGGAGAAGACCGACCCGTCGATCTTCCGCGAGATGGGCGAACTCGGCCTGCTCGGCCCGACCATCGAGGGCTATGGCTGCGCCGGCGCCTCCTATGTCGCCTATGGCCTGATCGCCCGCGAGGTCGAGGGCGTCGATTCCGGTTACCGCTCGATGATGAGCGTGCAGTCGAGCCTGGTGATGCATCCGATCTATGCCTACGGCTCGGAAGCCCAGCGCGAGAAATACCTGCCCAAGCTGGCGACCGGCGAATGGATCGGCTGTTTCGGCCTGACCGAGCCGGACCATGGCTCCGATCCGGGCGGCATGAAAACCCGGGCGAAGAAGGTCGATGGCGGTTACCAGCTGACCGGCAACAAGATGTGGATCTCGAATTCGCCGATCGCCGATGTCTTCGTGGTCTGGGGCAAGACCGAAGACGGCGTGATCCGCGGCTTCGTGCTGGAAAAGGGCATGAAGGGTCTCAGCGCACCGAAGATTTCCGGAAAGCTGTCGCTGCGCGCCTCGATCACCGGCGAGATCGTCATGGACAATGTCTTCGTGCCGGACGAGAACCTGCTGCCGAACGTGCAGGGCCTGAAGGGCCCCTTCGGCTGCCTGAACAGCGCCCGCTATGGCATCGCCTGGGGCGCCATGGGTGCGGCGGAGGCCTGCTGGCACCAGGCGCGCAACTACGTGCTGGAGCGCAAGCAGTTCGGCCGGCCGCTCGCCGCCAACCAGATCATCCAGCTGAAATTGGCCAACATGCAGACCGAAGTCGCGCTCGGCCTCAATGCCGCGCTGCGCGTCGGCCGCCTGAAGGACCAGGACAAGGCGGCGCCGGAAATGATCTCGCTGATCAAGCGCAACAACTGCGGCAAGGCGCTCGACATCGCCCGCATGGCGCGCGACATGCACGGCGGCAACGGCATCCATGAGGATTATCATGTGATGCGCCATCTGGTGAATCTGGAGACGGTCAACACCTACGAGGGCACGCATGACGTCCATGCGCTGATCCTCGGCCGGGCGCAGACCGGCATCCAGGCGTTCTTCTGATCCACCCCATCAGCCACTGACGGAGGGCGGCATGCGCGCGCTCGACGATATCGTCGTGCTCGATCTCAGCCGGGTGCTGGCCGGGCCCTGGTGCACCCAGAATCTGGCCGATCTCGGCGCCAGCGTGATCAAGGTAGAAAAGCCTGGCGCGGGCGACGATACCCGCGGCTGGGGGCCGCCGTTCCTGAAGGACCCGGAGACCGGCGCCCAGGCCGATGCGGCTTATTACCTGGCGGCCAATCGCGGCAAACGCTCGATCACCGTCGACATGGCGACGCCGGACGGCCAGAAGATCCTGCGCGATCTCGCCGCCAAGGCCGATGTCGTGGTCGAGAACTACAAGCTCGGCGGCCTGAAGAAATATGGCCTCGACTACGCCAGCCTGTCGAAAATCAATCCACGGCTGATCTACTGCTCGATTACCGGTTTCGGCCAGACCGGGCCCTATGCCCCGCGTGCCGGCTACGACTTCCTGATCCAGGGCATGGGCGGGCTGATGAGCGTGACCGGTGAGAAGGACGAATTCGGTGGCACGCCGCAGAAGGCCGGCGTGGCGCTCGCCGACATCATGACCGGGCTGTATTCGACCATCGCCATCCTCGGCGCCCTGCACCAGCGCGACCGCAGCGGCGCGGGCCAGTATATCGACATGGCGCTGCTCGACGTGCAGGTGGCGACGCTCGCCAACCAGGCGCTGTATTATCTCGTTTCCGGCAATGCGCCGGTGCGCATGGGCAATGGCCATGCCGCCGTGGTGCCCTATCAGGGTTTCCCGGTTGCCGACGGCTTTGTCATCATCGCGGTGGGCAACGACGGCCAGTTCGCCAAACTGGTCACCGAACTTGGCCACCCGGATTGGGCGACCGACCCGCGCTTCACCAGCAACGGCGCACGGGTCACCAATCGCGCGGCGCTGATCCCGCTGCTCGAGGCCGAGACGAAGCGCTACACGATGGCGGAACTGATCGCCGCCCTGGAAAAGCGCGGTGTGCCCTGCGGACCGATCAACACCGTCGACCGGGTTTTCGCCGATCCGCATGTGCAGGCACGTGGCCTGCAGAAGACGGTGCCGCACACGCAGCAGGGCACGGTACCCAGCGTCGCCAGCCCGCTGCGGCTGTCGGCCTCGCCGGTTTCTTACGATCACGGACCGCCGCTGCTCGGCGAGCATACCGACGAGGTGCTGCGCGAGCAGCTCGGCCTCGATGCCGCGCAGCTGGCCGGGCTGCG
Organism: Ferrovibrio xuzhouensis; assembly: GCF_042648965.1. Classification (NCBI taxonomy): domain Bacteria; kingdom Pseudomonadati; phylum Pseudomonadota; class Alphaproteobacteria; order Rhodospirillales; family Rhodospirillaceae; genus Ferrovibrio; species Ferrovibrio xuzhouensis. The sequence goes on from NZ_JBHRYJ010000002.1 coordinate 257,888, forward strand.
CGACAAGGGCGTGATCTGATCTTTTTTACGAGGCCGCGCCCCGATCATGCAGGAATGGCCGGCCGGGCCTGCCGCACGGTCTTGACCGGGCGTGTCGGCACGCGCGGCCGGCGGCCGTAATTGCGGTTCGCCCCGCTGGCCACCGAGATCAGCCGGTTGATCGGCATGGCTTCGCTTTCCGCTTTCGGGCGCGAGAAGAACAGCTCGGCATGGAACAGGCCTTCAGCCTCCTTGCCGGCCGGGCTGAGGTTCCGGCCCGACAGCGCGTCCAGCGTGCCGCGCATTTCCTCCTCGTCGCGAAAACGGCGCTGCACGAAAGTGGCGCCCTCGAATTTCTGCGTCACCAGGCCCTGGCGTTTCAGGGTCTGCGCGATGTCGCCGTAATCGAACATGCGCAGCACGAAGGAGGCGACCCAGGGCGCCTCGCCGTGGGCGGTGCAGGCCGCCAGCCTCTCGAAAGTGCGGTTGGAGACATAGCCGACGCAGCCGGTGGAGACGATCAGGTCGACCTTGGACAGTTCCTGCGCGGCCAGCGGCGAGATGTCCTCGTTCTCCAGATCGGCAACGATGCCGACATCGAGAATGCCGCAATCCTCGGCGTAGCGGACGGCCTCGCGCGAGATATCGAGGCCGATGACGCGGATATCGCGTTTCTTCGGCCAGGAGGCGAAATAATGGCGGTCGAGCCGCAGCACTTCTTCGGGCGCCGACGGCTGGTAGGTCAGGGTGTCGTACCGTTCGGCCAGATGATCGTAGTTGATGGCGTATTTCATCAGCGCGGCATTCACACCGTAGGAACAGCCGAGATCAAGCACCGTGATCGGCCCGCCGCCCTTCGCGCGCTGCCGCGCCTCGATCAACTGGTCGAACACCGGTCGCGCCAGATGCGGGATCACATAGCCGAGCGCGCCCAGCGTGCGGAAATAGGCGCGCGGATCGGGCTGCACATAGATTGCGGAGAAATCCGCCTTGCTGCGATTGATGGAGGAAAAATCTTCGGTGGCGGACATACGTGTCTCCCCTGAACGGCATCGAATTGTTGGCGCAAAAACATCGCCGGATGGCCTGACAGGATTGCCGGGCACGCGATGAAAATCGGATTTTGCTGTGTGCCTACGCAGGATAACCAAACACAGCGCGAGATGCAAAAAAAACTGGCCCGCAGTTTGCGCAGCATCGCGGCCGTCCTATCCACCGATATCCGCAAGATGTCACTATGTGTTTGAAACAAAGGCATTTGTGAAGAATGTCCGATACGCAGCCATATGGTGTCGCGCAATGTTTCATGCAACCGTCACGTCAAATGACAACCTGCGGAGTCGCGGTGGACCGGCATGCATAGCGGTGCCGGCCCGCATATAGAATCGTGCTCGCCGCCTGCAGATCGCCTGCCGCATAAGATATTCATCGGACGGCGCGGGCCAGAACGGCGAGGACTGAGCAATGTGGCGAGGAGCATCGGCGGGTATTGCGTGCAGCATGGCGCTGGCGGTGTTGCTCCTGTTGGTGAGCGGCGGCGCGCTCGCGGAGTCCGGGCCCGCCACGCGGCTGGCGATCTATACCGATGACTGGGACTGCGTCTATCCGCCGGCCATGGAGGACAATCTGTGTATCACCCTGAACGGCACCGACAAGATCGATGAAACCAGAGTGAAGCTGCGGATCGACGGTACGCCGGTCGATGTGCGGCCCCGGGTGATCGAGGGCTCGCGCCTTGTGATTTTTCCGCTGCTGTATGGTGCCGGCGACAGCGATGGCACCCGGAAACAGAACCGCGAGATGTGGTCCCGCCTGCTGGGGTCACCGTTTTCGGCGCCGCAGGTGATTGCCGTGCGGTTCGATCTCGAGGTCGCCGGCCGGCCGGTCGCCGGCGGGACAGAGAATGACGAGTTTCTGCAACCGACATTCCGGCTGCTGCGCTATGAACACGACTGGGTGATGTTCGGGTTTGCCGCGGCGGGGGTCATCGTTGCCGGCGTGATTCTCATGGGGGTTCGCAGCTCGGCCCTGCGAGACCGCAGTCCGGTCTGCCAGGTTGCGCTTGCCGACCTGCGGTTCAGCTTGGGCAAACTGCAGATGGCGATCTGGTTCTGCCTGATCTTCGCCGCCTTCGTGTTCATCTGGGCGGTAACCGGTGAACTCGGCTCGCTGACGTCGGAAACCTTCATCCTGCTCGGCATTTCGGCCGGCACCGCGCTGGGCTCGATTGCCGTCGACCAGACCAAGGCCTCGCCTGCGGCAACGGTGGAGGCGCAGCTTGGCGCCATCGGGTTGCGGGCGGCGCGCGACGTGGAAAGGCTGCGGCGGCTGATCGCGAACGGGCAGGGCGGCGATTTTGCCGGGCGCCATTTCGATCTGTCTGGCGCGGGCGGACCGGATTCAGAAGCGCCGCGGCTCACCCTGATGGATATCGAACGCAGTTATCGCGAGCTGACGGCGCCGTTCCGCACCCAGGGTTTTGTCCGCGATCTGGTCAACGACGCGACCGGCGCCACCGTGCACCGGTTCCAGATGCTGGCCTGGACGGCCATTCTTGGCGTGATCTACCTGTTCCGCGTCTACTGGGACCTGCAGATGCCGGAATTCGGCTCCAACCTGCTGACCCTGATGGGGATCAGCGGCGGCGTGTATCTGGGATTCAAGGTCCCCGAGCGCTGACCGCACCGGGCGCGCACCGGGCGCGCGGCGGTCGGGTCAGGCCGGTTTGAATCAGGCCGCGCCGCCCTCGGTCTCGGCCTCATCGGTCACATCGGAACAGGTTCGCACCATCTTGAAGATGGCTTCGCGCACATTGCGATCGCGGATGGCGCCGAAATAGCGGACGAGTTCCAGCGCCTGGCGGCGCGAGACCGGGGAGTTGTCCGAGGTTGCCGCAATATCGCCGGCCACCGCCGCCAGCGGATCGCCGGTATCCTGCGCGGCACCGTCGATCGGCATGCCGTCGAAGAAGTAGGACGGCGGCACGTTCAGGATCTGGGCGAACTGCTGCAGCCGGCTGGCGCCGATGCGGTTCAGGCCCTTCTCGTATTTCTGGATCTGCTGGAAGCTCAGGCTGACGGCCGCACCGAGCCGTTCCTGGCTGAAGCCCGCCAGTGTCCGGCAGGCCCGCAGCCGCGCCCCGACATGCACGTCATAGGGATTGGGCTTGCGGCGATTGGCGACGATGGTGCCGGCACCATGAGCAATCGGATCGATCATGTTCATTGACGGGTCCTTCCTGAAACCTTTGCGGTTGGAGTGGGTAGCGGGCGGTTTCAATGGAATTCGATCGGTTGGTCGAGGGCGATATCAAAGGGGATGGCGGCGACGAAACGATGCCAGAGCGGGATCGCCAGCCGGCGATAGCGCACGCCCGGCGCCGAGATCACATGGATGACCGGGCGGTCGGCCTGGATGATCTCGTGCATCTGCCGGTGCAGCAGCATGCCGTAGGTCAGGTCGCCGCGGTCGTTGAAGTGCAGGGAGCGCAGGTCGCGATCGACGGCGCTGCGATTGAACTTGATCGGCGTTTCCGAGGCGAAATGCGTGGCACGGATGGCATCGGAGCGGACATCCATGGCCAGCACATGGGTGTGGCTGAGCAGGCCCATCCCGGCCAGCGAGTCGAGAACATGCTGGCGCCCGTTCCGCAGCGCGGTGGCGATGTCGAGCAGGTCGCGGTCGGTGAGGTTGCGGGTCTCGCCGCGGATGACAAAGCCGGGAATGCTGAAACGCGCCGGGCCCGATGCCGCACCCAGCGTAAGCTGTTCGGCGTCAAACAACTCACTGCCCGAAGCGAACAGGTCGGCATTGACCTCCTGCAGCAGGCCGGGCAGGTCGCGCGGTTTCTCGGCGAACCAGAGATGCATGCGCCGGAGGTCGTCGAGGCTGAAGGTATTCTCGCCGGCGAACCAGGCGCGGATGGTGTCTTCGCCGCGGCCGATGCCGCGACTGAGGGCGACCAGGCTGTTGCCCTCGCCGATTTCGCGGCAGCGCCAGCGGACGGCGGCTTCCAGCCGCTGAGCGAGGGCGGCGTCGACCGGGCGGCCGGGGCCGCGGCGGATCGCTTCGGGGGAATCGGCAGAACGGCGCGGCACTGTCGGGTCGACCTCTGTTGCTGACGGCCATGTTAACAAATCAGGAGGATATATCCTTTTGGAAGGAATATATCCTCCTGACCGAGATGTCAACCTATTTTCATCATGGCTGAAATTGATTCCCGCACCGGTGGTGACGGGATGTGGTATTGGGGTCCTTCTCCGCGAGCGAATCGGCCGACAACCTCGTCGCGGCTGATGTGGACGAAGTACAGGTCCTCGTCATACCCGGTGCCCGGGAAATATGGTGCCGCCGCCTTGGCTTCATGAGCAAAACCATAGCCTTCGCGCGACAGGGCCAGCGCCCGGTGATGCGGCCGCACGAAGCCGATCAGGTGATCGCAGTGCAGCCGGCCGGCCAGATGGGCGTGGACCAGCTGGACCGCGAAGCCGATCAGGCCGCGCCGCCGCCAGCCCGGGTGCCCGGGATCGTCTGCCGAGGCGGGCCGTGGCGGCATCACCCAACCGCCACCGACATAGCCGAGCCGGCCATGCATCCGGCCGGCCGGGCCCTCGATGGCGATGTCCGGCGCCCAGAGCGGCAGCGAGCGGTCGGAAAAGATCCGCTGCTGCCGCAGCCAGGCCTGCAGGCCGCCACGCAGGCGCGGGGCATCGATCACCCGGCCGCAGCACATGGCGATGACATTCCGGTCGCCATCCAGAATCTGCACGCAGAAGAATGTCTCCGGCGTGAGTTCGGCGAAGGCGGCATCCAGCGGGCTGGCCGGATCGAAGCCTTCGACCCGGCGGAAGAAGTCGCGGAACTGATAAGCGTCGGTGTGGCATTTCACACCGAAGCCGGCGGCCAGAAGCTGGCGGATCATGGTGGCAACCTGGTTGCTGATGACCAGGTTGGCACCGGTTTTGGCCGATGAGAGGAAGGGTATGCCGATCGCGGTTGCGATTGTCATGATGCGCTCCATAGCGTTGTTGCGGGTGTATGCGGTCACCGGCCATGCCGGCGCCGGCCGGCTATAGGACCACGGGCGCGGAGCGCATCACATTTGAATTGCGGGGAGGATGACGGCGATCACCGCCGATCGACAAGACCGCAGGGCAGCCGGGGGTATACGGAGCGCGCGCCCATTCCCTTGCCGGCCGTGGCGGCGTCGCGCCCGCCGGGGATGACTGGAATCGCGACCGTCAGCGGCGGCCGATCGCATCCCTGTCAAACGGCGTGGTCTGGTAGAGCTGGTTGATCCAGTTGCCGAACAGCAGGTGGGCATGACTGCGCCAGCGGTTTTCCGGCTGGCGGGCCGGATCGTCCCTGGGAAAGTAGTTGCGCGGCGTCGCGATCGGCTTTCCGGCCGCGGCGTCGCGATGATACTCCTCGCTGAGCGAGTTCGAGTCGTATTCGATGTGATTGAACATATGCAGCGAGCGATGCGCCGGATCGTCCAGCAGGCAGAGACCTGCCTCGTCTGAATCCATCAGCACCACGAGCCCGCTGCCGGCCGGGATGTCGGCGCGGCGCACTTCGGTCCAGCGTGATACCGGAATCGCGAAATCGTCGGAAAAGCCGCGCAGGTAGGGCGAGGTCGGTGCCAGGTTGCGGTGGCGGTAGACGCCGAAGGCCTTCTCGTCCAGCAGGTATTTCGGCATACCATGGAAATGATGGGCGGCCGCCTGTGCACCCCAGCAGATGTGGAAGCTGCTGTGCACGTTGGTCTGGGTCCAGTCGAAGATGCGGCGCAGCTCGTCCCAGTAGGTCACCTGTTCGAAGGGCATGGTTTCCACCGGTGCGCCGGTGACGATGAAGCCGTCGAATTTCTCGGCGCGGATGTCTTCCCAGTCGCGGTAGAACGAGATGATGTGCTCGTTCGGCGTGTTGCGCGCGACATGGTTGGTGATCTTCACCAGGGTCAGCTCGACCTGCAGCGGCGTGGCGCCGAGCAGGCGGGCGAACTGCGTCTCGGTCCTGATCTTGTTCGGCATCAGGTTGAGCAGGCCGATGCGCATCGGCCGGATGTCCTGGCGCACCGCATCGGTCTCGCCCATGACCATGACGCCCTCGGCATCAAGCGTGGTGCGGGCGGGCAGGTTGTCGGGAATCTTGATCGGCATGGGCGTAGTCCGGTCTGGCTGCCGGTTGAGGCGGTGCTGAGAAGGGCGGGCGATGCGGCGGGCGAAACGGCTTTTTTGTCTGGCAGATTATATAGCTAGCGGCGGCCTTTGCCCAAGGCAGTGCCGGCCGTCACGGATGCGGCCCGGTTTTCAGGGGCGTGCGTCGATATCCGGGGTACGGCGGGATGGAGCGGGTGAGGGGAATCGAACCCCCGTCGTAAGCTTGGGAAGCTTCTGCTCTGCCATTGAGCTACACCCGCGGTCCGGCAGGACAATAGCCAACGGACGGGCGGCTTTCAACGGCTGCCGTCAGCCTCCGCCATCACCTGCGCCGCATCGATGCCGAACAGCGCTTTCAGGCCGGTTGCGCCGGCGGCGGTCAGCCGCAGCGCCCGGCTGTCGGCCCGGCGGGCGATCCAGCCGAGCTCGAAACAGCGGCCGGCGATGGCGGCGCCAAGTCCGCCGGCCAGATGCGGCACCCGCTCGCTCCAGTCGAGGCAGGGCCGGGCAAAGCCGCGCCGCTGTTTCGCCACGGTCGCGACATCGATGCCGAGTTTCGCCAGCAGCAGGTGCCCGGACGGGCTCACCTCATAATCATGGTCATGGCCGTCGCCGTCATGGCCCGGCAGCAGGCAGCCCTCATGCAGCAGATGGTCATGGATCTGCACGCCGAGCCGGCCGGCCAGATGGTCGTAGCAGGTGCGCGCGCTGCGCAGGGCGCCGGTCAGCGCGCTGTTGTGGCGGTGGCGCGGCAGCGGCCGTTCGCCGGCCAGCGCCATCAGGCTTTCGATGGTGCAGGCGACCAGGCTGTTGGCCAGCCGGTAATAGCGATGCCGGCCCTGCGCCAGCACGCTCAGCAGGTCGGCGGCCATCAGCTTGCCGAGATGGCCGCTGGCGGTCTGTGCGGTGACTCCGGCGATCAGCGCCAGTTCCTTGGCGGTGCGGGCACGGCCATCCATCAGGGCGCGCAGGATATTGGCGCGGGCGGGATCGCCGAGCAGGGCGGCGACGGTGGCGAATTGCGGCTCGGTGCTGGTCATGGCCGGACTCTAGGCCCGCGCGCCATGATGGTGCAATTGCGGATGCTTCGGTCGCGACCGAACCTTTGGCCGGTCCGGACCGGCTATACCGGCGCCATGCAGAAACCCGCCCCGGAGACCGATCCCATGACCGTCGCCATCGCCGCCGAAACCCGCCCCGGCATCCATGTCCCGTCGCTGCCCGATATCTTCCGCTGGCTGGTAGTGTTGCAGCGCCGCCACCGCGAACGGCTGCAACTCGCCGAGATGGACGATGCCGCGCTGCAGGACCTCGGGCTCAGCCGCTGCGACGTAATGGCGGAAATCCGCAAGCCGCGCTGGCGGCGCTGAACCGGGCGGCTGAGCGATGATGGTCCGGAAAAAGCGGACAGGTTGTGCGTTCGTGACGCCGATCACGTCCCGGCGCCCGGTCACCGTGGCGTCATGCGCGCAGGGTAAGCTGGCGGGACAAAATACAAAAACGGAGTCTCGCCATGTCCCAGACGATGATTGTCGCCCGGCTGCCGTCCCGCAGCCTGGCAGAGCGGCTCTGGTATCGGGCCGTCCGGAGTTTTCAGGCGTTCACGCGCGACGCGATCGCCGCGCAGCGTCTGCTCCGCGAGCGTGACCGGCTGGCTGAGCTGAGCGACGCGGCCCTGAAAGACATCGGCCTGACCCAGGCGGATGTCTGGGCCGAACTGCGCAAGCCGGTCTGGCGCCGCTGACGCGGGCATCAGATCGACCTGCCCGCGCCCGGCGGCTTTGCCGCCAGTATTATGCCTGTCGCGCAGAGCGCGACGGGGGCGTCAGATCGGCCCGCCCGCATGAGCGGGCGTCAGATCGGAAAGATCAGGCAGGTGGTGGTGCCGGTGGCATAGACCTTGCCCTTGGCATCGACGATGCGGCCTTCGGCGGTGCCGATGCGGCTGCCGACCTGGATGACTTTGCCTTCCGCATAGACGGCGCCGATCTGGTCGGTGATCGCGCGCAGCAGGCTGATCTTGTATTCTAGGGTGGTGTAGCCCGAGCCCTTGGGCAGCATCGATTGCACCGCGCAGGACATGCAGCTGTCGAGCAGCGTGCCGGCATAGCCGCCATGCACGCTGCCGATCGGGTTGTAATGCTGCTTCTCCGGCCGGGCGCCGAACACCACGCGGCCGGGCTCGGCCTCCTGGATCCACATGTTCATGATCTGCGCGATCGGCGCGCCGGGCAGCGTGCCGGCCATGATGCCGTGGAACAGCTGAAGGCCCGGCATCTCGCGCAGCTGCTCCACCGGCACCGGGGCATAGGCGCCACCTTCCGGCGGGCGACCATCGAAGGGCCATGCGGTGGCGGAAGCGGACTCTTTCGGGGCAGCGGACATCGGGAACTCCTGTGGCAGCGGCGGAGGGTGCCGCGCGGCCTGGGTCTGGGAAGGCTTCCGCCGGCCGGGGGATGGCTTGTCCGGACGGCATCTATCGTGTATATACACGATATGAATGTTGCCCGGCAAGCCTCGATGCATCCCGGCCCCGCCGCCGAAGCGATCCTGCCGCCGCCGACCCCGGACGGGCTGGAGGACTGCATCTGCTTCCTGCTGCGGGCCGCGGCGCGGCGCGCCAGCGCCCATTACGGCCGCCATCTCGCCCCCATTGGCCTCGGCTTGCCGCAGCATGCCGCGGTCGGCATGGCGGCCGCCTTCGAAAAGCGCAACGGCCGCCCGGCAACGATCACCGAGCTGGCCCGGGCGCTCGACCTCGACCGCACCACGCTGGCCCGCAACCTGAAGCCGATGGTGGCGGCCGGCCTCGTCACGGTGGAGCCGGCCGGCCGCGGCTCCGGCCAGCCCGGCCGGGCCAAGGCAGTGCGCGCCACCCGCGAGGGCCGGCAGGCCTATCGCGCCGGCATCGCACTATGGCGCCGGGCGCAGGACGAGATGCGCGCCCTGCTGGGCCGCGACTATGCCGGCCTGGTTGCCGGCCTCGCCGCCACGATCGCCGGCACCGCTGCCGTGACCACCGCCGTCGATCCCTTCTGACGGCCGCTTCGCGGGAAAAATCTGCCAGTCATCCCTATGCTTTAGTCGAAAGCGCGGGCAGCGCGGCTTGTCGCCCGGCGCCCTCCGTTGCATCATCCCGGATGATGAACACGCCGCCCGGCACGGGGCGGAAAAAAGACGCAGAAGGGAGGGCCGTCATGGCCGAGAACGAGCTGTTTCCGGTGTCGCAGGACTGGGCGAAGCGCGCCTGGGTGGATTCCGCGAAATACCAGGCCATGTATACCCGGTCGGTGCAGGACCCCCAGGGTTTCTGGGCCGAACACGGCAAGCGGGTCGACTGGATCAAGCCCTTCACCAAGGTGAAGGATGTCTCCTTCGACAAGTCCGACCTGCATATCCGCTGGTTTTACGATGGCGTGCTGAACGTCTCGGCCAACTGCATCGACCGCCACCTGGCCAAGCGGGCGAACCAGACCGCGATCATCTGGGAAGGCGACGATCCGGCCAAGTCGGCCAACATCACCTACCAGATGCTGCATGACGAAGTCTGCCGCATGGCGAACGTGATGAAAGCCCATGGCGTCAAGAAGGGCGACCGCGTCACCATCTACCTGCCGATGATCCCGGCCGCCGCCTATGCGATGCTGGCCTGCGCCCGTATCGGTGCCGTGCATTCCATCGTGTTCGGCGGCTTCTCGCCGGACAGCCTCGCCAACCGCATCCAGGACTGCGACAGCCAGTTCGTCATCACCGCCGACGAGGGCCTGCGCGGCGGCCGTCCGGTGCCGCTGAAGGCCAATACCGACGCGGCGCTGAAGACCTGTCCCGGCGTGAAGACGGTGCTGATGGTGCAGCATACCGGCGGCAAGGTCGGCTTCGAGCCCGGCCGCGACATCTGGTTCCACGAGGAAGCCGCGAAAGTGCCGGCGACCTGCGCGCCCGAGCCGATGGGCGCCGAGGACCCGCTGTTCATCCTCTATACCTCCGGCTCGACCGGCAAGCCGAAGGGCGTGCTGCATACCACCGGCGGCTACCTCGTCTTTGCCTCGATGACGCATCAATACGTCTTTGACTATCACGACGGCGATATCTATTGGTGCACCGCCGATGTCGGCTGGGTCACCGGCCACAGCTACATCGTCTACGGCCCGCTCGCCAATGGCGCCACCAGCCTGATGTTCGAGGGCGTGCCGAACTACCCGGATGCCTCGCGCTTCTGGCAGGTGATCGACAAGCACAAGGTCAACATCTTCTATACCGCGCCGACCGCCATCCGTGCCCTGATGCGCGAGGGCGAGGCACCGGTGAAGAAGACCAGTCGCGCGTCCTTACGCCTGCTCGGGTCGGTCGGCGAGCCGATCAATCCGGAAGCCTGGCTGTGGTATCACCGCGTGGTCGGCGACGGCCGTTGCCCGATTGTCGATACCTGGTGGCAGACCGAGACCGGCGGAATTCTCATCACCCCGCTGCCCGGCGCCATCGACCAGAAGCCGGGCTCGGCCACCAAGCCGTTCTTCGGCGTGAAACCCGAGATCGTCGATGGCGACGGCAAGGTGCTCGACGGCGCCACCGAGGGTAACCTGTGCATCGCCGACAGCTGGCCGGGCCAGATGCGCACGGTCTACGGCGACCACCAGCGCTTCATCGATACCTATTTCTCGACCTTCCCTGGCAAGTATTTCACCGGCGACGGCTGCCGCCGTGATGCCGACGGCTATTACTGGATCACCGGCCGCGTCGATGACGTGATCAACGTTTCCGGCCATCGCATGGGCACGGCGGAAGTCGAGAGTGCTTTGGTCGCCCATCTCAAGGTCGCCGAGGCCGCCGTGGTCGGCTATCCGCACGACATCAAGGGCCAGGGCATCTATGCCTATGTGACGCTCAAGGCCGGCATCCAGCCGACCGAGGAGCTGCGCAAGGAACTGGTCGCCCATGTGCGCCAGCAGATCGGCCCGATCGCCTCGCCCGACCTGATCCAGTGGGCGCCCGGCCTGCCGAAGACGCGCTCGGGCAAGATCATGCGCCGCATCCTGCGCAAGATCGCCGAGAACGAATTCTCCAGCCTCGGCGACACCAGCACCCTGGCCGATCCGGGCGTTGTCGACGATCTGGTCAGCAACCGCATGAACAAGGGCTAAGGCCCCCTCGCAACCGGCTTCTGCATCAGGCGCCCGGCTCCCGCCGGGCGTCTTTTTGCTGTGCCGCACGGTCACAGCATTGGCACAGCCGGGCGGGCACTCCTGCCGGACTGTGGGGTTTGGTGACTGGACGTCCACAGTCAGGAAAGGAGGACGGTCATGACAGCACACTCAACCCTCTCCGGCGCTGCCATGCGGCAGGACGGTATGCAGCCCGACAGCATGCGATCCGACAGTGAACGGCAGGATTACGACACCCGGCAACGCGTGATCTCCACCCGCGATGCCAGGGCCGGCATCGAACTGCACCGGATGCGCTATGTGCTGGCCTTCGGGCTGGCCGGTGCCATCGCCGCCTGCCTTGTCGTCTGGCTGGCGCTGGTGGTCAGCTGACCCGTAAGGCCCCGGCCATGCCGCGGATTTCGGCGGCTACCGCCAGCGTGCTGGCCAGCCGCTGCGGCAGGGTGGAATCGTTGCCGGGCTGGTGGTCGACCGCGGGCGCGGCCTCGTCGGCGGCTGGCTGGGCCAGCATCGCCTGCAGCCTTTCGCGATAGCCCGCCAGCAGGCCTTCGAGGTCTTCCGGCGCGTATTCGGCGCCATGCATGCGCAGCAGCACCTGCAGCGAGGCGAGATACGAGGCGAGCCGGTAATTGGCAGTGAGAAACCGCTGCAGCAGACCCTGGTCGTATTGACGGGCGCCCGGCTCGTCGGGCAGGCGGCGCAGCGCCCCGGCCAGGTCGCTGATGGCATCGAAGACCTGCTTGCGGCTCAGCCGGTAGGTCTGGTCGGCCGGATTGCGCTTGAGCGCCTGGCGGGCATAGTCGCGGTCGGCCTGCAGCAGGGCGGCGATGCGTCCCGGCAGGCCCTGGCGCTCCCAGACCGGCAGCATGAAACTGAAGGCGACGGCGATGGCGGCCCCGAGCGCCGTATCCACCAGGCGCACCAGCAGCAGGGAATCCGTGCCGGGATTGGAGAAATGCATGATCATCAGGGCCATGATGCAGGCCGATGTCGAGGTGACGCGATAGCGTACCGGCGCATAGGCATGCGAAAATCCGATGGCGATGAACGTCAGCGCCACAAGGGCCGGGTCGGGCAGCACATGCAGTGAAAAGGCGGCCAGCACGCAGCCGAGCAGGTTGCCGATCAGGCGGTCCTTCTGGCGCTGTCGCGTGGCGCTGTAGCTCGCCCGCATGATCACCGCCACCGTCAGCATGATCCAGCTCGAATGCGGCAGGTAGGGCTCCAGCAGCCGCAGCAGGATGAAGGCGGCCAGCATGGCGGCGCTGAGCCGCAGGGCATAGCGGAAGATCGGCGACCGCCAGCGCAACTGGCGCAGCAGGAAGCGCAGGCGCCAGGGCCGCGGCGGCAGGAAGGCGCCGAGGTCGATGCCGTCGAGCCGGGCCTGCGCGGCGGCCGGTTCGCGCACCACCTGCTGCAGCAGGGCCAACTGGTCCATGCCGAGGCGTATGGTCTCGATGCGGGCCTGCAGCACGGCAATCGCCTGCTGCTGCTCGGTATCGTCGAGCGGGGTTTCCGTCTGCAGCCGGTCGGCGAGGCCGCCGATTTCCTCGAAACGGCCCTGCAGCCGGCCGAAGGAGGGCGCCGGCTGGCCGTCGCGGATTTCCTGTGACAATTGGTCGAGCAGGTCGGCGCATTCGACGATACCGTCGCGGATCGCCGTCATCACGGTGGCCTTGCCGAGCCGGCCGCGCAGCAGCCAGTAATCGGTCTGGCTCGACAGGAAGGTCTCGAAGGCATCCAGCGCCGCGGCCAGCGCCGCGGCCCATTGCCGGTCACGGTCATCGTTCAGCCGCCGGAACACCAGGTTGCGCGCGGCCTGCACGCGTTCCATCAGCAGTACCTGCCGCTCGATCAAGGCCGTGAAGGTTTCGTCGATGCCGATGTCGATGTCATAGAGCTGCGCCTTCAGGCGGGCATAGTCGGCGAAGGCATGCAGCGTTTCGGCCAGCGCGAGCTGCTTGTGGCGGGCTTCCAGAAGCCAGCCGGCCACGACGCCATAGACCGCATAGGCGCCGCCGCCCAGCGTGAACAGCAGGGCATGCTGCAGGGCCGCGGCCTGGTCGGCGGGTGGCGTGCCGAGCGCGAAGACCATGGCGAGGATCAGCGTCATGCTGAGCGGCAGGGCTGGCCGGCCATAAATGGTGATGATGGCGCCGAAGAAGCTGACTGCGACGACGAAGAAGCCCATCAGCCAGGGGCCCATCAGCCAGGGCAGGGTCTCGGTCAGCCCGGTGACCAGGGTGATCAGGCCGCCAAGCACGAAGGCGACCAGGAAGCTGACCGGCTTGTGTTCCAGCGCATCGGGAATATCGGCGATGCTGGTGCAGACGGCGCCAGTGGCGACCGCGGCGGCCACCGTAGGGCCGCCGGCAAACCCGGCGGCGGCGGCGACAAGCAGCACGCCGACGGCGGCCGTGACGCCGCTGACCACCTGCTGCGAGGGCAGGCTCAGATTGGGCAGGCGAAGGGCGCGGGACATGGCGGGCATCGGACTGCCTTCAGCTTGCCATGATTCGATGCCGGCAGGCGACGGGAAATGACCGGCCAGGCGTGACCTGTGGCTCAGTCCTGCAGCATCTTCTGCAGGAAGACGAGATCGAGCCAGCGTTCGAATTTCCAGCCGGCGGCCCGGATCAGTCCGGCCCGCCGGTCAGTCCCCAGCAGTAGTTGGCTGATGCCCCAGCCGTGTTGCGCAAGACGGAGGGGAGTCTTGCCAGGGCGTTACATATATTTCTGTCCTCGATGTCTCAAATGTCCAGAGACGGCGTCGCAAGGGATGACAGCCGACAGGCGTAATGCCAATCTCGCCCTGTTAAATATAGCCGGGGGGCAGGTATGCGTGCGGCACTTATCGCTTTGATCGTTACGTTGGCGGGGGGAATCGGCAGCGGTGCCTTGGCGCAGCCGGCGCCCGGCGCCATCGACTGGTCGGGGTTTTATGTCAGCAGCCTCGCGGGCGCGACGAATGGCAACGCCGATATGAAGACGGTTACCGGACGGCTCCAGTACTTCGACGCGACCGATGCCGCGCAGATTGCCCGAGTCGGCAAGAATGATATCGACCAGTGGCGTCCGTCAGGCGGACTGGCGGGCGGCTATGGCGTGCAGTTCGGCAACGTCCTCGTCGGGATCGAGGTGAGCGCCAATACACTTTTCCTCGACGAAGAACACGTGAGGAGTGAGACTTACATAACAGTCCCCACCGCGCAGTTCAGAATTAAACAATCGGTCTCGGCCGACTGGATGGCGACATTGCGTCCCCGGCTGGGCTGGGCGCAGGACAACTGGCTGGGCTATGTCACCGGCGGCATTGCCGCCACGCAGATGAAGATGCACACCCTGTTTACCGATAACGCTTTCAGCGGGTATTCCGAAGCATCGAAATCGAAACTGGTGGCCGGCTGGAGCCTTGGCTTTGGCGGCGAATATGCGCTGGGCAACAACTGGTCGCTGCGGGGCGATTATCTCTTCACTCGGTTCGGAGAGGTCAACTCGGTGTCCGATGTCACCTCGACCAACAACTCGGGCGGCACGATGAACCACTCGGCCGATCTCGACGTCCATGGCCTGTTCATCGGTGTTACCTATCATTTCCACTAGGTCGCGCAGGCCCGGCAGTCCATCTTCGCAGATGGATTCAGATATGCACAGACTGTCCCGCACATCGGTCGCTGTCTCGCATATCGGCCAGGCATACCGGTAAGCGGGCCGCCGGGCGTGACCGGCTCAGTCCTGCAGCATCTTCTGCAGGAAGACGAGATCGAGCCAGCGTTCGAATTTCCAGCCGGCGGCCCGGATCAGTCCGGCCCGCGTGAAGCCCTGGGCCTCGTGCAGCCGCAAGCTGGCGGCATTCTCGGCGGTGATGCCGGCGATCATGGTGTGCAGGCCGCGCGTGCGGGCCAGACCGGTCAGCCGCGCCAGCAGCAGCTTGCCGATGCCCTGGCCGCGCCGGTCGGGGGCGATGTAGATGGCATTCTCCACCGTGTAGAGATAGGCCGGCCAGGGCCGGAACGGGCCGTAGCTGCAATAGCCGGCCACGGCGCCGCCGGGCCCGTCGGTGGCGACCAGCACCGGCAGGGTCTGCTCGGCCTTGGCGGCCAGCCAGGCGACCTGTGCGGCGACATCGCGCGGTGTGTAGTCGAAGACCGCCGTGGTATTCAGCACGGCGTCGTTGTAGATGGCGCGGATCGCCTCGGCATCGGCGGGCAGGGCGTCGCGGATCTCAATCTGGGGCATGACGGCGGGCCTCCGGCAGGGACGGCCTGTCCTAATATGCAGGCGGCGGCCGATCAATGGTCGCCGGCGATTCTCCGGGTCCGGCAAATATGCTAGCAACAGGGCCATGCTCTGGCTCGACACGCTGAAAAGCGGCCCCGAAGGCCGTCGCCTGCCGCAGGATGGCCGCTCGCCGTTCCAGCAGGATGCCGACCGCATTGTGTTCTCTTCGGCCTTCCGCCGCATGCAGGACAAGACCCAGGTGCATCCGCAGCCGCAGAGCGACTATGTGCGCACCCGGCTGACCCACTCCATGGAGGTCGCCTCGGTCGGCCGCTCGCTGGGCGGCCAGGTCGCCCGGCTGCTGTTCCGCGACGGGCTGGCGTCCGAAACCGCCCATCGCGACCTCGCCGCTGACCTTGGTGACATCATTGCCGCCGCCTGCCTGGCGCATGACATCGGCAATCCGCCGTTCGGCCATACCGGCGAGCAGGCGATCCAGACCTGGTTCGAGGCCCATCGCGAGGCGGCCTTCGCCGGCGAACTGTCGGCCGATGAGCAGGCCGATTTCCTGCTGTTCGAGGGCAATGCGCAGGGCTTCCGCATCCTCACCCGGCTGCAGATGGACCGCAACCAGGGCGGCATGCGGCTGATGGACGCCACGCTGGGCGCCTTCACCAAATATCCCTGCGGCGCGCTGCAACGGCAGGGCCGCGCCGCCACCTATATCGGCCGCAAGAAACACGGCTACAAGCAGAGCGAGGCGGATGTCTTCGCCGCACTGGCGGGCCGGCTTGCCCTGCCGGTCCTCGATGGTGCCGCGGGCGCCTGGCAGCGCCATCCGCTCGCCTATCTGGTCGAGGCCGCCGACGACATCTGCTACCGGGTGATCGACGTCGAGGATGGCGTCAAGCTCGGCCGCATCGGCTTCAGCGAGGCGGAAGAGATTTTCGTCGCCATCATCGGTACCGCGATGAGCGACCGCTACCGCACGCGCAGCAACGACGAGAAACTGTCGACCCTGCGCTCGCTCAGCATCGGTGCCCTGATCGACGCCTCATGCCGCGCCTTCGTCGATCCGGCGAACCGGTTTCTCGATGAAAAGTCCCTGATCGACCTGACGCCGCAGCATGCCGAGGCGAAGCGCCTGAAGGACCTGGCCATGGGCCGCGTCTATCGCTGGGAGCGGACGGTGACCGAGGAACTAAAGGGCATCACCATGCTGCACCGGCTGCTCGACCTGTTCATCGCGGCGATGAATGCCGGGCCGCAGCATGTCACCGCCCAGCGCCTGTTGTCGCTGGTGCCGCATTACGAGGCCGGCACGTCGCGCTACCAGCGGCTGCTGGCGGTCACCGATTACATCTCCGGCATGACCGACCGGTACGCCAAGGACACCGCCGAGCGGCTGCGCGAGGTCGTGCTGCCGGCCTGAGCCACCGTAGTCTGCAACTGGCGACATCGATCATCGATCTGTCATGCCGGAGGGGCTTGGCGCGGGCGCCGGCCGCCCCCAGATCATACGGGCCCCGTCTGATACAGGCCCGTCCTGTCCGGAGATCGCCCATGCGCCACCTCGCTCTCGTCACGGCTTCCGCCCTGCTGGCTATTCCCGCCCTTGCCGCCATGCCCGAAACCGCCAGCACGCAGGCTGGCCCGGTGCGGGTCGTCACCGTGGCGAAGGGGCTGGAACATCCCTGGGGATTCGCCTTCCTGCCCGATGGCCGCATGCTGGTCAGCGAACGGCCGGGCCGGCTGCGCCTGGTAGCGCCAGACGGCACGGTGTCGCCGCCGCTTGGCAATGTGCCGGCGGTCTATCATCGCGGCCAGGGCGGCCTGCTCGATGTCGCGCTGGATCCGGACTTCGCCCGCAACAGCCGGATCTATTTCACCTATGCCGAGCCCGGCGAAGGCGGCGCCGGCACCGCGCTGGCCAGCGCACGGCTGGCCGGCGACCGCCTCGAGACTGTCACCGTGCTGTTCCGCCAGCAGCCGAAGACCGGCGGCGGCAACCATTTCGGCAGCCGCGTGGTGGTCGGCCGTGACGGCATGCTGTGGCTGGGGCTGGGCGAACGCTACCAGCGCGACGAGGCGCAGGACCTCTCAAACTACCTCGGCAAGGTGATCCGTATCGCCCGCGACGGTAGCGTGCCGCCCGATAATCCCTTCGTTGGCCGTGCCGGCGCGCGACCGGAAATCTGGTCCTACGGCCATCGCAACATCCAGGGCATGGCGATCAACCCGCAGACCGGCGCCGTCTGGCTGCACGAGCACGGCCCGCGTGGCGGCGACGAGGTCAACACCCCGCAGGCCGGGCGCAATTACGGCTGGCCGGTGATCACCTACGGGATCGATTATTCCGGCGAGAAGATCGGCATCGGCACTGCGGCGCCGGGCATGGAACAGCCATTGCTGCACTGGACGCCGTCGATCGCGCCGGCGGGCATGGCCTTCTATACCGGGGGGAAGCTTCCGGCCTGGACCGGAAACCTGTTTGTCGGCTCGCTGAAATTCGGCAGCCTGCATCGCGTGGTGCTGGACGGCACCCGCGTCGTGGCCCAGGAACAGCTGCTGCGGGAAGTCGGCGAGAATATCCGCGACGTCCGCGACGGGCCGGATGGCTATCTCTATCTTGCCACCGACAATGCCGAGGGGCGCATCCTGCGGATCGAACCGGCAATCTGAACCGGAGCGGCCCGGCGAGGGCGCCGGTCAGCCCATTTCGCCGGTGTTTTCGTTGAAATTGTTGATCACGCGGTGCAGCACATCCAGCATGTTGCGCGCAATCGGGTCCTGACCGTTGAGGATCAGGGTCAGCGCGACGCGGGTGATGCTGAGCTTGGAGGCGATATTGTCGAGCGTGATGCCGCGTGCCTTGCAGGCGTCGTTGATCAGCTCGAAGGAGCCCTTGTCGAGAAAGACGCGGCCCCATTCGTCGCGGCCGGTCAGCCGGATCGGCCGGATTTCCGGCTTCTTGTCGACGGCGCGCCGCGGCTTCTGGGCCACGGCCTGCGTGCCGGTGCCGGCCGCCGGTGCCGGCCGCGATCCGCCGGAAACGGCACGATGCTGCGGGCGCCAGTCGGCGGCCCGCTCGAAGACTTCGAGCTGCGGCGCCTGGGCCATCAGATGCTCCAGCATCTTGCGCATATGCTCGAGCAGGGTGCCGGCGGTGCCATCGGCCTCGGGGCCGTCGACCAGCAGGCTGCTCAGTTCCTCGAGCCGCTTGAGCCGCGAGGCAAAGAATTCCCGCGCGCCATAGGGCAGGGCGGTCCGGGCCTCGATCAGGTTCTCGAGATAGCTCTGTTTGACGTCGATCTCGATTTTCAGGATCTTGGCGCGCACCTGCGTGACATAGCGGCGCAGTTCGTCGCGCCGGCCGGTCTTGAGCACCGACAGGCGGCCCTCGGCGGTTTCGGCCGCCTGGTGGAAATCATCCACCATGGTGGCGAACTTGCGGAAACCGGACACCGAATTGCGCTTTTCCTCGGCGCTCTCGGTGAACCGGAAAATCAGCAGGGCGCGCTGCTCGATGCGCGTGACCAGCTCATTGGCTTCCTGGTTATGGGCGTGATTGTCAGCGATCATGGCCGGCGAAGTTTTGTCCCGTCGAGGTTACATTAACCTTAACACGGCAGTTGTATCGGGCGAACGGAGAATCGCGCCGGCAGGCCGATTTTCAGGCCGCCGCGCGCAGATTGTTACGCTCCACCATCTCGGTGGCACGCTGCAGCGCCCGTTCGAACCGGTCGAACATCTCGTCGATCTCGCTTTCGGTGATGATCATCGGCGGGCAGAAGGCGAGCGTATCGCCCATCGCCCGCTGGATCAGGCCTTCCTCCTCGGCAAAGCTCATGCAGGCGGCACCGATGCCGGCCGCCGGCGCGAAGGGCCGGCGGGTGGCCTTGTCGGCGACCAGTTCCACGGCACCGATCAGGCCGACGCCGCGCGCCTCGCCGACCAGCGGATGGTCGGCCAGCTTGCGCAGCCGGGCCTGGAAGCGCGGCGACACCGTATTCACATGGCCGAGGATATCGCGCTCCTCGTAGAGTTCCAGGGCGCGCAGGGCGACGGCGGCGGCGACCGGATGGCCGCCGTAGGTGAAACCATGGCCGAAGGTGCCGATCTTGCCGGAATTGTCGCGGATGACCTCGTAGACATGCTCGGGCACCAGCACCGCCGAGATCGGCAGGTACGCACCGGACAGCTGCTTGGCGCAGCTGACGAAATCAGGCTGGTAGTCGAGGGTCTGGGCGCCCCACATCTTGCCGGTCCGGCCGAAGCCGCAGATCACCTCGTCGGAAATGCTGAGGACGTCGTGTTTTTTCAGCACGGCCTGAATCGCCGGATAATAGCCCTTGGGCGGCACGATGACGCCGCCGGCGCCCATCACCGGTTCGGCGAAGAAGGCGGCGATGCTGTCGGGCCCTTCCGCAGTGATGAAGGCATCGAGGTTGGCAGCCAGCCGGGCGACGAAATCGGCCTCGCTCTCGCCCGGTTCGGCAAAGCGGTAGTAATGCGGGCAGTCGACATGCTTGATGCGGGCGATCGGCAGGTCGAAATCGCGGTGGTTGCCGATCAGGCCGGTCAGGCTGGCGGTGGCGACGGTGACGCCGTGATAGCCCTTGGTGCGCGACAGGATGGTCTTCTTGTCGGGCTTGCCGCGGGCATTGTTGTAGTACCAGACCAGCTTGATCAGGGTGTCGTTGGCGCCCGAGCCGCCCTCGGCGAAGAACACCTTGCCGACCGGCACCGGGCTTAGGCTCTTCAGCTTCTCGGCCAGCGCGATCACCGGTGCCGTCGTCTTGTGACCGAAGCCATGGTAGTAGGGCAGTTTACGCATCTGCTCGACGGCGGCGTCGACCAGCGCCGGCTCGCTGAAGCCGAGCCCCGCGCACCACAGGCCGGCCATGCCCTCGATGTATTCCTTGCCCTGGTCGTCATAGACATAGATGCCCTTGCCGCGCTCGATCACCAGCGGCCCATTGGCCTCGTGCTTCACCATGTTGGTGTAGGGGTGCATCACATGGGCGATGTCCCTTGCCGCAAGGGAATTGGGCGAGCGGGCGGTGGCGGTCTGGGCGGTCATGGCAATCTCCGGGTGAGGTCGTCAGTAGACGGTGAAAATCGCCGCCTGTCAAAATCCGCGGGCGAAAAAACCGCCCCCGCAATCCACCCCTGTGAAAACCGCCGGGCGGCCGGTAGTGTTTCCGGCATGACCGGAGCGGATATCTCGCTGACCTCGCCGGCCGACGGGCTGGTCCTGCGCGGCTATGCCTGGCTGCCGGCCGGCACGCCGCAGGCCGCCGTGGTGATCGCCCATGGCATGGCCGAACATGCCGAGCGCTATGCCCGCTTTGCCGCGGCGCTGACCGCCGCGGGTTTCGCCGTCTACGCCTTCGACCATCGCGGCCATGGCCGCACGGCCCGCAGCGCTACCGAGCTCGGCCATTTCGCCGACCGTGACGGCTGGAACCGGGCCGTGGCCGACCTTGCCGCTGTCTGCGATCTGGCCGCCCAGCGCCATCCCGGCCTGCCGGTATTGCTGTTCGCCCATTCCATGGGTTCGTTCATGGCGCAGCAACTGCTCTACGAATACAGCGACCGGATCGCCGGCTGCGTGCTGTGCGGCTCCAACGGCAAGCCGCCGGCGCTTGCCGCCGCCGGCCGGCTGGTGGCGCGGGCGGAAAAGCTGCGCCATGGCGGCCGCGGCGTCAGCCTGCTGCTGCATAACCTGTCATTCGGTGCCTTCAACAAGCGCTTCGCGCCGGCGCGGACGGAATTCGACTGGCTGTCGCGCGACCCGGCCGAGGTCGACAAGTACATTGCCGATCCGCTCTGCGGCTTTCCGATCACCGTGCAGGCCTGGATCGACCTGCTGGACGGGCTGGAGGCGATGGCACGGCCGGAAAACCAGGCGCGAATCCCGAAGGCGATGCCGGTGCTGGTGATCGCCGGCAGCCTTGACTCGGTGTCTGGCGGCACCAAGGGGTTGCGGCAGCTGCTGGAGGCCTATGCGGCGGCCGGGCTGACCGCGGTCGGGCACAAATACTACGACGGCGCCCGCCATGAACTGCTGAACGAAACCAACCGCGACGCGGTGACCGCCGACATCATCGATTTTTTCCGCCGCTGCCTGGCCGGCTGAGCGGGCCTATTTGCGGCGGATGACGGCGCGTCCTGCCGGCTCTTCCGCCTCTGCCAGTTCCGGCACCGCCGCGAGGTTGCCGTAGAGCCGCTCCAGCTGGGCCTTCAGCACGGCGGTTTCGGCCTCGCTGAAGCCGGCCAGCGCGGTGCGCTCCAACTGTTCGGCGGCCGGGGTCAGGCGCGCCGCCAGGCTGTCGCCGGCAACGGTCAGGTGGATGGCAATGGCGCGGGCATCGTCGCTGTCGCGTTCCCGCGAGACCAGGCCTGCAGTCTCCATGCCGGCCACCAGGCGCGACAGGGTGGAAATCTCGATGCTGGTGCGCGCCGCCAGCTCGGTCAGGCGCAGGCCGCCGCGCTCGCGCAGGGCCGCCAGCACGCGCCAGTCCTGCAGCGACACGCCGGCCTGGCGTAGCACCAGGCCGAAATGATTGGCCATGGAGATGCCGGCGCGATTGATCAGGTAGGGAAGATAGCCGTCGAGACGCAGCGGTTTCTCGGCCATCGCCGGATCCGTGCGGTCAGGCGCCGAGCTTGCCCAGCACGGCCTCGATCTTCTGCTTCATCGTGGCGGCGTTGAACGGCTTGACCATGTAATTGTTAACGCCGGCCTGGATCGCCGTCTTGACCATTTCGGTGTCGCGCTGGCCGGTTGCCATGATGAACGGCATGCGCTTGGTCAGCGGATTGCTGCGGATGGTCTTCAGCAGGGTCAGGCCGTCCATCCCGTCCATGTTCCAGTCGGAGATGATCAGGTCGAATTTGTTCGAGCCGATGGAAACCAGAGCTTCGGCGCCGCTCTTGGCTTCGACAACATTCTTGATGCCGATCTCCTGCAGGCAATAGCGGGCAATGCCGCGCATGCTCATCTGGTCGTCGACAATCAAAACCCGAAGTGTGCTGGCCGAAGGCATATCGCCCCTCGCTCTATCCTCACGTATACAACTCTGGACCGCGTCGCCGGTCCGCGCCCGATTCAGCGCCTAAGACTATGGTATTTAGCGCAAAAACCAAGTCCCCTCAACGCTGTTTGCAGCGATTCAGAATCTCCGCGGCGACATGCCCGATGGCCACCTCCGCCTGCACGGCCCCCATCAGCTTGGCGGCCTTGGGCATGCCGTAGACCAGGCTGGTCGATTCGTCCTGCCCGATGGTCTGGGCGCCCGCCTCCAGCATCTTCTTAAGGCCGATGGCGCCGTCCTTGCCCATACCGGTCAGGATCACGCCGATGGCATTGTGGCCGGCATGTTCGGCGACCGAATTGAACAGGACGTCGACCGACGGGCGGTGCCCCGAGACCGGCGGATCATGGTTAAGCTTGGTGTAATAGTGGCCGCCGGAGCGGTGCAACGTCAGGTGATAGTCCCCCGGGGCGATATACACATG
Source organism: Ferrovibrio xuzhouensis (assembly GCF_042648965.1). Taxonomy (NCBI): domain Bacteria; kingdom Pseudomonadati; phylum Pseudomonadota; class Alphaproteobacteria; order Rhodospirillales; family Rhodospirillaceae; genus Ferrovibrio; species Ferrovibrio xuzhouensis. The sequence continues at coordinate 280,935 of NZ_JBHRYJ010000002.1, forward strand.
GCCGGGGAAGACCCGCACATTGTCCTTGGCCTCGGAGACGGCCACGGCCGACAGCGAATCGAGGCGGGCGGCGAAGCTGCCGGTGAACCGCGGCGGCATATGCTGGGTGATCAGGACCGGCGGGCTGTCCGGCGGCAGGATGGTGATCACTTCCTTCAGCGCCTCGACGCCGCCGGTCGACGAGCCGATGGCGACGATGATGTCGGTCGAATTGAAGCCGGGGCCGGGGGTCAGCCGTTTCGGCACCTGGCCCTCGGGCGGCCGGTTGCGCGCCACCACCCGGGCGGTGGCCGCCATCTTCACCTTGGCGATCAGCTCCAGCTTGATCTCTTCCAGGGCGTGCTTGATGTCCAGCGTCGGCTTGGGCACGAAGTCGACGGCGCCCATTTCCAGCGCCTGCATGGTGATGCCGGCGCCCTTCTGGGTCAGCGTCGAGACCATCACCACCGGCATCGGCCGCAGGCGCATGATCTTCTCGAGGAAGGAGATGCCGTCCATGTTGGGCATCTCGATGTCGAGGGTCAGGACATCCGGATTCAGTTCCTTGATCATCGTCCGGGCGATCAGCGGGTCCGGCGCGGCGCCGACGACCTCGATCTCCGGATCGCTGGTCAGCGCCGTGGTCAGCAGCTGCCGGATCAGCGCGCTGTCATCGATGACGAGGACTTTGATTCTTTTGCCGGCCACTGGCAGCGCTCCCGGATTTCCGCTGGTCAGGCGATCTTGCGATGGATATTGCGGCCGAGCAGCTTGAACCGCTCGGTGATGCCGAACAGATTCTCGGAATGGCCGATATAAAGGAACCCGCCCGGCACCAGAAGATTGGCGTAGCGCTCGAACAGCACGCGTTGGGTGTCCTTGTCGAAATAGATCACCACGTTGCGGCAGAAAATCGCGTCGAACGGGCCTTTCATGGGCCAGTTGCCGATCAGGTTCAGGTGCTTGAAGGTGATCAGGCTGCGGGCATCCTGCGTCACCCGGACCTTATCGGCGCCATGCGGCTCGAAATACTTGCGCGCAATGTCGGCCGGGATGCCTTCCTGCGAGGCGGCCGGGTAGACGCCCTCGGAACCGCGGCGCACCATCTCGGTATCGATATCGGTGGCCAGCACCTTGGCATCCCACTGCTTGATGTCGGGCATCGACTGCAGCAGCGTGATGGCGATCGAATGGGGCTCCTCGCCGGACGAGCAGCCGGCCGACCAGATGCGCAGGCGGCGGCCCTGGCTGACGGCGCGGGCGCGGACTTCCTGCAGCGCCGCCGTACCGAGATGCTCGAAGTGATGGTTCTCGCGGAAGAACTTGGTCAGGTTGGTGGTCAGCGCGTTCAGCGTGGTGCCGAGCTCGTCGACGCCGGCCGGCGTGCCGATGAATTCGATGTAATCGCGGAAGGTCTTGAACCCCAGCTTGCGCAGGCGCTTGGCCAGCCGGGCGTAGACCATGTTCTGCTTGGTCGGACCAAGCTCGATGCCGGTCTTTTCCTTCAGCATCGCCCGCAGATAGGCGTAGTCGTCCGTCGAGAAGCTGAACTCGCGGTCTTCCGACACGGCCGCTTCGGTCGCCGGCGGGCGTGTATCCCGGGATCTGGTGTCGGTTGCCATGGGCGTGGGCGCCGGGTGCGGCCTCAGGCCGCGCCGGCGGTCTCCGAGGGGCCGGTCAGCATCGGCTTGCCGGCGCTGTCAGCGGCTTCCAGCATGCGGCCGGCGAACATGCGCTCCAAGCCGATCAGGCCCACCATGCGCTCGCCGACGGTGATCAGGCCTTCCATGAAGCCGATGCCGTTGACCTGCTCCATGCTGGGCATCGGGCGGATCTCGTCTTCATTGATGGTGATGATGTCGGAGACCGCGTCGACCAGGATGCCGACGATGCGCGACGACACCGACACGATGATGACGACGTTGTATTTGGTCGGCTCGGTGCGCGGCATGCCGAAACGGGCGCGCAGGTCGAAGATCGGCACGATGGCGCCGCGCATGTTGATGACGCCGCGCACGACTTCCGGCGTATTCGGCAGCGGGGTGGTTTCCGACCAGGCGCGGATCTCGCGCACCGCCATGATGTCGACGCCGTATTCCTCGTTGCCGACGGTGAATGACACGAGCTGCACGGTCCGCCCGGAGCGGCCCTGTTCGTTACCGGCCGGGTGGCTGCCGTTACGCGGATCGGCTGACGATGCCATCGTGGCGCCTCCTGTTCATTCGCCGGCCGCGGCGGCCGCGATCTGGCGCTGGGCTGCGGCCGGGGCGGGACGCTGGGTGTCCTGTTCGGCGATATGCTTGATGCCGGCGACGTCGAGGATGAGCGAGACGCGGCCGTTGCCGAGGATGGTCGCGGCGCCGACGCCGCGGATCGGATCGAAATTCTCCTCCAGGCTTTTGATGACGACCTGCTGCTGGCCGACGATCTCGTCGACCACCAGGCCCATTTTGCCGCCATCCTCGAGCTCGACGATGATGACCAGCGCCTTGGTCGGGTCGTTGATGCCGTTCGGTACCTGGAAGACCCGGTGCAGGTAGACCAGCGGCACGTATTCGCCGCGGATGCGCAGCAGCTCGCTCTGGTTGGCCACCACGTTGATCTGCTCCGGCTCGGGCCGCAGGCTTTCGACGATATTGGCGAGCGGGATGATGTAGGACTGCTCGCCGACCCGCAGCACCATGCCATCGAGCACGGCCAGCGTCAGCGGCAGAGTCAGGATGAAGGACGATCCTTGACCGGGCCGCGACTGGATATGTACGCGGCCGCCGAGCGACTGGATGTTCTGGCGCACCACATCCATGCCGACGCCGCGACCGGAGATGTTGGATACCGTATCGGCGGTCGAGAAGCCGGGCAGGAAGATCAGGTTGTCGATTTCCTCGTTGCTCAGCACCGCATCCGGTGCGACCAGCTTCTTCTCCAGCGCCTTCTGCATCACCTTTTCGCGGTTGATGCCGCGGCCGTCATCGGTGATCTCGATGACGATGCGGCCGCCGCGCTGGTCGGCCGAGACATGAATCAGGCCCTCCGCCGGCTTGCCGGCGGCGGTGCGGTCGTCCGGGCCCTCAATGCCATGATCGCAGGAATTGCGGATCATGTGGGTCAGCGGATCGCCGAGCTGTTCGATCACCGTCTTGTCGATCTCGGTGTTCTCGCCGCTCATTTCGAGGCGGATCTTCTTGTTGGTCATCATCGCCAGTTCGCGCACCAGGCGCGGCAAGCGGGCGAACACGCTCTTGACCGGCTGGGCGCGCATCGCCATCACGCTTTCCTGCAGGTCGCGGATGTGATGGGACAGCTCGGCCAGGCCGTTGGCGAGTTCCGGATGCTGGTCGGCGTGCAGATGCTCGGTCTGCTGCGCGATCATCGCATGGGTGATGACCAGCTCGCCGACCATGTTGACCAGCTTGTCGACGCGGTCGAGATCGACGCGGATCGACCGCACCGCCTTGGTCTCGCCACCGCCACCGCCCGTGGCTGGGGCGGCCGGTGCGGCGCTTTCGGGCTTCGGGCCGGCCTTGGCGCCGGAAGTCGTCGCGGCCGGTGCCACAGTGGCGGGCTTGGCGGCTGCGGCCGGCGCTTCAGCCGGCTTTTTCGCTTCGGCGGCCGCGGCGGGCTTCTCGGCGGGCGGCTTGTCGGCCGGCGGGTTGAGGCAGGTGATCTCGAGGTCGCAGTCGTCGAGCACGAATTCGAAAACGTCGCGGATGGCGGCCTCGCCGCGGTCCGTCTCGATCTCGAAATCCCACTTGATATAGGCGCCCTCGGCCTGGATCTGGTCGAGCGGCGGCACACCGGAGGCGTCCGCCTTGGCCAGGAAGCCGCCCAGCTCGCGCAATTCGCGGATCAGGATCAGTGGCTCGTTGGCGCGCTGGTAGAGCGCGTCGCGCGGGGCGAATTTCACCAGGTATTTCAGCAGCGGGGCCTTGGCCGGGGCGGCTGCCGCTGCGGGCTCGGCGGCGGGCTCCGGTTCGGCCTCGGCCGCTGCTTCCGGCTCGGGCTCCGGGTCGGCGTTCAGGCTGCCGCCGGCCAGCTGGGCATCCAGCGCGGCAAGGGCGGCATCGGCGGCATGCGGGTCGGCATCGACGCCGATGCTGGCGGCGAGGTCGATCAGCGACTTGCGGCCTTCATTTTCGTGATCGGCCGGCAGTTCGGTATCGGTCTGGGCGGCGCGCACCAGATCGGACAGAATGTCGGCGCAATGCAGCACCAGCAGTACGGAATCCGGCGTCGGCTCCAGCCGGCCGTCGCGCATCAGGTCGAGCACGGTCTCGAAGATATGGGCGAAGGCAACCAGGCGGTCGAAGCCGAAGGCGCCGGCGCCGCCCTTGATCGAATGGATGGCGCGGAAGACGGCGTTCAGGGTGTTGTTGTCGCCCTCGCCGGACTGCAGGGCCATCAGGTGGCCTTCCAGGTCCCCCAGCAGTTCCTCGCACTCGGCGAAGAAGGTCTGTTTGAATTGGGCTAGGTCATCCATGGACGCGTCCTGCTTCTGCTCCGCGGCTCTGGTGCCGTGTTACGGGCTGACTTTGCGGATGACTTCCAGCAGCTTGCCGGGGTCGAAGGGTTTGACGATCCAGCCGGTGGCACCAGCGGCGCGGCCTTCCTGCTTTTTCGCCTGACTGCTTTCCGTCGTCAGGATCAGCACGGGAGTCGCCTTGTTTTTTGGCTTTTTCCGCAGTTCCTTGATGAAGGTGATGCCGTCCATCACCGGCATGTTGATGTCGGTGATGATGACGTCGATCTCGTTGGCGTCCAGCAGGTCGAGACCTTCCTGGCCGTTTTCGCCCTGAATGACCTCATAGCCGCCCTGCTTCAGCGCGAATTGCAGCATCTGCAGCATCGTCTTCGAGTCGTCGACGGTGAGAACCCTTTTGCTCATGTCTGTACCGGCCATTTCATGAGATACGAAAACAGGCCCAGATCGTCGAAGGCCGTGACAAAGGCATCGCTCGGCGACCGGATCACGAAGGGGATGCCGTGCTGCTCCATATGCTGGACGGCAGAGACCAGAATCTGTACGCAGGGCGTCGACAGACGGTCGACGGCCGCGGCATCGATCACAACCTTGCCGCCCTGAGCCATAATCTCGTGGAAACTGTGCAACAGCGGATCCGCGGCCCGCAAATCCATGCTGGCCACGAGACTGAGCTGGGTGGCGTCATCCGCCTTAGATATTGCGAAAGGATCCATTCCCTTCCCCCTCGGCAACCGGTGCCGGCTGCCCCGCTGCGGTCTGCCTACAGTGGCAAACAGCAGAATTGGCGACAGCCTAGCTGAGGGTCTGGCGGGACGGAAGGGGGATAGCGCGCAAGGTAACCAAAAAAACACTGCTGCATCCGAGGCTTCGGCAGCAGTCAGGTGGACTTACTGGGCGCGTCCGTGATTGATGGTCATGGCCTGGTGGGCCATCAGCGCCGCCTTGATTTCATGATAGCGCTGGCGCAGTTCCTGCCGGGTGCCACCGGCCAGCTGGAACATCAGCATGATGGCGCCTTCCAGATCGTCGGCGCAGCGGCCGACGCTTTCGATGTCGCCGTCGGACATCTCGGTTTCACCGAGCTGGCGCAGGTAATCGACGATCCACAGGGAATGGACGGCAAGTTGTGACAGCGACTGGCCGTGAAACCGGGTTTCGGTATTGAAGCGGTCCGCCATACGGGGCGGGGCGCCGGCAGGCTTCGCGTCGCTGCGGATGTCCTCGATATCCTCGGGGTCGATGTCGATCACCGGGTCGTCGCTGAAGTCGCCGGCCGCATAGCCTGCGTCTTCCTGACAGGCTTCGGCGTCGGTCTCTGCGAACAACCCTTGATTGAGATCCACGGACGTTCCTATCCTTGACGTTGGAGTCGGAGACGGAGGGGCGGGCCAAGCCCGATTCGTTTTGACCTTACCCGTGGCGAATCGGGGGGTCAAGGACAACCGCTAAATCAGGCGGTCAGGTCACAGAATGGCCACTAGGTATTGATTCCGTGAGGGCGTGGCCCTCCACAGGGTCAGCCGCGGCCGCCGATCCGCGCGCCGGTCTTGAGCACCACTTTTTCGAGGCCGTTGACCAGCTCGCGGCCGATCATGCCGCCATCGCCGCCGATTTTCTGGGTCAGCACCACGTTCAGCGCATCGATATGCGCGGTCACGATGGTCGGCACCACCTTGGTATCGGGGTGATCCAGGCAGTGTTCCAGGTAGTTGCTGAGATAGTGGGTGATCGTGGTGACCAGCGGGTAGCCGAAGGTGCCGCCCAGTCCCTTCATGTCCCAGCAGATGCGCAGCATGGTCTTGATGCCGGCGGGATCATCGAGGTTGGTCGACTTCAGCCGCTCGAAGCTTTCCTTCATGCGGTCGAGATCGGTGTCAGCCCATTTGGCATACATCTTGTGGCCCAGCACCTGAACGGCGATTTCCGCTTCCTTCAGGGCTTCCTTGTCGATGCCGCCACTGCCGACCTTCATCTTCAGGTAATTCGGCGGGGTCACGAACTCGGCCGACGGCTTGCCGGATGGCTTGTCTGCACCATCGGCGGGCGCCGTCTTTGCGCTGTTCTTGTCAGTCATCGACAACCTCGGAACGACGGCAATGCCGTCAGGGGTAACGGTCTGAGCCTAGTCATCCGGCGGCGCGGCTGCAACAGAAAGCCGCTCGCCAGACGGCAGCTAGAACAATTCCACTTCGCTCGACTTGTCCGTCGCCCGCCGGTTGTGGCGCGGCGCGGCGCCGTGCGGCGCTCCCATCAGGTAATGATGGAAATGTGTCCGCACCTGCTCCAGGGTCTGGCCGGCAATCAGGCCCTCGCCCCAGCCGGCGGCGCGTTCGGTCAGGCGCGGCGCCCAGTTACGGCCGGCTTGTTCGTGAATGATGTTCTCGACATAGCGGAGCGCGTTGATCACATGCTGCTGGCGCTGGTTGCGCAGGTCGTCGCCCTGCATCAGGGCGATGATCTCGCCCATTTCGGGCAGGGCAGGCTGCTGGGCGCCGAGTTCGAGCAGCTTGCGGGAAAACGCCTCGGCGGTCTCGGTCTGCATCTGCTGCAGATCCTCGATCTCTTCCTTGATGGCCAGCAGCACCAGGGCAATGAAATCGATCAGCTCACGGCCGGTTGCCGTTGCGGTCGGATTTTCGCCGCTGGTGCTGTTCGCCTTACCCTCTGGCAAAGTCTGCATGCTGTTGCGTTGCGGCATCCGCTCTTCCCCGTCGGCAATATTGTTCCACAAGCGGAGGGGATTTGCACCCATCAGCCCGCAGTTCGTCATGACCGCATGTAAGCAGCCGGGCCGCGGCACGAGGCATTAATTGTTGGAAAGGGCCGGGGCCCGACTGCAGGTTGTGTCCGAATTTCAACCTGCCAAAGCATTTGCAGCCTCCCGCCCGGCAGATCAAGATGCAGTGACTGGGAGTATAGCGCCCGGACAAAACATGCTAACTAGCAGTTCCGGCACGGACGATTAGGACAATGGATCCGATCGACATCAAAGAGATGCTGCACCACCATCACCTGTGGCTGAAAGGCATGCCCGCAGGGCGTCCGGCTGACTTCGCGGGACAGGATCTGACGGCTGCCGATCTGACGGGTGCCGACCTGCGCCGGGCCAGCTTCCGCGCCGCCAACCTGCGCGGCGCCCGGCTGGGCAAGGCCCAGCTTGCCCAGAGCGATTTCTTCAAGGCCGACCTGACCGGCGCCGACCTGACCGAGGCCGACCTGACGCGGGCCGATCTGCGCGGCGCTCTGCTGGAATCCGTCAACATGGCCGGCGCCAACCTGACCGGGGTAAACTTCCGCCGCGGCCTCGAAATCGGTGCCAACCCTTCGGCGGCTATCGAGGTGCTGCGCCAGAATGTGACCGGCAGCAATTTCGAGGGCGCGACCATGATCGGTGTCGATGCCCTTGGCGCCGATTTTTCTGGCAGCAATCTCGCCGGTGCCAATCTGCAGGATGCCGCGCTGACCGACTGCCAGCTGGTCAGTACCGATCTGTCGGGTGCCGATCTCGGCGGCGCCACCCTGGCTGGTGCCAACCTGGTCGGGGCCGAACTCAGCGGTGCCAATCTTGCCGGTGCCACCCTGCAGGGCGCCAATCTGACCGATGCCCATCTGCACGGCGTGGATCTCAGCGACGTCGAGGTCTTCGGTGCCAATGTGGCCATGGCCAATCTGACCGCTGCCCCTGTGGCGCCGCCCAAGCCGATGACCGAGGCGGAAGTCCAGGCCGCGCTGGCCGAGCACCAGCGCTGGGTGGATGGTGGCGACGGCAGCCCGGCCGTGCTGCGCGGCGCCGACCTGTCCGGCCTAGATCTCAGCGGCCGCAACCTTTCGGGCATCAAGCTGCGCGGGGCCACCCTGCGGGATACCGTGTTCGACGGCGCCACCTTCAAGTTCGCCGACCTGTCGGGCTGTGACATGCGCGGTGCCCGGGCCCGCGATGTCACATTTGCCGGCTGCAATCTGGCCGGGACCGACCTGCGCGGCGCCGATCTGGCCGGCAGCCGCTTCGACAGCACCGAAATCATCAGCGCCAAGGGCGAACGCACCGGGCGCCGGGTTTATACGGATCTTTCCAATGCCCGGCTGGCCAGTGCCAACTGCGCCGGCGTGGACTGGGCCGATGCCATCCTGCGCGATGTCAGCGGCCTTGAACACGATGTGGCCGTCAGTCCATGATGTGGGCGCGATGAACACGACGCCAGGCATCCTGCGCCGCCCGGCCGCCGGCGACTCCGGCGGCGGACCTGCGGGTTCGGGCGAGCGCCGACGCTATTTCGACCCGATGCTGAAGGTCAATGTCGTCCAGGTCTTCCAGGGCGACTTTTTCGTGTCCACGCGAACCGGTGAGATGCTGGCGACGGTTCTGGGCTCCTGCGTGGCCTCCTGCATCCGCGACCCGGTGGCCCAGGTCGGCGGCATGAACCACTTTCTGCTGCCCGACAAGGGAGGCGACACCAATCCGGATTTGCCGCTTTCCGCCTCTTTGCGGTACGGTAGCTACTCGATGGAACAGTTGATTAACGGAATACTGGCGGCCGGCGGCCGACGTGACCGGCTGGAGGTGAAAATCTTCGGCGGCGCCAACGTGCTGGCCGGCCTGCGCGGCATCGGCCACCAGAATGCCGATTTCGTCGAACGCTACCTCAAGGCGGAAGGCTTCAAGGTGGTGGCCGCCGACCTGCGCGGCAACCTGCCGCGCAAGGTGCAGTATTTCCCGTCGACCGGCGTGGTGCGCCTGAAGCATATCGAGGATGCCAGCGCGAAGACCGTGTTCCAGCGCGAGACCGCGAAAAAGATCACCGCCGTTCAGACGCAGTCCGGCAGCGTCGAACTGTTCGACTGACGCCGTTATCCGCGATCCGCCATGGCTTACAAACTCAACAACGTCGCAGTGCTGGTGGTCGACAGTAACCACAACCACATGCAGCTTATAAAAGAGGTTTTACGCCCGCTCGGCGTCAACCGCATCGCCGAGACGATGAATGCCAAGGATGCGCTGACCTATCTCGAAACCAACGTTGTCGATATCATCTTTACCGAGTGGCATATGGACGGCGAGATGGACGGCATCGGCTTCGTCGAATGGGTGCGCAAGAATCCGGCCTCGAAGAACGTGTTCGTGCCGATCATCATGGTGACGGCGCAGTCCGAGGAATGGAAGGTGATGAAGGCACGCGATGCCGGTGTCACCGAATTCCTGGTCAAGCCGTTTTCCGCCAAGACCATGGCGCGCCGGATCACCGTGGTGGTCGAGAACCCGCGCCAGTTCGTTCGCACCGACGAATTTTTCGGCCCCGATCGCCGCCGCCATGTGACCTCGAACTATACCGGCCAGGAGCGCCGCAAGGACCTGATGGCCAAGGGCGACCAGATGATGGACGACACGGCTGTCGAGGAACTGCTGAAGGAACTCTGAGTTTCCGCATCGCAGCATGGCGCAGAGTTGGCTTGACGCCGGTGGCGGCCGGGGCCAAGATTCCCACGATGAATTGCGAAATCCCGAAGTGCGAATCCCAGGGGAGGTCAGCCATTCCGGCATGAGTGAGGTGATCGCCTTGCACCAGTTTCGGCGTCCGGCGGCGCGGGATGAAATCCCGCCCCCGGCGGGCGCCGGCAGAGCGACAACCGGCAAGCCGGCGGCTGAACTGCCCGTCTTTTTCGACCGCCGCGAATTCCGCGCCATCCTCAATCTGTATGCCCGCATGGTCGGCATGGGCGAATGGCGTGATTATGCCATCGGCCATGACCGCGACAGCTGCAGCTTCGCGGTGTTCCGGCGCAGTGCCGACGGCGCCCTCTACCGGATCGTCAAGACACCCAAGCTGGCGCGCAAGCAGGGCGCCTTCGCCATCATCGGCCAGGGCGGCCGCATCCTGCGGCGTGGCCGCGACCTTGCGGTGATGCTGCGGTTCTTCGAGCCCAAGCGCGACGCCGCCGACTGACCGGCGGCTGGTCACACTCCATCTGGCTGCAAAACCATCCGGCTGCAAAAAAAGCCCCCATCTTGCGACGGGGGCCCGGTATTCGTTTCGAGACTTTTTTCGTGATGTCGGGGCTCAGGCCGCCTTCTTGGCCTTATGGGCCGGCTTCTTGGCCGTCTGCTTCTTGGCAGGGGTCTTCTTCTTGGCGACCTGCTTCTTGGCAGGGGCCTTCTTCTCGGCCTTCTGCGTGGTCTGCGCAGCGGCGTCGGAAGCGAGGAAGGCGGGGGCAACGGCACCGGCCAGGAAGCCAGTCATGACGAAGGCGGCGGCGATCGTCTTCACGCGGGTCAACATCGGGATGCATCCCTTTTAAAGTGCTGCCTCTCCGCCCGGGTTCGGCCTGTCTGGCAGCGAATCGGGTCGGACTGCATCGGCGCCATTCTCTGCCTGTGCCGAATTGCCGTCCATCGGCGCTGTGAACCTGCGACATCATGTCATGGAAAATTATACGGCTCAGCCGAGCGCGGCGAGGTCCCGGCGGTGCTTTGCCACGCCCGGGCGTTCGGCGGCACGCCTTTCCAGATGCGGCCGGATCGTCGCATGGGCACCGGCCTGCCGGCCGGCCTGCAGCCAGAGCTGCCAGAACAGGTCGCGCTGGGCGTGGCTGCCGCCGACCTGCTGCAGGCCGGCGAGCGCCGGCCCGAGCCGGTCGAAGGCGGCGGCCCAGTCGCCACGGCCAAAGGCGGCGACGCCCTCGGCCAGTGGCAGGCCGGTCTGGCACCAGATGCGACCGGTCAGCCGGTCGGACTGGCGCGCCACGTAATCCCGCAGGCTGTCGAGCAGGCTGCCGGCTGCGGCATCCCGCCCGGCGCGGGTCAGGGCCAGCAGGTAATGGGCATCGAGGAAGGGTTCGACATGCTCGGGCCCGCGCGCGGCGACATGAGCGGCGACATCCTGCCAGCGGTCGCCGGCATCGAGACCGGCAAACTCCAGCCGGACCAGCAGGGCGGCAGCATTCACCTGGTCCTGGCTGTAGCCCTTCAGCACACCCCAGACATGGTCATCGTAGAATTGCAGCGCGAGGTCGGGCCGGTCGGCATCGATGGCGAACAGGGCGGCATGCCACCAGTTATGGGTCAGCATGAAGGAATTGCGATCGGCCCAGGTCTCGGCCAGCCCGGTCATGAAGGCGAGGCCTTCGTCGCAGCGGCCCTGCGTCTCCATCACATGAGCCACCGCATGATGGGCCCAGGGTTCGGCGCGTTTCAGGTCGATGGCTTGCCGGCCGGCGTCCTCGGCCTCGTCCAGCCGGTTCATCTCTTCCAGCGCGAAGGCGCGCATGCCGTGCATCTCGGCCACCTGCCGGTGGGCGGGCAGGGTGGTCTCGGCGACTTCCAGCATGCCGGCAAGGTCGCCGACATGGAACATGTGGAACTGCGCCATCTTCACGGCGGCGAGGTCTTCCGGCCAGTGCGCGGCGATCTCGCGGCACAGCGCGATCGCCGCCTCGGCATCACCATCCGCCCAGGCGGCGGCCTGGCGATGCCACAGCCGCTCGCGTTCGGTGGATCGGGCCAGATGCGGGCCGGCCGCGGTCAGCCAGACGCGGGCCTTGTCCGGTCCGGCGCCGGTCTGCAGGAACAGCTCCAGCGCCGCGGCCTTGGCCTGCGCCATCACGCAGGCGGGGTCTGTGCGGGCCGCGTCCCAGATTGCCGCCGCCGTGGTGCCGTAGGTGATGAAGCTGGTGTCGAAGGTATCCAGCCCGGCGATGATCGCCGGATCGTCGGTGGCGACCGGCAGGCCCCAGCGGTCAGTCAGCATCTGGGCAGTATCCGAGGCGCATCCGGTCAGGCGTTCCAGTCATTGATGCGGTCGAGCGGATAGATCGGCCGGCGCAGTTTTTCGTATTTCAGGATGCTGTTGTCCGAGGTGGTGGCGCCTTCGCCGTCCAGCGTGAAGGTTGCTTTGGCCAGCGGCGCGAAGCCGGCACGGTAATGGATGCGCGATTTCAGCAGCAGGTAGCGCTTGTGCTCGGGGTCGATGCCAACCGAGCGGAACACGCCGGTATCCCAGGGCTCGTGATGGCGCGAGACGACGACGATCTGCATGCGGCCGTCGACCTCGAGCACCGCGGTCGGCCCCATCATCACCTTGAAGCCGGTATACATCGGCCCGCGCACGATCCACTCGCCGTCGGTAATCGTGCGCACCCGGCCGGTCAGTTTCAGTGGCTTGCCCTTCAGGCCGAGTGCCGGAATATCGCTCTTGCCGCCCAGCTCCAGCGTGACGGTGGCGCCGATACCGGCCTTCTGCATGGCCTGCACGGCCTCCGGGTCCCACACGGCGCCGACGGCGACATCCTCGAGGCCCTGGCGCAGCACCTCCGCGATCACCTTCATCACATCCTGGGTGCCGCCCGAGCCGCAATTGTCGGCATGGTCGAGCAGGATCACCGGGCCATCACTCAGTTGCTTGGCCTTGGCGACGCTCTCGGCGAGGTCGCGGTGCTGGTAGATGTGAATGTCGCGCTTGTCCCAGACCTTGGCGGCGATGCGGTCGGCGGCGGCATCGGCCTGGGCCTGGTCGTCGCCGACCGTGATCACCGTGGTACCGGCGTCACGGATATCGGCCATGGCAAAGCCGCCGAACACGCTGGCCGCCGGCAGGCCGGCGGCCTCTTCCGCGCAGCAGGCGGCGATGGCCGATTTCATCGGCTCGTCGTCGGTGCCCTGGCACAGCGTCTGCGATAGCAGCGGCAACTGGCGCAGTGCCATGGCCGGCGCCTTGCGCTGGCCGGCGATCACCGGCATGACGACGCGGCCGATGCGGTCGGCCACCACGTCCATGTCGACATGGGGATAGGTCTTGTAGCCGATCAGCGCCGTGCAGTTGCCGACCATCTTCGGGGTCAGGTTGCAGTGCAGGTCGAGGGTGACGGCGATCGGCAGCTCCGGCGCGATGGCGCGGATCTGTTCCAGCAGGGTGCCTTCGCCATCCTCGGTGCCCTCGACCACCATGGCGCCATGCAGGTCGAGCAGGCAGCCGTCGCAGCCGGCCCGGACGGCCGCGAGGATCGGGTCGGTCATCCGCTGGTAGGCATCGGCGGTGACCAGGCCGCCCGGCATCGCCTCGGCGGCCATAGGCAGCACCACCTCGGCGCCGTAGTCGCGGGCCAGCTTGAGGTAGACGCCGAGCGGCATGTTGGTCTTGCCATAGGCATCGATGGCAGCCTGGCCGGTATAGAGGCCCCAGGATTCGAACCGGGCCCAGTCGGTGACGATCGGCGAGAAGGTGTTGGTCTCGTGCTTCATCATCGCCAGGACGAGTTTCATGGGGCGGGGCTTCCTTTTTGCGGTTAATTCGTAGGCAGACAAATGAAAGCTTAAATCTGCGGCAGCCGTCTTGTCACGGGGGAAGCGGCGCTTTCCGTGGCTCTGGCAAAGAAAAAGGCCCCGGCGGTTTCCCGCCGGGGCCTCGACTTATGCTTCTCGAGTGTTAAGCGCGGAAGCTTTAGTTGTTGCGCTGGCCGAACAACTGCAGCAGGGCCATGAAGATGTTCAGGAAGTTCACATACAGCGACGTGGCGCCGAACACCGCCTGCTTGGTCTGGATCTCGGCCGGGTCGCCTTCATAGAACTCCGACTTGATCCGCTGGGTATCGAAAGCGGTCAGGCCGGTGAACACCAGCACGGTGATCGCCGAGATGGCGAACTGCAGGCCGGTCGAATGCAGGAACATGTTCACCACGCTGGCGATGACCAGGCCGATCACGCCCATGAACAGGAAGCTGCCCATGCCGGTCAGGTCGCGCTTGGTGGTGTAGCCGTACAGGCTCATGGCCGCGAACATGCCGGCGGTGATGAAGAAGATGCGCAGGATCGACTGGCCGGTATAGACGAGGAAGATCGTCGACAGCGACAGGCCCATGGTGGCGGTAAACGCCCAGTAGAGGCCCTGCACGGCGCCGGCCGACATCTTGTTGGCGCCGAAGCTCATCACCAGCAGCAGGCCGATCGGCGCCAGCATGACGACGATGCCGAGACCGCTGCCGAAAATCGCCTGCATGAAGGCCGGCGACTGCGACGCAAGCACGGCCACGATGGCGCTGAGCGCCAGACCGGAAGCCATGTAATTGTAGACCCGCAGCATATAGGCGCGGAGCGCCTGATCGACCACACCCCGGTCGATCGTTGTGGCGCCGTAGCCATAGCGCGGCTGATTGAACGGCGTCGACATGGTTTGCCTCCTCAAGCAATGGTTTGCGAATGGTATATTGGCAGTCCCTGAGGTCTTTTCAAGGCCGCAGTATTCGACTTTGGTAGGGATAAGTCATTCATCTGCCAAGATTTCCTGCGGCCTGTTGTCGCGTCCCGATCGCTCCGGCACCGCCCCTGCCGGACTCGTCGGCCGGCGGAGGATCGGCTAGAAGGGGCCCCGCGCCCGGCAAATTTGCCGATTTACCGAGAAGATCGCTTTTAATGACCCGTTCCGTTCCGCTGATCATCGTCACGCTGGGCGCGCTCAGCGCCTTCACGCCGCTGGCCGTCGACATGTATCTGCCGGCCCTGCCGGCGCTGGCGGAGGATTTTGCTGCCGATGCCGGGCAGGTCCAGCTCACCCTGTCGG
Source organism: Ferrovibrio xuzhouensis (assembly GCF_042648965.1). Taxonomy (NCBI): domain Bacteria; kingdom Pseudomonadati; phylum Pseudomonadota; class Alphaproteobacteria; order Rhodospirillales; family Rhodospirillaceae; genus Ferrovibrio; species Ferrovibrio xuzhouensis. The sequence goes on from NZ_JBHRYJ010000002.1 coordinate 295,941, forward strand.
TATTCATGGCCGGCATGGCCGGCGGCCAGCTGCTCTACGGTCCGGTCAGCGACCGTTTCGGCCGCAAGCTGCCGCTGCTGGCCGGCGCGCTGCTGTTCGTCGCCGCCTCGCTCGGCTGCGCGCTGGCACCCGGGCTCGATGCGCTGATCGGCCTGCGGCTGCTGCAGGCGCTGGGTGGCTGCGCCGGCGTTGTCATTGCCCGCGCCATGGTGCGCGACCTCTTCGCCCCGCAGGAGGCCGCCCGGGTCTTCTCGCTGCTGATGCTGGTCACCGGCATCGCGCCCATCGTGGCGCCGCTGATCGGCGGCTACCTGCTGACCTGGTTCGGCTGGCCGTCGATCTTCGTCATGCTCGCTGGCACCGGCGCGCTGGCGCTGGTGGCGGCGCAGATCTCGCTGCCCGAGACACGGCCGGCCGGCGGCCGGCTGACGCTCGGCTCGGCGCTGCGCAGCTACGGCCTGCTGTTCACCGACCGCAACTACGTTGGCTTCGCGCTGTCGAACGGACTGTCGATGGGCAGCCTGTTCACCTACATCGCCGGCTCGCCCTTTGTGTTCATCAGCCTGTTCGGCCTGCCGGCCGAGCAGTTCGGCTGGCTGTTCGGTGCCAATGCCTGCGCCATCCTGATGGCGGCGCAGGTCAATCGCCGCCTGTTGCGCCGTTACGGCGCGGCCAGCCTGCTGACGGCCGGTTCGGCGATTGCCGCCGTCGCCGCGCTGGTGCTGGTCGTCTTCGCCGCCGGCGGTGCCGGCATCTGGGGCATCGCCCCGCCGCTGACCGTGGTGGTGGCGATGACCGGCATGGTGCTGCCCAACGGCGTCGCCTGCGCCATGGCGAGCCAGGGCGAACGCGCCGGCAGCGCCGCGGCTTTGCTCGGCAGCCTGCAGTATCTCTGCGGCGGCACGGCGGTGACCCTGCTCGGCCTGTGGCCCGCTGGCAGCGCGGTGCCGATGGCGACGACGATGGCGGCCTGCGCGGTGACCGGCTTTACCACCCGCCTGCTGGTGACGCGGCGCCCGGCGCCTTAAGCCGTCCGCAACAGCGGCGCCGGTCGGGCCGCCAGCGCCTGCCATGCGCCGATCAGGCCGAGCAGCAGCATGGCGGCGACACCGCCGAGCGCGGTCAGCGCCGCGGTGCCCGGCGCCAGCACGAAGGGCGCATTCATCATCTGGGTGACCATGGCCCAGGCGGCGACCCAGCCGAGCAGGAAAGCGACACTGGCGCCGACCAGGCCGATCAGGCCGTATTCGATCAGATGCGCGGTCAGGATGTCGCGCCGCGTGGCGCCGAGCGCCTTGAGGATGGCGCTTTCCTTCAGTCGCCGGCGGTGTTCGGCGGCCAGCGCCCCGGCCAGCACGAAGATGCCGGCGACCAGCGTTACGGCGGCCGCGCCGCGCACCGCGCCGCCCAGCTTTTCGACGATGTCGTTCAGCTCGGTCAGCACATCCTTCATGCGCACCACGGTGATGTTGGGAAAGCGCCGGGTGACGGCGCGGAACAGGCCGGTCTCGGCCGCGCCGTCGGCCTTCACGGTGGCGAGTAGGGTATGCGGCGCGCGCTCGATCAGGCCCGGCGAGAAGACCAGCACGTAGTTGATGCCGAACGAGGTCCAGTCGACACGGCGGATATTGGCGATCTTCGCGGTGATGTCGCGGCCCATCACGTTGATGGTCAGCGTGTCGCCGACCCACAGGCCGAGGCCGCGCGCGGCGCGTTCCTCCAGCGAGATCAGCGGCGGGCCGTCGTAATCGTCCGGCCACCAGTCGCCGGCGACGAGCGTCGAACCGTCTGGCAGCTTGCGGGCATAGGTGACGCCGCGGTCGCCCTGCAGCACCCAGCGCTGGTCGGGTGGCACCTGCACCTGGTCGGCTGGCACATCCCTGATGCGGGTGATACGGCCGCGTAGGTTCGGCACGGTCTCCAGGTCGCGGGTGCCCGGGATGCCGGCGACGGTGGCGCGGAAGTCGTCCATCTGGGCGGGCTGGATGTCGACGAAAAAGAAGGCCGGTGCCTCGTCGGGCAGGCGGTCCTCGACCTGGGCATGCAGGTTGCCCTCGACCAGCGCGATGGCGACCAGCAGTGTCAGCGAGACGCCGAGCGACAGCAGCAAAGCGGTGGTTGCCGCGCCCGGCCGGTGCAGGCCGGCCAGCGCCAGCCGCAGTCGCACGCCATGGGCCGGCGTGGCGCGGCGGGCGATGGCGGCGAGCGCCAGCGCCAGCAGGCGGAACAGCACGAAGGCGGCAATCGCGCCGATCACGAAGACCAGCGCGAAGCGGCGCTCGTCGGTGCCGAGCACGGCGAGTGCCGCCAGCAGGGTGAAGACGGCGGCGGTGGCAATCAGATAGGCCGGGCGCGGCAGGCGGCGGTTCGGCGCCACCAGGTCGCGGTAGAGCGCGGCCGGGCGGATGTCGGCGGCGCGCGCCAGCGGCCAGATGGTGAAGGCCAGTGCCACCAGCAGGCCGTAAACGGCCGCCAGCAGCAGCGGTTGCCAGTAGATACCGGGTACCAGCGGCAGCGGCAGCACCGCGGCCAGCGATCCGGCGGCCAGGTTCGGTACTGCGGCACCGATCACAAGGCCGAGCAGGATGCCGACGGCGGCCAGCAGCAAGGTCTGCCACAGGTAGACGCGGAAGATCAGCCCGGTGGTGGCGCCCAGCGATTTCAGCGTGGCAATGGTCGGCGTCTTGCCGTCGAGATGGGCATGCACCGCATTGGCGACACCGACACCGCCGATCAGCAGCGAGGTCAGGCCGATCAGCACCAGGAACAGCGCGGCGCGGTCGAGGAAGCGCTGGATGCCGGGGCTGCCGTCGCGCCAGTTGCGGATGCGCCAGCCGGCCGTGCCGAAATCCTGTTCCGCCGTCGCCGTCACGGTCGCGGCGGTCAGGCCGGGAGAGAGTTTCACCCGGTAATGCCAGTAGGCGAGGCTGCCCGGCTGGATCAGCTGGGTTGCCGGCAGGGCGGCACCGGCGATCATCACCCGCGGCCCGAGCGTCAGGCCCTCGGTGGCGCGGTCGGGTTCGCGCGCGATCACCGCGCGGATGACGAACTCACCCTCGCCAAGCCGGATATGGTCGCCGACCCTGGCCTCCAGGCGATCCAGCGCCTGCGGATCGACGACAGCGCCCCACAGGCCGTCGCGGCGCGCCAGCAGGTCTGTGAGCTTACCGTCCTGCTCCAGCGCGATGCGGCCGTAGAGCGGATAAGCATCGTCGACGGCCTTGAGCTCGACCAGCGTGCTCTGGTCGCTGCGCGGTGCCGTAGCCATGGCGCGCATCTGCACGGTTTCGGCCACGGCACCCTGCCGATCGAGGAAGGCGCGTTCTTCCGTCGTGGCCGGGCGATGGATCAGGCGGAATTCGATATCGCCGCCCAGCAGGCTGCGGCCGTCACGCTGCAGCCCGGCATCGATCGATGCCGACAGCGTGCCGATGCCGGCGATCACCGCGACGCCGAGCGCCAGGCAGGCGACAAACAGGCGGAAGCCGCGCAGGCCGCCCCGCAACTCCCGCAGCGACAGGCGCAGCGACAGCATCTATTCGGCTGCCTTGCGGTGCGCCGGTGTGGCCTCGCGCGCCGTAATGCTGTGGATGCGTCCATCCTCGATGCGCACCACGCGGTCGCACAGGGCGGCCAGCGCCTCGTCGTGGGTGATCAGGATCAGGGTGGAATTCAGCCGTGCCGCCTCGCCGAACATCAGGTCTATGATGGTATGCCCGGTGGTGCCGTCGAGGTTGCCGGTCGGCTCGTCGGCCAGCAGCAGGGCCGGGCGCGGCGCGACGGCGCGGGCGAGCGCCACGCGCTGCTGCTCGCCGCCGGACAGCTGTGCCGGGTAATGCGTCTCACGCTGGCCGAGGCCGACCTGCACCAGCGCCGCACGGGCGCGCTCGAGAGCATCGGCCGCGCCTGCCAGTTCCAGCGGCACGGCGACGTTTTCCAGCGCGGTCATGGTCGGGATCAGGTGAAAGCTCTGGAACACGATGCCGACCTGGGCGCGCCGCCACAGGGCCAACCGGTCCTCGCTCAGGTCGTTGAGTGCGGCGCCGGCCACCGTGACGCTGCCGGCGGTGACCTTCTCGAGGCCGGCCAGCACGGCGAGCAGGGTGGACTTGCCGGAGCCGGACGGGCCGATGATGCCAACGCGCTCGCCGGCGGCGACCTCAAGGTCGATGCCGCGCAGGATATCGACCGGTCCGGCCGTGCTGGCGAGGGTCAGGCGGACGTCCTGCAACTGGACAATCGGCCGTTCGGCATCAGATAACGTCATATCCGGTGTCTATCCTAACCATCAGGGCAGGGGATTTTGCAGTCTCACGGACAATATGGGGTGTTCCGGCGCTGCCGCAATGCAGCTTTTCCGCTGGCGGTGATCCTGGTCACGCTGCTGGCGCCGCTGCGGGCTGTCCCGGCACAGGCGGCCGCGATCCGCCTGCTGGCCTTCGGCGACAGCCTGACGGCGGGCTACAACCTGCCGCCCGATGCGGCCTTTCCGGTGCAGCTGGAAAACGCGCTGAAGGCGAAGGGCCTCGATATCAGCGTGATCAATGCCGGCGTGTCGGGCGATACGACGTCGGCGGCGCTGTCGCGGGTCGACTGGGCGCTGGCGGACAAGCCGACCCATGCGCTGGTGGAACTCGGCGCCAATGACATGCTGCGCGGCCTGTCACCCGAACAGGCCGAAGCCAATATCGACGCCATCATCGTGAAACTGCAGCAGGCCGGCGTGAAGGTGATGCTGGCCGGCATGCTGGCGGCGCCCAATCTGGGCGCCGACTACGGCCGGCGCTTCGACGGCATGTATGCGCGCTTGGCGGCGAAGCGCCATGTGCCGCTTTACCCGTTCTTTCTCGACGGCGTGGCGGCCAATCCGCAGCTCGTCTTGGGCGACGGCATGCACCCCAACCGCGAGGGCGTAGCGGTGATTGTGACCCATATATTACCCCAGATTTTGGGGTTTCTCGGGCAATAACCGCAATTCGTTGTTGTAAATTTAAGGGTGTGCCGACAATATAATCGTGCCGCCGCTTTGGTCGGGATTGTTCGAGTTGGGAGTTAAGTCATGGATTTTCGTGCTTTAGGCCGTACCGACATCAAGGTCAGCCTGATTTGCCTCGGGACCATGACGTGGGGCGAGCAGAATACCGAGGCCGATGCCCATGCCCAGCTCGATTATGCCCTCGACCGCGGTATCAATTTCATCGACGCTGCCGAAATGTATCCGGTGCCGCCGCGCGCCGAGACGCAGGGCCGCACCGAGCGCCATATCGGCACCTGGCTGAAGGCACGCGGCAACCGCGACAAGGTGGTGATCGCCACCAAGGTGGCCGGTCGCGGCGGCGGCCCGCGCGGCGATTTCGCATGGTTACGCAATGACGGCCAGCCGCCCAACCTGACGCGTGCCCAGATCATGGAAGCGGTCGACAAGAGTCTGTCGCGGCTGCAGACCGATTACATCGATCTCTACCAGACCCACTGGCCGGATCGTTCGACCAACAATTTCGGCAAGGCCGAGTACAGGCACGCCGAGGAGGAGACGGTCGCCATCGTGGAGACCGTCGCGACGCTGACCGAACTGGTGAAGGCCGGCAAGGTCCGCAGCTTCGGCGTCTCCAACGAGACCCCTTGGGGCGTCGCCGAGCATCTGCGCGCCGCCGGCAGCAAGGGGCTGGACTACGTCGCGTCGATCCAGAATCCCTACAGCCTGCTGAATCGCTGGTACGAGGTCGGCCTGGCCGAATTTGCCCATCGCGAGGCGGTCGGCCTGCTGGCCTATTCGCCGCTCGCCATGGGCGTGCTGTCGGGCAAGTATCTCGGTGGCGCCAAGCCGCCGGGCGCGCGGCTGACCCTGTTCAGCCGTTTCACCCGCTACAGCAATCCGCAGGTCGAGCGGGCCACCGAGCGCTATGTCGCTCTGGCCCGCCAGCATGGTCTGGATCCGGCGCAGATGGCGCTGGCCTATGTGAACACCCGGCCGTTCCTGACCGCCAACATCATCGGCGCCACCACCATGGAACAGCTCAAGGCCGATATCGACAGCATCGACGTGAAACTTTCGCAGGAGGTACTGGACGGCATCGAGGCGATCCATCGCGATCAACCGAACCCGGGCGCCTGATCCTGCCGCCCGCCACGGCGGGCGTAAGGAGGCGGCGGCTCGATCCTGGGCGTGAAGCGCCCGTTCCAGCGGAGGGCACAGCCATGATCCGCTTGTTCGTCGCCGTAAGCTTCCCCGACGATGTCCGTCGGTCCCTCGCAGCCCTGTGTGCCGGCGTGCCCGGTGCGCGCTGGGCCAATCCGGACCAGTTCCATCTGACGCTGCGCTTTGTCGGCGAAGTCGATGGCCGGATCGCCCGTGCCGTTTATGAGGAACTCGACGGCATCACGATGCCTGCCTTCGATCTCAGCCTGTTCGGCGTCGGCACCTTCGGTGATCGTCGCAAGGCCCATACGCTATGGGCCGGAGTGCGGCCGAGTCCGGGCCTCAGCCGCCTGCAGGAAAAGGTCGACAATGCCGCGCTGCGGGCCGGCCTGCCGCCGGATCGGCGCAAATTCAGCCCCCATGTAACGCTGGCGCGGCTGAACAATGCACCGTTCGACCGCATCGGCGCCTTTCTCAGCCATCATGCCCTGTATGCGGCACCAAGCTTCACCTGCGACCGCTTCACGCTGTATTCCAGTTTCCTGTCGTCGTCCGGTGCGATCTACACGCCGGAACAGGTCTACCGCCTCGATGGCGGCCTGGCCGACGACAGCATGGACTGGATGGCTGACGAGGCCGCGGCCTGGGCAGAAGACGAGGAGCTGTCCGCCATCGGCGGTGCTGTTGCCTACGGCTGATGAATGTCGTGACGGGCAACCGCTTCCGCTCGCTGGTGGTCCTGACCGGTGCCGGGGTCTCGGCGGAATCGGGCCTCGGCACCTTTCGCGACAAGGACGGGCTGTGGACGCAGTATGACCTGAACGACGTGGCGACGCCCGAAGGCTTCATGCGCAACCCGGCGCTGGTGCATGCCTTCTATAACGCGCGGCGCCGCAACCTGCTCGACGCCGTGCCGAATGCCGCCCATCTGGCGCTGGCTGAACTCGAGCGGCAGTGGCCCGGCGATTTCCTGCTGGTCACCCAGAATGTCGACGACCTGCATGAACGCGCCGGGTCGCGCGACCTGCTGCACATGCATGGCGAGCTGCGGAAAATCCGCTGCGAGAATTGCGGCGATATCGTTGCCTGGGAGGCTGATCTCGACCAGGCGACGGACTGTGCGCGTTGCCGTGTCGGGGGCTACCTGCGACCCCATGTGGTCTGGTTCGGCGAGATGCCACTCTACATGGAGCGGGTCTATGCCGCCCTCGAAGGCTGCGACCTGTTCCTCTCCATCGGCACCTCGGGTCTGGTTTATCCGGCGGCCGGCTTCGTGGCGGAGGTGCGCCGGGCCGGCCGGGCGCATACGGTGGAACTCAATCTCGAGGCCTCGGACGGCCATTCGCTGTTTGCCGAGCGTTTGTACGGCCCGGCCACCGAGATCGTGCCCGCCTATGTGGCGCGCCTGCTGGGGCTGCAGCCGCAGGCATCGTGACGCCACTGCGCCGGGCAGACACCTGCGGTAACGCGGCCGCCCGACTGCCGGTCATTAAGGTAGAGCGCGGGCCGGCGCGCCAGTTCCCTATTGCGATGCTGCGCCGGGCTGCCTAGCCTGAGCGGGACCGCCATGACTGCAGCCCCGCACGCCTCCCGTTCCGCCCCGTTGCGATGGTACGACAGCACCTTCGCCGACGCCGTCATCGAAGCGGATTTCCAGCGCAGCGAGATCGCCGGCGTGCTGCTGTATTCGCGGACCGCGATCGGCCTTGCCGCCATCCTGTTCCTGTCCTTCGGGATTACCGACTGGCTGTTCGCGCCGGCGCAGGCCCCGAAGCTGACCTTCGTGCGGATGGTGGTGGTGGCGGTGCTGCTGGGCTGCTACCTCGTCATGCATATGCCGGGTCCGGCGCGGCGCGGCCAGATTCCGATGCTGGTCGCGGCCCTGGCCATCGGCACTGGTTTCGTCGCCGTGGTGGCGCTGACCCCGATGCCGTTGCGTGGGCTCTATCTCGACTGCGTGATCCTGGTGATCATGGGCATCTTCGTGGTGTTGCGGCTCGGCGTGCTGCAGGCGGTGCTGATCGAGGTGGCGGTGATTGCCCTGTTCGACCTGATCTGCCTCACCGTGATCTGGAGCGGCATGCGGGATTTCGTCGTGTTGCAGCTGATGCTCTTTGCTGCTTTTGCCATCGGCCTGTTCTGCAATTACGTGTCCGAGCGGCAGCGGCGCATGGCCTATCTCGGCCGCGCCGAAGCCGAGCACCATGCCGCCAGCCTGCAGGCCGCGTTGCGCCGCACCGCCGAGGCGCAGATGCATGCCGAACAGGCTGCCCGGGTGAAGACCGATTTCGTGGCTCATGTCAGCCACGAGCTGCGCACGCCGCTGAATGCCGTGATCGGCTTCGGCGAGGTGCTGGAAAAGCAGATCTTCGGCCCGCTCGGCCATCCGAAATACGCCGAATATGCCCGTGACATCCGCGAAAGCGGCCAGCATCTGCTGTCGCTGATCAACGATGTGCTCGACCTGTCGAAGATCGAGGCCGGCCGCATGGAGCTGCATCGCGAGGCGCTGTCGCCGCAGGAACTGGTGCGGGCGAGCCTGGTGCTGGTCTCCGGCCTCGCCCAGGCACGCGGCACCGCGGTGCGGGTCGAGATGTCCGACGATCTGCCGGCCGTGTTCGGCGATGCCCGGGCGATCAAGCAGATGCTGGTCAACCTGCTGTCGAATGCGCTCAAGTTTGCGCCGCCGGGCGGCGACGTCCGCATCGTCGCCGGCAGCGGTTCGGGCGGCATCATGCTGGCGGTCAGCGACGATGGCCCGGGCATGACGCCGGAACAGCAGGAGGTGGCACTGACCCCCTTTGGCCAGGTCAGCGGCATGATCGCCGGCAGCGAACGCGGTACCGGCCTCGGGCTGGCGCTGGCCAACCGGCTGGCCGAACTGCATGGCGCGCCGCTCGATATCCGCAGCACGCCGGGGCGCGGCACCCGCGTGGCCTTTCGCCTGCCGCTGGCCGCGGCTGTGGCCGCCGCGCAGTAGCGCCGCTCAGTCGGCTTCGGCTTCGATCCGCTCGATATCGTCGTCGGACAGGCCGAGGTGATGGCCGATTTCGTGGATCAGCACATGGCGCACGACCCGGCGCAGGCTCTCGCCGGTTTCGCACCAGTAATCCAGCAGCGGCCGGCGGTAGAGGAAGATCATCGCCGGCAGGGTGCCGGTATCGCCGCGTATCTCCGCCGTCAGGCTGCCACCGCGATACAGGCCGAGCAGGTCGAACGGACTTTCACAGCCCATCTCGTCGAGCGTCTGGTCATCGGGGAAATCATCGACCCGCATCGGCACGCCGTCGATGAAACGGCCGAGCGCCGGGCGCAGGCGGCGCAGCTCGGCCTCGCCGATGGCGGCCAGATCGTCGAGGCTGGGGGGTATCCGGCTGTCACTAGCGGTCATGCGGCGGATCGTCCCATCTCGACAGTGTGAAGCCGGGCGCGGTTGCTGGGCCTGCCCCGGCGCGCTAGCTTGCCCGCGACGCAGAAGAAACCCGGCCGCGCTGCGGCCAGCGGGAAGCCCGGCCGCCTTGCGGCCAGTGGGGAGAATGGCATGGCCATAGCGAAACTGGAAGGCGCCGCCCGCGCCGCCGCATTGCAGGCCCTGGCCGGCTGGCGGCCGGTCGACGGCGACCGCGATGCCATCGTGAAGAACTTCCGCTTTGCCGATTTCAACACGGCCTTCGGCTTCATGAGCCGGGTCGCCCTGATGGCCGAGAAGCTCGACCATCACCCGGAATGGTTCAATGTCTACAACCGCGTCGAGATCACGCTGACCACGCATGATGCCGGCGGCCTCAGCCAGCGCGACCTGGACCTCGGCCGTTTCATTGATGCGGCGGCCACGGCGCTCGGTGCCAGGACGGAGTGAGATCATGAGTGCTGCCCAACGCGGCCTGAAACGCGGCCTGCTGATCGTTGCCGTGCTGGTTCTGGTCGGCATCGCCGGCTTTGCCGCCGTGCGCTGGCTGGCGCCGAGCCAGGAGCAGAGCGCCGGCGCGGCCAGCATCGGCGGGCCGTTCCAGCTGACCAATCAGGATGGCCAGCCGGTCAGCGACCAGACCTATGCCGGCAAACTGATGCTGGTCTATTTCGGCTACACCAACTGCCCGGATATCTGCCCGACGGCGCTGCAGACCATCGCGATTGCCATGGACGATCTCGGCGCGGCCGGTGACAAGGTGCAGCCGATCCTGATCACCGTCGATCCCGAGCGCGACACGGCGCCGGTGCTGAAGGAATACGTGCAGGCCTTCCACAAGCGGCTGGTCGGTCTGACCGGCACGCCGGAGCAGATCGCCAAGGTCGCCAAGGAATACCGGGTCTATTACCAGAAGGTGCCGCTGAAGAATTCCAGCCTCGGCTATTCCATGGACCATTCCGGCTTCACCTACCTGATGGACGGCCAAGGGCGCTATCTCACCCATTTCCGCCACGACGTGACCCCGGAAGAGCTGGCGCAGCGCGTCAAGGCGAGACTCTGAACCGTCTTGCCTGTTTAACAGGCTGGTCACAATTTATGCTGCACTGCAAAATTTAATTGTGCGGGTGCGGAGGAAAGCGGTTAAGATCGCTCCCGCCGTCGACTCGCGACATCCGGTCGACCGTCTCTTAACGCTTTTTGTTGCAGTGTCATGACGCGTCCAGCCGCGGGCTGAACCGTCACCGGCAGAAGGGTGGGACCTGATGCTCTACCAGCTTTTCGAACTCCAGCATGCGGCCCTTCAGCCAGTGCGCGCGCTCGCCGAGGCCCAGGCCCAGGCGCTCAAGCTGCCCTATTTGCCGATGAACTACACCGCCGCCGCCCGCACCTGGGCGGCCGGCCTCGAACTGTTCGGCAACATCACCCGGCGTTACCCGAAGCCGGCCTTCGGCCTGGCCGCCACCACGGTCGACGGCGTCGCGTGCAAGGTCACCGAGCGCATCGTGCTGCGCTATCCGTTCTGCCAGATCATCCATTTCGCGCGCGAGGGCTGCGAGGACCGCAACGATCCCAAGCTGCTGATCGTGGCGCCGCTGTCGGGTCACTATGCCACGCTGCTGCGCGGCACCGTCGAGGCGATGCTGCCGAACCACGAGGTCTATATCACCGACTGGATCGACGCCCGCGACGTGCCGCTGGGCGACGGTGCCTTCGATCTCGATGATTACATCGACTATGTGCGCGAGTTTCTCGATCATCTCGGCCCCGGCTGCCATGTGATGGCGGTGTGCCAGCCTTCGGTGCCGGTGCTGGCCGCCGTGGCGCTGATGTCCGCCATGAAGGACCCGAACACGCCGCGCTCGATGACCCTGATGGGCGGGCCGATCGACACCCGGCTCAGCCCGACGGTGCCGAACGACCTGGCGCAGGAGCATTCCATCGAATGGTTCGAGCACAGCGTGATCCAGCGCGTGCCGCTGCCCCATGCCGGTTTCATGCGGCCGGTCTATCCGGGCTTCATCCAGCTCACCGGCTTCATGACCATGAATATCGACCGCCATGTCGGTGCCCATGTGCGGCTGTACCATCACCTGATCAAGGGCGACGGCGACGGCACCCGGGCGCATAACGATTTCTACGACGAGTATCTCGCGGTCATGGACCTGCCGGCGGAATATTACCTGCAGACGGTCAAGAGCGTGTTCCAGGACCACGACCTGCCTTTGGGCCGCATGACCTGCCGCGGCGACCTGGTCGATCCGGCGGCGATCCGCAAGACCGCCCTGCTGACCGTCGAGGGCGAGAAGGACGACATCACCGGGCTGGGCCAGACCATGGCGGCGCATGACCTGTGCAAGAACATCCCGGCCCAGAAGCGCGCCCACCACATGCAGCCCGGCGTCGGCCATTACGGCGTGTTCAACGGCCGCCGCTGGCGCGAGCAGATCGCGCCCAAGGTCACCGCCTTCATCCGCCAGCACGACCACGACTGATCGCTGGCATGCGGCGGGCGGCGTGACAGCCGCCGCCGCGCCGCCTAGACTGCCGCCATGCCCCGTACCCTGCCATTCTGGCGCCGCAAGCGCCTCGAACAGATGTCGCCTGCCGAATGGGAGTCGCTGTGCGACGGCTGCGGCAAATGCTGCCTCTACCGCCTCGAGGACGAAGCGGCCGGCACGCTGGAGCAGACCAACGTCGCCTGCAAGCTGCTGAACTGCGCCTCCGGCCAGTGCAGCAATTACCCGAAGCGCAAGAAACTGGTGCCCGACTGCATCCAGCTCACCCCGGCCAAGGTGCGCAAGATGAACTGGCTGCCCAAGACCTGCGCCTATCGCCTGGTCGCCTTGGGCAAGGATCTGCCATGGTGGCATCACCTGAAAAGCGGGAGCCGCGAGACGGTCTACCAGGCCGGCATGTCGGTGGCCGGCCGCTGCATTTCGGAAAAGCATGCCGGCGAGCTGGAAGACCATATCGTCTACTGGCTCGACGGCCCGAGCCCGCCCAAGCCGAAAAAACCCTGAAAAGCCGGCGCTTTCCCGCCAGCTGCCGGGCCTGTGCCGGCGGGCACAGATTTGCCCCGATCACGCCCCATATTACCGGTATGGCAACGATGGTGGCGAAGGCGATGATGCATATCCGTGGCATGCGGTTGGCCAGCCTCATTCTGGCTGGCCTGCTGGTGGCGATCCAGCCGGCAGCGGCGCAGCAGGACCCGGGCCTCGAAATCCAGCGCAGGGCCCAGCAGGATTTCGAGCGCCAGCAGCAGCAGCGCGATCTCGACTATCAGGGCTTCCTGCAGCGCCAGCAGAGCGAATCGCTGCGCCAGGACCAGAATCGCCAGCAGCAGATGCAGCAGGACCTGCGCCGCTCGGAAGACGGCCTGCGCCTGCCCGACAATGCGGATGCGGCGCGTCTGCGCGCCCTGCAGCAGCGGCGTGCAGACGAGGCACAGCAGCGCCAGCTCGACAACCAGCGCCGGCAGATCGATGCCCGGAACCGGCAGCTGCAGAACGACCAGCGCCGGCTGGAGACCCAGCAGCGGCTCGACCGCCTCACCAAGCCCTGAACTCCTGCACTTGACGCCGCGTCACGACTGGCGCGGCGGCCCGCTTCCCCGTTAATCTCCCGGGCGCAAGGAGATTGAATCCGATGTCCCAGATTCTCGATGCCGATCTGATCGCCAGATTCCGGTCCATCCGGCTGCTGTCGCTCGATCTCGACGGCACGCTGACCGATGGCGGCCTGTATTACGCCGACGACGGCTCGGAGCTGCGCAAGTTTTTCGTGCAGGACGGCTTCGGCATCCTGCTGGTCAAGGAGGCCGGCATCGAGGTCTGCCTGATCACCATGAGCGACACGCCGGCGATCCAGAAGCGCATCGACCGGCTGAAGATCCGCTTCGGTCATATGGGCGTGCGTGACAAGCTGCCGAAGCTGCAGGCGATCTGTGCCGAGCTCGGCATCGGCCTCGACCAGGTCTGCCATGTTGCCGACGACCTGAACGACCTCGACGTGATGCAGGCGGTCGGCCTGCCGGTTGCCGTCGCCAATGCGCGGCCGCAGGTCAAGGCCGCTGCCGCCTATGTCACCGGGGCCCTGGGTGGCCATGGCGCGGTGCGCGAGGTCTGCGACCTGCTGCTCGAATACAAAGTCTGATCGCGAAAGAGAACCAAGGAGGAAACAGGATGGCCATCGATTTCCAGGGCCGCGTTGCAATCGTCACCGGCGCCGGCGCCGGGCTGGGCCGCAGCCATGCGCTGCTGCTGGCCGGGCGCGGCGCGAAAGTCGTCGTCAACGATCTGGGCGGCGCGGTCGACGGCACCGGCGGGTCGTCCCGGGCGGCCGACCAGGTGGTGGCCGAGATCAAGGCCGCCGGTGGCGAGGCGGTCGCCTCCTATGACAGCGTGTCCGATCCGGCGGCGGCGGCGAATATCGTCAAGATCGCCACCGATGCCTTCGGCCGCCTCGATATTGTGGTCAACAATGCCGGCATCCTGCGCGACAAGACCTTCGCCAAGATGGAACTGGCCGATTTCGACACCGTGGTCGACGTGCATTTCCTCGGCTCGGCCTATGTCACCAAGGCGGCCTGGCCGGTAATGCAGCAGCAGAATTACGGCCGCATCGTCATGACTTCGTCGAATTCCGGTCTCTTCGGCAATTTCGGCCAGTCGAATTACGCCGGCGCCAAGATGGCCGTGGTCGGCCTGATGAATTCGCTGAAGCAGGAAGGCGCCAAATACGGCATCCTGGTCAACACCATCGCGCCGGTGGCGGCCACGCGGATGACCGAGGCGTTGCTGCCGCCGCCGCTGCTGCCGCATCTGAAGCCGGAATACGTCAGCCAGGCGGTCGCCTATCTCTGCTCGGAAGCCTGCACGGCGACCGGCGACATCATCTCGGCCGGTGCCGGATTTTACGCCAAGATGCAGATCATGGAATCGCAGGGCATGTTCTTCGGCATCGATGCCAAGGTCACCGTCGAGGATTTCGCCGCCAATTACGCCAAGATCACCGATATGGCGAAGCCGCAGCATTTCGGCTCGTCGATGGAGGAAGTCGCCCACATCGCCAAGCCGTTCGTCGGCTCCTAAACCGGCAGGCGCGCCAGCGCCGCTTCGGCCAGGGTCTCGATCACCTGGCTCTGCGCTGCCGCATGGGCCTGGGCGGCGGCGCCCATCGCCTCGCAGCGCGGCGGTTCGGCCAGCAGGATGCCGGCGGCGGCGGCCAGTTCCGCCTCGTCGGCGACCTGCAGGGCGCCGCCGGCATCCAGCAGGCCGGCCTCGGCTTCGCTGAAATTGAACATCGACGGGCCGAACAGCACGGCGCAGCCGAGCCGCGCCGGCTCCAGCGGATTCTGTCCGCCGTGCGGGATCAGCGAGCCACCCATGAAGACCAGCGGGCAGAGCCGGTACCACAGGCCGAGTTCACCCAGCGTATCGGCAATGTAAAGTCCGGTCGCCGGCACCACCTCATCGCCGCGCGAACACAGGGCGACGGCATGGCCGGCTGCGGCGAGCGTCGCCGCGATCTCCGGACCGCGCTGCGGATGGCGCGGTACGATCAGGGTCAGCAGGTCGGGGAAGCGGCGGGCCAGATCGGCATGCACGCGGGCGATCACGTCTTCCTCGCCGGGATGGGTGCTGGCGGCGAGCCAGCGCGGCCGCTGGCCCAGCCGCATCTGCCAGTCGACCACGGCCTCGGCATCGGCCGGGAGCGGCGGTGCTGCCTGCTTCAGGTTGCCGGCCTCGATCACATCAACAACGCCGAGCCGGCGCAGCCGTGCCGCATCCTGCGCGGTCTGCGCATAGACGGCGCGGAACGCAGCCAGCAGCCAGTGCACCGTACCGGGCAGCCGTTCCCAGCGTCGGCACGAGCGTTCCGACATCCGCGCATTGACCAGCAGGGCGGCGATGCCACGATGTTTCAGTTCGGCCAGCATGCCGGGCCACAAATCTGATTCGCTCCACAGCACCAGATCGGGCCGCCAGTGATCGAGAAAGCGGTCGATGGCACCGGGCAGGTCGAGCGGAAGATACTGGTGGATGACATTGGCGCCGCCGCGTTTTCGCGCCAGTTCAGCCGAGGTGACGGTGCCGGTCGTTAGCAGCAGGGTAAGGTCGGGCCGCAGTTCGTGCAGGTGGTGCAGTAGCGGCAGCAGGGCCTGTGCCTCGCCGACGCTGGCGCCATGGCACCAGATCAGTTGCCCGGACGGGCGCGGCAGCGACGCGCGGCCGCTGCGCTCGTGCAGGCGCGCCGGATCTTCCTTGCCGCGCCGGGCGCGGCGCTGCAGCCACAGCCGCACGAAAGGACCGAGCAGGTGCCCGGTGCCACGCCACAGCCATCGCCGCCAGTCGTTCATCGCATCGATGTAGCAGATAATTTCCGGGCTGCACATTGCCGCAGTGCAACGTGCAGGAAAAGCTTGCTCCGCCGCGATGGCACTGTCAGCCTGAGGCCAGTTTTGTAACATGAGGGGGAGTGCCATGGCCGTGCATGTCGAGCGCAAGGATGCGGTGACGACAATCATTCTGGATCGTCCCGCGGCGCGCAATGCCGTGGACCGCCCGACGGCGGATGCGTTGCGCCAGGCCTTCAAGGATTTCGATGTCGACGAGACCGCCCGCGTCGCCGTGCTGTGGGGGGCGGGCGGCCATTTCTGTGCCGGCGCCGACCTCAAGGCGGTGGCCGATGGCGACAACCGCAACGACGTCTCGCCGGAAGGTGAGGGCCCGATGGGGCCGACCCGGCTGATGATGTCCAAGCCGGTCATCGCCGCGGTCTCGGGCTATGCCGTTGCCGGCGGGCTGGAGCTGGCCCTGTGGTGCGATCTGCGCGTCGCCGAGGAGGATGCGGTCTTCGGCGTGTTCTGCCGGCGCTGGGGCGTGCCGCTGATCGACGGCGGCACCGTGCGGCTGCCGCGCCTGATCGGCCACAGCCGGGCGCTCGACATGATCCTGACCGGCCGGCCGGTGCCGGCCGACGAAGCGCTGCAGTTCGGCCTCGCCAACCGCGTCGTGCCGAAGGGGCAGGCGCGTGAAGCCGCCGAGGCGCTGGCCGCCGAGATCGCCCGCTTCCCGCAGGCCTGCATGCGGGCCGACCGGGCATCGAGCTACACGCAGTGGCACCTGTCGCTTGATGCCGCCCTGCATGACGAGGCCGAAAGCGGCCTGCCGATCATCAGCGAGGAAGCGATTGGCGGCGCCGCCCGCTTCAAGGGCGGCCTTGGCCGCGGCGGGGATTTCTCTTCGATTTAGGCGCGCTGTCTGGCAGCAGGCCGAGCATCTTTTTCATCACCGTGGGCAGCACAGCTTCGGCCGGCTGTTGCCACAGGCCGTCGAGTTTCGTGGCGGCCGCCGCACCGATGCGGCCATGCACCGCGGTGATGGCGAGCGCGAAATGGGTGAAGACATGCTCGGCGCGGCCGGGCAGCGGTGCCCAGGCAATGCGCGCGGCCGGCGCATGGTCGGCGATGTCGTCGGCCGGCCAGGGTGTGTCGTGCCATGGCGTGCTCGGCACTTCCAGCATGCCGCCGAGCAGGCCGCTGGGCGGCCGGCGGCGCAGCAGCACGGCACCATCCGGCCGCTGCAGCAGGAAAGCGGTGGCATGGCGCTGTGGCCGCGCCGCTTTCGCTGTCTTGCGCGGCAACCCGGCGGCGATGCCGCGCGCCCGCGCGATGCAGGGGGCCTGCAAGGGGCAGAGCAGGCAGTCGGGACTGCGCGGCGTGCACACCGTGGCACCGAGGTCCATCATGGCTTGCGCGAAATCGCCGGGGCGTTGCTGCGGCGTCACCTGTTCGGCCAGCCGGCGCAATTCCGGCTTGGCCTGCGGCAGCGGAGTCTCGACGGCGAACAGCCGCGCCAGCACGCGCTCGACATTGCCGTCCAGCACGGCGGCCGGGCGGTCGAAGGCGATGGCGGCGATGGCGGCGGCGGTATAGGCGCCGATGCCGGGCAGCTCCAGCAGGCCGTCCACCGTGTCCGGGAATATGCCGCCGAGTCGTTCGCTCACCGCCTGCGCGCATTTGTGCAGGTTGCGGGCGCGGGCGTAATAGCCAAGCCCGGCCCAGGCCTCCATCACCTCGTCCACCGGCGCGGCGGCGAGGTCATGCACGCTCGGCCAGCGGGCGAGGAATCTGGCGAAATACGGCATCACCGCCGGCACGGTGGTCTGTTGCAGCATGATCTCGCTGAGCCAGACCCGGTAGGGCTCCGGCGCCGGCTGGCCCGGCGGGCTGCGCCAAGGCAGGCGGCGATGCTGGCGGTCGTACCAGGCCAGCACCACCGGCGCGATGGCGGCATCCACAGCGGGGCCGGCCGGAACAGGGCCAGTCTGTGTTATCGGGCGGTCACGACGGCGGGGCATGGTGCGCGACCTTAAGGTGCCACCCGGCACGGCGGCAAGCCGCTTGGCCGGCACGGATGCCGCAGCTATCCTGCCGTGGTCAGGGCAGACAGGTGGAAGTCATGGGGGAAGTCATGCGTATCATGCGGTCCAGTATCGCGGCAGCGGCAGTTCTGTTGTTCAGTCCTCTGGCGCTGGCGGCGCCGCCGGGCGACATCGTCATCGGCACTATCACCGACCTGTCGGGTCCGGCGGCGGTCTATGGCCAGGCGGTGGTCGATGCCATGCGGCTGCGCCTCGATGCGGTCAATGCCGCCGGCGGCATCCGCGGCCGCAAGCTGCGGCTGGTCGTCGAGGATCACCAGTTCCAGGTGCCGCGCGCCGTGCAGGCCGCCAACAAGCTGATCAATCGCGACCATGTGGTCGCCATGGTCGGCAATCTGGGTACCGCCCAGGTCGACGCCATCCTCCCGCTGCTGCGCAAGGCCGGCATCCCCAACCTGTTTCCGATGGCCGCCAGCCGCGACCTCGTGCAGGGCAAGGATTCGATCAGCTGGATTTCCGGCTCGCTGTATTACGACCAGATCCGCACCGGCGTGAAATGGATGCTGGCCGAAAAGCACAAGCAGGCCGTCTGCGTGCTGGCCCAGGCCACCGATTATGGCCGCGAGGTGCAGCAGGCCGTCCACGACCAGCTCGCGCTCACTGGCCAGAGCGTGAAGGCGGTGGTTACCCACCGGCCGACCGATACCGATTTCACTGCGCCGGTGACGAAGCTGCGCGATGCCGGCTGCGACCTTGTGGTGATGGCAACCCTGCTGCGCGACACCATCCTGCCGATGGCGACGGCGCGTACCATGGGCTGGACCGATGTCGATTTCCTCGGGCCGTCGACCACCTACGACTATCTGCTGGCCGCCGCGCCCGGCGGTGCCACCCAGGGCCTGTACAGCGTCTCCTCGGTGGTGCTGCCCTACCGCGACAAGGCCGATGCGACGGTCGCCGGCTGGATGGATGCCTACAAGGCGCGTTTCGGCATGGCGCCCAATGCCGCATCGATTTACGGCGCCACCCTGATCGATCTCGCGGTGCTGGCGCTCGACCGCTCCGGCGGCGATGCCTCGCTGCCAAAGATCGCCGCCGCCGTGCGCTCGATCCACGGCTTCCGCGACCTGTTCGGCGGCACCACGCAGGATTTCTCCGGTGGCGCCCGCCAGGGTACCCGGCAGGCCTACATCTACCGGTTGGAAGGCGGCCGCTACCGCCAGCTCGGCGACGCCACCGGCTATTGAACTTGGTGGCTACTTGAGCCTAACGGCAGCGCGGGGCCGGTATCCGGGCTAGACTGCTGCGATGAGCAAGGACGAGAAATCCCGGCCCGATCCCGATCGCCGCTTCAATGCGCCCAAGGCGCTCGGGGTCAGCCTCGGCCGGCTGACCCGGCCGGCGCTGAAAAAGCGCGGCGCGGCGTTCGGCGACATCTTGGCGCGCTGGCGCGAGATCGCCGGGCCGATGCTGGCAGCCGAAACCCAGCCCGAGCGGCTGATCTATGCCGCCGGCGCCGGCGCCGGGGCGACCTTGGAGATCGCGGTCAGCCCCGCTTTCGCGCTTGAGGTGCAGCACCTGACCCCGCTGATCATCGACAAGATCAACGGCTATTTCGGCTATCGCGCGGTGGCCGGCCTGCGGCTGAAGCAGATGCCGATTCGGCAGCCCGAGTCGGCCGCAGCCCCGAGTCGCATCATCCGCCCACTGACCGCTGACGAGCAGGCACGGCTGGCCGCCATGCTGGACGGAGTTGTCGACCGCGACCTGCGCCAAGCGCTTGAGAAGCTTGGCCGATCACTTCTTGGTGCACAGCGCCGCTGAGGCCCTCCGCGCCTTGAGTGCGCCAGATTCTTGTGGATAACGAGAGAGTCCGGTTGCAGCCCGGATCGGCCCATCCATAAAATGCCCCCAACATCTTGGGGGTAGGAGCATCCCTATGAAATATATACAGCGTTTCCTCGTTGCTCTGACCCTGAGCCTTGCGGCCTTTGCGGGGTCTGGCGCCCTGTCCGGCGCCCGCGCCGAGGACAAGGACCCGCGCCTGCAGGACATGGTGCTGGGCAAGGCCGATGCCCCGGTGACCATCATCGAATATGCCTCGATGACCTGCCCGCATTGCGCCCATTTCGCCGAGACGGTCCTGCCGGACCTCAAGAAGGATTACATCGACACCGGCAAGGTGAAGCTGATCTTCCGCGACTTCCCGCTCGACCAGATGGCCTATTTCGGCTCGGTGCTGGCGCGCTGCGCCGGCCCGACGAAGTATTTCACCTATCTCGACGTCATCTTCGCCCAGCAGGCGGCCTGGATCAGCAACGACCAGCAGACCACCATCAACAACCTGAAACAGATCGGCCGGCTCGGTGGTCTGCCTGCCGAACAGTTCGACAAGTGCCTCGCCGACAAGGCGATGGGCGAATACATCCTGAATTCCCGCCTCGAGGGGAACCAGAAGTTCAAGGTCAATTCGACGCCGACCCTGATCATCAATGGCGACGTCGAACCCGGCGTGCCGTCCTACGACGAGCTGCGCAAGAAGCTCGACAAGCTGGCCAAGTAAGGCCGGCCCGTCACCACGAAAGGTAAGTCCCCGTGCAGTTCACCAAGTTGCGCTTGTCCGGTTTCAAGTCCTTCGTCGAGCCGACGGATTTCATCATCCATCCCGGCCTGACCGGGGTCGTCGGGCCGAATGGCTGTGGCAAGTCGAACCTGGTGGAAGCGTTGCGCTGGGTGATGGGCGAGAATTCCGCCAAGCGGATGCGCGGTTCCGGCATGGACGACATGATCTTTGCCGGAACCGCGACGCGCCCTGCCCGCAACGTGGCGGAAGTGACGCTGACCTTGGACAACGCCACGCGGACGGCGCCGGCGGCCTTCAACGAGCAGGAAGTGCTCGAGATCACCCGCAAGATCGAGCGCGAGAAAGGCTCGGACTACGCGATCAACGGCAACGACGTGCGCATGCGCGACGTGCAGCTGCTGTTCGCCGATCTCGCGTCCGGCGCCAATTCGCCGGCCATGGTCAGCCAGGGCCGCGTCGGCGCGCTGATCAACGCCAAGCCGACCGACCGCCGCATGCTGCTGGAAGAGGCGGCCGGCATTTCCGGCCTGCATTCGCGCCGGCATGAGGCCGAACTGCGGCTGAAGGCGGCCGAGCAGAATCTGGAGCGCGTGGTCGATGTGATCGGCCAGCTCGACAACCAGTTGCAGTCGCTTAAACGACAGGCCCGCCAGGCCAGCCGCTACCGCAACATCGCCGGCCAGATCCGCAAGACCGAGGCGATCCTCTACCACCTCAAGCATGCCGCGCTGAAGCAGGCGCTGGCCGATGCCGAACACGCCCTGCAGGAAGCCGACCGCCAGGTCGCCGACCGCACCCTGCAGGTCTCGGAGGCGCACGAGGCCGAGCGCATCGCCGCCGAAGCCCTGCCGCCGCTGCGCCAGCACGAGGCCGAGGCCGGTGCCAGGCTGCATCGCCTGGCCGTGGCCCGCGACGGGCTCGATGCCGAGGAGGCGCGCGCCCGCGAGGCCGCCGAACAGATCCGCCAGCGGCTGGCCCAGATCGCCTCCGACAGCGACCGCGAGACCGCCCTGTCGCAGGAGGCCGAAGCCACCGTCGCCCGCCTCGATGCGGAAAACCAGGAACTGGAAACCCTGCGCGCCGGCGAGCCCGAGGCCCAGGCCGGTGCCGAGGCGGCCGTGGCCGAAGCCCAGGGCAAGGTCGAGGAACGCCAGGGCGAGCTCGACACGCTGACCGACCGCGCCGCCCAGGAACAGGCGAGCCGCGCCCGGCTGCGCCAGGCGATCGAAGACGCCGAACGCCGGCTGGCGCGGCTGAATGGCCGCATCGAGGAAATCACCGCCGAAGAGACCCGCCTCAGCGAGCGCACCGAAGCCGTCGCCGAGACCGAGGCGGCGAACAGCGAGGTCGAAGCCAGGCAACTCGCCATCGAGGAAGCCCGCGAGTTGCTGGAGATGACCGAGGCCGAGCAGACCGGCAAGGTCGATGCCGCGCGCCAGGCCTATGAGACCATCGAGGCCGAACAGGCCCGCCTGATCGAGGCCGCCCGGGCCGCCCTGGAAGCGGTCGAGGCCGAGCATGCGCAGAAGATCGAGGCCGTCCGTGCCACGCTTGCCAGCGTGCAGGCCGAACACGAGCAGAAGATCGAGGCGGCGCGCAGCGGCCTGAATGCCGTCGAAGGCGAGCATGCGCAGAAGATCGAGGTTGCCCGCGCCGGCCTGAACAGCGTCGAGGCCGAACATGGCGGCCGCATCGCCGAGGCCCGGCGCGGCGTCGAGACGGCGGAGGCGACCCGCGCCGAGGTCGGCGGCGCCGAGGAAGCCGCCCGTGATGCCTGGCAGGGTGTGCAGGGCGAATTGACCCGACTGAAGGCGGAAGAGGCCGGCCTCACCAAGCTGCTCAAGATCGACGAGAGCAACCTGTTCCCGCCGCTGATCGACCAGGTCAGCGTCGCACCGGGCTGGGAAAAGGCGCTCGGCGCCGCGCTGGCCGACGAACTGAACGCCGCCACCGACCGCAACGCGCCGATGCACTGGGATGCCTTGCCGCCGCTGACCGATGCGCCGGCGCTGCCGGCCGGCGTCACGCCGCTGGCGGCCCATGTCACCGGCCCCGCCGCGCTGCAGCGCCGCCTCAGCCAGATCGGCGTGGTCGCCGATGATGCCGATGGTGCGCGCCTGCGCGAGCAGCTGCGTCTCGGCCAGCGGCTGGTGTCGAAATCCGGTGCGCTGTGGCGCTGGGACGGCTTCACGGTGAAGGCCGGCGCGCCGACCTCGGCCTCGATCCGGCTGGAACAGCGCAACCGCCTCGCCGACCTGCGCGAGGAACTGCGCGGCCTCGAAGTCCGCCTCGCCGATGCGCAGGCCGCCTATGCCGAGGCCAAGCAGGCCACCGAAGCAGCCGCCCAGGCCGAGCGCAACGCCCGCCAGGCGGTGCAGGCCGCCGAAGACAGCCGCAACGAGGCGCGCCAGCAGGCGGCTGCCGTCGTGCAGACCGCCGAGCAGGCCCGCAACGAAGCGCGCCAGCAGGCCGCCGCTATTGTGCAGACGGCCGAACGGGCCGCCGCCGAGGCGCGCGACCATGCGGCCCAGGCGGTCGGTGTCGCCGAACGCGAACGCCAGTCCGCCCGCGACCGCGCCAACCAGGGCGTCGTTCAGGCCGAGCGCGAACGCCAGTCCGCCCGCGAGCGCGGCACCCAGGGCATCGCTGCCGCCGAACGCGACCGCCAGAGCGCGCGCGAGCAGGCCAGCCAGGCCCTCGCCCGTGCCGATCGCGAACTGGCCGTCGCCCGCGATCGCCAGGCCGAGCTGGTGCGCAAGGAAGCCGAGCGCCAGTCGCGGCTCGCCGCGCTGGCCGAACAGAAGCAGCAGACCGCAGCCGAGGCCGCCGAGACCGATGCGGCCCGGGTCGCCGAGACCGAGGCGCTGGCCGCCCTGCCGCCGGAAGAGGAAGTCCGCGGGCTGATCGCCATGGTGCGCGACGAGGTCAATGCGCTGCGCCAGGCGCTGGCCGAGCGCCGTGCCGCGCTGGAACAACTGCGCCGCGACGCCGAGGCGCGCGGCCGCCGGCTTGAGGCCATCGTCGTCGAACGCCGCAACGCGGCGGCGCGCAACGACAGCGCCGGCCAGCAGATCGCCCAGCTCGCGGCGCGGCGCGGCGAGGCCGAGACCGAACTGGCGAAGTTCGAGCAGATCCCGCTCGAGATCGAAGGCCGCCGCAGCGGCCTGCTGGATGAGCTCGCCAAGGCTGAGGCCGAGCGCCAGCTCGCCGCCGACCAGCTCGCCAATGCCGAAGCCGCGCAGCAGCTCGCCGCCCGCACCGCCCGCGAGATCGAGCAGATGCTGGCCAGCATCCGCGAGGAGCGCGTGCGGGCCCAGTCCGATCTCGAACACCAGCAGGTCAGCCTCGACGAACTGGCGATCCGCGTGCGCGAGACGCTCGACTGCACGCTCGATGCCGTGCTGCAGGCCGGCGAGGTCGGCGACGACGAGGACTTCCCGGAGCTGCCGCAGGTGGAGACCCGGCTCGAGCGGCTGCGCAAGGAGCGCGACAACATGGGTCCGGTCAACCTGCGCGCCGAGCTCGAGGCCAACGAGGTGGAAGAGAAGCTGACCACCCTGCAGACCGAGCAGACCGATCTGGTCGACGCCATCGAAAAGCTGCGCCAGGGCATCACCAGCCTGAACCGCGAGGGCCGCGAACGCCTGCTCGACGCCTTCGAGAAGGTGAACGGCCATTTCCAGAAACTGTTCGTCGAGGTGTTCGGCGGCGGCAAGGCGCATCTGCAACTCGTCGAATCCGACGACCCGCTGCAGGCCGGCCTCGAAATCTATGCCTCGCCGCCGGGCAAGCGGCTGCAGATCATGTCGCTGCTGTCGGGCGGCGAGCAGGCGCTGACCGCGCTGTCGCTGCTGTTCGCGGTGTTCCTCACCAACCCGGCGCCGATCTGCGTGCTCGACGAGGTGGACGCCCCGCTCGACGACGCCAACGTGGAGCGCCTGTGCAACCTGATGGAAGCGATGGCGCGGCAGACGGTGAATCTCGGCGAGGGCACCCGCTTCGTGGTGGTCACCCACCATCCGATCACCATGGCGCGCATGGACCGGCTGTTCGGCGTCACCATGGCCGAACGCGGCGTCTCGCAGCTGGTCTCGGTCGATCTCGCCGGCGCCGAAGCGATGAAGGCGACGGGGTAACCTGTCGCACAGCAGTCTCCAAAGGAACGTCGTGCCCGCGGAAGCGGGCATCCCGTTTCTGTGTCAGCAACGGGACCCCGGCGCGCGCTGACGCTTGGCCGGGGAGACGGCTGCATTCTGGACGTCTACTAAAGGCTTCCCACCGGGTGGAAGCCGAAGGTGCCGTCCATCATGGCGCCGCGAAAGTCGGTACCGGCGATCTTGGCGCGCGCCAGGTTGGCACCGCGCAGGTCGGTGCAGATCAGCCGTGCATGGTTGAGGTCGGCGCCGGCCAGGTTGGCACCGGCGAGATCGGCGCCGCTGAGGTCGCTGTCGGCGAGGTTGGCGCCGGCGAGATACAGGCCGCGCATCTCGGCGCGCATGCCGCGGGCACCGTTGCTCGCGATCCAGGCGGCATGGTCGGCGATAATGGCGCGCAACTCTTCGGGCGCCAGCGGCAGCGGCGCGGCGCCGCCGGCCTCGGCGATGGCATCGGCCATGCCTGGCGCGAGGTCGGCTAGCGCGAAACTGGCGCCGCGCAGGTCGGCGCCACGGAAGCTGACGCCATCCAGCCGGGCGAATGAAAAATTCGTGTCCTGAAGATTGGCCTTCTCGAAGGCGGCGTGTTCCAGCGAGGCGCCGCTGAACGAGGTGCCGGTGATGGTGGCGCCGCTCATGCGGGTGACGCGGGCCTCGCCGCCCTCGGGCCGGTAGGGGCCGAGCTGGGCCTCGTTGAAGCGCGTCTGGTGCAGCATGGCGCGGCTGAGGTCGGCGCCGCGCAGATCGGCGCGGGCGAAGTTGGCCGTCGAGAGGTCGGCGGCGCTGAGATCGCAGCCGGTCAGTTCGCTCTGGCTGAAATCCGCCTCGCGCAGATCCGAGCAGGACAGGCCGCAGAACCGCATCACCGCCCGGTGCAGGTTGCGCCGGCGCAGCATGATCGGGCCGAAGTCGGTGCGTTCGAGCTGCAGCTGGCGGCCGAGCCGCACCGAACCGCTCAGCGACATCACATAGCGGCCGTGCGACTCGATCATGTCGCCCAGGTGCGATGGCGCGGGGGAGTAGGCGGGCGATGACATCATGCGGACCGGGGGCCAGGCGCGGCCCGACAGCCGGGCCGGCCCGGGCAGAATGGGGCAGGCGGATTTTCGCTGTCAATCACTGGATGGGTTGCACAACCGCCGGCGGAAGACGGGTGGGCAGACGGCTGCCCAGAGCAGGCTGAATAACTGAGCAGGCGGGCCCTAGAGCAGGCCAATCCTAGAGCAGGCCAATCCTAGAGCAGGCCGGCGATCACCCGGTCGGGCGGCGCATGGCCGTCGGCGAAGGTCTTGATGTTGATGATGACCTTCTCGCCCATGTCGACGCGGCCTTCCAGGGTGGCCGAGCCCATATGCGGCAGCAGCAGCACGTTCTCGAGTTCCAGCAGCTTGGGGTTCACCGCCGGCTCGTGCTCGAACACGTCGAGGCCGGCGCCGGCGATCTCGCCCTTGCGCAGCTTGCGCACCAGGGCGTTCTCGTCGATCACTTCGCCGCGCGCGGTATTGACGATATAGGCCTGCGGCTGCAGCAGGTCGAGCCGGCGTGCCGACAGCAGATGGAAGGTCGCCGGCGTATGCGGGCAGTTGACCGAGATGATGTCCATGCGGGCCAGCATCTGGTCGAGGCTTTCCCAGTAGGTCGCCTCCAGCTCCTGCTCGACGCTCTCATGCACGCGCTTGCGGTTGTGGTAGTGGATCGACAGGCCGAAGGCCTTGGCGCGGCGGGCGACCGCCTGGCCGATGCGGCCCATGCCGATGATGCCGAGCCGCTTGCCCCAGATGCGCTTGCCGAGCATCCAGGTCGGCGACCAGCCCTCGAACTTGCCGGCCTGCAGCGCGTTGGCGCCCTCGACCAGCCGGCGCGGCACCGCCAGGATCAGCGCCATGGTCATGTCGGCAGTGTCTTCGGTCAGCACGCCGGGCGTGTTGGTGACGGTGATGCCGCGCTGGCGGGCGGCGGCCAGGTCGATATGGTCGACGCCGGTGCCGAAATTGGCGATCAGGCGGAAATTCGGGCTGGCATGGGCAAGGACGGCACCGTCGATGCGGTCGGTGATGGTCGGCACCAGCACGTCGGCGGTTTTCACCGCCTCGATCAGCTCGGGCTGCGACAGCGGTTTGTCGGCCACGTTGAGCCGGGTATCAAACAGCTCCATCATCCGGGTTTCGATCGGATCCGGCAGTTTCCGGGTCACAATCACCAGAGGGCGCTTCTTTGGCGTCGGCATGGCAGGCGTTTCCGGCTCCGCAGAGGATGGGGGCGTTGGCCCTCTCTAGCAGATCGACCCGACCGAGACAAACCTCGGCCGGGCCGAAATCGGCTGCCCCAGCGGAAACGGCAAATCTGCCGGGGGGATATGGTCCGTTCGCGTACGAACGGCCGTGATTACAACGGTTTAGCGATTAACGGACATACAGCGGCATATACTGGCGAATATTGCTCTCAAGCTCGCGGTCGACGTCCTGCATGGTCGCCTTGACCAGATCGTAGAGCAGCTTGTCGCGGTCGTTGAGCGTGGCCTTCTCGCCGATGGTGTTGGACCGCTTGGCCGAAGACGTGGCGGTGGCGATACGGAAGCCGCGGGCGTCGCGCAGTTCGACGGTCATGCCGACATCGACGGTGAAGCGGGCGACCTGGTCCTCGGTGAAGCTGCCCTTGATGCCCGGGGTCTTCTTCAGGTCCTCTTCGGTGACGCTGGCATTCTTGATCGTCACGGTGACGCGGTAGGGCTGGCTGTTGTCCAGCAGGATGCGGTCGCGCGCCCAGCGCTGGGCGACCAGCACCGGCGACTGCGGCACGGTCAGCTCGATATGCGGCGGCTGTGCCGAGGGCTGGTATTCCTGGATGGTCTCGACCGAGCTGGCGGCAAAGGTCAGTTTGGGTTCGTCGGCGAAGGTGATCTCGGGGAAGATCGGCTTTTCCGGTGCCGTGGAGCAGGCGGCCAGCAGGGCAGTGAAGCCCAGGGCCGCGGCGCCGCGCAAAACCTGGCGCCGGGCAACGGGGCTGCGAAATGCGGATTCAGGAAAAGCGGATGCGGAAAGAACGCGGCTGCGGGAGGGCAGGAGGTTCATGGCGGTTTCTCCTTGTTTTTCGGCGCCCAGATAGACGGGGAAATTGGGGCGGATTCAAGGCCCGGCCATGGCCAAAGCCGGGCATCCGGCGCTGCTCCGTGCCGGGACAACCCCGTGGCTGGGTCGCCGGCAGCCGTTACCGGGGTTGCTGGCGGCGGACCGCTTCGGCCGGGAAGTCGTAGGCCGCCGAACAGAACTGGCAGGTCACCGAGATGACGCCATCGACGGCCATCTCCTCGATCTCGTCGGGCGCGAAGGACGCGAGGATGCCGCGCACCTTGTCGGCCGAGCAGGTGCAGGCATTGTCGAGCGGCGCGGTGTCGAACACCCGCACGCCGTCTTCATGGAACAGCCGGTAGAGCAGGTCGTTATGCCCGAGCACCGGGTCGCTCAGTTCGGCTGGCGTGGCGGTCGACAGCAGGGCGGTCACCTTCTCCCAGGCCAGCTCGCGTTCCTCGGCCATCAGGCCGCCGGGCTGCAGCGGCAGTTGCTGCAGCAGGATGCCGCCGGCGCGCCAGTGTCGCCGGCCGGAGGCGTCCTTGCGATGGCTGGCGGCCAGCGCGACCCGGGCATTGAGCTGTTCCGACTGGGAAAAATAGGTATGGGCGGCCTCGGCCAGCGTCGAGCCCGACAGGTCGACGATGCCCTGGTAGCGTTCCATGTCGTCGCCGGCCGGGTCGATGGTAAAGGCTAGATGGCCCTTGCCGAGCAGCAGGGGCACGATGCCTGCGGTGCCGCCGGGGCCGAGCTGCAGGCCGTCGAGCTGTTCGGCGTCGAAACTGGCATAGCCGCGCAGGTGGCCCGGGGTGCGGCAGTCGGCGACCAGCAATGAGACCGGGCCATTGCCCTTGGCCTGCAGGGTGAAGGTGCCGTCGAATTTCAGCGCCGTGGCCATGGTGGCCGCCAGCGCCACCGCCTCGGCGACCAGCTGTGCCACCGGCTCGGGATAGGCATGCCGGCTCAGCAGGCGGTCAAGCGCCGGCCCCAGCCGCACCATGCGGCCGCGCACGTCGCACTGCTCGATCTGGAACGGCAGCGTCAGGTCATCGAAAATCGGATCGTTCACAACGGGACTATATAACCAGAGTCAGGCGCCGAAACACCAGGCGAGGATGGCTTTCTGCACATGCAGGCGATTTTCCGCCTCTTCAAAGACCACCGAGCGCGGCCCGTCGATCACCTCGGGCGTCACCTCCTCGCCGCGGTGGGCCGGCAGGCAATGCATAAAAATCGCGTCTTTCGCGGCTTTTCCGATCAGGGCGGCATTGACCTGGTAGGGGGCGAGGATTTTGTGCCGGCGCTCGGCATCTTTCATGCCCATCGACACCCAGGTGTCGGTGATGACGCAGGCGGCGTCCGAGACCGCCGCGGCCGGGTCCTCGGTGACGAAGATCTGGCCCTGGCGTTCGGCTGCCCAGGCCAGCACCTTTTTCTCGGGCGCCAGTTCGGCCGGGCAGGCGAGGTCGAGACGAAACCCGAATTGCACGGCGGCATGGATCAGCGAGGTCGCCATGTTGTTGCCGTCGCCGACCCAGGCAAGCTTGCGGCCGCGGATCGGGCCGGCCTTTTCCTCGAAGGTCATCACATCGGCCATCACCTGGCAGGGATGGCTGTCGTCGGTCAGGCCGTTGATGACCGGGACGCTGGCATTGGCGGCCAGTTCCAGCAGGTTTTTCGTCTTGCCGGTGCGCATCATGATGGCATCGACATTGGCCGACAGGATGCGCGCGGTATCGGCCACCGTCTCGCCGCGGCCGATCTGCAGGTCGTCGGCGCGCAGCACGATGGTCTCGCCGCCGAGCTGGCGCATGGCGCTGTCGAAGCTGAGCCGGGTGCGGGTCGACGGCTTCTCGAAGATCATCGCCAGAATCCGGTCGGCGGCCGGGTGGTCGGGTTCCACCGCGCCCTTCGGCTTGCCCTTGCGGCCGGCCTTCATGCGCGCGGCATGGTCGAGGATGCCGCGCAGCACGGCAGGCTCGAAGTCGCTGAGATCGAGGAAATGCCGGATGCCGGAAGCGGCCGCCGCGATATTGGCGACGGCGGCGGTCATGCCGCCGCTCCTGCCTTGCCCGCCGCACGCAGGCGCTGGCAGGCCGCCTCGAGGCGGTTGACGCCTTCGGCGAGGTCCTTTTCCGGGATGGTCAGCGGCGGCATCAGGCGCACGGTGTTGTCGCCGGCCAGCACGCCGAGCAGATGCTCCTCGCGCATCGCCGCGGCGACGTCGCTGTTCAGCGGCTTGCATTTCAGCGCCATCAGGAAACCCTGGCCGCGGATCTCCTCGACGATGTCGGGATAGCGGTCGGCCAGCATGGTCAACTGCTGCTTGAAATACGACGCCCGTGTCTGCACGCCGTCAAAGAAGCCGGGCTCCAGCATCACGTCGAGCACGGCATTGGCCGCCACCATCGCCATGATGTTGCCGCCGAAGGTGGTGCCATGGGTGCCGGGCGCCATGCCCGACGCCGCTTCCTCGGTGGCCAGCACGGCACCGACCGGGAAGCCGCCGCCCAAGCCCTTGGCCAGCGACATGATGTCCGGCGTGATGCCCGACCATTCATGGGCGAACAGCTTGCCGGTGCGGCCCATGCCGGTCTGGATTTCGTCGAGAATCAGCAGCAGGCCCTTGTCGTCGCACAGCTTGCGGATCGCCCGCATCATCTCGGGCTCCACCGTGCGGATGCCGCCTTCGCCCTGGATCGGCTCGATCATCACTGCCGCGGTCTCGCCGGTGATGGCCGCCTTCAGGGCGGCCAGGTCGAGCGGCACCTGGTCGAAGCCATTCACCTTCTCGCCGAAACCCTCAAGGTATTTCTTGTTGTTGGTCGCCGCCAGCATGGCAAGCGTGCGGCCGTGGAAGCAGCCCTCGAAAGTGATGATGCGCCATTTCTCAGGCTGGCCCTTCGACGCGAAATACTTGCGCGCGATCTTGACTGCACCCTCGTTCGCCTCGGCGCCCGAATTGCAGAAGAACGCCTTGTCGGCAAAGGAATTGGCGACCAGCCGGCTGGCCAGTTTCTCCTGCTCGGGCGACCTGAACAGGTTGGAGACATGCCACAGTTTCGCGGCCTGCTCCTGGATCGCCCGGACCAGATGCGGGTGGCTGTGGCCGAGCGCGGTCACCGCGATGCCGGAGCCGAAGTCGAGATAACGTCGACCGTCGGCGGTGTAGAGGTAAGGACCCTCGCCCCGCTCGAACGCGAGGTCCACCCTCGCGTAAGTCGACATCAATGCTTCGCTCACGACACGGCTCCTTCGATGCCGCACCCCGGACCATCCGGGGCGCATAAAATGATGACGCCAGCCCCGGCTTTTCGCTGGCCGGGCTGGCGGGAAGGCAGGACTCTAAGGGCCTGCAAACGCTTAGTCAATTCGGCCATTGTCAGCCGACAATGCCGCAGGGGAGGGCTGGCCGTTCCCGCCGGGGCGGTGCTAGTGTCTGGAAAACATCAGGAATTACCGGAGGAGCCGCCATGACCAGCCTGAGCTTCGAGACCACCCGACGGGTCTATTGCGAGCCCGGCGCCAGCACGAAACTGGGTGCCCTGATGGCCGAACTGGGCGCGACCCGGGTCATGCTGGTGACCGACCCCGGCGTCATGAAACTCGGCCTGCCGGACGCCGCGCTGGCCAGCCTGAAAGCCGCCGGCATCGCAGTGGTGATCTATGACAAGACCGAGGCCGACCCGCCCGAGCGGCTGGTGCATGATGCGGCGGCGGCGGCCCGGGCGCACAGGACCGATGGCGTCGTCGGTTTCGGCGGCGGCAGTTCGATGGACATCGCCAAGCTGGTCGCCCTGCTGGGCAACAGCGACCAGCCGCTCGCCGAGATGTACGGCATCGGCAACGCGAAAGGCCGGCGCCTGCCGCTGGTGCAGGTGCCGACCACGGCGGGTACCGGTTCGGAAGTCACCGGCATCTCGATCATCACCACCGGCGAGAGCGAGAAGAAGGGCGTGGTCTCGCCCCTGCTGCTGCCCGACATTGCCCTGCTGGATGCCGATCTCACGCTCGGGCTGCCGCGCGGCGTGACGGCGGCGACCGGCGTCGACGCCATGGTGCATGCGATCGAGGCCTATACCTCGAAGCACAAGAAAAACCCGATGTCGGATGCGCTGGCCCGCGAGGCCCTGCGGCAGCTGTCGAAGAATATCCGCATCGTCTGCAGCCCCGAGGGCGCGAAGGACCGCAACGCCCGGTCCGAGATGCTGCTCGGTGCCATGCTGGCCGGGATGAGCTTCGCCAATTCGCCGGTTGCCGCCGTGCATGCGCTGGCCTATCCGGTGGGCGGGCATTTCCATGTGCCGCATGGCCTGTCGAATGCCCTGATGCTGCCTCATGTGCTGCGCTTCAACCTCGAGGTCGAGACCGCCGCCGCGCAATATGCCGAGCTGGCGCCGATCCTGCTGTCGAGCAAGAGTTTCGCTTCGGCATCGGCGGGTGCCGGAGCGTTGCTGGCAGAGCTTGAGGCCATTATCGACGACGTGAAGCTGGAAAAGCAGCTGCGACAGGTCGGCATCAGCCACAACCACCTGCCGATGCTGGCCAAGGATGCGATGAACCAGCAGCGCCTGCTGGTCAACAACCCGCGCGAGATCGGCTACGACGATGCGCTCAGGATCTACGAACAGGCCCTATGAACCAGCAGACTGCGAAAGACCCGAAGACGGAAACCCGCGCCGATTATCGCCACAGCCTGATGATTCCGGTGCGGCTCGGCGATGTCGACGTCTACCAGCATGTCAACAACGT
Organism: Ferrovibrio xuzhouensis; assembly: GCF_042648965.1. NCBI lineage: Bacteria > Pseudomonadati > Pseudomonadota > Alphaproteobacteria > Rhodospirillales > Rhodospirillaceae > Ferrovibrio > Ferrovibrio xuzhouensis. Next base: position 328,438 of record NZ_JBHRYJ010000002.1, read on the forward strand.
GATCTACTACTCGTATTTCGACACGCTGGTGAACGACTACATGATCCGCTTCGGCGGCCTCGACATGGTGAACGATCCGGTGATCGGCCTGGTGGTCGAGACCGCCTGCCGCTTCCACCAGTCGATCAATTTCCCCGAAACCGTCGAGGCCTGCCTGCGCACCGCGAAGCTCGGCAATTCCTCGGTGCGGCACGAGATCGGCCTGTTCCGCGACGGCCAGCAGCATCCCGCCGCCACCGGGCATTTCGTGCATGTCTTCGTCGCGCGCGGCGTACAGAAGCCGGTACCGATCCCGCCTGCCATCCGTGCCGCGCTGGAGAAGCTGCTGGTCTAGGGGCGGCCTGGGGCCTGCGTCACCGGCCTGCGTCTATTCTTCGCGACATTCGTTGCTCCAGTTGTAGATGACCGGATACTGCTTGCCGCGAAAGACCTCGTATTCGCCCTGCGTGACAACGCGCAGGCATTGCTTGCCGCGGCGATAATAGAATTCGCAGTAACAGGCCCCCTGGGTGCAGAGGCCGACTTCGACATAGCCTGCCTCGTACAGCACATGGGCTTCGCTGTAGTAACCCATGGATGTGTTGTCGTTCATGTCTTCATGTGTGGGGTCCAGCTTCCATCCTTGCCGGAGCAATTCGGGCCGGACTTTCGAGAATTCCCGCCCCTTTACGAGGGAACTTTTCTTCGTCGGCGCCGCCATCGCCTGCTGCTGTGTGAGCAGGCAGGCCAGCAGTAGCAGTATCGCGGCAGTGATGCGGCGCATGTCGAACATGCTGGTCTTCCTGCAGTTTCGTTGCATCAGCGCAGCTCCTGGAGCCTTTTGTTGTACTGATCGACAATCGGTTGCAGCGGGCGGGTATGACTGGTCATGCTTTCCCCGTTTGCTCTCTTTGGAAAGGCATCCCACTGATTGCCGGCAACCAGTATAGCGCCTTCGATGTCGCCACGCTGCAATCGCGCGATTGCATTTGTGTCTTTCATGCCGTTCAGGTCGGTCGTTCTCAGCAGATGCAAGGCGGCCATATCCTGTGAGGCAGGCGAGAAATCCGGCAGGCCGAGTTCCCTGGCCATCCTGGCCCAGGTCTCGGGGATAAACTGGTATGCGCCGGCGGCCTTGCTGTCACTGCCGCTGACATTCGGGTGCTGCGTATAGTCGTCGAACCGCTGGCCGCCGTTGATGACATTGTATCGGCCGCTGCTTTCCCGGCTGGCCAGCGTATCGAGGAAGGCCTGCACGCGGGGATCATCCAGCAGGTCGCCAACGATGGCGCGGTTCTGCGCAATCTGCGCCTCGCTGGGTCGTTTCGTGCCGGCGGCCGGTCGAGTGCCGGCCGGTGCGCCGGTGCGGGCCTGGTCGGCCAGGGTGACGATGCCGGATGACGAGGCCGCGGATTCATCGCCGGCCCGCTGTCCGTGTTGGGCATGGAAGCGATCGACCTCCTCTGGCGTTGCCGCGGCATGGCCGTCGAAGCGCGGCCCAATGGCATCCTTCAGGTGCCGCATTGTCTCACCTTCGCCATTCGCGCCGATGCCGCTGTCCGGCAAGGGCAGCAGGATGCCATCGGCCGCGAGGCCATTGTCCTTCTGCAGGCGGGTGATGCCGGCGAAAAGATCGGAACTGGGCCAGCCGGTCGGCACACCGGGTGCGGGCAGGTCGAGATAGCCGGTGTTGGCCAGCAGGGTCTGGGCCTTGATGACGTCGGCGCGATCATTGGCTCCGTTGCGGCCGACGGGGCCGGACAGCCAAAAGAGATCGGACTCTTCCGACGCGCGGGCGTTTTCCATGACGGATTCTCGATGGGGAAGGGCTTGATTTTATGTACACTATTTGTTCTCTTACGTCAAGAGTGATTCCGGTGCGGAACTGGCAGGCCGGTTGTGACGGGGAGGCCTACGGCTGCAGGCGGTAGCCACGGCGCAGCAGGGCGTAGGTCAGCAGCCAGAGCGCCGCCGCGGTCACCGCCAGCACGGCGGCGCCGAGCAGCGGATTGCCGTCGGTATGGCCGATCATGCCGAAGCGGATGCCGTCGATCATGTAGAAGAACGGATCGGCATGGGCGACACCGTACCAGAAGGGCGGCAGGCGCTGCACTGAGTAGAAGGTGCCCGACAGGAAGGCGAGCGGGGTGACGACGAAATTGGTCACCGCCGCCAGATGGTCGAATTTTTCGCTCCACAGGCCGGCGAGGATGCCGGTCAGGCTGAGGATCAGCGAGCCGCAGAGCACGAAGTAGATCGTCGCCACCCAGGACTGCACGCCGAAATCGGCGAACGGCCACATGGCGAGGCCGACAGCGGTCGCCACCACCACGCCGCGGGTCACCCCGGCCATGGCATAGGCGAACAGGAATTCGCCGGCCGAGATCGGCGGCATCAGCATGTCGATGATGTTGCCCTGGATCTTCGAGATCATGATCGAGGACGAGGTATTGGCGAAGGCATTCTGCGTGGTGGCCATCATGATCAGGCCCGGCGCCAGGAAGGTGATGAAAGGCAGGTCGTCGACATGCCGGGTATTGCCGCCGAGCGCCAGCGCGAAGACGGCAAAGAACAGCAGGGTGGTCACCACCGGCGCCAGCACGGTCTGGGTGATCACCTTCAGGAAGCGCTGGACCTCCTTGTGGTACAGCGTCCACAGGCCGAGCCAGTTGACCGGGCCATACTGCCGCAACGCGACCGGGGCATGGCCGCTCTCGGCGGGACGGATGGCATTGTTCTGCATGGGAAATTCCGGTTCCGGCGCCGCAGGGCGGCTTGTTTGGGCGTCTACATAGCGCGTAAGCTGCCGGAATGCAAAATCCCACCGCCGATTCCGTGACGGCCGCCGCGCCGGACTGGCTGCAGGCTCTGCTGGCCGGCGAGCGGGCGGCGCTGGCCCGCGCCATCACGGCGGTAGAAAACGAGACGCCGGAGGCGCGCGCCGTGCTGCAGGGCATCCGTGGCCGGCTTGGCCGGGCGCTGGTGGTCGGTTTCACCGGTGCGCCTGGCGCGGGCAAGTCGACGCTGGTCTCGGCCTATGTCGATGTGCTGCGCCGGCGCGATCTCACTGTTGGTGTCGTCGCCGTCGATCCCTCCAGTCCGCTCACCGGCGGCGCCATCCTCGGCGACCGCATCCGCATGACGCGGCATTCCGGCGATGCCGGCGTGTTCATCCGCAGCCTTGCCAGCCGCGGCCATCTCGGCGGCCTGTCGCGCACGGCGGCCCGCGTGATCGACGTCTTCGACGCCTCGGGCCGCGACGTGGTGGTGGTCGAGACGGTCGGCACCGGCCAGTCGGAGGTCGAGGTGGCGGAGATCGCCGATGTCCGCGTGGTGGTGAACGCGCCGGGACTGGGCGACGACGTGCAGGCGATCAAGGCCGGTATCCTCGAGATCGCCGACGTGCTGGTGATCAACAAGGCCGACCTGCCGTTTGCCGAACGTTCGGCGCGCCAGCTCGCCGCCATGTCGGCCCAGCGCAGCGGCCAGCCGGTGCCGGTGCTGCAGACGAGCGCCAGTTCCGGCCAGGGCGTCGAGGAGCTGGCCGACGCCATCGCCGCCATCGGCCGGCGCAAGCGGCCGGACCCGCGCGCCCGCACCCGCCGGCTGCTGCAGACCCTGGCGCTGGATGCCGTCCGCCGCCGGCTGGCCGGCCTGCCCGACGCGGCCGTCGACGCGCTGGCCGACGATGTGCTATCCGGCGCCCTGGATACCGAAACCGCGCTGCGGCGCATGATGGACCTGCTTCAGGAAGACCCGTCCCGATGAGCGAAGTTCTTAAGCGCGAAGCCCGCATCTGCCAGCCGATCCTCGACCTGCCCGGGTCGCGCATCCGCGTCGTCACCCGCGCCTCGGCCGATATTCCGGACATGATCAAGCTGTGGTTTGGCGAGGGCGACGAGCCGACGCCGGAATTTATCCGTGAGGGTGCCAAGGCTGCGCTCGATCGGGGTGAGACTTTTTATGCCGCCAATCGCGGCATACCGCCGCTGATGAAGGCAATCCACGATTATATGCTGCGGGCCTACGGCGCCGAGATCGGCCCCGACCGCATCGTGACAACCGCCTCGGGCATGAACGCCATCATGATCACCGTGCAATGCCTGATCGAGCCGGGCGACAGCGCCGTGGTGATCGGCCCGATCTGGCCGAACGGCCGCTCGGCGATCCGCGCCATGGGTGGCGAGCCGCGCGACGTCTTCCTGCAGCCGCAGGAAGACGGGCGCTGGACGCTCGACATGCAGCAGCTGTTCGATGCCTGCGACGACACCACCCGGCTGATCATGATCAACAGCCCCGGCAATCCGACCGGCTGGGTCGCCAGCGCCGAGGAGCTGAAGACGATCCTCGATTTCGCCCGCGAGCGCGGCATCTGGATCCTGTCCGACGAAGTCTACGGCCGCATTATCTATGGTCCGGCCACCCATGCGCCGAGTTATTACACGCTGGCCCAGCCGGAAGATCCGGTGGTGATCATCAATTCGTTTTCCAAAAGCTGGTCGATGACCGGTTGGCGGCTCGGCTGGATCGTGGCGCCGCCGCGGCTGTGTGCCGCGGTCGAAAAGATGACCGAGTTCAATATCTCGCACCCGACTACCTTCGTGCAGTGGGGCGGTGTGACCGCGCTGAACGATGGCGATGCCTATATAGAGGGGCTGGTCGAGCGTTACGAGCGCGCCGCCGATCTGGTCTACCAGGCGCTGGCGCCGTTGCCACGCGTGCGGCTGGCCAAGCCGGAGGGTGCCTTCTACGCCTTCTTCTCGCTGGATGGCGTGACCGACAGCCTGCAGACCTGCATCGACCTCGCCCGCAAGGCGCGGGTCGGCATGGCGCCGGGCATTGCCTTCGGCCCTGCTGGCGAGGGTCGCATCCGGCTGTGCTACGCGGCTTCGCTGCCCAAACTGTCGGAAGCCATGGAGCGCCTGATTCCGCATCTGAAATAGAAAACGAAAACATCCGGGAGGAAAATTGAGAACCATATACGAGACGGACGAGCATGTGGCGCTGCGCGAGCAGGTCGCCCGCTTCGTCGACAACGAGGTCCGCCCGCATGGGGCCGCCTGGGAAGAAACCGGCATGGTGCCGCGCGCCGTGCTGCGCCAGATGGGCGCACTTGGCTTTTTCGGCATCCGCTATCCGGAAACCTATGGCGGCAGCGAGCAGGGCCAGATCGCGTCCGCGATCCTGGCCGAGGAATGCGGCCTGTCCGGCTTCGGTGGCTTTTCTGCCACCGTGCTGGTGCATACCGACATGGCCTCGCCGCATCTCGCTCATGCCGGCAATGCGCAGCAGCTCGACCGCTGGTTCGCCAAGGTCATCGCCGGTGAACTGATCACTGCCGTGGCCGTCACCGAACCCGATGCCGGCTCGGACGTGGCCGCCATTCGCACCCGGGCGCGCCGCGACGGCGATGCCTATGTGCTGAACGGCAGCAAGATGTTCATTACCAACGGCGTGCATGCCGACCTGTATTTCGTGGCGGCCAAGACCGACCCGGAAGCGAAAGGCTCGCGGGCGATCTCGATCTTTGCCGTCGAGAAAGGCACGCCGGGGTTCAGCGTCGGCCGCAGCCTGAAGAAGCATGGCTGGCTGTGCTCGGACACGGCGGAGCTGGTGTTCGACAATTGCCGCGTGCCGGCAGAGAACCGCCTCGGCGACGAGAATCGCGGCTTCTACGCCATCATGCGCAATTTCCAGAACGAGCGCCTCGTGCTGGGCGCCATGGCAGTCGGCGAATGCCGCCGCGCGCTGCAGATCACCCGCGAATACGTGACGACCCGCAAGGCCTTCGGCGGCGTACTGGCCGACAAGCAGGCAATCCGCCAGCGCCTGTCGATGCTGGAAGCGCGCACCGAGGCCGCCCGCCAGCTCGTCTACCACGCCGCCTGGCTGGCCGAGCAGGGGGGAGACGCCGTCCGCGAGGTCTCGATGGTCAAGGCGCTCTGCGGCGAACTGGTCAATGCCGTCACCTATGACTGCGTGCAGTTCCATGGCGGTGCCGGTTATCTGCGTGACAGCGAGATCGAGCGCATGGCCCGCGACGCCCGTATCCATCCGATCGGCGGCGGCGCCACCGAGGTCATGCTGGAGGAAATCGCCAAGCGCTGGCCGGCCTGAAATCGCAGCCTGACGTTTACGGCAGGCTGCCGTTACGGAAGGCCGCTGCGGAAGGTTTGCGCCGCAAAATATTTGGCGCTAGCGTGCCGGCCAGACCGGTATAACGGAGGAAACCAGAATGCGTGAAGCCGTCATCGTCTCCACCGCCCGCACCCCGATCGGCAAGGCCTATCGCGGCGCTTTCAACAACACCGACGCCGCCAGCCTTGGCGGCCATGCGATCCGCGAAGCGGTGAAGCGCGCCGGCGTCGAGCCGGGCGAGATCGATGATGTGGTGATGGGCGCCGCCCTGCAGCAGGGCGCCACCGCGAGCAACATCGCGCGCAACTGCGCCGTGGCCGCCGGCCTGCCGGTATCGGTCGCCGGCATGAGCGTCGACCGCCAGTGCGCCTCGGGCCTGATGGCGATTGCCACCGCGGCCAAGCAGGTGATCCATGACAATGTACCTGTGGCAGTGGGGGGTGGCCTCGAATCGATCTCGCTGGTGCAGAACGAGTATATGAACACCTTCCGCGCCCGCGATGCTTGGCTGATGGAACACAAGCCGGACATCTACATGGCGATGATCGACACCGCCGAGGTGGTGGCCAAGCGCTATGGCATCAGCCGCGAGGCGCAGGACGAATATGCGCTCGAAAGCCAGAAGCGCACCGCCATCGCCCAGCAGGCCGGCAAGTTCGACGACGAGATCGTGCCGATGCCGACCAAGATGGCGGTGGTCAACAAGGAGACCAAGGAGGTCTCCTACAAGGACATCGCGCTCGTCAAGGACGAGGGCAACCGGCCGGAAACCAATGCGGAAGGTCTCGCGTCGCTGCAGCCGGTGCGCGGTCCCGGCAAGTTCATCACCGCCGGCAACGCCAGCCAGCTTTCCGATGGCGCCTCGGCCAGCGTGGTGATGGAAGCCAGGCTCGCCGAGAAGCGTGGCCTGCAGCCGCTCGGCTATTACCGCGGCATGGCGGTGGCGGGCTGCGAGCCCGACGAGATGGGCATCGGTCCGATCTACGCCGTGCCCAAGCTGCTGCAGCGCTTCGGGCTCAAGATGGACGACATCGGCCTGTGGGAGCTGAACGAGGCTTTCGCCGTGCAGGTGCTGTACTGCCGCGACAAGCTCGGCATCCCGAATGAACTGCTCAACGTCAACGGCGGCGCCATCTCGATCGGCCATCCTTACGGCATGTCGGGCGCGCGCATGACCGGCCATGCCCTGATCGAGGGCAAGCGCCGCGGCGCCAAGTATGTGGTGGTGACCATGTGCATCGGTGGCGGCCAGGGCGGCGCCGGCCTCTTTGAAGTGGCTTAACGCTGCGAGGTCGCCTGACGCCTCAGCGCCGGGCGAGCCGGGTCAGCAACAGGTCCGCTGTCTCGCCGCGCCGGTAGCAGACCACGGCATACTGGCCATACGTCTCGCCGAGACGTATGGCCTTTTCCGTTTCGAGGTCGAGTACCGCGAAGCCCGGTTCCGGCTGCCAGTGCGGATTGTCGGGGATGCCGGTATGGGCGAGCGCGTGCAGGCCGCGGGCGGCGAGATCGCGCTTCAGCCGCAGGTGCGCCGCCATGTTGCGGGCGGCCGGCAGGCGGCGGCTCAGCGGGTTCCAGGCATTCAGGCAGCACAGTGACGCGGCGCCGAGCTGCCGCAGCAGGCGGTCGGTCGCAGGGCTGTGGCTGCCCAGCCGCAGGCCGAGCAGCGTGCCGTCGGGCCCCGTCACGCCATAGGTGGTCGCCGCATAGCCGCGCAGCGTCGCATTGGAAATCATGCGGCGGTGATTACGGCATCTCGGCCGCGGCCAGCGCCTGGCGCAGTTCCAGCGTGCCGCGGTTGGAGACGGCATTCTCGTAAAGGATGGCGCGCGGATGCGCCTGCTTGCCGTAATAGGCTGCATTGCGGCTGTGCCGCGCGCTGATCACCGCGCCCTCGATGGAGATGCCGGCGGCGAGGCCCTTGACCTTTGAATAGGACAAGATGTCGGCGCCGAGATTGGTGGTGGTCGCCGCCTCGATGCCGGCACCGACCGGTCCGGCCGCGACCGAGGCGTCGGCGCCGAGCTTGAACTCGTTGCGCAGGATCGCCTCCACGGCCTTGTCGGACATCAGCAGCAGCATCACTTCGGACGCCTCGCCGCCGATTTGCAGGCCGATCGAGCCGGCGCCCATGGTGTAGATGGCGGGTTCGCTCCAGCCGGTCTGCGTCTTGGCCAGCAGGACGCCCGAGCCGCCTTCGCCGCCGATGATGAAACTGGCTTTCAGCAGTTGCGGCACGATGAACACGCCCTTGGCGCGGGCCAGCTTGCGGCGCATGTCGGTAAACTGGGTGTCACCGGTGAAATCCTGCACGGTGATGCGGGCCTCGTCGACCAGGCCCTGATCGCTGGTTGCGGCCAGGGCGGTGGCGTTCGGGGTGGCGAGGCCCAGCAGGGCGATGCTGGAACCGGCGGCGGCAGTCAGGAGCAGGCTGCGACGGGTATGCATGGCGATCTCCGGGCGGGCTGGTTGGCAAAGTCTCAACAGCAAGATATTGCTTCCCGCCTCCGCATGCAGCATCTACATGCGGGGCAGGGCGGGTTGTCGGCAGTCCAGCCAACCCTTAAACTGTGGCGGCTTTGTGAAACGGAGGCGGCATGTCGAAGTCGAAGGAGACGGCCGAAGGCGCGGCAGAGGCGATTCCGGCCGATATTGCGGCGATGAGCTTCGAGGCCGCGCTGAAGGCGCTGGACGAAATCGTCTCCAAGCTGGAAAGCGGCCGCGTCGACCTTGAGGAATCGATCGCCCTCTATGGTCGCGGCGCCCTGCTGCGGCGCCATTGCGAGGCCAAGCTGAAGGCGGCCGAGGAAAAGATCGAGAAAATCGTCGTCGGCGCCGACGGCCAGCCCGCCACCCAGCCCTTCAAGGCGGCCGACTGACATGACCGAATCGTCGCCCGCGCTGGCGGCAGCGAGGGACGAGGTGGCGGCGGCCGTCGAGACCATGCTCGACCGCCTGCTGCCGCAGCCCGAAGGCTCTACTGCCAGGCTCGACGAGGCCATGCGCTATGCCTGCCTTGGCGGCGGCAAGCGCTTCCGGCCCTTCCTGACGGTCGCCTGCGGCGACCTGTTCGGCGTACCGCGCCCCCGCAGCCTGCGCGCCGGGGCCGCCATCGAGATGCTGCACGGCTATTCGCTGGTGCATGACGACCTGCCCTGCATGGACGACGACGACCTGCGCCGCGGCCGGCCGACCGTGCACCGCGCCTTCGACGAGGCGACCGCCGTGCTGGCCGGCGACGGGCTGCAGGCCGAGGCTTTTGCCGTGCTGGCCGATCCGGCGACCCACCCGGACCCGGGTGTGCGGGCCGAACTGGTGGCCGGATTGGCCGCTGCGGCCGGGGCCCGGGGCATGGTCGGCGGCCAGGCCATCGATCTGGCCGCCGAGGTGCGGACCGCCGCCGGCCGGCCGCTGGATTACGCCGAGATTGCCGGCCTGCAGGCACTGAAAACCGGTGCCCTGATCCGCTTTGCTGCCGAGGCCGGGGCGGTTCTCGGCCAGGCACTCCTCGAAGAAAAGGCGGTTTTGCGCGATTATGCCGCCGAAATGGGGCTTGCTTTCCAGATCGCCGACGACATCCTTGACCATGAGGGCACGGTCGCCGAACTCGGCAAGGCGATCGGCAAGGATGCCGGTGCCGGCAAGGCCACCTTCGTCAGCCTGCTGGGGCTGGAGGAGGCCCGGGCCAAGGCACGGGCGTTAACCACTTCGGCCCAGGCCCGGCTGGACCGTTTTGGCCCCCCGGCGGCTGTTTTGCAGGCGCTGGCAGAGTTTGTTATAACCCGCCGCTCGTGAGACGATCGGGTCTGAAATGATCAGTAACCGCACACCCCTGCTGGACACGGTGCGGACGCCGGCGGATATCCGGCAGTTCGATATCGACCAGCTCAAACAGCTCGCTGACGAAGTGCGTCGCGAGATGATCGATGCCGTGTCGGTGACCGGCGGTCATCTCGGCGCCGGCCTCGGCGTGGTCGAGCTGACGGTGGCGGTGCATCACGTCTTCGCCACGCCGGACGACAGGCTGATCTGGGATGTCGGCCACCAGGCCTATCCGCACAAGATCCTGACCGGCCGGCGCGACCGCATGCGCACCCTGCGGCAGGGCGGCGGCCTCAGCGGCTTCACCCGGCGCAGCGAAAGCGAATACGACCCCTTCGGCGCCGCGCATTCCTCGACCTCGATTTCCGCCGGCCTCGGCATGGCGGTGGCCCGCGACCTCAAGGGCGGCACGAACAACGTCATCTGCGTGATCGGCGACGGCGCCATGTCGGCCGGCATGGCCTATGAGGCCATGAACAACGCCGGCTCGACCGATTCGCGGCTGATCGTCATCCTCAACGACAACGATATGTCGATTGCGCCGCCGGTTGGCGCCATGAGCGCCTATCTGTCGCGGCTGCTGTCCTCGCGCTCCTATATGGGGCTGCGCCAGCTCGCCAAGCAGCTCGGCCAGAAGATCCTGCCGCGCGGCCTCGCCTCGGCGGCCGAGAAGGCCGAGGAATATGCCCGCGGCATGGTCACCGGCGGCACCCTGTTCGAGGAGCTCGGCTTCTATTACGTCGGCCCGGTCGACGGCCACAACCTCGAACATCTCGTGCCGGTGCTGAAGAACATCCGCGACAACGACAAGTCCGGCCCGGTGCTGATCCATGCCGTCACCCAAAAAGGCAAAGGCTACGCGCCGGCTGAGGCGGCCGACGACAAGTATCACGGCGTCGCCAAGTTCGATGTGGTCACCGGCGCCCAGGCCAAGCCGAAAGCCGGACCGCCGAGCTACACCAAGGTGTTCGCCCAGAGCCTGATCGCCGAGGCCGAACATGACGACAAGATCGTCGCCATCACCGCCGCGATGCCGTCGGGCACCGGGCTCGATCTGTTCGCCAGGCGCTTCCCGGATCGCTGTTTCGACGTCGGCATCGCCGAGCAGCATGCGGTGACCTTTGCCGCCGGCATGGCCTGCGAGGGCTACAAGCCGTTTGCCGCGATCTATTCGACCTTCCTGCAGCGCGCCTATGACCAGGTCGTGCATGACGTGGCGATCCAGAAGCTGCCGGTGCGCTTCGCCATCGACCGCGCCGGTCTGGTCGGTGCCGACGGCGCCACCCATGCCGGCAGTTTCGACATCGCCTATCTCGGCTGCCTGCCCGATATGGTGCTGATGGCGGCCGCCGACGAGGTCGAACTGATGCATATGGTGGCGACCGCCGCCGCCATCGACGACCGGCCCTCGGCCTTCCGCTATCCGCGCGGCGAGGGGCTCGGCCTTGTGCTGCCCGAACGGGGCAGCGTGCTGCCGCTCGGCAAGGGCCGCATCCTGCGCGAGGGCGGTTCGATCGCCATCCTGTCATTCGGCGCGCGGCTGGCCGAGGCGCTCAAGGCCGCCGAGGATCTCGGCGCCCATGGCCTGCCGGCAACGGTGGCCGATGCGCGGTTTGCAAAACCGCTCGATACCGATCTGATCCGCCAGCTGGCCCGCCACCACGAGGTGCTGATCACCATCGAGGAAGGCTCGGTCGGCGGCTTCGGCAGCCAGGTGATGCAGTTCCTCGCCATGGAAGGTCTGCTCGATCACGGGCTGAAGGTGCGGCCGATGGTGCTGCCCGACAGCTTCATCGACCATGACAGCCCGGCGAAGCAGTATGATGTGGCGGGGTTGAACGCACCGCAGATCGTCGCCATGGCAATGTCGGCACTCGGCCGCGCCCACGAACTCACCGCCCGCGCCTAAGCAGGACAGATCCGATGATCCTCCAGGAAGCGCGGGCAACGCTCACGCTGGCGCTGCCCATTGTTGGCACCCATCTGGCGCAGGTGGCGGTGCATACCACCGACGTGCTGATGCTGGCGCGACTGTCGGACCATGCGCTTGGGGCCGGCGCGTTGGCATTCTCGCTGTTCTCGTTCTTCTGGATGCTCGGTATCGGGCTCGGTATCGCCGTTGCCGCCCTGGTCGCGCAGGCGGTCGGCCGCGATGCGAAGGACCATGCCAGCGTGCGCGCGGCGGTGCATGACGGCCTGATCGTCACTGGCCTCGGCTTCGCGGTCAGCCTGGCCATTCTGGCGCCGGCACGTCCCCTCCTCGTGTGGTTCGGCCAGCCGCCGGAACTGGTTGCCGATACCGTGCTGTTCCTGCACCTGCTGATGATCGGCTACCTGCCCTCGGTGTGGTTCTCGGTGCTGCGCGCCTTCTCGGCGGCGCTCAGCCGGCCGCGGCCGGCGCTGGTGTTCATGATCCTCGCCGTGTTGCTCAATGCCATCGCCGTCTACGGGCTCACCTTCGTCGCCGGCCTCGGCATTGTCGGTGCCGGTCTCGGCTCGGCGCTGTCGAACTGGCTGCTGTTCCTCGGTTTTGCGGTCTACATGACCCGCGACCCGGGCTTCGCCCGCTATCGCCTGTGGGCATCGAACTGGTGGGCCTCGGACTGGCATAGTTCGTGGTGGCGGCTGCGCGGTTATCTGCGGATCGGCGGGCCGATTGCGCTGACGCTGGCGTCCGAGGTCGGGCTGTTCTCGCTGGCGGTGCAGCTGATGGGGCGGCTCGGTGCCGACGCGGTGGCGGCGCATCAGATCGCCCTGCAATGGGCCACCATCGCCTTCATGGTGCCGACCGGCCTGTCGCAGGCCGCTACCGTGCGGGTTGGACTCGCCGCCGGTGCCCGCGATGCCGAGGGGCTGGTCCGCGCCGGCTGGATCTCCGTCATCATGGCCATCTGTTTTGGCACCTGCTCGGGCAGCCTGTTCTGGCTGCTGGCGCCGCAGCTGATCGGCCTGTTCGTGCCCGATGCGGCCTCGCCGGTCTTTGCCCTGGCGGTGTCCTATCTGGCCATGGCGGCGCTGTTCCAGATCGTCGATGGCGCCCAGGCGGTGACCAACGGCGTGCTGCGCGGCCTGCGGGATACCGCCGTACCGATGCTCTGCGCCGCCGTCGGCTACTGGCTCTGCGGCCTGCCGGCGGCGCTGTGGTTCGGTTTCCACAGCACCCTGCGTGGCCAGGGCGTCTGGCTCGGCCTCGTGGTCGGGCTGGCCGTCGCCGCGGTCATGCTGGTCTGGCGCTTCATCTGGTGGACGCGTAGGCTGCGACCCGACCCGCAGCAGGAGCGGCCGGCATGAAAACAGCGAAACTCCGTCTCGACCAGGCGCTGGTGGAGCGCGGGCTGGCGGAAAGCCGGGCCAAGGCGCAGGCGGCGATCATGGCTGGCCTGGTCTTCTCCGGCGAGAAAAGGCTCGACAAGCCGGGCCATACCATTGCCGCCGATGCGCCGCTTGAACTGCGCGGCAAGCCGCATCCCTGGGTCAGCCGCGGCGGCGTCAAGCTGGCCCATGCCATCACGCATTTCGGCCTGTCGCCGGAGGGCCGCATCGCCATCGATGTCGGTGCCTCGACCGGCGGTTTCACCGACGTGCTGCTGCAGCATGGCGCGGCGAAGGTCTATGCCGTCGATGTCGGCGAGGGCCAGCTCGACTGGCGTTTGCGCAATGACGACCGCGTCGTGGTGCTGGAAAAAACCAATGCCCGGCATCTGACGGCGGAACAGGTGCCGGACCCGATCACCTGTGTCGTCTGCGATGCCAGCTTCATCGGCCTGCAGACGGTACTGCCGGCGGCTCTGGCGCTGGCGCAGCCGGGCACCTGGGCGGTGGCGCTGATCAAGCCGCAGTTCGAGGTCGGCCGCGAGCGGGTCGGCAAGGGCGGCGTGGTGCGCGACGCCGCCCTGCATGATGAGGTCTGCACCCGCATCGGCGACTGGTGGGCCGGGTTGCCGGGCTGGCAGGTGCGCGGCATCGAGCCGAGCCCGATCCTCGGGCCGGAAGGCAATCGCGAGTTTCTCATAGCGGCGGATTATAACGATGCGTGATGTTGAAGGCGTGATTGCCCGCATGGGCGGACAGGGCCATGGCGTGCTCGACAAGGATGGCGAGCGCTTCTATGTGCCGTTCACCGTGCCGGGCGACCGCGTCTCCGCCAAGGTCGGCGAGGAGCGCGGCGACGGCTTTGCCGCCCAGCTCAGCGTGCTGGAAGACGCTGGCCCCGATCGCGTCGAGCCGCCCTGCCGGCATTTCCAGGCCTGCGGCGGCTGTGCCCTGCAGCATTGGGCCGATGCGCCCTATCGCGACTGGAAGCGCGACCGGCTGGTCAGCGCCCTGCAGCGCCGCGACTTCACCGATCCGCCTGCTGCCGATCTGGTCGATGATCTGGTGGAGGTGCCGGACCGCAGCCGGCGCCGTGCCGAATTCGTCGCCCGCCGGGTCAAGAACCGCGTGCTGATGGGCTTCCATGAAGCGGCCAGCCGCAAGATTGTCGATCTCGAAGACTGTGTCGTGTTGCGGCCGGCGCTGTTTGCGGTGCTGCCGGCCCTGCGTGCCATGATCATCGAGGTGCTGGGCGACGGCTGGGCGGTCGACCTGCGGGTGACCGAAACCCTGACCGGCCTCGATGTGGTGATCATCGGCAAGCTGAAGATGCGGGTGCAGGAACGCATCGCGCTCAGCCGCGCCGCCAAGGCCGCCGCCCTCGCGCGACTGAGCTGGCGTTTCGATATGAGCAGCGAACCGGAAATGCTCTATCAGGGCGAGGCGGCCCCGCTGGTGAAATTCGGCGATACGGTCGTGACGCTGGCACCGGGCGGCTTCCTGCAGGCCACGGCGGAAGCCGAACAGGCGATGGCCGATCTGGCGCTCGATGCCCTGAAGGACGCCAAACGCGTGGCCGACCTGTTCTCGGGCTGCGGTGCCTTCGCGCTGCGGCTCGCCGCTGCCGGCAAGAGCGTGCTGGCCGCCGATGCCGACCGGCCGGCGATTGCGGCCCTGACCGCGGCGGCCAAGGCCGCCGGCCTGGGCGGACGGCTGACCGCCGAGATGCGCGACCTGGAGCGCCGGCCGCTGACCCGCCAGGAGTTCAAGAAGCTCGATGCCATCCTGCTCGATCCGCCGCGCGCCGGCGCCCGGGCCCAGGTGCAGCAGATCGCCGAGGCGACCCAGGCCGGCGCCGGCGGCGGCGATACGGCCCCGCCGCTGGTGGTGATGGCCGCCTGCGACCCCAATTCCTTCGCCCGCGATGCCCGGGTGCTGGTGGATGCCGGCTACCGGCTGGAGCGGGCCACGCCGATCGACCAGTTCCGCTGGTCGCCGCATCTGGAAATGCTCGGTATTTTCAGGCGTTAACCCGGACCGGGGTTAGGGGTTGCAAAGCCCGGACGGGCGGGCTATATCCCGGCCCCGATCCCTGCTGGGGGATCGTCTAACGGTAGGACCCCAGACTCTGACTCTGGTTGTCTAGGTTCGAATCCTAGTCCCCCAGCCAATCCCCTCGATATTAGGTAGCAAACGCACCTATGTCAGATATGTCGGTTACCGAAGAAGTTGGCAATTTCTCCGATTGGCCGGCAATTTCGACCATACATTCTGACAATTGGTGAGTCTCGCTGCCGCGCTTCGCGCTAGGGCGCGCGGGATAGCGTGGTAAAATCCTTTTTGCATCGCAGGCAGGGTTTGGCTGCCAGCACGCGGTCCGAAAGGATCCCAGGATGTACTTGCCGCGGACTTGGCCCGTCGGCATCCCGCTACAGACCGATGAGAGTTTTTCGTCCTGGTTTGCTCGCATCGCTTGGGCGCATGGTGCCACGCCATCGGAGCTCTACCGTATAGCCCTGCCCGGTGGGCGAATCGGCGGGATCGATCTCGATCGCCATGCCTGTGACGACCTGATCCTTAACCTCTCTCGGGACGCCGGCGTCCCGGCCGGCGACCTGGAGGCTGCCACGCTGAGGCGGTGGCGCGGCTCGGTCTATGATCGGGATGACGGTAAGGCCCACATTGCCTGGTTGCCACCCGCCGGCCGGGCCTATGGTCGGAGCTCGTTCGGGCAGCAGGTTTGTCCGTCCTGCCTCGCGGAAGACGCGGAGCCGTACTTCCGAACCACCTGGCGTCTCAGCTTCTATAGCGTCTGCTTCCGGCATCGGCAGATTATGGTCGACCGCTGCCCCGGCTGCTCCAGCCCAATCCATCTGCCGAACGTGGCTATGGGGGCATCGCTGGCCCGATGCGGTTCATGTGATTTTGACCTCCGCTCGATAGCGGCTCCGAAGGTGATAGATCGCGATCTCACCACCCAGAAAAGGCTCATGAGGATCGCTGGCGGCGATTGGCAGTCCATGGGTGCCTACGGCTATATGCATCCGGTGCTGTTTTTCAAACTATTCGCATTGCTCTACCGGCTGCTCGCATCAGGCCGGCGGGCTCTGCCGCTCAGGCGAGCACTGCTATCGGAGCGAAGCGAATTGCGGGTGGAGGCTATTCCACGTATCCGAGAGATACATCGGCACACCGCTAGGGTTCGTCACATTCTGGTTGGAATGACCTGGCAGCTTGTTCAGGATTGGCCTGTTCGATTCGTGGAGGTGTGCGACGAAGTAGGATTGCATCGTTGGCTCTTGGTCAGAGAACCGGACAACGTCCCCTTCGTGTATGCGGACACTGTATTGCGGCACTTGGTAAGGCAGATGCACCACGTCGGGGTGGAGGAAATCGATACTGTGTCGCGGCATCTTTCGACTTCCGGCCAAGTGCCGACTTACGAAGCATTGAAGGGCATCCTTGGGGTCAAATTCCATGCCGCTCGCAAGCTTTCTGCTCCCGTGAGGCCGCATAAAGCTTATGGCACTCATCGGTACTGGAAACTCGATGGGGTCTCACCGGCTACCCGTGCTGCCGTAAAGAAGGCTGCTCACAGGGCAGGCGAGAGCGTCGGGTCGTGGGTGGACCTGGCGCTACAGACTGCCCTGAAGCCCAAAGCGAAAGGCAAATAGCAATGCCTGTTCGCCGTATCCGGGGCAATCCGCGCAGCGTCACCGGCGCCGTCACAGGAGCCGATGGCAACTACATCGATTTTGAGTCTCTGCTGGAGCGGGACTACCTCATCCTGACGCGCTTCTGGCACCCGAGCGCCAAAATCGAAGAACAGCCGGTCAAGATCCCCTATGTCACCGACCGCGGACGGGCGAGCAACTACACACCAGATTTTCTGGTGGATTTCGGAACGGGTACCAGTGATCTGGTAGAGGTAAAGCCTGCCGAGGTGCTGATCGAAGAGAAGGAAAAGTTCCGCGCGCGATTCGCGGCTGCTGCGGACTTCGCGTCGGACAAAGGCTGGAGATTTGTCATCAAGTCAGAGATAGACATAAGGCTCCCGGTTCTGCCGAATGCCCATTTCCTGCTGCATTACCGGACACTCAAGCCTAAGCCAGACCTCTGTGCTCGACTGATGCGCGCGGCGGAGAGCGGTCCCAAGTCAGTCGGAGACCTGATAGCGGCCACGATTCGTGAACCCTCGGAACGGTACGCAGCCATACCGCAAGTCTGGCATATGCTTGCGACCGGTATACTCGATACAGATTTGAACACTCCTCTGAACCAATCTTCTTTTGTTTGGGCAGCAATGAGGTAGTTCAGGTGAAACGGCTATCGACATTCCGCAAGGGGACATATGCATATCTGCACGGACGGCGGTGTACCATCATTGGGACTGCCGGAGCGAAATCAGTGCGTGTTGTCTTCCTGGACGGAGGGGAGACCGTCCAGACAGATATCGAAAATCTATGGGAAGATATTTCTCCGGATGCCTGCGCCGCCGATATCTCGATCGACATTCTCCATCCTGAAGACCTCGAGATCGCTCGTGAGCGGCTCGCGGCCATTGAGCCAATCGTCGCGCTACTCGACAAGCCGGTTAAGGAGGAGGCGTTCAAAACGCTATACAAGACAGTTAGTCAAGGCACCGGCCATAGCGTGCGTACCTTATACCGCTGGGTCTCCGATTATACAGCGCGGAATATGCTGACGGATCTCGCGCCGCGCCGTCGACGGCGTCATAAGCGGCGCCTGGACAGCAGGTCGGAAGAGATCATTCAGGATGCCCTGAAAAAGTACTTAAGCGAGCGAAGGCCGTCGATTAAGGCAATCCATAAGCATGTCGCTCAGTTGTGCAGGAATATTGGCACCGAGGTGCCGCATATCAACACAATCCGCAGACGAGTTAAGGAACTTCCGCCGAAGGAAATCGTAGCGGCACGTATTGGGCCGAAAGCAGCCAGAGATTTGTATGAACAGATACGTGGGCATTATCCAGGCGCCGACTACCCGCTTGCCTATGTCCAGATCGATCACACATTGCTGGACATCCAGGCGGTAAGTGCGGGGGATCGCCTTGCTATCGGCAAGGTATGGCTGACTTTGGCAATCGACGTGTATAGCCGGATGATTGTCGGCTTTTACATCACCATCGAAGCGCCAAGTGCCTTCTCTACCTGCATGTGCATTCGAAATGCGGTCTTGCCGAAGGAAAGCTTCCTGCTCGGACTGGATGTCAAAGGTGAATGGCCTGTATGGGGCTTCATGCGCCACCTGCATGCCGACAATGGCCCTGACTTCCGCAGTGAAGTGTATAAGGCGAATCTCCAGCAATATGGCTGCTGGCCGCTATGGCGAAAACTTCGGAAGCCTCATTACGGCGCCCATATCGAGCGCCTCATCGGGACCATAAATCGTGATTTTCACGATCTGCCGGGAACCACATTTTCCAACCCCAGAGAGCGTGCGACTTACGATTCGGAGGGCAATGCGGTCTTCACGATCGACGAGCTGGAGCAGGTCGTCGCTCACTGGGTGGTAAATATTTACCACAAGTCCTTTCACGAAGGCATTGGATGCACGCCGCTGGAAAAGTGGGAGGCCGGCATTCTGGGTACCGATGGCTCGCCGGGCGTCGGCCTGCAGGATCGAGTTGAAGACCCGGAGCGCGTGGCACTCGATCTTCTGCCGTTTACTGAGCGCACCGTCCAGCGGGACGGCATCTCCTGGGACAGTATTACCTACATCTCAGAAGCGCTGATTCCCTGGATCAAGGCCGACGAGGGACGCAGTCGCAAGAAGTTCAAAGTGCGGCGAGATCCGCGCGACATTACCTGCATCTGGTTCCTCGATCCAAAGTCAGGAGCCTATCATCGCATTCCGGAAGAAACCCGGCAGATGAAGCCGATCTCGATCTGGGACCATAGATTGGCCCGCAGGATTGCCGCTGCACGTGGCAGCAGGACGGCAAGCACTCTGGATACACTCGACGCGCATCGCGATCTTGAACGTATGGTGCAAGCAGCTGAAGAGCAGACGATGACAGCTAAGAGTGCGCGCAAGAGCACAAGGCGCAGAGCTGAACGTCAGCGTCGAAACCAGAAGACACTCGAAGGAGAAGCTTACACTGGGAAGGCGTCTGAATCATCAGCGTCATCTGCGGGCAAGGTGTCGACGCGGCCGCGGCTGATTGTCGACAATGAAAAGCCAAATAAGAAGCCGGCACGTCAAATCAATGAGGACAATGATCTCGATCTTTCGATTGATGACCTGACGCCACGTGCGGAGGAGCTATGACGGAACTCAATGCGGCCATTGATCCTATAAATGGAAATAGCGCCGGCTTGCTCATAGAGGATCTGAACGATCTGCGTCGGCCTTGCTGGATACCGTATCCACGTGCAGAGCAGGGTTTTCAGAAGCTTCTCGACCTATTGCGTTCGCCGCCGAGTCATCGACCGGGCGGTATGCTTTTGTACGGGGATTCGAATAGTGGGAAGACAACACTGACCCGTTACTTCCAAGCTCATATGGCGAAGGTAGGTAAGGTCGGTGACGCAGACTTCTCCTTCAGGGGACCAAATTACATTCTAACAGTACAATGCCCACCATATTCATCAACTGGTGCACTCCTATCTGGAACCTTGAGGACTCTCAAAGCGCCGCACCAGGATTCGTGGCACTGGGAAAAGAAACTGGGGGCAACGGTTTCAATTCTGTCGAAAACCAATGTTCGTATGGTGATCATTGATGAAATCCATAACGCGCTGACAGGATCTCACGACAAACGCGTCCACTTCCTGAACACGATAAAGTACCTCTCCAATGAGCTGTGCGTCCCAGTTGTTGCTGTTGGGACGAGTTTGGCGCTGACCACAATTCAAACCGACCAGCAACTTGGAAGCCGTCTAGAGCCTTTCAAACTACCGAAATGGGATGCCGACAAAGAGTTTGCGCAGTTTCTCGGACGAATTTTCCTGCACCTGAAGGTCAAGCCAGTGCCTGCAGTGAACTCACGGAAGTTCCGTGAAAGGTTTGTGCATATGACTGACGGCTTGACGGGCGAAGTCTGGAGCTTGGCGCTGAAAGTAGCGGAGGGCATGCATGCCAAAGGGCAGGAAATCGTAGACGAGGATATCGTGGTCGAGACACCCTGGGTGCGACCTCAGGATCGACGTAGTGAGAGGTAACTGTGGCGCTCCAGGGCCTTGTATTTGCCGACATTGAAACTTCGGGGCTTCAATACTTGAGCTTTCCGATAGAGTTTGGCTGGGCGTGGATTGAAAATGACCATGTTGAAGCCCGGAGTATCCTGATTAAGCCAACTGATGAATGGATGAGTTGGGAATCAGGTTGGAGCGAAGAGGCCGAACAGGTCCACGGCATTTCTCTCGAACAACTCCTAATGACCGGTGTTGAGCCTTCTGATGCCTGCGAAATGCTCAACCGGGAACTACGGGAGGCAGAAATCGCCTTCGATACTGGCCCATCTGCACATGATGCTCGGTGGCTATCGATCCTATACAAAGCGGCATCAGTAGAACCGTCCTTTGCTCTGGCGAAGCTTTCTTCAGATCTTTTGATACTTGGCTACGCGGGAATGGCGAGGGTGCCAGATGCCGTTGTTCTGAAGCTTGAGAGATTGGCGCCGAAGGTTACGCACAGGGCGGCAAATGATGCCGCTCATTGGGCATGGCAGCGGCTAGCGTTGCGGATGATCGGGGAAGCCGGCATCCAAAACCCGGATGACGTTTCCGGGCTAGTATCGTCGATCGCCATAAAATACAGGTGACCCGCTCAACTCTGTCCATGTATGCGTGGATGGAATGGCCTAGATGCATGGCATTGATTGAGGGGAGGCGGTAATGACTTGGTCGATCGTCACCCGAGGCACTAAAGCTGCAACCACGTTGTCAGGTAGGCACGTGCCATCAAGGACCGGCGTCCCCGACAGGATTTTTGGGTCAGAAACGATGTGTTGTTCGTAACAAGGGGATCAGTCATTTCTGCAGGATACCCCTAAAATGGGCTTATCCTCATATAGGGAGGGGCGATTTAGGCGGAAATCGGACTAAATGCATTATTATAAACGGGGGTATTCGTGTTTTCGGCCGCAAAATTAACTCGCTCTTAGGACTAAGAACGCATGGTGATTCTGGACACGATTCGCTATGATTCGCTCGGCAGATTCGGGAAATAAGATGGCGCGCGGCGAATTAATGAAAAAGTTGCTCGCGAGCTACGGGCGCGATGAAGAATTCCGCGCAGTAGCAGAGCAAATTATTGTCGAAGAAGAGCAGAAGAATAACCGAGTCCTGGCGCGCAGCCTTCGCAAAACTCTGGATAATTCTGCTCCATCTACTGGTGCGCCGAAGGCGCTGGCCCCTCTCATCCCGTTCCCAGACGCTGCAGGCGACTTTGTAGAGCGCATTGAGCCAGTACATACAAAGAATGACATCATTCTTAGCGCATCTAATATCAATGTTTTCCAAGGTTTGATTCAGGAATTCAAACGCGGGGAAGACATTCGTCGGCATGGATTGGCGGTAAGGTCAAAGCTGCTTTTCTGTGGTCCACCAGGCTGCGGTAAAACGCTCTGCGCTGAGGTATTCGCAAACGAGCTTGGGCTTCCAATGTTCGTAGTGAAAATTGATAGGGTGATTTCATCGTATCTAGGTGAAACCGCCGCGAATGTCCGGAAGGTGTTTGAGTTCGCCAGGAAACAGCCATGCGTGCTTTTCCTTGATGAGTTTGACGCTTTGGCTCGATCACGCGAGGACAGCACAGAACATAATGAGCTGCGGCGTGTCGTGAACAGTTTGCTCATTTTTATCGATCGTATTCGACCCAAAGGCTTTCTTGTCGCCGCGACGAACTTGGATCAAACACTCGATCCTGCTGTTTGGCGCAGGTTTGATGAGGTTATTTGGTTCGACAAGCCAAATGCGGCAATGATTGATCGCTACCTGAAACTCAATTTCAGGAACATCGAAATTGATTTCGATCTGCACAAATATGCCTCCCATCTAGAGGGATATTCCTATGCAGAAATCGAACGTATAAGCACGCAAGCCATAAAATCGTCGATTATAGATCGTCGTAAAAAAGTAAGTGGGGACGATTTTAAACAGGCACTCAATGACGAAGTTCGTCGGCGGTCCGGGCTTGCGAGGTTGAACCAAGCGGATTAGCGACGTGAGATATGCCGCAATATGAACACCTGCGGCTTGTCCGCCTTCCCGAGCGATTCGAACGGCGCAAAACAGGGGGCGGCGGCCCTCCTCCAACACGGAATTATGGAGCGCATAGTCGCAAGTTGGGCGACGAGCTCACTAATGCGATAGCGGCCCAGCGTCAACGGCGCGTTCCCAGCTATGTGAATCCAGCGCTGATCCTCCGCGTCCACATGACTGGCGCCCTGCAAGAAGATCAGTGGGAGAGTCTTGGGCTTACGCTACTGTCGAGTGATGAAGATCGGACGCTGGTCCTGTTCTCCACCACAGAGGACATGCAAGGATTTCGAGAACGTCTGGCGGCTTATGCTGGTGGACCTCGCGCCAATCATAAAAGTGCACCCTATGCGGGTTTTCTTAGCAATATCGAAGAGATTGGAGATGTTCGCCCTCAGGATCGGATTGGGATTCGCCTAAGAGAGGACGGCGTGACAAATCCCGCTGATTTTCAAGACGCTACCAGCTATTTACTCGATGTTGAGCTCTGGGAGCTAGGAGGTCGGCAAGCTCGAAGCCAAAAAGCCGATCAAATAGCCGAGTACATTGAAGCGATGAACGGCCAAGTATTTGACCGATACGTTGGGCCTTCTATTACGATGGTTCGAGCTCGTGTAGGCGGTGCTCTAGCAAGAACGCTCCTCAATATCGAGGACGTTTCCAATATTGACAGGCCGCCGCAACCAGATTTTTCAACGGCCGA
Source organism: Ferrovibrio xuzhouensis (assembly GCF_042648965.1). NCBI lineage: Bacteria > Pseudomonadati > Pseudomonadota > Alphaproteobacteria > Rhodospirillales > Rhodospirillaceae > Ferrovibrio > Ferrovibrio xuzhouensis. Next base: position 351,616 of record NZ_JBHRYJ010000002.1, read on the forward strand.
CATTCTCGATGCTACTCTGCCAGAATTGCCCGAGCTGACCCAGGCATCCGAGAATCTTCCGGTGATCGGGGTAATTGACAGCGGCGTCAATGCGCATCCGCTTATCGATGACATAGTCGTAGGATCAATAGCAATTCCGGCCCGACTCGGGATTGCTGATGGTCACGGCCATGGAACTAGAACCGCCGGTTTTGCTGTATTCGGAGACCTGCGCGGGCAATTCGCAGCCGGTACTATGACGCGTTATGCCCGCATCGCCTCCGCTAAGGTCTTGGATGACACGGGCAATTTTGACGAAATGCGGCTCGTTCCAAAGCAGATGCGAGAAGCGCTGACGGAGTTGTCACAGTCGTACGGCTGCAGAGTATTCGTCATCTCTCTGGCGGATACCCATCAGCGGCATCAGGGCGCAAAAGTCGGCGCTTGGGCGGCTACCCTCGATGAACTCGCGCGGGAATTAAATGCGGTGATAATTGTCGCTGCCGGCAACAGGCAGCCGCGACCTCAGGCACGATTGGAGGAGACAATTACCGCGTACCCCGGATACCTGACCGAGCCTCGCAATAGACTTTGTGAGCCGGCCGGCGGCCTTAATCTGATTAGTGTCGGATCCTTGTCTCACGGCTCAGGAATAGGCCCTGAGGATATCGAGAATGCTCACTTGAGGGCGGTTACAGCCGCCAATGAGCCATCCCCATTTACAGCAATTGGGCCTGGCGTTGGTGGTGCAACAAAGCCGGATCTCGTCGACATCGGCGGCACTTTCGTTTTTGACGCGGTGGCTGCAAGACTCCGCCGAGGAGCTGACTACCCTAGTGCTGGCATTGTAACCCTGCATAACTCGCCGCGAACTCGGCTATTTGCATCTTCATCCGGCACTTCATGTGCGGCGCCAATAGTGGCGAATAAAGCTGCTCGAATCCTCGCTAGATTCCCAAATGCATCAGCCAATTTGGTTCGGGCGCTACTTGTCGGATCAGCGCATATCCCAGACGAAGCAGCCTTGAGGCTTCAGCCTCTCGGGGATGTAAACACTCGTCTGATTTGCGGTAATGGCGTGGCAGATCCTGAGCGTGCATCGTATTCCGACGATGACAGGGTAATCCTATATGCAGAAGACAATCTGCAGATCGATCATTTTGCGGTATACCACGTACCCGTGCCGCCGGAATTCCAAACCGGCGGAAAGCGTTCCATTAGAGTTTCGCTGGCCTTTGACCCGCCAGTGAGGCACACCCGCTTTGATTATGCTGGTGTTGGAATGAGCTTCCGGCTCTTGCGTGGCTGCTCCTCAGATCTAATTTTTGAACATTACAGATCCAGGACGCAGGCGGATGGTCCTGTGCCGGCGATACTAGGTCGATACGATTGTAAGCTTCAACCTGGCTCAAGAGAGCGCGAAAAAAACAGCGTTCAAACTGCCGCGATCACGTTCACTAACGACACCACCGAGTACGGAAACGATTACTATTTGGTTGTTCGTTGCGAAGGTGGGTGGGCGGCTGGGACGGAGGCCAGCCAGAACTTTGCCCTGTTGGTTGAGATGGCGCATCAGCCGGCGACGCAATTGTACGCAAGACTGCGTGCACGCATTCGCGTGTGATCTGCACTCTCTGAATCCGGTAAGCGTTATTAGGTCAGGGATCTTTCCGAGCCCCTTGGAGCCCTGCATGTTGACCCAGCCATAGGTCAGGAAGAAGGAGGGCGGGAAGGGGTCAAAGCCGAGGCAGCCGCCAGGGACCACCGGAGGGAGCTCCTGAACCAACGACCATTGGTTCCACCCGACGACCGCAGGAGGCCATCCAGCGGCCACGGGAGTCACACCGGAGCCGGTGGAGCCGCCGGGTCTGGGACCTGCTTGTCCTTGGTGCGGTACTTAATCGTCAGAGTCACCCAAAGGAGATTGGACGCGACGGCGAAGACGCAGATCGACCTGCTCAGCCATGGATCGATGGCTGGCCCATTCCAGATTGTGTAGATGACGAAACCCATCAGCCCGACATTGGCGACAACGAAGCATCCCAGGCAGAACAGGGCGACCAATGCTATGATGATGGCGCGCCATCTGTTCCAACCTGAGTCCAGCTCCGGCATCAGCAGGCTGTGGGCTGGAAGATGCTGCATGTATGTGTCCATGTGCCTCAATCCGATGGCCTCACGGATGCGTTCTTGGAAGAGGGCATCGGTGAAGGGCCCCTCGTCGACCGTCAGCCTGATCCGGGCGTTAAGCATTGACTTCATCAGCAGGACGTCGTTGTGGATCAGCGCCAGGAAGGTGGAGATCACGGTGGCGATGAACAGGAGAAGCTCCCGGGCCAGATCGACATTCACGGTCACCCCGAACTGCGACACCTCGGGCTTGAGACCGAACGCTGACATCGCGAGGATGATCATGAGCGCCGTGTATGCGATCATCAGCTTCGTCATGACGGCGAACTTCGCCTCGTACCGCCTCTCGACAGCAGAAAAGTAGGCGTCATCGAATGGGTTGTGTGCACCCGAATCCCGGTACTGCATCAGGATCGTCTGGTACTTGATCTGCGCCCATGTCTGCCTGTCGAACTTCGTCATCTCGTCCCCCGCAGAGTCGTCCCCATCCCCAATCTGTCACGGATCGACCGCACATCCCAAGCACTCCGCGCGACGAGCCGCTCCTCTCCATCCGTCGACCGGCCGATTCAACCTTCTCCCGAAACTGCCCCTCCGTGCCTGCCCCCACGTCCGGACGCTCGCGTACCCGTCCGCGACCATCTCGTGCCACCCAGCGCCACCCGATTCCATCCCGTAACCATGACTACCATGGCATTCACCACGGCTAAGCCCATGCGGCATCCTTACAGTCTGTCCAATCTGTAACGATGCCGTCCGGTCCCGAGGGACCAAGCCATTGATCCGCCATCGGTCGGCCATGGTCCACCGGTCGGGCTGATCGGTACCGGCCCGGGGGGCACGAGCGGGACACGAGCGCTGGCCGCAGGGCCACCCCGAAAAAGTGCGGCGGCTCGTCTTCTTCCAGGTTGCGCTGTAAGTGCGGGCGGCTTTTCTGGAAATCCGCACCGTCCTTCTGGCAGACTTGCGCCGGCTTCTGGGAGGGCATCATCGTGTCGCAGATCATCGTCATCGTCGTCATCATCGTCGCGCCGTTCGTGGCGGCCTGGCTCGGCGCCCTCATGGAGCGGTCCGGTATCAGCATCGCCCGGCCTGCATACCTGCTTAGGCTGGTGGTCCTTTGGGTCGTCGTGTACGGCGTCAGCTACTATGGCGGGGCCCACTTGTTCGCCCTCGGCATGGGCGGTTGGCATCCCGGCACCTTGGCGGCGACGGTCGGCCTAGTCGTCTTCCAGTGCGTCGCCTTCTGGTACACGGGCCTGCTGATGGCCAGGAGGCTCAACGACATCGGCACTCCCCGGTACCGGTGGCTGGCCGTGCTGACCGGCTTCCCGATCATCGGCCTGCTCGTGGCGCTGGTGCTCGGGTTCCTGCCGCCGGCTGGTCGAGGAAAGCCACTGGCCGAGGTCGGTTAGGACGTTCTTGTTCGGGCTGGATGCGGGCGGCTTTCTGGACCTCGTCCCGACCGGCTACACTCCGCCCCACGAATCGACGGGGGAAGATACATGGACAGACGAAAGTTCGAGCTAGCCATCGACAGGAAGCTGGAGGCCATCGAGGACGATCAGGTCCAGTTCGAGTACGACTACATCGCGCTGAGGCTGGCGTACTTCTTCGTGGCCAAGGGGAAGGTCCATGGCAAGAGGGTGGCCCACTACGGCTATCTAGAGGACGACTTCGACTCGGAGGTGGTTGAGGAGTGGATCGACGCGGTCCGGGAGCAGTTCTTCCAGCCCGGGCGGCTGAACTTCGTCATCCTGGACAACAAGCAGCCCGACTGGCTTCTGGAGGACTGCGAGCAGGTAATCAGCACCCTGGATGGATTTAAGGTTGTCCGTCCGGCTAATCCTACCGGAAGATGATCGTGGACTGGGGCGGCTTCGGTCAATTCATTGCATCCGCGCTCGGTGGCGCCACCATCCTCGGCGCATCCAAGTTCTGGTACGATTACAGGAGGGAGCAGACTCTCAGATCAGAGAGGCAGAGGTTCCTTGCCGTCCAGATCGTGTATCAGCTTGAAGACTACGCCATGGTCTGCGTGGATGCCCTCACCACCCACGACCTGTGGGAGGGTTCAGGTGGAAATGCAGGTAGCATGATATCTGGCGTCCCCGACCTTCCGGACCGCCCTCCATCCGATCACTACTCGCTGTTGGACCTCCAGCTGGTCGAGCGTCTCTACACCCTACCCCAGCAGGTGAGGGCGGCCAAAGGGTACGTGTCGTTCGACTATGAAGTGAACGCAGACCCTGAACCGGATGGCGAGGTCGCCGAGGACAAGACCTACCTCATGGCCGATCTAGCGGCGAAGTTGGCCAGGGATTTTCGCCTGAGGTATGGCATGACCAAGCAGAGGCTTGGATTCGGAAGCTGGGACGTGATGGCCTACATCGCCAAGGGTGCCCGGCACGCCGAGGACAAGCGGAGCTCCCGGGAGTAAATACCCCAGCCCCAGCGGCCACCCATAGTGCCGCATGGGACGACTCATAGAGTGGTTGCGTTGGCCTGGATGTGAGGGTCAGTGTCCGGCTCTTCATCGTCTCAGAGCCCATGCTGGTCAAGGAACGCCGGCCACCAGTTCACCGTTCGCCTTAGCACTTCGACGAGGCCGATGCTGCCCAGACCTGATGGATCGGGTGCCTCCACCAGCAGCCAATCGGGCTCCTTTCCTATGACACCGAGCGGTGCGATGCCGACGGGATGGGCCATTCCTGGATCATAGAAGATTCCCTTGATCAGCTCGACCGAGTGGTACCCATCATCCCTTGTAAGGAAGTGCTTCGTCCCATTCGCAAGGCTATTGAGTACATCCAGTTCCGGACACTGCCGTTTGATGTATGTCAGGAACCGCTCCTTCGGCCGGCTTCCCTTGCAGCCGTCGGTGAGTGGTGACCAGTACGCGGGCCGATCACGCCAGACCCAGTCGGATAGGTGCCAGCAGGCGATGACCGCGTTGAGGCCAAGCCGCGCATCGTCAGTCTTCGACATGTAGTCGGTGAAGTTCGGCAGCACGAACTGCTCATAGAACTTCCTCGGCGTCTCCAGGAAGGCCATGGATATAGTCCTCACCGACTCACTGAGCCCTGCTTCCCTTCACGTTCCAGTCAGGTTGGATCATCTCTATCAGAGCGGACTCTAGCCCTGGCGACAGGTCCACCGGAAGCCCGCTCCATTCTGTCTTACCGGGTGTGGCGAACATCATCGAGACCCTGCGATCTGATAGCAGCGCATCCCGGATCAGGTCCTTGACCCTCTGGCTGGTCTTCTGCTTCTGGTGTCCCACCCAGTAATCGACCATTCGGCGCCACAGATTAACGCTGACACCGACGTAGACCACGAAGCCATCCAGGACGATGGCGTACACGCCCATCTCCTTGGATGCCTTGGTCGAGATCGAGATGCTGTCCCCGTCGATCTGCCAGTCTCCGCCGTAGTGGAAGCCGGCTTCTGAGAGCCTCTTAGCCGGAAACGGCCTAACGCGCCTGTGCTTTGCCTTTACCGTCAGCTCAAGCGGCTCCGTCTCCAGATCGACCTTGCGTGTCGGCTTGCGGGTAGGGTCGAGGCCCGTCGTGATCCCCGCGTCAATCAGTACCTTCCTTACGTGCTGGTACCTCTTGTCGACGATCTTCGCAATCTCGGTCCGGGTATAGCCGTGTCTTGCAAGTCGTCTGATCTTTTCCGAGGGACCGTGTGCCCCCGCGATGATCTCTTTTGGTGGTAGCCTGGCCATCCCCCGTCCCTTCATTTTTTTTGTATGGGGATCATCTCCGACATCACCACGCCGGTAAATAACTCATCAACTGAGGTTCGACCGGATGATCCTAAGCATGCCCACGTCTGTCGTAGAGGTGGCGACAGCGGAGGTTCCGGCGGCGATGCCGGTGCGATCGGACAGGCCCAGTTTGAGTCTCACCCAGAGCCATATATCTCTGAGCCGAAACCTTTCTGGTGATTGGGAAAACCTAGGTATTCGACGGTGGTAAGGGGGCGGCTGAAGCTTCTGGAATATTTTGCCAACAGGTCTGAGTTATCCGAAGGATGTTGCCAAAATCTCTGGTAATTTATTGCCATCGACTCGGATTCGAATCGTCTGAATCGGGCCTAAAATTGCCGATTACTCTGGTTTCCGACAAGATACCCGGTCTTTTGAGAATTTCTCAGCTCTTTTGAGAAATCGGACCAACTTCCCTGAGAATCGGTGAGTCTTGCTGCCGCGCTTCGCGCTAGGGCCCGCGGGATAGCGTGGTAAAATCCATCCGGATTGCCGGCAGAAATTTTGGCTGCCGGCGAGCGATCCGAAAGGGTCCAATATGTATTTGCCGCGGACATGGTCCGTCGACATCCCGCTCCTGACCGATGAGAGTTTTTCATCCTGGTTATTGAACGGCAATAGGCGCATGAAGGACAAATGAGCCCTGCCGGTCGCGCTTGAGACGGCGGTCTGTTCTTTCTGCACCCGATGGGCCTTCTAGAAATTATAGCGCAGGGCGAAGATCAGCTCGGCGCCACGGACATTCTTCGTGCTCAGATCGGGCGCGCCGCCGGTGATCCCCCAGTCGGCCTTGCCGAGATCGACGTACCGCAGCTCGATGTCGTTGACGACATGGTTGCCGAGATAGAAGGAGGCGCCGGTGCCGATGCTCCAGGCCGGCGCATAGCTGGTCTTGTCGATATGCTGCACCACGCCGCTGCCGGTGGTGGTCAGGTCGCCCTTCACGGCATTGCGCGACAGGCCGATACCCCCGGAAATGAAGGGCGACCAGACCTCCGGGTTGCCGGACCGGAAATACCAGTAGCCCTTCAGCATCAGCGAGACATTCTGCACCGTGCTCGACAGCGCGTAATTGGTGCCGCTGCCCGTCAGCAGCGGCGCACCATCGAAGGTGACTTCCGTGCGGTTCATCAGTTCAAGCTCCGTGCGCAGCGGCAGGCCCTCGTGCAGCCAGGTATAGCCGCCGGCCATGCCGAAGGCGCCGATCATGTTGCGGCCATTGTCGTCGACCAGCCCGGCGCCGGTACTGCTCTTCACGGTGCCGGTCTCGACCAGGCTGGGGCCGCCCTTGCCGGCGAAGTAGAAGCCCGAGGGTTGCTGCGCATCGCCGGCCATCGCCGGCGCGGCGGCGGAGATGGCAAGGGTCGACAGCAGGAACGCGGTTGCGGTTTTAGGAAAGTGCGGCATGGTTCGATCCTGACGATGCGCGTGTAGTCAGCGGGCAGCGAAACGGCGGTATTTCCCGATCAGCGCCCGGTCGACCAGCTGCGGCAGTAAACGCTGCATCAGCACGAACAGGCGTTCGGCACCACGGGCATAGATGCGGTCGCGGTCCTGTGCGACGGCGGCAACGATCTGGGCGGCGATCGTTTCCGGCATGTCCATGGCCATGTCGAAGGGCTGCATCAGATCGGCAAAGCCATCGGCGGCGGCCGTTCGCGTGGCGCGCGGCGCGGCATAGGTAACGCCGATACCGACGGCGGCCAGTTCGCGTCGCAGCGCATCCGACAGGCCACGGAGGGCAAACTTGCTGGCGCAGTAGCCGGCGAACAGCGGGTGGCCGATATCACCGAACACCGAACCGATATTGACGATGCGCGCCTGCGACGACAGTTGCAGCAGCGGCAGCAGTTGTCGGGTCAGCGCCATCGGCGCGATCACGTTGGTGGCGAACAGGCGGCTCATGTCGGCATCCGTCAGATCGGCAAACCGGCCGCTGATGACCACACCGGCATTGTTGACCAGCAGGTCGAGGCCGCCCGGTGTGGTGCAGGCCTGAAACAATGCATCGCGGCCAGCGGCGGTGGTGATGTCCGCGGCAACGATGACGGCATTGGCCGGGATCGGCAGCAGGGCCTGAGTGGCCGCCAGTGCGGCTTCCCGCCGGCCATTCAGCACGAGCCGGGCGCCGCGGGCGGCAAGGGCGATGGCCAGGGCACGGCCGATGCCGCTGCCCGCGCCGGTGACGAGGACGCGGGCGCCGTCAAGCCGCATGGGAAACCCCGGCGAAACCGGCATCGATGCCACGGAAGATATCGCCATACAGGCGATAGACGATGCAGGCGGTGTCGATGATCGCCTGTTCGGCGGCCGCATCACCCAGACCGTCGACCAGGTCACGGAAAAATCCGACATGCTCCTGGTCAAGGCTGCCATGCGAGCTGAGATAGCTGAAACCGCGACCGCTGCCTTGCCTGTCAGCAGGCACCAGCGCCGCCTGCAGGCTTGCGGTGGCGGCGGTCGCCATTGCCGCCGACATACCCTCCAGAACATGGACCATGCCGAGCATGGCATAGGGGCTGACGTGCTCGATGGCGTAATAGACATAGGCGACCAGCAGGCGGCAGGGCAGTTCGGGCTGGCTGTTGCGGACCGCGTCGGCATCGCCGCCAAGTGCATCGATGTCGTCGAGAATCCATTCCTCGTGGCCGCGCTCTTCGCCGATATATTCCAGCAGCGCGGTGATGTAGCGCGCATCGGCATCGGTGCAGCGCGCAGCGGCGCTGGCCAGCAGGCGGCAGGTATGGCGGACATGGTGGTAGGCCTGGCCGAGGAAGGCGAGATACATCTCTATCGGCACGCCATGGCGCAGGGCACGCTGTATCACCGGAATGGCGATGAAGGCCTCGCGTTCCGTGCGGGTCTCGCCGATCAGGCGTTCAAAGAAAGACATGCTGTTGCTCCGTTTCGGGGGTGAGGCTGGCGAAGATGTCGGCATACCGGGTGACGATGTCGCGGCGGCGCGGCCGGCCGTTGCCGGTCAGCAGGCCGGCCGCGGCCAGACTGTCGGGCGGCAGCACCATCAGATGACGTGGCCGCGCATAGGCCGGCGCCGCGGCGACCAGCCCGTCGATCAGGGCATGGCGCTTCGCAGCGTCGGCGCGGTCAAACCAGACGGCACCGAAAGCCGAAGCTTCGATGATGGCGCCGAGCTGGCCGTCGGCGGCGGGCAGCACCACGCAGCGGCCGATGCGCGGGTCGGCCTGCAGCATGGTCTCGATCCATTCCGGTGCGATGTTGCGGCCGTTCGCGGCGACGATCAGGTTGTCGCGGCGACCCAACACATGCAGGAAGCCGTCCTCGTCGAGGCGGCCGAGATCGCCGGTATGCCACAGGCCGGCCGGATCGGTGGCCACACCGTTGTGATAGCCAAGGCAGACCGAAGGGCTGCGCACGATGATCTCGCCATCGGCCGCAATGCTGATCTCGCTGCCGGGCAGCGGCCGGCCGACGCTGCCGGCACGGCGCCAGCCCGGCCGGTTGACGGCAACCACCGAGCCGCATTCGGTCAGGCCATAGCCCTCATGCACCGGGATGCCGAGCGACCAGGCCTGCTCGGCCAGCGGCGGCGGCACGGCTGCGCCACCCACGGCGACGAAGCGCAGGCTGTCTGGAATGCTGACGCGACCGACCTGTGCTGCCATGACGAGGCCCTGCAGCAGCTGCGGCACCAGCACCGTGGTGGTGGGGCGGAAGCGGTCCAGTACCTCGCCGAGCTGCACGGGGATATCGGCGCCGCTGGCCGCGGCGACATTGGCGGCGATATGGCAGCGCCCGCCGGCCAGAAGCGGCAGGTAGATGCCGCAGATCGCTTCGAGCAGCAGGGCATAGGGCAGGACCGAGAGATGGCGGTCGTCCGCCAGTGCACTGGCGGCATGCAGCAGGGCCGTACAGGTATGTATGATCTGCGCGGCACCGAGTCGTGCGCCTTTCGGCCGACCGGTCGAGCCCGAGGTATAGACGATGCGTTCCCCGGCCATCGTTGCGGCTTGCCACGGCCGTTCCGTGTGTGGCGGTGCGATGACGCGGGCACCGAGCCGCGCGGCGCGCGACGCCTGCCGGGCGTCGGCAATCACCGTGGCGATGCCGGCATCGGCAAGGATATGCGCGAGCTGCGCGTCCGAGAAGAAATGCGGCAGCGGCACGATGGTGGTGCCGTAAAGCCAGCCGGCGAGGTCGCAGACCAGCCAGTCGATGCTGCTCTCGCCCAGCAGGCCGACCGGCCCGGTGGCGGGCGAGATTTCGGCAGCGGCGCCGGCGACGCGACGGGCCAGCTGGGCGAAGGTGATGTCGCCGGTGGTGTCGGAAAAGGCCAGGGCTTCGCCCTGTACCGCCGACCAGCGGCCGAGTGCCGCGAGTATGTCGAACGTCATGGCGCGATGGCAGCGGTGGCGATCTGCGGCAGACCTGCGGTCAGTATCGGACCGGCCGGTGCGGCAGGCATGTCCTTCCGGTGGTCGAGCTGCCCGAGAGTACTCAGTCCATCGACGGCGCAGACGCGCGGCGCGCATTCGTAATAGCGGCCCCAGGCAGCAGGGTCGGGAACACGTGCGGCCTCGGCCGGGCCAAGATCGAGCAGCGGGATGGCGAGGCGGTCGGCAAAGCACCGCAGCCGGCGGCTTGCGGTGAACAGGCCCCAGCGATGGCCGCTGGCGAGGCCAAGGGTGGCGAAGCCGGCCAGCAGGATCAGCAGGGCGCCGGGCCGGGCTGCCGCCAGCGATCCGAGTTCGAGAATCGCGTCGCGCCGCACCGACTGGCCGCTGGCCGCAGCGATTGCCGCCTCGACCGGTTCGTCGAGATACTGTTCGGAGAACAGGCCGCCAGCATGGTTACGCAGGCTGGCGGCGCAGACCGGATGGTCGCTGTCATCGAGGACCGCCACCATGATATCGGGAAAGCGGCTGACCATCGCGCCGTATTCGTCGAGGAAGACGGCGCTCACCATTTGCTCGACGGCGATGCGGCGCTCGCTGTGCTGCGGCACGACAATAAACTGCATATCCGGCTCCGGGCGGTTGCTGACCGGATCATCCGTACAGGAACCGGCTTACCGGCGGCTGACTGGCGCCTTACGGCAGGCTTACAGCGGCAGTTTTAATGTTTCTGTTCTGCCGGCAGCAGCGGCAGCCGCAGGGTGAATTCGGCGCCGCCTTCGGGCAGGTTGTGCATGGAGACACTGCCGCCATGCGCCCGCATGGTCTCGGCGACAATGGAAAGGCCGAGGCCGGCACCGTGGTGGCGTGGCTGCTGGCCGCGCGAAAAAGGCTCGAAAATCCGCGCCTGCCAGGCCTCCGCCACACCGGGGCCATGATCGCGGACGGCCAAGCTGCCATCTGCCCTGACACTGATGGTAACTTCCGTTCCAGGCGGCGTGTGGGTCATTGCGTTCTCGACCAGATTACGCAGCGCATCCTCCAGCGCCATCACCGAGGCCTGGACCAGCACGGGTGCCGCCGTCCGGTTGAGTGCAAGGCTGCGACCGCGGGCGATTGCCAGCGGTGCGAGGTAGGCGACCACCTTCGCCGCCAGACTGTTGAGATCGACGGCCTCGTCCAGTGACAGAGTGGTCGCCTGCAGCCGCGAAACCTGCAGCAGCTGGCCGACCAGGCGGTTCATGCGGGCAATGTCCTCGCCGAGCTGGGTAACAGCCTCGCCGGATCCCAGTTCACTCAGGCGTGCGGTCAGCACAGCCAGCGGCGTACGCAGTTCGTGGGCGGCATTGGCGGTGAAGCGGCGCTGTGCCTGAAAGCCGTATTCGAGCCGGTCCAGCGCGCTGTTGACGGACCGGATCAGCGGACGGATCTCTTCCGGCAGCTCGGTTTCCGGCAGCCGCATGCCGCTGGTATTGGGGCCGATCCGCAGGGCACGGGCCGAAAGCGCCTTCAGCGGCCGCAGGCTCGACCGGATAGTCCAGACCGAAATGGCCAGTGCCACGACCAGCACGACGGGGAAGACCCAGCCCATATGCTCGGCAAACTCGCCGAGCACGGATTCAATATAGGCCTCCCAGTGCAGATAGCCCTGGGCCACCATTATGCGCAGCTCCGGATGGCCCGGAACCATGGTCACCAATGCAAAATACGGCGTTTCCTGGCCATTGCTGTCGAGCAGGCGGATATAGGACTGCTTCGCCCGGATCTGCGCTACCGGCAGCGCCGTCATGAAATCCCGTGCCTTGCGGCTGGAGGCATCGAGTATCTGGCCGTCGGCGGTCAGCAGGGCATAGAGATAGCCGTCGCCGGATTCGCGGTAGGATTTCTGCAGATCGTCCGGCATGTCGAGGCGCGGCGGCGTGGCATCCGCATCGATATGACGGGTGATCTGTTCGGATTGCACGCGCAGGCTGACATCGTCGAGGTCATCGACCGAGATCCAGATATACTGGGTCACCGCACCGGCGAGGAACAGCATGCAGCCGAGCAGTACCGCGCTCAACCGCCATGCCAGGCGGGCCTGCAGGGACCAGGGCTTTTGCGCCAGCTCGCTCAGCTCTGCGCCTCCGCCAGCATGTAGCCGACACCGCGCACCGTATGGATGCGGCCGGAAAAGCCGTTGCTGTCGAGTTTCTTGCGCAGGCGGTGCAGCAGAACCTCCAGCGAGTTGGAACTGACCTCGTCGTCAAAACCGTAGATGCGTTCCTCGAGATGGTCCTTCGGCACCACCTGGCCGGCGCGACGGATCAGGTTCTCCAGCAGGGTCAGCTCGCGCGGAGTCAGTGCCAGCGGGCGGGTGTCCACGGTGAGCGCCCGATTGATGGTGTCAAAACGGATGTTGCCCAGTTCCAGCACGACGCCGAGTGCCCCCGAGGGTCGGCGCAGCAGCGCCTTGATCCGTGCGATCAGCTCGGGTACCGCGAAAGGCTTGAGCAGGTAGTCGTCGGCACCGGCATTGAGGCCTTCGACCCGGTCGTCGACACCATCGCGCGCGGTCAGGACCAGGGTCGGCGTCATGTTGCGGGCGGCGCGCATGTCGCGCAGCAGGGCCAGGCCATCCTCGTCCGGCAGGCCGAGATCGAGGATGATGGCGTCGTAGCTGGTGGTGGCGATGGCGGCGCGTGCTTCGTCGACGGTGCCGACGGCATCGGCGGCGAAACCGGCCCGCTCGAGACTGCGGCCGACCAGCTCGCGCAGGCGGTCTTCGTCCTCGACGATCAGGATGCGCATGATGAATGCCGCAGACGGAAGCGGTCAGTCCGGCATGTATTCGATGGTCGAGCCATCCTTGGCCTTGAAGCGTATCCTGACCAGGACATGGCTGGAATCATACCACAACTCGCGCTGCAGATCGCCGGTAATCGCATAATGGTGCGCGGCTTCCTTGCTGCCCTTGACGAACACCGTGTCGGGGCCGAGGTCGGCGACCTGGATCGCCATGCGGCTGCCGTCCAGCGTATTGAGAATGCGTCCACCTTGCAGGATGCCGTCGTTCCACAGGCTGGCCGGAATGATGGTGGCCGGTGCATCGGCGTCATGGCCATCGGCATGGATTTCCAGTCCGGCATTGGCGGCTTCGGCATCCAGCACGTGATGGGTGCCGTCGTCGTTGGTCTTCGACCACAACCGCACCAGCCGGTCGCCATGCCAGACCTCGTGGCCTTCATGCTCGAAGCGATAGGCGGTGATGAAGGCGACCTTGACGGCAATCCTGGTGTTGATGTCGACGGCGAGATTGCCGTCCTGTTTGTGGAACGTCAGCTGGTGCTCACCGACCTGGCTGCCGTTGCGGAAGACCGCGAAGCTGAGCCGGCCGTTCGGCGGCACCGCGGCGCTGGCCGGTGCGGCCAGTGGCAGCAGGGCGAGGATGGCGGCTAAGGCGAGGGGCAGGCGAAAGGCGTTGCGGCGCGACATGGCGGTATCCGTGACCAGTGAAGATGGTGCCAAGCTATACGCTGCGGGGCTTACAGCCGGCTTACTGCCGCCGCCGGTGCGACGTCGCGCGCTGCCCAGGCCTCTTCGTAGAGTTGTTCGAGGTGTCGCACGGTTTTCTGGGTGTCGAACAATGCACTCTGCCGCGCCGTCAGTACCGCATGGCGCAGGGTATCGCGCCGTGCTGCATCGTGGCCAAGGTCGACGGCGAGCCGGCAATAGGCGTCCCAGTCGGCGCAGACCAGCCCGGGCAGGCCTGCCGCCTGCAGCAGGCTGGCGCCGACGCGGGCCGGAAAGCCGTCGCCACAGACCGTGATCAGCGGCACCCCGGCCCAGAGGGCATCGCTGCCGGTGGTATGCGCGCCATAGGTGCCGGTATCGAAATGCAGGTCGGCAAGGGCGAGCCGCGCCAGATGCTCGGGCTTCGGCAGCCAGCCGGCAAAGATAAGGCGGTGTGCCGCGACACCAGCGGCCTCGGCCGCCGCACGCAGGTTTGCCTGCAGTATCGGCGCGCCGCCCAGCAGCCACAGCATGGAATCCGGCACCGCGCGCAGCACCGCCATCCAGGTCGCAAAGACGGCGCGCTCAATCTTGTCGGCCGAACAGAAGCAGGCATAGACGACGCCATTCTCGGGCAGGCCGGCCTGCCGGCGGGTCACCGGCGCGCCGATGGCCTGGTCGCAGTCGTTGATCTGGTAACTGCCGGGCAGGCGCAGCACGGTTTCGGCATAATCACTGTCATGCTCGGGCGGCGTGACCACCGCATCACCGATCAGGCAGTCATGCAGCTTGCCGCCCATCGTGCCGGCAAAACCCAGATACAGCATCTGCAGCGGTGCCGGCCGCCAGGCGAGGATGCCCGGTCGCATCAGGCGGTTCGGGCCGGACAGGTCGACCAGGATATCGACGCCATCGGCACGGATCTGCGCCGCGGCGGCACGGTCGTCCAGGCCGTCCAGCCCGGTCACGCGGTCGCAGCCGTCCTGCAGGATGCGCGCGGCTTCGGCATCCGGCCGGTTCACCGGATAGGCATGGATGCGGAACCGGTTGCGGTCATGCCGCTTGAACAGGCCGGCGGCCAGATGCATCAGCGGATGGGGGCGGAAATCACCGGAGATGTAACCGATCGTCAGGCGCCCGTCGGCCGGCCCGGTCAGCGATGGCGGCGGCAGGGCATCCGGCCGGGCAACGGCCAGATAAGACCGCGCGGCAGTGGCCGCAATGGTCAGCCGCTGCCTGCGGCCAAGCGGCAGGCGCAGCGACAGCCATGGCGTGATGGCGCAGGGCTGGCCCGCCTCAGCTCTGGCGGTTTCCGTCGCCAGGAGTGGCGTGGCCGCCTCGACGCGTGCCCAGTCGCAGACGCCCTGTGCCGCCTGCGCCAGCAGTACGGCGGTGCGGGCATGGTCGGGCCGTGCCGCCGCCGCGCCTTCCAGATGCGCGATGGCGCGTTCATGCAGGCCGGCGGCCAGAAACGTGGCGCCGAGATTAAAATGCGCGTCGAACAGGCCGGGCTGTGCAGCCAGCGCAGCCTCGAAACTGGCTATAGCTTCGACAACCTGTCCCGCCGCCCGCTGGGCGAGGCCGATATTGATGGTGAACGTGGCCGACATGTCCGGATGGCGGGCCTGCAGGTTGCGCCACAGGTTGATTGCCGCGTCAGTACGCCCGGTTCTGTTCAGGAGGACCGCCTTGCCGTTCATGATTGCGGCATCGCCCGGGAAGGCCTGTTCCAGCCCGGTGTAGACGGCTTCCGCCTCGGCGAAGCGCTGCATTCGCAGCAGGTGTTCGGCCTGCCGCAGCAGCGCCCTGGCATTGATGGGTGACGAGAATGTCGACATCGGGGGCGGAAGAATCCGAGGGCACTGCGTGGGGGCCAGTTTCTGGCAATCTGCGGTGCCACTCTGGCGCCGTCGTCGGCTCTTCTAGCGGGCCTGACTGACAGTCGGCTTACAAACGTAATTGCTGTTTCCGCGCCACGGCGCGGGCTGTGGCTCTGCTTCGATGACTGATCGCGGCACGCCTGCATTGCCTGCGCCAGTGGAACGGCAACACCTTGTCGAGGTGTACGACACGGTATACGGAAGCCCCTTAGAGCAGCGCAAAGGATAACATAAAATCAATTGGTTATGGGGCGTGCCCGACTGGGGAATTAGCACCCCCTGGGAGGTGCGCGCTCCAATCCCGCAATACGTCCAATCTGACCGCTAAAGCGTTGATCCGCATTATTCAACATTATTTACATGTAAATTATAGCATCCCAGCAAATCGCCCGTTTCTTCGTGACTTAAGTGCTGTAACTATCAGAAAGCATGGTTATTTTTGTGGTGTCTCCTCAAAAAAGAGACGTATTTCTTATCAATATTCTTGGTTCGACTTGGCTGAACCGGCCGTTTTGTTATCAATTAAGCTGGCATCTGACATGAGACTGCGCTGTTGCGGTCGGCGCTATTGCTTGCGCCGCTGATACTGGTCGAAGCCGACGGCGGCGAGCAGCACCAGCCCCTTGATCACCTGCTGGTAGTCGATGCCGATGCCGAGAATCGACATGCCGTTGTTCATCACCCCCATGATCAGCGCGCCGACCACGGCGCCGGTCACCCGGCCGACGCCGCCCGATGCAGAGGCGCCGCCGATGAAGCAGGCGGCAATCACGTCGAGCTCGAACCCGAGGCCGGCCTTCGGTGTCGCGGTATTCAGTCGCGCGGCGAAGATCAGGCCGGCCAGCGCGGCCAGAACCCCCATGTTGACAAAGGTGTAGAAGGTCAGCCGTTCGGTCTTGATGCCGGACAGCTTGGCCGCCTTGATATTGCCGCCGAGCGCGTAGATGCGCCGGCCAATCACTGTGCGGTTGGTGACGAAGCGGTAGAACATGATCAGGGCGAACATGATGACCAGAACGTTCGGCAGGCCGCGATAGGTGGCGAGCAGATAGCTGAAAGCCACGATCAGCGCCGAAGCCAGACCGGTCTTGGCGGCAAAGGCTGCGATCGAATCGCCCTCGATGCCCTCGCGCACCTGGATCATGCGCTGCCGCCAGTTCAGAACCACCAGGATCGCAGCCAGAATCACGCCAACGAACAGCGAGGTCAGCCGGATCGAATCGCCGGGAATGATATCGGGGATGAAGCCCGAGCTCAGTTTCTGGAAAGTTGGCGAAAACGGGCCCACCGACTGGCCCTGCAGCACAGCCAGCGACAGGCCGCGAAAGACCAGCATGCCGGCCAGTGTGACGATGAAAGACGGAATCCGGATATAGGCGATCCAGTAACCCTGGATGGCGCCGATGATGGCGCCCGCCAGAAGGCAGAGCAGCGCCGCCGGAATGAAATGGATGTTGAACTGCACCATCAGGACCGCCGCGAGGGCACCGATGAAGCCGACGATCGAGCCGACCGACAGGTCGATATGGCCGGCAACGATCACCAGCAGCATGCCGAGCGCCATCACCACGATATAGCTGTTCTGCAGCACCAGGTTGGTCAGGTTCAGCGGGCGCAGCAGCGTGCCGTCGGTGACAAACTGGAAGAACACCACGATGGCGAACAGGCAGAAGATCATGCCGTATTCGCGCAGACCGCTCAGAAAGCTGCCGCCCGCTTTCTGCGGCGCCGTGGTCTGCCGGTGCGATACGATCTCACTCATTCAGTTCACTCCGCCTGACTTCACGATGGCGCGCATGATCGCTTCCTGCGAGGCTTCAGCCGCGGAAAACTCGGCCACGATGCGGCCGCGGTTCATCACGTAAATGCGATCACACATGCCGAGCAGTTCCGGCATTTCCGACGAAATCATCAGAACACCTTTCCCGTTCTGCGCCAGCTCGTTGATGATGGTGTAAATCTCGTATTTAGCACCGACGTCGATCCCGCGGGTCGGCTCATCGAGAATCAGGATGTCCGGCGTGGCAAACAGCCATTTGCTGAGCACCACTTTCTGCTGGTTCCCGCCCGAAAGATTGACCGTCTGCTGTCCAACGCCGGCGCAGCGGATATTGAGGCGGCTGCGGTAATGCTCGGCCGCCTTCCGCTCGCGGGCGGCATCAATCACGCCCCAGTCGGCCACCCCGTGCAGATTCGCCAGCGTGATATTGGACCGCACATCCTCCTGCAGAACCAGCCCGTACTCCTTGCGGTCCTCGGTGGCATAGGCGAGCGCGGCGTCGATAGCTTGCGGTACCGACGACAGGTGGACCGGCCGGCCATTGATCCTGGCCCTGCCGTTGATGCCCTGGCCATAGGATCGGCCGAACAGGCTCATGGCGAATTCGGTGCGGCCTGCGCCGAGCAGGCCGGCGATGCCGACCACTTCGCCGCCCCGCACGGTGAGGCTGATATCCTCCACCACGATACGCTGGGCGTGGATCGGGTGACGCACGGTCCATCCCTCGACTTCGAGCAGCGGCTCGCCGATCGCCACGTCACCACGCGGCGGGTAGCGATGCGCCATGTCGCGGCCAACCATGCCCTTGATGATGCGGTCCTCATCCATCTCACCGTCCGGTGCGATGATATCCTCGCGGTCGAGGGTCTCGACCGTCGTCCCGTCCCGCAGGATCGTTACCGTGTCGGCAACCCTGGCAATCTCGTTCAGCTTGTGGGAGATCAGGATCGAGGTGATGCCCTGCTGCTTGAACGAGACCAGAAGATCCAGCAGTGCGTTGCTGTCGCTTTCGTTCAGCGAAGCGGTCGGCTCGTCGAGAATTAGCAGGCGCACCCGTTTGGACAAGGCCTTGGCGATCTCGACCAGTTGCTGCTTGCCGACGCCGATGTTGGTCACCAGCGTCTCCGGCGGCTCGTCCAGCCCGACCATGTCAAGCAGCTTGCGTGTGCGTGCCATGGCCAGCGGCCAGTCGATGATGCCGTAATGCGACACTTCGTTGCCGAGAAAAATATTCTCGGCGATCGACAGCAGCGGCACGAGGGCCAGCTCCTGGTGGATGATAATGATGCCCTGTCGTTCGCTGTCGTGGATGCCGGAAAATCGTTCCTCGGCGCCGTCGAACATGATCTGGCCGTCGAAGGTGCCGTGCGGATAGACACCGCTCAGCACCTTCATCAGTGTCGACTTGCCAGCGCCGTTTTCGCCAACCAGGGCGTGAATCTCGCCGGTACGGACAGTGAGGTTGACGTTGTTCAGGGCCTTCACGCCGGGGAAGGTCTTGGTGATGCCGCACATCTCCAGAAGAGCTGTCATCAGGAATCCATTCGGTTGCGGGCCGGGGCGGCAGGCGCCGCCCCGGCAGATCGCAGGACGAGGTTACTTGATCTGGCTTTCCTTGTAGTAACCGCTGTCGACCAGAACCGCTTTCCAGTTGCTCTTGTCGACCACGACCGGCTTGAGCAGATAGGACGGCACCACCTTGACGCCGTTGTTGTAGGTCTTGGCGTCGTTGACCTCGACCTTGCCGCCGGACATCAGCGCATCGATCATGCCGGCGGTGACCTTGGCGAGGTCGCGGGTATCCTTGAAGATCGACGAGGTCTGGTCACCGCGCAGGATTGCCTTCACCGACGGGACCTCGCAGTCCTGACCGGTGATGACAGGCATCGGCTGGCTGCCACTGCCGTATCCGACGCCTTTCAGCGACGAGATGATGCCGATGCTGAGGCCATCGTAGGGCGAGAGCACGGCATCGACCCGCTTGTTCGTGTAATAGGCGCTCAGCAGGTTATCCATGCGGGACTGGGCCGTGGCGCCATCCCAGCGTAGCGTCGAGACCTTGTCCATGCCGAACTGCTTGCTCTGTATGACGAGCTTGCCCTTGTCGATGTAGGGTTGCAGCACCGACATGGCGCCGTTGTAGAAAAAATAGGCGTTGTTGTCGTCGGGTGAGCCGCCGAACAGTTCGATGTTGAACGGGCCCTTGCCATCTTTCAGGCCAAGCGCCTTTTCGATGTAGCCGCCCTGCAGCACGCCGACCTGGAAGTTGTCGAAGGTGGTGTAATAGTCGACGTTCGGCGAATTGCGGATCAGCCGGTCGTAGGCGATCACCTTGATGCCGCTGTCATGTGCCTGTTTCAGGGCGTTCGACAGGGTGGTGCCATCGATTGCCGCGATCACCAGGATCTTGGAGCCCTTGGTGATCATGTTCTCGACCTGGGCAAGCTGGTTCGGGATGTCGTCGTCGGCATATTGCAGATCGGTTTTGTAGCCTTTCTGCTCCAGCGATTTGACCAGATTGGCGCCATCGGCGATCCAACGTGCGGATGATTTCGTTGGCATCGAAATGCCGATCAAGCCTTTCGACGCGGCCATCGCGGTGCCGCCAAGCATGATGGCGGCTGCAAGGGTGCTGCTGCAGACGAGCGCTGCTAATCTTTTCATGTTTCCTCCCAATATAAGCTTTACCGCGTCACTGACGCGGGCCGGTTTGCTGGTGGCTAGACCCAACCTCCATCGACCACGTAATGCTGGTTGGTGCATCCACTTGCCTCATCGGAGGCGAGGAAGAGTGCGACCCTGGCGATGTCGATCGGGTAGAGCTTGCGTTTCAGGCACTGTCGCTCGTAGATCTCCTTCTCGGTTTCCGGGGTCACCCACAGGGCGAGCTGGCGTTCGGTCATGATCCAGCCCGGCGCCAGGGCATTTACTCTGATGCCGTGCGGACCGTAGTCGCGGGCAAGCGAACGGGTCAGGCCGATCACGGCGGACTTGCAGGCGGTGTAGGCGGCCATGCCGCCCTGGCCGATCATCCATGAGACCGAACCGAAATTGAGGATGGCGCCGGCTTTTTTCGCCTTCATGTCAGGCAGCACGGCCTGGGCGGCGAAGAACTGGTGCTTGAGATTGACGGCGATGCGGCCGTCCCAATAGGCCTCGGTCACCTCTTCGGTGGCGTGGCGTTCGTCATGGGCGGCATTGTTCATCAGCACATCGACCGGGCCAAAGGCGTCGCGGATGCGACCGATCGCCGCCTTCAGGGCCGGAATATCGGTCAAATCCGCCGCCTCGTAACGGACAGCGGCCCCGCCGGGTTCCAGTTCCGCCACCAGAGAGCGCGACGGGCCCTCGGCGATATCGATAAAGCCGACCCGGCATTTCTGGCGGGCAAACTGCCGCACCAATTCGGCGCCGATGCCTGAGCCGCCGCCGGTGACGACGACTGTTTTGCCGGCGAGGTCTGGGTAAATGGCCGCCACGGCATACTCCTCGTTCGCTCTCCCAAAAATCATTTAATATGATTAATACGACTATTCAGATTTCCCGCAATATGGCAAGTTGGAAATGCACACAACAAAAAGCGCCACCAGAGCGTGTCATCTAGGGAGAATAAGTCCAATGAAAACGACTCTTTCCTTGCTTGCCGCAACCGCCCTTGCGTTTTGCTGGGGCGCGAACACCACTTACGCGGCCGACCATATGACGGTCGGCTTTTCGCAGATCGGCTCGGAATCGGGCTGGCGCGCGGCCGAGACCACGGTGACCAAGCGGGAAGCCGAGAAGCGCCACATCAATCTGAAATTCTCCGACGCCCAGCAGAAACAGGAGAACCAGATCCGCGCCATCCGCTCGTTCATCGCCCAGGGCGTCGACGCCATCTTGGTCGCGCCGGTGGTCGAGACCGGCTGGGATGCCGTGCTGCAGGAAGCCAAGGACGCCAAGATTCCGGTCGTCCTGCTCGACCGCAATATCCGCACCGAAAAGAAGGACCTCTACCTGACCGCGGTGACCTCCGACCAGGTGCATGAAGGCAAAGTGGCGGGCGACTGGCTGGTGAAGGCGGTCGGCAGCAAGGCCTGCAATGTCGTCGAACTGCAGGGCACCACCGGCTCGAGCCCGGCGATCAACCGCAAGAAGGGTTTTGACGAGGCGATCAGCGCTGCAAAGAACATCAAGATCATCCGCAGCCAGACCGGCGACTTCACCCGTGCCAAGGGCAAAGAAGTCATGGAAAGCTTCATCAAAGCCGAGAATGGCGGCAAGGGCATCTGCGCCGTCTATGCCCATAACGACGACATGATGATCGGCGCCATCCAGGCAATGAAAGAGGCCGGCCTGAAGCCCGGCAAGGATATCCTGACCATCTCGATCGACGCGGTCCCCGATATCTTCAAGGCGATGGCGGCCGGCGAGGCCAATGCCACCGTCGAGCTGACGCCGGACATGGCCGGCCCGGCCTTCGACGCCCTGGCGGCCTACAAGGCCAAGGGCACTATGCCGAAGCCGTGGATCCAGACGGAATCCAAACTCTACACGGCCAAGGACGACCCGATGAAGGTCTACGAATCGAAGAAGGACCTCGGCTACTGAGGCTGCGTCGGGCGGCGGCCGGACCGGCTGCCGCCCGCTGTCCCTGCCATTGCTGCGGAACCCGACAATGAATGCCGTTGCGTCCCATGCGCTGCTCGAGATCCGGGGGCTGTCGAAGACATTCCCCGGTGTGAAGGCGCTCGATGGCGTCGACTTCACCCTGCAGGCCGGTGAAATCCATGGCCTGCTCGGCGAAAATGGTGCCGGCAAATCCACCCTGATCAAGGCGGTGACCGGTGCCCAGCCGGCCAGCGGCGGCACAATCCGGCTGAACGGCTTGCCGGTGGCGCCGCGCAGCACTGCGGCGGCCCAGCAGGCCGGCATTGCCGCCGTCTATCAGGAGGTCAACCTGCTGCCCAACCTGACGGTGGCGGAAAACCTGTTTCTCGGTCGCCAGCCCACCCGCTGCGGCTGGGTCAACGGACGCCGCATGAACCGCGAGGCGGCGGCCTTGCTGCGGACCTTCGATATCGACATCGATGTATCGCGTCCGCTCGGCGAGTTTTCGGTCGCGGTGCAGCACCTGACGGCAATTGCCCGTGCCGTCGACCTGTCGGCGCGCGTCCTGGTACTCGATGAGCCTACCGCCAGCCTGGACGTGCACGAGGTCGCAAAGCTGTTCGCAGTGATGCGCCGGCTCAGCTCGCGCGGGATCGGCATTGTTTTTGTCACCCATTTCCTCGACCAGGTCTACGCCATCTGCGATTCCATTACTGTGCTGCGCAACGGCCGGCTGGTCGGCGAACGCCGGATCGGCGACTTGCCGCGGCTCGAGCTGATTTCCATGATGCTGGGCCGCGAGCTGCAATCGGAAACCTGCGACAGTCGCGGTCAGGGCATTTCCGGCGCACCGTTCATCCGCTTCCGCAGTCTCGGCAAGAACCGTTACCTGCAGCCCTTCGATCTCGACATCCGCTCGGGCGAGGCGATCGGCATCGCCGGCCTGCTCGGGTCCGGCCGCACCGAAACCACCCGTCTCGTCTTCGGTGCCGAGCGGCGCGATTGCGGCGTTGTCGAGATCGATGGTCGCGCCATCCGGCTGGCGTCGCCACGCGATGCCATCGCCCATGGCTTCGGTTACTGCCCGGAAGAGCGTAAGACAGAGGGCATCGTCGGTGATCTGTCGATCCGCGAGAACATCATCCTTGCCCTGCAGGCCCGCCGCGGCTGGTTGCGGCCGCTGCGGCTGGCCGAACAGTCGCGCATCGCCCAACGCTTCGTCGACCTGCTTGACATCCGCACGCCGGATACTGACCGGCCGATCGGCCTGCTGTCCGGGGGCAATCAGCAGAAGGCACTGCTGGCGCGCTGGCTGGCGATCCGGCCGCGCATGCTGATCCTCGATGAGCCGACCCGCGGCATCGATGTCGGCGCGCATGCCGAGATCATGCGGCTGATCCGCGAACTCTGCGCCGATGGCCTCGCGGTGCTGGTGGCATCCTCCGAACTCGAGGAAGTTACCGCCTATGCCGATCGCGTGGTGGTGCTGCGCGACCGTGCCCATGTCGGCATGATCGAAGGCGAGGCGATCACGGTGTCGGCAATCATGCGCATCATCGCCGCCGACCAGCACGCGCCGGCCGATGCGGTGGCGGTAGCGGCATCATGACCCGGCTGCTGCTGAAGAAAGGCCTGCCGCAATGCGGCGCGCTGCTGGTCATGCTGCTGGCCTGCTGGCTGGTCTCGCCGCAGTTTTTCGACATCCGCCTGCAGGACGGCCGCCTGTTCGGCAGCCTGGTCGACGTGCTGAACCGTGGCGCGCCGGTTGCCATCCTGGCAGTGGGCATGACCCTGGTGATCGCCACGGGCGGCATCGACCTGTCGGTCGGGGCCGTCATGGCAATCAGCGGTGCTGTCGCCGCATCGCTGGCCGACAGCCAGCCGATAGCCGTCGCCCTGCTGGCCGCTCTCGCCGTCGGCGTCGCCTGTGGCCTGTGGAACGCCCTGCTGATTGCCCTGTTCAGAATCCAGCCGATCGTCGCCACCCTGATCCTGATGGTGGCCGGTCGCGGCATCGCCCAGCTGATCACCCAGGGCAAGATCGTTACCTTTGCCTCGCCGGACCTCGCCTTCATGGGCAACGGCGCCTTCCTGACCGTGCCGATGCCGATCCTGCTGGTGGCGGCAATGCTGCTGGTCACCGGCCTGCTGGTGCGGCAGACTGCGCTCGGCCTGATGATCGAAGCGACCGGCGCGAATGCGCGCGCCGCCTGGCTGGCCGGCATCCGCACCCGGGCGATTACCGCTATCGCTTATGTCTGGTCGGGCTTCGCTGCCGCGCTGGCCGGTGTGATCGCCGCGGCCAATATCCTCGGTGCCGATGCCAACAATGCCGGCCTGTGGCTCGAACTCGACGCCATCCTGGCGGTGGTCATCGGCGGCACGTCACTGCTCGGTGGCCGGTTCAGCCTGTCCCTGTCGGTGGTCGGCGCGCTGATCATCCAGGCGATGAACACCGGCATCCTGCTGTCGGGTATCCGGCCGGAATTCAACCTCGTGATGAAGGCCGCCATCGTGCTGTCGGTTCTATTCCTGCAATCCCGGCTGTTCCACCGGGCGGTGGCGCATCTGCGTCCGCAGCCGGTGGAGCCGCCGCTGGCGAAGGAGGTCCGCTCCTGATGAACCGCATGCTCTCCCTGCTGATGACCGCCGGTGTTTTCTGCATCGGATACCTGCTGTGCGTCTATCAGTTCCCCAGCTTCCTGTCGTTGCGGGTCGCCGCCAACCTGTTCAATGACAATGCCTTCCTCGGCATCACCGCAGTGGGTATGACGTTTGTCATCATCGCCGGCGGTATCGACCTGTCGGTCGGTTCGGTGATCGGTTTCACCACGGTCTTTGTCGCCGTTGCCATCGGCCACTGGGGCTGGCCACCCTTCGTGGCTTTCGCCGTCATCCTTGCGATCTGCGGGCTGTTCGGTGCGGCCATGGGCTGGCTGATCCACCGGGTGGAGATTCCGGCCTTCATCGTCACGCTGGCCGGCCTGTTCCTCGCCCGCGGCGGTGCCTTCCTGGTCAGCACCCAGTCAGTGCCGATCGAGGCTCCGTTCTATGCCGACTTGCCGGCCTATGCCCTGGTGCTGCCCGGCGGTAGCCGGCTTTCGCTGTCGGCCATGATCATGATTGCCGTCTTCATCGTCGCCGGCATCGTCCTGCATCGCACCCGCTTCGGTGCCAATGTCTACGCGCTGGGCGGCGACCGCCAGTCAGCCGCGCTGATGGGGGTGCCGATCGGCCGCACGACGATGGCGATTTATACCATCTCCAGCCTGCTCGCCGGCCTGGCCGGCATCGTGTTCTCATTCTACACCTCGGCCGGCTACTCCCTGTCGGCAGTCGGCATCGAACTCGACACCATTGCGGCCGTGGTGATCGGCGGCACCCTGCTCAGCGGCGGCCATGGCCTGATGGCCGGGACCCTGCTGGGAGTGTTGATCCAGGGCCTGATCCAGACCTACATCGTTTTCGATGGTACCCTGTCAAGCTGGTGGGCCAAGATCGTCATCGGCGGCTTGCTCTTTGCCTTCATTGCCATTCAGCAGATACTGGTTTCAGTCGCGGCATACCGGCAACAGCGCCGGCCGGCTGCCGCCTTGCAGGGGAGACATGCATGAACCAGCCACTGGTCAACATCCAGGGCGCCCAGATCACTTCCAGCCACGGCCAGGTCGCCCATGCGCTGGGCCGCGGCATCGTGCTCGGTCGCCATCGCGAGGGCGAGTTGCTGCCGGCGGAGGCCGATCTGATGAAGCAGTTCGGCACCTCGCGCACCGTGCTGCGCGAGGCCATCAAGATGCTGGCCGCCAAGGGCATGGTGGTGTCGCGATCCAAGGTTGGCACCCGGGTGCGCGAGCGGTCGGCGTGGAACATGTTCGATACCGAGGTGCTGCGCTGGTACCTTGAAGGTGGCGTCGATCGGCGCTTTCTGCGCGACCTGGCCGAAATCCGCCTGGCGGTCGAGCCGGCCGCCGCGGCCCTGGCCGCCGTCCGGCGCAGCGAACAGGACCTGGCAGCGATGGACGCCGCCATCACGACGATGCGCGATGCCAATGCCCTCAATGCCGGTTATGCCGATGCAGATCTCGCCCTGCACCTGGCACTTGCCGATGCCTGCGGCAACGTGTTCATGCGTTCCATCGGCGCCGTGATCGAGGCGGCGCTGCGGGTGTCTTTCCAGCTCAGCTCGCCGCCCGATCCCGTCGAACATGAGCGGTCCTGGAAAGCCCATGCCGATATCGTCGAGGCGATCCGCCGGGGCGATGCAGATGCCGCTGCCAGGGCGACGGAGCGGGTGATCTACCACGGGCTGGAACGCCATGGCGTTCTGGCCGGCGAGGTCGCCGGCTGATGACCACCGCCGGCGCCCGGAGCCACCAGCCCGACAGCGAGGCCGTCGCCCGGATCGGCCTGTCCGGCGGCGGACTGGAAGCCGAGATTCTGAGTTTCGGTGCCGCGATCCGTGCCCTGCATTTTGCAGGGCAACCGGTCGTCCTGTCGCTGGACGGCGTCGACGATTACGTCGCGGGTCGGACCTATTTCGGCGCCGTCGCCGGCCGCTTTGCCAACCGCATTGCCGGCGGTCGCTTCATCCTCGACGGGACCCCTTACCGGTTACCGTGCAATGAGGCCGGGCGGACCCACCTGCATGGCGGCCTGCGCGGTTTTTCCCACCGCAACTGGCAGGTCCGGTCAGTCGGGCCGGCGTCGGTCACACTGGCCTACGATGCCGCCGATGGCGAAGAAGGCTATCCGGGCGCGATGGCCGTGTCGTGCACGTATGCCATCGCGGGCGAGGGCATGCTCAACATAACGCTGACGGCAACCTGCGACCGTCCGACCATCGTCAACCTGGCGACCCATTCCTATTTCAACCTTGACGGCGGCGGTACCATCGTCGATCACCGGCTCGAAATTCCGGCCGACCGCTATCTTCCGGTCGATGGCGACAAGATACCGACCGGCGAACAGGCCGCGGTCGCCGGCACGCCCTTCGATTTCCGCAGCCCACGCCCGATTGGTGATTTCCCCTATGACCATGCCTTTGTGCTGCCGGCCGCGGCCGAAGGCGATATACGGCCGGTTGCGCGGCTGACCGGTCCGCGGTCCGGCATCACGCTGGAGGTCGCGTCGACCGAACCGGCCCTGCAATTCTATGACGGACACATGCTCGATGTCGGGCAATACGGTTCCCGCGCCGGGCTATGCCTCGAACC
Source organism: Ferrovibrio xuzhouensis (assembly GCF_042648965.1). Taxonomy (NCBI): domain Bacteria; kingdom Pseudomonadati; phylum Pseudomonadota; class Alphaproteobacteria; order Rhodospirillales; family Rhodospirillaceae; genus Ferrovibrio; species Ferrovibrio xuzhouensis. The sequence goes on from NZ_JBHRYJ010000002.1 coordinate 378,825, forward strand.
CCAGCGCTTCCCCGACGCGCCGAACCACGCGGACTTCCCCAGCGCGGTGCTGCGGCCCGGCGACGTCTATCGGCAGGTCACCCAGTATCGCTTCCGCCGCAGCGGATAACGCAGAGCGACAGTTGCAGGAATGACAGAGCAGAGCAAAATACCACCCCGGAAACCCCTGCGCAGCCAGGCATGGTTCGGCCGCCAGGACAAGATGGGATTCTATTACCGGTCTTTCCTCAAGAATACCGGCACCCCGCAGGACCAGTTCGACGGTCGCCCGGTGATCGGCATCTGCAATACATGGTCGGAACTGACCCCCTGCAACGTGCATTTCCGTGACCTCGCCGCCCATGTCCGCGACGGCGTGCTGGAGGGTGGCGGCTATCCGCTGGAATTCCCGGTTTCCTCGCTCGGCGAGGTGACGATGCGGCCGACCGCCATGCTGTTCCGCAATCTGGCGGCGATGGATGTCGAGGAGGCGATCCGTGCCCATCCGCTCGATGGCGTGGTGCTGCTGATGGGTTGCGACAAGACGACGCCGGCCCTGCTGATGGGGGCGGCCAGCGCCAACCTGCCGACCATTGGCGTCTCCGGCGGACCGCAGCTGCGCGGCGTCTATCGCGGAACCTATATCGGCTCCGGCACCAACATCATCTCGATGAGCGAGCAGTTGCGCTCCGGCGAGATCACGGTGGAGGAATTCCACGAAGCCGAGGCCGGCATGAACCGGTCGATCGGCTCCTGCATGACCATGGGCACGGCCTCCAGCATGGCCTCGATGGTCGAGGCGCTCGGCGTCGGCCTGCCGGAGAATGCCGCCGTGCCGGCGGCCGATGCCCGGCGCAATCACCTGGCCCGCATGGCCGGCCGGCGCATCGTCGAGATGGTGCACGAAGACCTGGTATTGTCGAAAATTCTCACTCGCGAGGCCTTCGAGAATGCAATCCGCACGCTCGCGGCCATCGGCGGTTCGACCAATGCCGTGGTGCATCTGCTCGCCATCGCCGGCCGCATCGGTGTGCCGCTCAGCCTTGACGACTTCGACCGGCTGGGCCGCGACGTACATTGTCTGGTCGACATCATGCCGTCGGGACGCTTCCTGATGGAGGATTTCCACTATGCCGGCGGCCTGCCGGCGGTGCTGCGGGAGCTGGGCAGCCGCGGCCTGCTGCATGCCGATGCCCTGACCGTTACCGGGTGCAGCCTGTGGGACAACGTATCCGCGGCCCCCTGTTACAATCGCGAGGTGATCACGCCGTTTGATGCGCCATTCAAGGCCGGCGCCGGCATTGCCATCCTACGCGGCAATCTGGCGCCCGACGGTGCCGTGATCAAACCGTCGGCAGCCTCACCCGAACTGATGCAGCACACCGGTCGTGCGGTGGTGTTCGAATCGGTCGAGGAGATGCACGCGGGGGTGAACGACGACAGCCTCGATATCGATGCCGGCTCGATCATGGTGCTGAAGAACTGCGGACCCAGGGGATACCCGGGCATGGCCGAGGTCGGCAACATGCCGATCCCGGCCAAGCTGCTGCGCCAGGGCGTGCGGGACATGGTGCGCATCTCCGATGCCCGCATGTCAGGTACCGCTTATGGCACCATCGTGCTGCACGTGGCGCCGGAGGCGGCGGCAGGCGGCAATCTGGCGCTGGTGCGCACCGGCGACCTGATCACGCTGGATGTCGAGGCGCGCCGCCTGCACCTGCATGTGGACGACGCCGAGCTGGAAAAGCGGCGCGCCACATGGGTGCCGCCCGACCATGCGGCGGCGCGCGGCTACCTGAAACTCTATCTCGATCATGTGCTGCAGGCCGACCGCGGTGCCGATCTCGATTTCCTGGTCGGCTGCAGCGACGCGCCTGTCGGGCGGGACAATCACTAGGGGATCGTTTCATGGCCATTTCCACCCGGCGCCCCTATCGCGGCGTCTTCCCGGTCGCGCCGACCATCTTCCACGACAACGGCACCCTTGATCTCGATGGTCAGCGTCGCGCCATCGACTTCATGATCGACGCCGGTTCCCAGGGCATCTGTATCCTGGCCAATTTTTCCGAACAGTTTTCGCTGGCCGACGATGAGCGCGACCAAGTCATGCAGGCCGTGCTGCGGCATGTCGACGACCGGGTGCCGGTGATCGTCACCACCACACATCTGAGCACCGATCTCTGCATTGCCCGCTCGCGGGCGGCGCAGGCCGCCGGCGCCGCCATGGTGATGGTGATGCCGCCCTATCACGGCGCCACGGTGCGTGTCGGCGAGGCCGGGATCATGGAATTCTTCCGCCGCCTGTCGGACGCGATCTCGATTCCGGTCATGATCCAGGACGCGCCGGTCTCCGGCACCATGCTGACGGCACCGTTTCTGGCCAGACTGGCGCGGGATATTGAGCAGGTTCGCTACTTCAAGATCGAATCGGCCCAGGCAGCGGCCAAGCTGCGCAACCTGATCGAGCTCGGCGGCGATGCCATTGAGGGGCCCTGGGACGGCGAGGAAGGCATCACCCTGCTGGCCGATTTCGATGCCGGCGCCACCGGTGCAATGACCGGCGCCGGCTATCCGGACGGCATGCGCCAGATCGCCGACGCCTATCTGGCCGGCCGGCGCGACGAAGCGGTTGCCGCTTACGAGCGCTGGCTGCCGCTGATCAATTACGAGAACCGGCAATGCGGTCTCAGCGCCGCCAAGATGTTGATGAAGGCGGGCGGCATCATTGCCTCTGATGCGCTGCGCCATCCGCTCGAACTGCCGCATCCGCAGACCAGGGCGGGCCTGATCGAGATCGCGCGCCGGCTTGATGCCATAGTGCTGCGCTGGGGCCGGTGACGTAACGGTGATGGGCGGGACGACCAGCATCTTCAGCGACACGGTCTGCGCCCTGGGCGAGGGCCCGGCGGCGCATCCGGCGCTCGGCCGGCTGTTCTGGTTCGACATCCTCGGCCGTCGCCTGCTGGAACAGCCGTTCGCGAGTGGCCATACAACAGTGCATGACCTGCCGGTGATGGCGTCGGTCATGGCCGTGGTCGATGACCACACCCAGCTGATCGCGGCCGAGAACGGACTTTACTTGCGCGATGTGGCAAGCGGTCGCCTGTCCCTTCATGCCGCGCTCGAGGCCGATAATCCGGCGACACGCTCCAATGACGGTCGCGTGCATCCCTGCGGCGCGCTGTGGATCGGCACCATGGGCAAGCGGGCCGAGACGGGCGCCGGTGCGCTCTACTGGTTCTTTCGCGGCGAGTTGCGCCGGCTGTTCAGTGACATCTCGATCATCAACTCGATCGCCTTCTCGCCGGATGGCAGCGCCGCCTGGTTCGCCGATACGGCGCTCGGCATCATCTGGCGCATCGCCACCGATCCGGTGACCGGGCTGCCGCAGGGCGAGCGGCAGGTCTTTGCCACCATTCCCGCCGGCGAGGGTGGTCCTGACGGTTCGGTGATGGATGCTGACGGGCTGTTGTGGAATGCCCGCTGGGGTGGCGGCTGCCTCGACGTCTATGCACCGGACGGCCGGCGGATCCGCTCGGTCTCGATTCCGACCCGACAGCCGAGCTGCCCGGCCTTCATCGGCCCGAACGCGGACCGCATGGCCGTCACCACGGCAACCGAGGGATATGACAATGCGGCGCTGGCGGCAGATCCGCAGGCCGGCCGCACCTTTCTGCTGACAGAAACAGTCAGGGGCCGCTTCGATCCGCCGGTCCGCCTGGCATAAATCCCGGTACATCCTTGGCGTCGTGGGTCAGGAGGCGGGGATTCCTGGACGGCTGCAATCCGCCGATTTTGTAAAGCGAATTCGAATTTCCTGAATCGCAGGCTGTCTCAGGCACCCTTCAGAGGGGTCTCAAAACACTTGCTTGCTGCGCCGGTGCGATTTGAGCTGCTTGGTCGGCATCGGGGTCTCCGTTTCGGCTGTGGAACGACTTCTTCCCCTTATCTGACATGGTGTCGTCTTTGTTCTGCTGCAAGGCCGGTCGCGCGTCGCGCCCTTACGCTGGACGACTGCATCACAGGTGCAGGCCACTGCCGAGTCGCCGGCCAGAGTTCACCGCCGGGTCACGCAGCCGTCACCGTTGCGTCACGGAGCATTCCTAGCGTCTCCGACCAGTCGCCACCCCGCTGACTGGAGGGAAATCATGCTGATCCATCGCCGCAACTTTCTGATCGGAACCGGCGTCGCCGCCGGCAGCCTGGCGCTGCCGCGCTTCGCCATTGCCCAGGGCGACCAGCGCCCGAGCATCACCATCGCCGTGCAGCAGATCTCCAACAGCGCCTCGCTGGAGCCGCTGCGCGAGCAGTCGAATGTCGGTGAGCGCACCTTCTCCTTCCTCTACGAAGGCCTGATCATGCGCAACCTGCAGGGCCAGATGGAGCAGGTCCCGGGCCTGGCGACCAGCTGGAAGCGCATCAACGAGCGCACCGTCGAACTGACCCTGCGTCCGGGCGTGAAGTTCCATAACGGCGACGAGATGACCGCCGACGACGTGGCCTTCACCTTCAGTCGCGAGCGTATGTTCGGTCCCGATTACGACATCACCAGCAACAAGACGCTGTTCGCCAATGTCATGGTGCGCGACAGCGTTCAGGGCAAGGCCCTGCCGCCCGAAGTGATGGCGGTGGCCAAGCGCAGCTGGCCGGCGCTGGAGAAGGTCGAGGCGGTCGACAAATACACCGTGCGCTTTGTCAACCGCACGCCGGACGTCACCATGGAGGGCCGCATCGCCCGCTACGGCAGCGAGATCATCTCGCGCCGCGGCTACGAGGAAGCCAAGACCTGGATCGACTGGGCGCGCGCGCCGGTCACCACCGGCCCTTACAAGGTGCGCAGCTTCTCGCCCGACCAGGAGCTGATCCTCGACGCGCATGAGGATTACTGGGGCGGCCGTCCGCCGCTGAAGAGCGTACGCCTGGTCGTGGTCCCCGAGATCGCCAGCCGCGTCAACGGCCTGTTTTCGGGCCAGTTCGACTTCATCTGCGACATGCCGCCGGACCAGATTCCCGGTATCGAGAAGAATGCCAAGTTCGAGGTGCAGGGCGGCCTGATCGCCAACCATCGCCTGACCGTATTCGACAAGCATCATCCGCAGCTGGTCGATCCGCGCATCCGCCAGGCGGTGACCCATGCGATCGACCGCCAGGCCATCGTCGACAGCCTGTGGGCGGGCCGCACCCGGGTGCCGGCCGGCCTGCAGTGGGAATTCTACGGTCCGATGTTCGTCGAAGGCTGGACGGTGCCGGAATTCAACCTGCAGAAGGCCAAGGATCTGGTGAAGGCCGCCGGCTACAAGGGCGACCCGATCCCGTTCCGCGTGCTCAACAATTACTACACCAATCAGGTTTCCACCGCGCAGATCCTGGTCGAGATGTGGCGTCAGGCCGGCCTGAACGTGCAGATCGAGATGAAGGAAAACTGGCAGCAGATCTTCGAGAATAACGGTCAGCGCGCGATCCGCGACTGGTCGAACAGCGCGCCGTTCACCGATCCGATCTCGTCGATCGTCAACCAGCACGGCCCCAATGGTCAGCAGCAGCAGACCAAGGAATGGGAAAACGACGAGATGAACCGCCTGTCGGTCGCCATGGAGACCGAGACGGACATGCCGAAGCGCAAGGCGATGTTCAAGCGCATGCTGGAAATCTGCGAGCGCGAGGACCCGGCCTATACCGTGCTGCACCAGAACGCGACGTTTACCGGCAAGCGCAAGGACATCCAGTGGAAGTCGGCGCCGGCCTTCGCGATGGACTTTCGCGGCCACAACTTCCGGATCGCCTGATCGCGGATCTGGCGGCGGGGCTTGGGCCCCGCCGTTTTCCTTTGCTGTGACGATGGCGGATGCGCGACATGGAACCATTGATCGAGATCAGCGGGCTGACGGTCGATTTCGAGCAGGGCCGGCGGGTGTCGCGGGCGCTGCATGGCGTCAACCTGTCACTGGCGCCGGGCGGCTCGCTCGGCCTGGTCGGCGAAAGCGGCTCGGGCAAGAGCGTTACCTGGCTGGCGGCGCTTGGCCTGCTGCCCGGCAGGGCGAAAGTCGGCGGCCGGGTGCGGCTGCGCGGTGCCGACCTGCTCGGCCGGCCGGTGCGCGAACTCGAACGCGTGCGTGGCCGTCATGTGGCGATGATCTTCCAGGATCCGTCATCGAGTCTCAATCCGGTGCTGCGCATCGGCCGCCAGATCGGCGAGGCGCTGAAGTTGCACCGTGGTCTGACCGGCGCGGGCGCTGAGACGGAAGCCCGCCGCCTGCTCGATCGTGTCGGCATCGCCAATGCCGCCCAGCGGCTGCGCGACTATCCGCATGAATTGTCCGGCGGCATGAACCAGCGGGCGATGATTGCCATGGCGCTGGCCGGCGAACCCGACCTGCTGATCGCCGACGAGCCGACCACCGCGCTCGACGCCACCGTGCAGGCGCAGATTCTCGCCCTGCTGCAGGAAATCCGCCGTGATACCGGCATGGCCATGGTGCTGATCAGCCACGATCTCGGCGTGGTGGCCGAGAATGTCGAGCGTGTCTGCGTCATGTATGCCGGCCGCCTGGTCGAGGAGGCGCCGGCCGCGGCGCTGTTCGCCCGGCCGCGCCATCCCTATACGCGCGGCCTGCTGGCCGCCCTGCCGGCGCTCGACGGTCCGCGCCAGCGGCTCGCCGCCATCCCGGGCAGCGTGCCTGAGCCGTGGAATCTGCCGGCCGGCTGTGCCTTCGCGCCGCGCTGTACCGAGGCCGACGACGCCTGCCACCACCAGCCGCCCCCCGATGTGCCGGTCAGCCGCAGCGAGCGCGTGCTGTGTTTCCGTGCCGGCTATGTCCGTGATGTGAATGGTCGCGAATTGCCCGAACCGGCCAACCTGCCGGATGAGGCCCTGACGGCCGTCCGCGCCGGCCCCATCCGCTCTGGCGAGGTGCCGGCATGAGCGGGAGCCCTCAGCCCCTGCTGGACGCGCGCAACCTGACCCGCCAGTTCGTTGTCCGTCAGGGCCAGTGGCCGCGCAGCCGCAAGGCGCTGCTGCGCGCGGTCGACGGCATTTCCCTCCGCGTCATGCCCGGGCGCACGCTCGGCCTGGTTGGCGAGAGCGGCTGCGGCAAGTCGACCACCGGCCGGCTGCTGCTCGGCCTGCTGGCGCCGACGGCGGGTGGCGTGCAGTTCGATGGTGCCCCGCTGGCCGTTGCCGGCACGGCGGAATGGCGCCGCCAGCGCCAGCAGATGCAGATGGTCTACCAGGACCCGCTCGGCGCGCTGGACCGTCGCCTGACCGTGGCACGCCAGATCGGCGAGGCGCTGGAAATCCATCATCCGGCGCTGCCGCCGGCCGAACTGGCGGCGCGAGTCGCCGCCGTCAGCGCCGCCGTCGGCCTGCAGCCGCATCATGCCGACCGCTATCCGCATGAACTCTCCGGCGGCCAGCGCCAGCGCGTGGTGCTGGCCCGGGCCCTGATCCTCGAGCCGCGGTTGCTGGTGCTCGACGAGCCGATCTCGGCGCTCGATGTCTCGATCCAGGCCCAGGTGGTCAACCTGCTGCTCGACCTGCAGGAGACCCTCAACCTCGCCTATGTCTTCATCAGCCACGACCTCAAGGTGGTGCGCCAGGTCAGCCACGAGGTCGCGGTGATGTATCTCGGCCGCGTGGTCGAAACCGGCGATGCCGAGATGCTGTTCCGCGACCCGCGGCATCCCTATACGCGCGCGCTGCTGGCCGCGATTCCGGTGGTTGGCCGCCGCCCGCCGGCCGACACCCTGCTGCAGGGCGATCCGCCCGACCCGATCGACCCGCCCACCGGCTGCGCCTTCCGCACCCGCTGTCCGCTGGCCACCGCACTCTGCGCCGATATGGCGCCGGTGCTGCGGCTGCTGCCCGATGGCCGGCAGGTCGCCTGTCATGTCACCGCGCCGGACGCGGCGGCGCTGGCCGCGGCCTGATCCCGCAGGAGGAGTTCACCGGTGCTGCATTTCCTTGCCACCCGCCTTGCCCGTGCCGCGCTGACCATTCTGTTTGTGGTCACCTTCGCCTTCGTCGTGCTGCGGCTGTCGGGCGATCCCGCCATGCTGATCCTGTCGATCGATGTGCCGCCCGAGGCGATGGTCGCCTTCCGCAAGGAATGGGGCCTCGACCAGCCGATCTGGCAGCAGTATTTCACCTATATGCTGAATGCGCTGAGCGGTGATTTCGGCAATTCCATGCGTGACGGCCGCCCGGCCATCGATCTGGTGCTGGAGCGCATTCCGATGACGCTCGCAATCACCATTCCCGCCTTCCTGATCAAGATCCTTGTCGGCATTCCGTCCGGGATTTTCGCGGCACTGCATCGTAACTCGCTGCTCGACCGGCTGACCATGGCGGTCTCCGTGGCGGGGTTCACGGTGCCGAGCTTCGTGCTCGCCCTGCTGCTGGTGCTGGTCTTCTCGGTACAGCTCGGCTGGTTGCCGGCCAGCGGCAACCAGGAATGGACCGGCGCCATCCTGCCGATCGTCACGCTCGGTGCCGCCGGTGCGGCAGTGCTGGCGCGCTTCACCCGTTCGGCGATGTTGGAGGTGCTGGGGCAACCCTATATCCGCACGGCTTCCGCCAAGGGCGTGCCTTGGCGGCAGGTGATCTCCGGCCATGCGCTGCCCAACGCGGCGATCCCCACCGTCACCATTGTCGGCTTCATGATCGGCAGCCTGATCGCCGGTGCCATAGTCGTGGAAAGTGTCTTCGCCTGGCCCGGCGTCGGCCGGCTGCTGGTCTCGGCGGTATCCAACCGCGACCTCGCCGTCGTGCAGGCGATCCTGCTGGTGGTCGCCGTCTCCATGGTGACGGCCAATCTCGCGGTCGATATTGCCTATGGCTGGCTCGATCCGCGGCTGCGGCGCGGCCGGGCGCATGCCTAGAGGCGGAGAAACACTATGACCGATCTGGCTTCGCCACTGCCTGTGACCGACGACGTGCCGCTGCGTCGCCGTCTGGCGCGGTTCTTTACCGCCTGGCCGCCGGCCACCCTGGCGGCCTTGGCCTGGATCGGGCTGATGCTGGTGGTGGCCTTCGGCGCCGACTGGCTGGCGCCTTATTCGTTCACCGCCTTCGACCTCAAGGCGCGGCTCAATCCGCCGGTGCTGATGGGAGGAATCTGGCCGCATCCGCTCGGCAGCGACGAACTTGGCCGCGATGTACTGTCGCGCCTGATCATGTCGGTGCGCATGAGCCTGCTGATCGCCTTTTTCGGCACCCTGATCGCCAGCACGCTGGGCACCAGCCTCGGCATCCTGGCGGCGCATTTCCGCGGCCGCGTCGAGGCCGTGGTGCTGGTGCTGATCGACTTCCAGGCCAGCATGCCGTTCATGATCATCGCCCTGTCGGTGCTGGCCTTCTTCGGCAACAGCCTGCCGCTGTTCGTGATCCTGATGGGTTTCCACAGCTGGGAGCGCTATGCCCGCATCGCCCGCGGCCTGACCCTGTCAGCCAACGAGCAGGGGTATGCCGCGGCCGTGCGCCAGCTCGGCGCCCGGGGCGGGCGCATCTATGGCCGGCACGTCCTGCCCAATATCGCCTCAACGCTGATCGTGTCGATGACGCTGACCTTCCCCGAGATCATCCTCTTGGAAAGTGGTCTGTCCTTTCTTGGCCTCGGGGTACAGCCGCCGCTGACCTCGCTCGGCAATATGGTAGGCTACGGCCGCGAATACCTGACCCGGGCCCCCTGGATCATGCTGGCGCCCAGCGCGGTGATCGTGCTGACCACCCTGTCGATCAGCATCCTCGGCGACTGGCTGCGCGACCGGCTCGACCCCACCCTTCGTTAACCCCCAACCACCCCACAGCCATGGCCAATCAAAGCAAACGCAAGAACATCCTGCTGATCGTTGTCGACCAGTGGCGCGGCGACATGCTGTCCTATCTCGGCACGCCGGGCCTGAAGACGCCCAACCTCGACATGCTGTGCCGCGAGGGCGTCACCTTCCGCAACCATTTCACCCAGGCGGTGCCCTGCGGCCCGGCGCGCGCCTCGCTGCTGACCGGCCTGTACCAGATGACCCACCGGGCGGTGCAGAACACCATTCCGCTGGATTCCCGCTTCACCAATCTCGGCCACGAGCTGCGCAAGAGCGGCTACGATCCGGCATTGATCGGCTATACGACGACGACGCCGGACCCGCGCACCACCGGGCCGAACGATCCGCGCTTCTTCGTACTCGGCGACATCATGGACGGCTTCCGTCCGGTCGGTGCTTTCGAGCCCTACAAGGAGGCCTATTTCGCCTGGATCGCCGCGAAGGGCTACAAGCTGCCGGACAACCCGGAAGACGTCTGGCGCCCCGCCGCCGGCCAGCCCGGTGCGACGCGCTCGGCCGGCCAGCTGCCGAAGGAGCTGACCGATACCGCCTGGTTCACCGAACGGGCGCTGACCTACATGACCGGCGCCAGCAACCGCAACTGGTTCCTGCATCTGGGCTATTACCGGCCGCATCCGCCCTTCATCGCACCCGAGCCCTATAACACCATGTACGATCCGGTCGCGATGGCACCGCCGGTGCGGGCGGCGACGGCGGGCGAGGCGGCGGCCAACCACCCCCTGCACAAGTTCTATATCGACAACATCAACCAGCGCGGCTTCTTCCAGGGCGCCGACGGGCTGGGTTCGGCCATGGACGAAGAGGCGGTGCGGGTGATGCGCGCCACCTATTTCGGGCTGATGACCGAGATCGACGACCATCTCGGCCGCGTCTTCGACTTCCTGAAGCAGACCGGCCAGTGGGACGACACCCTGATCGTCTTTACCTGCGATCACGGCGAGCAGCTCGGCGACCACTACCTGCTCGGCAAGGTCGGCTATTTCGATGCCAGTTTCCGCATCCCGATGATCATCCGTAATCCGGACCGGCCCGCCGATGCGACGCGCGGCGAGATCGTCGACCGCTATACCGAGACGGTCGACACCATGCCGACCATTCTCGAATGGATCGGCGCGGACATCCCGCGCCAGTGCGACGGCCGTTCGCTGCTCGATTTCACCTACGGCACCGTGCCGGCCGACTGGCGCACCGAAGTGCATTACGAATTCGACTTCCGCGACATCTTCTATTCCAAGCCGGAAGGCGTGCTCGGGACGGCCATGGACCAGAGCTCGCTCGCCGTGGTGCAGGACGACGACTACAAGTATGTCCATTTCGCCGCCCTGCCGCCGCTGTTCTTCGACCTGAAAAAAGACCCGGGACAGCTGCAGAACGTGGCCGGCGATCCGGCCTATGCACCGAAGATCATGGAATACGCCCAGAAGATGCTGGACTGGCGGCTGCGCTATGCCGACAAGACCCTGACCGGCTACCGCGCCAGCCCGCACGGCCTCGAAACCCGCCGCTGAAGCAGCCTCCGGAGGCCCGTTTCGGGTGTCCGGGGCTGCCGCCGGGGGCTTCCGGACGCCTGTTTCAGGGCGTTTCGGGGCCTCCGGTGGCACCCCGGATGCCGCAAAGCCGCATGGTTTGCGGTTCCGAATCGTCCCGGGGGCCACAAAGCCGCATGTCTAGCGGATTTTTGTGCATTGGCCGATGGGCAAGCGCCCCGGGCGGTGCTATGCAGGATTCGGGAACAACTCCCGATTCGCAAAAAAACACGCAATTCGACGCATCTTTTCTGAGGAGAGAGACCAATGGCTAAAGCGGCCGCCACCACCAAGACGGTCACCGTGACCGCGAAGCAGATCGCCTCTGCGCTGGCTGAAAAGCACGAGATGCAGAAGAAGTCGACGATTGCCCTGTTCGACGAGTTCTTCGCGGCGATCACCAAGTCGCTGAAGAAGGGCGAGCGCGTCCGCGTCGGCGACCTCGGCATCCTGCAGGTCCGCAAGCGCGCCGCCCGCATGGGCCGCAACCCGCAGACCGGCGAGCCGATCAAGATCAAGGCCTCCAAGAAGGTTGCCTTCCGCGCCAGCAAGGTGCTGAAGGAATCCATCTGACGTCATCCGCAAGGATCGACCGGGTTCAGGGCCTGCCTCACGGCAGGCCCTTTTTCTTTGCCGGCTTTCCAGCGCCGGCGGGATGGTCGTCCGTCACCGAACCGTCTTATCCGGGTCATGGAAAATTCACGGGACAATCGACGGCCCGGGATTCATCTTCCCGGCCAGAAAGTGACGCTAAACGGCGATTCGCCGGACAGTTCTCCCCGGGCCCGATCGCCGAACAGGTGACCGATGAACATGGCACTGCGGCCGGCCCATTACCGGACGATCTGGATCTCCGACATCCACCTCGGTACCCGCGGGTGCAAGGCCGACCTGCTGCTCGAATTCCTGCGCCACACCGAGTCCGACACCCTCTACCTGGTCGGCGACATCATCGACGGATGGCGGCTCAAGCGCTCGTGGTACTGGCACCAGAGCCATAACGACGTGGTGCAGAAACTGCTGCGCAAGGCGCGCAAGGGTACCACGGTGATCTATGTGCCGGGCAATCATGACGAGGCTTTGCGGGATTTTACCGAACTGCAGTTCGGCGGCGTCACCGTGGTGATGGAGGCCATTCACGAGGCTGCCGACGGGCGCCGCTTCCTGGTCACCCATGGCGACCATTTCGACGGCATCGTCACCTGCGCCAAATGGCTCGCCCTGCTGGGCGATGCCGCCTACGGCTTCGCGCTCAGCCTGAACACCTGGTTCAACCATGTGCGCCGCCGGATGGGGCTGCCCTACTGGTCGCTTTCGGCCTACCTGAAGCACAAGGTCAAGAACGCCGTCGAGTTCATCTCCGACTACGAGCAGGCGATCGCCGAGGAGGCCCGCCGCCGCCATGTCGACGGGGTGGTCTGCGGCCATATCCATCATGCCGAGATCCGCGACATCGACGGCATCCTCTACTGCAACGACGGCGACTGGGTGGAGAGCTGCACGGCGCTGGTCGAGCATTTCGACGGCCGCCTCGAAATCCTGCACTGGGCCGAACTGCGCGAGACCCTCGACCTTGAGCCGGCAGCCCTCGCCGACGAGGAGAGCCATGCCGAAACCGGCGGGATCGAATCGGGCGGCGGGCCGGTGCCGGCAGGCGCTCCCCGGCCGGTCGTGCCCGAGCCGGTCGCCTGACCGCCCGGTCCGGTCCGGCAGGGCCGGCCGGAGGCCATCTCTCGAATTCACAGGTATTTGGCCCGATTTCGGCCGGTCCGCACTCGTCTTGGGCGAACGGCCACCCTGTGCATGAATACTGGGCAGCGACGGATTTGCGCGCTATTCTAAGGGCATGGGAGTGCTTTCGTCATTGTTGGGCGCCATCGGCATCGGTGGCAAGCCAGAAGCGATCAACCTGCGCCAGACACCGTCGGGCATGCGGTCGGGCGATATTGTCATTGGCACCGGCGACAAGGCGGAGCCCGGCAAGATGGTCTCGGTGCATTACGCCGGCTGGCTGTGGGAGAACGACAAGCCCGGCCGCAACTTCGACAGCTCTTACAAGCGCGGCCAGCCTTTCGAATTCCAGCTCGGCCACGGCAAGGTGATCAAGGGCTGGGACGAAGGCGTCGCCTACATGAAAGTCGGCGGCAAGCGCGCGCTGCTGATTCCGCCCTATCTTGCCTATGGCGCGCGCGGCAACGGTCGCATCATCCCGCCCAACGCCACCCTGTTCTTCGAGCTCGAGCTGGTCGGCGTGCGCTGACGCGCTTCTGCCGGCCATTCCTGCGGTGCGGCCATGATCCGGCCGCAATCTCCCCCAAAACTCCCATCGCCATGCCACCCAGTCAGGAGCGTCCCGAAATGTTGCTGTCCCGCCGCGCACTCGCTGCGTTTGTCCTTGTTGCCGCGATGATCGCCGGCCAGACCCTGTCCGGCACCGCCCGAGCCGCCAATGAAGTCACCACCCCGTCGGGCCTGCGCTATGTCGATGTGAAGACCGGCAGCGGCGCCACCGCCAGGGCCGGTCAGACTGCCGTGGTGCATTACACCGGCTGGCTCTACGAGGGCGGCAAGAAGGGCGCGAAATTCGATTCCTCGCGCGACCGTGGCCAGCCGTTTGCCTTTCCGCTCGGCGCCGGCCGGGTGATCCGCGGCTGGGACGAGGGCGTTGCCGGCATGAAGGTCGGCGGCCAGCGCACCCTGATCATCCCGCCCGAGCTCGGCTATGGCGCGCGCGGCGCCGGCGGGGTGATCCCGCCGAATGCCACGCTGATCTTCGATGTCGAACTGATCGACCTCAAGTAACCCCTTCGATGACCAGCTCGGGCCAGCGCCGCTGCCAGCCTTTGGCGGCGATGCGGGCCCGGTATTCACCGGGCTTGTCGCGTCCGCGAGGGGTCGGTCGCACCCGCCCGGCCAGCAGGTCGGCCGCGCCATGCGGCGCGATCAGCGTAAGGCCGTCGTCAGCCTCCAGCCGTGCCGCCACTGCGGTCGGCGTTTCCAGCCAGTGGGCGACGGCATCGGCTGTGTCGCGATAGGGCGCATCGCCGTTGCGCAGATGCATGCGCGCCTGGTTGCGCACCGACCAGGGCAGGCCCGGAGTTACCTCCGTCAGCGCCGCCTCAGCTGACCGCTCACGGGCCGATGTCGTGTCGACGGCATCGAAGAACAGCACGTCGATATCCGCCAGCGGCCCGTCCGGCAGGCCGAACAGCCGGTCCCAGATCCGGTTGCGGATTGCGCCGGCGCCGACCGCCCAGTCCGGCAGGCCGAGGCCACGCACGGCCCGCAGGATCGCCATCAGGCCGGCATCACTGGTCAGCATGTTGGGGAGAATCAGCGTCTGCGGGTCGGGCGTCATGCTGCCGGTATAGCCGGCGGAAGGCAGCGCCGAAAACAAAAAACGGCCGGGTTACCCCGGCCGTTTCCGTTTCTGCGAAGATGGGCGGTGCGCTTACGCGGCCTTGGCCAGGTTGCGCAGCACGTAATGCAGGATGCCGCCATTCTTGTAGTAGTCGATCTCGTCGAGCGTATCGATGCGGCACAGCACCTCGATGGTCTGCGCCGAACCGTCGGCCCGGGTGATCGTCACCGGCAGCTTCATGCGCGGCTTGAGGCCCGTGGCGATGCCCGAAATGTCGAACTTCTCGCTGCCGTCGAGGCCGAGCGACTGGCGGGTGGTACCCGGCAGGAACTGCAGCGGCACCACGCCCATGCCAACCAGGTTCGAGCGGTGGATGCGCTCGTAGCTCTCGGCGATCACCGCCTTGACGCCCAGCAGGATGGTGCCCTTGGCCGCCCAGTCGCGCGACGAACCGTTGCCGTATTCCTTGCCGGCGACGATCACCAGCGGGGTGCCGCTGGCCTTGTACTTCATCGCCGCGTCGTAGATCGACATGGTCTCGCCGGTCGGCACGTATTTGGTGATGCCGCCCTCGGTGCCCGGCACCATCTCGTTGCGGAGACGGATATTGGCAAAGGTACCGCGCATCATCACCTCGTGGTTGCCGCGCCGGGCACCATAGGAGTTGAAGTCGGCATAGGCGACGCCATGCTCGCTGAGGTACTTGCCGGCCGGGCCGTCCTTCTTGATCGAGCCGGCGGGCGAGATGTGGTCGGTGGTGATCTTGTCGCCGAGCAGCGCCAGCAGGCGGGCGCCCTTGATGTCGGTGATCGGCGCCGGCGTGGTGCTCATGCCCTCGAAGTAGGGCGGATGCTGCACGTAGGTCGAATCGCCGTTCCAGCCATAGGTCTTGCTGGAGGCGACGTTGATCTTGCGCCAGTTCGGATCGCCCTTGAAGACGTCGGCATAACGCTTCTTGAACATCGCCGGGGTGACGTACTTGCGCACCATTGCGGCGATCTCCTTGTTGGAGGGCCAGATGTCCTTCAGGTAGACCGGCTTGCCCTTGGCGTCATGGCCGAGCGGCTCGCGGGTGATGTCGACCTTCAGGTTGCCGGCCAGCGCATAGGCCACCACCAGCATCGGCGAGGCGAGGTAGTTCGCCTTGGTCAGTGGATGGACGCGGCCTTCGAAGTTGCGGTTGCCCGACAGGACTGCCCCGACGACGAAGTCGTTGTCGGTGATCGCCTTCGAGATGTTGTCCGGCAGCGGGCCCGAGTTGCCGATGCAGGTCGTGCAGCCGTAACCGACGATCTGGAAGCCCAGCTTGTCGAGTTCCTTCTGCATGCCCGACTTGGCCAGATAGTCGGTCACCACCTGGCTGCCCGGGGCGAGCGAGGTCTTGACCCACGGCTTGGCCTTCAGGCCCTTCTTGGCGGCATTGCGGGCCAGCAGGCCGGCGCCCAGCAGTACGCTCGGGTTCGAGGTGTTGGTGCACGAGGTGATCGCCGCGATCACCACGTCGCCATGGCCGAGGTCGAACTTTGAACTCTCGACCTTGGCGCGGAAGTCGAGCGCGGTCTTCTTGCCGTAGAAGCCGGTCATTGCCTCCTTGAACTCGGTGGCGGCGTTGCTCAGCGAGACGCGGCCCTCGGGGCGGGTCGGACCGGCCAGCGACGGCTCGACGGTCGACAGGTCGAGTTCGAGCGTGTCGGTGAAGACCGGCTCGGGTGCCTTGGGCGTGCGCCACAGGCCCTGCGCCTTGGCGTAGGCCTCGACCAGCTTGACGCGCTGGGCATCGCGGCCCGACGACTTCAGGTAGGCGATGGTTTCGGCATCGACCGGGAAGAAGCCGCAGGTGGCGCCGTATTCCGGCGCCATGTTGGCGACGGTGGCACGGTCGGCGATCGACAGTTCGTCGAGGCCGGGGCCGTAGAATTCCACGAACTTTCCGACTACGCCCTTCTTGCGCAGCATCTGGGTGACGGTCAGCACCAAGTCGGTGGCGGTGGTGCCTTCCTTCGGCTTGCCCGACAGGCGGAAGCCGACGACTTCCGGCAGCAGCATGGAGATCGGCTGGCCCAGCATGGCCGCCTCGGCCTCGATGCCGCCGACGCCCCAGCCCAGCACGGCCAGGCAGTTCACCATGGTGGTGTGGCTGTCAGTGCCGACCAGGGTGTCCGGATAGGCGACCTCGGTCTTGCCGTCCATGCCGGTCCACACGGTCTGCGCCAGGTATTCGACGTTGACCTGGTGGCAGATGCCGGTGCCCGGCGGCACGACGCGGAAGTTGTCGAAGCCGGTCTGGCCCCAGCGCAGGAACTCGTAGCGTTCGCCGTTGCGCTCATACTCGAGGTCGACGTTCTTCTTGAAGGCGCCGTTGCTGCCGGCATAGTCGACCATGACGGAATGGTCGATCACCAGGTCGACCGGCGACAGCGGGTTGATCTTGCCGGTGTCGCGGCCCAAAGCGGTCATGGCGTCGCGCATGGCAGCAAGATCGACCACGGCGGGCACGCCGGTGAAATCCTGCATCAGCACGCGGGCCGGACGATAGGCGATCTCGCGGTCGGACTTGCGGTCCTTGAGCCACTTGGCCACCGCCTTGATGTCGTCGACCGAGACGCTGCGGCCGTCTTCGTAGCGCAGCAGGTTCTCGAGCAGCACCTTCAGCGAATAGGGCAGGCGGCTCAGGTCGCCGAGGCCGGCCTTCTCGGCGGCCTTCAGGCTGTAATAGGCGTAGGTCTTGTTGCCGACCTTCAGTGTACGGCGGGTCTTCAGGGTATCCTGGCCGACCACGATCGGCACCGCACGGGCGGCACCGGCCGCCTTGGCAACCGGCGTCTTCCGCGGGGCCGCTTTCTTCACGACCTTGCGGACGGCGGTCTTGCTCTTGGCGGCGACCTTCTTCTTCGTTGCGACCTTTTTCTTTGCGACGACTTTCTTCGCGGCCTTCTTGACCGCCTTGCGGCTGGCGGCCTTCACAGCCTTCTTCACGGCGCGCTTGCTGGCGACTTTCTTGGCGGACTTCGCGCTCTTCGTCTTGGCTGGGCTCTTGCGGGCCGATTTGGCAGACTTGCGCTGGGTTTTCTTCGCGGCTTTCACGGGGCAATCCTTTCGTGAGGGCACTTCGGATGGGAAAGGGGGCCGCGCGGGAGACGCACCCGCGTCGGGCGCCGCCCATAGGTGCCGTAAAACTGGTGGTTTGCCAAGGGCTTTCGCCTAGAGGAAAGCTCAACCGGGGTCGAAATTTAGGCAATGCCCGGGCCCGGCAAGACAGGCCTTGACGGCCGTCTGCCCGGGCGCTTATCAACAATGACAACGACGGAGCGGTCACTGGCCGCTCCGCGCCAGAGGAGGCGAATTGAAATGTCCGAGATGTCGGCTGCACCCGACGGGATCGACCCGTTGGGGCGCGATACCGTACCGAAATTTCTGGTCTATAACGCCCGGCACCGGCGCGACCGCCCGGCCATGCGCGAAAAGGATCTCGGCATCTGGCAGAGCTGGACCTGGGGCGAGGTTGCAGTGAAGGTCGCCGATCTGGCCGGCGGCCTGGCGGCGCTGGGCTTTCGGCGCGGCGACAAGCTGGCGCTGATCGGCGACAACCGGCCGGAACTCTACTGGGCGATGGCGGCCGTGCAGGCGCTTGGCGGCATCCCGGTGCCGGTCTACCAGGACAGCGTGGCCGACGAGATCCAGTATGTCATCGAGCACGCCGAGGCCCGCTTCGCGCTGGCGGAAAACCAGGAGCAGGTCGACAAGCTGCTGGTGGTGAAAGACCGCCTGCCGGCGCTGGAGACCATCCTCTACAGCGATCCGCGCGGCATGCGCCATTACACGCAGCCCTTCCTGCGGCCGCTGGCCGTCGTCATGGAGCAGGGACAGGCCCATAATGCGGCTCATCCGGGCTTTTTCGAGGCTGAGATCGCCAAGGGCAAAGGCAGCGATATTTCGCTGATCTGTTACACATCGGGGACGACCGGTCGGCCCAAGGGCGTCATGCTGAGCCATGACAATGTCGTCCGCTCGGCCAACCTCGCCATCGGGTTCGACACCATCACCGACCGCGACGAGATCCTCGCTTACCTGCCACTGGCCTGGGTTGGTGACAATTTTATTTCATATGCCGAGGCGACCATCGCCGGTTTCTGCGTGAACTGCCCGGAATCGGCGGATACCGTGCTGCAGGACCTGCGCGAGATCGGCCCGACCTATTTCTTTGCTCCGCCGCGGATTTTCGAAAACCTGTTGACCACGGTGATGATCCGCATGGAAGATGCCGGCCGGATCAAGCGCGGCATGTTCCATTATTTCATCGGCGTGGCCCATCGTGTCGGCCGCAAGATTCTCGAAGGCAAGCCGGTGCCAGTGATGGACCGGCTGCGCTACGGCTTGGGCGAACTCCTGGTCTACGGGCCGCTCAAGAATGTGCTCGGCATGACCCGCCTGCGGCTCGCCTATACCGCCGGCGAGGCGATCGGGCCGGACATCTTCGATTTCTTCCGGGCGCTCGGCATCAACCTCAAGCAGCTCTACGGCCAGACCGAATGCACGGTCTATCTCTGCCTGCAGACCGATGCGGATGTCCGCTCCGACACCGTCGGCCCACCCGGCCCCGGCATCGAGGTGAAGATCGACGAGGCCAGCGGCGAGGTGCTGTACCGCAGTCCCGGTGTCTTCGTCGGCTATTACAAGAACGAGGCGGCCACTGCTGAGACCAAGACGGCGGATGGCTGGGTGCATACCGGCGACGCCGGCGTCTTCACCGATACCGGCCACCTGCGCATTATTGACCGCGCCAAGGATGTCGGCCGCCTGACCAATGGCGCGCTGTTTGCGCCGAAATACGTCGAGAACAAGCTGAAATTCTTCTCATATATCCGCGAGGCAGTGGCTTTCGGCGACGGCCGCGACAGTGTTGCCGCCTTCATCAACATCGATCTTGCCGCGGTCGGCTCCTGGGCCGAGCGCAACGGCATTTCCTATACCTCCTATTCCGACCTGGCGGCGCGGACCGAGGTCTATGACCTGATCCGCGGCTGCATCGAGCAGGTCAACCGTGACCTGGCCTCCGACAGCAGCATGGCGGCCTCGCAGGTGCGCCGCTTCCTGATCCTGCACAAGGAGCTGGATGCCGACGACGGCGAGCTGACCCGCACCCGCAAGGTGCGCCGCCGCACCATCGCCGAACGCTACGGCGCCCTGATCGAGGCGCTTTATTCGGACCGCGAGGCGATTGCAGTGGATGCCAAGATCACCTTCGAGGACGGCCGTACCGGCAGCTTCAAGGCCAATCTGAAGATCGCCTCCGTCGAAACCTATTCGCCGATGCGCAAGGCGGGCTGACCCCTGATGATGGCTGTACACAAGAAAATCGGCGACGTTCTGCTGAAGGTCGACAATATCAGCCTGTCCTTCGGCGGCGTGAAGGCGCTGACCGACATCAGCTTCGAGATCCGCGAGCACGAGATTCTGGCCATCATCGGCCCGAATGGCGCCGGCAAGTCATCGATGCTGAACTGCATCAACGGCTTTTATCATCCGCAGGAAGGCACCATCACCTATCGCGGCGAGGCGCGCCGCCAGATGCGCCCGCACGAGGCGGCCAGCCACGGTATCGCGCGGACCTTCCAGAACATCGCCCTGTTCCGCGGCATGTCGACACTGGACAACATCATGACCGGCCGCCTGCTGAAGATGAAGGCCGGCCTGCTCAGCTCGGCGATCTACAAGGGGCCGGCCGAGAGGGAGCAGATCGTCCACCGCGAGTTCTGCGAACGCATCATCGATTTCCTCGAGATCGAGGCGATCCGCAAGATCCCGGTCGGCCGCCTGCCCTATGGCCTGCAGAAGCGGGTCGAACTCGGCCGCGCGCTCGCCGCCGAGCCGTCCCTGCTGCTGCTCGACGAACCGATGGCGGGCATGAATCTCGAGGAAAAGCAGGACATGTGCCGCTTCATCCTCGACGTGAACGACGAATTCGGCACCACGATCTGCCTGATCGAACACGACATGGGCGTGGTGATGGACATTTCCGACCGCGTGGTGGTGCTCGATTACGGCCGCAAGATCGGCGATGGCGTGCCCGAAGAGGTGAAGAACACCCAGGCGGTGATCGACGCTTATCTTGGCGTACAGCACTGAGGGGACGGGATGGCGTTTTTCTTCGAGGTTCTGATCGGCGGCCTGATGGCCGGCGTGATGTATTCCCTGGTGGCGCTCGGCTTCGTGCTGATCTTCAAGGCATCGGGCGTGTTCAATTTCGCGCAAGGCGCGATGGTGCTGTTCGCCGGGCTGTTTTTCGTCGGCTTCATTGAGCTGGGTGTGCCGCTGTGGATCTCGCTGATCTTCACCATCGCCGTGATGGTGCTGCTGGCCGGGGCGATCGAGCGTCTGGTGCTGCGGCATCTGGTCAACCAGGAAGGCATCATCCTGTTCATGGCCACCATCGGGGTGTCGTTCTTCCTCGATGGTTTCGGCCAGATGATCTGGGGCAGCAACGTGCGCCAGCTCGATGTCGGCATCCCGACCGATCCGATCCTGCTGTTCGACGGCGACATCCTGATCCAGTCCTTCGACCTGTATGCCGCGCTGGTGGCCGGCCTGCTGCTGGCCGTGCTGGTGGTGTTCCAGAAGACCCGCATCGGCCGCGCCCTGCGCGCCGTCGCCGACGACCACCAGGCCGCCCAGTCGGTCGGCATCCCGCTCAACGTGATCTGGGTGATCGTCTGGGCGATCGCCGGTCTGGTGGCGCTGGTCGCCGGCGTCATGTGGGGCTCCAAGCTCGGCGTGCAGCCGGCCATCGTCACCCTGGCGCTGAAGGCGCTGCCGGTGCTGATTCTCGGCGGCTTCACCTCGGTCCCCGGCGCCATCATCGGCGGCCTGATCATCGGCGCCGGCGAGAAGCTGGCCGAAATCTATATCGGACCGTTTGTCGGTGGCGGCATCGAGAACTGGTTCGCCTATGTGCTGGCGCTGGGCTTCCTGCTGATCCGGCCGCAGGGCCTGTTCGGCGAAAAAATCATCGAACGCGTATAGCGGGGGCAGGGGCATGTTCTATCGCGAGTCCGGTCAGTACAAGACCTCCTACAGCGCCGACCAGGCGATCTTCACCATCCCGCAGGACCGCATCTTCTTTGCCCTGCTGATGCTGGTGGCCTTCATCGGCGTGCCGCTGGTGGCGACCGACTATCTCTACACCGCGCTGATCATTCCGTTTCTCTGCCTGTCGCTGGCGGCCCTGGGGCTGAACATCCTGACCGGCTATTGCGGTCAGCTGTCGCTGGGTACCGGCGCCTTCATGGGGGTTGGCGCGGTGGCGGCCTGGAACATCGCCAGCCGCATTCCCGACCTCAACCTGCTGGTGGTCTTCGTGCTGGCCGGGCTGATCACCGCTGTGGTCGGCATGGTGTTCGGCCTGCCGTCGATGCGCATCAAGGGCTTCTATCTGGCGGTCGCCACCCTGGCGGCGCAGTTCTTCCTGCCCTGGCTGTTCGTCAAGATCGGCTGGTTCACCAACTACAATGCCTCCGGCGTCGTGTCGGTGCCGAACCTGACCCTGTTCGGCTGGAAGATCGACCAGCCGGTCGAGAAATACCTGTTTGCACTCGGCATCGTCACCGTGCTGACCCTGGCGGCGAAGAACCTGGTGCGCAGCAATCCCGGCCGGCAGTGGATGGCGATCCGCGACATGGATATCGCGGCCGAGATCATCGGCATCCGGCCGGTGGTCGCCAAGCTCTCAGCCTTCGCGGTGTCCTCTTTCTTCGTCGGGATTGCCGGCGCCCTTTACCTGTTCGTCTATCTGGGCTCGGCCGAGCCGGACGGCTTCGGCATCAACCTGTCGTTCCAGGCGCTGTTCATGATCATCATCGGCGGACTGGGCTCGATCCTCGGCAGCTTCCTTGGCGCGTTTTTCATCCTGCTGCTGCCGATCTTCCTGACCCAGGTGCCGCCGGCGCTCGGCTTTGACCTGTCGACAGCGCTGGTCTCGCACCTGGAATTCATGGTGTTCGGCGCGCTGATCGTGATCTTCCTGATTCTCGAGCCACACGGGCTGGCTCGGCTGTGGCAGGTCGCCAAGGAGAAGCTGCGTCTCTGGCCATTTCCTTACTGAGTACCGGCCGGAAGCCGCCGAGGCGGCGACCGGTAAGCGTAAATCGGGTTGTCGTATTACCCCAGCATGCTAGGGTTTCAGTAACGCCCGCCACCAAGGACGGGCTCATAACCGGGAGGAAACAAAGATGAAAGCAACCAAGTGGATTGCGGCCCTTGTAATGGGCGCTTCCCTGGCGGGGGTGGCCTATGCCGCCTCGGCGCAGGAACAGGTCATTCCGTCGATGGTCTACCGCACCGGCCCTTATGCGCCGAGCGGCATTCCAGTCGCCGACGGGTTCTCCGACTATGTCAACCTGATCAACGAACGCGATGGCGGCCTCAACGGCGTCAAGCTGCGCGTCGAGGAATGCGAGACGCAGTATAATACCGAGCGCGGCGTCGAATGCTACGAGCGCCTGAAGGCGCAGGGCGGCACCATCTTCAGCCCGTATTCGACCGGCATCACCTATGCGCTGATCGACCGCGCGGTGGCCGACAAGTCGGTGATCTTCTCCATGGGGTACGGCCGCGCCTCGGCGACGGTCGGCAACATCTTCCCCTGGGTGTTCACCGCACCGGCCACCTACTGGGGCGGCGCCAGCGCCGGCGTGCAGTATTTCGCCAAGGAAGCCGGTGGCAAGGACAAGTTGAAGGGCAAGAAGATTGCCTACGTCTATATCGACATCGCCTACGGCAAGGAGCCGATCCCGGTCTTCCAGAACTATGCCGAGGAACTCGGCTTCAAGCTGGAATTGGTGCCGGTGCCGGCGCCGGGTCTCGAGCAGAAGTCGATCTGGCTGCAGATCCGCCAGATGCGTCCGGACTATGTCTACCTGCAGGGCTGGGGCGCAATGAACGCCGTGTCGATCAAGGAAGCCGCCGCTGTCGGCTTCCCGCGTGACAAGATGCTGGGGGTCTGGTGGTCGAGCCAGGACAGCGACGTGCAGGCGGCGGGTGCGGCGGCGAAGGGCTACAAGGGTCTCAGCTTCCACGGTGCGTCGAAGGACATGGGCCTGCTCAAGGACATGAAGAAGTACCTTGTCGACAAGGGCAAGGCGGCTGACGGCGCCAAGCATTTCGGCGAGATCGGCTATCTGCGCGGTGCCATGAACGCCATGTTCACCGTCGAGGCCCTGCGCGATGCGCAGGAGAAATACGGCAAAGGCAAGGTGATGAATGGCGAGCAGTCGCGTGACGGCTTCGAAGCCATCAACCTGACCGATGACCGCATTGCCAAGCTCGGCCTGAAGGGCTTCCTGCAGCCGATCAAGATGGCCTGCGACAACCATCTGGGTGACGGCAAGATTGTCGTCGTGCAGTGGAGCGGTGACCAGTGGAAGACTGCCAGCGACTGGATCGCGCCGGAGAACCAGAAGCTGTGGCCGCTCTATCTGAAGGATGCGGAAACCTACGCGCGCGAGAAGAACATCGCCTCGCGCAACTGCGCCAAGTCGTAACCGACCGAAACGCCCCCGCCGGTTCCGCCGGCGGGGGATTTTTCCGACCAGAACCGGATGCCGCCGATGACCACACAGACTGCCGCTGATCTGGCTGCCGCCGTCGAGTCGCCGTTGCTGTCGATCAGCAATATCGAGGTGATCTACAACCATGTCATCCTGGTGCTCAAGGGCGTGTCGCTGCAGGTGCCGAAGGGCGGCATCGTCGCCCTGCTCGGCGCCAACGGCGCCGGCAAGACCACCACGCTGAAGGCGATTTCTAACCTGCTGCGCGCCGAGCGCGGCGATATCACCAAGGGCCATATCGACTATCACGGCGAGCGGATCGACCAGCTCAATCCGTCGACCGTGGTCAGGAAGGGCCTGATCCAGGTGATGGAGGGGCGGCATTGCTTCGCCCATCTCACCGTCGAGGAAAACCTGATGACCGGGGCCTATACCCGGCCGGACGGCAGCCGGGCGATCGCCCAGGACCTCGAGAAGGTCTACACGTATTTCCCACGCCTCAAGGTGCGTCGCAAATCCATCGCCGGCTATACCTCGGGCGGCGAGCAGCAGATGACGGCGATCGGCCGCGCGCTGATGAGCAAGCCCGACATGATCCTGCTCGACGAACCCTCCATGGGCCTGGCGCCGCAACTGGTGGAGGAAATCTTCGAGATCGTCCACAAGCTGAACAAGGATACCGGCGTCAGCTTCCTGATCGCCGAGCAGAATACCAACATGGCTTTGCGCTATGCCGACTACGGCTACATTCTCGAGAACGGTCGCATCGTCATGGACGGTCCGGCCGCCAAGCTCCGCGAGAATTCCGACGTGAAGGAATTCTATCTCGGCCTTGGCACCGGCGGCCGCATGAGTTTCCGCGATGTAAAGCATTACCGCCGGCGCAAGCGCTGGCTGGCCTGATCCCGTTATCTTCCGGAGGTACCTGTGGCGCGTGCGAGTGAGCGGACCGGCAAGCGGCCGAAAATCAGGGCCGACGAATACTACGACCGGCGCGAGACGCGCGGCGCGGCAGCGCGGCAGAAGGCGCAGATCGCCGCTCTGCAGGCGCTGATCGTCCATGCCAAAAAGGCGAGCCCCTATTACCGCGAAATCCTGAAGGGCGTGAAACCGGCCGCGATCACTTCGCTGGCGGCCCTGGCGAAACTGCCGGTTACCCGCAAGTCGGACCTGGCGCCGCGCCAGCAGGCCCGTCCGCCGCTCGGCGGGCTCGAGGGCGGCAAGCCGGCCGAGATCGCCAATTATTTCCAGTCGCCGGGACCGCTGTACGAAGCCTATGGCCGGGCGTCGGCAAAGGTGAAGGACCCGTGGCGGTTTGCCCGCGCCCTGTGGGCTGTCGGCTGCCGGCCGGGCGACCTCGTGCACAACACCTTTTCCTATCACCTGACGCCGGCCGGCCGCATGACGGAAGGGTCGGCCCATGCCATCGGCTGCCCGGTGTTTCCCGCCGGCATCGGCAATACCGAACTGCAGCTCGATGCCATCGCCCAGCTGAAGCCGCGCGTCTATTGCGGCACGCCGTCCTTCCTGAAAATCCTGCTGGAGAAGGGCGCCGAACTGGGGCGTGGCACGGCGTCGCTGAAAACCGGCCTGGTCGGCGGCGAGGCCCTGCCGCCTTCGCTGCGCGCCGAGCTGCAGGCCAAGGGCGTCGCGGTGCTGCAATCCTACGGCACGGCGGAGCTCGGCCTGATCGCCTATGAGTCGGCGGCCATGGAGGGCATGATCATCGACGAGGATGTCATCGTCGAGATCGTCCGGCCCGGTACCAGCGAGCCGGTGGCGCCGGGCGAAGTGGGCGAGGTGGTGGTCACCGTGCTGGCCAATCCGGTCTATCCGATGATCCGTTTTGCCACCGGTGACCTGTCGGCCCTGATGCCGGGAGTCAGCCCCTGCGGCCGCACCAACAGCCGCATCCGCGGCTGGATGGGTCGCGCCGACCAGACCACCAAGGTCAAGGGCATGTTCGTCACCCCGGGCCAGATCGCGCAGGTTGCGGCCCGCCATCCGGACATCGCCCGCGCCCGTCTCGAGGTGACGTCGGAGAACAACGTCGACGCCATGGTGCTGAAGGTCGAGGTCCGGGGGCAGGTCGATGCCGGCGCGGTCGCGGCCACCCTGCAGGCCGTCTGCAAGCTGCGCGGCCAGGTCGAAGTGGTCGCGGCCGGCAGCCTGCCGAACGACGGCAAGGTGATCGCCGATCTCCGCACCTATCAGTGAGACTGGTCAGGGAGGCTGGCCAGTAAGCCTCTGGAACGGCTACACTCCGCCGTGTCATGGCATTGGCGGTCGAAGGGCTCGTCTGCATCCGCGGCGAGCGTCAGCTTTTTGAGAACCTGAATTTCCGTCTCGCCCCCGGCGAGGCGTTGCTGCTGCACGGCCCGAACGGCAGCGGCAAGTCGAGCCTGCTGCGCCTGCTGGCCGGCTTCCTGCCGCCGGCCGATGGCCGGGTGCTGTGGGATGACGCACCGGTCGATGACGACCCCGAGGCGCATCGCGCCCGGCTGCAGTATCTCGGCCACCAGGATGCCATGAAGCCGCAATTGACGGCGGAAGAGAACCTGCTGTTCTGGGCGCAGCTGCTCGGCCTCGGCGCCGCCGAAGCCGCGGCCGCTGCTGGCGCAGCGCTCAATGCGGCCGGCCTTACCCGCCAGCGCCGGCTGCCCGGCCGCTATCTCTCGGCGGGGCAGAAACGCCGGCTGGCACTGGCCCGCCTGCTGGTCGCGCCCGCCACGCTGTGGCTGCTCGATGAGCCGACCAATGCGCTCGATTCCGCTGCCGTCGCCTGGCTTGGCACGGTGCTGGCGGATCACCGGGCCCGTGGCGGCATCGTGCTGCTGGCCAGCCATGTCGCCGTACCGCTGCCCGATGCCCGGGTCCTCGACCTGCCGCAGGGAGTGCTGGCATGAGGGCGTTCTGGGCCATCGTGCGCCGCGACCTGCGGCTTGGCCTCGGCGCCCAGGGCGCGGCGCTCAACACGCTGCTGTTCTTCGTGCTGGCGGTCAGCCTGTTTCCGCTCGGCGTCGGGCCTGAGCCGCAGATCTTGGCCCGCATCGCGGCGGGCGTGATCTGGGTGGCGGCTTTGCTCGCCGCCATGCTGTCGCTCGACCGGCTGTTCCAGACCGATCATGAGGACGGCACGCTCGACCTGCTGGCGCAGGCGCCGCTGCCGCTGACCCTGGTGGCGCTGGCCAAGACCCTGGCGCACTGGCTCAGCACCGGGCTGCCGCTCGCCGTGATCGCGCCCTTGCTCGCCATTCTCATGCAGATGGAACCCTCCGCCATCCCGGTGCTGCTGCTCGCCCTGCTGCTGGGTACGCCGAGCCTCAGCCTGATTGGCGCCATCGGCGCGGCGCTGACGCTGGGCGCCCGCCGTGGCGCCATCCTGGTGCCGCTGATCACCCTGCCGCTGGTGATTCCGGTGCTGATCTTCGGCGTCGGCGCCGTCGAGGCGGCGGCCTATGGCCTCTCGGCGGAACCGCATCTCCTGCTGCTGGCGGCGTTTTTCGCCGGCAGCCTGGTGCTCAGCCCGTTTGCGATTGCCGGGGCCGTCAAGCTGGCCTTGGAATAGCCCGCGCCTTATAAACGGGCTTATGGACTGGACCGTCATGCATGCCCTCGCCAACCCGGCCCGCTTCCTGCGTCTGATGACCGCGATCCGGCCCTGGGCCGCCGTGGTCGCCATCGCCGGGATGATCGGCGGCCTCGCCTGGGGCCTGCTGTTCTCGCCGCCCGATTACCAGCAGGGCGAGACGGTGCGTATCATGTATATCCACGTGCCGGCCGCCTGGATGGGCATGTCGATCTACGCGATCATGGCGGTGGCGTCCGCCGTGGCGCTGATCTGGCGGCATCCGGTCGCCGAACTGGCGGCCAAGGCCTCGGCGCCGATCGGCGCGGCGTTTACCCTGATCTGCCTGATCACGGGATCGTTATGGGGCAAGCCGATGTGGGGCACCTGGTGGGTCTGGGATGCCCGGCTCACCTCGATGCTGATCCTGTTTTTCCTCTATCTCGGCTATATCGCGCTGTGGGAGGCCTTCGACGATCCCGGCCGCGCCGGCCGCGCGGCGGCGATCCTGGCGCTGGTCGGCGCCATCAACCTGCCGGTCATCAAGTTCTCGGTAGACTGGTGGAATACGCTGCACCAGCCCTCCAGCGTGCTGACCATGGATGGCTCGAAGATCGATCCGACCATCCTCTGGCCGCTGTTGGTGACCGCCATCGGGGCCGAGGGTTACTATGTCTGGATGCTCTGCCTGCGGGTGCGGGCCGAGATTCTCGACCGCCAGGCGCGAATTCTGCGCTTCAGCGCCGCGGCGGATCGCCGCGCCGGCTAGCGGCGACGCCCGCAAGTCTATATTTTCACCACAGGTTGGCCACGGGGCCATAGGAAACAAAGGGTTAGCATTTGTACTGGTCTTCGCTGGGCAATTTCCTGACCATGGGTGGCTATGCCGGTTTCGTCTGGCCGGCCTTTGCCGTGACCCTGGTGATTCTGCTCGGCCTCGGCCTGCAGAGCCGGGCCCGCATGAAGACCGCCGAGCGCG
Source organism: Ferrovibrio xuzhouensis (assembly GCF_042648965.1). Taxonomy (NCBI): domain Bacteria; kingdom Pseudomonadati; phylum Pseudomonadota; class Alphaproteobacteria; order Rhodospirillales; family Rhodospirillaceae; genus Ferrovibrio; species Ferrovibrio xuzhouensis. The sequence goes on from NZ_JBHRYJ010000002.1 coordinate 407,617, forward strand.
ACCATGCCGAGGCCCGGCGGGAGGCCGGTCGTGATGTTTGAGGCGCGCGATGCCTGAACCCGCCCAGTCCAGGATGCCGGGGCGCCGGCGCGGCTGGAGCCGCAAGCGCAAGCGCATGGTCGCCGTGCTGGCGCTGGTCGGCGGCCTTGGGGTCGCCACCGCGCTGGTGTTGAATGCCTTCAGCGACAACCTTGTCTTCTTCCACAGCCCGAGCGACGTGGTCGAACAGCATGTCGCCGCCGGCAAGCGCTTCCGCATCGGCGGCCTGGTCGAGGCCGGCAGCGTGAAGAAGGATGGTCTGGTCACCGAATTCGACGTCACCGACCTCAAGCACACCGTGCATGTGCGCTATACTGGCCTGCTGCCCGACCTGTTCCGCGAGGGGCAGGGCGTGGTGGCCGCCGGCCAGCTTGATCCCGGCGGGCAGTTTGTCGCCACCGAGGTGCTGGCCAAGCATGACGAGAAATACATGCCGCCGGAGGTTGCTGCGGCGCTGAAGAAATCCGGCCGCTGGAACGAAGGCGAGGGGCATATGCCCGCGCCGGCGAAATCGGGATCGTGAGGCGGATACGCAATGGCCGGTGAACTCGGACATATCGCACTGATCCTGGCGCTGATGGTGGCGCTGGTGCAGGGCATCCTGCCGCTGGTCGGCGCGGCGCGGCGGATTCAGCCGTGGATCGCGCTGGCGCCCAGTGCTGCCTTCGGCCAGGCGCTGCTGGTTGCCTTCGCCTTCGGCTGCCTGATGTACGGCCACATCACCTCGGATTTCTCCATCGTCAATGTGGCGGAGAATTCCAACACGCTGAAGCCGATGCTCTACAAGGTCACCGGTCTGTGGGGCAATCACGAGGGCTCGCTGCTGCTGTGGATCCTGATCCTCAGCCTGTTCGGCGCTGCCGTCGCGCTGTTCGGCAACAACCTGCCCGCCACGCTCAAGGCCCGCGTGCTCAGCATCCAGGCGCTGATCGGCGTCGGCTTTCTCGCCTTCATCCTGTTCACGTCGAATCCGTTCCTGCGCGTGCTGCCGCCGCCGCTGGAAGGCCGCGGCCTCAATCCGCTGCTGCAGGACCCGGGCCTCGCCTTCCATCCGCCGTTTCTCTATCTCGGCTATGTCGGCTTTTCGGTGGCCTTCGCGTTCGCCGTCGCCGCCCTGATCGAGGGCCGCGTCGATCCGGCCTGGGCGCGCTGGGTGCGGCCGTGGACGCTGGCCGCCTGGTGCTTCCTCACCATCGGCATCGCGCTCGGTTCCTGGTGGGCCTATTACGAACTCGGCTGGGGCGGCTGGTGGTTCTGGGACCCGGTCGAGAATGCCTCCTTCATGCCTTGGCTGGCCGGCACGGCCTTGCTGCATTCGGCCATCGTGGTCGAGAAGCGCGACACCCTGAAAAGCTGGACCGTGCTGCTCGCCATCCTGACCTTCTCGCTCAGCCTGCTCGGCACCTTCCTGGTCCGCTCGGGCGTGCTGAACTCGGTGCATGCCTTTGCCACCGATCCGACCCGCGGCGTCTTCATCCTGATCTTCCTTGGCATCGTGGTCGGCGGCAGCCTGGCGCTGTATGCCTTCCGCGCCCCGGCCCTGCAGGCGGTCGGCGTGTTTGCGCCGCTCAGCCGCGAGGGCGCACTGGTGCTCAACAACCTGCTGTTCGCCGTGGCTGCCGCCGCCGTGCTGCTCGGCACGCTGTATCCGCTGGCAGTCGATGCCATCAGCGGCGCCAAGGTGTCGGTCGGCCCGCAGTATTTCAACACCGTGTTCGTCCCCCTGATGGTGCCCCTGCTGGCCGCCGTGGTGGTTGGGCCGATGCTGGCCTGGAAGCGCGGTGACCTGGGGGCGGCCCTGCAGCGCCTGCTGCCGGCCATGGCCGCCGTCATCGTCATCCTGCTGGTCGGCCTGTGGCTGCTGGACGGCAAGACCATGCTGGCCCTGCTTGGCCTCGCGCTCGGCATCTGGCTCGCGGTCGGCGCCGCCTGCGAATGGGCGCTCAGGGTCAAGCTGTTCGCCGCGTCGCCGGCGGAATCCTTCCGCCGCGCCCGCGGCCTGCCGCGCGCCGCCTGGGGCATGACGGTGGCGCATTTCGGCGTCGGCCTGCTGGTGCTCGGCATCACGGTGTCCAGCACCTGGCAGGTGGAAGTGCAGCGGGTCATCAAACCGGGCGATACGGTTGCCGTCGGTCCGGTCTCGTATCGCTTCACCGGTGTCAGCCCGGTGAAGGGCCCGAACTACACGGCGTTGCAGGGGCGCTTCGAGGTGATCCGCAATGGTGAAGTCACCGAGGTGATGACGCCGGCGCAGCGCCGCTACCAGCAGCCGCCGATGGAAACCACCGAGGCCGCCATCCATCCGTCGCCCGCCGCCGATCTCTATGCCGTGCTGGGCGAGGGCGATGCCGAACGCGGCTGGGCGGTGCGGCTTTACTGGAAGCCGATGGTCTCCTGGATCTGGCTTGGTGCGCTGATCATGGCCTGTGGCGGTTTCCTGTCGCTCAGCGACCGCCGCCATCGCGTCGGCGCGCCGGCCCGCCGCACGGCGGCAGTTCCGGCCGCCGCGGAGTAAGCGTCCCATGCGTCTTGCCTATATGGTGCCCCTGCTGCTGTTCCTGGTGATCGGCGTCGGTCTTGCAGTCGGCCTGACGCTGAATCCGCACGAGATTCCCTCGGCGCTGATCGGCAAGCCGGTGCCGCAGTTTTCGCTGCCGCCGGTGGAGCCGGGCGGGCAGGGGCTTTCGACGGCCGACCTCAAGACCGGTCAGCCCAGCGTGGTCAATGTCTTCGCCTCGTGGTGCGTGCCATGCCGGGTCGAGCATCCGCTGTTCGCCGGGCTGAAGCAGGACAATCTCGCGCCGATCTATGCCCTGAACTACAAGGACAAGCCCGAGGATGCGACCGGCTGGCTCGGCCAGCTCGGCAATCCGTTCAGCCGCATCGGCGCCGACCGCGATGGCCGGGTCAGCATCGACTGGGGCGTCTACGGCGTGCCGGAGACCTTCATCGTCAATGGCGGCGGCGAGATCGTCTGCAAGCATGTCGGCCCGCTGACCGAATGGGACATGGACAACAAGATCAAGCCGATCCTGCGCGACCTCAAGGCCGGCCGCGCGGCCAGCGTCAAATGCTGAGTCGGGTCAAATGCTGAAGCGGCTGCTGGTCATTCTCGCGCTCCTGCTGCCGGCCTTGCCGGCTGCCGCCCAGCATATGGACCCGGTGTTGGCCGATCCGAAGCTGGAGGCGCGCGCGCACGAGATTTCGCGCGAGATCCGCTGCCTGGTCTGCCAGAACCAGTCGATCGAGGATTCCAATGCGCCGCTCGCTGCCGACCTGCGGCGCATCGTGCGCGAACGCCTGGCCGCCGGCGACAGCGACCGCGCGGTGCGCGACTATCTGGTCGCCCGCTATGGCGACTGGGTGCTGCTGAAGCCGCGTTTCAATGTGCAGAACCTGCTGCTCTGGCTTGGGCCGGCGCTGTTCCTTCTGATCGGCGGCGCCATCGTTGCCGGGCTGTATCTGCGCCAGCGACGCGCGGGTGCCGTCACCGCCGCGGCGCCGCTTGATGCCGCCGAACAGCAGCGGCTCGCCGCCCTGCTGGCCGAGACCGCGCCCGCCGATGACGCGCGGGAGGCCCGCTGATGCTCTGGCTCGGCTTCGCCCTGCTGACCCTGGCCGCGCTCGGCTTCCTCGCCTGGCCGCTGCTGCGCACGCGGCGCCGGGCTGCCGCCGGCCGCCGTGCCCATGACCTTGCCGTCTATCGCGCCCAGCTCGCTGAAGTCGAGCAGGATGCCGCGCGCAGCGGCATCAGTGCCGCCGAGGCCGCTGCGGCGCGGCTCGAGATCCAGCGCCGCCTGCTGCGCGCCGATGTGGCCGATGGCCCGGCCGGCGAGACGGCCGCCGCGCCATCCCCCGCCAGCGGCCGGCTGATCCGCATCGCCACCATTGCCGTGCTGCTGCTGGTGCCGCTCGTTGGCGGCGGGCTGTATCTCGATCTCGGCCGGCCCGATGCTGCGCAGTTCGACCGCACGCTCGCCCGTGCCCAGGCCGAGCATGACCGCCAGCTCCGCAGTCAGACCGAGACGCTGATCGCCCGCCTGCGCGAACGCCTCGAAGCCGACCCGGGTCGCGCCGATGGCTGGCTGCTGCTCGCTCGCTCGCTGCTGACCACCGACCAGGCGGCCGAGGCGGTCGATGCCGCGGGCAGGGTGATCGCGCTGCAGCCGGACAATGCGGAAGCTTATGCGCTGCGCGGCGAGGCGCAGACCTTGGCTGCCGACGGTTCGGTGACCCCGGCGGCGCAACAGGATTTCCAGAAGGTGCTGCAGCTCGACGCGCAGCATCCCGGCGCGCGTTATTACCTCGGCCTCGCCCGACAGCAGGCTGGCGACAACCGCGGCGCCTATGACGACTGGCGCGCGCTGGCCGCCGACTCGCCGGCCGATGCGCCCTGGCTGCCCACCATCACGGCCCGGCTGCGCGAACTGGCGCCGCGGCTTGGCATTGCGCTCGCCGATGCGGTGCCGGCGCCGCGCCCGGCCGAGGCCGCACAGGATACCGCGCCCGGCGCCCCGGGCCCCGACCAGGCGCAGGTGCAGGCAGCGCAGCAGATGTCGCCGGAGGAACGCACCGCGATGATCCGCGGCATGGTCGACCGGCTGGCCGAGAAGCTGAAGGCCGAGCCCGACGATGTCGACGGCTGGCTGCGGCTGGCGCGCGCCCGCGACGTGCTCGGCGACCATGATGCGGCGCGCGAAGCCCTGCAGCAGGCGGTGACCCGCCAGCCCGACCGCGTCGATGCCCGCATGGCGCTCGCCTTCAACCTCGCCGGCCCGACGGTGAAAAGCCGCGCCCCGCTGCCGGCCGAAGCCGTCGCGCAGTTCAAGGCCGTGCTGGAGCAGGAACCCAACCATGCCCAGGCGCTGTGGTTCGTCGGCCGCGCCGCCTATGAGGCCGGCGACAAGGCGGGTGCTGCCCGCTACTGGAAACAGCTGCTCGCCCAGCTGCCGCCGGACTCGCCCGAGGCAAAGGAACTGAGCGACCGGATCAGCAGCCTGACGCAGTGAATCCCGGCCGGCCGGGGCGGCCGTTAACCCTGCCTTAACGGCCGCCTGCGCGTAATCGGGCCTCAGTTTCCGGGGTCGGGTCCATGGCAATCGCACCGAGCAACAATCTTCTGTCCGCGCTGTCGCAGCTGCAGGGCGCGTCGCGTCCGGCCGGGTCGGCCGCGCCGCGTGGCGCCACCGCCGGCACCCAGCGGGCCAGCTTTTCGGGCCAGATCACCGGGCCGGCGCCGACCGCGCCCACCGCCTCGGCCAGCGCGCCGTCGCCGGTTGCGCCCGCGCCGTCCGCCGGCGGCAGTTCCGCCCCGGTACAGAGCCTGCCGCGCCAGACGCCGATCCCGTCGCGCGGCGGTTATCTCGGACAGTACGTCAATATCGTCGTTTGATTTCTCTCCCCCGTTCGTGTTGACCTGAATACAAGCGGTGGTTACGCTGCCGTAAAATAGTCCTTACACGAACTATTAGGGGAAACGCCATGTCTATCCGTCGCTCGGTCTTTGCGATGCTCGCCGCTATTGCGGGCGCTCTGGTCCTGCCGGTTTCCGGCGCGCAGGCCATGGAAAAGGACAAGGCGGTGATCGCCGCCCTGCCGTTCTTTTCCACCGCGCCGGTCTTCATCGCCAAGGAACGCGGCTATTTCGACGCCGAGGGCATCGACCTCGAGATCAAGACCTTCAATGCCGCCCAGGCGGTCGCCGTTGCGGTCGCCTCGGGCGACGCCGATTTCGGCATCACGGCGTTTACCGGCGGGTTTTTCAACCTGGCCGGCAAGGGCGCGCTGAAGGTGATCGCCGCCCAGAGCCGCGAGGAAAAGGGCTACCAGTTCGTCGCCTATGTGGCGTCGAAAAAGGCCTATGACGCGGGCTTCCGCTCGCCGAAGGATTTCCCCGGCAAGACCGTGGCGATCACCACCGTGGGCTCCAGCTTCCACTACAATCTCGGCATGCTGGCCGACAAGTTCGGCTTCAAGCTGAGCACGGTCAGCATGAAGCCGGTGCAGTCGGTGCCCAACATGATGGCGGCGCTGGCCGGCGGCCAGGTCGATGCCACCATCCTGCCGGCCAACAACGCGCTGAAGCTGGAGCGCGACGGCAGCGGCAAGATCATCGGCTGGGTCAGCGACTATACGCCGTGGCAGCTCGGCGCGCTGTTTACCTCGACGAAAAACGTCAAGGACAAGCGCCCGATGGTCGAGCGCTTCGTCAAGGCCTACCAGAAGGGCCTCACCGATTACGCCGAGGCCTTCCTCGCCCGCGACAAGCAGGGCAACCGTATGTTCGCCGAAAAGGCGCAGGCGGCGCTGCCGATCCTGGAAAAATGGGTCAAGCCGACGCCGACCTTCGCGGTCGCCAAGGAAGCCGCCAACTACATGGACCCCAAGGGCCGCCTGCTGGTGAAGAACATCTACGACCAGCTCGCCTGGTATCAGGCGCAGGGCCTGGTCGACAAATCGGTGAAGGCGGAAGACTTCCTTGACCTCGGCTTCGTCAAGGGTCATTTCGACGTGCCAAAGCAGTAACGCCGTCAGTACAGAGCATCAGTCATGCAGGTCGTACTGGAGGAGGTCGGTTACGCTTATGGCGATCTGCCGGTCCTCGACGGGGTCAGTTTCACCGTCGCCGAGGGCGAGACCGCGGCACTGATCGGCCCCTCCGGCTGCGGCAAGTCGACCCTGCTCAATCTGGTCGGCGGCCTGCTGCCGCAGCAGGGCGGGCGCATCCGCATGGTCGGCGCGGCGCCGGCCGGCTGCCTCAACCCGCTGACCTTCGTGTTCCAGGATTTTGCCCTGCTGCCCTGGCGCAGCGTTGCCGGCAATGTCGCGCTGGCGCTGGAGCCGCACAAGCTGGGCAAGGCCGCGCGCGAGGCGCGTATCAATGAAGTGCTGCGACTCTGCGGCCTGGCCGATTTCGCCGACGCCCTGCCCAAGCAGCTGTCCGGCGGCATGCGCCAGCGCGTCGGCATCGCCCGCGCCGTGGCGGTGCGGCCGGCGGTGATGCTGATGGACGAGCCGCTCTCGGCACTGGATGCCCAGACCCGCGAGCTGCTGATGGAAGATCTCGTCGCCATCTGGTCGCGCGAACGCACCACGACGCTGTATGTGACCCATAACCTGAACGAGGCCGTGCGGCTGGCCGACCATGTGGTCGTGCTGTCGCGCCGGCCGGGCCGCATCAAGCGCATCGTGCCGGTCACCGTGCCGGTGGCCGAGCGCGGCCGGCCCGAGCACGCCGTGGCGCTGCAGGCCCTGCATGACGAATTGTGGACGCTGATTAAGGCCGAGGCGCAGGTCGCCGACCGCGAGGTGCAGGATGTCTGAATCCCATGACCGCGTGATCCCCTTCCGCGGCGGCGGCTTCGTTGCCGGCCACCGGCGCTGGGCGCCGTGGCTCGCCTTCCTGCTGATTATCGCCTGCTGGGAGGCCGCCTCCGATACCGGCCTGCTGCCGGCCCTGTTCATGCCGGCGCCGCACGAGGTGTTGTCGGCGCTCTACATGCTGCTCGCCAGCGGCCAGTTGTTCGTGCATATCGCCGCCTCGCTGCAGCGCATCGTCGCCGGCTGGATCATCGGCAGCATCGCCGGCCTCGCCTTCGGCCTGTGTATGGGCATCTTCGTGCTGGCGCGCTCGGTCGGTCTGCCGGTGGTCTCGGCGCTGTTCCCGATCCCCAAGATCGCGCTGCTGCCGCTGTTTATCCTGTGGTTCGGCATCGGCGAGCCGTCGAAGATCGCGACTATCGCGCTCGGCGTATTCTTCCCCACCGTGGTCAGCGCCTATTCGGCGGTCGACAACGTGCCGCGCAACCTGATCCGCATGGCGCAGAGCTTCGGGCTCAGCACCCGCATGATCGTCTTCAAGGTGATCCTGCCGGGCGCCATGCCGGGCATTCTCGCCGGCTTCCGCATTTCGTCGTCGATCGCGCTGATCCTGGTGGTCGCCGCCGAGATGATTGGTGCCGATACCGGCATCGGTGCCTTCGTGCTGGCGGCCGGCAACCTGATGCAGACCGACCAGTTGGTGGCTGGCGTGGTGCTGCTGTCGATCCTCGGCCTGCTGATCAGCTGGGGCCTGAGCCGGGCCGAGAAGGCGCTGCTGCGCTGGCGTTGAGGAGATCATGAGCGAACCGTATCCGATTCCCGCCACCCGCATCGTCCGGCAGGACGCGGCTTCCATCGCCGCCCCGCGCGTGATCGCGGCCGATATCGTCGTCGTCGGCGCCGGCATCAGCGGTGTGTCGGCGGCGCTGGAGGCGGCGAAGCTCGGCCGTCGCGTCGCCCTGGTCGATGCCGGCCAGCAGCTCGGCGGCCAGTCGACTGGCTCGATGCTCGGCACGCTCTGTGGCTTCTATTCGAACGGCCCGGAGCCCTATCGCGTCGTCTACGGTATCGTCGATGACATGTTCGACCACCTGCGCCGTGCCGATGCCTTCAGCATCCGCAAGGGCCGCAACACCTATATCCCGCTCTACCAGGAACAGGCGCTGGTGCGCTGGATTGAACAGGCGGTGACGGCAGCCGGCATCGATGTCCTGCTCGGCGCCATCCTGCTGCGGGTCAATCGCGACGGCGGCCGCATCACCAGCCTGTCACTGGCGACCCGCTTCGGCCCGGTCGAGCTGCGCGGCACCGGCTTTGTCGATGCCTCGGGCGATGCGGCGCTGACCTATGCCGCCGGCTTTGCCTGCCGCGAGCCGGTGACGCCGATCATGGGCACCTTGATGTTCACCATCGAGGGCTTCGATCAGGACGCGGCGCAGACGCTCGACCGCTGGACGGTGCAGAAGCGGCTCGGCGAGGTCGGCCCGCAATACGGTCTGGTGCGCCGCGACGGCTTTGTCTTCGCCTTTCCCGGCAAGGGGCAGGCGACGGTCAACATGACCCATGTGGAAACCCCGCTCGATCCGCTCGGCTATGCCGCGGCCCAGGCCGAGGGTCGTGCCCAGGCCGACCGGGTGGTCGCCTTCCTGCGCGGTGAATACCCGCAGATTTTCGGCGCCGCCCGGGTGCGGCAATATGGCTTCCTCGGCATCCGCCAGACCCGCTGGATCGTCGGCGGCCACAGCCTGACCGTCGAAGAGGTGCGGCAGGGCGTGAAGCAACCCGATGCTATCCTGCGCTGTTCCTGGCCGATCGAACTGCATGACCGGGCCGAGGATGTGCACTGGGAGGAATTCGGCGACGACCATCTGCATTACATGCCGTTCGGCGCGCTGGTACCGCAGGAGGCCGACAATCTTGTTGCTGCCGGCCGCTGCGCCGATGGCGATCCGGCTGCGCTCAGCTCGGTGCGGGTGATGGGGCCCTGCGTGGCGATGGGTGCGGCGGCGGCGCAGGCGCTCGACCTCGCCGGTGCAGGCTCGGTGCGGCAGATCGACATCGCGGCGCTGCAGGGTCGTCTGACGGACAACCTGGAGCGCCGCGACCGCGAGTAAGCTCAGGGCTTCTGTTCGAGGCCCTCGACCAGCTGGCGCAGCGAGGTGATGAAGGCATCACGCTGGGCCTGCGGGATCGGATGCAGGATGCGATCCTGCGCCCGCGCCACGCCCGGCTTTGCCGTGCGCAGCTGGGCCTCGCCTTCCGCCGTTACCGCCAACGCATTGGTGCGCCGGTCAGTTTCGGTTCGCTGTCGCACCAGCAGGCCGCGCTTGATCAGCCGTGCCACCATCTCGGCCACCGTCGAGCGGTCGATTCCGGTCAGCCGCACCAGCTCGACCTGGCTGATGCCGGGATTCTGGTAGATCGCCAGCATCAGCGCGAACTGACGCGGCGTCAGTCCGCTGACCCCGACTTCCATCGTGTACAGATCGACCGCAAGCTGCTGACAGCGCCGCAGCAGATGCCCCGGCGCGTCATACAGATTGAATGTGGCCAGATCGTCAGCCGGCATTGCGGCCCGGGTGGTTTTTTCCCCCGACATGCACCCTCCCTTATTTTGTTAACGCAGCACGTCCCTGTTATCATTCTAAGGCGGATTTTCCCGCTTCTCAGTGCACAGATTGAACGCCATTGTTCGCGGCGCGTCTAGGGGTGGCGTGATTTGCCGCCGCGGTTTTTCGCGCAATAATCGTTGCTTGCATATGCAAGACAGTTGCAGAGGGCCCATGCAGAATCCAAAGGATTACGGCTTTTCCAGGCAGGTGCCGGAGGGCGACAACCGCGACCGCATGGTCTGCGACGACTGCGGCTGGATTCACTACACCAACCCGAAGATCGTGGTCGGCGCCGTTGTCGGCCATGAAGGGCGCATCCTGCTGTGCCGCCGTGCCATTGAGCCGCGGCGTGGCTTCTGGACCATTCCGGCCGGCTATCTGGAGGAGCGCGAGACGGCGGAAGCCGGCGCCATGCGCGAGGCGCAGGAAGAAGCCTGCGCCGAGATCGCGCTCGACGGCCTGCTGGCGGTCTACAGCATCCCGCGCATCAGTCAGGTGCAGCTGATTTATCGTGCGACCCTGGCGCGGCCGGAATTTTCCGCCGGCCCGGAATCGCTGGAAGTGCGGCTGTTCGATTGGGACGCAATCCCGTGGCCGGAGCTCGCCTTCCCGTCGGTGCACTGGGCGCTCGGACAGTATGACACGGTGAAGGAACAGCCGGTGTTTCCGGCCTTCACCAATCCGCCCGGCGAGACCGGAAACTACTAGGCAGCAGGAGGCTGTTCGAGGCCGGCCAGCGCACGGGCAAAGGCCTCGGCGGCGAAGGGCTGCAGGTCCGCGGCCTGTTCGCCGACGCCGACGAAATGCACCGGCAGGCCGAATTTGTCGGCAATCGCCACCAGCACGCCACCGCGCGCGGTGCCGTCCAGCTTGGTGACGACAAGGCCGGTGACAGCGCAGATCTCGCGGAAGGTGGCCACCTGGTTCAGGGCGTTCTGGCCGGTGGTGGCATCCAGCACCAGCAGCACGTTATGCGGCGCCGCCGGATCGAGTTTCTTCATCACGCGCACGATCTTGGCCAGTTCCGCCATCAGGTCGGCCTTGTTGTGCAGCCGGCCGGCGGTGTCGACCAGCAGCACGTCGATCTGTTTTGCCCGCGCCTCGGCCAGCGCGTCATAGGCAAGGCCTGCGGCATCGGCGCCGGTCTCGCGCGACAGCACCGGCGCGCCGGTGCGCTCGCCCCAGATTTTCAGCTGCTCGACGGCGGCGGCACGGAAGGTATCGCCGGCAGCCAGCATCACGCTCTTGCCCTCGTCGCGCAGCCGGCTGGCAATCTTGCCGATGGTAGTGGTCTTGCCGACGCCGTTGACGCCGACCACGAGGATCACCTGCGGCCCGGGCAATGCCGCATCAAAGGCCAGCGGCTGTTCCACCGGGCGCAGCAGATCTGCAACCGACTCTGCCAGCGCGGCCCTGATCTCTTCGGCGGTGATGTCCTTCTCGAAGCGGTCTTTCGCAATGGCCGCGACGATCTTGCCCGCCGTGGTGATGCCGAGGTCCGCCTGGATCAGGGTTTCTTCGAGTTCGTCGAGGGCATCCTGGTCCAGCTTGCGCTTGGTGAACAGCGCGCCGATGGAGCTGCCGAGCTGGCCGGCCGAACGCGACAGCCCGGCTTTCAGCCGGCCGAACCAGCCGCGTTTCTCTTCGCCGCCGATCTCGCTCATGCCGCCTCCAGCCAGAGTTTGCCGTCGCGCGCCGCCGCAATGGTGGCGGCGATGATGGCGCCCTTTTCATGGGATGCAGGCACCACGACCGGCGCATAGGTCTCGTCGCGGCCGATGCCTTGCTGCTCGATCAGGATGCTGGCCGGCCGGCCGATGCGTTGTTCGAGGAAGCGTGCCGAAGCGGCGGCCGCTGCCTCGCGCAGGAGGGCGGCGCGCTGGCGGCGGAGTTCGACCGGCAGTTGCGGCATGCGGGCCGCCGGCGTGCCGGGCCGCGGCGAATAGGGAAAGACATGCACGAAGGCGAGGCCGGCCGCATCGATGATGTCGAGGCTGGCGGCAAAGGCCGCATCGCTTTCGGTGGGAAAGCCGGCGATCAGGTCGGCGCCGAGCGCCAGGCCGGGCCGCGCCGCCTGCAGGCGGGCCGCAACGTCGAGCGCCTGCGCGCGGCTGTGGCGGCGCTTCATGCGCTTGAGGATCAGGTCGTCACCGGCCTGCAGGCTGAGATGCGCATGCGGCATCACCCGCGGTTCCTCGGCATAGAGGCGGATCAGGTCGTCGTCGATCTCGGCCGGGTCGAGCGAGGAAAATCGCAGCCGCCCGATCTGCGGCACCAGGTCGAGCAGGCGGCGCACCGCATTGCCGAGTGTCGGCCGGCCCGGCAGGTCATGGCCGTAGGAGGTGATATCGACGCCGGTCAGCACGAACTCGCGATAGCCGCGCGCCGCCAGGGCGCGGGCCTGTTCGACCACCGCGCCCAGCGGCAGCGAGCGGCTGGGGCCGCGGCCATAGGGAATGATGCAGAAGGTGCAGCGATGATCGCAGCCTTGCTGGATTTCCAGATAGGCGCGCGGCCGGCCGGGGAAATGGCTGACGGCGGGCAGGGCGGCCGGCGTCGCCGTCTGGATGTCGCCGACGGCAATGCGCGGCGCGGTGGCCGTCATGCCCTGCCAGGTCGCGGGGTCCAGCTTCTCGCGGTTGCCGACCACATGATCGACTTCCGGCATGGCGGCGAAGGCGGCGGCATTGACCTGGGCGGCGCAGCCGGTGACGACGATGCGGGCATCGGGGTGTTCGCGGCGCAGGCGGCGGATTGCCTGCCGGGCCTGTTTCTCGGCCTCGGCGGTCACCGCGCAGGTGTTGATGACGACAAGGTTGTCGCGGCCGAGCCCGTCCAGCGTGGCGCGGATCGCCTCGCCTTCATAGCTGTTCAGCCGGCAGCCGAAACTGACGATGGTGGGCGGCGCGCCGGTTGCGGGTTCGGCGGTCATCGGGACTCCCCTCCGCCTCAGGCCGCGGCGGACTGGGTCCAGAAGCCGGGCGGAATTTCGCCGCGGAAGGCCTCGGTGGCCGGGCCGGTCATGTAGACATGATTGTCGGCGGCCCATTCGATGGTCAGCGTGCCGCCATCCAGCACGATATCTGCCTTGCGGCCGGCGAGGCCGCGGCGATGGGCGGCCACCAAGGTGGCGCAGGCGCCGGTGCCACAGGCCTTGGTGATGCCGGCGCCGCGTTCCCAGACCCGCATGCGGATGGTCTGCGGATCGAGGATCTGGGCGAATTCGACATTGATGCGCTGCGGGAACAGCGGGTCATGCTCAATCTGCGGACCGATCTCGCCGACCGGCACGGCCTCGGCGTTGGGCACAAAGAACACCACATGGGGATTGCCGACATTGACGGCGCCGGGGCCGCTGACGCCGGCGAAGGTGTAATCCATGGTGACGGTGTCGAGCTCGCGGGCGAGCGGGATGTCGCGCCAGCCCAGGCGGGGCTCGCCCATGTCGACGGTGACCATGCCGCGGGCGCCGGTGCGCGCCTGCAGCCAGCCGCCGAGCGTATCAAGGGTCACCGCGTCGCGGCCGGTTTCCTGCATCAGCAGGGCGGCGATGCAGCGTGCCGCGTTGCCGCAGGATTCGACCTCGCCGCCGTCGGAATTGTGGATACGCATGAAGGCGTCGGCGCGGTCGGATTTCTCGATGGTGATCAGCTGGTCGAAGCCGATGCCGCGGCGCCGGTCGCCCAGCAGGCGGACCGCGTCGGTATCCAATGGCATGGCGTGGCCGCGGGCGTCCAGCACGACGAAATCGTTGCCGAGTCCGTGCATCTTGACGAAGGGAAGGGCGCCGGTGGGAAGCATGCGGGGGTTATAGGGCGGGGCGGGGCCGGAGTCCACTGGGCCCGGAGTCCAGGGGCGGATGCCCGGGGGTCAGGTGGCAGGGCCCTTGGCGGCCGGTTTGGCCTTGTCGATGGCGGCTTTGAGCGAGGCGCGCAACTGCGCCTCCAGCGGCCCGCCGCTGCCGGCGATCTTGTGGGTCACCACTACATAGAGGGTATCGACATGGATGCTGACGATTTCCTGCTGCAGCTCGTCCAGATCCTCGAGCTCTTTCAGGAAGTCATGCAGGGATTTGGCGAATTCGGTCAGCATGGGATAGCCGAACACCCCACCCATCCCCTTGATCTGGAATGCCTCCTCGCGAATGTGCTCGAGCACCTGGCTGCGGGAGGCCGGGTCGGCGGCGGCGCGGCCGAGCGCCTCGCGCAGGCTTTTCAGCTGTTCGATGGTGGCATCGAGGAACTGGGCGGAGGAGGCCTGGACGACAGCCTCCATTTTCTGGCGCAGATCGTCGTCCAGCTTGAGGTCGCGGCCGGTCTTGAAATTCACCGCCTTGCGCTTCAGCTCGCCGCGGTTCGGGATGGTGTTACGGCGCATGGCTGTCCTGCACGGGCGCCATCTTATTCGGGCTTCTGGTTGCGGCGATCCGGGCCTTCGAAGGGCAGCTGCTGGCGTCGGCGGTCCGGGCCGAAATAGCCCTTCACGCTGACGAAATCACGGGGCCGGGCGATCACCGAGACCAGGCGCCGGTACATGCTGTCGGCGGTGAACGGCTTGGCGAGAAACTCGGTCACGCCTTTGTCGCGGGATTCCATCACGTATTCGACTTCGGAATTCGCCGTCAGCATGATCACCGGCATCATGCGGTCCGGCGACATGCCGTCGGTGCGCAGCCAGTCGAGCAGCTCCAGGCCTGAGCGCGGCTTCAGCGCCCATTCGGTAATCAGCACGTCGATCCCGCCGGTGCGCAGCTGCGCAATCGCCTTCTCGCTGTCGCGGGCGGTGGCCACCTGGGTGACGCCCAGCATCATCAGGATATCCTTGATCAGCTGGCACATCAGCTTGTTGGTATCCACGACGAGAAATCGGACGTGACTGAAATCGATCTTTTCCGACATGCCGGCCGGCGCCCCCTCGGCAGGGCTGCCCCGCAGCCCCTACTGGATTTCGTGGAATTACTTTTGCGATCATATATATACTGCCGGGATACTGATTCCAACGGGTCCGTTACACCTGCGTGAGTTTAGGGCCCGATCAAATTCTACCCAAAGCTTCGCACACTGAACCAGCCCTTGCTTGATCCCGAATCCCAGGTCCCGCTGCCGAAGGCACCGCCGCCGGCCGGCCTGGTTCTGCTGTTAACCGGCCTGTTTGCCAACGGAATCCTTGCCGGAACCATGTATCTGCCGTCGCTGCCGACGGTCGGCGACGATCTTGGTGCCGCAGACCAGATCCTGCCGTTAACACTTACGGTGTTTTTTGCCACCTATGCGGGCGGCCAGCTGATCTACGGCCCGCTCAGCGACCGCTACGGCCGGCGGCCGCTGCTGATCGGCGGCCAGGTGATCCTGGTGCTGGGCTCGCTGGCCTGCGCCCTGTCTGGTTCGATGACGGCGTTCCTCTGGTCGCGGGCGCTGCAGGGCCTGGGGGCAGCCAGCGCCATGGCGACCGGCCGCGCCATTGTCAACGATGCCTACGACCGTAAACAGGCGGCGCGGGCCACCTCGCTGATCAGTGCCGCGCTGGCGATCGCGCCGGTGATCGCGCCCGTGCTGGGCGGCCTGATCGAGCATTACCTGACCTGGCGCAGCGGCTTCTGGATCAGCGGCGGCATCACCGTCGTGGTGATCCTGCTGCTCATCCTGCTGCTGCCGGAGACGCTGTCCGGCCGGCCGGCCGGCCCTGGCCCCCTGCTGCGCGGCATCGCCGCCGCCTACGGCTACCTGTTGCGCAGCCGCGCCTTCCTCGCCTTTGGCCTGCTCAACCTGGCGATCTTCGCCGGCCTGCACGGTTTCAACGCGGCAGCGCCATCGGTGCTGATCGACACGCTGCATATCGGCGTCGTGCACTACGGCCTGCTGATGGCGATCGGCAGCGGCGGCTACCTGGCCGGCTCGCTGCTGTCGTCCTGGCTCGGCCGGCGGATCGGCCTGCTGCGGCTGATCGATCTCGGCGTGCTGTGCATGGTGCTCAGTGCGGTGGGGCTTGCGGCCTATACCGCCATAGCTGGGCCGGATGTGGCCGTCATCATCGCGCTGCGCGTGCTGTGGGCCACCGGCATGGGACTGGCGCAGCCGAACACGGTGGTGGCGGCGGTCGGCATCAATCCGGCAACGCTGGGCGCCGGCGCGGCGCTGTCGGGCTTTCTGCAGACCGCCGGCGGCGGCATGGGCTCGGCGGTGAATGCGCTGTTTCCGGCCGGCGATCCGCTGTTCCTCGCCCTGACCTTCGGCGGCACCGCGGTACTCGGCGCCATCATCTGGTGGAGCAACCGCGCGGCCGCCGGACAAGCGCTCAGCGAGCGCGAATAAGGCTTCCGCCCGGCCTCAGCGTCAGCCTTCCGGCTTCAGCACCGCCATCAGTTCGCGCCATTCCCGGGCACTGAGGCCCGAGGAGGCCTGGTCGACCGCCTCGCCGGCCAGCATGCGGCGGACCGCCTTGATGCCGGTGGCCGACAGGCTGGCGCCGCCGATGCGGTATTCCATGAAGGCATCATGGCAGGCCGGCACCCAGCGCTTCACGGTGTCCAGCATCGCCTCGGCGTAGACGCGGATTTCATATTGCGCATGGCTGTCGGCCCGCAGGCTGAGGAAATGCAGCAGGTTCAGCAGGTCGGTCTTCCAGTACCACTGGGTATAGAAGTTCAGCGTCAGGTTCATGCGCGCCAGTTCGCGGGCCAGCCCCTCGCGGCCCTCGTCGCGCTTGCTGCCGTCCGGCCGCTCGTTGAGCATCTCCTCGTAGGAGGCATAGGACTGCATGGCATCGCGCTTCAGCAGCGCCATGACATGCTGGGCCTCGTCGCCGGTCAGCAGGTCGCCGCGACCCTGGCGGTTGCTGCTCGACTGTGCCGCCAGCTGGTCGGGTGCCGGCAGATAGAATTCGTTATCGAGGATCGAATAGCGCGCCGAATATTCGTTGACGTTGGCGGTGCGGTGGCGAATCCACTGGCGCGCCACGAAGATCGGCAGCTTGACGTGGTACTTGATCTCGCACATCTCGAACGGCGTGGTGTGCCGGTGCCGCATCAGGTAGTTGATCAGGCCGCGGTCTTCGCTGACCTTCTTGGTGCCGCGCCCGTAGGAGACACGGGCCGCCTGCACGACGGCGGCATCGTCACCCATATAGTCGACCACCCGGACGAAGCCGTGGTCGAGCACCGGCAGGGGTTCGTAAAGGATGTCCTCCAGCGCCGGCACGGTGGCGCGGCGGGTCGGCTGGGTCTGGCTGCGCAGGGCCGCAATCTCAGCGGCCTGCTCCGGCGTCACGGTCATCCAGGGCTCTCCGGCGGTCAGAAGTCCGCCCCGAATCGTTCCCGGGCGGCAAAGGCAGGCCGTTATAGACCGGCCGGGGGATTTGCAAAACCCGGCGCCGGGCCTGGCGGGCGGCCGGACGGCGGAAAAGCCTGCCGACAGGCCTTCTAAAACCGGTGCGGAAGCCCTAAGTTAATAGGGTCGGGAAACCGACTATGGCGATAAACGCTGCGCGGAATAAACGTAACGGACCCGGGGGCAGTACCCGGCGCCTCCACCATGAGCCCGGCCGCCGTGAAATCGGCAGGGTCACGCCCGTCTTCCGGTTCTGGCCAGTCTTTCGGCCATGACCGGCCGCCGGGCTGATGATGGGGGCGAATCAGGCTCGACGTGCGTGGTAAAGGCCCAGTTTTTGCCCGGCATGATACCGCCGTTATCGGGTCAATCCAAATGTGCCAACGACAATAGCGTTGCACTCGCTGCCTAATAGGTAAGCGCGGCTCGGGGGGCGCCGGGCAACAGAAGCCCCCCACTTGATCCTGCCAGGCCGACCCGGACCTGACCTCACTTCATGCATCCGCGTGCGTCTTGTTGCCCGGCTTGCATTGAACCGGTCGGGCGGGGCGGGTAAAATGCCATCTCTAAGCCCCTGAAAGATTATCCGTCATGGCCGGCAAGCTGCTCGATTACAATCAGATGGTGGAAACAGCCCTGCGCGGCGCCGTGCGCGAGGCAATCAAGCGCGCCTCGGAATTCGGCCTGCCCGGCAACCACCATTTCTACATCACCTTCCGCACCGACCAGGAGGGGATCGACATCCCGGAATACCTGCACGAGCGGTATCCCGAGGAGATGACCATCGTGCTGCAGCACCAGTACTGGGGACTGGAGCCGGGCGAGGATGCCTTCCAGGTGACGCTCAGCTTCAACAAGGTGCCCGAGCGGCTGGTGGTGCCCTATGCGGCAATCACCGCCTTTGCCGACCCGAGCGTGCAGTTCGGCCTGCAGTTCCGCGTCGCCCCCAACCCCGAATTCCGTCCGGTCGCGGCCGTGACGGAAGTGGCCGGCGACGGCGCCGCGACGCCGGCCGATGAGGCCGCGGCCGACCAGGCCGATGGCGCCGAGCGCAAGACCGGCGACGTCGTGGCGCTGGACGCCTTCCGCAAGAAAAAGCCCTGATAAGAAGTCCTGACCCGGCGCGGGGTTCACCTGCCCGCCTGACCGAATACCCTTCCGCAAGCCCCCGGAGATCCCAGCGATGACCGAATTCCGCTACGAGGACCTGTTTCCCGCCGGTCCCGATACCACCCCCTATCGCAAGCTGTCGTCGGACGGTATCGAAGTGATCAAGGCGGGCGGGCGCGAGGTGCTGCAGGTCGACCCGCAGGCGCTCAGCGATCTGACCTTCGCGGCGATGCATGATATCGCGCATCTGTTCCGGCCGGGCCATCTGGCCCAGCTGCGTGCCATCCTCGACGACAAGGATGCCTCGCCGAACGACCATTTCGTCGCGCTCGAACTGCTGAAGAACGCCAATATCTCGGCCGGCATGATCCTGCCGAGCTGCCAGGATACCGGCACCGCCATCGTGATCGGCAAGAAGGGCCAGTATGTCTGGACCGCGGGCAGCGACGAGGAAGCGATCTCGAAGGGCGTCCATCGCACCTATACCGAGACCAACCTGCGCTATTCGCAGCTCGCGCCGCTGTCGATGTTCGAGGAGAAGAATACCGGCAGCAACCTGCCGGCCCAGATCGAGCTCTATGCCACCGAGGGTGATACCTACAAGTTCCTGTTCATGGCCAAGGGCGGCGGCTCGGCCAACAAGACCTATCTCTACCAGCAGACGCCGGCGGTGCTGCGCGGCGACAGCCTGCTGAAATTCCTCGATGCCCAGATCAAGACGCTGGGCACCGCGGCCTGCCCGCCCTATCACCTGGCCATCGTGATCGGCGGCCTGTCGGCGGAACTCAACCTGAAGACCGCCAAGCTCGCCTCGGCGCGCTATCTTGACAACCTGCCGACCGGGGGCAGCGAGACCGGCCATGCCTTCCGCGACGTCGAGTTCGAGCAGAAGATCCTCGAACTGACCCGCGTCAACGGTATCGGCGCCCAGTTCGGCGGCAAGTATTTCTGCCATGACGTGCGGGTCATCCGCCTACCGCGCCATGGCGCCAGCGTGCCGGTCGGCATCGCGGTGTCCTGCTCGGCCGACCGCCAGGCCAAAGGCAAGATCACCCGCGACGGCATCTTCCTCGAACAGCTCGAGACCAATCCGGCCCAGTACCTGCCCGACCACGAGGACAAGCTGTCGGCCGAGGTGGTCAAGGTCGACCTCAACCAGCCGATGAACGAGATTCGCAAGCTGCTGTCACGCCATCCGGTCAAGACCCGGCTGTCGCTGAGCGGCACGCTGGTCGTCGCCCGCGACATCGCGCACGGCAAATTCGCCGAGCGGATCGAGAAGGGCGAGGGCCTGCCCGACTACGTGAAGAACCACATGATCTATTACGCCGGCCCGGCCAAGACGCCGGAGGGCTATGCCTCGGGCTCCTTCGGTCCGACCACCGCCGGCCGCATGGACAGCTACGTCGGCCTGCTGATGGAAAACGGCGGCGGTTTCATCAGCCTCGCCAAGGGCAACCGCTCCAAGCAGGTCACCGAGGCCTGCCACAAATACGGCGGCTTCTACCTCGGCTCGATCGGCGGCCCGGCCGCGATCCTCGCCAAGAACTGCATCAAGAAGGTCGAAGTCCTCGAATACCCCGAACTCGGCATGGAAGCCGTGTGGAAGATCGAGGTCGAGGATTTCCCCGCCTTCATCATCGTCGACGACAAGGGCAACGATTTCTTCGCCAAGCTGGCGTAAACGCGATCTTGTACCAAAACAGAAAGGCCGCCTGTGGGCGGCCTTTTATTATTTACAGGCCCAGATAGGCCTGTCGCACCCGGTCGTCATGCAGCAGGGCCTGGCCGCTGCCGTCCATGGCGATGCGGCCGTTTTCCAGCACATAGGCATGGTCGGCCAGTTTCAGCGACATGGCGACATTCTGTTCGACCAGCACCACGGTCATGCCGCGCTGGTGCAGCAGCCGGATGATGCGGAAGACCTCCTGCACGACGGCCGGCGCGAGGCCGAGCGAGGGCTCGTCGAACATGATCAGCTCCGGCTGGCCCATCAGGCAGCGGCCGATCGCCAGCATCTGCTGCTCGCCGCCCGACATGGTGCCGGCGGTCTGGCCACGGCGTTCGGCCAGCCGCGGGAACAGGCCGAAGACCTCGTCCAGCGTGGCTTTCTCTTTGCTGCGGGCGCGCGGCAGCATGGCGCCCATCTGCAGGTTTTCCAGCACCGTCAGGGTCGGGAAGATCTGCCGGCCCTCGGCGACCTGGCCGATGCCGAGGTTGCACACCTTGTGGCTCGGCAGCCCGGTGATTGCCTGGCCACGCCAGCGGATCTCGCCGCGCCGCGGCGTCTCGATGCCGGCGATGGTGCGGATCAGGGTCGACTTGCCGGCGCCATTGGCGCCGATGATGGCGACGATGGCGCCTTCGGGCACCGCGAGCGAGACGCCGTCCAGCGCCTGGGCATCGCCGTAGAAGACATCGACGGCTTCGAGGCTGAGGCTCATAGCTCGGCCTCCTCGCCGAGATAGCATTCCAGCACCGCCGGGTCGCGCACCACCTGGTCGGGCGTGCCGCTCGCGATCACCTCGCCGTAATGCAGCACGACGACCTGCTGCGACAGCGCCATCACCGCGCGCATGACATGCTCGATCAGCAGGATGGTGACACCCTGGCGGTTCAGTTCGCGGAATACCGCAACCATCTGGTCGGTCTCGGTCGGGCGCAGGCCGGCCATCACCTCGTCGAGCAGGAGCAGGCGCGGCTCGGTGGCCAGCGCGCGGGCGACTTCGAGGCGCTTGCGCTCCGGCAGGGTCAGCTGCGCCGCCGGCTGGGCGCGCTTGTCCAGCATGCCGAGCCGGTCGAGCACGGCTTCCGCCTTCTTCCGGGCGCTGCGCACGTCGGGTTCGGCGCGCAGGGCGCCGACGATGACGTTGTCGAGGGCGCTCAGTTCCTTGAACGGCTTGACGATCTGAAAAGTGCGGCCGATGCCGGCATGGCAGATGCGGTCGGGCCGCAAGCCGTCGATGCGGCGGCCGGCGAAGCTGATGCTGCCTTCATCGGGACGGAACACGCCGGCGATCATGTTGAAGCAGGTGGTCTTGCCGGCGCCGTTCGGGCCGATCAGGCTAACGATGCCGCCCTCGGGCACTGCAAGGCTGGCCCTGGTCACGGCGCGCAGGCCACGGAAGCTTTTCGAGATGCCGTCGACGACGAGCAGATCGCTGCCGCTCATGGCTTTCTCTCCAGCCCGAGCCGGCGGCGCAGCGGCGGCCAGATGCCGTGTGGCAGATAGATGATCACGGCGGCCAGGCAGATGCCGTAGAAGACCTGTTTCACGCCGGGCAGGTCGTAGCCCAGCGCGCCCATGGCGTTGCTGAGGCCCTCGGCCAGCACGGTCAGAACGGCGGCACCGAGGATCGGGCCGAACAGCGAGCCGATGCCACCGATGATCGGGCCGATGATCAGCTCGATCGAGCGGCTCATGCTGAAGATCTGCTCGGGGAACAGGTTGTTGTAGTAGAAGGCATAGAACACGCCGCTGAGCGCCGCCATGCCGGACGAGATCGCCACGGCGATCATGCGGTAGCGGAACACGTCGATGCCGAGTGTCTGCGCGGCCTCGGGTTCCTCGCGGATCGCCAGCCAGTAATAGCCGATGCGGCCGGTCAGCAGCCAGCGGCAGAACAGGAAGGCGAGCGCGGTTGCCGCCAGCAGCACGTAGTAGAACATCACCGGCGTGCCGCGTAGGTTGGCGAGGTCGTTCTCGCCATACTGCTTGACCGGCAGGAACAGGCCGCCGGAGCCGTTCACCCAGGGGAAATGGTCAAAGCCGACCCGGGTGAATTCGGCAAACGCGATGGTCAGCAGCGCGAAATAGACGCCGCCGATGCCGAAGCGGAAGGCGAGGAAGCCGACGAACAGCCCGCAGGCCATCGAGGCCAGTACCGCAATCCAGGCGCCGGCCCAGGGGCCCACGCCGTAATGCACATAGACGGCGGCGGCGGCATAGGCGCCGACCCCGACATAGAGCGAATGGCCGAGGCTGAGCTGGCCGGCGAAGCCCATCATCACGTTCCAGGCCTGGCCGGTATAGGCGAAATACAGCACCAGGATCAGGATCGACAGGATATAGGCATTCACCACCAGCGGGGCGATCAGCAGGGCCGCCAGCAGCAGGCCGAGCAGCACCAGCGCGCGCCGCGGCACGCCATCGGTCAGACGTGAAATCATACCCAGGACCCCATTAAACCCGGCGTCCCAGCAGGCCCTGCGGCCGGAACAGCAGAACCAGAATCAGGATGGCGACGCCGAACATGGTCTTCGCCGATGGATCGAAAAACAGGCCGGCCAGGGCTTCGGTCAGGCCGATCAGCACACCGCCGAGCAGGGCGCCCGGCATCGAGCCCAGCCCGCCGATGATGACGATGACAAAGGCCTGCAGGGTGAAGCTCGGCCCGATCACCGGCGTGGTGTCGATCAGGAGGGTGACCATGGCGCCGGCGGCGCCGACACAGGCGGCGCCAATGCCGAAGGTCAGCGCATAGAGATGCTTGACGTTCAGGCCGATCACCAGGGCGCCGAGGTGGTTGTCGGCGCAGGCGCGGATCGCCTTGCCGGTATGGCTGAGGCGGAAAAAGGCGAACAGGCCGGTGGTGATCAGCAATGCCACCACCGCCGTGATCACGCGCACCTTGTCAACCAGCAGCGGTCCGATCTGGATCGAGTCGAGGGCGTAATCGACCAGCACGTTGCGCGAATCAGGACCGAAGATCATCAGCAGGCCGTTGACCATGATGATGGCGACGGCGGCCAGCAGGATGAACTGGCTGTGCTCGGGGCGGTTGATAAACGGGTTGATCAGCAGGGCCTGCATCATATAGCCGACGGCGAACATCAAGATGGCAATCGGGATCATCGCCACCAGGGGATCGATATTCCAGGCGGTGAAGGCGACGATGGCGGCATAGGACGCCATCGTCATCATCTCGCCATGGGCAAAATTGACCACGCGCACCACCCCGAAAATGACCGACAGGCCGAGGGCCATCAGGCCGTAGACCAGCCCGGTCAGCACCCCCTGCACGGCGACATTGGCAATCAGTTCAACGGGCATGATCGGTCATCTGGTGTGGTGCGCATGGTCGGGTCAAGGTTTACCGCTTGCTCCAGCCCGGCATCGGCAGGGTCAGGTTGTCCTCGGCGATGTCGAGCGGCAGCACCACCTTCGGGCGTTGGTCGAGATTCTGCAGCGTGACCGAGATGATGTTGGGGTTCTGGCCCTTGGCGTCGAAGGTGATCGGGCCGCCGGCCATGATGTGGTCCTTGATGTTGGTGCTGCGCAGCGCATCGGCCAGCGCCTTGCCGTCGGTCGACTTGGCGCGGGCAAAGGCATCGACCGCAATCATCACCGCCTCGAAGGAGAAGCCGACATTGAGCTCGAACATCTCGTTCTTGTAGTGCTTGGTGAACTCGTCCAGCACCTTCTGGGTGACCACCGAGCGCGGGTTGTACCACGGCACGTTGGTGATCATGTAGTTTGAGTATTTGCCCAGCGTCTTGTAGAACTGGTTCTCGTAGAAGCCTGGCGCGCCCGGGCTCATCACGATCTTCGGCTCCCAGCGCTGCTTGACCATCTCGCGCACCAGCAGGATGGCGTCATTGATGCGGGTAACCGGCATCACCAGATCGGCGCCGGTCGCCTTGGCCTTGGCCACCTCGACCGAGAGATCCTTGGCCTGCGGGTCGTAGGAGATCGTCTCGACCACCTGGAAGGGCATGTTCAGGCCCGGCAGCATCGCCGAAATGCCCTTCTGCATCGCCTGCCCGAAGGTATCGTTGATGTGCATCAGCACGGCGGTCTTGGGCGTGATGCCGCTGCGTTCGAACACCGACTTCATCAGGGTCAGGCCGTTGCGCACCAGCATCGGCGCGGTCGGGAAGTTGCGGAAGACGTATTTGTAGCCCTGCTCGGTGATCTGCGGCGCCGCGGCGATGTTGATCACGTAGGGCACGCCCTTCTGCTCGGCAACCTGGGCGATGGCGGCCGACTGGCCGGAATCGAAGGCGCCGACCAGGACATTGGCACCCTCGTTGACCAGCTTTTCGGCGCGGCTGCGGGCGACATCGACGCTCGACTCCGTATCGGCGTTCATGATCTCGAAATCGCCCGGCAGGCCGAAGGACGGCAGCATCTTCTGGGTGATGTCGATGCCGCGCTGGCAGGCGATGCCGAGCTGGGCCTCGAAGCCGGATTTCGGCAGCAGCACGCCGATTTTCAGCTTCTTGCTCTGGGCCCGCACGATGCTGAACGGGGCACTGCCGGCCAGCAGTGCGGAACCGGCAACGGCGCCGGCGGCAAACTGGCGGCGGTTGATCTTGCGCGTCATGGTTATTCCTCCCTCGGTTTTGATTGGCGGCGTCCGGTCCGCGGTGTGCGGCTGCCGGATCGCTTCTGGCGCGATACTGTCGGATCGCCTTCCATGGCGGGAAGGCTGTTGCCGCGCTGCGCCGGCGCGGCAACGAATTTCTTCAGCAGGGTCATCAGCGTGCGATGCTCCGTCGCGCTGAGGACGGCATTGATCTGGCGGTCGTGCTGCTGGACCATGGCGACGATCTCCGGCATGCGGCGGCGGCCGTCGGCGGTCAGGAACAGGCCATAGGCGCGGCGGTCATGCGGCGCCGGCCGGCGCTCCACCAGGCCCTGGCGCTCCAGCCGGTCGACCATGGTCATGGCGCCGGAACGGGCGACACCGAGGGCCTCGCCGAGCCGGCTCTGCTGCAGGCCGGGATTGCGCTCGATCAGCACCAGCGCCGAATAGAGCGACGGGGTGATGCCGGTGGCGCTGAGCCTGGCATAGAAATCCTCCCACACGCGCAGCTGGGCAAGGCGCAGCAGATAGCCGACATGGTCGGGCAGGCTGGCATAGTCGACCTGCGCGGCCGGATCGGCGGCGGCAGGCTGCATTGCGGCAGTCGCGGATTGCGCGGCGGGCGCCATCGACCTGACCCTGTTCCTCCCGGTGCGGGGCAGCGTGGCTGCCCGGCTGGCTCTTGCGCCTTTGTCGTTGGGTGGATTGTAGCGGTTCATAATTGTTATGCAAGTATACAAAAATGCTCTGGCGGCTCTGTCGTGGGCGGGTCTGTCATACCGGAGTCATGGCAGGCCGCTAGCATTCGGGCACTTGGCGCCCGGCATCATGAAACAATGGGGGCCCGGCCGGAACGGCTCCCCGCCCTCGTCCGGCCTTTTTTCTTTCAGGATTGTGATTTTACGCCGAATGGCGGCGGTCGTGACCGGTGCGGCGGCTGGGCCGCTGGCGGCGCTCCTGCCGCAGGCCGCCAGCCGGGTGATTGCGGCGCTCGCCGGTGCGGCGCTCGCCAAGCCGCCGGCGGTCCGGCCCGACAAAACCGGTGCTGCGGATGAACGGGCGCGGCGCCTTCAGGACGTGCATCAGGCGCAGCACCAGGGCCTCCATCGAGACCGGCTTGACGACGATCTCGTTCACCCCGGCATCGCGTGCCGCGGCGACCAGGCCAACATCGGGGGCGGCGATCATCAGCACGATCGGGCTCTGGCTGTACATGCCGCCATGCTGGCGCAGGCGTCGGGTCAGCGCCAGGCCGTTGCCGCCGGGCAGGCTGTTGTCGAGCAGGATGACGCTCGGCTCGCGCTCGCCGATCTGGCGCAGCGTATCGGCCTGGGTGCCGGAGACATAGATGGTGGGGAAGCCCATGCCGAGCAGCACGTCGCGCAGCGCCCGACGCAGCGCGCGGTCGCCCTCGGCCACCAGGATGGAGGCACGGCGAAAGACGGCAGGATCGACGCGGTTTGATTTCGACATGGCAGCAGCGCTTTGCCGCCAGTCTGCGTCAGGCCGGTTAAGGAAACGTTGCGCCGCAGTTCGTTGATCCCGGCTGCGCGCGTCAGTCGCGCAGCAGTTCGTTGATCGAGGTCTTCGAGCGGGTCTGGGCGTCGACCCGCTTGACGATCACTGCGCAATAGAGCGACGGGCCGGGCTGGCCGTTCGGCAGCGGCTTGCCGGGCATGGTGCCGGAAACCACCACCGAGTAGGCCGGCACGCGGCCCTGGAAGACCTCGCCGGTGGCGCGGTCGACGATCTTGGTCGAAGCGCCGAGATAGACGCCCATAGACAGCACGGCACCTTCCTCGACGATCACGCCCTCGGCCACCTCGGCGCGGGCGCCGATGAAGCAGTTATCTTCGATGACTACTGGATTGGCCTGCAGCGGCTCGAGCACGCCGCCGATGCCGGCGCCGCCCGACAGATGCACGTTCCTGCCGATCTGGGCGCAGGAGCCGACGGTGGCCCAGGTATCGACCATGGTGCCGCTGTCGACATAGGCGCCGAGGTTGACGAAGCTCGGCATCAGCACGACGCCCGGCGCGATATAGGCGGCCCGGCGCACCACGGCGCCCGGCACGGCGCGGAAGCCGGCGCCGCGGAAACGCTGCTCGCTCCAGCCGGCAAATTTCGACGGCACCTTGTCGAACCAATGGGCGCCGCCCGGCGCATCCGAGATCAGCATGTTGTCGGTCAGCCGGAAGCTCAGCAGCACGGCCTTCTTGGCCCACTGGCGCACGGTCCAGGCGCCGTCGATCTTCTCGGCGACCCGCAGCTTGCCGCTGTCGAGCGCCTCAAGGGTGGCGTCGACCGCGTCGCGCACCTCGCCCTTGGTCTGCACATTGACCGTGTCGCGGGCATCCCAGGCGGCATCGATGACGGGCTGGAGCTGCGTGACGAGCGAAGCATCGGTCATGGTGAAATCCTCGATTCGGGCGGTGATTCAGGTGCGGGGCCGGGTAGTCCCGGCACGGAAAAACCGCGAGACAATAGCCGCCACTGCCTCCAAGTCAACCGGCCGGTGCCCGGAGGCAGGGCCGGGAGAGCGGTCAGCCGGCGGCCGTCAGGCCGGCCAGGAAGACGGTCAGGTCCGGCGCGGTATGGTGGATATGGGCGGTATCGTCCGGCCGGTCGGGCTTCGACCATTCGGCCGCGGTGGGCACCCAGACGGTGGTCATGCCGAGGGCGGCCGCCGGCACCAGATTGCGCGCCATGTCTTCCACCATGACGGCGCCTTCCGGCCGGATGCGGTGGTTGCCCAGCAGCTTGCGGTAAGGCTCCTCGCGCGGCTTGGGCAGGTAGTCGGAAGCGACGATGTCGAACAGCGTCTCGAAGCGGTCGGCGATGCCCAGCCGGTTCAGCACGCGTTCGGCGTGGGCGACGGTGCCGTTGGTGAAAACCACCTTGCGGCCGGGCAGACGGTCGAGCGCAGCGCCGAGCAGGGGCTGGGCCTGCACGACGTTCAGGTCGATGTCGTGCACGTAATCGAGGAAGGCGGCAGGGTCGAGGCCATGCTCGACCATCAGGCCGCGCAGCGTGGTGCCGTGGCTCTGGAAGAAGCCCTTCTGCCGGCGTTTCGCCTCGTCATAGTCGACCTCGAACTGCCGGGCGATGAATTCGCCCATGCGCCGGTCCATCTGCGCGAACAGGTTGCAGTCGGCCGGGTACAGCGTGTTGTCGAGGTCGAATACCCAGGTCTCGGCGGCGGCAAGCGCCGGGCCGGACAGCGGGCCGGCCAGTGAGCTTGACTGGGTGGTGGAGCGGGCGGAAAGGGCTGGCGAGATCACGGTTTCGCAGCATAAAGGCTTCTGTCTAATATGGCGAGCATCGGGGCCGTTGCCGGCGGCCCGTATCGCAGAAGCCGGCGGGAGGAAACGGGCGGCGTGTCCCAGTCAGGAATCGCATCGGACGTGGCGGCGGCGTCATTGCAGTTCGCCCCGGATCTGCTGGTCCCGGTGTTTCCGGGGCCGGCCGCCTTGCTGGATGGCCAAGGCCAGATCCTGCTGGCTAACGATGCGGCCCGGCCGCTGCTCGATGCGCTGGGGCAGGGCCTGCTGCCGGCATTGGCAGCCGCCATCGATACCGCGCTCGACCAGGGCGGTGCGCGGCAGGAGCGCGCCGATGTACCGGGTCCGCGCGGCGGTGCGGCCGTGCAGGTCACCTTGCTCCCCGTCGGGGGCGCGGCCAGTCGGCAGGATCGTCGGCTGCTGCTGCTTGGCCGCGATGCGACGCTGGAACGCAACCTGATTCAGGCCCTGATGCAGTCGCGCCAGCTGTTCAAGGATCTGGTCACCTGCTCGACCGATTTCGCCTGGGAGACCAAGGCCGATGGTCGCCTCGGCTTTGTCTCGCCGCGCGGCGCGCTCGGCTTCACCGCCCGCGAGCTGGAGGGCCGGCCGGCCCGCGAGCTGATGGCGGCGGACAGCCCGGAGACGCCGGCGCCCAGCCTGCTGCCGTTCGAGGCGCAGCAGCCGCTCGACGACGTCGAGATCTTCCTCGTCCGCAAGGATGGCAGTGTCGGCTGCTTCGAGGTGTCCTGCCTGCCGGTGCGCGATGCGGCGGGCGCCTGGGGCGGCGCGCGCGGGGTGGCGCGCGATGTCACCGATGCGCGCGCCCGCGTCGATGCGCTGCGGCGCGCCCACAAGCAGCTCAACACGCTGGCCAATACCGACGGTCTGACCGGCCTGCTCAACCGGCGCGCCTTTCTCGAGGAACTGGACAAGCGGCTGGTCCGCCACCGGCGTAATCGCCTGCGCGGCACGCTGATCTATTTCGACCTCGACAATTTCAAGAAGGTCAACGATGTGCACGGTCACCAGGCCGGCGACGAGGTCCTGAAGGGGGTTGCGGTCGCGGTGCGCAAGACCCTGCGCGTGGTCGACCTCGCCTCGCGGATAGGCGGCGACGAGTTTCTGGTCTGGCTCGAAGAAACCGGCCGCGAAAGCGCCGAATCGATTGCCGCCCGCCTGCATGAGGCAGCCCGCGAACTGGATCGGGAATACGGGGCGCCGGGTTTCCCGCTCGGGTTCTCCATCGGCATTGTCTTTTCCTGCCTGGCCGCGGCGGAGGGCGCCGAGGGCTTGATTGCCCGGGCCGACGAGGCCATGTACACGGCCAAGAAGGGTGGCAAGGGCCGCAGTTTCATTGCGCCGCTGCCGGATGACGAGGCTGTGAAGTGACCGACAGCGGTATCGACTACGAAAAGGCCAAGGCGCTCGCGGCATCGCCGGATCCGGCGGTGCGCCTGGAACTGGCCCGGCGCGCCGACATGCAGCCGGAGATTCTGTATTTCCTCGCCGTCGACGAAGCCGAGGAGGTGCGTCGCGCCATCGTCGAGAACGAGGCGACGCCGGCCCAGGCTCATCTGCTGCTGGCCAACGATGCATCCGGTACGGTGCGTGAACGGCTGGCGGAGAAACTGGCCCGCCTGCTGCCCGGCCTGTCCGACGAGGAAGCCGGCAAGGCCCGCGAATATGCCATCCAGACGCTGGAACTGCTGGCGCGCGACGAACTGACGCGCATCCGTGCCGCGCTGTCGGAAGGGCTGAAATACGCCGACAACGTGCCGCACCACGTGATCAGGCAGCTGGCGCAGGATGTCGAACTGATCGTCTCGGCGCCGGTGCTGCAGTTCTCGCCGCTGCTGACCGACGACGACCTGCGCGAGATCGTCGCCGCCTCGGCGCAGTCGGGTGCGCTGTCGGCGATCGCCAAGCGCGTCGGCCTGTCGGCCGGCGTCTCGGAAGTGATCGTTGCCACCCGCGACGTCTCGGCGGTGGCTGCCCTGCTGGCCAACGATTCGGCACAGATCCGCGAGGAGACGCTTGATCTTATCCTTGATGCGGCGCCAAGCCACGAGCCATGGCATGAACCGCTGGTGCAGCGGCCGAACCTGCCGGGCAAGGCGGCCAAGCGGATCGCCGGCTTTGTCGCCGCCTCGCTGCTGCAGCGGCTGGCCGGACGCAAGGATCTGCCGGCCGATGCCCTGGCCGAAGTGCGTCAGGTGATGGAACAGCGCCTCGATGTGAAGCTTGAGGCCGCCGAGGAGCCGAAAGCGGCGGAAGACAAGGCGAAGGCAGCGAAAGAGGCCAAGGACGAGCCGAATTCCATGGCCGAGGCCGAGGAGAAGGTGAAAAAGCTGATCAAGGCGAACAAGCTCGACAATGATGTCGTGCAGGAGGCGATTGAGAAAAACGAGCGCAATTTCGTGCTGCAGTCCCTGATCCAGAACGGCCGGATTCCGCTGTCGGTGATCCAGAAGGCGATTGAGGCGCGCAACGGTCGCCTGGTCACGGCGCTGGTCTGGCGCGCCAAATTTTCCATGCGTACGGCGGTGATGATCCAGCGCGACATCGCCAAGGTGCCACCGCGCATGATGCTGAATGCCCGCAACGGCACGGATTACCCGATCGGCAAGGCCGAGTTGGAAGAGCAGCTCAGGATTCTCGGCCTCTGACGCAAGGGAAGGCTGGTCCGATACGGCCTGGCCGGCCTAGGCTGACTGCCCCTGCCACAGGAGATTATGGTCATGCCCGAGATGCTGCGCATTCCCACCAGCCATGCCGAGATCGCCGTGCAGGACAGCGGCGGCAAAGGCCCGGTCGTGTTGCTGATCCACGGCAATTCGGCTTCGTCGGAAATCTTCGGCCGCCAGTTCGCTTCGCCGCTGGCACAGGATTATCGCCTGCTGGCGCTTGATCTGCCGGGGCACGGCGCTTCGACCGATGCGGCTGATCCGCAGGGCAGCTATACGGTGCCGGGCTATGCGCAGATGGCCGGCGAGGTGCTTGCGGCACTTGGCATTGCCGACTATGCCCTGGTCGGCTGGTCGCTCGGCGGCCATATCGCCATCGAGATGACGGCGCTGACGCCGGCGCCGCGGGCCCTGGTGATCACCGGTACGCCGCCGGCGCCGAAATCGCCCGATGCGCTCGCGATGTGCTTCAAGCCGACGCCGCATATGGCACTGACCGGGCAGCGGGATTTCACCGACGCCGAAGCGTTGGCCTATGCACGTGCTGGCGCTGGCGATGACGTGACCGAGGGAGATTTCATCTATCGTGCGGTGCGCCGCACCGATGGCCGGGCGCGCCAGCGGGTGATCGAGGGCTTCATGCAGGGCCTCGGCGTCGATCAGAAGGAAGCGGTCGAGCGCTTCAGCGGCCCGCTTGCGGTGATCAACGGTGCCGATGAGCCCTTCGTGAACAACGATTACCTGTCAGTACCGGTCTACGGCAATCTGTGGCGCGGCCGGCCGCATTTTATCGCCGGCAGCGGTCATGCGCCCTTCTACACCCATGCGGATGCCTATAACGCCCTGCTCGGCGATTTTCTGCAGAACGCTTTCAAGGGCTGATGTTTACGCGGCGCTGTCGTCGACGACGCGCAGCACCTGGCGGCGGCTCTCGCGCAGGCGCAGGATCTGCGCGGCGGCGGCGATGGCGATCTCGCCCGGATGCTTGCCGTTGACGCCATCGATTCCGATCGGGCAGACGAGTTTTGCCAGCTGCGCATCGCTTAAGCCCAGCTCGCGGCAGCGTTTCTCGAAACGCGCCCGCTTGGTCGCCGAGCCGATCAGGCCGATGTAGGCAAAGCGGTCTTCCTGCAGGGCCTTTGCGGTAATGCCGAGATCGACGGCATGGCTGTGGGTCATGATCAGCAGCCAGGCATCGTCGGGCAGGCCGGCGACTTCGCGTTCCGGCGCGTTGGTCACCTCGACCTCGACGCCGGGCGGCACATGGTCGGGGAAGGCATCGGGTCGCGGGTCGAACCAGCGGATGCGACACGGCAGGGCCGACAGCACCTGCACGACCGCTTTGCCGACGTGGCCGGCGCCGAACAGCGCGACGGTGAACAGGTCCGGCCGCTGCGGTTCGAACAACAGGGTGACATGGCCGCCGCAGCATTGCCCGAGCGCGGGGCCGAGCGGGAATTTGCGCAACACCGGGCCCTGTCTGCCGGCCAGCATCTGGCGGGCGATTTCGATGGCACGGAATTCCAGCGTGCCGCCGCCGATGGTGGCGAAGCTCTCAGTGGCCGTCACCACCATCTTGGTGCCGGCCTCGCGCGGCGCCGAGCCATCGGTGGCGGCCACGGTCACCAGCACGGCCGGAATGCCGCGCACTTCAAGGTCGCTCAGCGCATTGAGCCAGCCAGCACTCATTTGCCCACCTTTTGCTTGGCCGCCGCGATGGCCAGCAGCACGCGTTCCGGCGTCGCCGGGGCATCGAGATGCACCGCGGTGATGCCGGCGGCGGCCGCGACGGCATCCTTCAGCGCCAGCCAGGCCGAGATCGCCAGCATGAAGGGTGGTTCGCCGACTGCCTTGGAGCGGAACACAGTCGCGGCCGGATTGGCGCGGCCGGCGACCAGCTTCACACGGAAATCCCCTGGCAGGTCGCGGGCGGTCGGGATCTTGTAGGTGCTGGGCGCATGGGTGCGCAGCCGGCCTTTGTCGTCCCACCACAATTCCTCCGTGGTCAGCCAGCCGAGCCCCTGCAGATAGGCACCCTCGACCTGGCCAAGGTCGATGGCCGGGTTGAGCGACGATCCGCAGTCATGCAGCAGGTCGGCGCGGGTGAAACGGTATTCACCGGTCAGGCAATCGACCAGTACCTCGGTCGCCGCCACGCCATAGGCGAAATAGTAGAAGGGATTGCCGCGGCCGGCGGCGCGGTCGAAATGAATATCCGGCGTCGCATAGAAGCCCGAGGCCCAGAGCGGCACGCGGGCGAGATAGGCCTTATGTACGAGGTCTGCGAACGGCAGTGCCTTGCCGCCGCCGCTGACATTGCCGTCACGGAATGCAACCTTGTCTGCCGGCACGCCGAAGGCTTCCGCGGCAACGGCGGCCAGCCGGCCGCGGATGGTAAGCGCCGCGTTTTCGGCGGCCTTGCCGTTGAGATCGGCGCCGGCGGAAGCCGCGGTTGCCGAGGTGTTGGGCACCTTGTCAGTGCGGGTTGCGGTGATGCGGATGGCATCGAGCCCGATGCCGAGCGTCTCGGCCACCACCTGGGCGACCTTCACATAAAGGCCCTGGCCCATCTCGGTGCCGCCGTGGTTGAGCTGCACGGTGCCATCCTCATAGACCAGCACCAGGGCGCCGGCCTGGTTGAGAAAGCTCGTGGTGAACGAGATGCCGAATTTCACCGGCGTCAGCGCCAGGCCCTTCTTGAGATGCGGGCTGCCGGCATTGAAGGCGGCGATTTCCTCCCGTCGGCGCTTGTAATCGCTCGACGCCAGCAGTTCGTCGAGCAGCTCGGGCAGGATGTTGTCCCTGATCGTCTGGAAATACGGCGTGACGTTGCGCTCGGCTTTGCCATAGAGATTGACCAGACGGATCTCCAGTGGATCGCGGCCGAGATGGCGCGCGATCTCGTCGATCACATATTCGGTGGTCGCCATGCCCTGCGGGCCGCCGAAGCCGCGGAAAGCGGTGTTCGAGACTGTATGGGTCTTGCAGCACAGGCCGGTGATGGTGACGTTCGACAGCCAGTAGCTGGAATCGGCATGAAAGACAGCGCGGTCGACCACCGCGCCGGTCAGGTCCGCCGTCCAGCCGCCGCGACCGGCCAGCGTCACTTCGTAGCCGAAGATGCGGCCGTCGTCATCGAAGCCGACGTCGTAGCGCGAGAGGAAGTCGTGGCGCTTGCCGGTGGCGATCATGTCCTCGTCGCGGTCGAGCCGCAGCTTGACCGGCCGGCTGTTACGGGCAACGAAGACGGCGGCGATGCAGGCGAACTGCGCCGCCTGGGTTTCCTTGCCGCCGAAGCCGCCGCCCATGCGCCGGCATTCGACGGTGACGGCATTGAGCGGCCGGTCGAGCACACGGGCGACCATCTTCTGCACTTCGGAAGGGTGCTGCGTCGAGCAGCGCACCATCATGTCGCCGTCCTCGCGCGGTTCGGCCAGGCTGACCTGGCCCTCGAGGTAGAAATGATCCTGACCGCCGAGGTGTAGCTCGCCCCGCAGACGATGCGGCGCCTGGGAGATGGCGGCGGCGGCATCGCCGCGCTTCAGCCCGAGCGGCGGCAGCAGCAGGGAGTTCTGTTCGACGGCGTCAGCCAGATCAAGGATTGCCGGCAGGTCCTCGTAGTCGACCGCGATCAGGCGGGCGGCCCGGCGGGCGATCTGCAGCGTATCAGCCAGCACGGCAGCAACCGGCTGGCCGTGGAACTCGACGGTGCCCTGCGCCAATACCGGTTCGGGGCCGACCACGGCGGCAATATCGGGGTTGCCGGGCACATCGGCAACGGTGATTACATCGCGCACGCCGGCCAGCGCGCGGGCCCTGGTCGTATCGATCTTCAGGATTTTGGCATGCGCCCGGTCGGCCAGATGCAGGGCGGCATGCAGCAGGCCTTCGGGCTCCGGCAGGTCGTCGATATAGCGGGCGGTGCCGGCGACATGCTTCGCCGCGCTGTCGTGCGGCAGCGGCTTGTGCACGCTGCTGGTATGCGGCAGGGCGGTCATTCGGCCGCCTCCACGCCGATCCTCGCGTCGCCCGTGACTTCGAGGCAGAATTTGCGCAGCAGGTTCTGCGCCGCCAGCAGGCGATATTCCGCCGAGGCACGCATGTCGCTCATCGGCGTGAAATCTTGCGCCAATGCGGCGACGGCCGGCTCGATGGCCGATGGCATAAAGGCGAGACTGGTCAGCGCGGCTTCGGTCCGCAATGCCCGGGCCGGCACGCCGGCCATGCCGCCGAAAGCCAGCCGCGCCGCTTTTACACGGCCGTCATCGAGGACAACATGGAAGGCCGCCAGCACGGCGGAGATATCCTGGTCGAAGCGTTTCGACAGCTTGTAGATGGCAAAGCGGCTGTCGGGGCCCGGTTTGCGCACGGTGACGCTCTCGACGAATTCGCCGGGCTGCAATGCGGTCCTGCGGTAGGCGAGGAAGAAATCCTCCAGCGGCATCTCACGGCGGCCGGCGCTGCTGCGCAAGTGCAGGGTGGTGCCGAGAGCGATCAGGGCTGGCATGCTGTCGCCGATCGGGCTGCCGTTGGCGATATTGCCGCCGATGGTACCGGAATTGCGGATCTGCACCGAGCCGAGCCGCCGCACCATGCGGGCGAAATCCGCATGCAGACCGGCGATGGCGGCAAACGCCTCGCTGTAGGTGACGCCGGCGCCGATCTCGACCATCTCGCCATGGTCGATAATGCGTTTCAGCGCGGCGACGCGACCGAGCGAGACGATGCTGCGCGGCACGCGCTGCTGCTTGGTCACCCACAGGCCGACGTCGGTGCCGCCGGCGAGAATCCAGCTGTCGCCGGCCGGCAAAGCGGCTAGCGTCTCGGCCAGCTCTTCCGGGGTCTCGGGCGCCAGGAAATCGCCCTCCGGTGTCGAATGCCGCAGCATGCGGCTGCGTGTCAGGCCGGCGAGCTGCGCCGTGAGTGCGGCTTCTTCGGCGGCAAAGCGGTCGGCTTTCCCGCCTGCAAACATCCTTTCGCCGGCGTCGAGGATCGGGCGATAGCCGGTGCAGCGGCACAGGTTGCCGGCCAGGCAGTCCTTCAGGCTTTCAGCATCAGCCCGTTCGTGTTCGCGGAAATAGGCGAACAGCGACATCACGAAACCCGGTGTGCAGAAGCCGCATTGCGACGCGTGGCTGTCGACCATGGCCTGCTGCACCGGATGCAGGCCGCCGTCTTTACTGGCGAGATCGTCCACCGTGAACAGGGCTTTGCCGTCGAGCTGGTGGACGAACAGGATGCAGGCATTGACGGCGCGGTAGCGCAGGCTGTCGCCGGTCAGCTCGGCGACCACCACGGTGCAGGCGCCGCAGTCGCCCTCGGCGCAGCCTTCCTTGGTGCCGGTGCGCCGCAGGCGGAGCCGCAGATACTCCAGGGCCGTCATGGTGTGGGGGACATCGGGTCCCACCGTCACCACCTGTCCGCGCGACACAAAGCGAACGGGTTCGGACATTGCCTGTCTCCGGTGTGGCTGCAGCCGGCAGTCTACCGCGCCAGTCTATCGCGAACGGGCGGCGGCGTCAGCCCATCAGGTCGCTGCCGCGGAAGGCCCAGCCGGTCATCCGCCGCTCGAACCATACCGCGACGGCATACATCAGCACACCCATGACGGCGACGACGATCAGGCCGGCGAAGACCAGCGGCACGTTGTAGCTCGACGAGGCCGACAGCATCAGGTAGCCGATGCCCTCGTTGGATGCGACCGTCTCCGAGATCACCGAGCCGACGAAGGCCAGGGTGATGGCGATCTTCAGCGAGGCGAACAGATAGGGCATGGCGCGCGGCAGGCCGACCTTCATCAGGATTTCGGTCTTGGTGGCGCCGAGCGAGCGCAGCACGTCGCGCAGTTCCGGCTCGATGGTGGCCAGCCCGGTGGCGACATTCACCACGATGGGGAAGAACGAGATGATGAAGGCGGTTATGATCGCCGGGATGGTGCCGATGCCGAACCAGATCACCAGCACCGGCACGACGGCAACCTTGGGGATCGAGTTGAAACCGATCAGCACCGGGTAGAGTCCGACATAGGTCAGCCGCGAGGCGCCGATGAAGATGCCGAGCAGGGCACCGGCGACCACACCGATGGCAAAGCCGGCGGTGGTGGTATACAGCGTCCACAGCGAATGATGCAGGATCTGCGGCGCGAATTTCACCATGGTGACGAAGACCAGGCTCGGCCGCGGCAGGATGAAAGCCTGTACACCGGTCAGAACGCAGAGCACTTCCCACAGCAGGAAGAAGCCGATGGTGACCAGCCAGGGCATCGCCCGGATCAGGGCTTTCTCGCTCATCACGCTTCCCTCACGTCATGGATGTATGCGCGCAGCTCGTGGACGATCGCGCCGAAATGCGGCTCGAAGGTGGTGTCCAGCGTGCGCGGACGCGGAATGTCGATGACACGGTTGTGGATGATGCGGCCGGGCCGCTTGCTCATCACGAACACGCGGTCGGCCAGATAGACTGCCTCGCGCAGGTCATGGGTGATCAGGATCGCGGTGAAGCGTTTTTCCATCCACAGTTTCTGCATCACGCCCCACAGCTCCTCGCGGGTGAAGGCGTCGAGCGCGCCGAACGGCTCGTCAAGCATCAGCAGGCGCGGCTCATGGATGATCGAGCGGCAGACATTGGTGCGCTGCTGCATGCCGCCCGAGAGTTGCCAGGGGAACTTCTCGGCGAAATCGTCAAGCCCGACCGTCTTCAGCAGGGCCATCGCCTGCTCGACATAGGCCTTGCGCTCCTTGCGCAGGCGGCGCTTGTGCGGCTCGACGATCTCCAGCGGCAGCATCACGTTGTCGAGCGTGCTGCGCCACGGCAGCAGGGAAGAATTCTGGAAGGCCATGCCGACGCCCTGGATTGCGCCGCGCACCGGCTTGCCGCCCACCGTGATCAGGCCGTTGCTGGGTTCCAGCAGGCCGGTCACCAGCTTCATCAGGGTCGATTTGCCGCAGCCGGACGGGCCGACCACGGCGACGAACTCGCCCTCCTGGATGTCGAGGGTAAGGTCCTGGACCGCGAGGGTTTCCTCTTCGGCCTGGCGATAGACCAGATCGACGCCGTCGATCTTGACGAAAGCCGGGCCCTGCATCAGGCCGCGCCTCGCTGCGTCAGGTCGCGACGCTTAACGCCGCCAGCCCCTCCGGTTACCATCCCGCGCATGAAAATCCGTCCCCCTGCCGCGTCACGCGGCCACTGCCGGTCTCCGGCGGGCCATCGTTGTGCGTTGCACACTGACAAAGATTGTAAACACCGGTGCGGCTAAATTGTAAACATTTATCGGCTGCCTGATTCATGGGCAGCGGGGGAGATTCAATGATCGGCGAGCCGCGGCGTATCGCCTGGCAGATCAGCCTGTTCTATGCCGCCCTGTTTGTCGGGCCCGGCATCTGGCTGCCGTTCTGGTCGGTCTGGCTGGAATCGCGCGGTCTCGGTGCGACGGAAATCGCCATCGTGGTTTCGGGCGGCATCTGGCTGCGGCTGGTGGCCGGGCCGGTGGCGGCGCATCTGGTCGACCGCAGCGGCGCCCGGCGCCGCGCCATCATCCTGCTCGCCTGGGGCTGCCTGCTGACCTTCCTGCCACTGTGGTGGGCGCACAGCTTCTGGCCGCTGTTCCTGATCGCCATGCTGTATGCCGTGATGTGGGCGCCGATCACGCCGTTCAGCGAGAATGTCGCCCTGCTGGCGGCGCGGCGCTACGACCTGCAATACGGCCGCATGCGGCTATGGGGCTCGATCAGCTTCCTGGTGACCGCCTATGTCGCCGGCCTGTGGCTGAAGGGTCGTGACGACGACTGGATCTGGGGCCTGATCCTTGCCGCCATGGCGCTGCTGGCGCTGGCCAGCCATCTGCTGCCCGACCTGCGGCTGCCGCTCGACCGGCCGCGGCTGACTGGCGCGCCTGCCTTGCGGCTGCTGCGCCACCCGGTCTTTCGGACCTTCCTCGCGGCCAGCGCCTGCCTGCAGTCGACCCATGCCATGCTGTATACCTTCGGCACCTTGCAATGGCGCAGCGTCGGCCTCGGCGATGCGCAGATCGGCTGGCTGTGGGCCGAAGGCGTGCTGGCCGAGGTGGTGCTGTTCGCGGTCGGCCAGCAGGTGCTGCGGCATACCGGCGGCATCGGCCTGCTGCTGCTGGCCTCGGCCGGCGGCCTGCTGCGCTGGAGCCTGACCGGCATCACCGGCGATTTCACGCTGCTGGTCGTTCTCAATCTGCTGCATGCCGCGACCTTCGGCTGTGCCCATCTCGGTGCCATGCGGCTGCTGTCGGAGCATGTCGAGCCGAATGTCTCGGCCACCGCGCAGAGCCTTTATACCGCCGCCAATTCTACCTTCCTGGCGCTGGCGACCCTGGCGGTTGGCCCGCTCTATGCGGTGGCCGGCGGGCTGGCTTACTGGGCGATGCTGCCGCTGTCGCTGGCTGGCGGGCTGTTCGCCCTGCTGCTGTGGCGCCGGCGCGACGCGTTGCAGTTCCATCCGGTGGCCGACTGACGGCAAAAAGAAACCGGCGGCATCGCTGCCGCCGGTTCCCTTCACGGTTCTGGCCGGGCGGGGCCAGGCGCCGAGCCGGTAATCAGGCCGACTTGATGCTCTGCGGCAGCGGCAGGGCGCGGAAGCGCTGCTTGGTCGCCACCATCAGGGCATTGGCCACCGCCGGACCGATCGGCGGGGTGCCGGGCTCGCCGATGCCGGTCGGCTTCTCGGTCGAGGGCACGATATGCACCTCGACCTGCGGCATCTCGTTGATGCGCAGCACCTGGTAGCTGTCGAAATTCGACTGCTCGACCGCACCGTCCTTCAGGGTGATGGCGCCATACAGCACGGCCGAGAGGCCGAAGCCGATGCCGCTCTGCACCTGCGCCTCGATGATCGACGGGTTGATCGGCTGGCCGCAATCGACCGCCGCCACCACCCGTTCGGTCCGCCAGCTGCCCTCCTTGTCGACCGACACCTCGACCGCCTCGGCGACGAAGGTGTTGAACGACTCGTGCACGGCGATGCCGCGGCTGCGGCCCTGCGGTGCCGGCTTGTCCCAGCCGGCCTTCTCGGCAGCGAGGTTCAGCACGGCGAGGTGCCGCGGGTGATGGGTCAGCAGCTTGCGGCGCAGCACCAGCGGGTCCTGTCCGGTTTCCTGGGCGATCTCGTCGAGGAAGACCTCGGTGGCAAACGCCGTATGGGTGCTGCCCACCGAGCGCCACCACAGCACGGTCACCGGATTCTTGGTGGTGTGCAGCTCGACGCTCATGTTCGGGATGGAGTATGGCAGGTTGGCGGCGCCCTCGACCGAGGTGCCGTCGATGCCGTTCTTGACCATAACCGGCTCGAACGGCGTGCCGCCGATGATCGACTGGCCGACGATACGGTGCTGCCAGGCGATGATGTTGCCCTCGGCATCCACCGCAGCCTTCAGCGCGTGATGATACATCGGGCGGTAACGGCCGCCGCGCACATCATCCTCGCGGGTCCAGACCAGGCGCACCGGCGCCTTGCCATAGGCCTTGGCGATCTCGGCGCCCTCGACCACGTAATCCGACACCGTGTTGGCGCGGCGGCCGAAACTGCCACCGGCATAGAGCGTGTGGATTTTCACCTGCTCGGGCTTCAGCCCCAGCACATGGGCCGCGTTGGCCTGGTCGACGGTCTGGAACTGGTCGCCGGCCCATATCTCGGCGCCGTCCTTGTTGATGCGGACGACGCAGTCGAGCGGCTCCATCGGCGCATGGGCGAGATACGGGAAGTCGTAGGTCGCCTCGATCACCTTGGCGGCCTTGGCGAAGGCGGCATCGACATCGCCGTCCTTGCGGGCCGGCAGGCCGGGCTTCTTCGCCAGTTCGCGATACTCGGCCATGATGGCGTCGCTGCTGCGGGTCTCGGCGGCCGAGTTGTCCCACTCGATCTGCAGGGCGTCGCGGCCCTGCTTGGCGGCCCAGAAATTCTTGCCGACCACCGCAACGCCGTTCGAGATCTGCACGACGCCGAGCACGCCCGGGATCGCCTTGGCCTTGCTGGAATCGACGCTCTTGACCTTGCCGCCGAACAGCGGCGAGCGCTGCATCACGGCGGTGACCATGCCGGGCACCTTGGTGTCGAGCGTGAATTGCGCCTTGCCGGTGCTCTTGGCCGGCGCATCGAGGCGGGCAACCTTCTTGCCGATATACTCGAACTGCGACGGGTCCTTCAGTTTCACATCGGCGGGCGGCGTCTGCTTCGACGCAGCCATGGCGAGCTGGCCGAAGGTGGCCTTCTTGCCCGACTTGTGGCTGACGACACCCTTGGCAACGGTGATCTCGCCGGCCGGCACCTTCCATTCCTGGGCGGCGGCAGCGACCAGCATGGCGCGCGCGGTGGCACCCGCCTTGCGCAGCTGGTCATAGGAATTGGCGATCGCGGTGCTGCCGCCGGTACCCTGCATGCCGAAGGCGAGGTTGGCATACAGCTTGGCATCGGCCGGCGCGCCCTCGGCGCGAATCTGCTTCCAGTCGGCGTCGAGTTCCTCGGCGACGATGGTGGAGAGGCCCGTATACGTGCCCTGGCCCATTTCCACATGCTTGGACAGCACGGTGACGGTGTTGTCCGGTGCGATGCGGATGAAGGCGGTCAGCATCTCCGGCTTGCCGGTCATGGCGGCGGCGTTGCGCGGCATCCAGTTGAAGCCGACGACGAGGCCAAGGCCGGCGGCACCGGCGCCCTGCAGGAAGCGGCGGCGCGAGGCTTCGGGGAGTTTCACTTCAGGCAACTTGATGGGGCTCTGTTCGGTCATGGCGGGAACTCCCTCAGGCCAGGGTGCTGGCGGCATCGTGGATGGCGGCACGGATGCGCACATAGGTGGCGCAGCGGCAGATGTTGCCCTGCATCGCATCGTCGATATCGCTGTCGGACGGTTTCTTGTTGCCGCTGAGCAGGGCCACCGCCGACATGATCTGGCCGGACTGGCAGTAGCCGCATTGCGCGACCTCATGCTTGATCCAGGCGGCCTCGACCGCCTTGGCGACCTTGCCGCCGAGGCCCTCGATGGTGGTGACCTTCTTGCCGGCCACATCCGACAGGGCGGTCTGGCAGGAGCGGATCGGGTCGCCGTCGACATGCATGGTGCAGGCGCCGCAGAGCGCCATGCCGCAGCCGAATTTGCTGCCGGTCAGGCCGATCTCGTCGCGCACCGCCCAGAGGAGCGGCATGTCGGGATCGGCGTTAACGGTAACGGGCTTGCCGTTGAGGGTGAATTTTACAGCCATGGGATACCTCCACTGGGGCGGTGAAGTCGGATCGGAAACAGAAATGCTCTGGCGAGGAAAATGCCCGTGTATGCGGGGCGGCGCTGAACTGTCGCTTGAATCGGGTTCTCCCTGTCGGTCGGCGAAATAAGACGAATGCCGCAAAAGGCAACGGACATGGTCTGATATGGCTTCAGAATTGCCGGCCGGGACGTCCCGGCGGAAATGGCTGCCGCTCGTTGGCACTGGGGGTGCGCGGCGTCACATCATTTCCGCTGGTCAGGAACGGGCTGGCGGGGTTAACTGTTGTCAGGCGGCCCAGTCTAGAAAACCGGCCGGCCGCCATGCAATAAGGCACTTTTCCGGACCCATAGCCACCTCGCGGAAACCATTAGGTAATTGCGGGTTGCGACCGCCGGAAAAGGCCGCCGGACGAGTTACGCGGAGCCCCAGCCATGACCGAATCCTTACCCCTGTCGATCCCCGCGCCGCAACGCACCTGCACCATCAGTGAAGGCACCGAGGAACTGGTGCGCGAGATGCTGGTGCGCATCGGCGACCGCTGGAGCCTGCGGGTGATCGAGACGCTTTCGGAAGAGGGCAGCTTCCGTTTCACCCGTCTGCGCGAACGGCTCGACGGGGTCAGCCAGAAGATGCTGACCCAGACCCTGCGTCAGCTCGAGCGCGACGGCTTGGTCGAGCGCCAGGTCTTTGCGGAAGTGCCGCCGCGGGTCGATTACCGGCTGACCCCGCTGGGCGAGGAGCTTGGCGAGACCCTGTGCGGCCTGTGGATGTGGGCGGAGCGCCATCTCTGCGACGTGCAGCAGGCGCGCGAGGCTTTTGACGGTCAGGCCGCACCGGCGCCGCGCGAAACCGCCCAGGCCGTGACCGGCTAGGCCGGGCTGCAGCAGCTAGGCGGTGACCCGGCGGGCCGTGGCGGCCGCGTCGTTGGCCGCCAACGGATACAGCGACACCATGATGTGTCCGACCTGCCCGTCCGCATCGGCGAGCGGCAGCAACAGCTTGGCCATGCGCCGGAAGATCAGGCTGTTGCGCGAATTGTCGTGGATGAAGCGGACCGGCCGGCGCTCGACAGTGCAGGTGCGGAACTGCGGCAGGCTGCAGACGGCACCGTCCTGCAGGTCATCGATATAGCGGCCGGTGATCCCGTAGCCGCGATAGTCATCAAGATGCATGCCTGACAGGGTGACGCGGAAGCGTGGCGCGGCTTCCGTGCGCTCGACCGCCACCATGGCCAGATTGCCGAGCCAGGGGCGCAGCGTCTCGGGTGTGAGGTCGCTGCGCTGCGGCATCGGACGGTGACCGCGGCGGAGATTCCACCAGGCTTCCAGCGACAGCAGTTGTTCCGGGCAGGACGCG
Source organism: Ferrovibrio xuzhouensis (assembly GCF_042648965.1). Classification (NCBI taxonomy): domain Bacteria; kingdom Pseudomonadati; phylum Pseudomonadota; class Alphaproteobacteria; order Rhodospirillales; family Rhodospirillaceae; genus Ferrovibrio; species Ferrovibrio xuzhouensis. Next base: position 450,883 of record NZ_JBHRYJ010000002.1, read on the forward strand.
GACATGGGCGGGCACTCCTTCAGATGCCGGCAGGGTGACGAGCCGGGCGGGACTGACGGGAAGCAGGTGGCGGACGCTTGTTTCGGTCTGGGGAGGCGGGGGCATATCAGCGCAAAGCCGGCCGTGCCGCTGTGCGGGCCATCACAGCGGCGCTGTGGTCGCGGTCACAGTTTGCTAAACTGGCGGCAGTCCGAGGAGGGTCCCATGATGGCTCTGGATGATGTGGTCGACACGTATTGTGCGACCTGGAACACGACGGATGCGGGCGAATGCGCGCGCCTGCTGCGTGTGGCCTGCACCGCCGACTGCCGGTACAGCGATCCCCTGGTGCATGACCTCGATCGCGCGGCTCTGGTGGCACATATCGGCATGCTGCTGGAGAAGTTCCCCGGCAGTGCAATCCGCCGCACCAGCGTGATCGACAGCCACCCAGCCGGCCTGCGTTTCGGCTTCGTCCGGCTAGCCGCGGATGGTGGCGTGATGCGCGAGGGCACCGACTTCTGCAGCCTGGGCGAGGGCGGGCGGTTGCAGCGCATCACCGGCTTCTTCGGTCCGCTGGTCGCATTGTAGTCACGAAAAAACCCGCCGCATCACTGCGGCGGGTTTCGGCCGGATCCGGGGTTCGGACCGGATACTCAGTCCTTGGCGCGTTCGAGATAGACGCCACCCTCGGCGATATTGATGATGATGCGCACGCCGGCGCTGACATGCGGCGGCACCATGACGCGCTGGCCGTTCGTGACGATCGCCGGTTTGTAGGACGACGAGGCGGTCTGGCCCTTCACCGTCGGCTCGGTCTCGGTGATCTCCAGGGTCACGGTCTGCGGCAGGGTGACCGAGACGGCCTTGCCCTCGTAGAGCGCGATGTCGACCTTCATGCCGTCCTGCAGCCAGACGGCCTGGTCGCCGACCACTTCGGCCGGCACGCTGAGCTGCTCGTAATTCTCGACATCCATGAAGGTGATGAGGTCGCCCTCGGTGTAGAGGTAGGTGAACTCGCGGTCCTCGATGAAGACGCGCTCGACGCTCTCGGTGGTGCGATAGCGCTCGGTGGTCTTCAGGCCGGAGGACAGATCGCGCAGTTCCAGCTGCATGACCGGGGTGCCCTTGCCCGGCTGGATGTTCTGGGCGGCAATCACGGCAAGCAGCTTGCCGTTGATCTCAACCACATTGCCCTTGCGGAGCTGGTTGGCGTTAACCTTGGCCATGGTCTGTCGGTCTCCGGAATCAAACAGCGGGCCCCCACGGACCCGCTTGCGAAAAAGCCGGCCGGAACCTATCAGGTCAGGGTACCCTTCTCAACCCGAGTCGCGCCCAAATATGCAGCAGCGCAAAACCCCCTGGTGGCGCCCAGACATCTACGCCCGGCGGCGGCCCAACCTGCTGGTCCGCCAGCAGATTCTGCATGCGATGCGGGGCTGGTTCATGGCCCGGGATTTCGTCGAGGCAGAAACCCCGGCCTTGCAGGTCTCGCCCGGACTGGAACCGCATCTGAAGGCTTTTGCCACCATACTGGAGCAGCCCGACGGCAGCACCCGGCCGCTGTACCTGCATACCTCGCCGGAATTCGCCATGAAGAAGCTGCTGGCGGCCGGCGAGCCGCGGCTGTTCCAGTTCGCCCCGGTCTTCCGCAACGGCGAGCGCGCCGCGTTGCACCATCCGGCCTTCCTGATGCTGGAGTGGTACCGGGCGGGGACGGACTATCGCGCCATCATGGCCGATTGCGAATCGCTGCTGCGCGCCGCCGCCGAGGCCGCCGGGCAGACCATCCTGCGCTGGCAGGGGCGGACGGCCGATATCACCGCACCCTGGCGGTATCTCACCGTGCACGACGCGCTGGCGGAATATGCCGGGCTCGATCTCGCCACCTGCATCGGCACCGATTCGCTGCGGCCCGATCTGGCCGCCATGCGTGCCGCCTGTGCCGCCACCGGCGTGCGGGTCGATGACGGCGACAGCTGGGATGATCTCTATTTCCGCGTCGCGCTGGACAGGGTCGAGCCGCATCTCGGGCTCGGCGCGCCCTGCATCCTCTACGACTATCCGGTGCATATGGCGGCGCTCAGTCGGCACAAGGCCCCCGAAAAGGCAGGGCGGCCGCCGCATCTGGCCGAGCGCTTCGAGCTCTATGCCTGCGGCGTCGAGCTGGCCAATGCCTTTTCCGAACTGACCGATGCCGCCGAACAGGCTCGCCGTTTCGCCGCCGACATGGCACTGAAGAAACAGCTTTACGGCTACGACTATCCGGTCGACGCCGATTTCATCGCCGCGCTGGAGCATGGCTTGCCAGATTGTGCCGGCATTGCGCTTGGCATCGACCGGCTGGTGATGCTGCTGACCGGCGCGGAACGCATCGAGGAGGTGTTGTGGCTGCCAGTCTCCGAGTGACCGGTCTCCGAGTGAACGGGCGTCGGCTGACGGCCGCCGCCCTGCTGTTGCTGGCTGCGGCCTGCGCGCCGCGCAGCCAGCCGCCGGCTGCGCCGCCGGTCACCGTGCCGCCGCCGGGCATGCATCTGTGGCCGAACCGCGATGTCATCCAGTCGGCCTGCCTGAATGATTTGGCCGCCACCGGCGCGGAATTCGAACTCGTCGCCCAGGCCGAGCCCGGCAAGGACGGCTGTGACCTGGTCAACGGCGTGAAGCTCTTGCGCCTGCCCGATGCGGCGCTCAGCCGGCCGGTCGAGCTGACCTGCCCGACGGCACTGCGCTTCACCGAGTTCGAGCGCGAGGTGCTGCAGCCAACCGCCCGGCGCATGTTCGGCCAGCCGCTGATCCAGGTGAATCATGCCGGCGGCTTTACCTGCCGGCGCATGGTGGGCGGCGGTGGCCGGCTCAGCGAACATGCCCATGGCCGCGCCATCGACATCTGGGGCTTCGTGCTGGGCGACGGCACGAAACTGTCGGTGACCGAGCAGTTCCGTACCCGCGGCGGCGAGGGCAGTTACCTGCGCGAGGTCAGCCGTGCCGCCTGCACCTATTTCAACGTGGTGCTGAGCCCCAACGCCAACAGCGACCACAAGGACCATTTCCACTGGGATATCGGCCGCTGGAAGCAATGCAGCGGCTGAGCGGAATGTTCTCATTTTGATCCTGTTTCCGGTTGGATTGGCCGGCCCGCCGGTCTAGACTGGGCCATGGCCCACCCGCCCCCTGAACCGCCGGCCCCCGACTCTGCTGCCGACCGGCGCCGGGCCTGGGCGGCTTCGTCGCTGCGCTTCCTCTATCTCGACCTGAACAGCTTCTTCGCCAGCGTCGAGCAGCAGGACGACCCGAGGCTGCGCCGCCGTCCGGTCATCGTCGTGCCGGTGATGAGCGACACCACCTCGGCCATCGCCGCCTCCATCGAGGCCAAGACCTTCGGCATCAAGACCGGCACCCCGGTCTGGGAGGCAAAGCAGAAATGCCCCGGCATTGCCATCGTCAATGCCCGCCATGACCGCTACGTGGAATTCCACGACGAGATCAAAAAAGAGATCGATCGCCATATCCCGGTCTACCGGACCTGGTCGATCGACGAGGTGTCCTGCGAGCTGATGGGACCGCAGCGCCTGAAGCCGGAAGCCATTGCGCTGTCGCAGCGCATCCGCGAGGGGCTGCTGCGCAACCTCGGCGAATGCGTGCGTTGTTCCATCGGCATCGCGCCGAACCAGTTCCTCGCCAAGCTGGCCTCCGACATGCAGAAGCCCGACGGCCTTACGGTGATCGAGGGCCACGAACTGCCCGGCCGCATCCTGCCGCTGGCTTTGCGCGATCTGCCGGGCATCGGCCATAACATGGAGGTGCGGCTGAACCAGGCCGGCATCGGCACCATCGCCGAGCTCTGGGACCTGAAGCCGGAGGAGGCGCGGCGCATCTGGGGCAGCAAGGAAGGCCCGGCCTTCCTGCAGCGCATGCGCGGTATCGGCGACTATGAGCAATCGACCGCGCATCGCTCGATCAGCCACGAGCATGTGCTGCCGCCGCAGTTCCGCGATATGGAATCGGCCCGGCTGATCGCCCGTCGCCTCGGCGTGAAGGGTGGTGCGCGCCTGCGCCGCATGGGCTATGTCGCCGGCAATCTCGGCCTCAAGGTGCGGTTCGACGACGACCGGCGCTGGGCCGGCGAATTCCGCCTGACCCAGACGCAGGACAGTTTTGTCATTCTCGACGGCATCGACCGGCTGTGGACCCAGATGCTGCGCGAGACCCGCGGCGGGCGTGGCCGCTACCGGAAGGTCGGCATGTGGCTCACCGGCCTGGTGCCGCAGGACGAAGTGACGCTGGATCTGTTCGGCGGTGCCTCGGGGCTGGAGAAGGACGATGCCGCGGCGGCCGCGAAACGCGCCAAGCTCTGGGCCATGCTCGACCGGCTGAACCAGAAATACGAGAAGGATACGGTGCATATCGGCGCGCTGCCGCGCCACCGGGCCGATTTCATGGGCGCCAAGATCGCCTTCAACCGGATTCCCGAGCGGGAGGAATTCAAGGAGTAGCGCCGCTGTTTTCCCTTTCAAATCATGATTTTGCTAATTCTACGGAAGCCGGCCACTGAGTCTGCGGCAAACCGTCCGGCGATACCGGCTTGACGGCGCGCCGGCGGCGCCGTATCACCCTGCAACGTCGTGGTGATTTGGGCCGACCGGCTTGCGGACCACGTTAAACAAACCGCTAAAAGGTCGGTGGTTGATGAACCCCGGCCTGCGGCGCGGGGTTTTTTTGTTGCCCGCCGCGGTCCGTCGATTGAGGACTAGGGTGATGAGCAAGGACACGACCGATCCCCGCAACTGGCAGTTGGCGACCCGGCTGGTTCGTGGCGGCACCGCGCGCAGCGAGAACGGCGAGACTTCCGAGGCGATCTTCATGACCTCGGGCTTCTGCTATGACAGCGCCGAGGCGGCCGAGGCACGCTTCAAGAACGAGCTGCCGGGCTTTGTCTACAGCCGTTATGAAAACCCCACCGTGGCGATGTTCGAGCAGCGCATGGCCCTGCTGGAGGGCGCTGAGGCGGCACGTGGCACCGCCAGCGGTATGGCGGCGATCAATGCGGCGCTGACCTGCCAGCTCAGGGCCGGCGACGAAATCGTGTCGTCGCGTGCCGTGTTCGGCTCGATCGCCTATATCATCAACGAGCTGCTGCCGCGTTTCGGCGTGAAGAGCACCATGGTCGACGGCACCGACCTCGCCCAGTGGGAAGCTGCGATCACCCCGCGCACCAGGGTGGTGTTCCTCGAATCGCCGGCCAATCCGACGCTGGAGATCGTCGACATCGCCGCCGTCGCCAGGCTGGCGCACCGGCATGGCGCCCGGCTGATCATCGACAATGTCTTCGCCACCCCGGTGCTGCAGAGGCCGCTGGAGCTGGGCGCCGATATCGTCGTCTATTCGGCCACCAAGCATATCGACGGGCAGGGACGCAGCCTCGGCGGGGTGGTGCTCGGCTCTAAAGCCTTCATCGAGGACGAGCTGGCGCCGTTCCTCAAGCATACCGGGCCGGCGCTCAGCCCGTTCAACGCCTGGGTCCTGCTGAAGGGACTCGAGACCCTGGAGCTGCGGGTCGCCCGCCATGTCGAGAATGCCGCCCGGCTGGCGGATGCCATCGCCGGCCATCCCGGCCTGGCCGCCCCGGCCGATGGCAAGCCGGCCCTGCTCTACCCGGGCCGGGCCGACCATCCCCAGCATGCCCTGGCGATGCGCCAGATGGCCGGCGGCAGCAACATGGTCGCCTTCCGCCCGAAAGGCGGCAAGGCGGGTGCCTTTCGGGTGCTTAACGCTCTGAATATCATAGATATTTCAAACAATCTGGGCGACGCCAAGAGCCTGGTGACCCATCCGGCAACGACCACGCACCAGCGGCTGACCCCGGACGAGCGGGCCCGGCTTGGCATCGGCGACGACCTGCTGCGGTTGTCCGTCGGGCTGGAAGATGCCCGCGACCTGATCGCCGACCTGTCCCAGGCGCTTGAAAAGGCCTGAGAAAGCACTGTTGCCGAACTGTCACAGCCGATGAATTCAGCGGCAGACTGCAATACGGGGCTTTACCGGCGGGTGGAAACCTCTGGTATAGTGCCCTCCGGGTTGAGGCGCCCCACCTTAACGGCTTTTGGCCGCAGTGATATTCGAGGAGATACGCATGAAGGTTCGTGTTGCTCTGCTGACCGGTGCCGCCGCAATGGCGGGTGCCGCGCTGCTGGCGCTCACCCCAGCCCCGGCCTCCGCACAGTCGACGGGCCCCTATGTCGGTATCGGCGGTGGCGCCTCGTGGATTGGCGATGCCGATGTCAACGGCCTCGGCGCCACCAACTCGATGGATTTCGACACCGGCTACGCGGCCCTGCTGAAGGGCGGCTACGCGCTCGGCAACGGCCTGCGGCCGGAAGTGGAATTCGGCTTCCGCAACTGGGGCGCCGACGGCGCCAACGGCGGCGCCTCGGCCGATGGCAAGCTGCGCCAGTATTCGCTGTTCGCCAACCTGATGTACGACTTCATGCCGACCAGCAACTGGAGCCCCTATGTCGGCGCCGGTCTTGGCGGCGTGGAATACTCGGCGCGCAGCCTGCGTGCCGGCACCGCGACCAGCAAGGACAAGGACACCACCTGGGCCGCCCAGGGCATCGCCGGTCTGTGGTATGCGATCGATCCGAACTGGCTGGTCAGCGCCGACTATCGCTTCCAGTACACCGGTGACACCAAGCTGGGCACCAATGTTTCTGGCGCCACGATCGAGCCGGACAACATGACCCACACCGTGATGCTGGGCCTGACCTACCGCTTCGGCAGTTCGCCGGCCCCGATGCCGCAGCCGGCCGTTGCCGCGCCGCCGCCGCCCAAGCCGGCTCCGGCCCCGATGCCGGCTGCTGCCCCGGCGCCGAAGGTCCCCGAGACCTATGTCGTGTTCTTCGCCTTCGACAAGTCGGACATCACCCCGGTGGCGTCGCAGGTGCTTGATCGTGCCGTTGCCGACTTCAAGGCGACCGGCATGACCAACGTGAAGATCGAAGGCAATGCCGACCGCTCCGGTTCGGACAAGTACAACCAGCGCCTGTCGCAGCGTCGTGCCGATGCGGTTGCCGCCTATCTGCGCGGCAAGGGTATCGGTGGTGGCGCGATCCAGACCGTGGCGAACGGCGAAAGCAAGCCGCTGGTGCCGACCGCCGACGGTGTACGCAACGACGAAAACCGCAACGCGCAGATTTACCTGCGCAAATAAGCGGGCGATTTTCCATCGCGGCACGGCCGCTCCCGTCATGCGGGAGCGGCCGTTGCTTTTTGGGGTGTCTGGACATTCCGGTCTCGGCCCCTATTATTTTCCTTGCCGGACCGCATCGGCAGTCAGCGGATCAAGGCCATGTACCAGCAGACGACACGCAACATATCGATCACCGTTGAACCGCTTTATCTGGAGGATCAGTCCTCCCCGGACGAGAATTATTACGTCTGGGCCTACAACGTGAAAATCGAGAATGCCGGTGGCGAAACGGTGCAGCTGCGCAGTCGCTACTGGCGCATCACCGATGCGCGCGGGCGGATCGACGAGGTTCGTGGCCCCGGCGTGGTCGGCGAGCAGCCGGTGCTCGGCCCAGGCGACAGTTTCGAATATACCAGCGGCACGCCGCTGCCGACGCCTTCGGGCTTCATGGTCGGCACCTACCAGATGGTGGCCGAGAACGGCGAGGAATTCGACGTGGTGATCCCCGCCTTTTCCCTCGATTGTCCGTATGAAGCACGCCGGCTGAACTAGGCCGGTTGTCTGCCGCTGGCCGACACGGGTGGTCCGGCGGCGGTTTTCCAACGTATAATCCGGTGAATCTGTGATCAGCCCGGCTTGCCTGCCGGGCCCGTCTGCCCCAGTTTGTGCTGAAACCCAGTATGTGTTGAAACATCAGTGTGTGCTGAAACGTGGCGCAGCGTCAGCCCGGCCCCGGATGCCGGCAGCCAGGAGAGTGACCGTGAGCAACGTGGCAAAGACCGGAGTCGCCCAGCCCTTCGCCAAGGCCAATGACGAGGCCGCGAAAACCGCCGCCGACAAGGATGGCCGCCCCAGCCGCGCCGAGGCGGAAGCCGCCGTGCGCGTCCTGCTGCGCTGGGCCGGCGACGACCCGGACCGCGAGGGCCTGGTCGGCACGCCCGACCGGGTGGTGCGCTCCTACGAGGAATTCTTCGCCGGTTATGGCGAGGATCCCGTCGCCATGCTGGAGCGGACCTTCGAGGAGACCGACGGCTACGACGAGATGGTGGTGCTGCGCGACATCCGGCTGGAAAGCCACTGCGAGCATCATATGGTGCCGATCATCGGCAAGGCCCATGTCGCCTATCTGCCGGGCAAGCGCGTGGTCGGCATTTCCAAGCTGGCCCGGGTGGTCGAGGTCTATGCCAAGCGGCTGCAGATCCAGGAAAAGCTGACCGCCCAGGTCGCCAACACGATCCAGACCGTGCTGCAGCCCCGCGGCGTCGCCGTGGTGATCGAGGCGGCGCACCAGTGCATGACCACCCGCGGCGTGCACAAGCCCGGCGTGACCATGGTGACCAGCCGCATGCTCGGCGCCTTCCGCGACGATCCGCGCACCCGCCATGAATTCCTCAGCATGGTGGGCAATCCGGCCGGCCGGCCGGGCAGCGACTGACAAGCGACGACTGACGGGCCGGCTGATGTCGAGCGAGTTGACGCCGGGGCAGGGCGGCCTTAAACCGGCTGGATGACTGCTCCCTCCCAGGCTTCCCGCGACTGGATCGCCCGCCTTGTCGGCTATGACACCACCAGCCGGCACAGCAACCTCACCCTGATCGACGACATCGCCGGCTGGCTTGCCCAGCATGGCGTGGCGTCCGAGAAGATTTTCGACGCCACCGGCAAGAAGGCCAACCTCTACGCCACCGTCGGCCCCAGGGACCGCGGCGGCGTCGTGCTGTCGGGCCATACTGACGTGGTGCCGGTCGACGGCCAGCCGTGGACCAGCGATCCGTTCAGCATCACCGAGCGTGACGGCCGGCTCTATGGCCGCGGCACCTCGGACATGAAAACCTTCATCGCGCTGTGCATGGCCTTGCTGCCAGAGATGCTGGAACAGCCGCTGGCGGTGCCCTTGCATTTCGCCTTTTCCTATGACGAAGAAGTCGGCTGCCTCGGCGTGCACGGCATTGTCGATTTCATCCAGCGCAGCGCGGTCAAGCCGCGGCTGGCAATCATCGGCGAGCCGACCGAGATGCAGGTGGTCAACGCGCACAAGAGCGTCTGCGCCTGCACCACGGTGGTGCATGGCCTGGAGGCGCATTCCAGCGCCACCCACCAGGGCGTCAATGCCAACCAGTATGCCGGCGAGCTGATTGCCGAGATCAACCGCCTGCAGCGTGAATACCAGCAGCCGGAACATTGCGATCCGCATTTCGAGCCGCCGCATACCACGATCACGGTGGGCGAGATCCATGGCGGCACCGCGCGCAACATCCTCGCTCGCGAATGCCGGCTGGAATGGGATGTGCGCAGCGTGAAGCCCGAGCATGACGAGGCGATTGTCGCCGCCGTGAAGAAATACGCCGCCGAACGGCTGGTGCCGGAGATGCGTCGCATCCATCCCGAGGCCGGCATCGACACGCGGCTGGTGGCCCATGTGCCGCCGTTCCTGCCGATGGCGAACAATCCGGCCGAGACGCTGGCATTGAAGCTGGCCGGGCAGAACCGCACCCAGGTGGTGTCCTACGGCACGGAAGCCGGCATCTTCCAGATCGGCGGCGTGCCGGCGGTGGTCTGCGGTCCCGGCAATATCCGCGAGGCGCACAAGCCCGACGAATATATCGAGGTCAGCCAGGTCGCGGCGGGCGAGGCATTCCTGCGCCGGCTGATCGGCTTCTGCCGCGACGAGGCCAGCCGTTCACTCTTCGGCGAGGCGGCGTAGGCTCTGGCGATAGCGCGCGGCGAATTCGCCCGAGCGTATGTGCCGGCCATTCTCGACCACCTTCCGGCCACCGACCCAGACATCGCGGATCGGCGTCGTCGGCTGGCCGGCAAAGATCCAGGCATCCAGCAGCGCATCGCCGCGCTTTGCCGCCAGCACCGGCGCCTCGTCGTCCAGCCGCAGGAAGTCGGCGCGATGGCCGACCGCAATGGCACCGAGCGGCCGGCCGAGCGCCTGGGCGCCGCCGCGGCAGGCGGCATCGAACAGGGCGCGGCCGGTCGAGCGGTCTGGTCCGCCGGCCAGCAGGCTACGGCTGCGGCGGAACAGCCGCTGACCGTATTCCAGCAGGCGGAGTTCTTCGGCGGCATCGACGCTGATATGGCTGTCCGAGCCGATGCCGATCCGCCCGCCGGCGGCGAGGAAGGCCTGTGCCGGGAACAGCCCGTCGCCGAGGTTGGCCTCGGTGGTGGGGCAGAGGCCGGCGACCGCGCCGGAGGCCGCCAGCGCCGCACATTCGCTGTCGGTCAGATGTGTGGCATGCACCAGGCACCAGCGCGCATCGACTGGCATGGTGCTGAGCAGCCAGTCGACCGGCCGGCTTCCGGTAGCGGCGAGGCAGTTGTCGACCTCGGCGGTCTGCTCGGCGATATGGATATGCACCGGCGCCGCCGGATCGATGGCATCCAGGGCGGCGAGCCCGTCGCGCAGCATCACCGGCGAGACGGCGCGCAAGGAATGCGGGGCAATGCCGAGCCTGCGATCCGCCCGGTCGCGGAAAGCCGGCGCCAGTTGCTGCAGCAGGCGGCCATAGGCCTCGCTGTCGTGCAGGAAGCGGCGCTGGCGCTCCTGCGGTTCGCGGTTGCCGAAGCCGGCATAACGATAGAGCACCGGCAGATGGGTCAGGCCGATGCCGGCGGCCTCGGCGGCAGCCAGCACGCGCCAGCTCAGCTCGGCCGGGTCGTCATAGGGCGTGCCGCCAGCCTGATGGTGCACGTAATGGAATTCCGCCACCGCCGTATAGCCGGCCTGCAGCATCTCGGCATAGAGCTGCGCGGCGATCGCCTCGATATCCGCCGGGGTCAGCCGGCCGGCGAAGCGGTACATGGTCTCGCGCCAGGTCCAGAAACTGTCAGCACCGGGTCCCGACCGCTCGGCGAGGCCGGCCATGGCGCGCTGGAAGGCATGGCTGTGCAGGTTGGGCAGGCCGGGCAGCACCACGCCGTCGAGCCGTTCGGCATCGGGCGTGGCCGCCGACTCCGGCGTCACCGCCGTGATGGTGCCGGCGGCATCGACCTCGACCCGCACGTCGTCGTGCCAGCCGTCGGGCAGCAGGGCATGGCGCAGCAGGAAGCGAGGCATGACGGGGTCTCCCAACTTGTATATATAAGTTAAGAGAAGCAGGCCGGGAACGGAAGCCACAGATGAGTGAAAGCTGGGACAGTGTCTGGCGCGGCGCTGATATGGCCACCATGGCGGCGGGCCCGTCGGAAGCCGGCGACGGCTTCGGCACATTGCGCGACGGGGCGATCACCATCCGCGACGGCCGGATCGACTGGATCGGACCCGCGGCAGCATTGCCGGCCGACGGTATCGGGCCCCATACCGCCGTGCATGATCTCGGCGGCGGCTGGATCACACCCGGCCTGATCGACTGCCACACCCATCTGGTCTACGGCGGCGACCGCGCCCATGAATTCGAGCTGCGGCTGAACGGCGCCAGCTACGAAGAGATCGCACGGGCCGGCGGCGGCATCCGCTCCACTGTGGCGGCGACCCGACAGGCCGATGAGGCCGAGCTGGCGCGCCTGAGCGAAAAACGCCTGCGGCCGCTGCTGGCCGAGGGCGTCACCACGCTGGAGATCAAGTCGGGCTATGGCCTCGACCTCGACAACGAACTGAAATCCCTGCGGGTCGCCCGCCGGCTTGGCGAAACCCATCCTTTGCGGATCCGTACGACGCTGCTGGCCGCCCATGCACTGCCGCCGGAATACCAGGACGATGCCGACGGCTATATCGATCTCGTCTGTGACCGTATCATCCCGGCGGCGGCCGAGGCCGGCCTTGCCGATGCGGTGGATGCCTTCTGCGAGGGCATCGGTTTTACCCCGGCACAGACGAAGCGCGTCTTCGCGGCGGCGCAGCGCCACGGCCTACCGGTCAAGCTGCATGCCGAACAGCTCAGCAATCTCGGTGGCGCCGCACTGGCGGCCAGTTTCGGAGCGCTGTCGGCCGATCATCTCGAATATCTCGACGAGGCGGGGGTGCAGGCGATGGCCACCGCCGGCACGGTGGCGGTGCTGCTGCCCGGCGCCTTCTATGTGCTGCGCGAAACGAAACTGCCGCCCATCGACCTGTTGCGCCGGCACGGCGTGCCGATCGCCATCTCCACCGACTGCAACCCCGGTACCTCGCCGGTCACCTCGCTGCTGCTGATGCTCAGCATGGCCTGCACGCTGTTCCGCCTGACCCCGGCGGAAGCGCTGGCCGGGGTGACCCGCAATGCCGCCCGGGCGCTTGGCCTCGGGGCGCACTGCGGGACGCTGGAAGCCGGGAAAACCGCGGATTTTGTGGTGTGGGACATCGACCGGCCGGCTTCGCTGGCCTATCAGGTCGGCCTCAATCCGCTGCGTCAGGTGGTCTTCGGTGGCCGCCCGCTGCCGGCATCCCGGTAAATCCGCGCCGTTAACCACGGTCAAGGCCGCGATTGCGCCGCAATCCCGCGTCACGGTATCCTGTCCCCTGAGGAACACTCGATTCGCGCGATTGACACAGGTGTCGAATGAACGACTGGCTGTATGTCCTGGGCGGCGCCATCCTCCTCCTCTGGCTGGGGGCCTGGCTGCTTCTGCATCTCGGCAATTTCGAGCAGCGCATCAGCCAGATGCGCATGAGCCTCGAAGTGCGCATGGGCGGCATCGAGAAGCAGTTCACCAGCTACAACAAGTTCTTCGCCGACAATGAGCGCGCCTCGCAGCTCACCTATACCGAGCTGAATGAGATCAAGGGCCAGATCGCCGAACTGCGCCAGCAGCTTGACGACACCAAGCGCGCCATCAATGTGCTCGAGGTTGCCGTCAACGATCTCAAGTTGCGCACCAATCCACGCAACCTTCGCATCGTCTGAAGTTCACAAATTCGGCCACAGCGTCTGCAGGTCGCCGGCGATGTCGGCGACGATGGCCGCCAGCAGCTTCTCGCCTTTCTCCGCGGTTGCCGCGGTCGCGTCGCCGGTGGCGCCGCTGCGGTTGAGGCTGCCGCCCGGCCGTTCTTCCGGCGTCAGCCGGACGGGCCGACGCAGGTGTGCCAGCGTCACGTCATCCTCTGCCTCCGGCTGCACGGTATCGGCCAGCCGGTCGAGCCGCACCAGGCCGGGCGCAATGGCGAGCAGCAGCGAGGTCTCGCGCTCATCGGCATGACCGCCGGCCTGCGCGGTCCACAATCCGTCGCAGGCAGTTCCCAATCGTGGCAGGTCGGCGATGACGATACGCACGCCGTGTCGCTGCAGGATCGTATGGGCAGCGAGCCGCAGCGGTGCCTCGGTGGAGACGCCGTTGTTCAGCACCACGATGCGCTCGGCGCCATGGCGCAGATAGCCTTCGACCAGATCGATCATCAGGGCCTGGAAGGTGTCGGCTTCGACATGCTGGCTGCCGGGATAATCGACAAAGGCCGGATAGAAGCCAATGCCCACCGTCGGCGCCACCAGCACCGGCAGCATCGCCAGCAGCCGTTCGGCAACTGCTTCGACCACCATGCGGTCCGTGCCCAGAGGAAGATGCGGTCCATGCGCCTTCGCCGCTGCGCCGACAGGCAGCAGAACGGGAAGATCATCGCCGAGCAGGTCGGCGGCTTCCATCCATGTGAGGTCGGCGAGGCGCCGGCCGGTGCGGGGGCGGTCAGATGCGGTCACGGTCTTGTGTTCCTGGTCACGCGGCTGTGAGTCCCTGATTTGCGCGAAACCAATCTAGCATCCTTTCCAGCCGGAGGGGACATCCAACGGCAAGAGTGAAGTGCAACGCCCCAACCCAACAGGGAGAAATCCTATGACTCGCAAGACCAACCTGGCCATTGCTGCCGCTGCTGCCGCGCTGTTCGCCACCGGCACCATCGCGCTGGTCTCGGCCCCGGCGGATGCCGCCGTGAAGTGCGTCGGCGCCAATGCCTGCAAGGGCCAGAGTGCCTGCAAGATCGGCACCAGCTCGTGCAAGGGCCTGAATGCCTGCAAGGGCCAGGGCTTCAGCGAACTGCCCGACGCGGCGGCCTGCAAGGCGGCCGGCGGCAAGGTCGGCTGATCGCAGTCGTGTCCGGCCGGCATGGCGTTATGCCATGCCGGCCGCATGGCGCCTGTGATATACAGCACTCGTGATGACGACCGGCAGCCTGACCATGCAGCAGAAGCGTCCTGAAATTTCTGCCAGGACGGCAGGTCACGGCCTGCCGCAGCTCGGCTTCGGCCTCGGCCTGCGGCCGCAGTATTATCCCGACATTCTGGACGGCGATCCGCCAGTCGACTGGTTCGAGGCGATCACCGAGAATTACCTCGTCGCCGGCGGTCCGCCGCTGCGACAACTCGACCGCATCGCCGAGCGCTGGCCGGTGGTGCTGCATGGCGTATCGCTGTCGATCGGCGGCAGCGATACGCTCGACCGTGATTACCTGGCCCAGGTGAAAAATCTGGCCGACCGGGTAAAGCCGCAGTGGATCTCCGATCATCTGTGCTGGTCGCGCCATAACGGCGTGCAGTTGCACGACCTGCTGCCACTGCCCTTCAATGAGGAAACCCTGCGCCACGTGGCAGCTCGCGTGCGCCAGGTGCAGGATACCCTCGGCCGGCGCTTCCTGCTGGAAAACGTCTCGTCCTATGTCGAGTGGCAGAGCTCGACGATGACGGAATGGGAGTTCCTCTCGGCGCTGGCCGAAGAGGCCGACTGCCTGCTGCTGCTCGACGTCAACAACGTCTATGTCAGTGCCCATAATCACGGCTCCGATGCCGATGTGTTTCTGGCCGGGATTCCGGCCAGCCGGGTGGCGCAGATCCATCTGGCCGGCCACAGCAACGAAGGCGACCTGATCATCGACACCCATGATGCGCCGATCGTCGATCCGGTTTTTGCGCTGTACGGCCGGGCGATTCGCCGCTTCGGTCCGGTTTCGACCATGATCGAGCGCGATGACAACTTCCCGCCCTTCGGCGAGCTGCTCGCGGAACTTGACCGCGTGCGGCAGGTGGCGGCCATGGCGTTGCGGCAGGCGGCGGCATGACGGCGCTGGCGAGCCTGCAGGCTGGCTTTTCCGGCTACCTGCTGCAGGACACCGGCGACGCGCCGGTGCGGCCGCTGGTGCGGGTCCCGGCCGCCGTCGATGCCGGGCGGCGCATGCATGTCTACCGCCATGCCTATCGCGAGCGGTTGCACGAGACATTGCGCAGCGACTATCCGGTGCTGCTGCGGCTGATGGGCCGCGAGGGATTTGCGGCGCTGGCCTATACCTGCATCGAGTCCCATCGCTCGCTGCTGCCGAACATCCGCTGGTATGGCGCGCATCTGCCGGTCGTCGCGGCCGGCCGCTCGCCGTGGCAGCATGACGGAGCCATCGCCGACATGGCGCAGTTCGAATGGCATGTCGGACTTGCCTTCGATGCGGCCGATACGCCGGCCATTGCCGCCGCCGATCTGGCGCAGGTACCGCCCGAGGCTTGGGGTGAACTCGGCTTCGTGCTGCATCCGGGTCTGCAGCTGCTGCGGCTCGATTTTGCCGTGCCGGACTGGTGGCTGGCGGTGCAGGATCTCGACGAGGCAGCGGCCAATCCGCCGGCGCCGCTGCGACTGGCGGCCGGCGATACATGCTGGGCGGTCTGGCGCAGCGACAGTGGCGTGCGCTTCCGCCGCCTGGACGTCGATGAGGCCGAGGCACTGCAGGCCGTGCAGACCGGCGAAGGCTTCGGTGCGTTGTGCGCCTTGCTCGCCGGGCATGTCGGCGAGGCTGCGGCAGCTGGTCGTGCCGCCGGGTTGCTGCGGGTCTGGCTTGAGTCAGGCTGGATCAGCGGCCTGCGCCTGCCTGACGAGGGCGAGGCCGTCTAGCTGCCGGCCGTGATCGCCCGGCGCAGGGCCGCCTTCGGCGCAGCATCGTCGAACTGCACACCATCGGCGGTCAGCTTCACCCCGAGATCCCGCCACAGCGCATTCAGATCGAGCGGCGCCGCCTGCGTCACATAGCGCGCGGCCAGCCGCGCCATGGTGCCGGTACCGGTTGCCGCATCGCAGACCCGCAGGAATTCGGCGCGCGGCCAGCGCACCGTGGTGTTGCCCCCGTCATTCAGCACGGCGCGGAAACAGGTTTCCAGCGAGGCCCTGCTATGGCTGCGCTCGCGGATGTCGATGTCGGCCAGCAGCATGAAGATGGCACCGCCCCAGTAGATGCCGCGACGGGTGACCGCATCGAGGCTCTGGATGGTCAGCGCATCGACACCGCGCGGCATCTGGCTGGCGAATTCGTGCCACATCTGCGGCACCGGGTACCAGCCGGCCCGCGCCCGGATCACCGGCTCACCATAGGTGGCCATGCCTTCCATCAGCCAGAAGGACCGTCCGGTCACGAAAGGCGCGCCGAGATGGATCATCTCGTGCACCAGGATCCAGCCGTCATAGAGCTGTGCGCGGGTGGCCTGCTCGCCGATCTGCAGCAGCATGGTGCCGCCGCCACCGCCGCGCACCTGGCCGAACTGGATGCCGGCGCGGCCGCGCACCGGGGTGGCGAGGATCAGCGTGTGGCGCAACGGGAAATGCCCGTAATACTGAGACACGGCCTTGGCGCTGTCGGTCACCCAGGTATCGATGGTGGCATCGTCGAGCTGCAGCCGGCCGGGAAAGCCGACCAGCTCGATCTTTGCATCGCCGCCGGCCGGCAGCAGGCGGCGTGTAAAGCGGCCGAAGACGGCAAAACCGCCATAGGGCAGGTCGGCCGCGGTCATCCGCAGCAGGCCGTCGCGCTGCGGCAGGCCCGTGGCGATATCGAGGCCGTCTCCGGCTGTGACCGACAGCGTGACCGCTGTGCTGCCAGGCAGGTCGGGCGGGCTCAGCCAGACCGACAGCGGCGAGATCACCGCCGGGCCGATCCGCTGTGCCACTTCCGGGCTGGCGGCGAGATCACCGAGCCGGAAACGATACTGCACACTGCGCCCGTCAGCGCCGGGCTCGAAGCGCTCCAGCGCTGCCGCCATGCCGGCCTCGCCGGGACGGTCGAACGCCACCGGACCGGTGTCGTCGCAGCGGGCGGTCACATCGAGGATCAGGGCCGCGGGATCATGCAGGCGGATATCGTAGTGGCAGCTCCGGGCCGGCTGGGCGGCGGCGGGGGCGGCGGAGAACAGGGCCGGCAGGGCGAGGGCGGCCAGGGCCGACAATGAAAAGGAGCGCATGGCCGCAGTCTACGCAGGCTTCGGCGCGTTGCGGCGTCACACTGGTGTGATCCGCGGCCTTGCGGCCGGGGGCTGCCCAGCCTATGAGTGGGCAGCTTTTCCACAGCCCGAACCCGAGTTCTGCCGTGCCCCGCCGCCCGACCGACGACAAGCCGCCCCGCCGCCCGAAATCCGGTCCCCGCAAGCCGGCTGGCGGCCGTGCCGCGCCGTCCGCCAGTGCGCCGGCCCGCGCGCCGGCCCGGGCATCGGGCCATGGCCCGGACCGTGACGAGCGCCGCCCGTCTGCCCGCCCGTCCGCTCGTCCGTCCGCTCATCCGGCCGGCCGTACCGACGGCCCGCGGTCGCACCCGCAGGAAGGCCGCGACCGCGGCAGGGATGACCGGCGTGATGATCGGCGCAGTGACGAGCGGCGCGGCGACAGCCGGTCGGGCAAGCCACACGGAAAGCCTTATGGCAAACCGGGCGGAAAATTCGCTGGCAAGCCGCCCGCGGCAAAGGAAGAGCGGCGGACGCCGCTGCGTCCGGGCAGCAGCCGCAAGGTTGTCGAGGCCGCCATGACCCTGCTCGATGCCATCGCGGAATCCGGCGAACCGGCCGACCGCATCCGCCATGCCTGGATGCGCGAGCATCACCGCCGGTTCGAGCCGGCCGAGCGCACCGCGCTGATGCAGATCAGCGAAGATGTGCTGCGCATGCAGGGCCGGCTCGACTGGTGGCTGGCCGGCAGCGCCGAATACCCGAGCGGCCTTGCCCCCGACAACCGTCTGCGCGTGGCTGCGCTGCGCATCCTGAGCGGCGGCGCCAAGGCGAAAGGCCTGCTGGCCTTCTTCGATGCCGACGAGAAGGTCGCCATCGACCTGCTGCAGCGGCTGGAAGGCCATACGCTGGAACATCCGCATATGCCAACAGCCGCGCGGTTCAGCGTGCCGGACTGGATCCTGCCGTATCTCGAGGCGCGCTTCGGCGCCGACCTGGAGATGGAACTCGCCGCCATGCTGCGGCCGGCGCCGCTCGACGTGCGCATCAATCCGCTGAAGACCACGCGCGATGCCGCCGCCGCGGCCTTGGCCGCCGAGGAACTGCGCAGCCAGCCGACGCCGTTTTCGCCGCTCGGGCTGCGGCTGTCGCCGCTGGCCTATGTCAACAACACCAAGGCTTACGGCCAGGGCCTGGTCGAGCCACAGGACGAGGGCTCGCAGCTGGCCGCGCAACTGGTCGAGGCGGCCGGCTGCAAGTTCGTCGCCGACTTCTGCGCCGGTGCCGGCGGCAAGACGCTCGTGCTGGCGGCGGCGATGAAGAACGGCGGCCGGCTGGTGGCGATGGATGTCAGCACCGGGCGCCTGACCCAGGCCAAGCTGCGGCTGCGCCGTGCCGGCGCCCATAACGCCGAATGCCGCGAGATCGATGCGAAATGGCTGAAGCGCCATGCCGGCCAGGCCGACCGTGTGCTGGTCGATGCACCCTGCACCGGTACCGGCACCTGGCGGCGCAAGCCCGACGCCAAATGGCGCCTGACGCCGCAGGATCTGGCCGAGCTGGTGCCGCGCCAGGCGGAAATCCTCGAGCGCGCGGCCAAGCTGGTGAAGACCGGCGGCCGGCTGGTCTATGTAACCTGTTCGGTATTGCGCGAGGAAAACGAAGATCAGGTGGCCGCCTTCCTGCAGCGCCATCCGGAATTCTCGGTCCTGTCGGTCTCTGACGTCTGGCCGCGTGCGGTTGGCGGCGCCTGCCCGGTGCCGGGGCCTTACTTAAGCCTGTCGCCCGGCCGCCACGGCACCGACGGCTTCTTCGCCGCCATTCTGGTCCGTAGCGCCTAGCCATCTGCCAAGGAAGCCGTGCAGCCAGGCGGCGATGCCGGCATCGTGCCGGGCATAGGCGTCGCGCATGCGGTCGCGGGCCTGGGCGCCGGGCAGGGCGAGCCGGTGGCCCGCCATGGTGCTCCAGCGCTGCATCATCGCGCCGGTGACTTCCGGATGGAACTGCAGGCCATAGGCATTGCGGCCGACGCGCATCGCCTGGTTGGGATACCAGCCGGTCGACGCCAGTCGCACCGTACCGCGCGGCAGCGCAAAGCCTTCGCCATGCCACTGGAAGATATGCAGCGGATCTGGGATCAGGTCGCGGCCCTGCGCCGTCGGCTTCACCGGGTAATAGCCGATCTCGTGCCAGCCCTCGGCATGCGGGCCGACCGTGGCGCCGCCGGCGCGCGCCAGCAGCTGGGCGCCGAGGCAGACGCCAAGGAACGGCGTGCCGCTTTTCAGCACCTTCGGGATGAAGTCGATTTCCTGGCGGATGAAGGGCAGGTGGTCGTCGTTGGCACTCATCGGGCCGCCGAAGATCACGCAGCCGGCATGGTGGTCCAGCGTGTCGGGCAGTTCCTGGCCGAGGCAGGGACGGCGGATGTCGAGATGGTAGCCGCGCGCCCGCAGCTGTTCGCCGATGCGGCCGGGGTCGGAACTTTCCTGGTGGACGATGATGAGGATGGCGGGCTGGGGAATCCCGGTCTCCTGCAGCGGTCCCTGGTACATATCCGGTTCAGCGGCTCCTGATCAGTATAGCAGACTGGGGAACCTGCATTACGCCGGCAGGCTCCCGAGAAATGCATCCAGCGCGGTATTCACCGCCGCCGGCTGTTCTACCGAGGAACTATGCCCGGCTTTGGCGATCCTGACCAGACGGGATTGCGGGATCGCCGCGTGAATCCGTTCGGCCTTGGCCGGCACCGTGGCGGTATCCTGCTCGCCGGCCATCACCAGCACCGGGCAGGCAATGCGTGGCAGTTCGTCATGGACGCCCTGGCGGTCGATCACGCCGTTCACCGCGCGCCAGATGCTGCGGCGGTTGCGGGTGAGCTTCTGCTGCCAGTGGCGCCGCTCCTCAGCCCGGGCAGGATCGCCCATGAAGTCGCGGCTGAACATGATCGGCATCACCTTTCCGGCAACCAGGCCAAGGCCGAGCCAGCGGGCGATAAAGTTCAGCTTGCGGTATTTCGGCACGTTTTCCGGCGGTTCCGGATCGGCCGAGGTCTCCATCAGGATCAGCGAACGGGCCAGATCCGGCCGCCGCGCGCCGAGCCGCATGGCGACAAAGCCGCCCATCGACAGGCCGGCGAAATGCACCGCGCCAAGCTTGAGCGCCTCGATCAGCGCCACCGCATCGGCATAGACGGTTTCCATCGAGATACTGGTGGCTGCGTCATCGGCGCTGCGGCCCTGGCCGCGATGGTCATAGGCGATGACGCGATAGCGGCCCTGCAGATGCGCGGTCTGCGCCGCGAACATGCTGGCGTCCCACAGCAGGCCGTGGCTGAAGATCACCGTCTCGCCGGTCGCACCGGGGCCGGTGTCTTCATAATACAGGGTGGTTCCGTTGATCTCGATGTGCGGCATGGTGGCCGCAGTCTTACTGCGCCGTGATGCCGCCGTCGATCACGAATTCCGCGCCGGTGACGAATTTCGATTCATCGGATGCAAGATAGAGGATGCAATTCGCCACGTCGTTGGGTTCGCCGAGCCGGCCGAGTGGCACCTGGGCGGCCAGCTTGGCGCGGCGGTCGTCCGGATCGCCGCCGGCATAGATCATCTCCTGCACCATCGGCGTGTCGATGAAGGTCGGGTGCACCGAGTTGCAGCGGATGTCGTATTTGCGCTTGGCGCAATGCAGCGCCGTGGTCTTGGCCAGCATGCGGGCGGCGGCCTTCGACGTGTTGTAGGCCGACATGTTGTGGCCGGCGATGATGCCTGAGACCGACGAGATGATGACGATCGAGCCCGGCGCATGGGCGCGCATGCGCGACAGGCCATGCTTGATACCGAGGAAGGGGCCGTGCAGGTTCACGTTGTGCACGAAATGCCATTCCTCGACGGTGATGTCTTCGACATTCTTCAGCACGCCGACGCCGGCCGAATGCACCATCACGTTCAGCTTGCCGAAAGCGGCATCGACTACGTCGAGCGCGGCGATCCACTGCTGCTCGCTGGTCACGTCGAGATTGATGGCGATGGCGTCCTTGCCGATCTCGTCGGCGACCGCGCGGGCACCATCGAGGTTGCGGTCGGCGATGGCGACTTTCGCGCCTTCCTTGGCCATCAGGATGGCGGTGGCTTTTCCCAGTCCCGAAGCGCCGCCGGTGATCAGGGCGACCTTGTTGGATGCGCGACCCATCGTGTGTTTCCTCCTGCTGTCTTTGCCGCAGGATAGCCGGGTCGCCGGCCGGGGCGCAAATATGACGCCGCGTCAATCGCGTTTAATGAGGCCGGTAAAACCAGCAATTGCGAGCGTTGTAATAAGCCAACCAAGCAGCGTGTGAACCCAGTAATATATTCTGTAAGAATAGTCGACTTGTCCCTTGTGATTGATGTGCCTCGGTACCCAATAGGCTTCCTGCTGGAGGTCGAGCACGGGCAAAAATGAATCGATCGAGTAGATTAGGCCGTTAAAACTAGGATATAGGCTCGGTAGGGTATCTGCTGGGTCGTATTGGCTTACTGCTTTAGAAAGAAACATTCGTGCCTTGGTTGGTCCTATGTAGCCATTTGAATGGCCAATATGAAACACAACCCACCCAAAAAGAATAACGATGCTGCCCCACATTAATGCCTTTGTGGGACGATAACCGTATCCGACAAGCATATCCAAAACTGCATGTCGGAACTTTGCTAAGACTCCTCCGAGCCTACCGCTTAATCTAAGCCTCCTCTGCTTCTCGATAAGAATTGTCCTAGAATCAACTTCATGACCCATGCGCTTCAGGACATGCGCCAATTGTTCAAATGGCTGTGGCCGGAAGTTTTTCGCAAGGTGATCGCTGGACTGTCTCAGGAGCCATTTTAAACGTGTCGAAACATCTGTAGGTGCATATCCACCAATATTGGAATAGATAAAGCGATCTAGTTTCATTTGGCCTTGAGGAGGCCAGCAATGCTCAGAGTCTATGAGCGTTCGGCAGCTTGCATCTCTTAAATCTAGATGGCCAATGGCGAGATTTTTATGCATTAAAATAGCCCCGCCTACCGAAAGGCCGTGAGCTATTATCGAATTTATACTATTTTTTTCTGGGGTTGAACTGGCGATTGAAAAGTCGCCCCCTACTGCTGTGTTGTTGAGGCGTATGGCACCATCACACCGCCAGCCTGTATCGAATATCAGCGCTTGCGCGATCTTGGAGTGGCTGATGTTCAGGGCGGTCTTTTGAATTTCTCTATTTTTTTGTTTTTCCAAATTCACGCATGATTGAATAAATCTGGCATCAAATCCGACTGTAGCGTTCTCAAGATTAATTAGTCCTAGAGCCAGAACGTTGGGGCCAATTTCTATGCCGCCACTGATGCTGGATTGGTTAAAGCCAATAGACTCTGGATGGCCGTAGAATTTTGATTTTCGTATTACAGCGCTATTGCCAATTTTGACCAGAGGCATCTTAAAGCATTTTGTGAATCTCGACCCATTTCGCACATACAGGCCCAAGCCTATGCTTGCGCCGCTTCCAATTATGGATGTGTCTTCATCAAGATTCCCAATCAAACTTCTTCGGATTTCTACAAACGATTTTGTCTGAAGAGCGATAAGCATAATTCCAGAAGAAATCCTGGAATCGTCCACTATTACTGGGCCATCAACTATGGTTGAGTGCAGTTCAAGACGTGCTCTATGTTTAATTAGGCGGCACTTCGCCACTTGAAGGTGGCGACGTACGTGCGCCGAATTTATAGAAAGAGGGCCTTCTAATCGAATCCTTGTGAATCTAAGTGATCCGTGAATTGTTGATTCATCGAATCTTATTTTCGCGTTTTTTCCCGCAATGTGTCCTTCTATGAATTCAACGCTTCCAAGAATAGTGGCGCTAAAAAAATCTATACAGCCAAGGATATAAAAATTATCCCGGCATCGAACTCCTTGTCCTATTGTGGCTGATTCTAAAGAAATCGCATTGTCTTCACTTGTTGAGTGGAATCTACTTCCGCTGAGTGCGAGAGTCCCTTTTATGTGACACCCCATAAGTGTTGTAGGTTTTAAGAATACAGAATTTATGAGGTGCGTATCTTTTTCTACGGAAAGCCCTATCCCGTAGATCTCAGAATTAAATCGACATTCTGAAACAAGAAAGTTTCCTAATGCGGCACTATCAAGGAACAATGCGTTGCTGAACTCGCAGCCACTAAAACGTAGCGTCCCCTCAAAAGTAAGATGGTCAAGATAAAGCGGGCCATCAATAAGCGCGTTTGAGATATCTAAAGAAGAGTGCTCTTTGTTTTTGTTCTTGATGTAGCTGGTGAGAAAATCTCCGCGAATCGTCCGTTCTTTGGGCCAGTTGTGGGCGGCGGAGATTGGGGACCATTCGGTCGTAATTGATGAAACAGAACCCGTATCGATCAGTTCCTTCTCTGCGGCTGATGTGGGTTGTAGTGCCATGGTGTTCTCTCAATCCGGTTCTTCCAGCTTGGCGGCCAGGCCGGCGGCGGCCAGGGCGGCCAGCAGTTCGTCGAGATGGTCGCGGTCGCGAGCCTCGACGACGAACTCGATCTCGGTCGACTTGGCCGAGGCCAGTGTGAACAGCCGCTGGTGGGCGACCTCGACGATGTTGACGCCGGCGGCGCCGATCACGCCCGACGCCTTGGCCAGCCGGCCCGGCGCGTCGTCGGTCATCACGATGATCCGGGCCAGCCGACCGTCGCGCACCAGGCCGCGCATCAGCACGGAGGCGAGCAGGCGGGTGTCGATATTGCCACCCGAGAGGACGATGCCGACATTGCGGCCGGCGAAACGCTGCGGGTCGGCCATCAGGGCGGCGAGGCCGGCGGCGCCGGCGCCCTCGCAGACCGTCTTCTCGATCTCGACCAGGGCGACGATGGCGCGTTCGATATCCGCCTCGCGGGCGATCAGCACGTCGTCCACCAGGCGCCGCGCCACCTCGATGGTGCTGCGGCCGACGTCGCGCACCGAAATGCCCTCGGCGATCGACACGCCGCCGACGCTGACCGGCAGGCCGTGCATCTCCTGGTACATCGCCGTGTACAGCTCGCTCTCGACGCCGTAGATGCGCAGGGAGGGTTTCAGCGCCTTGGCCGCGGTGGCCATGCCGGCGATCAGCCCGCCACCGCCGACCGGCACGATCAGGTCATCCAGTGCCGGCGCCTGTTCCAGCATTTCCAGCGCCAGGGTGCCCTGGCCAGCCATGATGGCGTCGTCGTCATAGGGGTGCACGAAGACATAGCCATGCTCGGCGGCGAGCGCATGGGCCTTGGTGGCGGCTTCCACCAGCGTCTCGCCTTCCAGCACCACCCTGGCGCCGAGCGCGCGGACATGGCGGATCTTCACAAACGGCGTGATCGTCGGCATCACGATGGTGGCGGGGATGCCGAGCCGGCTGGCGTGATAGGCGACGCCCTGGGCGTGGTTGCCGGCCGACATGGCGATGACGCCGCGGGCCCGTTCGGCCTCGGTCAGCTGCAGCAGCTTGTTGAGTGCACCGCGCTCCTTGAAGCTCGCGGTGAACTGGTGATTCTCGAATTTCAGCCAGACCCTGGCGCCGGTCAGCTTCGACAGGGTGTAGGACTGCAGGCAGGGGGTCTCGGCCACGGCGCCGCGAATGCGCTCGGCGGCGGTGCGCACATCGGCCAGCGTGATGGCCGGGCGGCTGGCGGCGGCAGCCTGGCTGGACATGGGCAACTCCCTGAAAAGATACGATCTTCGGAAAAACGGGCTGCCCAAGCGGTACGGCGTGGGGGGCTGCGAGTCAACTGCCGGGCTTGGCCGGGGCGGGGGCGGGCGCTAGTCTTGATCCTATGGAGTCCACACCGAACCCCGCCGCCCAGCCGGCTCCGGTCTTCGTCGCCGAGCTGAAGCCGCACCGCTCGCTGGGGCCGCGCGGCTTTGCCATCCTGATGGCGGTGGTGGCCGGGGTGAATTTTGCCGCCGGCGCGCTGTTCTGGGCCAAGGGCGCCTGGCCGGTGTTCGGCTTCTGCGGCCTCGACGTGGCGGCCGTCTTCCTCGCCTTCCGCTACAATTACCGCCAGGCCCGGGCCCGCGAGTATCTCAGTCTCGACGGCGAGGCGCTGACCGTGCGGCGGATCGACATGAAGGGCCGCGAGCGTGTCTGGCGGTTGCAGCCCTACTGGCTGCGGATTGAATGCGACATGGAGGATGATGCCTCCCGCCTGCGGCTGTGGAGCCATGGCCGCGTGCTGTCGGTCGGCGATTTCCTCAGCCCGCAGGAACGCCGCAGGCTCGCCGATGCGTTGCGCGACGCCCTGTGGCGCTGGCGCCAGCCGACGGATGCCGGTCTGCGCCCGCTCGACCGGGTCTGATCAGCGCTAGCCTTTCGCCAGCCCCAGCACGTCGTTCATGTCGTAAAGCCCCGGCGCCTTGCCATGGGCCCACAGTGCCGCGCGCACCGCGCCGCGGGCGAAGATGCTGCGGTCGGTGGCCTTGTGGCTGAGCTCGATGCGTTCGTTGTCGGCGGCAAAGACTACCGTATGCTCGCCGGCGACATTGCCGCCGCGCAGCGACGCAAAACCGATATGGCCGGCCTTGCGCGCACCGGTGATGCCGTCGCGGCCGCGGTCGGCGACAGCGTCGAGCTTCACGCCGCGCCCCTTCGCCGCCTGTTCGCCCAGCAGGATGGCGGTGCCGGACGGGGCATCGACCTTCATGCGGTGATGCATCTCGACGATCTCGATGTCCCAGTCCTCGCCGAGCGCCGCTGCCACCTGGCGGGTCAGGCCGGCCAGGATGTTGACGCCGAGGCTCATGTTGAAGCTCTGCACGATGGCACAGCTTTTGGCCGCCGCATGCAGCGCCTCGAAATGCTCATGCTCCAGTCCGGTGGTGCCGACCACATAGGCGGTGCCGCTGTTCGCCGCCAGCGTGGCATGGGTGGCGAGCGTTTCCGGCACGCTGAAATCGAGCACGGCATCGACGGCGCCGAACAGGGCGGCGGCATCGTCGGTGACCTTCAGCCCGGTGGCGCCGCTGCCGATCAGCAGGCCCGGGTCCTGGCCCAGATGCGGCGAGCCAGGCCGCTCGGTGCCACCGCCGAGGGCGGCGCCTTCGGTGGCGGCGACGGCGCGCGCCATGGCGAAGCCCATGCGGCCGCCGATGCCGAGGATGCCGATGCGGGTTGCGGACATGATTGGATCTCCGGGCGGATAGATGACGAGCAAAATGGCGAGCACTCTAGCAGCGCCGCAGCAAACCGTCATCCCGGACTGGGCGGATGGAAAGAAGCCGGTGCGGGGCCTTACTCGGCCTTGCCGGCCAGCATTTCCTTGACCTTGGCGAAGAAGCCCGAGCTTTCCGGGCTCGATTCTTCATCTTCAAGGGTGGCGAATTCCTCGAGCAGTTCGCGCTGGCGCTTGTTCAGCTTCACCGGCGTCTCGACCATCACCTGGATGTAGAGATCGCCATGGCCGGAGCCGAAGCCGGACTGCTGCAGCGAGGGCATGCCCTTGCCGCGCAGGCGGAACTGCTTGCCGGTCTGGCTGCCGCCGGGGATGGTGACGCGGGCCTTGCCGCCGTCCAGCGTCGGCACCTCGATCTGGCCGCCGAGTGCGGCCGTGGTCATCGATACCGGCACCCGGCAATGCAGATTCTGGCCGTCGCGGCGAAACAGCCGGTGCGGCTGCACGCTCAGGAAAACATAGAGGTCGCCGGCCTGGCCGCCGCGGATGCCGGCTTCGCCCTCGCCGGCCAGCCGGATGCGGTTGCCCTCGTCGACGCCGGGCGGAATGTCGACTTCCAGCGTCTTTTCGTTATGCACGCGGCCGGCGCCACCGCAGGCCTTGCACGGTTTCTCGATCACCCGGCCGGCACCGCCGCAGGTCGGGCAGGTCCGCTCGATGGTGAAAAAGCCCTGCTGGGCGCGCACCTTGCCGTGGCCCTTGCAGGTCGGGCAGGCGATCGGCTGCTGGCCGGCCTCGGCGCCCGAGCCGTCGCAGGCTTCGCAGGCGATCGAAGTCGGCACGCGGATCTTGGCATTCTTGCCGCGATAGCAGTCTTCCAGCGTGATTTCGAGATTGTAACGCAGGTCCGAGCCGCGATTGGCGTTGCCGCGCCCGCCGGGGCCGCCGCGCCCACCCATGAACTCGCCGAACAGGTCGTCGAAGATGTCGGAAAACGATGTGAAATCGAAACCGGCGCCGCCCGGACCACCGGGACCGCGGCCGCCCTCGAAGGCAGCATGGCCGTACTGGTCGTAGGCCGCGCGCTTCTGGTCGTCCTTCAGGACGTCATAGGCCTCGCTGAGTTCCTTGAACCGGGCTTCGGCTTCCTTGTCGCCCGGATTGCGGTCCGGGTGAAACTGCATGGCGAGCTTGCGGTAAGCTTTTTTCAGCTCTTCCGCGCCGGTGCCGCGTTGCACGCCGAGGATCTCGTAATAGTCGCGTTTGGTCGACATCAGCGGGACTTCCTGTCCGAAGCAGAACCGGGCGCCGCTGGATGGCGGCGCCCGGCTGGTCGGGTTGTCGGCTTACGACTTCTTCTTGTCGTCTTTCACTTCCTCGAAGTCGGCATCGACGATGCCGTCATCCTTGGCGCCACCCTGAGCACCGGCGGCCTGCTCGCCGCCGGCCTCGCCGGCCGGCTGTTCGCCCGCCGCCTCGCCCTGGGCCTTGTACAGCGCCTCGCCGAGCTTCATCGCCGTCTGGCTGAGCGCCTGGCTCTTGGCCTTGATGGCCTCGGTATCGCCGGCCTCGATCGCCGTCTTCAGGTCGGCGATGCCGGCTTCGACCGCGGTCTTGTCCGCCGCCGGAGCCTTGTCGCCGAGATCGGCGATGGTCTTCTCGGTGGCGTGGATCAGGGCCTCGGCCTGGTTTTTCACCTCGGCCGACTCACGGCGCTTCTTGTCCTCGGTGGCATGCGCCTCGGCTTCCTGCACCATCTTCTTGATGTCGTCTTCCGACAGACCACCCGAAGCCTGGATGCGGATCTGCTGCTCCTTGCCGGTGCCCTTGTCCTTGGCCGAGACATGCACGATGCCGTTGGCGTCGATGTCGAAGGTGACCTCGACCTGCGGCACGCCGCGCGGCGCCGGCGGGATGCCGACCAGATCGAACTGGCCGAGCAGCTTGTTGTCGGCGGCCATCTCGCGTTCGCCCTGGAAGACCCGGATCGTCACTGCGCCCTGGTTGTCCTCGGCGGTGGAGAAGACCTGGCTCTTCTTGGTCGGGATCGTGGTGTTGCGCTCGATCAGCTTGGTGAACACGCCGCCCAGCGTCTCGATGCCGAGGCTCAGCGGAGTGACGTCGAGCAGCAGCACGTCCTTGACGTCGCCCTGCAGCACGCCGGCCTGGATGGCGGCACCGATGGCCACGACCTCATCGGGGTTGACGCCCTTGTGCGGCTCGCGGCCGAACAGGTTCTTCACCACCTCGATGACCTTGGGCATGCGGGTCATGCCGCCGACCAGAACCACCTCGTCGATGTCGCCGGCCGACAGGCTGGCATCCTTGAGCGCCTTCTTGCAGGGCTCGACGGTGCGCTGGATCAGGTCATCGACCAGGGCTTCCAGCTTGGCACGGGTCAGCTTCATCACCAGATGCTTCGGACCCGAGGCATCTGCGGTGATGAACGGCAGGTTGATCTCGGTCTGCGTCGAGGACGACAGCTCGATCTTCGCCTTCTCGGCGGCTTCCTTCAGGCGCTGCAGCGCCAGCCGGTCGCTGCGCAGGTCGATGCCCTGTTCCTTCTTGAACTCGGTGGCGAAATAATCGACCAGGCGCAGGTCGAAGTCCTCGCCGCCGAGGAAGGTGTCGCCGTTGGTCGAACGCACCTCGAAGACGCCGTCGCCGATCTCGAGGATCGAGATGTCGAAGGTGCCGCCGCCAAGGTCATAGACGGCGATCTTCTTGCCGTCGCTGGTCTTGTCGAGGCCGTAGGCGAGCGCCGCCGCGGTCGGCTCGTTGATGATGCGCAGCACTTCAAGGCCGGCGATGCGGCCGGCGTCTTTGGTCGCCTGGCGCTGGGCGTCGTTGAAGTAGGCCGGCACGGTGATCACCGCCTGGGTGACCGTCTCGCCGAGGAAGCTCTCGGCGGTTTCCTTCATCTTCTGCAGGATGAAGGCCGAAACCTGGCTCGGGCTGTATTTCTTGTCCTGCACCTCGACCCAGGCATCGCCGTTGTCGCCCTTGGCCACCTTGTAGGGGACCATCTCGGTGAAGCGGCGGGTCGCATCGTCGCTATAGGCGCGGCCGATCAGGCGCTTCACGGCGAACAGCGTGTTCTCCGGGTTGGTGACCGCCTGGCGCTTGGCCGGCTGGCCGACGAGGCGTTCGCCGTCCTTGGTGAAGGCGACCATCGACGGGGTGGTGCGGGCACCCTCGGCGTTCTCGACCACCTTGGGGGTTTTGCCATCCATGATGGCGATACAGGAATTGGTGGTACCGAGGTCGATGCCAATGACTTTGGCCATGTGGTCTCACTCCTTTTTGCGGCGGTCCGGGGCGGCCTTGTCGGCCAAGCACCGCGCGGGACCCCTGTTTCATACTGTCGCGGGGTATGTAAGTGGGCGCCGGCCGTCCCGCAACGGGTGTGGCGAAAAAATGTCCCGGAAAATGCCCCGAAACGCCGCTTTCCGGCGACTCGGGCCCGGCCCGGCCGGGATTGTCGGGGCCAAGCGAATCCAACAGCTTGCCGCCGGCCTCCGGCTCTGGACAGCGCAAGGCCATGCCCCACATGGTGAGGCATGGCCGATCCTTTCCCGCCTGACGGCTTTCGCCAGTATCCCGGCCTGCTCGACCACACGGCGCAGCAGGCGCTGGCGGCGGCCGTGCTGGCGCTGCTGGACGAGGCGCCGGCCTATCACGCCACCATGCCGAAAAGCGGCCGACCGATGAGCGTCGCCATGAGCAATGCCGGGCGGCTCGGCTGGTATTCCGACCGGGACGGCGGCTACCGTTATGTTGAACGCCACCCGCAGACCGGCCGGCCCTGGCCGGCGATCCCGGCGGCGGCGCTCGGCATCTGGCGGCAGGTGGCGGGCTGGCCGGACGAGCCGGAATGCTGCCTGATCAACCTCTATCGCGACGGGGCGAAAATGGGCCTGCACCAGGATCGCGACGAGGCGGAGCTGGCCGCCCCGGTGGTGTCGATCTCGCTGGGTGACGAGGCGGTGTTCCGGCTCGGCGGCACACTGCGTGGCGGGCCGACCCGGTCTCTGAAACTGGCGTCTGGCGGCGTGCTGGTGCTGGGCGGCGCGGCGCGGCTGGCTTTCCACGGCATCGACCGGGTGCTGGGCGGTTCCAGCCGTCTGCTGCCCGGTGGCGGCCGGATCAATCTGACATTGCGGCGGGTGACTCGGCTATAGCGGCAACCACCGTCCCGGCAGCCGGTGGCGGCGGGAAATGGGCCCGGACCGTGGTGCCGCGGCCGGGGGCGCTGTCCAGCTCGAAACTGCCGCCATGCAGTTCGACCAGCGACTTGACCAGCGGCAGGCCTAGTCCGGTGCCTTCGTATTTGCGGGTCAGGTCATTCTCGACCTGGCCGAACGGCGCCAGCACCACCGGGATGTTTTCCGGCGCGATGCCGATGCCGGTATCGCTGACCCAGATGCGGAAACCGCCATCAGCCTGCCCGGCGGCCCCGACCTCGACCGTGCCGCCATTGGCGGTGAACTTGATGGCATTGGACACCAGATTGAGCAGGATCTGGCGCAGGGCCTGGCGGTCGACGAAACCTTCAAAGAGGTCCGGATCGGCCGCCATGTTGAGATGCACGCCGCGACCGATGGCGCGTTCGCGGAAGATGCGCAGGCTGGTCTCCAGCACCTCGACGGGATCGATCACCTCCGGCTGGATGCGCCAGGAGCCGCTTTCGATCTTCGACATGTCGAGGATGTTGTTGATCAGGCTGAGCAGATGCTGGCCGCTGGAGAGAATGTCGTCGACATATTCGGTATAGCGGGCATTGCCGATCGGCCCCAGCATCTCCTTGCGGATCACCTCGGCGAACCCGATGATGGCATTCAGCGGCGTGCGCAGCTCATGGCTCATGTTGGCGAGGAAGCGGGTCTTGCTCAAAGACGCCTCTTCGGCGGCCTGGCGGGCGCGTTCCAGCGCGCGGTTGCGCCGTTCGCTGCGCGCCATGCCGAGTTGCAGCAGCAGCAGCGCGGTGCCAACGCCGTAATATATGCCGGCGCGGGTGACGATGAAGCCGCGCAGCAGGGCGGCCTGGTGTTCGTCGGCGATCAGGCTTTCCAGCTTGTCGACACTGATCGAGGATTCGACGATCAGCGGGTTGCGGTCCATCAACTCGGCGACCGGCTTGCGGGCAAA
This sequence comes from Ferrovibrio xuzhouensis, assembly GCF_042648965.1. Lineage (NCBI taxonomy): Bacteria > Pseudomonadati > Pseudomonadota > Alphaproteobacteria > Rhodospirillales > Rhodospirillaceae > Ferrovibrio > Ferrovibrio xuzhouensis. The sequence goes on from NZ_JBHRYJ010000002.1 coordinate 482,436, forward strand.
CAGGGCGCGGCCGAAATCGCGCGACAGGTGGGTGATCAGGTCATAGCGGTTGATCAGGCCGACCGGCCGGCCGTCGTGGCCGACCACGGCAATGGCGCCGAGGTCGGGATCGGCCTGGAAGCGGCGGTCGACATCCTCGCAGCGCATGGTTGGCGGCACCGAAGGCAGTGGCACCGCCACTGTCCCGATGGTCTCGAGTATTTCAGAACCGATCATGTCCACCGCGGATCCCCGTCGCCCTCAGCAGGCTGATTACCGAGGCAGACTATCGGGGTCCGTGGTTGCAGATTTTTGACAAAGGCGGATGTCAGCCGGATTTGTCGGGCTATCCGGGGTTTTCACACGTTTGCCGGGTCAGCCCTGCAGGGCAGTCTCGGCTTGCGGGTTCAGAGTCCGGATGACCCCGGTCAGGACCTCATAGGAGTGCAGCCGGGCCCTGTGATCGTGGATGGCGGAGGCCACCATGATCTCGTCGGCGCCGGTCTGGGCAATAAAGCGCTCGAGGCCGCGGCGCACGGTGTCGGCACTGCCGACGAAGGAACAGGCCAGCATCGCCGAGGCACGGGCCTTCTCGACCGGCGACCAGTAGGTCTCGATGTCATCGATCGGCCGGGGCAGCAGGCCGCGGGTGCCGCGCTGCATGTTGGTGAAGGCCTGCTGCGCCGAAGTGAACAGCCGGCGCGCCTCGTCGTCGGTATCGGCGGCGATCACGTTGACGCCGACCATGGCGTGCGGTTTGGCCAGCTGTCCGGAGGGCTCGAAGCGGCTGCGATAGGTCTCCAGCGCCGGCATCAGCGCCTCGGGGGCGAAATGCGAGGCGAAGGCATAGGGCAGGCCGAGAATGGCGGCGAGCTGGGCGCCGAACAGGCTGGAGCCGAGAATCCACAGCGGCACGTTCGAGCCGCCGCCAGGCACCGCGCGCAGGCGCTGGCCGGGTTCGATCGGGGCGAGCAGGGCCTGCAGCTCCTGCACGTCGCGGGGGAAGGTATCGGCCGCCTCAGGGTCGCGGCGTAGCGCCCGCAGGGTCATCTGGTCGGTGCCGGGCGCGCGACCCAGGCCCAGATCGATGCGGCCGGGATACAGTGCTTCCAGCGTGCCGAACTGCTCGGCGATCACCAGCGGCGAATGGTTGGGCAGCATGATACCGCCGGCGCCGACGCGCATGTACTTGGTGCCGCCGGCGACATGGCCGATCACCACCGCGGTGGCGGCGCTGGCGATGCCGATCATGTTGTGGTGTTCGGCCAGCCAGTAGCGGTTGTAGCCCCAGTCCTCGGCATGGCGGGCGAGATCGAGGGTGTTGCGCAGGGCATCGCGCGGCGTGAAGCCGTCCGGCACGGGCGCGAGATCGAGAACGGAAAACAGCGGCACGGCAAACCTCCGGCGGTCACTGCGCCGACACCGGCGCCCACGGGCACTGCGCCGACACCGGCGCCTCTCGCAAGCCGGCGGCGGGCCAAGCTCACGCCAGCAAGCTAACGCGGCCGGCGCGCCGTTCAACCCCGGGCAGGTTGAGCGGGGGGATCAGGCCTGGGTATTGACCGCGGCGCCGGGCTGCAGCTCGTCCTGCGGGCCGCCCTTGGAGACGCCGACCATGGCGGCACGCAGCAGGCGGCCGTGCTGGACGTAGCCGGCCGCCACCACCTGCACGACGGTGCCCGACGGCACTGTGGGATCTTCGATCTCGAACATCGCCTGGTGCAGGTTGGGGTCGAATTTCTGGCCCTTCGGCTCGACGCGGGCAATGCCATGGCGCTCGAATACGCTCAGCAGCTCGCGCTCGGTCGCCTCGACGCCGGAGATCACCGCGGCTTCCGGGCTGCCCTCGGCGTGCTTCGGCGCGTTGTCGAGCGCGCGGCGCAGGTTGTCGGCCACGGTGAGGATGTCGCGGGCGAATTTGCCGGACGCATACTTGGCGGCGTCTTCCTTCTCGCGCTCCAGCCGCTTGCGCAGGTTCTCGCCCTCGGCGGCGGTGCGCAGGATGCGGTCTTTCAGCTCGGCGATCTCGGCCTGGGCGGCGGCCAGCGCGGCGGCGGCAGCCTCCGGCCCGGTCGCTCCCGACGTACTCTGGGCGGCGCTCTCGGGCGCCTCGGCCGGGGTCGCGGGGTTCTGGGTTTCGTTCTGTGTCATCGTATCCTCGTTGCGTCCTGCATATACGGATCGAGGCCGGAAATTGAAAGGGGTAGGGCGAAAAACCGGGCTTCTGCGGGCTGATTACGGCGTCAGCCGAGCAGGCGGCCGACCACCTGGGCGGTGAAATCCACCATGGGGACGACCCGGGCGTAGTTCATCCGGGTCGGGCCGATCACCCCGATGGCGCCGACGATGCGCTGCTGCTGGTTCTGCAGCGGGGCAACGATCAGCGAACAGCCGGCGCGACGGAACAGGGTGTTCTCCGAGCCGATGAAAATGCGGACGCCCTCGCTGCCCTGGGTCAACTCGATCAGCCGCAGCATCTCCTCGGTATTCTCGAGTTCCTCCATCAGGTCGCGGATGCGCTCGAGGTCGGCCAGTGCCGAGACGTCGTCCAGCAGGCTGGCGCTGTTGCGCACGATCAGCGTGCCGCGGCCCGGCTCGCCGCCCCAGATCGCCAGGCCCGCCTCGACGATGCCGGCGGCCAGCTGGTCGACCTCGGCGCGCCGAGCGGTCAGTTCGTGCAGGATCTCGTCGCGCGCCTCGGCCATGGTGCGGCCGGCCAGGCGTTGCGACAGGAACTGTCCGGCCTCGGCCAGCGCCGAGCCGGTCATGCCCATTGGCATGTCCAGCATGCGGTTCTCGACCTGGCCGGATTCCGAGACCAGCACGACGAGCGCGCGGCCCGGGGCCACGGGGACGAATTCCACATGGCGCAAGGGGGCGTCGACCTTCGGTGCCACCACCAGCCCGGCATGGCCCGACAGGCCCGAGAGGACGGCGGTCGCCTGGGTCAGCACTTCCTGGAAACCGGTGCCCGAGGCGGCGCAGCGCGTCTCGATCGACGTGCGCTCCTCGCCGGTCAGGTCGCCGACCTGCAGCAGGCCGTCGACGAACAGCCTGAGCCCGGTTTCGGTCGGCAGCCGGCCGGCTGAGGTATGCGGCGCATAGAGCAGCCCGGCGTCTTCGAGATCGGCCATGGTGTTGCGGATGCTGGCCGGCGACAGCCGGTTTTCGAGTTTCTTCGACAGCAGGCGCGAACCGACCGGCTCGCCGGTGGTCATATAGGTCTCGACCACCAGGCGCAGGATGTCGCGGCTGCGCTGGCTCATTTCCTGGATCATGGCTTCCACAATTAAGAAGGGGACCGGCTGTCGTCAATGACGTCCGGGCGCCGGGCCGCCGGACAGGCCACCCCCGGAGAAATCCCGGTTCCTGTGGCATCGCTCACAGAATGCCACATCGGCGGCCAGACCGGCGGGAATAAAACCGGGCGCCCGGGTGTCTTTCCCACGAACCGCCCCGGCATTCGCCGCGGGGGTCGCTGCATCAGGAACAGACATCATGCGCAGAACTTTCCTTTCCGCCTTCGCCCTTGCCGCCGGTTTCGCCATGACCGGCCCGGCTTTCGCCCATGCCCGTCTGGAACGGGCCGTCCCCGACGGCAAGGCCACCCTTGCCCTCACGCTGGACAGCCTGAAGCTGTTTTTCTCCGAGGGGCTCGTCATCGCGCTGAGCGGGGTAAAGGTCACCGATGCCGGCCAGCACCCGGTCCAGACCGGCACGCCCGTTCTCGCCGCCTGCGACGACCGGGAGATGATCGTCCCGCTGCCGGCCAGCCTGCCGGTCGGCAAATACACCGTGCTGTGGCATGCCGTGGCCAGCGATGGCCATCGCGCCGAGGGCAGTTACACCTTCGCGGTCAGCCATTGATCGCGCCGCAGCCCCTGCTGGTTGCCGCCCGCCTGGCCTGCGACGCGGCGGCAAGCTTTCTCTTCGGCGCCGGCCTGTTCTTTGTGGCGGTCGCGCCGGGGCAGGTCGGCGGTGTGGCGGCGGCGCGGCTGCGTTGGCCGATGCTGGCTGCCGTCCTGCTTGCGGTTGCCGCCCTGCTGGCCTGGCTCGTCGCGGAGGCGGCGAGCGCCGGCGGCGGCTGGTCCGCCGTCGATCCGGCCCTGCTGCGGGTTCTGCTGCTGGCCACGCCGATCGGACGGGCCTGGCTGGTCCGTGCGGGGCTGGCCCTGCTGACGGCGGGTGCGGTTGTGATGGCGGCCAGACCGGCCGTGGCCACCGCACTGGCCGGCGGCCTGCTGGCCAGCGTCGCGCTCGGCGGCCATGCGGTGATGCATGACGGCTGGCTCGGCGACCTTCACATGACCAACGACGCGGTGCATGTGCTGGCCGGCGCGGCCTGGGCGGGCGGGCTGGTGCCGCTTGTGCTCTGCCTCGGCCGCTGTGCCGATCGCACATTGCTCGCGCCGGCGCGGCAGATGCTGCTGCGCTTTTCCGTCATGGGGCAGGTCGCGGTCGCGCTGGTCGTCGCCACCGGCCTGGCCAATACGCTGCTTGTCTTTGGCGGTTGGCCGCAGCGCTGGGCCACCGCCTATCAGCTGCTGCTGGCGCTGAAGATCCTGCTGGTGCTCGGCATGATCGGACTGGCGCTGCGCAACCGCTCGGCCTTCCGCAACCGTTTCGGCGGCGATGCGCTCGCTACCCTGCGGTCGATCCGGCGCGCCGCCTGCGGCGAACTGGCCCTGGCGGCCGGCGTACTGATGCTGGTTGCCGTTTTCGGCACGTTGTCACCGCAATAGGAGACCGACCCATGACCAGCCCTCACGGTGCCGTGTTTTTGGATTCTAAAATGACTGCTCTAAAATCCGGACCCGCCTCGCAGACGCCGGTTCCGCCGGCTGCGCGCCTCCTCCGGATCAGAGAGACAGCGGAATGCTTCCGTCAGCGCCCCCGCCACTCCCGTCGTCTTCCGCCCTTGCCGTCTGGACGGCCCGCGCGGGCGCGCTCTGCTATGCCGCCTGGGGCCTGTTCCACTGCAAGGTGGCCTACGACATCATGCAGCTCGGCGAAGGCCACGAGGGCATCGCGCAGGGCCGGCTGTTCCAGCTCGCCGCCTACATGCTCACCATCTCGCTGTTCATCATCGTCGTGGCGCTCTGGCGCAACTGGCGCAACGACCGGCTCGGCTACTGGCTCAGCCTCTGCGTCGCCGGCTGGGCCGACGGCATCTGGATCACCGTGGTGGTGCTGCCGGGCTATGTCGGTTTCGCGCGCGGCTTCATCCCGCCGGCGATCTTCCTGGCGGGGGCCATCCTCACCACCATCGCCCGGCGCCGGCAGGCGCACGGCCGCGCAGCTATGTAACGGGCCGGCCGGCCTCGTTGCGTGGGGGCGGCGATGACTGGTCCCGTCGCCCTGTGGTGCCGGCTGGGCGCTGGCCTGCTGGCGGGTGCCATCGCAATCGGACTCAACACCGTCGCCCTGAAACTGGCCGATTATGTTCCGCTGGCGACGGCCCATGGCGGCCTGCTGCGGCTGGTCTCGCTCTGGATCGGGCCGGTGTTGCAGCAGACCGGAATCGCGGCGTTATGGTTGGCGCTCGGCGGTCCGCCGGCCAACACGCCGCCGTTCCAGACCGGCTTCCATCTCGCCGTCGGCCTCGCCATGGCGGTGGTCTATGTCGTGGCCATCGAGCCGGTTCTGCCGCGGCCGGCCTGGCTGAAGGGCGCGATCTATGCAGCCGGTGTCTGGCTGCTGAATGCCGTTGTCGTGCTGCCTCTGACGGGCGAGGGCTTTGCCGGCAGCGCCCATCTGACGCCTGCCGGCATGCTCTGGTACGCCGCGGCGCACACGCTGTTCTTCATGACACTGGCACTGCTGTTCGCGCGGTTCTCGCCCCGGCCGCCGCGCCCGATATCGCGGGGCGGCGCCGGGGAGGTGTTCACCGGCTGAGGAAACTGCGGATTTCCGCGGCGATTTCCGCGGCGTGGGTTTCGAGCGCGAAATGCCCGGTCTCGAAGAAGCGCACCACCGCGGCAGGGATGTCGCGCCTGAAGGCCTCGGCGCCGGCCGGCAGGAAGAAGGGATCGTTCCTGCCCCAGACTGCGAGGAAAGGCGGTTTGTGGGTGCGGAAATATGTCTGGAAGGCCGGATACAGCGCGACGTTGCTCTTGTAGTCGCCGAACAGGTCGAGCTGCACGTCAGCCATGCCCGGCCGCGCCAGATAGAAATTGTCCAGCGAATGGCCGTCCGGCGATGCCGCCGTCGCATCGGGGACACCATGCGTGTATTGCCAGACGGTCGTCTCGGGCTTGAGGAACGCGCGCAGGGCCTCGCGGTTGGCCGGCGTGGCGTCCTGCCAGTAGGCCCGGATCGGATTCCAGCTGTCGCTCAGGCCTTCCTCATAGGCATTGCCGTTCTGCGAAATGATGGCCGTGATCCGCTCGGGGTGTTTCACGGCCAGCCTGAAGCCGGTCGGTGCGCCGTAGTCGAACACATAGAGGGCATAGCGGTCGAAACCGATGACCTCGGTGAAGCGGTCGACGGCCTCCGCGATGCGGTCGAAGGTGACCATGCCATCCGGCGTGCCGGACTGGCCGAAGCCCGGCAGGTCGGGGGCGACGATATGGAAGCGGTCGGCCAGCAGCGGAATGAGGTCGCGGAACATATGGCCGGCGCTGGGGAAGCCGTGCAGCAGCAGCAACTTCGGGGCGCCGGGGGTGCCGGCCTCGCGATAGAAGATGCTGAGGCTGTCCACGGTGGCGGTCTGGTATCGGATGGCGGTCATGGGTCTGGTCCTTGGGGGTAAGTAACCTGTCTGAATTGCGATAGAAGGTTATGCATAGTGCAAGTAACCTGTCAATAGAATTTTTAGAGGTTACTGTAATTTTTCACCCAACTCGACTGTGCCTGACCAAGGTGGCCACCATTAATTCGCTGTTATCCGGTTAATACACGTCACTATGTGCGATGGACAGGATGCAATCCTGCAGTCCACCGCCACATCTACGGCGGTATGAGAGACGGACAGGTTATGGGCAATAACTTGTAATATATCATTATGAAGGTTATATATCGGACAGGCGGGCTGCTGCCGAAGGATGTCGCGGCCGGAACAGGAGTTGTGATGGACAGTCATTCCCCGGCCCTTTTCGTCGGCGATGCGCTCGGGCTGGATTTCCTCAATTCGGTGGCAACGCCGCAGGACACCACGATCGACTGGATCGACGACGGCGAAGGGCTGCTGCGCTGGCTGGATCAGGCACGGCTCGTCCCGGCCTCCGCTCTCGACGCCATTCGCGCCCAGGCGCTGCCCGGCGAACTCGACAAGGTCGCGGACCGGGCCCGAAGCCTGCGGGAATGGTTCCGGGGCTTCGTGCAGACGCATCGGGGCCGCCCGCTGGCGCTGGACACTCTGGATGCGCTGGAGCCGCTGAACCGTCTGCTGGAGCGCGACGAAGCCTTCAGCCAGATCGTGCAGACGCAAGACGGCGGCAGTGCCTCGCTCGAGGTCCGGGCCCTGCGCCGCTGGCGCTCGCCGGAAGCTTTGCTGCTGCCAGTCGGCGAAGCGCTGGCGCGCTTTGTCTGCACGGAGGACTTCACGCAGGTTAAGGCCTGCGAGGGACCCGCCTGCACATTGCTGTTCGCCGACCATACGCGCGGCCATGCGCGGCGCTGGTGCAGCATGGCGCTGTGCGGCAACCGGGCGAAGCAGGCGGCGCATCGCGAGCGGCGCAAGGCGCATCAGCATTAGGCTGCGGCCGGAAAGCAAAAAGCCCCGGAGGGGCTTTTTCATCGGTCTGATGTGTTCTGGAGAACCTGAGCGGTGCTCGCTCAGTAAGGCGGTTTCCGCAGATCGCGCTGTCGCTTTGCCGCTTCCGTCCACCAGGCGAGATCATCGGCGAAGCGCGGAAAGGCCCTTTCCAGCCGGGCCCCGGCTTCTCCTGTCGGCCGGCCGCTCTCGTCGAGGGCACCGAGGATGGGGCCAACCGTGATGGTGCTGGAGGTTACCACCATCCCCATCTCGGAGAGCGTGGCATGCCAGGCGACGTTGGCGCGCGCGCCGCCGATGGCGCCGGCGGAATATGAGAGCACCGCGGCAGGGCGCCAGAACCATTCTTCCAAGAAATGGTCGGTCAGGTTTTTCAGGCCCGGCTGAGGGCCCCAGTTGTATTCCCCGGTTACAAACACGAAGGCGTCCGCAGCAACAATCTTCCGGGCCAGAGCTTCCAGGCGATCCGGTGCGGTCCCCGGCGCATATTCCTTGTACATGCGATCGAGAATGGGAAGGTCGATCGCCTTGGCGTCGATCAGTTCGACATCGTTGCCGCGGGCCTGCAGCGTGGAAACCGTGTAGTTGGCCAGCCGGATGCCCGCGCGATCGGTGCGGTACGATCCGTAGAAGACAAGAATCCGGTCGGTCATATGCGCTCTCCCTATTGTCGGCGCGGCGATTATAGGCGATGCCGCGTCGGCCGCTCACCCGTCCGTCGCATGCCACGGTAAGCCTGCGGCCAACGCTGTCCGCTTCGGAATGTCCGGGATCAGAACAGCCGGTCGAGCCAGCCCTGCGGGCCGGACGTGCGGCCGAACTGGATGTCGGTCAGCGCTGCCTTGAGCCGTGTTGCCACCGGACCGGCCTCGCCATTGCCGATGACAAAACCATGCCGGCGGCCTTTCACATGGCCGATCGGTGCCACGACCGCAGCGGTGCCGCAGGCAAACGCCTCGCGCAGGCGCCCGCTCTGGGCATCGGCCTGCCACTGGTCGATGGCGTAGGGCTCCTCGCGCACGGTCAGGCCCATGCCGCGCGCCAGCGTGATCAGCGAATCGCGGGTGATGCCCGGCAGGATGGTGCCGGTCAGCGGCGGGGTCTGCAGCGCGCCGTCGTCGAAAACGAAGAAGACGTTCATGCCGCCGAGTTCCTCGACCCAGCGGCGTTCGACGGCGTCGAGGAACACCACCTGCTCGCAGCCCTCGCGCTCGCCCTCGGCCTGGGCAACCAGGCTGGCGGCATAGTTGCCGCCGCATTTCGCCGCGCCGGTGCCGCCGGGGGCCGCCCGGGTATAGTTTTCGGAGACCCAGAGCGTCACGCCCTTGGCGCCGCCCTTGAAATAGGACGCGACCGGCGAAGCGATGACGCAGAACAGATGCTCGGTTGCCGGCTTCGGCGGCAGCGCGACCTCGGTGCCGATCATGAAGGGGCGCAGGTAGAGCGAGGCGCCCTCGGCGGTCGGAATCCACGCGCGGTCGGTGCGCACCAGCGCGCGGACGGAGTCGGTGAACAGCTCTTCCGGCAGCAGCGGCATGGCCATGCGTTCGGCCGAAGCGCGGAAGCGGCGCGCATTGGCGTCCGGGCGAAACAGCGCGGCACCGCCATCGGGCAGCCGGTAGGCCTTGAGCCCCTCGAAAATCTCCAGCGCGTAATGCAGCGACAGGGTGGCCGGGTCGAGGGCGAGCGGCTGGCGCGGCTCCAGCCGCCAGTCATGCCAGCCGCGCTCCTTCGTATGGCGCAGGGTGATCATATGGTCGGTGAAAACGCGGCCGAAGGCGGGGTTCTGCAGCAGGGCGGTGCGCTCGGCCGCGGAGGCCGGCTGCGCGGTCTGCTGCATGTCCAGGGTCAGGTCGCTCATCAGGTCCTCCATACTCCGTCACCCATGCCGCGGCACCATTCCGGGCCGCCTGCATCTGTCCTATGCGCCAGCATGGCGGCGGGATCAACCCGCCCGGAAACAGGCACAGGCCGGCATCGGCGATGGCGGCCGGGCCTATCCGTATGGTCTGGAAGGGAGGATGTATTGGAAATTTGGAGCGGGCGAAGGGATTCGAACCCTCGACCCCAACCTTGGCAAGGTTGTGCTCTACCCCTGAGCTACGCCCGCTCGGCGTTTTGGCCGGAAACCCGGCACCGGCCTGGCAGACGGTCACGGCAGTGACGAGTCGGGGGTCCGGCCAACCGGAGGGTCCCCGGTTGCAGGCGCGCACTATACCCAGCCGCAAACCCGATGCAAGCGTCTTGTAAGACAAAATGATTTCGCCCGCCCGGTGGTCGCGGCCGGCTCCGGCGGCGGGGTTTCGGACCGGTATTCCCGGCGAATTTTCAGCGGCTTGGCGGAAAGGGCTTGCACCCTCCGGGGCGGTCCTGTATCTGGTGCGCCTCGCGCGGGCCCTGCCCGTGTTCTGCATGGGTCCCCATCGTCTAGAGGCCCAGGACGGCGCCCTCTCACGGCGCAAACCGGGGTTCGAATCCCCGTGGGGACGCCACTCAGTATCTGCCGGGCGATGCGGCCGCCGCATCATCCTTAACCCGACCCTCCACAGGACGCCCGCAGCCACAGGACAACCGCCGTGCATGTGATCGTTGTCGGCGCCGGCGTGGTCGGCATGACCACCGCCTGGTTCCTGCATCGGGCCGGCCACCGGGTCACGGTCATTGATGCCGCATCTGGCCCGGGCCTCGGCACCAGTCGCGCCAACGGCGCCCAGCTCAGCTACAGCTATGTCGCGCCGCTCGCCGCGCCCGAGGTGCTGCCGGCGCTGCCGAAATACCTCTTCGACCGCAACTCGCCGATGCGTTTCCGCCCGGCGCTCGATCCGGAACAGTGGCGCTGGGGCCTCGAATTCCTGCTCGCCTGCACGGCAGGCCGCGCGGCGGCGACTACCCGCGCGCTGCTGGCGCTCGCCTTCCACAGCCGTGCCCAGGTGCATGAGGCGGTGGCAGAGGGCGGCCTCGACTTCGCCTACAGCCGCACCGGCAAGCTGGTGGTCTATTCCGACGACGCCGGCCTCGAGGGCGCCAAACGCCAGATGGAGTTCCAGCGCACGCTCGGCTGCGAGCAGGAGGTGCTCGACCGCGCCGGCTGCCTCGCCATCGAGCCGGCAGTCGAACAGTTCGGCCCGCGCATCGTCGGCGGCATCTACACGCCGAGCGAAGAAGCCGGTGATTGCCACCTCTTCTGCATTGCCCTCGAAGGTAAGCTGAAGGCCGGCAACAATCCGGCGGAGTTCCGCTACGGCCTGCCGGCCGAGCGTCTGGTGCGCGATGGCAGCCGTATCCGCGGCGTTGCAACGCGTGACGGTATGATCGAAGGCGACGCGGTGGTGCTGGCTGCCGGCATGGGTGCGCGCCGGCTGGCTGCCGGGCTCGGTATCCGGCTGCCGATCTATCCGCTGAAAGGCTATAGCTTATCCTTGCAGGTGACCGATCCGGCGAAGGTGCCGCAGGTCAGCGTTACCGACAGCGACCGCAAGATCGTTTATGCCCGGCTCGGGAATATGCTGCGCGCCGCCGGCGTCGCCGACCTGGTCGGCGAGGACCTCACGCTTGATCCGGCCCGGCTCGGCCAGGTCGAGCGCGAGACGCGGGAGGCCTTCGGCGCCGGCGTCGATTTTTCCGATCCGCAGCCCTGGTGCGGCCTGCGCCCGGCGACGCCGACCGGCTTGCCGATCCTTGGCCGCACGCGCTACGACAACCTGCTGCTCAACTGCGGCCATGGTGCGCTCGGCTTCACCTTGTCGATGGGGGCGGCGCAGCTCGTCGCCGACCTGCTCGACAACCGGCCGACGGCGATTCCGCTCGATCCCTATAGTCTGTAGGGCGCTGCCTCAGGCGACGAAGACGTATTCGCCCGGCGCGGCGCTGAGCGCCGGATAGCCGGCGGCGGCATTACCCAGCGGCGGCGGCGGCACCATGCCGTCCGAATGCGCCGCCAGCCAGTCGGCCCAGGCCGGCCACCACGATCCCGTCTGCGTCGGCGTTTCCGCCAGCCAGCGGTCGGGATCGATATAGGCGTCGTGCTCGTCGTGATGGGCAAGCCGGTACTGACGATGCGGATGCCCCGGTTCGCTGACGATACCGGCATTGTGGCCACCCGAGGTCAGTACGAAGGTCACGTTGGTATCGGTCAGCCGCATGATCTTGAAGACCGAATGCCAGGGTGCGACATGGTCGTGCTCGGTGCCGACGGCGAAGACCGGCAGACGCAGATCGGTCAGGGCGATGGGCCGGCCGTCGACCCTGAAGCGGCCCTCGGCGAGATCGTTGTCGAGGAACAGCCGGCGCAGGTATTCGCTGTGCATGCGATAGGGCATCCGGGTCTGGTCGGCATTCCAGGCCATCAGGTCGTTCATTGGTGGCCGCTCGCCGGCGATATAGTCCTTCATGATGCGCGACCATATCAGGTCGTTGGAGCGCAGGATCTGGAAGGCGCCGGCCATCTGCTTGGTGTCGAGGAAACCCTGTTCCCACATCATGTCTTCGAGGAAAGTGACCTGGTTCTCGTCGATGAACAGGGTCAGTTCCCCGGCTTCCGAAAAATCGGTTTGCGCTGCCAGCATTGTCATGCTGGCCAGTCGGTCGTCGCCGTCACGCGCCATGGCCGCGGCGGTCACCGACAGCAGGGTGCCGCCGAGGCAGTAGCCGGTGGCGTGGATCTTCTGTTGCGGACAGATCGCCGAGACGGCATCCAGCGCTGCCATCACGCCGAGCCGCCGGTAATCGTCGAAACCGACATCGCGATCGCCATAATCGGGATTCTTCCACGAGATCATGAAGACGGTATGGCCGCGGTCGACCAAGTATTTTACCAGCGAGTTCTGTGCCGAAAGATCGAGGATGTAGTATTTCATGATCCAGGCCGGCACGATCAGGATCGGCTCGGCCTGCACTTTGTCGGTGGTCGGCGCGTACTGGATCAGCTCGATCAGGCTGTTGCGCAGCACGACCTTGCCCGGCGTGACGGCGAGCGTCTCGCCGACGCGGAAATCCTCGCTGCCGGCCGGCGGTCGGCCGAGCAGGCTGCGCTGCGCATCCTCGATGAAATTGCCGAGGCCGCGCACCAGGTTCATGCCGTGCTCGTTGATCGTCTGCTGCAGCGCGACCGGGTTGAGCAGCAGGTTGTTGCTGGGCGAGAAGATGTCGAGGATCTGCCGGGTGGTGAATTCCACCACGGCCTGGTGATGCGGCGCGACGCCGCGCACGCCGGTGGTGGCGTTATGCCACCATTGCTGGGTCAGCAGGAACGACTGGTAGATCAGGTTGAAGGGCGGACTCTGCCAGGCCGGGTCGCTGAACCGCCGGTCCTGTTCCAGCGGCGCGATACAGGCGCCGTCATGGCCGCCCTGTGCCGCGCAATGCGCGGCATAGAGGCCGAAACGGGTCATCTTGCGATGCGCCTTGCGCAGTAATTCGAGCTGCTTGCCCGGCGCCATGGCCAGATGCATGCCCCAGTCGAGATAGGCCGACGGCAGGGCCAGCGGCGAAACGCCGGCGGTCAGCCGCGCCATCGCCGCGTTGACCATGCGGTCGAGCGGCAGGGCGACAGGATCGGGCAGGTCGGCCGCCGGCCGGGACATCACAAGCGGCACCGCCGGCGGTCTGGTGGGCCGGGGCATGGGCAGGATGCTGGCGGGTGTCTGGGCCACGGCGGGCTCCGTTCTGACTGGGATGCTGCCACAATGCCGCGATTTTCCCGGCATCGCCTTGAGCGAGGTCAAGAGGATGGCTGCAAACCCGACCGCGACGGGCCGGATTGCAGTATAATTACCAGAGGATGAGATTCCCGTATGACGGGAGACCTGCCATGAACCAGACGACACGCCTCCGCCCGCCAGCTGTCAGCGGGCTGTTCTATCCGGCCGATGCCGCCACCCTGGCGGCGCAGATCGACGCCATGCTGGCCGAGGCCGCGCGACTGCGTCCCGGTCTTGCCGCGCTGGCGGCGCCCAAGGCGCTGATCGTGCCCCATGCCGGCTACATCTATTCCGGCCCTGTCGCGGCTGCCGGCTATGCGCGGCTGGCGGCCCATGCCAGACAATACCGCCGCGTCGTGCTGCTCGGCCCGGCGCACCGCCATGGCTTTCGCGGCCTTGCGCTGCCGCAGGCCACGGCCTTTGCCACGCCACTGGGTGACGTGCCGCTCGATACGGCGGCGATGGCGCAGATCGCCGGCCTGCCCGGCGTCAGCGTGCTGCCCGAAGCCCATGCCGACGAACATGCGCTCGAAGTACAACTGCCCTTCCTGCAGCGTCTGCTTAGCGATGTCACCCTGGTGCCGCTGGTGGTCGGCATGGCCTCGCCCGGGCAGGTGGCGGCGGTACTGCAGGCACTCTGGGGCGGACCGGAGACGCTGATCGTCATCTCCTCGGACCTCAGTCATTTCCATGCTTACGCCGATGCGCAGGCGTTTGACCGTGCCACTGCGGCGGCGATCGAACGGGCCGATGTCGACACCGTGGCGAATGCGGGCAATACCGAAGGCGCCTGCGGCCGCCATGCCATCGCCGGACTGCTGGCCGCATCGGCCGGCGATGCTCTCGCCGCGATGCGGTTCGACCTGCGCACATCCGGCGATACGGCCGGGCCGCGCGACCGCGTGGTCGGCTATGGCGCCTGGGATTTCACCGCCGGCGGCATGGCGCAACTGACTGAGGCTGAGCGCGACCATCTCATCGCCATCGCGCGCCACGCCATCGCGACGGCACTCGGGCTTGCCGCGCAAACGCTGCTGGTGCCGGTCCCGGCGGCCCTGCAGACCTGGCGGCCGTGTTTCGTCTCGCTGTATGGCAGCGACGGAGATTTGCGTGGCTGCATCGGTTCGCTGGCAGCCGAACGCCCGCTGGCCGAAGAGGCCGCGCGCATCGCCGCCGATGCCGCCTTCCGCGATCCGCGCTTCGCGCCACTGTCAGCGGCGGAGTTCGCGAGGCTCAGGCTGGAAATATCCGTGCTCACGCCGCTGCTGCCGCTGCCGGCGGCCAGCCGGGCCGAGCTGCTGGCGGCGCTGGTGCCTGGCCGTGACGGCCTGCTGCTGCGTGCCGGCCGCCATCACGCGACCTTCCTGCCCCAGGTCTGGGACAAGCTGCCGGCACCGGAGGACTTCCTCGACGCCCTGCTGCACAAGGGCAGTTTTCCGGCGGGACCATGGCCCGCCGGCCTGCAGGCCTGGCGCTATCGGGTGGAGGAGATCGCCGAGGCGGCGTAACGCCTCAGTCGGCGGCTTCTGCCTCGGCCGGCATGTCTACCGGCACGCCCGGCTCGTTCTTCGAGCAGCGGATGGTCAGTGCCGTCTTCACATGGGCGACATTGGCCAGTGCGGTCAGTTCGCGGGTCAGGAAGGTCTGATAGGCATCCCAGTCGCGGGCGACGATTTTCAGGATGAAATCATTCTCGCCGGCCAGCATGTGGCATTCGCGCACCTGGGCCCAGCCGGTCACGGTATGCTCGAAGGCGATCAGGTCCTGCTCGGCCTGGCTGTTCAGCCCGACCATGGCAAACACGGTGACGCCGTAGCCGAGCTGCTGCGGGTTGAGTTCGGCGTGGTAGCCGCGGATATAACCGGCCTCTTCAAGGGCGCGGACGCGCCGCAGGCAGGGCGGGGCGGAGATGCCGACCCGCTGGGCGAGTTCGACATTGGTCATGCGCCCGTCGGCCTGCAGGTCGGTGAGGATCTTGCGGTCGATCAGGTCGAGCTTGACGCGTTGCATGGAAAATTTCTTTCTATGGCGGAATGCGCGCAATATTATTATAAATACCGGTGTGATTCCAAGGGTCAGAGATTATAAAATTTCGTGGGTGCCCGTGGCCGTTGTTTGGCCTGAGGCAATTCCAAGCGCGTGGCACCGATGGTAAAGCTGTCACCTCAGGCGCTGCCGGGCGGGGGCTATCGGGGCGCAGATCTTAACAAAGCGACCCGGTCGGAACGCGTATGGCGCTGAAAATCGATACCTTTACCAATGCCGATGCCAAGGGCGGCTGGCGTCCGGGCAACAATTTCGGCGGCCACAGCCTGTTCAAGGCGCTGGGCCACCCGAAAGTGGCCGATCCCGGCCGCCGGCTGGTTGCCGGGCTGGCCGGGTTCCGCCGGCTCGCGGTCTACGACCCGGAGGCGCAGGACGCCGCCGACCATCTCGACTCCTTCTTCCCGGTGCCGCGCGACAATCTCGCCGGCGTTTTCGTCCAGCGCGTGGAAGACATCGGCCAGACCCGGCTCGGCCATGTCACCCAGCCGGTCACCGCGATCCGCGCTTTGGCCCCCGATGCCGTGCTGATCACTGCCTTTGATGCCGCCATCCACAAGGCACAGATCGCGCGCCTGCTGCCGCCGGATTGCCAGGTCTTCACGCTGGACGCGATGCGGCTGCCCGACGCGTGGCTCAGTAACCGAGGCCGCTATCTCGACCCGCTGAATTTCGCCACCAATTTCGCCCTGCTGCGCGACGAGGCCGGCAGCGACGGCGATGCCCTGCATACCAAGGTGGTCACCGCCAATTACTGGGCCGGTTACGGCGCCTCCGATCCGGCTCTGTGGCTGTGCCTGTTCGCGCCCGACGGCAGTGTGCTGGCGGAATGGGCCGAGCCGCTGAACAGCGAGGCCAGCGGACCGTTCCATGCCGTCGAGATCGACAGCCGTGCCGTGCGGCAGCGCTTCGGCCTGAGCGATTTCACCGGCTCGCTGTTCATCCACGCCATCCGCATCAAGGGGCATGACGTGGTGAAATATGCGATGGACTGTTTTTCCGACAGCGGCCGGCAGCTCTCCTGCACCCATGACGCCAATGCCTGGCCGGCCGATCTCTATGCCGGCGTGCCGGCGCCGAAGCCGGGCGAGCGCCTGACCCTGTGGGTGCAAAACAGCCATCCGGTGCCGATCCCCGCCGGTGGCATCGGCGTCAATCTGGTCGGCGCGCAGGATATCGCCTGGTGGGATGGCAGCGTGCCGCCGTTCGGTACCGTGGCGCTCGATCTCGGTCGCCTGCTGCCGCAGGCGACATTCCCCGATCAGATCGAAATCCAGGCCGGCCGCTATTTCGTGCGGCCGCGCTACGAGATCGTGCAGGCGGACGGCGACGCCGCGAACGGGGGACGGGCAGGCCGCCGCCGCATTGCGCACGCCAATGTCGAACGCATCGACCTCAAGCCCAACCCGGACCTGCCGAAACTCGGCGACCTGATCGGCAAGGGCTACATCATGCCGTTGCCGGTGCTGCCGCTCGACCAGTGGAAATCGGTGGCCCTGCCGACGCCGATGTCGACAGCGCAGCAGGAACTGCCGATCCGCGCGGTGCTGTATGACGCCGATGGCAGTATGGTTGCCGAGGAATACCTCGGCCGGCTGGCGCGCCGCGAGTCGCGGCCCTGTGACATCGATGCCTGGCTGGCGGCGGCGAAAACCCGGCTGCCGTCCGGCTACGGCCATATCGAATATGTCTATGATTTCCGTGACGGCGGCGAGGCCGACGGCTGGCTGCATGCGCTCGGCCTCTACGAGCAGCGCAGTTCCGGCCATTCGGCGGAGACCATCTTCGGCGCGCACATCTACAACATGCCGATCACCTACCGCGACGAGCCGCAATCCTACACGCACCGGCCACCGGGCCTGACCACCCGGCTGTTCCTGCGGCTGGGTGCGGCGCCGTTCGATGCGATCTGCCACCTGGTCTACCCGGCCTCGCTGCCGCGCGAGGCCTATGGGCAGGAGATGTCGCAGACCAGCCTGATCCTGTTCGACAGGCGGGCGCAGCAGCTGGCCGAACGGCCGCTGCCGATCCCCTATGGCGGATCGCGGTTTTTCCGGGCGTCAGAAGTATTTACCGCCGCCGAACGGCAGGCGGCCGGCGCCGGCGGTTGGGTCCAGGTCCGCGATTCGAGCTGCCGCCTGTTCGGCTTCCACGGGTTGCAGAATGGCGGCGAGAGCTTCTGCCTGGATCACATGTTCGGGTTCTGAACCGCGACTTTCGCCGGCGATGCCCTAGATAGGCTTGCGAGTCGGCGATACCGGTGTCACCGGACGGTCATGCAGGCGGCGGATAAAGCCGCGCCACAGGCCATTCGGGGTCTTGCTCTTGCGCCGGATTCAGCGCCTGTCATAATTGGAAAATATCTTGTTTTCGGGCCTGCATGCCCGCGGAGTGACGTCATCATGGCCACCACCCATCGTACCAAGGTCCTGATTCTCGGTTCCGGCCCGGCCGGCTGCACCGCGGCAATCTATGCGGCGCGCGCATCGCTGGAGCCGATCATGGTGCATGGCCTGCAGCCCGGCGGTCAGCTCACCATCACCACCGATGTCGAGAACTATCCCGGCTTCGCCGCAGTGATCCAGGGTCCCTGGCTGATGGAGCAGATGGAGGCGCAGGCCAAGCATGTCGGCACCACCATCATCAACGACTACATCGTCTCGGTCGACCTGTCGAAGCGGCCCTTCGTCGCCAAGGGCGATGGCGGCGACACCTATATCGGTGACAGCCTGATCATCGCCACCGGCGCGCAGGCGCGCTGGCTCGGCCTGCCGAGCGAGCAGGAATTCCAGGGTTTCGGCGTGTCGGCCTGCGCCACCTGTGACGGCTTCTTCTACCGCGGCAAGAAGGTGGTGGTGGTCGGTGGCGGCAATACCGCCGTGGAAGAGGCGCTGTACCTGACCAACCATGCCAGTGAGGTGGTGCTGGTGCATCGCCGCGACTCCCTGCGCGCCGAGAAAATCCTGCAGCAGCGCCTGTTCGCCCACCCGAAGATCAAGGTGATCTGGGATCATGCGATCGACGAGATCGTCGGCGACGGTGACCCGCGCGGGGTGACTGGCGTCAAGCTGAAGAACACCAGGACCGGCGCCATCGACGCGGAAATCCTGTCGACCGACGGCGTGTTCATTGCCATCGGCCATACGCCGAATACCAAGCTGTTCAAGGGTCAGTTGCCGCTGGATGCCGAGGGCTATATCACCACGCGGCCCGGCACCACGCAGACCACGGTCGCCGGCGTCTTCGCGGCCGGCGACGTGCAGGACAAGATTTACCGCCAGGCGGTGACGGCGGCCGGCACCGGCTGCATGTCGGCGCTGGAGGCCGAGAAGTTCCTGGCGCACCACGCCCAGCCGGCGGTCGAGGCGGCGGACTAATCTGACGACGCATCTGCGTCATTTCCGGGGGGGACAATGTCGGCACTCGACTGGGACAAGCTGCGCATATTCCATGCGGTGGCCGAGGCCGGCAGTCTGACCCATGCCGGCGAGTCGCTGGGATTGAGCCAGTCGGCGGTCAGCCGCCAGATCGGCGCGCTGGAAACCCAGCTCAACGCCACGCTGTTCCATCGCCATGCCCGCGGCCTGATCCTGACCGAGCAGGGCGAATTGCTCTACCGCACCGCGCGCGACATCTTTGCCCGGCTGGCCGTCACCGAGGCGATGATCGCCGATGCCAAGGACAAGCCATCGGGCGAGCTTTGCGTCACCACTACGGTGGCCTTCGGTACCGTCTGGCTGGCGCCGCGGATCAAGGAGTTCATGGACCTCTATCCCGATATCCGCATCGAGATGGTGGTGGACGACCGCGAGCTCGACCTGTCGATGCGCGAGGCCGATGTGGCGATCCGCATGTGGAAGCCGACCCAAGCCGATCTCGTGTATCGTAAACTGATCACCGTGCATAATCACATCTACGCCGCAGTCGATTATATTGCCCGTTATGGCGCGCCGCAGACGATCGAGGACATGGACCGCCATCACCTGATCGTCTATGGCGAAGAGGCACCGGCGCATTTCAACAACATCAACTGGCTGCTGCATGCCGGTGAACCGGCGGTGCCGCGCGAGGCGATCCTGAGCGTGAACAACGTCTATGGCGTGATGCAGGCGGTGGCCAGCGGCCTGGGTATCGCCTCGCTGCCCGACTACATGATCGAGGGCAATCCGCGCATCGTGCGCATCCTGCCGAATCTCGATGGCCCCGGTTTCGATACCTATCTGGTCTATCCCGAAGAATTGCGCAACACCAAGCGGCTTGCCGTGTTCCGCGACTTCCTGTTGCGCAAAGTCGCGGACTGGCAGTTTTGACGCCACTGCTGTCCACGATGACCCCCGAGGCTGTTGCCCGCTGCAACGAATTGCTGGTCCGGGTGCGCCGGCCGCTCGACATGGCCGCCCAGTTCGTGGCTGCCGTCGCCGTTGCTGTGCTGCTGGCCGATTATCTGCCCCTGTCGCTGCGGGGCGGATATGTTGCGGTCACCGGAATCACCCTTCTGCTGCAGCTGCTGTGCCACCGCCGCTTTGTTGCCGACCGCGAGCGCCGACGCCGCGCCATGGTCTGGCTTGGCCGCTTCATAGCCGTCTATGCCCTGAACGGCCTGATTTTCGGTGCCATGCTGGCCGTGCTAGCGGCCCTGCCGCACCAGCCGGTGCCGCTGCTGGCACTGATGATCGTGGTCGGCATGGTGACCTCGGTGTCGCTGACCATCGCCGTGCATGTGGGGCTGTCGATCGTGGTGATCTTCATTGCCGTACTGCCTGGCGTGGCCCTGCTGGTCTCGACCAGCAGCCGCGAGAATATCCTGTTGGCCGGTGTCGGCCTGCTGGCTGCCGGCCTGCTGGTGACCTTTGCCTGGCGACTGTACCGCTATTATAGCCGCAGTTCCGAACTGGTGGCGCGGTTGCGCAGGATGCTGCAGGACCGCACGCGGATGAGTGCCGATGCCGAAGAGGCGCAGCGCCGCCTGCAGTCGATCCTTGATACGGCGCCGTTTCCGATCGTGGTGGCACGACGCAGCGACGGCGCCTTCCTGTACAGCAACCGGCTGGCCGGCGAATTGTTCGGTATCAGCGGCCGGGCCTTGCCAGCGGGCAAGCCGCGCTACGTGCTCGACCCGGAGCATCACGCGCGGGTTTTCGGCGCGACGCCGCCGCAGCCGGGGGTCGAGATGCAGATCGCCACGGCGGCCGGCCGCACCATCTGGGCGACCATGGCGGCGGTGCCGATGCAATATGCCGGCGACGACGCGGCGCTGGTGGTGGTCAACGACATCACCGAACGCAAGGAGTCGGAAGAAAGGCTGCGCGAGGCCGAGCAGCGCCTGAGCGACGCCCTGGCGCTGGCGCCCGACGGCGTGGCGCTCTACGACGAGAACGAGCGGCTGGTGATCTGCAACAAGTCCTATGCCGATATCACCTGCGTGCCGCTGGACCGTGCCGCCGGCGTCAGCCATGACGAGATCTGCGCCCGCGCGGTCGGCGGCCGGCCCAGTGCGGCGGCGGCGGGCGTCCACACCGATTATGACGAATGGGTGGCGACGCGGCGGCGGACTTTCAAGGCGGCGCAGGGCGAGCCGCATATCTTTTTCGACACGCGCAGCCGGCGCTGGCAGCAGATCCGCGATTTCCGGCTGTCATCGGGTGGCACCGCGTCGCTGATCACCGATATCACCGCGCTGAAGCGGCAGGAACGCGAATTGCGCGAGGCCAACGAAAATCTGGCCCATCAAGCGGAGATGCTGGCGGCCCGCACCGAGACGCTGGAGGCGGCGCGCAAGACCGCCATCAAGGCCTTGCAGGAAGCGGAATTCGCCAATCGCGCCAAGTCGCAGTTCCTGGCCCATATGAGCCATGAACTGCGCACACCGCTGAATGCCATCAACGGGTTTTCCGAGATCATGGCGCTGCAGCTGATGGGCCCGTCCGGGGTGCCGCAGTACGACCGCTATGCGCAGGATATCCTGACGGCGGGCAAGCATCTGCTGTCGGTGATCGACGATATCCTCGACCTGTCGAAGGTCGAGGCCGGCAAGATGCGCCTGATGCCGGAAGCCGTGTCATGGCAGCGGCTGGCCGACCAGTGCGTCACCCTGCTGCGGCCGCTGGCGGCCGACCGCATGGTCACTTTGACGGTCGAGCCTGCTGAAGAGGGGGCGACTTTCTATGCCGACGAGCGGCTGGCCAAGCAGATGCTGGTCAACCTGCTGTCCAACGGCGTGAAATACACGCCGTCCGGTGGCGCGGTGCAGTTCGGCATCGCGCTGGTGCCCGATGGCAGTGCAGTGGTTTCGGTGCAGGATACCGGAGTGGGGATGACCGAAGCCGATCTCGCCAAGGCGCTGGAGCCCTTTGGCCGCATCGATTCGGCCCTGGTCTCGCAGATGAACGGCACCGGTCTTGGCCTGCCACTGGTCAAGGCCCTGATCGAATTGCATGGCGGCCGGCTGGAAATTACCAGCAACCCCGGTCAGGGCACCTGCGCCCGCCTGTATTTCCCGGCCCCGCCGGCCCTGTAGTCCCTGTATAAGCTGCTGATAAGTTTTCTTTATTCTGTAACCGGATAGTTATGCATCACCCGCATGGCTGACTTGACGATTTGGTGGATACTCAAACATCCCGTCCCGCAGTACATCTGTGCTTGTCAGATGTTGCGTCGCAGCATCTTCTGGGTTTCCGGCTTCGGCCAGAAACTTCGGCCGTGGCAGCTCCCCCGCTGTCCCGGCCATCCGCGCGTCTCGCGCGGAGCCTCCCTGTTAAGACTTTAGCCGGCCTGGTTTCAGGCCGGCTTTTTTTTGTCTTCAGTGCCGGGTGTCAGGCCAGCAGGGCTGGCAGTTCGGCCATGTCGCGCAGCAGCCGGCAGCCCAGCGCCGCAAAGGCGGCGTCGTCGGCCGCATCAGCCTGCGGCCGATAGGCAAACACCGTCATCCCGGCGCGCTGGCCGGCGGTGGCGCCGGGCAGGCTGTCCTCGATCACGGCGCAGAGTTCCGGCGCATGGCCCATGGTGGCGGCGGCATGCAGGAACAGGTCTGGATGCGGCTTGCCGCGAGCGACCTGGCGGGCGCTGAACAGGTGCGGACCGAAAAAGCCGTCGATGCCGCAGAGCCGCAGGCTGAGCGCGATCTTGTCCGGCTCTGACGATGAGGCGACGCATTTCGGTTGGGCGATGCGCGGCAGGATCTCCGGCACGCCGGGGATCGGCTTCAGGTCGCTTTCCAGCCGGCGGAAAGTCTCGGCCTGCAGGCCGGCCTCGAAATCCGCCGGCAGCAGCACCCCGTAATGCCGTTCGACGAAGGCGAAGCAGCTCGGCAGGCTGAGGCCGGTCAGGTCGCGGGCCACGCGGGCTTCGTCGATGCCGGAATCGAGGCCCAGCGCGACGAGGTGTTCGTGGAAAATCCGGTTGGCGATCGGCTCGCTGTCGACCAGCGTGCCGTCCATGTCGAAGATGATCAGGTCAAAGGCCATGTCCGGTGCATAACCCGGCACCGGGCGGAAGGCCAGAGCCGGTCACCGTCTTTACATGAACAGCCGTTCCTGCTTCGGCATGTCCTTGTACAAGTCGGCGACGAATTCGCCGTAGCCGTTGTAGATCTGGGTCGGGACCCGCTTGCCGCCGGTGCCGATCAGCTCCTCGCTGGCCTGGCTCCAGCGCGGATGCGGCACCGCCGGATTGACGTTGGCCCAGAAGCCGTATTCGTCCGGACCGATGGTCTGCCAGAAATTCTTCGGCCGCTTGTCGGTGAAGGTGAACTTCACGATCGACTTGACCGACTTGAAGCCGTATTTCCACGGCGTCGCCAGCCGCAGCGGCGCGCCCATCTGCTTGGGGATCGGCTTGCCGTAGACGCCGATGGCGATGAAGGCGAGGTCGTTGTGCGCCTCGGCCATGGTCAGGCCCTCGATATAGGGCCAGGGATACCAGAACTGCCGCTGGCCGGGCGCTTCTTCCGGCTTCTGGAAGGTCTGCATCTGCAGATAGGTGGCGCCTGACGCCGGCTTGGCATAGTCGACCAGCGCCTTCAGCGGGAAGCCGGTCCACGGCACCGCCATCGACCAGGCCTCGACGCAGCGGTGGCGATAGAGTCGCTCCTCTACCGGCATCTTGCGGATCAGGTCTTCAGCGTCGACGGTCATTTCCTTCTCGACCATGCCGTCGATCTTCACCTGCCAGGGCTGGATGGTCAGCTTCTGGGCGGCATCGGAGACATACTTGCTCGAGCCGAATTCATAGAAATTGTTGTAATGGGTGGCGACCTTCTCGTCGGTGAGATCGCGCTCCAGCGTGAATTGCGGATTGCGCTTGGCCGGATAGAGGTCGGCTGCCATGTCGGCGGGTGCGGCGGCGCGGGCCCGGCCGGCGGGCAGGGCGGCGGCAAGGGCGGCACCACCAAGGCCCGCCAGTAGCGAGCGACGATTGAAAAAGGCACTTTCCGGCGTGGCCTGCGATTCGGGGATTTCCCACCCGCGGCGAATTTTGATCAGCATGCGCGACTCCTGACTCCGCAACATCGACGATGCCCCAAATATAAGGCGCCCGACCCGTCAACCCTAGAGGGTCACAGGCCGGGCGCCAATCAAGCTTCGGTGAACGGCCGGAAATCAGGCCGCCCTGATCACTTTTTCTCGAGCAGGCTGCGCAGCATCCAGGCGGTCTTCTCGTGGATCTGCATGCGCTGGGTCAGCAGGTCCGCAGTCGGCTCGTCACTGGCCTTGTCGGTGACCGGGAAGATCTCGCGGGCGGTCTTGGTCACCGCTTCGTTGCCCTTGACCAGGTTGCGGATCATGTCCTGTGCCGCCGGTACGCCGGTCTCCTCGCTGATCGAGGACAGCTTGGCATACTGCGCGTAAGAGCCGGGCGCGTAATGGCCGAGCGCGCGGATGCGTTCGGCGATCAGGTCGACGGCCAGCGCCAGTTCGGTGTACTGCAGCTCGAACATGGTGTGCAGGGTCTGGAACATCGGGCCTTCGACATTCCAGTGATAGTTATGGGTCTTGAGATAGAGGGTGTAGGTATCGGCCAGCAGGCGCGACAGGCCCTCGACGATTTTCTTGCGGTCCTTTTCGGCAATGCCGATATCGATGGCGACGGCCATGGGGACAACTCCTTTCGTTGTTCGGTAAATATTAACTTAGAACTATTCAAAAGAACTGCAAGCGGGCGCCGGGCGCCGCGGCTCGGGCGAAGCGATTGTAACCATGGGCTGTTATCGTGGCGAGTGAATGACAGGCTGGCAGGACATATCCCTCTCGTCAGCCTTACACAGCCGCTGTATGGTGTCTCCACGTTTTATCAATGCATAAATGTGAAATAAGGGAGAACCCCATGCACAGCCATCTTCGCCGCCTTGCCCGTCCCGCCATCGGCTTCGGTCTTGCCATCCTTGTCGTCCTCGGCCTTGCGGGCGGTGCCCGGGCCGCCGACACAAAGCCCGAGCATCACATGGTTATCCAGGTTGATGACAACGATCCGGCCAAGATGAACCTAGCACTCAACAATCTCGCCAATCTTTATGAGTATTACCAGCAGAAGGGCGAGACGGTGCAGGTCGAGCTGGTCGCCTACGGGCCGGGCCTGAACATCTTCCGCACCGACACCTCGCCGGTGAAGGCACGGCTCGAGACGCTGAAGATGACCTACGACAACGTCGCCTTCAGCGCCTGCGGCAACACCAAGCGGGGCATGGAGAAGGCCGAAAAGAAAGAGATCGCACTGGTGCCCGAGGCGCATGTCGTGCCGGCTGGCGTGGTGCGCATCCTTGAGCTGCAGGAACAGGGCTGGAGCTACGTGAAGCCCTGATCCTGCCCGGCACGGCGGGGCTTATTCCGCGGCGGCTTCGGTCGCCGCGGCCTCGCCGTCGATCAGTTTTTCCTTGCGGTTGAGGCCCCAGCGATAGCCGCCCAGCCCGCCGTCGCTGCGGAGCGCCCGGTGGCAGGGCACCAGCACGCCGATGATGTTGCGGCCACAGGCGCTGCCCACCGCGCGGGCGGCCGTCGGCATGCCGAGCGCGCGGGCGATCTCCTGGTAGGTGCGGGTCTCGCCGGCCGGGATCATCTGCAAAGCCGTCCAGACGCGGATCTGGAACGGCGTGCCGCGCAGGTCGAGATGCAGGCCGCGCGGCAGCGGCCGGCCCTGGAGGACGGCATCGAGGGCCGTATAGGCGGCATCGCCGGCGCCGTCGTCGCGGCGGATTTCGGCGGCCGGGAATTCGCCGCGCAACTCATCCAGCATCGCCTTCTCCCGTTCACCAAATAGCAAGGCGGCGATGCCGCGCGGGCTTTCCGCCACCAGCGTCAGGCCCATCGGGCTGCGGCGGATCGCCACCGTCAGGGTCAGGCCCTCGCCGCCGCGCCGGTAATCGGCCGGCGTCATGCCGAGCCAGCGGTCGGCCTTCTCGTAGACCCGGCTGGTGGCACCGAAACCGGCGCCATAGATCGCGTCCGACACGCCGCTGCCCTTGCGCAGTTCCTGTTTCAGGGTTTTCACGCGCTGTGCGTCGGCATAGGCGCGCGGGCTGAGCCCATAGGCAGCGGCAAAGCGCCGCTGCAGATGGGTGGCACCCATATGGGCGACGGCGGCGAGCTGGGCCAGCGTCGGCGCGGATTCGCCGGCGGCAAGCCGTTGCTCGATCAGGCTGCGGGCGCGCTCCAGCCGCGCATCGGCGGCCGGTGCGCGGTCGGGACGGCAGCGTTTGCAGGGCCGGAACCCGGCGGCTTCGGCTGCGGCCGCATCGGCGAAGATGCGGACATTCTCGCGTTTCGGCGCCCGGCTGACGCAGGAGGGTTTGCAGAAGACGCCGGTCGTTGCGACGGCATAGAAGAAGCGGCCGTCGGTCGCGGCATCGTTGCCCCGCAGGGCGGCGAATTCGGCATCGGTCGGCACGCGGCCAGATTTGGCAGGGGTCTTTGTCATGGCGCCCAGATTACGCCCGCGCCGCCAGGGCCGCTATCCGGCTTTTGCGACGTCATCGTCGGGTTCCGTTTCCCCGGATCGGGATTTTCTGCCACCATGATCCGGTCATGCGCGCGTCTGATACTCTCCCGGCCTGGGCCGGTGCCCTGCGCCTCGGCCTGCGCAGTGCCGCCGATCTGCTGCTGCCGCCGCAATGCATGCTGTGCAGCACCGAGGTCGACGCACCCGGCCGGCTCTGCGCCGCCTGCTGGCCGCGTTTGCGGTTCGTTGCCGAACCCTGCTGTCCCACCTGCGGCACACCCTATGCCATTCCGGTGCCGGCCGGCCTCGTCTGCGGCGCCTGCCTGCAGGAAGCGCCGGCCTACGGCCGGGCGCGGGCCGCCTTTGTCTATGCCGACGGTGGCCGCGACCTGGTGCTGCGTTTCAAGCGCGGCGACCGCACCGATCTGGCGCCGGGGCTCGCCCGGCTGATGCATGCGGCCGGCCGCGCATTGCTTGCCGATTGCGACCTGATCCTGCCGGTGCCGCTGCATCGCGGGCGGCTGTGGCGGCGGCGCTACAACCAGTCAGCCCTGCTGGCGACGGCACTGGGCCGGCTGGCCGGGCGGCCGGTGCGGCTCGACCTGCTGGAACGCCGGCGGGCGACACCGAGCCTCGGCCGCCACGGTCGCATCGAACGCCGCCGGATCCTGTCGGGGGCCATCGGGATATCCGCGGCGGGACGGGGAGATGTGCGGGGCCGGCGGATCCTGCTGGTCGATGACGTGCTGACCTCGGGGGCGACCGCCAGCGCCTGCTGCCGGGTGCTGCTCCGGGCCGGTGCCGCCGGGGTCGACGTGCTGACGCTGGCCCGGGTTGTTCGTGCCGAACAGGGCACCATATAATGCCGGCGAGAATGAGGGGACCGTCCACCCTTTGACCCCCGAGGCAGAGATGTCCAAGCCGAACGATATTGTGATCTACACCACCTTCATGTGTCCCTATTGCGCGCGCGCCAAGTCGCTGCTCGAGAAGAAGGGCCAGAGCTATACCGAGATCGACGTGTCCTACGACGCCGCCCAGCGCGAGGAGATGACGAAGAAGGCCGGCGGCAAGCGCACCGTGCCGCAGATCTGGATCAACGGCCAGCATGTCGGCGGCAGCGACGATCTCTACG
The DNA here is from genome assembly GCF_042648965.1 of Ferrovibrio xuzhouensis. Lineage (NCBI taxonomy): Bacteria > Pseudomonadati > Pseudomonadota > Alphaproteobacteria > Rhodospirillales > Rhodospirillaceae > Ferrovibrio > Ferrovibrio xuzhouensis. The sequence goes on from NZ_JBHRYJ010000002.1 coordinate 509,935, forward strand.
CGCTCGACCGCGCCGGCAAGCTCGATCCGATGCTGAACGCCGTCGCCTGAGGCGGCCGCCCCCGAGGAGTTGCCCATGAGCCGCCGTGTCAAGATTGCCCTCGTGCAGTCCAATGCCTGGGACGACATGGCGGTGAATGTCGCGCAGATTTCGGCACTGGTCCGCAAGGCAAAGGCGGATGGCGCCGAATTCGTGGCGACACCGGAGAATTCCGGCTTCATGGGGCTGAATGCCGCAGCCAACATCGCCGCCGGCAAGCCGGAAGACAGCCATCCGGCGCTCAAGGCCTTCCGCGACCTGGCCCGCGAGCAGTCGGTCTGGCTGCTGGTCGGCTCGCTGGCGATCAAGCCCGAAGGCGCCAACCGCAATTTCAATCGCTCGTATCTGCTGGCACCGGACGGCAGCATCGCTGCGCATTACGACAAGATCCACCTGTTCGATGTTGACCTGCCTTCGGGCGAGACCTATCGCGAGTCCAACTCGATCGCGCCAGGCAGCGAGGGCGTGCTGGCGGCTTTACCGTTCGCCACGCTTGGCATGTCGGTCTGCTACGACCTGCGCTTTCCCGGCCTCTATCGCGGGCTGGCCCAGGCCGGTGCCGAGATCCTGTCGGTGCCGGCGGCATTCACCCGCACCACCGGCAAGGCGCACTGGCATGTGCTGTTGCGTGCCCGCGCCATCGAGACCGGCGCCTTCGTGCTGGCGCCGGCCATGTGGGGCGACCATCCGGGCAACCGGCAGACCTATGGCCATTCGCTGGTGATCGATCCCTGGGGCCGCGTGCTGGCCGATGCCGGTGATGGCGTCGGCACGGTGGTGACCGAGATCGATCTCGATGAAGTCGCCAAGGCGCGGGCGCAGATCCCGGCCTGGAACAACAATCCCGCCTATACCCTGCCGCCGGTGGCGCGCGCCGCCGAATAGGCTGTCGCTGGGTAGGACTGTGTCTCGAAGACCGGCAGGGCGGCGCCGGTCGCGGCGATGAACGGGTCCCACAGGCCCGGCGCCAGCGCCAGCACCGGTTCGGCGCGCACGAAATCCCCCAGGCCTTCATAGTCGTTGGTGATGCCGCCGGCCTCGCGCACCAGCAGCAGGCCGGCCAGCGCGTCCCACGGCTTCATCCGCGCTTCGTAGAAGCCGTCGGTGGCGCCTTCGGCGGCCAGCGCCAGCAGCAGCAGCCCGCTGCCGAGCCGGCGATACTGGCAGCGCGTGTTGAGCAGGGTTTCCAGCATGGCGGTATGCGGCCCGGCGGCCTCATCATGGCCCATGCCGATGCCGAGGCAGGCGCTGTCGAGCCGGCTGGTGCTGCTGACCGTGATCGGCTGGCCATTGCAGAAGGCGCCATGGCCGCGGCGCGCGGTATACAGCTTGTCGGCGACGGGTTCGTAGATCAGGCCGAGTTCCAGCCGGTCATGCACCACCAACGCGATGGCGACGCACCACCAGGACAGGCCGCGCACGAAATTGGCGGTGCCGTCGATCGGATCGATCACCCACAGCGCATCGGTGTCGCCGCCGCGCCGACCGCGTTCCTCGCCGAGGATGCCGTCATGGGGAAAGGCGGCCAGCAGCCGCGAGGCGATCAGGTCTTCGGTCTCGGCATCGGCCTGGCTGACGAAATCCTGCACGCCTTTCAGCTTGATGGTCAGGTCGCCACGGTTGTCGTAGAAGCCGCGCGCCAGTTTGCCTGCTTCGCGGATCACCTGTTCGGCCTGCTGCAGCCGCTGTTCCATGTCGATCATGGCGTCGCCTGCTCCTGCTGAGGATTTCGGATCAGGCATGGATGCTAGTCCGGTTGCCGGCGCATTTCCAGTTGCGCGGCCGTGACCTCGCCGGTATTCGTCGACCATGCGGCGCGCGACAGGTCGAAGCGGCGCACGCGGCGTTGCCACAGTTCGGCATCGCCCGCATCGGCGAAGCCGAGCTTGTCGAGCACGCGACGCGAGGCGGTATTCTGCGGATCGGTGACGGCGATCAGCCGCGTCAGGGTCGTCTGCCGGAAGGCGAAATCAACCGTGGCGCGGCCGGCCTCGGTGGCCAGGCCGCGTCCCCATACGGTCTTGGCGAAAAGATACAGCAGTTCGGTATCCTCCGCTTCCGGAATCCAGCGCAGGCCGCATTGCCCGAGCAGCCGGCCGCTGCCGCGATCCTGCACCGCCCAGACGCCATGGCCGCGCCGGGCCCAGTGATCGTTGAAATTATGGATGTTGCTCTTGGCGCGTTCCTGCGCCGCCGCCGGCGCCAGCCCGCGGCCCTGCAGCATGTAGCGCATCACCACGTCATCGGCATACAGCCGCGCCAGCGCATCGCGGTCGGCGGCGGCGAACGGGCGCAACAGCAGGCGGTCGGTCTCGACGCGGACGGGAGAGTTCACCGGATCACCGTTTGCGCGCGCAGATGCGCTGGCGCATCGCCGGGTTCGGCGTCTCCTGCCAGCCCTGCTCAAAAGCGAGGATGTCGCAGGCGCCTTTCAGCCGCTCGAACAATTCGTCGGGGGCCAGCAGGTAATCGGGATTGGTCGGCCGACCGACCCGCTCATGGCCCTGCATGAAGGTCTCGTAGAGCAGCAGGCCGGTCGGTGCCAGCGCGGCGACCAGCTGCGGGAATAGCGGCCGCCACAGGTAGTTGACCACGACGATGACGTCGAACTGCCGGCCGCCCTTGTCTTCTTGGGACGCAAAGGGCCAGGGCGCGTGTTCGAGGTCGGCTGGCTTCAGTTCGGCCTGCGGCTGGCCTGCCAGATCGGCGACGCCGGTCATGTCGATGTCGAGGAAGCAGACCGGATGGCCGCGCCCGAGGAACAGCCGGCCATGGCGACCGCCGCCGCAGGCAAGGTCGAGCACATGGCCACCCGGTGCGGCCAGCGGCGCGAACCGCGCCACCCAGGGCGCCGGACTAGCTGCCGGATCGTTTGCCATGCCCACCCCCGGTCCGCCCCGGCCACTTGCTGCGGCGCCACGGGAGCGCCATATATAGGCTATCGTTCTGTAACATTTCAGGCTTCAGCGACTCACACCCCACGCCGCCATGATCAAGTACGAACTCAAATGCCGCAAGGACCATGTCTTCGAAGGCTGGTTCCAGGACAGCGCCACCTACGACAGCCAGGCGGCGGCTGGCAAGATCGCGTGCCCGGTGTGCAATTCGCGGAAAATCTCCAAGGCGCCGATGGCGCCCAGCATCGGCCGCTCGAAATCGGCGCAGGCCGCCGACGAGGTGAAGCAGAAGGCTGTCATGATGAAGGCGCTGCGCGAGCTGCGTGATCATGTCGAGAAGAGCGCCGATTACGTTGGCGACAAATTCGCCGAAGAGGCGCGCAAGATCCATTACGGCGAAGCCGACGAACGCAACATCTACGGCGAGACCAGCAAGGACGAGGCCGAGGCGCTGGCCGAGGAAGGCATCGACGTTGCCATGATCCCCTGGGTGCCGCGCGGGGATGCGTAAGGGCCTGCGCCCTACTTCACTGCCACCATCAGGTAGTTCACGTCGGTATCGCGGCTGAGGCGCCAGCGGTCGTTGAGCGGGTCGTAAGTCACGCCCTGCACGTCGCTGAGCGTCAATCCGGCATGGCGCAGGCCGGCGGCGAGCTCATGCGGCTTGACAAACTTCTTCCAGTCGTGCGTGCCGCGCGGCAGCCAGCCGAGGATGTATTCGGCGCCGACGATGGCCAGCGCATAGGCCTTCACGGTGCGGTTGAGCGTCGCCGCGATCAGCAGGCCGCCGGGCTTCACCATCGCCCCGCAGGCGGCGAGGAAACCTTCCAGGTCGGCGACATGCTCGACCACTTCCAGGCTCAGGACGACATCGAATTGCTCACCGGCCGCCGCCAGGTCCTCGGCGCTGGTGCAGCGGTAGTCGACCGCCACGCCGCTCTCGGCGGCATGCAGGGAGGCGACGCCGATATTCCGCTCGCCGGCATCGGCGCCGGTCACCGTGGCGCCCAGCCGGGCCATCGGTTCCGAGATCAGCCCGCCGCCGCAGCCGATATCCAGCAGCCGCAGGCCGGCCAGCGGCTGCGCGCCCTGCGGGTCGCGGCCGAAATGGCCGCAGATGCGGTCGCGCAGGAAGGCCAGCCGCACCGGATTGAACCGGTGCAATGGCCGGAACTTGCCGTGCGGGTTCCACCATTCTGCCGCCATGGCAGAAAACCGTTCAATTTCAATGGGATCTATGCTGGCGGCGGGTGTGGTCACGGGGGGCCTGTCGGCTGTCATTTTTCCGCCGGCTCGGCTTGCGCCGCACGGCTGCGCAAGAGTATTAAGGACGCGCCTTTCAGGGGGCAAGTTCCACTATCGGTTTTGGGGCCAAGTTTCTGGCCCGACAGCAAAAAAACGTAACGTTAAGCAACGGGATCGAGCGACATGGCGCGCCTGGTCATGAAATTCGGCGGCACTTCGGTCGGCTCGGTCGACCGGATCAGGAATGTCGCCCAGAAGGTGAAGCGCGAGGTCGAGGCCGGCAACCAGGTTGCCGTGGTCGTCTCGGCGATGTCGGGCGAGACCAACCGCCTCGTCGACCTGTGCAAGCAGGTCGATCCCGTGCACGACCAGCGCGAATACGACGCCGTGGTCGCCTCGGGCGAGCAGGTCACCACCGGCCTGCTGGCGATCGCCCTGCAGGCGGCGGGCCTCAAGGCGCGCTCGTGGCAGGGCTGGCAGGTGCCGATCCGCACCAACGAGATGCATGGCCGCGCCCGTATCGAGGAGATCGATGGCTCGGCGATGCTCGCCGACATGGCGGCCGGCACCGTGCCGGTGGTCGCCGGCTTCCAGGGCGTCGGGCCGAACAGCCGCATCGCCACTCTGGGCCGCGGCGGCTCGGATACCTCGGCGGTGGCGCTGGCGGCGGCTTTGCAGGCCGACCGCTGCGATATCTACACAGATGTCGATGGGGTTTATACGGCGGATCCGCGCATCGTGAAAAAGGCGCGCAAGCTGGATAAGATCACCTACGAAGAGATGCTGGAACTGGCCTCGCTGGGGGCCAAGGTCCTGCAGACCCGCTCGGTCGAGATGGCCATGAACCACCGGGTCCGCACACAGGTTCTGTCGAGCTTCGCCGATACGCCCGGCACGCTCGTTGTCGATGAGGATGAGATCGTGGAAAAGCAGATCGTTTCCGGCGTCACCTATTCGGCCGACGAGGCCAAGATCACCCTGATCGGCGTTGCCGATCGGCCGGGCATTGCCGCGGGCATCTTCGGTCCGCTGTCGGATGCCGGCATCAATGTCGATATGATCGTCCAGAATATCTCCGAGGACGGCAAGAAGACCGACATGACCTTCACCATGGGGCGCAGCGACCTCGACCGCGCGGTGCAGATCCTCGAGAAGCAGGAAAAAAGCCTCGGCTGGATGAAGCTGGTGCCCGACCGCAACGTCATCAAGGTGTCGGTCGTCGGTGTCGGCATGCGCAGCCATGCCGGCGTCGCCCATATCATGTTCCAGGCGCTGGCCGACAAGGGTATCAATATCCAGGCGATCACCACCTCCGAGATCAAGGTGAGCGTGCTGATCAGTGCCGACTATACCGAATTGGCGGTGCGCGCCCTGCACACCGCCTTCGGGCTCGACGCCGAATGACCCCGGGAGTCCAATGCGGGGAGGAGACGACAGACCAGCCTCTCCGGTAAGACCCGACGGAGGCAAGGCCACCACACCGGCCCGCGCCGCACCGCCCGGGCCGCGCGGCCTGCTGCGCCGTCTGCGCGAGGTAATGGCCGAGGCCGGCACCGTCGACGAGCGGCTGGCCCGCGTGGTGCGCAACATCGCCACCAACATGGTGGCGGAAGTCTGCTCGGTCTATCTGCTGCGCAACGACGATCTCGAACTCTACGCCACCGAGGGTCTGAATCCCGACGCCGTGCACAAGACCCGGCTGAAGGTAGGCGAGGGCCTTGTCGGCGATATCGCCGCCCATGCCCGGCCGCTGATGCTGGCCGATGCGCAGACCCATCCGCAATTCGCCTACAAGCCGGAAACCGGCGAAGAGATCTACCATTCGCTGCTCGGCGTGCCGATCCTGCGCGACAACCGCGTCATCGGCGTCCTCGTCGTGCAGAACAAGACCCGCCGCCAGTATATGGAGGAGGAGGTCGAGGCGCTCGAGACCATCGCCATGGTGCTGGCCGAGATGGTCGCCTCCGGCCAGCTGTCGGGCAGCGAGGATCTGGTCGCGGTCACCCGTGCGCCGACCATGCCGTTCCGCGCCGATGGTCGCACGCTGTCGGAAGGCCTTGCCATCGGCACCGTGGTGCTGCACGAGCCGCGCATCCATGTCGACAAGACCATCGCCGACGACATCCCGCACGAAAAGCAGCGGCTGGATGCCGCCGTCGCCTCGATGCGCGACCAGGTCGACCGCATGCTTGAGGCGCCCGACAGCGACATCGTCGGCGAAAGCCGCGACGTGCTGGAAACCTACAAGATGTTCGCCCATGACACCGGCTGGCTGGCCAAGCTGCACCAGGCGGTGGACTCGGGCCTGACGGCGGAAGCCGCGGTGCAGCGCGTGCAGGGCGACACCCGCCACCGCATGCAGGCGATCACCGACCCCTACCTGCGCGAACGGCTGGCCGACCTCGATGACCTCGCCAACCGGCTGCTGCTGCACCTGGCCGGAAAGCCCTATCAGTCTGCGGCCGAGAACCTGCCGGACAATGCCATCCTGCTGGCGCGCGCCATGGGCCCGGCCGAACTGCTGGATTACGACCGCCGCAAGCTGCAGGGCGTGGTGCTGGAGGAAGGCTCCAGCGTCAGCCATGTCGCCATCGTCGCCCGCGCGCTGTCGATCCCGGTGATCGGTGGCGTCGAGGGCGTGATCGCCCGCGTCGAGCCGGGCGACATGATCGTGGTCGACGGCGACCATGCCCAGCTTTTCGTCCGCCCGGCGCCCGATGTGATCAATGCCTTCCAGCAGAGCCTGGCACTGCGCCAGGCCCGGCTGGCGAAATACGCTGCCCAGCGCGAGGACCCTTCGGTGACCCGCGACGGCACCCGCGTCGCGCTGCTGATCAATGCCGGCCTGCTGATCGACCTGGGGCATCTCGACGAAACCAATGCCGACGGCATCGGCCTGTATCGCACCGAGCTGCAGTTTATGGTGCGGCCGACCATGCCCAAGGCCGAGGCGCAGACGGCGATCTACCGTCGCGTCATCGATCATGCCGGCGACCGGCCGGTGGTATTCCGCACGCTCGATATCGGCGGCGACAAGGTGCTGCCGTATCTCGGCCGTCAGGTCGAGGAGAATCCGGCCATGGGCTGGCGCGCCATCCGGCTGACGCTCGATCGTCCGGCGCTGCTGAAAGTGCAGCTGCGCGCCATGCTGGAGGCGGCGGCCGGCCGTTCGCTGCATGTGATGTTCCCGATGATCGCCGAGGTCGACGAGTTCCGCCGCGCCCGCCGGCTGCTCGACCGCGAGGTGCAGCGGCTGGTCAGCTTGCGCAAGCCGGTGCCGCTGAAGCTCGCCGTCGGCACCATGCTGGAGGTGCCGGCGCTGGCCTGGCAGCTGCCGGCGCTGCTGCCGCTGGTGGATTTCATCTCGATCGGCTCGAACGACCTGATGCAGTTCATGTTCGCCGCCGACCGCGGGCATCCGAAACTCGCCGACCGCTACGATCCGCTCAGTCCCGCCCTGCTTGCCTTCCTGCACTGGGTGGTCCAGCAATGTCGCAGCGCCGGCAAGCCGGTGACGCTGTGCGGCGAGATGGGCAGCCGGCCGCTGGAGGCCATGGCCCTGCTCGGCATCGGACTCGAGCGGCTGTCCATGCCGGCCAGCGCGATCGGTCCGGTCAAGGAAATGCTCCGTAGCCTGGATGTTCCCCGTTTGGCGGATTTTATGTCCGGCCTGTATCGCTCGCCCGAGCACAGTCTACGCGCACAGCTAGAAGAATTTGCCCGCGAAAACGGGGTAATTGTTTGAAAAGGCTGACCTTACGGCATAAATAACGTATTATGACCGTCAGGCGAACAACAGGCAGGCATGTCCATGAGTGTACAGTCCGGCGAACGCCCGGCCGGGTCCGACGCCACCGCCACGGCTACAGCTTCCGGCGGCTATGAAGGCGTCGGCCACAGCCTGAGAGTGGTCCGGGAACGGCGCGGCCTGCAGCTCGCCGATGTTTCCGCCCGCCTGCGCATCCGCCGCCCCTATCTGGAAGCGATCGAGAGCGGCCATTTCACCGAATTGCCCGGCGCCGTCTACATCAACGGCTTTCTGCGCCAGTATGCCGAGTTTCTCGGCCTCGACGCCGAGCAGGTGCTCAAGACCTATCAGGATGAGGCCGATGCGCCGCAGCGTACGGTGCTGAATTTCCCGATGCCACGGCCGGAAGATCGCACGCCGCGCTTCTGGCTGATCGGCGGCGCGCTGATCCTCGCCATTGCCATCTATGCCCTGTGGTATCGCCACCAGGAAGCACTGCGACTGGGCCACGACCTGATCGAGGCGGTGCCGGCACGTCTCGCCGACCTGGTGCCGAATCCGACGCCGATTGCGCCGGCGACGACGAGTCCGGCTCCGGCGGCGGCTCCGACCGATCCCTCTGTTACGGCCAGCGCGCCACCGGCCCCGGCTGGCACCCCGACCACGAGCCCGGCCGCCACCCCGGTTACACCGCCGGCTCCAGCGGGCGGCAGCATGGTTTCGGCGCTGCCCAATCCGGCCGTCCAGCCGACTCCCGTCAATCCCCCGGCGACTCTGCCGGCCGATACGGCCGCGGCTTCTGCTCCGGCCACGCCGACGCAGGCCGGCCCGGCCCAGACGGCCCCGGCCCAGACGGCCCCGGCCCAGACGGCCCCGGCACAGACCGCCCCAGCCCAGACGGCAACCGCGCCGACGGCCCCGGCCGCGACACCAGCCGTTCCGCCCGCAGCCGGGGATAGCACTCCCCCTGCGGCGGCCCCCGCCACGTCAGCCGTCACCGCGGCGGCACCCGAGGCCCCGGCCGTTTTCGGGGCGCAGGATGCCCCCGATGCGCGGGTCCGGCTCGAGGCGACGGCCCCGGCCTGGATTCAGGTGCGCGGCGCCAACAACGAGCAGGTTTTCACCCGGCTGCTGCATGCCGGCGAACGCTATGTCGTACCGCCCGGCCAGACCGGCCTGACCCTGCTGACCGGCAATGCCGGCGGCCTGAAGATCATCGTCGATGGCCGTACCCTGCCGCCGCTGGGCGCCACCGGCGAGGTCAAGCGCGGCATCCCCCTGGATGCCGATCTGCTGAAGGCCGCCGAGGGCAGCCAGGGCTGATGCCGGCCCGATTTCCGGGCTGACACGGGCCTGTCACAGGCGGCCGGCAAGCTTGCCATCGCCGGCCAAAGGCGCCATGTTACGCCCGCGTCCGGCGGCCCCGCCTGATCGACATTAAAAGGGGCCCGGACAAGGCCAGAGCCATGAGCATCCGACCCTATCGCGACATCCAGCGCCGCAAAACGCGCAAGATTTTCGTCGGCAATGTGCCGGTGGGTGGCGACGCGCCGATCACCGTGCAGACGATGACCAATACGCTGACCTCGGACGTGAAGGCCACGGTCGAGCAGATCCGGCGCTGCGAAGAGGCCGGCGCCGATATCGTGCGCGTGTCCTGCCCCGATGAAGATTCGACGAAGGCGCTGAAGGACATCATCCGCCAGGTGCGGGTGCCGATCGTCGCCGACATCCATTTCCACTACAGGCGCGCCATCGAGGCCGCCCAGGCCGGCGCTGCCTGCCTGCGCATCAATCCGGGCAATATCGGCCGCGCCGACCGCGTGCGTGAAGTCGTGCAGGCCGCCAAGGATCATGGCTGCTCGATGCGCATCGGCGTCAATGCCGGTTCGCTGGAAAAGCACCTGCTGGAGAAATATGGCGAGCCCTGCCCCGAGGCGATGGTGGAAAGCGCGCTCGACCATGCGCGCATTCTCGAGGACCACGATTTCCGCGAGTTCAAGATCAGCGTGAAGGCCTCCGACGTTTTCCTGGCGGTCGCCGCCTACCAGGGCCTGTCGGAAGCCTGCGACTATCCGATGCACATCGGCATCACCGAAGCCGGAGGCCAGCGCATCGGCACGGTGAAATCCTCGATCGGGCTCGGCATGCTGCTGTGGTCAGGCATCGGCGATACCCTGCGGGTATCGCTGTCGGCGGCGCCGGAAGAAGAGGTCAAGGTCGGCTTCGACATGCTGAAGTCGATGAACCTGCGCCATCGCGGCGTCAACGTGATCTCTTGTCCGTCCTGCGCGCGCCAGAACTTTGATGTGATCAAGACCGTCGAGGTGCTGGAACAGCGGCTCGCCCATATCACCACGCCGATGACGCTCAGCGTGATCGGCTGCGTGGTCAACGGCCCGGGCGAGGCACGCGAAACCGATATCGGCTTCACCGGCGGCGGCAAGAACACGCATCAGGTCTATCTCGCCGGCCAGCCGGCGCACCGGCTGCAGAACGAGGATATCGTCGCGCATCTGGTGCAGTTGGTCGAAGAAAAAGCCCGCCAGATCGAGGCGGCCAAGGCCCATCAGTCTGAATCTGACCAGGCGGCCGACGCCGCTTCTTAGCTTCCATTTTTCTGCAGGAGACACGCCGTGGCCCAGTTGCAGCCCGTGCGCGGCACGCATGACATTCTGCCCGACGACTATGCCCGCTTCCGCCATGTGGTGGACACGGCGCGGCATGCTGCCGCACTGTTTGGCTACCGCGAGATGGCGACGCCGATCTTCGAGTTCACCGAAGTCTTCGCGCGATCCATGGGCGAGACCTCCGACGTGGTCTCGAAGGAGATGTATTCCTTTACCGACAAAGGCGGCGAGGGCCTGACGCTCAGGCCGGAATATACCGCCGGCATCTGTCGCGCCTTCATCTCCAACGGCCTGCAGCAGCATGTGCCGCTGAAGACCTTTGCCTGGGGCCCGATGTTCCGCTTCGAGCGGCCGCAGAAGGGCCGCCAGCGCCAGTTCCACCAGATCGACGTCGAAGTGATCGGCGCCGCCGAGCCGCAGGCTGATGTCGAGGTGATCGCGGTGGCCGCCGAAATCCTGCGCCGACTCGGCATCCTCGACAAATGCACGCTGGAACTGAATACGCTCGGTGATCCGGAAAGTCGTGCCGGCTATCGCGCGGCACTGGTGGCGTATTTCTCCGGTTATGCCGACCGGCTGTCGGAAGACAGCCGCAAGCGGCTGGAGAAGAATCCCCTGCGCATCCTCGATTCCAAGGACGAGGGCGACCGTCGTCTGGTGGCCGATGCGCCGCTGATCCAGGAATACCTGACGCCCGCCGCCAGCGATTTCTTCAAGGCGCTGCAGGATGGCCTCGGCGCCGCCGGGGTGCCGTTCACGGTCAGCCCGCGGCTGGTGCGTGGCCTCGACTATTACACGCATACCGCCTTTGAATTCACCACCGACATGCTGGGCGCTCAGGGCACCGTGCTGGCCGGTGGTCGTTATGACGGTCTGATCGAGCAGCTTGGCGGCAAGCCGACGCCGGGCATCGGCTGGGCCGGGGGCATCGAGCGGCTGGTGTTGCTGAGCGATCCCCAGCCGGCGCCGCCGCGCGTCGTCGCACTGATCCCGATTGGCGCCGCCGCCGAGGCGGAAGCTGTGAAACTCGCCGGCGAACTGCGCCGCGCCGATATCGCTGTCGAACTCGCCTATGGCGGCAATGCCGGCAAGCGCTTCAAGCGCGCCGACAAACTGGGCTGCGTCGTCGCCGTCGTGATCGGCGACGACGAATTGGCCAAGGGCATCGTCAAGCTCAAGGACTTCGGGACCGGGACCGAGACCGAGGTCGCGCGCGGCAATCTGCTGGCAGCATTGAAGGCCTGATCCGCATGGAGGTGGTCGGCCTGCCGGAAGCCAAGCTCGACAAGGTGATCGAGCGCTACGAGATGCTGCAGGCGCAGATGTCCGCCGGCGGCCATGGCGCCGAGGCCTTCGTGAAACTGTCGAAGGAATATGCTGAGATCGAGCCGCTGGTGCAGGCGATCCAGGCCTGGCGCCGGCTGCGCAGCGAGGTCGCCGATCTGCTGGCCATGCGCGACGACCGCAATGCCGATGCCGAGATGCGCGAGCTGGCGGAGGTCGAGTGGAAGCAGGCCCAGGCCGCTCTGCCGGAGCTGGAGCGGCAGGTCAAGCTGATGCTGCTGCCCAAGGACGAGGCCGACGAGAAGAATGCCATCCTCGAGGTGCGCGCCGGCACCGGTGGCGACGAAGCGGCGCTGTTCGCGCGTGAGCTGTTCGAGATGTATCGCGGCTATGCCGCCCAGCAGGGCTGGCGTTTCGAGGTCGAGAGCATCGCCGATACCGAGCTTGGCGGTTTTCGCGAGGCGGTGGCGACGATCACCGGCCGTAATGTCTTCGCCCGGCTGAAATTCGAATCCGGCGTGCATCGGGTGCAGCGCGTGCCCGAGACCGAAGGCTCGGGCCGCATCCACACCTCGGCCGCGACAGTGGCGGTGCTGCCGGAAGCCGAGGATGTCGATATCGACATCAACGAAAACGACCTGCGCATCGACGTCTATCGCTCGTCCGGCGCCGGCGGCCAGCATGTGAATACGACAGATTCCGCTGTGCGCATCACCCATATCCCCTCGGGGATCGTGGTGGCGCAGCAGACCGAACGGTCACAGCACAAGAACAAGGCCAAGGCGATGAAGCTGCTGCGCGCCAAGCTCTATGAGGCCGAGCGCGAGAAGCGCGACAGCGCGCGCTCCGCCGACCGCCGCGGCCAGGTCGGTTCCGGCGACCGCTCGGAACGCATCCGCACCTACAATTTCCCGCAGGGCCGCGTCACCGACCACCGCATCAACCTGACGCTCTATAAGGTAGAGCAGGTGATGACAGGCGAAGCGCTCGACGAGATCATCGGCGCCCTGATCGCCGAGGACCAGGCCAGCCGGCTGGCCGCGCTGAATGCCTGACGTGCAGACGGTCGGCGCGGCGATCGCGGCTGCCACCGAACGCCTGAAGCAGGCGGATGTCGCCGAGACGCCGCGGCTGGATGCCATCCTGCTGCTGGAACAGGCCAGCGGCATCGACGCAAACCGCCTGCGTCTCGATCCCGCGGTGCCGTTGACGTCCGCTGTTGTCGCCGCCTTCGGCGCGCTGCTGCAGCGGCGGCTGGCCCATGAACCGGTGTCCAAGATCGTCGGCTTCCGCGAGTTCTGGAGTCTCAGCTTCCGCACCGGCCGCGACGTGCTGGACCCGCGGCCGGATTCCGAAACCCTGGTGGCCGGGGTGCTGGCCGCCATTGCCGACAAATCGGCGCCGCTGCGGCTGGTCGATTTCGGCACCGGTTCGGGCTGCCTGCTGCTCAGCCTGTTGCACGAGCTGCCGAATGCCACTGGCCTTGGCGTCGATCTGTCGCCGGCGGCGCTGGCCATCGCGCGGGACAATGCCGGTCGCCTCGGTCTTGCGGCCCGCGCAGAGTTCCGGGAGGGCAACTGGGGGCAGGGGCTGGCGGGCGCCTTCGACGTCCTGATGTCCAACCCGCCCTATATCGAAAGCGCCGTGGTGCCGACCCTGGAGCCGGAGGTGGCGCAGTACGATCCGGTCCTGGCGCTGGATGGCGGCCCGGATGGCCTCGATGCCTATCGCCGGCTGGCGCCGGATCTTGCCCGGCTGGCGGCGCCGGCCGCCGTGGTGGCGCTGGAGGTCGGGCAGGGCCAGGATGCGGCCGTCAGTGGCCTGCTGGCCGCGGCAGGCTTCTCCGGACTGTCCGCACTGGCCGATCTCGGCGGAATTCGCCGGGTGGTGGTGGGGCGAAAAGCCGCATAATTTCCGACAAAAAGGGTTGGCAGGCCCCGCGCCGCCCCTTATCTTGGAATACGGGATGACGCAGTCCCAAGGAACCACGCCCAGACAGGCAGGCCCCACATGGCATTGTTAGATGCCGGGGCATAACAGCGGGCGGTGTACCGGGGGTGCATGAACCAGGCGGCGTCATCGCCTCTTCGAAAGAGATCGTGAGCGACACTCGGATTGATACTGAGATCGCAAGCTTATTCGATCGAGAGGACGACCGCTTCGCGCGCAATGTCATGCGGCGCGAAGCGCGTGCGCACTTCGCCTGACTGCGCGATATTCGAAACCTGCGAGATGACACTGTGAACAAGAATCGTCAACGTGGCGGCCGTCCCCAGGGCCGCCGTCCTCACGGCAACGGCAATATGGGTGGCGGCGGTGGCGGCGGAGGCGGGTCGCACCGGAATTTCGATTCCAACGGCCCCGACGTGAAGATCCGCGGTACCGCGAACCATATCTTCGAGCGTTACTGCCAGCTCGCCCGCGATGCCAATTCTGCCGGCGACCGCGTGGCGGCCGAGAGCTTTCTGCAGCACGCCGAGCATTACTACCGCATCATGCTGGCCCAGGGCGTCACGCCGATGCAGCGGGCCAGCAATGGCCAGACCGGCAACGGCCAGCAGCCCCAGGCCCAGCCGGCGCAGCAGCCCCAGCAGGGCAACGGCAATGGCAATGTCGCCGGCACGGGCGACAACAACGATGGCGACGGTGACGGCGACGGCGAACAGCCGAGCCTGGAAATGGAGCTCGAGGCGGCGCTGGACCCCAATGCCGAACCCGCCGAGGAAGCCGCCGAGCGCGACGAGGCCAATGCCGCCTGAGTGCGGGTGGCCTGACTGCGCCTGACGCCGTTCAGCAAAAAGGCCGCCCGAAGGGGCGGCCTTTTTCTTTGCATCGTGCGGAAAGGATTACGGCGCCGCGGCGATATCGCGCTCGGCCTGATCCGGCCGCGGCTGCAGCTTCTCGTCGGCCAGGGTGAAATTGCGCACCGGGGCGACCTCATGCTCGGGCAGGGCCGGGCCGACCGCCACGTCGATGTCGAGGTCTTTCTTCAGCAGGCCGCGGTCGCCGCCCAGATGGCGTTCGAAGAAATCGACCGTGCGGGCAATGCTGTCCTCGCGGGCCTCGCCGCGAAAGGTATGGCCTTCGCCGCGATAGATCTTCACTTCGTGTTCGGCGCCGATCTGCTCCAGCAGGCGGACCAGTTCGCGGGCGCGGGCCAGCGGCACGGTGCGGTCGCGGTCGCCATGCAGGACCAGGGTCGGCGGCATATGGGTGACGCCGCGGCGCATCACTTCGGCCGGCATGGCGCCGACCTGGTCGACCACGGCCTGGATGCGCGTATCGCGGCTGCCCAGGCTGAGGGCCTGGAAGCTGCCGAGCGACAGGCCGAAAATGCCGATGCGGTCCGGATCGACGAAAGCCTGCCGGGCGACATAGCCGACCGCCGCCGAGACGATCGCCTCGCGCTCGTCATGCAGAGCCGGCGCCGCCTTGTGGGCCTGCGGGATGCCGTCGAAATAATGCACCACAAAGGCGGTAATGCCGTGCTCGGCCAGGGCCTTGGCTTGCGGATAGTACAGCGAGCCGTCGCCGAGCCCATGGGCGCCATGCAGGATCAGCACGGCCGGGGCGCGGCCATCGTCGTCGAACTGGCTGGTTTCGGCGCGGACCACGTCGACCTTGATGCGGCGGCCGTTGATGGTGAAGCCGGTGGTCTCGGCATCGGCCTCGCGGCGGGCGGGCTCGGCGGATTTCTGACGGTGCGGCGCCAGCTGGCGGCTGGACGGCTTGCTGACCGGCAGCGGCGTGGCGCCATGGGTCTGATGGGTCAGCGGATGGGGCTGGGCGAGGGTGGCGGGTGCCGGCAGCAGTAGTACCACGCCGAGGAGCAGGCCGGCCAGACGGCGGCGGGCCTTGCGGGACTGCGCTCCGCTGTTCAGCGAAGCCTGGCGATCCGGCGATGTCTGGGCAGGCCCCCCGGCCATGCAACCCCCCTGAAAACGAACATCCGGTACGATCTGGCGCTGCAGCCTAGTGATTCTGCACCGCAACCAACAGCATCCCCCTGTCGGTGTAACGATTAGTAACAACTCGGAAGGGGCTTTGTCCAGTTCTATTTTTATGGGAAATCAATGGGTTGATGGCTTCTTGACGATCCGGGGCGGTCTTCCTACCTTAACTCTCGCCTGCCGGAGTCGCTTTTCGGCATCTCCAATCAAGTGAGGATCGCATGTCCGCGCCGACCAAAGTTACCGATGCTTCCTTCGAGTCCGATGTGCTCAAGTCCTCGGATCTTGTGCTGGTGGACTTCTGGGCCGAATGGTGCGGCCCGTGCAAGCAGATCGCTCCGGCGCTCGATGAGATCGCGGGCGAGATGGATGGCAAGCTGACCATCGCCAAGGTCAACATTGACGAGAACCCGATGACTCCGTCGAAGTTCGGCGTGCGCGGCATTCCGACGCTGATCCTGTTCAAGGACGGCAAGCCGGTTTCGACCAAGGTCGGTTCGATGCCGAAGAGCCGCATCGTCGAGTGGATCAACTCGGCGATCTAGGCGTTTTCCGTCAGCACCCGGCCCGCGAGATACAGTGAGCCGGTGACAAGAACACGGGCCGGGCCGGCATCTGCCGCCCCGGCCTTTTCCATGTCGGCCCGGATCGTTTCCGCCGCCTGCCGTAGCCCGTCTGCCGGCGTCGCGGCAATGCCGACGCTGCGGGCGGTGGCGGCGAGATCCGTTGCCGGCAGGCTGTTGGCCTCGCCCGGAATGGCAATGCAGCTGGCACCGCGCACCAGCAGGGTCAGCGGCCGCAGCAGGCCGGCGGCATCCTTGGTGTTCAGCACGCCGGCGATCAGCCAGGTCGGCCGCGGTGGCAGGCGGCGCAGGGTATCGGCCAGTGCGGCGCCGGCCATGGCGTTATGGGCGCCATCCAGCCAGACCTCGGTGCCCGGCGGCAGCGCATCCACCAGCGGGCCGCGGGTCAGCCGCTGCATGCGCGCCGGCCAGTCGACCTCGCGCAAGCCGGCGGCAATCGTGTCCGCCGGCAGCGCAAAGCCCTGCAGCTGTCGGGCGCAGGCGACCGCCGTGGCGGCATTGACCACCTGATGCGCGCCCAACAGGGCCGGTGCAGGCAGGCGCAGCGAGGCATTCCTGTCGTGCCACAGCAGGCTGCCATCGGGCATCGTCTCGACCTGCCAGTCGACGCCGTAGCGGAACAGCGGTGCGCCACAGTCGTCAGCCCGGGCTGCGATCACTGCCATGGCCTCTTCGGGCTGCGGGCCCACCACGCAGGGCACGCCGGGCTTGATGATGCCGGCCTTGGAGACGGCGATCTTGGCAATCGTGTCGCCTAGGAAGGCGATATGGTCGATGCCGATCGGCGTGATCGCGGTCAGTCGCGGCCGCGGGATCACGTTGGTGGTATCGGCGATGCCGCCGAGGCCGGTTTCCAGCAGCACCAGGTCGGCCGGCACTTCGGCGAAAGCGAGGAAGGCGGCAGCCGTCGTGATCTCGAAAAAGGTGATCGGCCGCCCGGCATTGACCCGCTCGCAGCGCTCCAGCAGCGCGACCAGCCGGTCGTCGCCGATCAGCTTGCCGGCCAGCCGGATGCGCTCGTTGAAGCTCACCAGATGCGGCGAGGTATAGGTATGCACGCGATAGCCGGCGGCTTCCGCCATGGCGCGCAGGAAAGCGGTGGTCGAGCCCTTGCCCTTGCTGCCGGCGACATGGAAGACCGGCGGCAGGGCCAGGTGCGGGTCGCCCAGTTCGGCCAGCAGGATACGGATGCGGTCGAGCGAAAGATCGATCGCCTTGGGGTGCAGCGTCGTCAGACGCTGCAGGAGGGCATCCTTGTCAGTGCGGGCGTTTGCCGGGGGAACCATGCGGAATCTCCCCGGTGGGCGGAATCTCGAGGCCCGGCCGCGGCAGCGGCACGACATCGGCCTTGGGCACTGGATCGAGCAGCAGTCCGACAACGCGGCCCAAGGTGGTGCGCAGGTCGCGGCGGTGCACCACCATGTCCAGCATGCCGTGTTCCAGCAGGTATTCGGCGCGCTGGAAGCCCTCCGGCAGGGTCTCGCGGATGGTCTGTTCGATGACCCGCGGGCCGGCAAAGCCGATCAGCGCATTGGGCTCGGCGATCTGGATGTCACCCAGCATGGCGTAGGACGCCGTGACACCGCCGGTGGTCGGGTCGGTCAGCACCACGATGAAGGGCAGGTGCGCCTCGCGCAGGCGCTGCACGGCGATCACCGTGCGCGGCATCTGCATCAGGCTGAGGATGCCTTCCTGCATGCGGGCGCCGCCGGCAGCGGCGAACAGGATCAGCGCGGCGCGCTGGTTGACCGCCAGCGTGGCGGCGGCGATCAGCGCCTCGCCGGTCGCCATGCCCATCGAGCCGCCCATGAAGGCGAAATTCTGCACGGCGATCACCACGTCCTGCCGTTCCAGCGTGCCATGCGCCACGGCAAAGGCATCGCGCTGGCCGGTCTTGGCGCGGGCGTCCTTCAGACGGTCGGGGTATTTCTTGGAATCGCGGAAATGCAGTGGATCCTGCAGCACGTCGGGCAGTTCGATGGTCTGGTATTCGCCATTATCGAACAAAGCCTCGAAGCGCTCTTTCGGGCCGATGCGCATATGATGGTCGCACTTCGGGCAGACCATCTGGTTCTCTTCCAGTTCCTTGGCGTAGATCATCTGCGCGCAGTTCGGACATTTGGTCCACAGGTTGTCGGGCGTGTCCTTCTTGCGGGTGATCTCGCGGATCTTCGGCAGGACGGTACGGGTCAGCCAGTTCATCGCAGTCTTCCTTCGCTTCAGGCCGCGGCCTTGGCCACGCCGTGCACGGCATCGGCCAGTTCGCGCACCAGCGCCAGTACATGGCCCGCCGGATCGATTCCCTTCGCCTGCGCCTCGGCAACGCGCTCGACCAGTGCCGAGCCGACCACGGCGGCATCGGCCACGCCGGCAATCTCGGCGGCGCGGGCGCCGTCACGGATGCCGAAGCCGACGGCGACCGGCAGCTTGGTGTGCCGCTTGATGCGGGCGACGGCATTGCCGACCGCATGGGTGTCGGGCGCAGTAGCGCCGGTGATACCGGCGATCGACACATAATACAGGAAGCCCGAGGTATTCTGCAGCACCTTGGGCAGCCGCTTGTCGTCGGTGGTCGGGGTGGCCAGGCGGACGAAGTGGATGCCGGCCTGCATGGCCGGGATGCACAACTCGTCATCTTCCTCGGGCGGCAGATCGACGACGATCAGGCCGTCCACGCCGGCGGCCTTGGCATCGGCGAGGAAGGCATCCACGCCGTAGGCCGAGATCGGGTTGAAATAGCCCATCAGGACGATCGGTGTGGCGTCATCCGCCTTGCGGAAGCCGCGCACCAGGTCGAGGGTGCGGCGCAGGGTGGAGCCATTGGCCAGGGCGCGCAGGTTGGCGGCCTCGATCGACGGGCCGTCGGCCATCGGATCGGTGAAGGGCACGCCCAGTTCGATCAGATCGGCGCCGGCTTCCGGCAGGCCGGCCAGCAGGCGGGCGCAGGTCTCATGATCCGGGTCGCCGGCGGTGATGAAGGTAATGAGGCCGGCGCGGCCGGCTTTCTTCAGGTCGGCGAAACGGGTGTCGATCCGGCTCACAGCGTCACTCCCAGGGCCTTGGCCACGGTATAGATGTCCTTGTCGCCGCGGCCCGACAGGCAGACCGCCATCAGGTGATCCTTCGGCAGCGTCGGTGCCAGCTTGATGACATGGGCCAGCGCATGGGAGGATTCCAGCGCCGGGATGATGCCCTCGAGTCGCGAACAGAGCTGGAAGGCATCCAGCGCCTCCTTGTCGGTCGCCGAGACATAGCTGGCGCGGCCGACATCATGCAGCCATGCATGCTCGGGGCCGATGCCGGGATAATCGAGACCGGCGGAAATCGTGTGCGCCTCGGTGATCTGTCCATCGGCATCCTGCAGCAGGAAGGTCCGGTTGCCGTGCAGCACGCCGGGCACGCCCTTGGCCAGCGAGGCGGCATGGCGCGTGGTCTCGAGGCCTTCGCCGGCGGCCTCGACCGCATAGATTTTCACGTCCTTGTCGTCGAGGAAGGGGTGGAACAGGCCCATGGCATTCGAGCCGCCGCCGATGCAGGCGACCAGGCTGTCGGGAATGCGGCCTTCCTTTTCCATCATCTGGACGCGGGTTTCCTCGCCGATCACCGACTGGAAATCGCGCACCAGCATCGGATAGGGATGCGGGCCGGCCACCGTGCCGATGATGTAGAAGGTGTCCTCGACATTGGTCACCCAGTCGCGCAACGCCTCGTTCATCGCATCCTTGAGCGTGCGCGAGCCGGATTTCACCGCGCGCACCTCGGCGCCGAGCAGTTTCATGCGGAAGACGTTGGGCTGCTGGCGCTCGATATCGACTTCGCCCATGTAGATCACGCAGGGCAGGCCGAAGCGGGCCGCGACGGTCGCCGTGGCGACGCCATGCTGGCCGGCGCCGGTCTCGGCGATGATGCGCTTCTTGCCCATCCGCTTGGCCAGCAGGATCTGGCCGATGCAGTTGTTGATCTTGTGCGCGCCGGTGTGGTTTAGCTCCTCGCGCTTGAAATAGATCTTGGCGCCGCCGAGGTGCCTGGTGAAAGGCTCGGCGTAATAGAGCGGGCTCGGCCGGCCGACATAATCCTTCAGCAGGTAGTCCATTTCGGCCTTGAAGGCCGGGTCCTTGCGGGCGGCGGCATAATGCTGCTCGAGGTCGAGGATCAGCGGCATCAGCGTCTCGGCAACGAAACGCCCGCCGAACTTGCCGAAATGGCCGCGCTCGTCGGGGCCGGAACGATAGGAATTCAGCATCGTCATGGTCGTGGTCCTCTGATCGCTACAGGCGGCGCGCGGCTTCGAGAAAGGCGCGGATCTTCGCCGGGTCCTTCTTGCCGGGCGCGCTTTCCACACCGCTTGATACGTCAACCGCGGTGGCACCGGATTGCTTTACGGCTTCGGAAAGATTCTCCGGCGTCAGGCCGCCGGACAGGATCCACGGCCGGCTGAACGACACGCCCTTCAGGATCGTCCAGTCGAAGCTCTTGCCATGGCCGCCGGGACGGTCGGCGCCGGCCGGTGGCCGGGCATCGAACATCAGCCAGTCGACCAGGTCTTCGTAATCGCGCGCCTTTTCGACGTCTTCGCGGGTCGAGACCTTGACCGCCTTGATGATCGGCAGGCCGAAATAGACACTGATGGCGCGGCAGCGGTCGGGCGTCTCGTCGCCATGCAGCTGCAGCAGGTCGAGTCGCGCCTTGGCCAGCACCCGGTCGAGATAGTCGGTCTCCGGGTCGACGAAGACGCCGACGCGGTCGGTGCCGGTCGGCACCTCGCGCAGCAGTTCTTCCGCCTGTTCCGGCGACAGGCTGCGCGGCGACGGCGGGAAGAAGACGAAGCCGCACATGTCGGCGCCGTGCTCCAGTGCGGTCGCCAGGCACGCCGGATCGTTCAGGCCGCAGATCTTGGTGAACAGCGTCATGGCTCAGGCAACTCCCGTCATGCCACTGCTGCGATTTCTTCGGCGATGGCGCGCGCGCTCGCCTCCGGGTCGGCCGCCTCGGTGATCGGCCGGCCGATCACCAGATGGTCGGCGCCGAGCGCCAGCGCCTCGGCCGGGGTCATCACCCGTTTCTGGTCGCCGGCGGCGCTGCCTTTCGGGCGGATGCCGGGCACCACCAGCTTGAAATCCGGGCCGCAGGTCTCGCGCAGCATGGCGATCTCGCTGGCGGCGCAGACCACGCCGTCGGCGCCGTTGTCCTGGGCCAGCCGGGCCAGCCGCTTCACATAGGTGCTGACATCCTCGGTGACGCCGATGGCGGCGAGGTCGCTGGCATCCAGCGAGGTCAGCGCGGTGACGGCCAGGATCATCGGCCGCTGGCGGGCGGCCTGTGCCCCCTCGACGGCGGCGCGGATCATCGCCGGGCCGCCGGCGGCATGGATGGTCAGCATCATCGGCCCCATCGCCACGGCGGCGGAACGGACGGCGCCGGCCACGGTGTTGGGGATGTCGTGGAATTTCAGGTCGAGGAACAGCGGCGTGCCCTGGGGCAGGATAGCGCGCACCTCGGTCGGGCCGTAGGCGGTGAAGAACTCCTTGCCGAGCTTGACGCCGAAGCCGGCGGCAGCGGCGGCCCGGGCGCAGCGGGCGGCAAAAGCCAGCTCGATGGTGTCGATGGCGCAGAAGACCGGGGCGAGGCGGGGGCGGGTATGAGTCATGGGCCGGGCTTATAGCCGAAACGGCGGCTGAAGTCTCCCCCTGCGGCAGCCGGAAACCGCCCCGGACGGGCCGTCCAAACGCCTCAGTTCTTTCGGGAAACCGGCATTTCCGCGGCTTCGGGCCGGCGCGCCGCCACCCCTGCGCTCCGGGCCAGCGCCCGGGCCAGATGGTCGGCCCAGCACAGGTAACCCAGGTCGTTCTGGTGCAGGCCGTCGGGCGACAGGATATCGGTCTGCCGCAGCTGCCCGGACTTGACCCAGGCCTTCATGGTGGCGAAGCGGCGGAACAGGGCGACGCCGTTTTCGGCGGCGACGTCGCGCAGGATAATCTGCATGGTCTTCCAGTCCGGATCGGCCAGTACCCTGGGGGCATATTGCAGGTCGATCAGCACCACGTCGGTGCCGGCGGCTTTCAGTTCGGCGATGCCGGCGGCGATGCGGTCGCGGTATCGCATGACGCCCTGCGAGCGCAGCACGGCATTGGTGCCGAGCTGCCACAGCACCAGGTCGGGCTTGTGGTCGATGACATCGGCGCGCAGGCGCTTTTCCATCTCGTCAATGTCCTGGCCGTTGATGCCGCGGTTGAGCATTTTCACCGGCCCGCCACCCAGCACCTGCGGCCACAGCCGTTCGAGCTGGGCGGTATAGCTATGTTCGGGCGAGGAGGCGCCGGCGCCGCCGGTCGACGACGAGCCGAGCGCCACCACGGTCACTGCCTCGTGACGGGCGAGCCGGGCCGCCAGCCGGGGCAGCGGCTGGCCGAGATCAAGCAAAGCGTCAGGGGCATGGCAGGGCAGCGGGTTGCGTTCGGCGGCATGGCCGTCGGCCGCCGACAGCATGGCGAGCGGCGCAGCCAGCAACAGCCCGGCCAGCAGCAGACGGGGTACGGCGCGACGAAAAGGGCGGCGGAAGACCATGCGGCAGGGGCTCATTGCGGCGGCAGCCTGGCGGCCCGGGCGATCATGTCGGCCAGCAGGCCGGCAATGCAGCGGTTCTGCGCCTCGGCCACCAGCATCTGCATGGCCAGATCGTCGGTACGGGTGTCGAAGGTGCCGTTATCGGCCCAATGGCGCATGATGTCGAAGCGCGGGAAGATCACGACATCCTCGGCATTGCCGAGCTGGCTCATTACCCGGTCGTAGGGGGCGACATCGACCATCACCGACAGCCGCATACGGTACTGCGGCGCCATCAGCACCACGTCGATGCCGGATTTACGCAGGGCGGCGATGCCGTCTTCCAGCGCGGCGCTGAAATCGTTGATGTCGATCTGCTGCGCGGCATCGACATTGCCGGTCTGCCACAGCACCAGGTCGGGCTGCATCGGCGCCACGGTTCTGGCCAGCTTCTCGGCCATCTGCATGGCGGTATGGTTTTTTTCCGACAGGTTGTCGATCTGCAGCAGGACGCCGGGCAGGCGGGTTTCCAGCGCCGCTTGCAGGCCGGCGGCATAGGAGCGCGGCAGGCCCTTGGTGGTCGGCATCGACGAACTGGTGCCGAGCACCACGACGTGCACCGGCAGGCGGGCCTGCAGCTTTTTCGTCACCTGCGGCAGCGGCGTGTCGACGAAGGTCAGGCTCTCGGGCACGGCGCAGCGCGTGTCGCTATCGGCAGCAGCGCCCGTCGCAGGCAGCAGCCATGCACTGCCCGGTGCCAGCACCAGCACCAGGGCGATCGCCGCCCGCCGCAACAGCCTTGTCATGACCCCACCCCGCCGGCAGCCTTGCCGCCCTCGGCCTGCTTATACCATTTCAGCAGCCCGGCGAGAGCCACCATCAGTACAATGCCGGCAAGGCTGACTGCCACCTGTGCGAGCAGGCCGCGTGCAATCTCGCTAAGAAGGAAATGTGCGGCAAACGACAGGAAGATGCCGGCACAGAAGACATGCAGTGAATGCTGGCCGCAGAGCACCAGCGGCTGGGCGATGCGCCAGGTCAGGAACCGCGATTCCGGTCGCACCAGCAGGATCACCAGCCAGGCCTGGGCGAAGAAATGCAGCAGCCGCCAGACATCCATCTCGGTCTTGTCGATCGGATAGAGCACCCGGGCCAGCCAGCGCGGGATATAGACCGACCACGGCTGGTGCAGCCAGGTCAGCACGATCAGGAAGGAAAACAGCAGGTAGAGCACGGCCAGCACGGTGACCGGCCGGCGTGGCAGCAGCTGCAGCCAGGGCGCCGCATGGCGGCGCATGGCGCACCAGGCGCCGAGGATGAACAGGAACTGCCAGGCGAAGGGATTGAAGAACCAGCCGCCATGCGGATAGGCCGGCAGGTTCCAGTGAGTGAACTGCACGACAAACCACAGCACGAAGGAGGTGGCCAGCACCAGCGCCGGTCGCCGCATCATCAGCCACATCACCGGCGGGAAGGTCGCCATCAGCGCGATATACATGGGCAGCACGTCCATGTTGACCGGCTTGAACTTCAGGATCAGCGCCTGCAGCATCAGCACCTGCGGCGCTTCGAACAGCGGCCCGATATTCATCTCTTCCGCCAGCGCCTCGTTGTAGCGCGTCGCCAGCCAGGCGATCTGGGCGACGAAGATGATGAACAGGAAGATATGCGCGGTGTAGATCTGCCAGACCCGCTTCCAGATCCGCGCCATGCCGACCACGAAACCCTGCTTCTGCATGGCGCCGCTGTAGGCAAGGAACACCGAATAGCCGGAGATGAAGACGAAGACCTCGGTGGCGTCCGAGAAACCGTAATTGCGGTTGGAAATCCAGCTCACCACATTGTCGGGAATGTGGTTGAGGAAGATGAAGATCAGCGACACCCCGCGGAAGAAATCGAGCCGCAGGTCGCGCACCTTCGGCGCCGGCGCCGGCGCACGGGGCGCCGTGGCGGCGGGCGTGACGGGGGCTGCGACGGCATGCGGCAGGCCGGCCTCGGCCATGACAGGGGTATCCTCCGGGGTATCCGCCTGTTCGGCATCATGCCGAAGCGCTAGAATGGCGTCCATGCCCCTCCCGCCCCGTCGAGCCGCCATGCCGCGAAATTTCCGGTCACTCCGCTCCCTGTCCCTGCCGGCCGCCTTGCTGGCTTCCGCAATGCTGATGGCTGCATCGCCGGCCCGTGCCGCCGATCCGCAGCCCGGCAGCCTGCCACCGGACGCCATCCCGCATGCATCGGTGCTGATGTTCCACCGCTTCGGCGAGAATACGGTGCCCAGCACCAACATCCGCCTCGACCAGTTCGATGCCATGCTGGCCGCGCTGAAATCCGGCGGCTATCACGTGCTGCCGCTGCCCGAGATCGTCGCGGCGCTGAAAGCCAACAAGCCGCTGCCCGACCATGCCGTGGCGCTGACCGCCGATGACGGCTATGTCTCCAGCTTCACCGAAGGCTGGCCGCGCATGAAAAAGGCCGGCCTGCCGTTCACCCTCTTCATCGCCACCGGTCCGATCGACCAGCATCTGCGCGGTTATCTCACCTGGGACCAGATCCGCCAGATGAAGAAAGAGGGCGTCACCATCGGCGCCCACAGCAACGACCATCCGTCGCTGCCGGCGCTGACGCCTGAGGCGATGAAGGCCGATCTCGACACCTCGATGAAACGCTTCGAGCAGGAAATCGGCGAACGGCCGAAGCTGTTCGCCTGGCCGTTCGGCGAGTGGGACACCAGGAGCATGGCCGTGGTGAAAGCCATGGGCTACGACGCCGCCTTCGGCCAGCAGTCCGGCGTGGCGCATGCGAAGCACGACCTGTACTGGTTGCCGCGCTTTCCGATGAACGAGCATTACGGCTCGGTCGACCGCATGCTGATGGCAGTCAACGCCCTGCCGCTGCCGGTCAGTGACATCACGCCGGACGACGTGCTCATAAAGCTCGGCCAGACCGAGAACCCGCCGGCGCTGCGCTTCACCGTGCTGCCGGGGCTGGAGCGCATGAAAGAGTTGCTCTGCTATACCGGCCCGGGCGACCGTATTGCCTTGAAGGACCTTGGCGGCAACCGCTACGAGGCGAAACCCGACAAGGCGTTCCAGCCGCCGCGCGACCGCATCAGCTGCACCCTGCCGACCGCCGAGAAGAGCCGCTTCCGCTGGTTCGGCATCCAGTTCACGGTACAGAAGTAGACGCCTGCACTTCCGCAAGATTTGTCAAAACCGGCCATGCTAGCGTCTGCCTCGGTTGATCATCACCGAGGCCCGCCATGCCCGAACTTGCACCCGAAGACAGCGCCAGCCAGGCCGGCTATATCCGCCGCTTCGCCCGCGTCATCGACTATATCTATGCCCATCTCGACGAGGCGCCGGATCTCAACACGCTGGCCGAGGTGGCGGCCCTGTCGCCCTGGCACTGGCACCGCATCTGGCAGGCGGTCTACGGCGAATCCGTCGTCGGCACGGTGAAGCGCCTGTGGCTGCAGCGTGCGGCTGCCGATCTTACCCATAGCGACCAGCCGCTCGAGGCGATCTGGCCGCGCGCCGGCTATGCCAGCCTCGCCGCCTTCAGCCGCGCCTTCCGCGACGCCTACGGCCTGCCGCCGGCGGAATACCGCAAGACCGGCAGCCATACCCGCTTCACCCAGCCTGCCGCCCGTACCGGAGACTTCGCCATGCGCACCGTCGAAATCCACCAGCTTGAACCCGCCGCTCTGGCCGTGATCCCGCACCAGGGCAGCTATATGGAAATCGGCCGGGCCTTCGAGACCCTGTTCGGCACGCTGGCTGCCCGCGATCTGCTGCGTCCAGGCCTGTGCATGAAGGGTCTGTTCTATTCCGACCCGACATCGGTACCCGAGGCCGACCTGCGCTCGGCAGCCGGCATCCTGCTGCCCGATCCGGCGTTTCCCGTCGCGCCGCCGCTGGAGCGCGCCTTCCTGCGCGGCGGCGATTATGCCGTGCTGCGCCACAAGGGACCCTATTCGGATATGAGGGCCGCCTATGACTGGCTTTATGGCGAATGGCTGGTGCAGTCGAGCCGCGAGGCCGCCGATGCGCCGGTCTTCGAGGATTACCTCAACAATCCGCGCGAAGTGGCGCCGACTGAACTGCTGACCGATATCTGCCTACCATTGAAGTGACATGGCGGCCGGGCCGCCCGGCCACCGCTTCTGCCGGCCGGGCGGTCTGGCGGTTACCGGGTTATTGCCGCCGCCGGTTTCCGTCCGGCCCGCGCGAATTGCTCTTTACCGCCGCGAGGATTCCTGCGCGCAGTGAAGCGGCTCGCCCCGAGGGGCCGTCCGGCCCCATCCCCAGGAGACCGCCACGATGCTTTCCCTGCGCCCTGCCTGCCGCCTGCTGCCGCGTCTTGCCTGTCTTGTCATGGGTCTCGTGCTCGGCGCTGCTGCCCCGGGCACGGTCGCATCGGCCGAGACGACCAAGGTGGCGAAGCCGATGGAAAAACTGCCGGCCGGCTTTCATGCCGCCACGGCCAAGGTGAACGGCACCACGCTGTATTACCGTATCGGTGGCAAGGGCAGCGCGGTGCTGCTGCTGCATGGCTATGCCGAGACCGGCCATATGTGGCTGCCGGTGATGGCCGAACTGGCGAAACGCCATACCGTGATCGTGCCCGACCTGCGCGGCGCCGGTGCCTCGGCCAAGCCGGAGGGTGGCTATGACAAGAAAACCATGGCGCAGGATGCCCATGCCCTGGTCGCGGCGCTCGGTCAGAAGCAGACGGTCGTGGTCGGCCATGACATCGGCCTGATGGTCGCCTATGCCTATGCGGCGCAGTTTCCGCAGCAGACGACAAAGGTCGTGCTGATGGATGCCTTCCTGCCCGGCATCGGCGACTGGACCAAGGTCTGGCTGCTGCGCGACCTGTGGCATTTCCATTTCTACGGCAAGACGCCGCTGGCGCTGGTGCATGGCCGCGAGCGCATCTATTTCGAGCATTTCTGGAATGACTTCGCCGCCGACCCGAAGCATTCGCTGCCCGAGGCCGATCGCCGTTTCTATGCCGCCGCCTATGCCCAGCCCGGCGGCATGCGGGCGGGTTTTGAATACTTCAAGGCCTTCGAGCAGGATGCGAAGGATTTCGCCGGTTTTGGTGCCACCAAGCTCACCATGCCCTTCCTGGTACTGGCCGGCGAAAAGGCATCGGGGACCTTCCTGATCGAGCAGGGACGCCTGGTCGCCGAGAATGTCGATGGCCGCGTGGTGGCCGGATCGGGCCACTGGCTGATGGAGGAAGCGCCGAAGACGACGATTCCTGCCCTCGTCAGCTTCATCGACTGAGCGCGGTGAAATTTTCTGTCTTGACGCTGGCGGACTTGCCGCTTACCGTCCGCAGCACCATGCAGCGCATTATTCTCACCGTCGTCGCTATTAAGGTTACCGCCACCGGCGGGGAGCCTGGTCGATGCGCGTGAGCAGATAAGCACAGCACAGACAACCAGGGGCCCCGCCGGCGACGGACGGGGCCCCGGTCGTTTCAGGGTTCCGTCTTTCCCCGGCAGGCTTCCGCCGCTACGGAAAACCACGGAGACCCGCCATGAACAGCCTGAATCCAGAGTTAAGACCGGACCGCCTGCAGGACCCGGATGTCTATGACCATCGCGTGCTGGGCACGCGGCTCGACCTGTTCCACCAGCAGGAGGAGGGGCCGGGCATGGTGTTCTGGCATCCGCGCGGCTGGGCGCTGTATCGCGTGATCGAGGATTACATCCGCCGCCGCATGCGCGAGGCCGGTTTCGCCGAAATCCGCACGCCGCAGCTCTTGAGCTACAGCCTGTGGGAACAGAGCGGCCATGCCGACAAGTTCGCCAACGAGATGTATCGCCTGAGCAGTCACTCTTCCGGGGCAAACCGGCCTTTCGCACTGAAGCCGATGAGCTGCCCCGGCCATGTCCAGGTGTTCAACAAGGGCCTGCGCTCGGTGCATGACCTGCCGTTGCGCTACTGCGAATTCGGCGCCTGTCACCGCGACGAGCCATCGGGCGCGCTGCAGGGCCTGATGCGCACGCGCAGCTTCACCCAGGACGATGCGCATATCTTCTGCACGGAAGAGCAGGTCGAAGAAGAAGTGCAGCGCTTCTGCGAGCTGCTGCGCGGCATCTACAGCGATTTCGGCTTCGGTGCGCCGCTGGTGTTCTTCTCGACGCGGCCAGCCAAGCGGGCCGGCGACGATGCCACCTGGGACCGCGCGGAAGCGGCGCTCGCCTTTGCTGCGCGCAAGGCCGGGCTCGATTTCGCCATCCGCAACGGCGAGGGCGCCTTCTACGGGCCCAAGCTGGAATTCCATCTGCGCGACAGCCACGGGCGCAGCTGGCAATGCGGCACGGTGCAGCTCGATTTCGTGCTGCCCGAGCGGCTGGAGGCATCTTACGTCGGCAGCGATTCACAGCGCCGGCCGCCGGTGCTGATCCACCATGCCGTACTCGGCAGCCTCGAACGTTTCATCGGCATGCTGCTGGAACACCATCGCGGTGCCTTGCCTTTGTGGCTGGCACCCGAGCAGGTGCTGCTCGCCAGTATCGGCCCCGAGCAGGTCGGCTATGTGCGCAAGGCAGCGGCCGTGCTCGGTCGCGAGGGCTACCGCGTCGCCGTCGACGACCGCCGCGAGCGGCTCAGCCGCAAGATCGCCGAGGCGCACGACCAGGGCGTGCCGCTGGTCGCCGTGGCGGGCGAGCGCGAGATGGAGCGCGGCAGTGTCAGCTTACGCTGGCGCAACGGCCGGCAGGAGGAGATGCCGCTAGCGGAGGTCGGCCGGCGTTTCCGCGCCGAGGCGTTCCGGTAGATGGCGTATCCAAAACACAACTTGTCACCCTCGGGCTTGACCCGAGGGTCCCATTACTAAATGGGATGCCCGGGTCAAGCCCGGGCATGACGGGGTTGGTTATGGTTCCGAGGCTGAAACCTCAGAACGAATAGGCGAGGATCAGTTCGCCGAGCCAGATGGTGCGGTCGTTGGCATCGGTGCTGCTGGCGGCAAGTTCCTGCTGGCGACCCTTGCCGCTGCTGGCGGCGCCGACCAGGCCGGAGATATTCAGCCCGGGTACCGGCGTGGCCCATTCGGCATAGGCATTCACCTCGTTCATCAGGCTGCTGTCGCTGACGCCCGACGGCTTCTTGTCATAGTCGAACATGTAATAGATGACGCCGACGGCGAGGTCGTCCGTCGGCTGTGCCCGCAGATGCACCGACTGGCTGTTCAGGTTGCTGTTGCCGACAACATAGTTGCCGGTGATCTCGCCCTGGGTCCAGGTACCCCAGCCGCGCGCACCGCCGGCGGTATACAGTGAATCCCAGGCATGATTGGTGCCGTCGTTGCTGTTGTTGTCGCCGCTGAACGAGGCATAGCGGTAGCTGATCCGCGGCGTCCACGGCAGGGCCGAGAAGGTATACTGCGGCTCGACATACCAGGCATGGGCGCTCAGCTTGGCCGCGGCATCGTTGTTACGCTCGACGGCATATTCCGAATACAGCCCGAAATCCTTGAAGCCATCGCCCAGGCTGCTGAACAGTGCGCCGCCGGTGCGGGCGGCAAAGACATTCATGCCGTCACGCGACGCGGCAACGCCGCGGTCGGCGTCGTAGAGATGCATGGCGGTGCCGCCGACATACCAGGCGCGGTCGTCGTATTCGAAACGGCCCTTGTCGCCCTCGGTGGAGCCGAACCATTCGACATTGGCGCCATACAGCTTGGTCGCTGCCGCGTCGCCGCCGCGCATGCGATCCTGGTTGACGGTGCCTTCGAGATGGAAGACATCGGCGCGCACCGGCGCGGTGTTGAGCCGCAGGATGGCGGTGCGGTCGAAGGCGACGCGCGGCGACAGGATGGTGGCGCCCCGCTTCTGGCCCTCGATGGTGCCGTCCTGGATCAGGAAGCCGTCGCCGATGCTGAAATCCTGGCGGCCGACCGAGAGGTCGAGGCCGTCATCGCCCAGTTCCGACAGGCTGTCGCCGGATTTCCAGCCAAGGAAGTAGTTGTCCAGCGCGGTTGCGCTCGGCTGGTCCGAGGTGGTCGAATCGGCCGCCGCATCGCCGTTGCCGCGGGTGGCTTCGCCGACGATGCGCAGGCCGCCATAGAGGCTGCCGGTGCCGATATCGAGGCTGGCATCGGCCTTCGGCGCGATGAAGCCCTCGAACCAGTCGCGGCCGCCATTGCGCTCGCCGGTGCGCGAATTGCTGCCGGTGCCGTTGCCGGCATTCTTCACGCCGTAATAGGCGAGGCCGGCATCGACGCCGAGATGGAGGTCGAGGGCGCCGGCCTTGTAATTCAGGCCCGAAGGCTCGTCATCGCCGGCCCGGGCGGGGCCGGCCAGCGTAACGGCGGCGGTGAGTGCAGAGGCGGCAAGGAAAGCGGCGCGACGGTGGCGCGGCAGGCTAGGCATCACTGGTAATCCCCCAATTGGTGGCTGGCGTCAGCGGTCTGACAACGAGGCATCGGGCCTTTGCTAACGCGACTGAGAACAATTAGCAAGAATGTTGAATGTTACATTATAACACTAACCATAGGTCCGTGTGCTTGTCCAGAGCCGGCCTATCGACTAGAACCGGCGCACTTTAAAAGTTCGCGAGGAGAGTTCCCATGCGCCCCAGCGGCCGCACCGCCGACCAGATGCGCCCCGTCCGGCTCGAGCCGGGCTTTGCCAAATATGCCGAGGGTTCCTGCCTCGTGAAATTCGGCGAAACCCATGTGCTATGCGCCGCCACGGTGGAAGAGCGCGTGCCGCCCTTTCTGCGCAATACCGGCCGCGGCTGGGTGACGGCGGAATACGGCATGCTGCCGCGCTCGACCCACAGCCGTACCGAGCGCGAGGCCTCGCGCGGGAAGCAGTCGGGCCGTACCCAGGAAATCCAGCGCCTGGTCGGCCGGTCCTTGCGCGCCGTGACCAATCTCGAAGGTTTCGGCGAGCGCCAGATCCGGCTGGACTGCGACGTGCTGCAGGCCGATGGCGGCACCCGCACCGCGGCGATCACCGGCAGCTGGGTGGCACTGTATCTCGCCTTCGCCGGCCTGGTGAAGCAGGGCGCGATTGCGCAGATTCCGCTGATCGGCCAGGTCGGCGCGGTCAGCTGTGGCCTGTCCGACGGCAACCCGGTGCTCGACCTCGACTATGCGGAAGACTCGACTGCCCAGGCCGATGCCAACTTCGTGCTGACCGACAAGGATGCCATCGTGGAAGTGCAGGGCACCGCCGAGAAGGACCCTTTCTCGGAAGAGCAGTTCACCGCCATGCTCGGCCTTGCCAAGAAGGGCATCGCCGAACTGATGGTGCTGCAGCGCCAGGCGGTGGGGAAGTAAGCCCCGATGGCGGCGCGGCGCTTTGCCGGCGATACGCTCGTCATCGCCAGCCACAATGCCGGCAAGGTGCGCGAGATCGGCGACCTGCTGGCGCCCTTCAGGGTGCGCGCCGTCTCGGCCGGCGAACTTGGCCTGCCGGAGCCGGAAGAGACCGGCGAGACCTTCGTCGCCAATGCCGAGCTGAAGGCGCTGGCTGCTGCGCAGGCCGCCAACCTGCCGGCGCTGGCCGATGATTCTGGCATGGCGGTGGATGCGCTGGACGGCGCGCCGGGCATCTATTCGGCGCGCTGGGCCGGCGCCAAGAAGGATTTCAATTACGCCATGGACAAGGTCTGGCGCGCGGTGCAGGACAAGGGCACCGAGCCGCCGATTCGCGCCCAGTTTATCTGCGCGCTCAGCCTGGCCTGGCCGGACGGCCATATCGAAACCTTCGAAGGCATCGTCGCCGGCCGCCTCGTCTGGCGGCCACGTGGCGTTTACGGCTTTGGCTACGATCCGATGTTCATGCCGGAGAGCGAGGTGGAAAGCGGCCAGCTGCGCAGCTTCGGCGAGATGCCGCCGGAGGAAAAGCATGCGATCAGCCACCGCGCCCGGGCCTTCCGGCTGTTGATCAATGCCTGCTTCGACTGAGGTACTGACGACGACCGCACCACGCCGCGGCTTCGGCCTCTATGTGCACTGGCCGTTCTGCGTCTCGAAATGCCCCTATTGCGACTTCAATTCGCATGTGCGCGAGCGTGTTGATGCCGCGCGCTGGCAGGCAGCCTACCTAGCCGAGCTTGATCACTATGCCGATGCCGGTATCGGCGCCGGCGAGATGGTGACCTCGGTCTTTTTCGGCGGCGGCACGCCGTCGCTGATGCCGCCGGAGACGGCAGCGGCGATCCTCGACGCAGCCCAGCGCCGCTGGCGTTTTGCCGACGACGTCGAGATCACGCTGGAAGCCAATCCGAATTCGGCCGAGGCCGGCAAGTTCGCCGCCTTTGCCGCGGCCGGCATCAACCGCCTGTCGATCGGCGTGCAGAGCTTCGACGCCGATGTGCTGAAATTCCTTGGCCGTGCCCACGATGCCGGCGAGGCGCGCACCGCCATTGCGGCGGCCGCGCAGGCCGTGCCGCGTTATTCCTTCGACCTGATCTATGCCCGGCCGGGCCAGACGGCAGAGAGCTGGCGTGCCGAGCTGGGCGACGCCCTGCAACTCGCCGGCGATCACCTGTCGCTCTATACGCTGACCATCGAGCCGAATACCGGTTTCGCCGGCGCGGTGGCGCGTGGCGTGCTGCAGCCGATGCCGGCCGACGACCAGGCCGCGCTCTATGACCTGACCCAAGAGATCATGGTGCAGGCCGGCATGCCGGCCTACGAGATCAGCAATCATGCCCGCCCTGCTTCAGAAGGACGGCCGGGCGGCGAGAGCCGGCATAATCTCGTCTACTGGCGGTCGGGCGACTATCTCGGCCTCGGCCCTGGCGCCCATGCGCGTATCCGGCGCGGGCCGGCATGGTCGGCCGTGCAGAACCGCCGCAAGCCGGAGGCCTGGCTTGAGCAGGTGGAAGCCGCAGGCCATGGTCGCGAGGCCGAGACACCGGTCAGTGGCCGTGAGCGTGCCGAGGAGGCTCTGATGATGGGCCTCAGGCTCAGCGAGGGCGTCTGGACGGAGAATTTCCGCGCCGCCTGCGGGCTTGACCTCGATACCGTGGCGCCGGTGGCGCGCACAGCGCCGCTCGAGGCTGCCGGCCTGCTGATGCGCAGCCCGGAGCGCCTGGTGGCGACGGCGGAGGGCCGCGCCGTGCTCGACGGCCTGCTGGCGAGACTGCTGGCGTAGAAAGAAATGGGACCCTCGGGTCAAGCCCGAGGGTGACGCTTCTTAATTATTCATTGTCATGCCCGGGCTTGACCCGGGCATCCCATTTCATTCCCACAGACTCAACATCTGGCCTTCGTCGGGCTTCGCCTGGCCGGCCAGTGTCGCCTGCCAGGCGGCTTCGACGCTGGCCGCACCGCTGCCCTCGATGACGGTGAGCCATTTGCCGGCATGGGGCAGGAAGTCGCCCATGGCGTCGCCGAAGCGGGTATCAATGCCGCCGCGGCCCCAGTCCTGGGTGCGCTTTTTGATCCGGTCTGGTGCGAAGAAGAAGACCGGTTTCGGTCCCGGCAGGTTCTTGCCCGGCGGGTTCATCTCGCGATGCGACAGGCCGACGGCGCAGCTGTATTTCAGGGCCTCGCCGAAATGCTGGTGGATCGTCGTGCGCACCGCCGCACTGCCGGCGAAATCGACATACACGGCGGGTTTTGTCGCATTGAGCTTTGCGATGTCGTCATAGAGCAGCACACGGTCGTAGCAGCCGAGTCCCTCGACGAAGGCGCGGTTGCCGGCCGAGGTCAGCCCGATCACCTCGGTCTTGCCGCGCCGGCGCAGCAGCCAGGCCAGTCCGAAGGCGGTTTTCGACGAAGCGCTGGACAGAATCACTTGGCCAGCGCCGAAGAAATCCTCGTCGGCGAGAAAATCGTCGATCAGGAAAGCCGTGATGAACAGGGGGCGTAGCAGCGCTTGCAGGCCCTCGCGGTCGGGCAGGAAGGCGGCGTCGCCGGTGGTGCGGACATAGAAGTTATAGGCCGGCGGCAGCGCCTTGCGGTGTTCAGTGGCATCGACAAAGCTGTTGTCGGTCAGTTTCACCGGCTGCAGCACGGCATGGGTGGCCATCGGGAAAAACCCGAAAATGCGTTCGCCGGGGCCGATGGCCTCGTGGCGGCTGTCGGTCACATCGGCGAAACCCCAGACCGGCACGACACCCAGATTGCTCTCCTGGCCGTTTCCGGCGGGAAAGAAATTCCAGTAGGCCATGCGCTCGCCGAGCTCGGCATAGGTGATGTTGTTGGCCGTGAAGGCGAAGCTGTCGACCTTCAGCAGGATTTCGCCCGGCTGCAGGTCGGGCAGGGGTGCGCTCAGGGTTTTCGCCTTGCGCAGGTCAGACTTGTCGATCACGAAGCGGGTCATGCTCGCGGTCATCGGTTTCCTCCAGTGCTCACAGTGTCCGTGCTCATTCTAGAGTGCCGGATGCGGCCTTTCCGTGACATTTTTCCGACCCGCAGGCGGGTCGGCCGCATTTTATTCGGCCGGCTGCCGGGCCTTGGCGGACTCCGGTTCATCCGCGACGTCATCTGCGTCATGCGGCCCCTTGGGCAGGTGGCGGCTAACGAAGCGGCCGAGGTCGTCCAGGTAGGTGAAGATCACCGGGGTGACGATCAGGGTCAGCAGGGTCGAGGAGATCAGGCCGCCGATCACCGCATGGGCCATCGCCGCGGTCTGCCTGGCACCCTCGCCGAGGCCAAGCGCCAGCGGCATCATGCCGAAGATCATCGCCATGGTGGTCATCACGATGGGGCGCAGGCGGATCTCGCCGGCCTCGAGGATCGCCGTGGCGCGGTCGCGGCCCTCGCGACGGGCCTGGTTGACGAAGTCGATCAGCAGGATGGCGTTCTTGGTGACCAGGCCCATCAGCATGATCAGGCCGATCACCGAGAAGATATTGAGCGTCGAACCCCAGGCCCACAGGCCGGCCACCACGCCGAACAGCGACAGCGGCAGCGAGGCCATGATGGCAAAGGGCTGCAGGAAGCTGGCGAACTGCGAGGCAAGGATCAGGTAGATGAAGATCACCGCCAGCAGCAGGGCTGCCGCCGCATAGCCGGCCGATTCCTTCATGTCCTTGGAAGCGCCGCCGAACCAGAAGTGATAGCCGGGCGGCAGTTTCATCTGTTCCAGCTTGGCCTGAATCTCGCGGCTGGCCTCGCCGACCGTGCGGCCCGAGGTGGTGGCGGTCAGCAGCACCTCGCGGGCGAGGTCGCGGCGGTTGATCTGGGTCGAGCCGGTCGAACGCTGCACCTTCACCACCTGCGACAGCGCGATCATCTTCGGATTGCCGTCGGCATTCGTCTGGTTCGATGCCACATAGATGCGGTCGAGGTCGGGCAGGCCGGTGCGGTCGTCCTGTGGCAGGCGGACGAAGACGTCGTAATCCTCGTCGTCCGGCGCGCGCCATGTGCCGGCTTCCTCGCCGGCCAGCAGCGGACGCAGCGTTGCGGCAATCGAGGCGAGGCTGAGGCCGAGGTCGGAGGCGAGCTGGCGGTCGATGTCGACCGCCACCGTCGGCTTGTTGGCCTTCAGGCTCGATTCGAGGTCGACCACGCCGGGCACGGTGCGGATGATCTTCATCGCCTCGCGCGACAGGCGGTCGAGCTCGGCAATGTCCTGGCCCTTGAGCGCGACCATGATCGGCTTGTTGAGGCCGCCGCCGAGATTGGGCAAGCCGATATTGATGTTGTCGATGCCGGCGATCTGCCACAGGCGGTCACGGATCGGTTGCGCCATCTGCTGCGGCGTGCGTTTGCGCTGGTCCAGCGGCACGAAGCGCACATACAGCGTGCCGACATTGCGTCGGGCGAAGCCGCCGGCATTGATCGAGGCCACGGTATAGTCGATTTCCGGGATTTCCTTCAGCGCCGCCTGGGCCTGGCGGATTTTCGCCGTGGTGTAGTCGAGCGACGAGCCCGGCGGCGTGGTGATCTCGACGAGGATTTCCGACAGGTCGGGGTCGGGGACGAATTCCGTGCCGATGCGACCCGAACGCAGGATGGCGACGGTGGCTGCGAAGCTGAGCACGGCCAGCAGCAGCACCGCCCAGCGCCAGCGCAGGCTCCAGCCCAGCAGCCGGCGATAGAAGCGGGCGACGCGCTCCATCCCCTTGTCGATCAGGCCGATGGCGCGGCCGAAGGGGCCGCGTTTCGCATCCGGCTGGCTGTCCGGGTCATACCAGACGCTGGACAGCATCGGGTCGAGGGTGAAGCTGACGAACAGCGAGATCAGCACGGCGACCGTCACCGTGATGCCGAACTGCAGGAAGAAGCGGCCGATGATGCCTTCCATGAAGGCTACCGGCAGGAACACCGCGACGATGGTAAATGTCGTCGCCATCACGGCGAGGCCGATCTCGGCAGTGCCCTCCAGCGCCGCCCGCCGGTGGCTCTTGCCCATGTTGACGTGGCGGGTGATGTTCTCGCGCACCACGATGGCGTCGTCGATCAGGATGCCGATGGCCAGCGACAGCGCCATCAGGGTCAGCTTGTTGAGCGTGAAGCCGGCGGCCCAGACCGCGCCCAGGGTGCCGATCACCGCGATCGGCAGGGTCAGGCCGGTGATGATGGTGCTGCGCCAGGAATTGAGGAACAGGAAGACGATCAGGATGGTGAGGATACCGCCCTCGATCAGGGTATGCTGGGTGCCGTTCACCGAAATCAGGATCGACCGGCTGTCGTCGCGCACGAACTGCAGATGCACGTCGGACGGCAGGTCCTTTTCCAGTTCCTTCGCCGCCTGCTTGAGGCCGGTGATCACTTCCAGCGTGTTGGCGCCCTGCACCTTGATGAATTCGATGGTCAGCAACTGCTGGCCGTTATAGAGCGCGATGGCCTCCTGCTCCTCGGTGCCGTCCTGCACGGTGGCGACATCGCCAAGATAGACCGGGGCGCCGCCGCGGCGGGCGACGATCAGGTCGGCCAGCTTGCGCGGATCGACCACGCGGCCTTCGATCTGCACGACGAATTCGGTGCGCGCCTGGGTCAGGGTGCCGACCGGCAGCTGCTGGTTCTCGTTCTTCAGCACCGAGACCAGCTGGTCCATGCCGATGCCGTAGGCCTGCATCTTCTCCGGGTTCGGCATCACGTTGATCTGGCGCTTGAGGCCGCCGACGATATAGGCGCGGCCGACGCCGCGCACCGTCTGCAGGCGTTTCAGGATCACCTGGTCGGCCAGCGTGGTCATCTCGCGCAGGTCGCGACGGTCGCTGCGGATGGCGATCGAGGCGATCGGCTGGCTGTCCGGCGAGAAGCGGGTGATCGAGGGATCTTTCACCTCGTCGCGGAATTTCGGGGTGACCTGCGCCACCTTCTCGCGCACGTCCTGCACGGC
This sequence comes from Ferrovibrio xuzhouensis, assembly GCF_042648965.1. NCBI lineage: Bacteria > Pseudomonadati > Pseudomonadota > Alphaproteobacteria > Rhodospirillales > Rhodospirillaceae > Ferrovibrio > Ferrovibrio xuzhouensis. Next base: position 548,126 of record NZ_JBHRYJ010000002.1, read on the forward strand.
GGCGACCGGATCGATGCTCAGCTCGAATTCGATGATGACGATGGAATTGCCTTCCAGCGAGCGCGAGGTCAGGGTGCGCACGCCGCTGATGGTATTCACCGCCTCCTCGATCGGCCGGGTCACCTCGCTTTCGACGCTTTCCGGCGTTGCTCCCGGATATTCGGTGCTGACCACCACGATGGGAAATTCGACGCTGGGAAACTGCTCGATGCTGAGCTTGAAATAGGCGAACAGGCCGACCACCAGCAGGGCCGCCATCATCATGGTGGCGAAGACCGGGTTGTTGACGCTGATGCGGGTCAGCCACATGGCCGCCTGTCTCCTCTGGGACCCTAGGGTGGGCCTAGCGGCCGGAAATCCGTGCCGGCAATCCGTCGTTCAGGCGCAAGCCCGGCGTGGCAATCACCGTCTCGCCGGGCTTGATCTCGCCGCCCAGTGCCACGCGGCCGTCAGTGGTACCGTCGAGCAGCACCGTCACCTTGCGGCGCTCGAGCCGGTCACTGGCCAGCACATAGATCACGGTCTCGTCCTTTTCGTGGCGCACGGCATCGGCCGGCACGGCGATGGCGCCGTCAATCTCGGCCAGCACGGCCTCGCCGGTGCCAAACATGCCGCCGCGCAGCACAAGGTCCGGGTTGCGCAGCAGCACGAAGACCGGGATCGAGCGGGTGCCGCTCTGTGCGGTCGGGTTGATGCGGGCGATCCTGGCGTCGAATTCGCGGGTCCCGAAGCCCTCGACGTGCAGGACAACGCGCTGACCGGGCTTCAGTTGCGGCACGTCGCGGGCCGGTACCAGGGCTTCGACCTCCATGGTGTCGAGGTCGGCGATGGTGAACAGCCTGGCATCGACGGCGACACGCTCGCCGGGATTGACAAAGCGGTCGCCGATCAGGCCGCCGATCGGGGCATAGATGGCGGCATCGTTCAGTGCCTTCTTTGCCATGGTGACCTGCTGTTCCATGGCGGCGACATTGGCGCGCGCGGTGCGCCAGGTGTTTTCCGCCTCGTCGAGCGCGGTCTGCGACTTGTAGCCGCTCTTGGCGAGCGTCGCGGCCTTTTCCCGGTTGATCGCAGCGAGGTTGAGGGCCGAGCGGGCACTGTCGAGGTTGCTCTGTTTCTCGCGCAGGCGGGCGCCGAGGTCGGCGGTGTCGAGTTTGGCCAGCAGCTGGCCTTTCTGCACCCGCTCGCCGCGGCGGACCATGACATCCTCTACCGTGGCGGCGACTTCGGCGCGCACCTGGCTCTGGTCGAGCGGCTGCAGCGTGCCGCTGAGCCGCACGGCACGGCGCAGGTCGACGGTCTGCACGGTGACGAGGTCGGCCGGGGCGAATTCCAGGCCCTCGAAGCGCTGCGGCGCGGTGGCGGTGACGGCCGGCCGGCCGCCCGATTCGGCCAGCGCCCGGGCCTCCTGCCGGGATTTCAGCACATACATTCCGCCGGTGGCGAGCAGCGCCAGCCCGGCCGCGGACAGGCCGATCTTGGTGATTCGTTTCATTTTATCCCACCGGTGGACGGTGTAGGCTCCCTGCCTCGGCCGGCGGCAATCCGGCCGACCCGTATATAAATGTACAGGGATTTGCCGTCCATCACCCTTTAGTTACTCTTGGGTAACTTGTGACTCCCGTCACCAATGCGAGCCTGAACCGCTTGTCCATCACTGTCTTTACCGTTGGCCATTCCAGCCATACCGCCGAGTACTTCGCCGGGCTGCTGCAGGGACAGGGGGTGGAATGCCTTGCCGATGTGCGCTCCCAGCCGGCCTCGCGCTTCGCACCGCAGTTCAGCCGGGCGGGGCTGGAAGGCGGACTGGCCGGCGCCGGCATCGCCTATCGCTGGCTGGGGGCTGCACTCGGCGGCCGGCCGCACGATGCGGCGGTCTATCGTGCGGATGGCCGGGTCGATTATGCCGCCCGTGCTCTGCAGCCGGACTTCATCGCCGGGATTTCCGAACTGCTCAAACTTGCAGCAGACCGGCCGACCGTCATCATGTGTGCCGAGCGCGACCCGCTGCAGTGTCATCGCACGCATCTGGTGACACCGGCCCTGCTCGCGCAGGGTGTTGTGGTGCGGCACATCCTCGCCGATGGCAGCTGCATCGATCACGCTGCATTGCAACAGCAGACGAACAGACAGCCCGACCTGTTCGACTGAGCGCTTGACGCACTGTCTGCTGCTACCGCACACTCGCCGTCCGAAAAAGTATACATTGGGAGGACACAATGAATCACCGCACCATCGGTCGTGCGAGCACTGTCGCGGCCGCCATTTTTGCCCTCGCCGCCGGCCTGTCGGCCGGCAACGCTTCGGCCGAAAACTACAAGCTGATGACCGGCCCGCAGGGCGGCACCTGGGTGCCGCTGGGCGGCGCGCTGAAGGCGATGTTCGAGAAGGCTATCCCGGGCAGCAGCATCCAGACCCTGCCGGGCGCCGGCATTGCCAACGTCAAGGGCGTGCAGGAAGGCAAGGCGGATTTCGGTTTCGGCAATTCGATCTCGACGGTCGATGCGGTCAACGGCCGCGCGCCGTTCACCGAGAAGGCCACCAATGTCTGCCAGATCGCCAACCTGTACCCGCAGTATTTCCAGGTTGTCGTTCTGGCCGATTCCGGCATCAACAAGGTCGAGGATCTGAAGGGCAAGTCGATTGCCGTGCAGACCCGCGGCAATACCGCCGAAGCGATCTCGCAGAATATCCTCGAGGCGCATGGCATGTCCTACAAGGACATGGGCAAGGTCAACTTCATGGCCTCGTACAATGATGCCGTGTCGCTGATGAAGGACGGCCATGCCCAGGCCTTCACGCTGGGCACCACCATTCCGGCTGCCGCCGTGATGGATTTGGCCAGCGCGCGCGACATGAAGCTGCTGCCGGTGACCGACAGTGGCCTGGCGGCGATGAAGAAGATCAATGCCGGCTACAACAAGGTGATCGTGCCGGGTGGTACCTATCCGAAGCAGGACAAGGACCTGCCGGTGATCGGCTATTCGACGCATTTCATCGTCTCGTGCAAGCTGCCGGCCGACAAGGTCTATGCCGTGACCAAGATGATGGCGACGCATATCGCCGACATGGCCGCGGTCAACAAGGCGATGACCAAGCTGACGGCCAAGGAGATGGCCGAAGACATCGGGGTGCCGCTGCATCCGGGTGCTGCCAAGTACTACAAGGAAGACGGCGCCATCTGAGGCAGGCTGACGCGGCCGGCGCCGTCTTGCAGGGGGCGGCGCCGGTTTCCTTTATGATCAAGCGTTCCGAGTACACAGAGTAAGAAAGCTGCTGGCCGCGGCCGACGACCGGGGGAGAGACGTCGATGGAGAGTAAGGGCCTGGTTGCGCGCGTGGCTGCACCGATCGGCGCCGCAATGGCGCTGTATCATATGTATGTCATTGCCTTCGGACCGCCGGAGGCGATGATTTTCCGGGCCATCCACCTCAGCTTTGCGGTTGCCCTGATCCTTCTGCTGTTCCCCTTCGCGCAGAAGGACGGGCGGCGGCGCTTCATCTGGCTTGATGCGCTGATCTTCGCGGTGGCGGCGCTGGCGCTCGGCCATGTCTTCCTGCACATCGACTATTTCATCGACCGCATCATCTATATCGACGACCTGAAGCCGTTCGACATGGTGGCCGGTATCGGCCTCGTGCTGGTGGTGCTGGAATGCACCCGCCGGGTGATCGGCTGGGCCTTGCCGATCACCGCGCTGGTCTTCATCGGCTATACGGTGTTCTTCACCGATGTCAGCCTGATGGTGCTGGTCGACCAGCTGTATATGACCACCGAGGGTATCTTCGGCTCGACGCTCGGCGTTTCGGCGGCCTATGTGATGATCTTCGTGCTGTTCGGCGCCTTCATGGAGCGCACCGGCACCGGCTCGCTGTTCATGGATTTTGCCCTGGCACTCACCGGCCGTTCGGCCGGCGGCCCCGGCAAGGTCGCCGTCATCTCGTCGTCGCTGTTCGGTACCGTATCGGGCAGTGCGGTGGCCAACGTGATGGTCACCGGCGCGATCACCATCCCGCTGATGAAACGGACCGGCTTTAAGGCGCCGTTCGCCGCCGGCGTCGAGGCCGTGGCGTCCACCGGCGGCCAGATCATGCCGCCGATCATGGGCGCGGCCGCCTTCGTGATGGCGGAATTCCTCGGCGTCTCTTACGCCACGGTGGCGCTCTGGGCCTTCCTGCCGGCGCTGCTGTTCTACGTCGCCTGCTTCGCCTCGGTGCATTTCGAGGCCAAGCGGCTCGGTCTCAAGGGCATGCCGAAGGAAGAGGTGCCGAATTTCCGGCGCGTGCTGTTCGACCGCGGCCATCTGTTCATCCCGGTCGCGATCATCCTGACCGGCATGTTCATGGGCTATTCGGCGCCGCTCTGCGCGCTGGCCGGCACCTTGGCCTGCTTCCCGGTTGCCATGCTGCGCGCCTCGACGCGGCAGGGCCTGAGCTGGACGCTGATCTGGGACGCGCTGGTCGATGGTTCGCGCAACACGCTGGCGGTGGCATTGGCCTGCGCCTGCGCCGGCCTGGTGATCGGCTCGATCACGCTGACCGGTCTCGGCATCACCTTCACCAACGTGGTGGTCAATCTGGCACATAACAGCCTGGTGCTGGCGCTGGTGCTGACCGCCGCGGCCGGCATCGTGCTCGGCATGGGTATGCCGACCACGCCGGCCTACATCGTGATGGTGTCACTGATGGTGCCCGCCATCATGAAGCTCGGCGTCATCGAGCCGGCGGCGCATATGTTTGCCTTCTATTTCGCCATCCTGTCGGCGATCACGCCGCCGGTGGCGCTGGCGGTCTATGCCGCCGGCTCGTTGGCACGCGCGCCGATCTGGCCATCCGGCTGGGCGGCGGTGCGCATCGGCTTCGCCGGCTTCCTGGTGCCGTTCATGTTCGTCTACGATCCGTCGATCCTGTTCATCGGCGAATGGTACGACATCGCCCATGCCTCGATCACCGCGATCATCGGCATCATCGTCATGGCGGCGGCGCTGGCGGGCTATTTCGCCGGACCGATGCAGATGTGGACGCGGGTGGCGCTGATCGTCGGCGCCCTGTTGATGATCAAGCCGGGTACGGCCAGCGACATCATCGGTGTGGCGATCATTGCGGCGGTTTACGGGATCGGCCGCATGGCGGCCCGCAAGGCGGCAGCAGTGCCGTCGGCCGGCAATCCGAGCTGAAACCGGCCGGCTGAAACCGGATAGGGGTCTGGCCGCGGCTATACAGCCGTCAGGGCCGGACCACCTTGCCCGGGTTGAGGATATTGTCAGGGTCGAAGGCGCGCTTCAGCTTGCGCATCATCTCGATTTCGACCGGCGACTTGTAGTGCACGATCTCGTCGATCTTCATGCGGCCGACGCCATGCTCGGCCGAGATCGAGCCCTGCATGCCATGCGCAATGTCATGCACGATGGCATGCACCTTGTCCCACAGTTCGAGGAATTTCGCCCGTTCCCAGCCGACCGGCTGCGACGCGTTGAAATGCACGTTGCCGTCGCCGATATGGCCGAAGGCGACGATGCGGACGCCGGGCACATGGGCCTCGACGGCTGCTGTCGCCCGGTCGATGAACTCTGCCATCTTCGAGACCGGCACCGAGATGTCGCATTTGATCGAGCCGCCCTCAGGCCGCTGCGAATCCGACAGCAGTTCGCGCAGCTTCCAGAAAGCGGCGCGCTGGCCGTCCGACTGGGCGATGGCAGCATCCAGCACCAGCGCCTTCTCGAAGCCATCGGCCAGCAGGGCCTCCATGGTCTCGCCGATGGCGCCATCGTTGCGGCCCGACGAGAATTCCATCAGCACGTACCACGGATGCGGTTCGGCGACCGGATCGACGGTGCCGGGATTATGCTTCAGCGCGAATTCCAGCGAACGGCGCGAGATCAGCTCGAAGCCGGTGACCTGGCCGCCGGTGGCGGTCTTCGCCATCGACAGCAGCTCGATGGCGGCCGCCGGGTTCGGGACTGCCGTGAAGGCCGTCGCCATGGCGCGCGGCAGTGGGTGCAGTTTGAGTACGGCCGCGGTGATGATCCCGAGCGTGCCCTCGCCGCCGATGAACAGGTCCTTGAGGTCGTAGCCGGTATTGTCCTTGCGCAGGCCCCGCAGGCCGTCCCAGACCTGGCCATCGGCCAGCACGACCTCGAGGCCGAGCGCCAGTTCGCGGGTATTGCCGTAGCGCAGCACCGCATTGCCGCCGGCATTGGTCGACAGGTTGCCCCCGATGGTGCAGCTGCCTTCCGAGCCAATGGAGAGTGGGAACAGCCGGTCGGCCTCGCGGGCGGCCTGCTGCACCTGGGCCAGCACCACGCCGGCCTCGACGGTGATGGTGTCGTTCAGGGCATCGAGGCTGCGGATGCGGTTCATGCGCTGCAGCGACAGGATGATCTCGTCGTTGCCCATGAACGGGATGCTGCCGCCGACCAGCCCGGTGTTGCCGCCCTGCGGCACCAGCTTGGTCTTGGTTTCGCGCGCCATCTTCACGATGGCAGCGACCTCTTCCGTATTCGCCGGCCGCAGCAGCAGCGGCGAGATGCCGGCATAGAGGTCGCGCGGTTCGCGCAGATGCGGCGCTATGATGTCGGGGTCCTGCGACCAGCCCTTCGGGCCGACCAGGGCCTTGAAGCGGTCGAGCAGGGCGGCGGAGAGCGGCGTGGCGACGGGAGTCTGGACAGTCATCTTTTTCAGCGTCCTCTGGCGGCGCGGGCGAGGCGGTCGTTGATGGCGAGGCCGAGGCCGTGACCAGGGATCGGCATGACAGCGATCCCGTCCAGCCCCGGCGCATGATCCAGCGCATGCAGCCCGGCGTAAAGCCTCGCGGCGGCCCCGGCGAGATCGCCGGTGTCGCTCAGCGGCCAGACCGCGGCAAAGCCGGCGGGCGCCGGGCCGAAACTGAGTAACCCTTCACGCCCCTGCGCTGTCGTGGCGTTCAGCCGCACCGGCAGGCGCGGCGCGTAATGCTTGAGCAGCATGCCCGGCGATTCCACTCGGGCATCCTGCGGCAGGCCGAGCGGCTCGCCCAGCACCGCCTCGACCGCTTCCGCCGCGATGCCGCCCGGCCGCAGCAGAGTGGGCGTCACGCCGGTCAGGCCGATCACGGTGGATTCCAGCCCCACCGGGCAGGCGCCGCCGTCAACCACAGCGATCTCCGGCCCGAGGCTGTCACGCACATGCTGCGCCGTGGTGGGCGAGACCTGGCCCGAGCGGTTGGCGGACGGCGCCGCCACCGGACGGCCGACCAGCTTCAGCAGCTCGCGGGCCAGCGGATGGGCCGGCATGCGGATGGCCAGCGACGGCAACCCGGCCGAGACCGCCGGCGCCACCGGGCAGCCGGGCGCGCGCGGCAGCACCAGGGTCAGGGCCCCGGGCCAGAAGGCGGCCGCCAGTTTCCGCGCACGGTCGTCCATCACCACCAGGCCGTCGAGCTGGGCCGGATCGTGGATATGGCTGATCAGCGGGTTGAAATCCGGCCGGCCCTTGGCGGCGAAGATCTTCGCCACGGCGGCCGGATCGGTGGCGTCGGCGCCCAGCCCGTAGACCGTCTCGGTCGGGAAGGCGACCACCTCGCCGGCCTGCAGCCGCCGGGCAGCCTCTGAAATCGTTACGTCAACCATGACGGCCTGTCTTAACGCCTCGCTCTTGGCCTTGCTAGCCATCCCGGGCCATATTATGCCAGCGCCGACCGAACAAAAGACCGGTGCAGGGAGACCGAGATGGAATATGCCGCCCCCGTCAAGGACATGCGTTTCACGCTGGAGCAGATCGCCGGCCTCGCCGAGCTGGCCGGCCTGCCGGGCCTTGGCAATGCCGATCCGGAGATCGTGGCGGCCGTGCTCGAGGAAGCGTCGAAATTCGCCGCCGGCGAACTGTCGCCGCTGAACCGCGGCGGCGACCAGCATGGTGCCAGGGTCGACAACGGCGTGGTGCGCACGGCGCCGGGTTTCGCCGCCGCCTACAAGAAATTCGTCGAGGGTGGCTGGAACGGCATGCCGTTTCCGGAAGAGCTTGGCGGTGGTGCCATGCCCTGGGCGGTGACCATGGCGGCGCAGGAAATGGTGCAGGCGGCCAACCTGTCCTTTTCGCTCTGCCCGCTGCTGACCCAGGGCGCCATCGACGCCATCATCGCGCACGGCACCGACGCCCAGAAGGCGCTCTACCTGCCGAAGATGGTGTCGGGCGAATGGACCGGCTCGATGAACCTGACCGAGCCGCAGGCAGGCTCTGATGTCGGCGCGCTGAAATCGAAGGCGGTGCCCGTCGGCGACGGCACCTACAAGATTACCGGCAGCAAGATCTTCATCACCTATGGCGAACACGACATGGCGGACAATATCGTCCACCTCGTGCTGGCCCGCCTGCCGGATGCGCCGGCCGGCACCAAGGGCATTTCGCTGTTCATCGTGCCGAAGTTCATCCCCGACGAAAACGGCAACCCGGGCAAGCGCAACGACCTGCGCGTCGTCTCGCTGGAACACAAGCTCGGCATCCATGCCAGCCCGACCTGCGTGATGAGTTACGGCGACAACGGCGACTGCATCGGCTGGCTGCTCGGCACCGAGAACCAGGGCATGCGCTGCATGTTCACCATGATGAACAACGCGCGGCTCTCGGTCGGCTGCCAGGGCCTGGCGATCGCCGAACGCGCCTTCCAGCAGGCACTGGATTATGCGAGCCAGCGTAAGCAGGGTCGGCATCCCGGCATGGCGGCCGACGAGCATGTGGCGATCATCGAGCATCCGGACGTGCGCCGCACCCTGATGCTGATGCGCAGCCTGACCGAGGCCTGCCGCGGCCTCATTTACCTCAATGCCGCCGCCATCGATCGCGCCCATCATCATCCGGACGAAGCCGAGCGCCAGCGCTGGAAAGCGATGGTCGAGCTGTTCACTCCGCTGTCGAAGGCCTGGGCCACTGATATCGGCTGCGAGGTCGCCTCCATGGGCGTGCAGATCCATGGCGGCATGGGTTTCATCGAGGAGACCGGCGCAGCGCAGCATTACCGCGATGCCCGCATCCTGCCGATCTACGAGGGCACCAACGGCATCCAGGCGATCGATCTGGTCACCCGCAAGCTGCCACTGAACGGCGGCGAGACGGTCAAGGCGCTGTTCGGCGACATCGCGGCCACGGTGGCCGAGTTGGCCAAGGCCGGCGAGGGCTTCGGCGCCACCCGGCAGCATCTCGAGGCGGCCCTGACATCGCTGACCGGCGCGTCGCAGTGGATGGGTGGCCAGCTGGCCAAAAACCCCGAGGCCGCGCTGGCCGGCGCGACGCCGTTCCTGCGCGCCTTCGCCAGCACGGTGGGCGGCTGGCTGCTGGCGCGCCAGGCGCTGGCGGCGAAAGCCGAGATCGCTGGCGGCAGCACCGATCCGTATTTCACCGCCAAGATCGTCTCGGCGCGCGTCTTTGCCGAACAGGTGCTGTCGGCGGTGGACGGCTTGTGCCGCTCGGCCACCGAAGGCAGTGCCGGGCTGGCCGATGTGACGCCTGACCTGCTGCGGGCGTAAGCCCGCGCATTCCGGGGTCTGCGAATTTCAGGCGCTTTGACGTAGCGTCAGGGATAGGCGCGGGTGCAGGCGCGCGCTATCTGGCGCTTCAGTTCAGCCCGCACGTGGTTGCCTGCGACCGGCGCGGGGGCCACAATGTCGCCAGCAGCCCCGCAGGCAAATAAAGATAAAGGGACCGTCCATCGTGTCCGAAGCTCAGGAAAATGCCCCCGCCGCCCCCGGCATCGACGGCACACCGACTGCCGACAATCCGGCCAGCCTGACCTATCCGTTCGAGGGCCGGCCCGGTGACGCCGAGGTGATGGAGATGCGGCCCGGCGTGCTGTGGCTGCGCATGCCGGTACCGATCCCCGGCCTCGACTACATCAATCTGTGGCTGATCGCCGATGGCGCGGGCTGGACCCTGGTCGATACCGGCTTTCGCTCTTCGAAACTGCAGGCGATCTGGGAACAGGTCTTCGAGCGGCATCTCGATGGCAAACCGATCACCCGCATCATCTGCACGCATTTCCATCCCGATCATCTCGGTCTCGCCGGCTGGCTGCAGGAGCGTTGGAATGCGCCGCTGTGGATGACCCATGGTGAATGGACCTTCGGTCGCATGCTGGAACTCGAAGCCGCGCCCGAGGTGCCGTCCGAGGTGATCGCCTTCTATCATGCCATCGGCTTCGACGCGGGCCAGATCGAGACCCTGAAGACCCGCGGTTTCGGCAATTTCCGCAAGGCGGTATCGCCGATCCCGCGCGCCTTCCATCGCATCACCGAGGGCCGTGCCATCCGCATCGGCGAGCATGACTGGCAGGTGATCGTCGGCCGCGGCCATTCGCCGGAGCATGCCTGCCTGTATGCGCCGGCGCTCAACCTGCTGATCTCCGGCGATCAGGTGCTGCCGCGCATCTCGCCGCATATCGGTGTCTATCCCGGCGAACCCGAGGCCGGGCCGCTGACCCAGTATCTTGACAGCTTCGCCAAGTTCGCCGATCTGCCGGCCGACCTGCTGGTTCTGCCGGCCCACGGCGATCCCTTTGTCGGCCTGCACATCCGCATCGACATGCTGCGCCGCCACCATCAGGTGCGGCTCGAAGCGTTGATGAACGCGCTGCACCGGCCGCATACGGTGCCCGAGACGCTGCCTTTGCTGTTCCGCCGCGATGTCTCGGAGCATATGACACTGGCGGCTGGCGAGGCGCTGGCGCATCTGCACCACCTGATGCACGAGGGCACGGTGACGCGGGGGCAGAATCAGGCCGGCGTCTGGGAGTTCCAGCGCAGCGACAGGCCCGTGCGGGATGCCGCGCAATAGCCGGACAAACCGGCGGGGGAGGAAATCATGACAAGCCTGAAGGGCAAGACGCTGTTCATTACCGGGGCCAGCCGCGGCATCGGCCTCGCCATCGCGCTGCGCGCCGCGCAGGACGGCGCCAATATCGCGGTGGCGGCCAAGACCGCCGAGCCGCATCCGAAGCTGGCCGGCACCATCTACTCAGCGGCCGAGGCGATCGAGAAAGCCGGTGGCCGGGCGCTGCCCATCGTGGTCGACGTGCGCGACGAGGTCGTCGTCGAGGCCGCGATGCAGAAGACGGCCGAAACCTTCGGCGGCATCGACATCCTGATCAACAACGCTTCAGCCATTTCGCTGACCGGCACGCTCGAGACGCCGATGAAGCGCTATGACCTGATGCACCAGGTCAATACCCGCGGCACCTATCTGGCCAGCCAGAAATGCCTGCCGTATCTGCTGAAGGCGGCCAATCCGCACATCCTGAACCTGTCGCCGCCGCTGAACATGGAGGCGCGCTGGTTCGGTCCGCATGTCGCCTACACCATGGCCAAGTTCGGCATGTCGATGTGCGTGCTCGGCATGGCCGAGGAATTCCGCGGCAAGGTGGCGGTCAACGCGCTATGGCCGCGCACCGCCATCGACACCGATGCGATGAACGTGATCACCGGGCCGGATTTCCGCCGCCGCTGCCGCAAGCCGGAGATCATGGCCGATGCAGCGCATGTCGTGCTGACCCGGCCGGCGAAGACCTGCAGCGGAAATTTCTTCATCGACGACGAGGTGCTGGCGGAAGCCGGCATTACCGATCTTGCGCGCTACCGCCACGCGGGCGTTGCAGAGAAGGATCTGGTGCCGGATTTCTTCGTCTGAGGCCTGCTCTGTGAGCATTCTGTGAGATTCCCGCGATGAGTCGCGCTGCGGCCTATTGTCGCCGCATATGGGGGCCATCTGTCTTTGCAGAGCCGGGCGCACGGCGCGTCGGCCATGCCGGAAACAGATGGAGGAGATCATGCAGAGTCTCACGCGAAGCGGACAGGCCGGGACCATTGCTGCGGCTGCGGCGCTGGTCGCGGCTTCCCTGGCTCTTGGTGCCTGCGGTGAATCGAAAGGCGACCGTGCGCTATCGGGTGGCGCCATCGGCGCCGGCGCCGGTGCGGTCGGCGGCGCAATGATGGGTGCGCCGGTCACCGGCGCGGTGATCGGCGGCGCGGCCGGTGCGGCTACCGGTGCGATGACCGACAAGGACCAGATCGACCTCGGCAAGCCGGCCTGGAAATAGTCGGTCACAGGCAGGTCACAGGCGCCGCAATCTTGTCACGGCACCGAAAAGCCCGGCGAACAGCCGGACTTTTTTTGTTTTTTACCGCGGGAATCATAGAGATACGGGGTTTTTGCGTGTCCTTTGCACATCGCGGTTGCCGCAATCGCCCCACGAACAGGCCCCATTTCGGACGCAATGCGCCGCACAATCAGGGCCGTGGCGGGCCGGTGTCATCGGTCCGTTGCCAGGCGGCGGGCGGTGCCTGGCCCTGTTACGGGCGGCGGCGCCGCCGCCAAGTTTTCGGCAAGACCAAAACGGTCGCGACCTTCATTCGTCCTTTGCTTTTCAAATCATCCGCAAGGAGTCCGTCATGAACAAGTTCCTGCAAAGCCTCGCCGTCGTTGCCATCCTCGGCGGTTCGGTGGCCGCCTGCTCGTCGACCCCGAAGAATGAATCGACCGGCGAATATATCGATTCGGCCACCATCACCACCAAGGTGAAGGCGCAGCTGATCAAGGATCCGGTCACCAAAGCCAGCCAGATCAGTGTCGAGACCTTCAAGGACACCGTGCAGCTGAGCGGCTTCGTCGATACCGCGGCCGCCAAGACGCGTGCCGAGGAGATCGCCCGCGCCACCAACGGTGTGCGTGCGGTCAAGAACGACCTGGTCGTGAAGTAAGGGGAGGTTGACGTCATGCACAGAGCAATCCTCAAGCTCGACCGGGCGATCCTCAATTCGGTTGCCATTAACCGCCTGCTCGGCGTGGCCGCTTTCGTCGGCGGCCTCGCCCTGCTGGTGATGCAGTAGGCGGCCTTGGATGTCGGCCAACCGCATCATCGGCCTTGCCGTCTTTGTCGCCGGTCTGGTGCTGCTGGGCTTTGCCTGGCACGCCGCCGATGCACCGCTCGAGCAGGCTTCGGAAACCCTGACCGGCAGCTACACCGACCAGACCATGTGGTACTGGGTGCTCGGTGCGGCGGCGGCCATCGGCGGCGGGGCGCTGGCCCTGTTTGGCCGGCGCGCCTGATCCGGACCCATTCCGGTACACGGGCCCGGTGCGCGGGCCCAGTATGTGACCCTGGCCCGCGCACCGGATTTCACCGAAGCGATACTTTTCCTCTTTTCCAGGAGTCCATCATGCTCGGCACGATATTGCTCATCATCCTGATCCTGCTGCTGCTCGGCGCGGTGCCGGCCTGGCCATACAGTCGGGGCTGGGGCTATTACCCCAGCGGCGGCCTTGGCCTGGTGCTGGTCATCGTCATTGTGCTGTTACTGATGGGACGTATCTGACGCCCATCCCTTCCTTCTCGCCATTGCCAGCCTGCCGGTCCGGTCGTGAATAATGGCCGGGCCGGTATTGTAATGGTGTCTCGGCATACCCATATAACGTGTATTGACAGAACGCCTGTTGTGCGCGCCCTCCCGATCCGGCGCACATGATCCCCGCCGCCGTATCCGGCCGGCTTCCTGTTCTAGATACCAGCTTTCTTTACATCATAGCTTGTGCAACGCGGCATGCGATGTCGCAACGCGCCTGCACGGCATGCGGAATCGGTCAATCCGGAACCGGAGGCCATCATGACGACGATTACGATGCATAATTACCTGCTTGCCGCCACCGCGGCAGTCCTGCTGCTCGGCAGTGTTTCACTCGGAGCCTGCGGCGACACCAAAGGCGACCGGGCGATTTCCGGCGGCGCCATCGGCGCCGGTGCCGGCGCGGTCGGCGGTCTGCTCGTGGGCTCTCCCGTCACCGGCGCGGTGATCGGCGGTGCTGCCGGTGCGGCGGCCGGCGCGCTGACCGACAAGGACCAGATCGACCTCGGCAAGCCAGCCTGGCGGTGACCGTGTCCGCACCGGACGCGGTCGCCATCAACAAAATCAAAAGGAACTTACGATGACGAAAATGACACATCTGGCCCGCAGCTTCGCGCTGGTGGCTTTGCTGGGTGGCGCCGTCGCCGCCTGCACCTCGACCGCAAAGCAGGAATCGACCGGCGAGTATATCGACTCGTCAGCCATCACCACAAAGGTGAAGGCCGGGCTGGTCAATGATCCGGTGACCAAGGCCGGCCAGATCAGCGTCGAAACCTTCAAGGATACCGTGCAGCTGAGCGGCTTCGTCGACACCCAGCTGTCCAAGGCCCGTGCCGAGCAGATCGCCCGCGATGTGCAGGGCGTGCGGGCTGTGCGGAATGATCTGGTCGTGAAGTAGGGCCGCAGTTCCCGGGCAGCCTCAGCTTCGCTCCCAGCTTCCGGAGGATTCCATGAGCATCGGCACCATTCTTCTGATTATCCTGATTGTGCTGCTGGTTGGCGCCGTGCCGACCTGGCCGCACAGCAGTGGTTGGGGCTATTTCCCCAGCGGCGGCCTTGGCATATTGCTGATCGTCGTCATTGTTCTGCTGCTGACAGGGCGTATCTGAGTTTACCGCAGCGGCGGAAACACGAACGGCGGGCCATGGCCCGCCGTTTTGCGTTGCTGCCGCCGATGCGGCGTGGCAGCTCAGCCGCCATTGGCCTTTTGGGCAATCGCCTCATGGTGGCGAATCACCTCACGGACGATGAAGGCGAGGAATTTCTCGGCGAAATCGGGGTCCAGCTTGGCGGTCTCGGCCAGCCGGCGCAGGCGGGCGATCTGAGCCGCCTCGCGCGAAGGATCGGCCGGCGGCAGGCTGTGAGCGGCCTTGAGGTGGCCGACCTGCTGGGTGCATTTGAACCGCTCGGCCAGAAGGTGGATCAGCGCGGCATCGATGTTGTCGATGCTGTCGCGCAGCCGCAGCAGCTCCGGCAGGACAGATGTCGGATCGGTCTGCTTGGCGTCGGTCATCGCTGATGGTCCTTCCTGCGGGATGGCGGGCGGGCCTCATCATGCGGGTCACAGACCGGGGGTCAAGCGTCGGAACTACAGGGGGGAATGGCAAAAAACACCCCCGCCTTATGGCGGGGGCGGTGGGCATGGCCGGCCCGCAGGGTAGGATTGGGGCGGACCGGCCGGTCCCGGGAAGGCTCAGAATTTGTAGCCGAGGCCGACGCCGACCACCCAGGGGTCGAGATCGGTATCGGCGCGGATTACCGTGCCGTTGCTGGTGGTGACGGTGACGTCGGTATTCAGCAGTATCTTCTTCACGTCGGCGTTGAAGTACCAGCGGTCGGTCAACCGGTAATCGAAGCCAGCCTGGAAGGCGACGCCCCAGGCATTGTCGTAATCGACCTTGCGCAGGCCTGCGGCGACGTCCTCGTTATAGAACACCGCATAGGTGACGCCAGCGCCGAGATAGGGACTGAAGTCGGATTTCGGCAGGAAGTGGTACTGCAGGGTCAGGGTCGGCGGCAGCAGCCAGACATTGCCGAGCCCGGTATCGCCGCCGGTACCGTTCTTCACGCTCATGTTGTGCTTGGTGGTCGCGGCAATCAGCTCGGCAGCGATATGGTCGGTGAAGAAGTAGCTGAAATCCAGTTCGCCAGTCCAGGCGTTGCTGGCGTCGACATCGCCGCCAATCACCGTGACGCTGGAGCTTTCGTCGGGCAGCAGGCCGATCACGCGGCCGCGCACCATGATGTCACCGGCCGACTTGCCAGCGGATTGCGGCTCGGCCTGCGCGGCGGCGTCGCCGGCTGCCATGCCGAGCGCCAACAGGGCTGCGCCCGCCAGTGCTGCCAGACGGGCGGCGGGAGGAAAATTGCTCAGGACCATTGTTATCGACTCCGTATCGGTCTTATGGCGCCGATGCGCGGCACCGCACTCTGCGTCCGGGGAGGGCGCAACCGGTGGCGAGAATGTCACGATGTGAAAGAATGGCCTTGAGGCAGATCAAACAACCCGCCCGGCGCAGGGCGGCAGCCGTCAGCTGGTCAGCATGTCGATGCGATAGCGCTCGATGTCCGCTTCGTCATCCTGCTCGACGGCCAGGATGGTGACGTCGTCACGGGCCCCCAGTGCCGGCAGCCAGGCCAGCAGGTAGGCATGGGCCTGGCGGGCGATGGCCGGCCCGTCGAAGGCGATGCCGATCGAGACCATCCGGCAGTCGAGGCAGTAGCCGGCCTTCATGTAATCCTGCGGCGCCGCCAGGTCGTTGAACAGGATGGCGGCATTATGGCCCTTGGCGGCCTCGAGGATCTGCGCCGTGGTCATGTCCTGGCCATCGGTGCGGAAGGGGCGGTTGGCGGTCTGGAAATAGGCCCAGGCCAGCATCAGCGCCGCCGTGGTCTTGCCGCCGCCGGCCGGGCCCGAGACATAGACGAACTGTGGCACACTGAGGCGCTGGCGCAGGATCTCGAGCTGGGTATTGGTGAAGCCGAAATCAGGGAGAGACTGGAAGATTCGTTTTGGCATCTGCGGGTTAGCAAGGACGGGCTTGTCCTGTGTCATACCGCAGACACATGGAACTTAAAATTGTTTTCGCAGGGTATAATCAGAAAATAATACGTGTATCCGGAAGGGGCGGATTCCCGCCCGTCCTGCCTGCAATACTGCCCGGATTCCGTCAGATCAGGCGGCCTCGCGGCGCAGACCGAGCCGCTGCCAGACATCCAGCAGGGCGCGGGTCAGCGCCTGCATCATGGCATCGGTGTGGAACGGCGAGGGTGTGATGCGCAGGCGCTCGGTGCCGCGCGGCACGGTGGGGAAATTGATCGGCTGGATATAGATGCCGTGATCGGCGAGCAGCATGTCCGACGCGGCCTTGCACAGGCCGGCATCACCGACCATCACCGGCACGATATGGCTCTGGTTGACCAGAACCGGCAGCCCGGCGTTCAGCAGCATCCGGCGCAGGGTGGCGGCGCGTTCCTGATGGCGGGTGCGCTCGGCCTGGCTGCTGCGCAGGTGGCGCACGCTGGCGGTTGCCGCCGCCGCGATGGCCGGCGGCATGGCCGTGGAAAAGATGAAGGCCGGCGCATAGGAGCGCACGGCGTCGACCATGATCTTCGGGCCGGCGATATAGCCGCCGACCACGCCGAAGGCCTTGCCCAGCGTGCCCTGGATAATATGAAGCCGGTGCATGGCCTGGTCACGATCGGCAATGCCGCCGCCATGGTCGCCATACAGGCCGACCGCATGCACCTCGTCGAGATAGGTCATGGCGCCGTATTTGTCGGCAAGGTCGCAGATGGCATGGATCGGCGCGATGTCGCCATCCATCGAGTAGACGCTTTCGAAGGCGACCAGCTTCGGCCGGCCGGCCGGCTGCGCCTGCAGCAGCTCTTCCAGATGGGCGACGTCGTTGTGGCGGAAGATTTTCTTCTCGCAGCCCGCCTGGCGGATGCCCTCGATCATCGAATTGTGGTTGTCGGCATCCGACAGGATGATGCAGTCGGGCAGCAGGCGGGCCAGTGTCGCCAGCGAGGTCTGGTTGGCGATATAGCCCGACATGAAGACCAGCGCGGCTTCCTTGCCGTGCAGGGCGGCCAGCTCGGCCTCGAGTTCGACCACCGCATGGCTGTTGCCCGAGATATTGCGGGTGCCGCCGGCGCCGGCGCCGAACTGGTCCGCCGCCTGCTTCAGGGCCGCCAGCACGGCCGGATGCTGGCCCATGCCGAGATAGTCATTCGAACACCAGATGGTGATTTTTTCGGGCCCGATGCCGCTGAAATTATCGGCGACCGGAAAACTGCCGCAGTTGCGGGCCAGCTCGGTGAATACCCGGTAGCGCCGCTCGGCGTGCAATGTGTCGACCGCCTGGCCGAAAAGGGCTTCGTAATCCATGGGGCTCTGACTGTCTGTTTCGGCCGGCGCCCTCCGGAGAGCGGAACGGCGGAAAATTTCGCTAGTGCCCATATATTAGCCTCCGCAGCGGCGCCGTGGCTAGGGGGCGGGGGGCGTCCCGGGCGCGGCGCGCGGTCGCAGGATGGCTGCCTGATCCTGGTAACACATTGACCAGGATCAATTATCATATGTCATGCCGGCCGGCGCATCTGGAACCTGGTTTCCGGGGTTGCCTCGAAGTAGTCGGCCAGATAGCCGCCCCGCAGGATCGGCCGCGCCGCCGCGGTGTCAAACAGGCCGTCCCTGAGGAAGACGCGGGCGATATGCACGCCGACCACCTGGCCCAGCACCATCCAGGCATCCAGCGGCCGGCCCTCAAGGTCGTGCTGGTGGATCACCTGCAGCACCTTGCATTCCAGCGCGGTCGGGCTTTCCGCCACCCGCGGCGGGCGCACCTGCCGGCAGGGCGCCGGAGTCAGGCCGGACAGGGTGAATTCATCCACCTCGTGCGGCACCGTGGCCGATGTGGCGTTCATCATTTCGGCCAGCGGCCGGGTCGCCATGCTGGCGACGAATTCGCCGGTCGCCTCGATATTGGCTAGGCTATCCTTCCGTCCGGTGCTGCCAAAGGCAATGATCGGCGGCTTGTCATGGAAGGCATTGAAGTAGCTGTAAGGCGCAAGATTGACGCGGCCCTCCCGGTCGCAGGAGGATATCCAGCCGACCGGCCGCGGCGCCACGATGGCCTTGAAAGGGTCGTGCTTCAGGCCGTGGCCGGCGGCCGGGTCGTAGTAATGGATGGCGTCTTCAGTATATGTCGGGCTGGTCATGCTGCGTCTCCGGGGTTCCGGAGGAACCAGACGATGCCGGCGCCGTTCTGTAAAGAGGGCCGTCCGGAGAAATGCCTGTCTTGTGAAATGCCATGCCCTATGACCTGAGCCGTCTGCAGCTGCTGATCGTCGAGGCCGACGATGCGATGCAGGCCACCTGGCGCAAGCTGCTGGCCGGCTTCGGCATCCAGTCGGCCGCGATGGTGCGCGGCAGCCGCGAGGCCTGGACGATACTGGGCGATACCGCGGCGGCGAAACCCGACCTGCTGGCCTGCCGCTGGGAACTGCCGGCAGGCGACAGTGGTCTCGATCTGGTCGCCCGGCTGCGGCAGGACCCGGATTCGCCGGCGCCGTTTCTGCCGGCCATCATCGTCACCGGCAGCATCACCCGCGAGCGGGTCAACCGCGCGCTGGCCGCCGGTGTGCACGAGATTCTGGTGCTGCCGCTGTCGGCGAAGGCACTGGAGACACGGCTGCGCGAGGTGATCGAGAAACCGCGCAAATTCGTCCGCGCGCCGGGGTATTTTGGTCCCGACCGGCGCCGGCAGGTCCGGCCCGATTATGCCGGTCCGTTCCGTCGCAAGACGGACCGCCAATAACGGCCGTCGTAAGACCGACCGCGGCAAATAAAGGATCAGGTCAGGCTTCTCAGGCCAGGCTTTTCTGGGCAGCGCCGCGCAGGGCGGCGAGGATTTCGCGGCCGATCTCGCCGGCATCGCCCTGGACCCGGTTGTCGACCACGGTGTGCAGGGCCTCGATATGGGCGGCGATCACGCCGTCGTCACAGCGGGCCTTCTTGATGCAATCCTGGATATAGCGGCAGAGCAGGGCGCCTATTTCGGTCACGAGCTGGTAACCGAAGGTGCTGCCCTGGCCCTTGATGTCATGGGCGACATCGTAAACGGCGGTCAGCTTGTCCGGGTCGGTGCTGCCTGTGGCAGCCGTGGCGACGGTTTCGAGGCGCACGAGGTCTTCATTGACCCAGCCGATATACTGGTCGGCCAGATCGGCGACGGCCGCCTGGGCATTGGCAAGGGTTGCTGCGATCGCCGCATTATCATTGTCGCGGCTGCTGGAATCACTCATATCTGCGCCCATTTTTGCTTATCGAATCGGCGGTTACGCCGATTGCGGTCGGGTCCGAGGCAGCAGCCATCAAACAGGCCGGCCCAGCCCTTGTCCAGATTACCAAACGATAACCTCGGCAACCCTTTGGTGGCAGGCGCTGCCCGGCCGCCCTATTCGGCTGCCGAGCGGCCGGCGTCGACGTCGGGCCGGGTTTCCAGTTCGCTGAGCCGCCGGGCGATGAAGCCGGCCGGCCGGGTATAGGGCGCCAGCAGCTTGTAGAGCACCGGCACGACGAACAGGCTGAGCAGGGTGGCGAACGACATGCCGCCGACGATCACCCAGCCGAGCGCCGAGCGCGATTCGGCGCCGGCACCCGACGCGAAGGCGAGTGGCCAGGCGCCGAAGATGGTGGCGATGGTGGTCATCAGAATCGGGCGCAGCCGGATCGTCGCCGCTTCGGTCACCGCCTCGACGACTTCGCGGCCCTCGTCGCGCAGCTGGTTGGCGAATTCGACGATCAGGATGGCGTTCTTGGCGATCAGGCCGATCAGCATGATGATGCCGATCTGGCTGTAGATATTCAGCGTGGTGCCGGTCAGCAGCAGCGCGCCGAGTGCCCCGGTCACCGCCAGCGGCACCGAGAAGATGATGATGGTGGGATGGATCCAGCTCTCGAACTGCGCCGCCAGCACCAGGAAAACGATGATCAGCGCCAGTGCGAAGGTCAGGTAGATCGCAGCAGACGTATCCTTGAATTCACGGCTCTGGCCGGCATAGGTGATACGCGCCTCGGGCGGCAGCACCTCGGCCGCCACCCCGTCCAGATAGGTCAGCGCCTGGTCGAGCGTATAGCCCGGCGCCATCGAGGCCGAGACGGTGACCGAGCGCAGGCGGTCGGTGCGGTTCAGCTCGCGGGCGCTGGCGCCCTCGTCGAGCCGCACCAGGCTGGCCAGTGGGATCAACCGGTCGCCGGCCGAGCGCAGGTAGATGTTGTTGAGATCGTTCGGCGTGACGCGCTGTACCTGCGGTGCCTGGACCAGCACCTTGTACTGCTTGCCCTCGCGCTGGAACTGGGTCACCTCGCGCGAGCCCAGCATGGTTTCCAGCGTGCGGCCGATGGTCTCGACCGGGATGCCGAGATCGGCGGCGCGGTTGCGGTCGATTTCGACGCGGATTTCCGGCCGGGTCGGCTTGTAGCTCTTGTCGACGCCGAGCAGGTTCGGATTCAGCAGCGCGCGTTCGACGATGCGGTCGGACCAGGCGTCAAGCAATTCGTAGGTCGGGCCGCCGAGCACGAACTGCACCGGCGCCTGGCTGCCGGTCTGGCCGAGGCTGGGCGGGTTGATCGCGATGGCACGCACCCCGGTGACCGCCAGCAGCTTGGGGAAGATCTGCTTGACGATCTCCTGCTGCTTCACGTCGCGCAGGTCCCAGTCTTTCAGGCGCACCACGATGAAGGCGGAATTGACCGGCGAGGGCCGCCCGCCCCAGGCCGGCGCCACGAAGGACTGCACCACGGTGGCATGCCCCTGCGCGACGATCGGCTGCAGGGCGTTCTCGATGGCGATCACGTTGTTGCGGGTATAGTCGTAGCTGGAGCCCTCTGGCCCGGTCACCGAGACGAAGAAGACGCCGCGATCCTCAATAGGGGCGAATTCGCGCGGAATCGCCGTGAACATCAGCCAGGCCGCCAGCGAGACGACCCCGCCGAGCCCCAGCACCACCAGCGGATTGCGCAGGGCATGGCGCAGCAGCCAGCCGTAGCCGTTGCCGAGCGCGACGAAGAACCGTTCGGTGACGCGGTAGAAGCGGCCCTCGTCCTTGGCCGGATGCAGCAGCTTCGAGCACATCATCGGCGTTAGGGTCAGCGCGACGAAGCCGGAGAACAGCACCGAGGCCGCCACCGAGATGCCGAATTCGCGGAACAGCCGGCCGGTGTTGCCTTCCATCAGCGAGATCGGCACGAACACCGCGATCAGCACCACGGTGGTGGCGATTACCGCGAAACCGATCTGCCGCGCGCCGCGCAGCGCCGCCAGCAGCGGCGGCTCGCCCAGTTCGATGCGGCGATGGATGTTCTCCAGCACCACGATGGCATCGTCGACGACGAGGCCGATCGCCAGCACCAGCGCCAGCAGGGTCAGCACGTTTATCGAATAACCCAGCGCGCCGATGACGATGAACGAGCCGATCACCGAGACCGGGATGGCGACCGCCGGGATCAGCGTGGCACGCCACGAGCGCAGGAACAGGAAGATCACGCCGATCACCAGCGCCAGCGCCACCATCAGGGCATGGAATACCTCCTGGATCGACTGGGCGATGAATTTCGACTGGTCGTAGCTGACCTCCATGGTCACGCCGGCCGGCAGGCTCGCCCGCAGCCGTTCGACAGCGGCATTGACGCCCTGCGAGATTTCCATGGCATTGGCCTTGGACTGGCGGATGATGCCGAGCCCGACCGCGGTGACGCCGTTGACGCGCTGTTCGGTGCGGTCGTCCTCGGCCGCCAGTTCGACCTGGGCGACTTCGCCGAGCCGGACGAAATAGCCGTTCTTCTCGGCCAGCACGATGTTGCGGAACTGCGCCGGGGTGCGCAGGCCGGATTCGGTGCGCACGGTGAATTCGCGCATGCTGCTCTCGACGCGGCCGGACGGCAGCTCGACATTCTGCCGGCGGATTGCGCCCTCGATATCCTGCACGGTGACATTGCGGGCGGCCATCGCCATGCGGTCGAGGTAGACGCGCATGGCATAGCGCCGCGCGCCATACAGGTTCACCGAGGCGACGCCGTCGACGATGGACAACTGGTCGACCAGGTAGCGATCGGCATAATCGGTCAGTTCCAGCAGCGACAGGCGGTCGCTGAACATGGCGATATAGACGATCGGCCGGGCATCCGCCTCGGTCTTGGCGATGGTAGGCGGGTCGGCCTCTTCCGGCAGCTTGGACAGCACCCGGCTGACCTTGTCGCGCACGTCGTTGGCGGCGGAATCGATGTTGCGGGTCAGGTTGAACTCGATGCTGACGGCGCTCGATTCCTCGCGGCTGGCCGAGGTGATCACCCGGATGCCCTCGATGCCGGCAACGGCATCCTCGATCACCTGGGTGATCTTGCTCTCGATGATCTCGGCCGAGGCGCCGCGATAGATGGTGTTGACGCTGACCACCGGCGGATCGATGTCGGGGTATTCGCGCACCGCCATGCTGCGCAGTGCGAACAGCCCGAAGATGATCAGCACCAGCGAGATGACGGTGGCGAAGACGGGGCGTTTGATCGAGACATCGGACAGCATCATGGCCGCGTCCTCCCGTCAGCTTTCCCTGACCGCCGGCCCCGGACGGCCGGAGACCGGGGAACTCGCCTGCCGCACCGGCATGCCGTCGCGCAGTTGCTGCAGTCCCGTCACCGCCACCGCCTCGTCGCCGGTCAGGCCGGCGGTGATCTGGGCGAAGCCGGGCAGTCGCTGGCCGACCTGCACGCGGGTGCGGGTGGCGCGGCCGTCGCGGATCACATAGACGAACTGTTCGCCGCCCATCGCCAGCAGCGATTCCTCGGGCACCACGACGGCATTGCGGATGGTGCCGACGGTCAGCGAGACGGTCATGAACATGCCGGGCTTGAGCACATCGTCGCCGTTCGGGATGCGGGCACGCACGCGCACCGCGCGGGTGGTCTGGTCGATACGGCTGTCGATGGTCGACAGGGTGCCGGTGAATTTGCGGTCGCGCAGGGCATCGGCCTGGGCGGCAACGGTATTGCCGATGGTAACGCCGCCGAGCACCGTTTCCGGCACGTCGAATTCCAGCTTGATCAGCGAGGTATCGTCCAGCGTGGTGATGGCGTCGCCCGGCCGCACCAGGGCGCCGAGGCTGACCTTGCGCAGGCCAAGCTTGCCGTCGAAAGGCGCGCGGATCACGCTGTCGGAAAACCGCGCGCGTTCGGCGCTGAGCCGGGCCTCGGCGGCCTCGAAGGCCTTGGCCAGCTCGTCGACCCGTGCCTGGGCGACATTGCGGCTGGCGACCAGAGCCAGCGCCCGGTCATAGGCCAGCTTGGCGGCGTCGCGGCTGGCGCGCAGCTCGTTGATCTTGGCGTTGCTTTCGGCGGCTTCCAGCTCGACGATGATGGCGCCGGCCTTGACCTGCTGGCCTTCCTGGAAATTGATCCGCTCGATGATGCCATTGGCCTTGGCGGTAATGGTCACCGCCTCGTTCGACTGCGCGGTGCCGACCGCCTCGATGGTGCGGGCGACATCCATGCGCCGCACCGCCGCAGTCTTGACCGGCAGGGCCGGCGGTCCGCCGGCTCCGGGCTTGCCGGCGGTCGCCGGTTTGCCGCCGCCGATCAGCGGCAGATGGTCGCGATTGACATAGGCCGCAGCAACCCCTGCGGCGAGCACAGCCACAACAATGACCTGACTCCAGCGCTTCATGATTTTTCTGTCGCCGTCCCGTTACGCCGCCGCACGCAGCTTCAGTTCCCCTGCAGACCGGAAGATTGCCTTGCCCGTCCGTACCATGATCTATTGTATACGGCCGTTTTGGCGCGGTCCTGCGGATTCATCCGTACCCGGGAGGAAAAAAGCTTCATGGCAACGGCCCTGTTTTCCCATTCCGCCTGTTTCGCCCATGATACGGGCGAGGGGCATCCGGAATGCGCCGACCGCCTGCGGGCGGTGCTGGCAGGGCTGGAAGCCGAGGAATTCCTGTATCTTGACCGGCGCGAGGCGCCCCGGGCGACGCCGGAGCAGATCGGCCGGGTGCATCCCGGCGACTATGTCGATCGCATCATGCGGGCAATCCCCCAGGCGGGCCTGCGCTATGTCGACGGCGATACCGTGGTCTCGCCGGGTTCGGGCGAGGCTGCCCTGCGCGCCGCCGGTGCCGTCTGTGCCGCCATCGACGCCGTGATGCAGGGCGAGGCGCGCAATGCCTTCTGCGCCGTCCGCCCGCCCGGCCATCATGCCGAGCCGGCCCAGGCCATGGGCTTCTGCCTGTTCAACAACATCGCCATCGGCGCCTGGCATGCCCGCGACCGCTGGGGCCTGAAGCGCATCGCCGTAATCGATTTCGACGTCCATCACGGCAATGGCACCCAGGCCGCCTTCGAGGCCGATGCCGATTTCTTCTACGCCTCGACCCACCAATATCCGCTTTATCCCGGCACCGGCGCGGCGCACGAGAAGGGGGTGGCCGATAATATCGTCAACCTGCCGCTGCGGCCGTTTGCCGGTTCGAAGGAGTTCCGCCAGGCGATGGAGACCGTGCTGCTGCCCAAACTGGAGGGCTTCGCGCCGGAGCTGCTGCTGATCTCGGCCGGCTTCGACGCCCATATGAGCGACCCGCTGGCGCAGTTGCAGTTCAGCGATGCCGATTACCAGTGGGCGACCGAACAGCTGATGCAGGTGGCGGCGAAGACGGCCCGGGGCCGGGTCGTCTCGGCGCTGGAGGGCGGCTATGACCTGCAGGCGCTGGCCCGGGCCGCGGCCGCCCATGTCCGGGCGCTGATGGTCGGCTGAAAATCCCGGTTTCCGGCCCCTGGCGGGCCTGCCGGATTGGCCCGCGATTGCACGGGGGCGCCCGCTTCTGTACAACTCGGCCAGCTTTTTCCAGACCTTTGCTCGGAGCGCATAATGGCGTCGTATCAGTACATTTACGTGATGAAGGGCCTCGGCAAGACCTATCCGGGCGGCAAGCAGGTCCTGAAAGATATCTGGCTGAGCTTCCTGCCGGGCGCCAAGATCGGCGTGCTGGGCGCCAACGGCGCCGGCAAGTCGACCCTGCTGAAGATCATGGCCGGTCTGGATACCGAATTCACCGGCGAGGCTTGGGCGGCCGACGGCGTCAAGATCGGCTATCTGGCGCAGGAGCCGCAGCTCGATGCCTCCAAGGACGTGCTCGGCAACGTCATGGAAGGCGTCGGCGAGACCAAGGCGCTGCTCGACCGCTTTGAGGAGGTCTCGAACAAGTTCGCCGAGATCACCGACGATGACGAGATGAATGCGCTGATCGCCGAGCAGGCGGAGCTGCAGGAAAAAATCGATGCCGCCAATGCCTGGGACCTGCAGCGCAATGTCGAGATCGCCATGGACGCGCTGCGTTGCCCGCCGGGCGACGCCGACGTGACCAAGCTGTCGGGCGGCGAGAGGCGCCGTGTGGCGCTGTGCCGCCTGCTGCTGTCCAAGCCCGACATGCTGCTGCTTGATGAGCCGACCAACCATCTCGACGCCGAATCGGTCGCCTGGCTCGAACGCTTCCTGCACGACTACGAAGGCACCGTGGTGGCGATCACCCATGATCGCTATTTCCTCGACAATGTCGCCGGCTGGATTCTCGAGCTCGACCGCGGTTCGGGCATTCCGTGGGAAGGCAACTACTCCTCCTGGCTCGACCAGAAGCAGAAGCGCCTGGCGCAGGAAGGCAAGACCGAGGATGCGCGCCAGCGCACCCTGCAGCGCGAGCTGGAATGGGTGCGCCAGAGCCCGCGCGCCCGCCAGGCCAAGTCGAAGGCCCGCCTCAAGGCCTATGAAGAGATGCTGCAGCAGGAGCAGGACCGGCAGGTCGACCAGGTCAGCATCACCATCCCGCCGGGCCCGCGTCTCGGCAATGTGGTGATCGAGGCCGAAGGCCTGTCGAAGGCTTTCGGTGACCGGCTGCTGATCGACAACCTGTCCTTCAAGCTGCCGCCGGGCGGCATCGTCGGCATCATCGGCCCGAACGGCGCCGGCAAGACCACCCTGTTCCGCATGCTCACCGGCGGCGAGAAGCCCGATGGTGGCGACCTGCGGATCGGCGACAGCGTCAAGCTCGGTTATGTCGACCAGAGCCGCGAGAGCCTCGACGACAAGAAGACCGTCTGGGAGGAACTGTCGAACGGCGACGACATCATCCATCTCGGCAAGCGTGAAGTGCCGAGCCGCGCCTATTGCTCGTGGTTCAACTTCAAGGGCGCCGACCAGCAGAAAAAGGTCGGCATGCTGTCGGGCGGCGAACGCAACCGGCTGCATCTGGCCAAGATGCTCAAGGAAGGCGCCAACGTCCTGCTGCTCGACGAGCCGACCAACGATCTCGACGTCGACACCCTGCGCGCGCTGGAAGATGCACTGGAGAATTTCGCTGGCTGCGCCATCGTGATCAGCCATGATCGCTGGTTCCTCGACCGCCTCGCCACCCACATCATGGCCTTCGAGGGCGACAGTCATGTCGAATGGTTCGAGGGCAACTTCCAGGACTACGAGGCGGACAAGAAGAAGCGGCTCGGCGCCGATGCCGACCAGCCGCACCGCATCCGCTACAAGCCGCTGGAGCGCTGAGGCGGCGCCGCGCGGCATGATGCGGTCATGAACCGGCGGGAGCGGCGCGCACAGAAGAAGGCGGGCGGTCCGTTGCCGCGCCGGCCGGCTGTCGCAGCGCCTGCCGTGCCGGCCTCGATTTCCGACATGCTGCTCGGCCTCGGCGGCGTGCAGAAAACGGTGCCGGTGGTAACGCCGGCCGCGGTCGCCCCTGATCGCGTGCAGTCGGTGCTGGCGCAGCTGCGGCTTGACCGCACCGTGGCCACCGATCTGGAAAAGCTGCAGCGCACGCTGGCCGCCCAGCCGGATTCGGAAACCCTGCTGCACCGGGTGGCGCGGCTGCAGCTACGGCTCGACCGCCGCGCCGACGCACTGGTCACCTTCCGCCGCCTGCTGGCGCTGCGCCCCGATCATGCCGAGGCCCGCCACATGGCTGCCGTGCTGGCCGGCGAGGCGCCGGCACAAGCCAATGCCGCCTATATCGCCGACCTGTTCGATGCCTTCGCCGACAGTTTCGACGGTAAGCTGGTCGACTGGCTCGACTATCGCGGACCGCAGCAGGTCGCCGAACTGGCGGCCGAAGCGCTGGGCGGGCAGCCGGTGGCACGTACCATCGATCTGGGCTGCGGCACCGGACTGGCCGGTGCTGAAATCCGGCCGTTGACGCGCCGGCTCGACGGCATCGATCTGTCGCCGCGCATGGTTGAGCATGCCCGCGCGCGCCGCATCTACGACGAGCTGCAGGTCGGCGAGAGCGTCGCGCTGCTGCAGGATCGCCCGGAGGCCTATGACCTGATGCTGGCGGCCGACGTGCTGTCCTATTTCGGCGATCTGCGTCCGCTGTTCGAGGCCGCCCATGCGTCCCTGCGCAACGACGGCGTCTTCGTTGCCACGGTGGAGGCCGGCGCCGAGACCGGCCGCTATGTCGCCACCCGCACCGGCCGCTACCAGCATGGTGCCGACTATCTGCGCCGCCGCGCTGCCGAGGCCGGCTTTGACCTGCTGCGCCTCGACGATATCGATCTGCGCCTTGAACAGGGCCGGCCGGTGGCGGGCTATGTCTTTGCGCTGCGTCGCCAGCCACCGGTGCCGCCCGATCCGCTGGCGGCGCTGTCGACCGACGATCTGCTGGCCGGCCTTGAGCGGCCCGGTGCCGAGATCCTGCTGGCCGCGGCACAGCAGATGGTGGGGGCGGATTTCACGGTCGGCTGGGCCATCGATCTTGGCGGCGGCATGGCGGGCCAGGCGCAGGCGCTGCGCCGGCTGAGCCAGCACCTCGATATGGTCGATGCCGATCCCGACCGCAGCCGGTGCGCCTTCGAGAGCAGCGTCTACGACGATTGCGAAACCGGCGAACCGGTCGCGCATCTCGAGGCGCGGCCGGACCATTACGACCTGATCCTTGCGACCGGACTGCTGTCCGAGGCCGCCGATCCGGCGGCGGTATTCTCGGCGGTGAAGGTCGCGCTGGCGCTGGCCGGCGTGTTCGTCGCGCTGGCGCCGGCAAGTTTGCATGACGCCGAGGCCTGGCGGCGGATGGCGCAGGCGGAAGGCCTGATCGTGCTGGCGGTCGAGCCGGTGACCCTGCCGGACGGCACGCCGGCGTTCTGTCTGGCCGCCGAAAGCTGAGCGGAAACTAGGCTGTCTTCACCGGGCTGATGCGGGTAAGCACGAGGCCAGTGATCACCACCGCGGCGCCGGCGAACTGCACGGGCGAGACATGCTCGCCGAGGAAAGTGACGGCGCTGAGCAGGGCGAAAACCGGGATGAGATACGAGTAGATCACCGAGCGGGCGATGCCGAGTCGGGCGATGCCCGCATACCAGAACAGATAGCCCAGCGCGCCGGCGACAAAGGCCGTGAACAGGTAGCAGGCGATAATGCCCGGCGTGATGGCACCCCAGTCGATGTCGCCGATGCCGAAGCCGAGCGCCGGCGACAGCATCAGGGCGCCGAACAGCATCGACCAGGCGGTGGTGCGTAGCGCGCCGAGGCGGGCGAGATAAGGCGTGGCGAAGACGGAATAATTCGCCCAGCAGAAGGCGACGGCGAGGAACAGCAGGTCGCCGGTCAGCGTGCCGCCGCCCAGCGTGATACGGCTGACGCTGTTGTTGATGACGAGAAACACCCCGGCGAATGACAGGGCGACGCCGGCCCAAGCTGATACGCTCAGCCGCTGGCCGCGGAACGACGAGATCAGCAGGGCGAAGATAGGCGCCACCGATACCAGGATGGCGCCCTTGGACGCCGTGGTCAGGTCGAGCGCATTGGTCCACAACAGCTGCATCAGGGTGATGCCGACGAAACCGAGTGCCGCCAGGCCGGGCAGGTCCTGCCGGCGCGGCGGCTGCAATCCGCCGCGCAAGGCCAGCACCAGCATCAGGGTCAGCGCCGCCAGCAGGTAGCGCGAGGCGGCATAGACCGGCGGCGGCAGCACGGTCAGCACGTATTTCGCCGTCGGAAAGGTATTCCCCCAGATGAACACCGAAGTCAGCATGGCAAGGTCGCCGCGTCCCGGTTTCATGGCGCGATCTTCCGTCGGCGTTCGACGCGGCGCAACGCCAGGGCCAGCAGCAGGCTGACGCAGCCCGCCACCAGCAGCAGCCAGCGGCCCTGGTTCCAGCCGCCGAGATGGGTGACCAGCGCCGCCAGGCCCGGCGGGCCGATGAACGAGCCGATGTTCAGAAGCTGGATCACCACGCCGTTCACCGTGGCGATCTCGCCCGGGTTGTACGCCTGCTGCGGCACGCTGGCCAGCACGGCGGCCGGCAGCATGCCGCCGAAGCCGGTGGCGGCCATGGCAAGGGCGATCTTGGCGGTGACCGGAATGCCGGCGGCAAATGCCGCGACGCCGAACAGGCTCATCACCAGCGAGACCACCGCGATGATCAGCCAGCGCGGCACGCCGCGATGCATCAGCGCCGCGGACGACAGGTTGCCGAGCACGTTGATCAGGACGATCAGTGCCGCACCGGCCGAGATCGTCGTCTCGCTGGTCACGCCGCTGTCGCGCAGGTAGGTCGGAATCCAGGTGACGATGGCGAACCATTGTGTGGTGTAACAGGCGAAGCAGCCGGCCAGCAGCCAGGGGCCGGCCCGCTTCAGCGGCGCTGCGCTGAACTGCCGCGCCGGAGGCAGCATGATGCCGCGGGTCAGCCGCAGGATGATGATGGCGGCAACGGCCAGCAGGGTGGCGAGACCGAACCACAGCTCGCGCCAGTCGAACAGCAGGCCGACCGGCAGGGCGCCCAGCATGCCCAGCGCGACGCCGAGCGGCATATAGGCGCTCCAGAAGCCGAGCACCAGGGCGCGCTGTCCGCTGTAGCTTGCCGCCGTCAGCAGGCTCGGCGCGCAGACCACGGTGAGCACGAAGCCGCAGCCCTCGATGAGGCGGGCGATCAGCAGCAGCGGCACGTCCTGCGCCAGGCCGCCCAGCAGGCTGCCGGCGGCACAGACCAGCAGGCCGGCGCCAAGCGCCCGGCGGCTGCCGATGCGGTCGGAGGCGACGCCGGCGACAATGCCGATGACGGCACCGACCAGGTTGAACGACGAGGCGACCAGCCCGGCCAGCACCATGCCGAAGCCGAATTCGGCGCGCAGGCCGGACAGCAGCGGCGGCAGCTTGCCAAGCTGCACCGACACCAGCACGCCGGCCGCGATCACGGCGGTGACGGCGATCCAGTCGGTATGGGCGGATTGCCCCGGACGGACGGGGGCTGAAGGGGCAGGGCCGGGCGAGGCGGGCATGGCACGCAATTTATCTTTTATGGTCCGCCATGATAGCCGCAATGCCGGGCATAAAAAAAGGGCGGCGGGATGAACCCGCCGCCCCGCGCCGGCCGTTGCCGGCTGGCCGTTGCTGTTACTTGAACATGCGCTCCGACTTCGGCGGCAGGAAGCCTTCCTGGAACAGGTCGGCAGCCTTCGGCGCCTTCTCGATGCCGACGGCGGCGGCGACCGCGTCGGACGACCGCTGCAGGCGGGCCATGTCGACATCGCCGAAGCCGTTCTTTTTCACATAGTCGGTCAGAACGTTTTTCTCGATCGACATCTTCAGGCGCTTCAACTCCAGTGCCTCGTCGACCAGGCCGTCGCGTTCATGCGCCGCCTTGACGCCGGCGGCCGGGTCGGCGACCACTTCCTTCCAGGCCCGGATGGTCTCCTTGACGAAGGCCTTGATGGCGGCCGGGCTCTCCTTGATGAACTTCGGCGAGGCGACCACGGCATTGCCATAGAAGTCCATGCCGGCGTCGGCGTAGCTGAACACCACGATGTCGCTGAACGGCACGCCGATCTTCTCGAGATCGAGCACCGACGAGAAATAATGGCCGGAGATGAAGTCGACGCTGCCGTCCTTCAGGCTCGGCTCGCGCAGCTGCGGCTTCAGGTTGACGAAGGTGATCTTCGACTTGTCGATGCCGACCTCGGCGGCATAGGCCGGGAACAGCTTGAACGAGGCGTCGAACACCGGGGCGCCGAGCTTCTTGCCCTCAAGGTCCTTCGGCGTCTTGATGCCGGATTTCTTCAGCGCATAAAGGCCGAGCGGCGGCGCGTCATAGGCCATCATCACCGCCTTGACCTGACTTTCCGGATTCTTGGCGTTGTATTCGACCAGCGCGTTGATGTCGGCAAAACCCATGTCGTAGGCGCCAGTGGCGACGCGCTGCAGCGCACCGGCCGAGCCCTGGCCGGCGTCGATGGTGACGTCGAGGCCGGCGGCCTTGTAGTAGCCCTTCTGCAGGGCATAGAGGAACGGCGAGGTCGGACCCTGGATCACCCAGTCGAGGGTGAACTTGATCTTGGTTTCTGCCGCGGCAGTCCTGGCCGCACCGAGACCGAGCGCCAGCGCGAGGCCGGCGACCGCAAGGGTAATCGTACGAGTGAACGTCATGGTCAGAGGTCTCCCCATCCAGTATTCAGCCACCGGTCGCTTGCAGGCCGGCCGCACCGGCCCCGGGGCTGAGAGAACATGTTTACTGCGCCGATTGTGTCCGGAGTGTCGGTCCGGGCGGCGTCGGTGCGGCAGTCTAGGTGCCGCCCGGCGGGCCGCCAAGGCCGAATCGAACACAGGCTCGGGTGGAATCGTATGCAATTCCCGGTCCAGCGCCACGGGCAGGCGGAACGCCGGCGCGCCACAGATTCGCTGCGGCGTCGGCGCCACGCTGCCCAGATAACCGGCCGGCTGCCGCGATTCCGGGCAGAACAGGCCGGAAACCTGACGGGATAGAACATTGCGCCGGTGCGGTGGCGGACGTAAGGTGCGCCCGCCTTTTCCCCTGTTCCGTCTGCGCGCAAGGAGTCGCCAATCCCATGCCGTTCCTGTCCGATGCCCTCGGTCGTATCAAGCCGTCGGCCACCATCGCCGCCACCCAGAAGGCCCGCGCCCTCAAGGCTGCCGGCCGTGACGT
The DNA here is from genome assembly GCF_042648965.1 of Ferrovibrio xuzhouensis. Classification (NCBI taxonomy): domain Bacteria; kingdom Pseudomonadati; phylum Pseudomonadota; class Alphaproteobacteria; order Rhodospirillales; family Rhodospirillaceae; genus Ferrovibrio; species Ferrovibrio xuzhouensis. The sequence continues at coordinate 580,477 of NZ_JBHRYJ010000002.1, forward strand.
GATCGGCCTCGGTGCCGGCGAGCCGGACTTCGAGACCCCTGCCAATATCCGCGAGGCCGCCAAGGCCGCCATCGACCGCGGCGAGACCCGTTATACCGACGTCGACGGCACCCCGGCGCTGAAGCAGGCGATCGTCGCCAAGTTCAAGCGCGAGAACGGCCTCGACTACAAGCCGGAGCAGATTTCGGTCGGCACCGGCGGCAAGCAGGTGCTGTTCAACGCGCTGCTCGCCACCGTCAATCCCGGCGACGAAGTGATCATCCCGGCGCCCTATTGGGTCAGCTATCCGGACATCGTCAATTTCGCCGGCGGCAAGCCGGTTTTCGTTACCGGCATGGCTGAAGACGGCTTCAAGCTGCGCGCCGAGGCGCTGGAAGCCGCGATCACGCCGAAGACCAAGTGGGTGATCCTGAACTCGCCGTCGAATCCGTCGGGCGCCGCCTACAGCCGCGACGAGCTGAAGGCGCTGACCGACGTGCTGCTGCGGCATCCGCATGTCTGGATTCTCACCGACGACATGTACGAGCATCTGACCTACGACAATTTCGTCTTCACCACACCGGCCCAGGTCGAGCCGGCGCTGTACGAGCGCACGCTGACCATGAACGGTGTATCGAAGGCCTATTGCATGACCGGCTGGCGCATCGGCTATGCCGGCGGTCCGGTGCAGCTGATCAAGGCGATGAGCGGCCTGCAGTCGCAGTCGACCTCCAATCCGTCGTCGATCAGCCAGGCGGCCGCCGTCGAGGCGCTGAACGGCCCGCAGGACTTCATTCCGAAGAACAACGCCGTGTTCAAGCAGCGCCGCGACCTGGTGGTCAGCATGCTGAACCAGGCCAAGGGCCTGCATTGCCCGACGCCGCAGGGCGCCTTCTACGTCTACCCGAGCTGTGCCGGCACCATCGGCAAGACCAGCAAGGGCGGCGTGAAGATCGGCAACGACGAGGATTTCAGCAACGCCCTGCTGGAAGAGAAGGGTGTTGCCGTGGTGTTCGGCGCGGCCTTTGGCCTCAGCCCGCATTTCCGCATTTCCTACGCGACTTCCACCGAGGCGCTCAAGGATGCCTGCGGTCGCATCCAGGAATTCTGCGCCCAGCTTTCTTGACGGTAACTGGTGACGGTCGTCACATGCCGCCGGAGGCTGTCTTGGCGCGGACATATGCCGATGCTAAGCACCCCCGGAAGCGGCCCATGTGCGGCCGTGCAGGTCGGTGAATGTCCGCGACGGTGAAAAAACGTTCCGTCGTGGTGGGTGGCCACCGCACCAGCATCTCCCTCGAACAGGCGTTCTGGGAGGCGCTGCAGGCGCTGGCAGGCCAGAATGGCAGGACCATCAGCCAGATGGTCAGCGATATCGACGCTGCACGGACGGGCAATCTGTCGAGCGCAATCCGGGTGTGGATCCTGGAGCGGGCGAAACAGGGGCTGCTGCAGCCGGAAGAAACCGCCACGAGAGCGGAGATACCGGTAACAGGGAAGCAAGACTAGCAGGCGGCGTCCGGGGGATTTTCCAGAGTTTCGGTTTCAGTCAATACGCTCCCGAACGGCCGTCCGGCAGAGAGGCGGCTATGCGTAGCATGAAGGGGATTGCCGGCGGGTGGATGCCGGCAGGGGTGAAAATCGGTGCCATCATGGCGGCGCTGTTGCTGGCCGGCGGACTCGCCGCCTGCGACCAGGCCCCGCCGCCGCCGGAACCGATCCGGCCGGTGCGCGTCACCAGCGCGAAGCCGCAGGTCTTCGAGGACCGTTCCAGCTATACCGGCGAAGTGCGCGCCCGCTACGAGACCAATCTGGCCTTCCGCATCGGCGGCAAGATCGTCGCCCGTTTTGTCGAGATCGGCAGCGAGGTGAAGAAGGATGCCCTGCTGGCCCGGCTCGATCCCGATGACAGCCGGCTCGCCATCCAGAATGCCCGCGCCCAGATGAACGCCGCGCAGGCGAACTTCGAGCAGGCGCAGACCGAACTGACCCGCTACAAGCGGCTCTACGAGACCCGGGTGACCAGCCAGGCCGAGCTCGACCGCCGCCAGAACACCTACAACACCGCCAAGGCCCGGCTTGACAGCGCGCAGTCGCAGTTGCGGGTCGCACAGAACCAGATGGACTACACCGAACTGCATGCCGATGCGGATGGGGTGATCACCAGCATCAGCGTCGAGGCCGGCCAGGTGGTCTCCTCGGGCCAGACGGTGATGAAGCTGGCGCGGCCGGAAGAGAAGGAAGTGGTGTTCAATGTCGCCGAGAACCGTCTCGACGAGCTGCGCAACGCCACCGGCATCTCGGTCAGCCTGTGGGCCAATCCCGACAAGGAATATGCCGGCGTGGTGCGCGAGATCGCGCCGGGCGCCGATCCGGTCACCCGCACCTATGCGGTGAAGGTGACGGTGCAGCATCCGCCGGCCGGCATGCGGCTCGGCATGACCGCCTCGGTCGCCATCGTGCGGCGCAGCAGCGACAGCGTCATCGCGCTGCCGCTGTCGGCGTTGTATCAGGAGGGTGACAAGCCCGCGGTCTGGGTCTACAGCGGCACGCCGGACAAGGGCACCGTCGAACTGCGCCCGGTCACCATCGCCGCCTATGTGCAGGATGCCGTGCTGATCTCCGCCGGACTGAAGGCCGGCGAGGAGGTGGTCACCGCCGGGGTGCACAAGCTGATCCCGGGGCAGATCGTGCGGCTGCTGGTTGAAGCCCGCAAGGAGATCCAGTCGTGAGCGGCGAGGCGATCCCGCCGTCCCCCGAATCCGGTCACGATCGTTTCAACCTCTCAGCCTGGGCCCTGCGGCACCAGTCGCTGATCGGCTTCCTGATGGTGATCCTGCTGGCCGCCGGCGCGCTGTCCTACATGAAGCTCGGCCGCGCCGAGGATCCGGACTTCACCTTCAAGATCATGATCGTGCGGGCCAACTGGCCGGGCGCCACGGCGCGCGAGGTCGAGCAGCAGGTCACCGACAAGATCGAGAAGAAGCTGCAGGAGACACCGTTCCTCAATTACGTGATGAGCTACTCCAAGCCGGCGGAATCGACGGTCTACGTGGTGCTACGCGACGACACGCCGCCGAAACAGGTGCCTGACATCTGGTACCAGGTGCGCAAGAAGGTCTCCGACATCCGCCAAACCCTGCCGCAGGGCACCCAGGGGCCGTTCTTCAACGATGAATTCGGCGATACCTTCGGCACCATCTATGCCTTCACCGCCGATGGCTTCACCCATCGCGAGCTGAAGGATTACGTCGAGGACGTGCGCGAGGAAGTACTGCGCATCAAGAATGTCGGCAAGGCCGACCTGCTCGGCGTGCAGCCGGAAAAGATCTTCATCGAATTCTCCAACAAGAAGCTGGCCAACCTCGGCGTCACGCCGCAGCAGATCATCGACGTGATCCAGGCGCAGAATGCCCAGACCGCGTCGGGTGTGGTTCAGACCTCGTCGGATGCCATCGCCACCCGGGTCAGCGGCGAGATCAAGACTGCGCGCGGCCTCGCCGAACTGTCGATCCAGGCCAACGGTCGCCTGCTGCGGCTCGGCGATCTTGCCGATATCAGGCGCGACTATGCCGATCCGCCGGCGCCGCGCTTCCGCTTCAACGGTCAGGAAGGCATCGGGCTCGCCATCTCGATGGCCAAGGGCGGCAACATGATCGACCTCGGCACGGAGCTGCAGGCGACCATGACGCGCCTGAAGGCCGACATGCCGATCGGCTTCGAGATGCAGCAAGTCGCCAACCAGCCTGAGGTCGTGCAGCGCTCGATCAGCGAATTCATGCGCGTGCTGCTGGAGGCCGTGGTAATTGTGCTCGGCGTCAGTTTCCTCAGCCTGGGGCTGCGCAGTGGCGTGGTGGTGATGCTGTGCATTCCGCTGGTGCTGGCGATCACCTTTACCTGCATGGAAATCTTTGGCATCGACTTCCACCGCATCTCGCTCGGCGCGCTGATCATCTCGCTCGGCCTGCTGGTCGACGACGCCATCATCGCGGTCGAGATGATGCAGGTGAAGATGGAACAGGGACTCGACCGCTTCCGCGCAGCGAGCTTTGCCTATACCTCGACGGCGTTTCCGATGCTGACCGGCACCCTGATCACCGCCGCCGGTTTCGTGCCGGTCGGTTTTGCCAAGTCATCGGCCGGCGAATACACCTTCTCGATCTTTGCCGTGGTCACCATTGCGCTGCTGGTGTCCTGGGTGGTGGCGGTGATCTTCACGCCCTTCATCGGCTATCGCCTGCTGCCGACGCCCAAGGCGGGTCATGGCCATGGCGAGGATATCTACAAACGGGGCCTCTACCGCTATGTGCGACCGGTGGTGACCTGGTGCGTGCGGCACCGCTATATAGTCATTGTCGTCACGGTCGGCATCTTCCTGGCCAGCGGCTTCGCCTTCAAGTTCGTGCAGCAGCAGTTCTTCCCGTCGTCGAACCGGCCGGAGCTGCTGGTCGATCTGCGGCTGCCGCAGGGCGCGTCGATTGCTGCCACCCAGCAGGAAGCCCTCAAGCTGGAGGCGATCCTCAAGGCCGATCCGGATGTGGTGAGCTACACCACCTATGTCGGCGCCGGTGCGCCGCGCTTCTACCTGCCGCTCAATGTCGAGCTGCCGAACAACAATTTCGCGCAGGTCGTCGTGCTGACCAAGGGCGACGTCGAGCGCGAGGCGGTGCGGGCCCGCCTGATCAAGGATTTCCAGGACGGCTTCACGCTGCTGCGCGGCCGCGTCAACCGACTGGAAAACGGCCCGCCGGTCGGCTTTCCGGTACAGTTCCGCGTCTATGGCGACGATCCGATGGTGGTGCGCGACATCGCCTTCCAGGTCGCCGACGTCATGCGCACCAATCCGAATGCCCGCGACGTGAACCTCGACTGGAACGAGCTCAGCAAGTCGGTGCGGCTTGATGTCGACCAGGCCAAGGCCCGCCTGCTCGGCATCTCGTCGCAGGATCTCGCCACCACGCTGAACTCCATCGTCTCCGGCATCACGGTGACGCAGTATCGCGAGGGTCGCGAGCTGATCGACGTGGTCGCCCGCGCGGTGCCCGAGGAACGCCTCAGCCTGAACGGCATCAAGGACCTCAATGTCGCTGGCGCTGACAGCACGAAGCCGGTGCCGCTCAGCCAGGTGGCCGAGGTCCATTACGGCCAGGAGGAAGGCATCATCTGGCGGCGCGACCGCCAGCCGGTCATCATCGCCCGCGCCGATATCGTCGACGGCATCCAGGCGCCGGTGGTCTCCATGCAGATCGAGCCGAAACTCGACGCACTGCGCGCCAAGCTGCCGCCGGGCTACCGCATCGTCATGGGCGGTGCCATCGAGGAAAGCGCCAAGGCCAACAAGTCGATCGGCGCCGTGGTGCCGGTGATGATCGCCATCATGGTCACGTTGCTGATGATCCAGCTGCAGTCCGTGCAGCGCATGATCCTGGTGCTGCTGACCGCGCCGCTCGGCCTGATCGGCGTTACCGTCGGCCTGTTGTTCTTCAACGTGCCGTTCGGCTTCGTCGCCATGCTGGGCGCCATCGCGCTGGCCGGCATGATCATGCGCAACTCGGTGATCCTGGTCGACCAGATCGACCAGGATATCGCCGCCGGACATGAGCCATGGGATGCAGTGATCGACGCAACGATCCGCCGCTTCCGGCCGATCACGCTGACTGCGCTGGCGGCGATCCTCGGCATGATCCCGCTGTCGCACAGCGATTTCTGGGGACCGATGGCTTACACCATCATCGGCGGCCTGCTGGTGGCGACCCTGCTGACTATCCTGTTCCTGCCGGCGCTCTATGCCGCCTGGTTCCGGGTCAGGCCGCCGCAGGCAGCCTGAGTCCGTCTGATCAGGCCGCGTCGTTGAGGTGGCAGGCCGACAGGCGGCCCGGCGCGATTTCCTTCAGCGCCGGCGCCTCCTGGCGGCAGCGGTCCATCGCATGCGGGCAGCGCGGATGAAAATGGCAGCCCGGCGGCGGGTCGAGCGGCGACGGGATTTCGCCGGCAATCGGCAGGTAGTCGCGCCGTTCGGCGACCAGGCGCGGCGCCTCGGCCAGCAGGGCTTGGGTATAGGGATGATTCGGCTGCGCGAACAGTTCCTCGGTCGGCGCGCTTTCCACCACCTGGCCGAGATACATGATCACCACGCGGTCGGAAATATGCTCGACCACGGCGAGGTTGTGGCTGATGAACAGGTAGGTCAGGCCGAGCTGCTCGCGCAGGTCCATGAACAGGTTCAGCACCTGGGCCTGGATCGACACGTCGAGCGCCGCCACCGCCTCGTCGCAGACGATGAAACGCGGTTTGACGGCGAGCGCGCGGGCGACGCCGATGCGCTGGCGCTGGCCGCCGGAGAACTGGTGCGGATAACGCTTGCGGTAGCGCGGGTCGAGGCCGACCTGGCGCATCAGCCCCTCGACATAGGCCGGCATCTCGCTGCGTTTGATCAGGCCGTGCGCCACCGGCGCCTCGCCGATGATGTCCTCGACCCGCATGCGCGGATTGAGCGAGGCGTAAGGGTCCTGGAAGATCATCTGCACGCCGAGGATATAGTCGCGGCGCTCGCTCTCGCTCATCTCGGCGACCCGCTTGCCGCGGTATTTCAGCGCACCGTCGCTGGCATTCATGATGCCGGCAACAATGCGGCCGAGCGTCGACTTGCCGCAGCCGGATTCACCGACCAGACCGACCACCTCGCCCTCACGGATGGCAAGGTCGACCTGGCTGACGGCATGTACGGCGCGCTCCTTGAGGCCGGCGCCGAGCAGGTTGGCGACGCGGGAGGCGACATCGAGCTGCCAGGTGAAGCGCTTGGTGATCTGTTCCAGCTCGAGGATCGGCGCGGTTTCAACCGAGACGGTATTCATGACGCGGTCTCCGCCGCGGTGATCGGTGCGGCATCGAAGGGATGGACGCAGCGCACGGCATGGCCGGGCGACAGTTCGGCCAGCGGGGGCATGGTGTCGCAGGCGGCATCGGCGCGGGTGCAGCGTGCCTTGAAGCGGCAGCCTTCCGGCAGGTTGAGCGGTGCCGGCGCCATGCCGGGAATCTGGAACAGCCGCTTGCCACGCGGCAGGGCGCCGGGCACCGAACCGATCAGGCCGCGCGTATAGGGGTGTTGCGGCCGCTCGATCACGGTGCCGATCGGGCCGGTCTCGACGATGCGGCCGGCATACATCACCATGATGCGGTCGGCGAGGCCGGCAACCACCGAAAGATCGTGGGTGATCCAGATCAGCGAGGTGCCGGTTTCGCGGCACAGCTTGCGCACCTCGTAGAGGATCTGGCCCTGGATGGTGACGTCGAGCGCCGTGGTCGGCTCGTCGGCGATGATCACGTCGGGCTTGTGCAGCAGGGCGATGGCAATGGCGATGCGCTGGCGCATGCCGCCTGACATCTGGTGCGGATAGGCAGTCAGGCGTTCTTCCGGGGCGGCGATGCCGACCGCCTTCAGCGTTTCGATCGCGCGGTCCCGGGCGGCCGCCTTGCTGACCTTCTGGTGCGCCTGCACGGCCTCGATCATCTGGGTATCGATGCGCAGCACCGGGTTCAGCGTCATCATCGGGTCCTGGAAGATCATCGCGATGCGCGCGCCGCGCAGCTGGCGCAGGCGTGTCTCGCCCGCCGCGGTGATGTCTTCGCCCTTGAACAGCACGCGACCGTTGGCGATACGGCCCGGCTGGTCGATCAGGCCGAGGATCGAGAAGCCGGTGATCGACTTGCCCGAGCCGGATTCGCCGACCAGGCCGAGGATCTCGCCGCGGCCGACCGAGAAGCTGACGCCATCGACGGCGCGCACGATGCCGTCACGGGTCGGGAAATGGGTTTCGAGATTCTCGACCTGCAGGGTCGCGATGGCGGTATCGGTCATGCTGGCGATCCCCGGGTCAGCGTTTCAGGCGGGGATTGAGCACGTCGCGCAACTGGTCGCCGACCAGGTTGATCGCAACAATGACGATGGTCAGCAGCACGCCGGGGAAGACCGCAATCCAGTAGACGCCACTCAGCATGTAGTCGAAGCCGTTGGCGATCAGCATGCCCAGCGACGGCTCGGTGACCGGGACGCCGAGGCCGAGGAAGCTGAGCGTCGCTTCCAGCGTGATCGAGCGGGCGATATCGACGGTGGCGATGACGATCAGGGGCGGCAGGCAGTTCGGCAGCAGATGGCGCAGCAGCAGGCGGCTGCGGCTGAGCCCCAGGCAGCGCGCCGCCTCGACATATTCGCGGTTGCGCTCGACCAGCGCGGCGCCGCGGGCGGCGCGGGCGAAATAGGCCCATTGCACGGCGACCAGGGCGATGATCACCTTGTCGACGCCGTTGCCCAGCAGGGACAGCAGGATCAGCGCCAGCAGGATGGCGGGGAAGGAGAGCTGGATGTCGACCGTGCGCATGATCAGCGTCTCGACGCGGCCGCCGACATAGGCGGCCAGCAGGCCGGCGAAGGCGCCGATCGCCAGCGCGGCGCTGACGGCAGTAACGCCGACGAACAGGCTGATGCGCAGGCCGTAAAGCATGGCGCTCAGCATGTCGCGGCCCTGGCCGTCGCTGCCGAGCCAGAAGACGAGGCCCGTGCCCGAGGTTTCGCCGGGTGGCAGCCGGGCATCGAGGATGTCGAGCACGGCGAGATCATAGGGATTCTGCGGCGCCAGCCATGGCGCCAGGAGCGCCGCGGCGAGGAAGACGGCCAGCACCACCAAGCCGAAGACGGCGAGCTTGCTCTCGGCGAATTCGCTGACGATGCGGCGGAAAGGGGATTCGGTTGGTGCCGGTGCGGCATCGGGCAGGGCGGTATCGGTCATCGGTCGCTCCCCGTCACTGTGCGTTGCCGAGCCGCACGCGCGGATCGAGCACCGAGTAAAGGATGTCGACGATGAGGTTGATCGCCACCAGCAGCAGCACGACGGCGAGCAGGTAGGCGACCACGACCGGGCGGTCGAGGTGGACGATCGAATCGATCAGCAGCTTGCCCATGCCGGGCCAGGAAAAGATCGTCTCGGTGATCACCGCAAAGGCGATCAGGGTGCCAAGCTCCAGGCCGGTCACCGTGGCGATCGGCACCATGATGTTCTTCAGGATATGCACGCCGATTACCCGCTTTTCGCGCAGGCCCTTGGCGCGGGCGAATTTTACGTAATCCATCAGCATCACCTCGCGCGTGGTGGCGCGGGCGAGGCGGATGATCAGGGCGCATTTCGACAGGCCGAGCGTGATCGCCGGCAGGATGATGTGGCGCCAGCCATCGGCTGTGAAAATACTGAGGTGCAGGCCGAGCACCTCGACAGTCTGGCCGCGGCCCGACGCGGGCAGCCAGCCGAACTGCACGGCGAAGACCATGATCAGCATCAGGCCGACCCAGAAATTCGGCAGGCTGAAGCCGAGCACCGAGCCGGCCATGATGGTGCGGGCGCCGGCCGTGTCGTGACGCAGGCCGGCATAGAGGCCGAGCGGCACGCCGATGGCCAGCGCCATGATGGTGGCGGTGATCGCCAGCTCCATGGTGGCCGGCATGCGCTCGAGGATCAGGTGCATGGCCGGCTGGCCGAATACGAAGGATTTGCCGAAGTCGCCGGTGAGGGCCTTGGCGAGGAAGGTGAGATACTGCTGCCACAACGGCAGGTCGAGGCCGAGCGCATGGGCGATCGCCTCGCGATCAAGCTCGGTCGCCTCCGGACTGGCCAGGATCGCCAGCGGGTCGCCGATCAGGTAGATGCCGACGAAAACCAGTACCGACATCACTGCAAGCACGAGAACGGCCTGCATCAGGCGCCGGATAATAAAAACCAACATCCCCAGAATCCCTGTCAGTTTTCCGGATAAACAGACGACTGCCTCTAGTCCGGGCGTTGCGTCTCCCCCTCTCCGCTATAGCGGAAAGCGGCCGCCGCGCCTAGAGGGCCGCGTCGTTTCGTCCGTCTGTTTCAGGCAGGCGCCTGCATCGCGCCACAGCGAGGGCGGCGCGGCAAACGGCAAGCAAGGATGGAATGTCAGTCTTCGCTGTCGTCGCCGCCGGCATCGCCGCCAGTGCCGAAAACATCGGCAACGGTCGGCTCGGCGGGCTTTTCCGGTTCGGCTGCCGGCGCATCGACCGGTGCAGCAGCCGGAATCTCGGCCGCCGGCGGCAGGCCGGTCTCGCGCCCGGCGCGTGCCTGCTCGCGGGCTTCACGCTTCTCGCGATTTTCCCGGCGTTTGGCGGCCAGGATCAGCACGCGGTCGAGTTCGGTCTGACTGCACATGCCGAGGCTGACCGGATCGCGCGGCTTGATGTTGGCGTGGTTCCAGTGCGTGCGGTTGCGCACCGAATCAATGGTCGCCTTGGTGGTGCCGAGCAGCTTCTGCACCTGTGCATCGGCCACTTCCGGATGGTACTTCAGCAGCCAGGCGATGGCGTCGGGGCGATCCTGGCGCTTCGACAGCGGGGTGTACTTGGCGCCCTTGGTCTTCTGGCGCTGCACCGGCACCGCTGGGGTCAGCAGCTTAAGGTCGCCGGCCGGATCGGCCTCGCAGCGGGCGATTTCCTCGGCGCTGACCTGGCTGTTGGCAACCGGATCGAGGCCGACGATGCCCACAGCAACTTCGCCATCGGCAATACCCTTCACCTCGAGTGGATGCAGGCCGCAGAACTGGGCGATCTGGTCGAAGGTCAACTTGGTATTGTCGATCAGCCACACCGCAGTGGCCTTGGGCATCAGCGGCAATGCCATGGGTAAAACCCTCCTGGTGCGGGAGCCGGCTGGTCAGCGGCCGCCCGCGTGAGCGGAAAAATCGCGCGACAATATAGTGGAACCGGTCGGCTGCGCAACCACCCCGGTTTTTATCTTTTTGGTATTGGTATCAAATAATTAGGAGGACTTTGCCGATATGGTCACCATGGTCGATCCGGGCATGGGCGGCGGCTGCCTGATCGAGCGGGAAGCGGGAATCAATGATCGCCTTGATCCGCCCGTCGGCCAGGGCCGGCCAGACTTTGGCCTCCAGCGCGCGGGCAATCGCCCCCTTGAAGGCGATGGGCCGGGGCCGCAGTGTCGAGCCGGTAACCGTGGCCCGCTTGCGCATCAGCAGGCTGAGGTCGCCCTCGCCCTTGGGGCCGCCCTGCACGGCGATGATCACCAGCCGGCCTTCCTCGGCCAGGCTCTTGATGTTGGGGGCGAAATACTTGCCGCCGACCATGTCGAGGATGACGTCGACGCCGCGGCCGCCGGTCAGTTCGGCGATACGGGCGGCAAAATCCTCGGTCTTGTAGTTGATCGCCTTGGTCACCCCGAGGCTCTCGCAGTAGCGGCATTTCTCGTCGGTGCCGGCGGTGGCGTAGATATTGGTTGCGCCGAGCAGTCTGGCGAGCTGGATGGCGGCAACACCGATGCCGGACGCGCCGCCATGGATCAGGATGCTCTCGCCGGCGGCCAGCCGGCCGCGGTCGGCGATGTTGGTCCACACGGTGAACCAGTTTTCCGGCAGGGCTGCCGCTTCGGCCATGTCGAGGCCGGCGGGCACCGGCAGGCATTGTTCGGCCGGCGCGAGGCAATAGGTGGCGTAGCCACCGCCGGCGACCAGCGCGCAGACCTTGTCGCCCAGCTTCCAGCGTTGCACGCCGTCACCCAGCGCGACGATCTCGCCGGCGACTTCGAGGCCGGGATAATCCGGCGCACCGGGCGGCGGCGGATACATGCCGGCACGCTGCAGCACATCGGGGCGGTTCACGCCGGCGGCGGCCACCTTGATCAGCACCTCGCCGGCCGCCGGCTGCGGTATCGGCCGCGGTGCCGGCTTCAGCACCTCGGGGCCGCCGGGCTGGCTGATCTCGATGACGGTCATCTCTTTCGGCAGCATGCGGGTCCTCCGGTTCGGATTTTCTGATCTGACTTGGTGATCTAGCGGTCCCCGGCCGATCCGGCAAGCGCGTGGCGGCCTAGGCTGTGCTGCCGCGGCGGAACTCGGTGGCGAAGAACAGCAACGACAGCAGCGGCAGCACCAGGCCGGTTGCCGTGGTCACGGTCCAGCCGCCATGGGTATAGGTGGCGCTGGCCAGCACCGAGCCGGCGGCACCGCCGAAGAAGAAGCTGGCAATGTAGATGCCGTTCAGCCGGCTGCGGGCTTCTGCAGCTTGCGCGAACAGCGCGCGCTGGCCGGTGACCAGATTGGCCTGCACGCCGAAATCGAGCGTGATGCCGGCCAGGACCAGCAGCGGCAGGGAGTGGATCTCGGCGGCGATCCAGGCCATCGGGAAGGCGAGCGCCACCAGCGTCATCGCCAGACCGGTGGTGAAGCGACCCCAGCCGCGATCGGCCCAGCGGCCGGCAATCGGTGCGGCGACCGCACCGGCGGCGCCGGCCAGCGCGAACAGTGCGATGCCGCGCTGGGTCAGGCCGAAATCCGGCCCGGCCAGCAGCAGCGGCACCGAGGTCCAGAACAGGCTGAAGGCGCAGAACAGCGGCACGTGATAGGCGGTGCGCCGCTGCAGGATGCGGTTGGTGCGCAGCAGGCCGAACAGCGAATGCAGGATGCCGCCGTAGGACAGTTTGGTATTGGGCTGGCGCTTCGGCAGCAGCAGGCCGAGCAGCGCGGCCAGCACCAGCATGGCGACGGCCATGATCTCGAAGACCGCGCGCCAGCCGAACAGGCTGGTCAGCCAGCTCGACAGCGGCCGCGCCAGCAGGATGCCGAGCATCAGGCCCGACATGATGTTGCCGATGATGCGGCCGCGGCGATGGTCGGGGGCGAGATGGGCGGCGAACGGCACCAGCAGTTGTGCACCCACCGAAGTGAGGCCGATCATGAAGGCGGCGGCGAGAAACGGCACCGGATGCCGGGTGAAGGCCATGCCGGCCAGCGCGATGGCGGCGGCGACCAGGGTGACCATGATCAGCCGGCGGTTTTCCAGCTTGTCGCCGAGCGGCGCGATCAGCAGCAGGGCGAGGCCGTAACCGATCTGGGTGAAGGTCACCACGAAGCCGGCCAGCGTGTCGCTGAGTCCGATGTCGGGTGCGATCAGGCCGATCAGCGGCTGGGCGTAATAGAGGTTGGCGGCGGTCAGGCCGCAGCCGATGGCGAACACGAAGGTCAGGAAGCCGGTCATGGCCACGGGCTTGTCCTGCGCGGGCAGTGCGGTATCGGTCATGGGAATCTTTATCGTGGGGCGGGGGAGGGCCGCACCTAGTTAGGGCGCGTCAGGTGATCTGTATACCCGGTTCTTGCCCGACAGGGCTGTGACCGGCGCCCGGAAAACCCTAAACTGCGGCGACCGCAGGACCGATACCGGGAGGGCAGCATGGACTGGGACGAGGCAACCACACGCAAGCCGGCTGCGCCGAAATACGATGTCATGTCGATCGAGGATCTCGAGACCCGGATTGCCGATCTGGAGGCCGAGATTGCCACCATCCGCGGCGTCATCAAGCAGAAACAGGCGGCCCGCGGCGCCGCGTCCGGCTTTTTCAAGAGCTGAACGGCATCCGCCTCGGCTGTCCCGTTCTGTTCCCGTCAGACGTACGGAAAAGCGGCGACTGATGGCCGGAGCGGACCCTGCTGCGCGGGCCATGTCGACGGTCAGGTCCGGGAATCCCGGATAAAATTCTGTAATGAAAAGAAATTTTCGAGACTAAAGACAATTATTGTCAATTGTCGCAGACCGTTCAATACCCGTCAGCGGGCGCGGACAGAACGCAGGATGGTGTCCGCGGCCGCTTCGGCCCGTTCACGCCAGGAATCTTTATCGAACATGGCCGCCAGTCGTGGGTCGTGGAAGCTGGCGGTCAGATCGTCGATCACCTGGGCCTGGCGCTCGGGCGCCGCCGGGCGGAAGGCGCCGGCCTGGCTGCCCTCGGCCATCAGTCCGGCCAGATGGCGGCGGATATGCGACCGATGCTGGCGGGCGACCGCGGCAATATTCTGCATCACCTCGTCCAGCACCTCGGCCCGGCCGGGATCGGTGAGATAGCGGCGAGTGGCCTCGGCATCGGCCAGCAGGAAGGCATGCAGCCGGGCCGCCGGGCTGCGGCCGCTGTCACGGGCGATTTCGGCAAGCCGCGTCTCGTCGTCGGCCAGCCAGCGGGTCGCCATGGCGGCCACGATGGCGCGCTTGTTGGGATAATAGCGATAGACCGCGGTGCGGGCGAGGCCGGCCTCGGAGGCGATATCCTCGATGCGGGTCCGCTTGCCGCCCATCCGGCGGAAGCAGGCCAGCGCCGCATCCAGCAGCCGGTCCTGGATCGTCCCGGCCGGCAGGTCGTCCGGGCGGTCGGCAGCCGGGCGGTCGGCAGAAGGTGAGGCGGCAGCCGGGCGGAGTGTCATGCCCCGACCATACAGGAACACTCCCGCCTGTAAAATCGAAGCTGCGCCGGTCCCGCCGAATCGGTGGTTTCATCGAATCTTAAGTGCTGTCGACCATACTACAGACAGTCATTAGTTTCCTCCCTGTTGAGTTCGACTTCGGCCGTCGGGCCCTCCGGCGGCCGCTCTTTTTGCGTGTCGGAAACATCTTGTTACACCTGCTTGACTAGGATGGTCCCGGCATGGATTAATCGCCGGAGTTTCGAGATTGAGGCAGATGTCGGGGTCGTTCCGTCCGGAAAGGGCGGAACGACCCACTTTTTTGCCCGAAGCAGCCGCTTTTTTGCCGGTCCTGCGCCACCCGCGCCGCTTTTGCCCTGCTGGCCCGGGTGATAAAGACGGACGGCCTGCGCCACTGCCCGATGATCAGGGCCGGCCGCCGGGCAGGGAGACGCCAGATGCTGGAACCGAAATTCCTTCGTTTCGACACGCTCAGCCTGCATGCGGGCCAGCAGCCCGATCCGACCACCGGCGCTCGCGCGGTGCCGATCTACCAGACCACCTCCTACGTCTTCCGCGACACCGACCATGCCGCTGCCCTGTTCAACCTGGAACGCGGCGGCCATATCTACTCGCGCATCTCCAATCCCACTGTCGCGGTTCTTGAGGAGCGGCTGGCGGCGCTGGAAGGCGGCGTCGGCGCGGTCTGCACCAGTTCGGGCCAGGCGGCCCTGCATCTGGCCATCGTCACCCTGATGGGCCAGGGCGGCCATATCGTCGCCTCGCGCAACATCTATGGCGGCAGCTACAACATCCTCGTCCATACCCTGCCGCGCTTCGGCATTACCACCACCTTCGTCGATCCGCGCGACCATGCGGCGTGGCAGGCGGCAATCAAGCCCGAGACGCGGCTGGTGTTCGGCGAGATTCTCGGCAATCCGGGCCTCGAGGTGCTCGATGTGCCGGCGGTGGCGAAGATCGCCCATGCTGCGGGTCTGCCGCTGATGCTCGACTGCACCTTTGCCACGCCCTACCTGTTTCGCGGCTTCGAGCATGGCGCCGATCTCGTCATGCATTCGGCGACCAAGTTTCTCGGCGGCCATGGCGTCGCCATCGGCGGCGCGCTGATTGACTCGGGCCGTTTCGACTGGGAAGCCTCGGGCAAGTTCCCGACGCTGACCGAGCCCTACGCGGGCTACCACGGCCTCGACTTCGTCGAGGAATTCGGCCCCAGCGCCTTCATCATGCGGGCCCGCGCCGAGGGCCTGCGCGATTTCGGTGCTTGCCTGTCGCCGACCAATGCCTTCCAGATCCTGCAGGGCGTCGAGACCCTGCACCTGCGCATGGCCCGGCATGTCGAGAATGCCCGCAAGGTGGTCGGTTTCCTGAAAGCCCATCCGGCAGTCGGCTGGGTGTCCTATCCCGACCTGCCCGAGCATCCCGACCACGAGCTTGCCAAGACGTTGCTGCCCAGGGGCTGCGGCGCGATCTTCAGCTTCGGCGTCAAGGGGGGCCGCGAGGCCGGCCGCGCGCTGATCGAGAGCCTGCAGATATTCTCGCATCTGGCCAATGTCGGCGACGCCAAGTCGCTGGTGATCCATCCGGCCAGCACCACGCACCAGCAGATGAGCGCGCCCGAACTGAAGGCTGCCGGCATCGGCGAGGATCTGGTGCGCCTGTCGGTCGGCCTGGAAGACGTGCAGGACCTGATCGACGACCTCAACCAGGCCCTGCGCGCCGCCGCGAAAGCGGTCAAGGCCGCTGCCGAATAAGCAGAAAAGAAAAGGGAAGCGCCAATGTGGCTTGATGTTGCCGGCAAGCGTGTCTTCGCCGCCACCGGCGGGCGGGACTTCGATGCAACGAAGCCGGCCGTTGTGTTCATCCACGGCAATGCCTGCGACCATACCGTCTGGGCGCTGCAGACGCGCTGGTTCGCCTATCACGGCTATTCGGTGCTGGCCCTCGATCTGCCGGGCAACGGCCGCTCGGATGGCCCGATGCCGGACAGCATCGAGGCCTTTGCCGCCTGGCTGCCGCAGCTGCTCGATGCCGCCGGCCTGAAGCAGGCCGCGCTGGTCGGCCATTCGATGGGCGCGCTGATTGCGCTGGAGACCGCAGCAAAGCACCCTGACCGCGTCAGCAAACTTGCCCTGCTCGGTTTCACCTGGCCGATGGCGGTGAACCCGGAGCTGCAGGCACTGGCCGACAGCGGCGCCTATACAGTGGTCGAGCTGATGAACGACTGGATGCTGCCGAAGAAAAGCCAGATCGGCGGCAACAAGGTGCCCGGCAGCTATCTGCTCGGCGGCAGCATCCGGCTGGTCGATCAGGCGCCGCGGGCGTCGCTGGCGCTTGGCTTCCGTGTCTGCAACAGCTATGCCGGCGGTGCCGAAGCCGTGACGGCCGTGCAATGTCCGGCGCTGATCCTGTCGGGCCAGCGCGACATCATGACCTCGCCGCGCGCCGTGCAGGGCCTGCTCAAGGCGTTCCGCGACGCGCGGCTCGAGGTGCTGCCCGGCTGCGGCCATCTGATGATGGGCGAACGGCCGGACGAAACGCTCGATGCCCTGAAAACTTTCATTGCCGGATGACCCGATGACCGAAACGCCCGCCCAGCGGCTTTACCTGATCACTCCGCCGGTGATCGAGCCGGCGGCTTTTGCCGAAGACCTCAAGGCGGCACTTGGCGCCGGCGATGTCGCCTGCCTGCAAGTGCGGCTGAAGGACGGCGAACGCACGGCGTCGGACAATGCCTTCCGCCGGGCCACCGAGGCCCTGCTGCCGGTCTGCCACGCGCATGACGTGGCGTTGCTGATCAACGACCGGCCGGATCTCGCCATCAAGTTCGGTGCCGATGGCGTCCATGTCGGCCAGGAAGACGAGACCTATGCCGAGGCACGGCGTATCCTCGGGCCCGATCGCATCGTCGGCGTCACCTGCCACAACTCCCGTCACCTGGCCATGGAGGCCGCCGAGGCCGGCGCCGACTACGTGGCCTTCGGGGCGTTTTTCCCGACCGGCACCAAGGCGGCCAAGACCCGGGCCGACCCCGAGATCATCGAATGGTGGGCCGGCCTGATGGAAGCGCCCTGCGTTGCCATCGGCGGGATTACTGTCGAGAATTGCGGGCCGCTGGTCGCCGCCGGGGCCGATTTTCTGGCGGTTTCGGCCGGGGTCTGGCAGCATCCGGAGGGCCCGGCGGCGGCGGTTTCCGCCTTCTGCCGGGCAATTGCCAACCATGCCCGTGGCTGATAGGGTCCGCCCCCTTTCCCGACCGAAGCAATCATAATCCCCATGGCCCTGCGACCCGCCCTGATCAATGCGATGGCGAACGCGGCGCGTAAAGCGCAGCGCAGCCTGATCCGCGACTTCAACGAGGTCGAAAACCTCCAGGTTTCCAAGAAGGGCCCGGCGGATTTCGTCTCTGCCGCCGACCGCAAGGCGGAAAAGATCCTGCAGCAGGAACTGGCCAAGCTGCGCCCCGATTTCGGCTTCGTCATGGAAGAGGGCGGCCGCATCGAGGCCAAGGACGGCAAGCATTACTGGATCATCGATCCGCTCGACGGCACCACCAATTTCCTGCACGGCATTCCGCATTTCGCCATCTCGATCGGCGTGACGCGCGACGACGACCTGATCGCCGGCGTGATCCTCGATGTGGTGCGCGACGAACTGTTCTGGGCCGAGAAGGGCGGCGGCGCCTTCCTCAATGACCGCCGCCTGCGCGTCTCCGCCCGCCGCAAGCTGCCTGAGGCGCTGTTCGCCACCGGCATCCCGTTCCATGGCCGCCCGGGCCATGCCCCCTTCCTGAAGGAAATGACCAGCGTGATGGCCGAAGTGGCCGGCATCCGCCGCATGGGCGCCGCGGCGCTCGACCTCGCCTATGTGGCGGCCGGCCGTTACGACGGCTTCTGGGAGGCCAATCTGTCGCCCTGGGACATCGCGGCCGGCATCGTGATCGTCCGGGAGGCCGGCGGCCTGGTCACCGATCTGGCCGGCGGCGAGAAGATGCTGGAAACCGGTGGGATCATTGCCGCCAATGATGCGATGCACACCCCGCTGCGCAAGCTGCTGGCGAAGGGCTGAGCCGGCTTTCGCGTTTCGTTAAGCATTTGATTCACAGACTGCCGGGTTGTCGGACTCGGCGGCCTCCGCTATCGTTCGCAGCGCTTACGCGTAACGGGGGAACTGACCGATGGCTGCCAAGCCGCACCTGCTTTCGCTGACCGTCATGCTGCTGGCGCCTGCCCTTGCGGCCGGCAGCCTGCTGACGGCATCCGCTCCGGCCCTGGCCCAGACCGTGATCGGCGGGCAAGGCAGCGGCGACGTCCAGGTCAACCTGCAGGCGCTCGACCAGCTTGGCGGCGGCGGTTATGCCGCCTCCGGCAACGGCGCAGGCGGGTTCAGCTATCCCGCCGTCAGCGGCCGGCCGCCGCTGCCCGGTGAAGCCCCGGCGCCGCATCCGCTGCTCGGCGAGACCGGCAATCCGCGCGGCCTGCACCTGCAGGTTCGCCGCAAGGCGATGACCGCGTCCAGCCTCGCCAATGCCGAACCGGCTCCGAAACGTCCGGTCGCTGCGGCGAAACCGAAGCCCGAAATCACCATGAAGCCGGCCCCGGCCGCCCCGTCGGCGCCGACGGAACCCCCGGTGCCGGCGCCGCAGGTCGCCACTGCACCGCCCGCCGCCGCGCCGGCCACCACGACCGCACCGGCGCCCGCGCCCGCTGCCCCGGTCGCTTCGGCCGGCCAGCCGATGTCGACCACGCCGCCGACGGCCGCGCCGGCTGAGGCCGCGCCAGATCAGGCCCCGGCCGCCACCCCCGCGCCGGCCCCGCAGGTCGCCACCGCGCCGGCGGCCCCGAAGCCTGCCGCCCCGGCCAATCCGGCTAGCCAGCAGAGTGCCATGGTGGCACCCAAACCGGTGCCGGCGCCCAGCACCCAGGGCGGCATGGTCACCATTCCCTTCTCCACCGAGCAGGCGGACCTGCCCAAGGGCCAAGTTGCCGCGCTCGACAGCCTGGCCCAGCAGATGGCCGGCAGCGAGGATCGCCTGCAGATTCGTGCCTATGCCGCCAGCACCGGCACCGATGGCAGCGGTGCCCGCCGCCTGTCGCTCAGCCGTGCGCTCGCCGTGCGGGCCTACCTGATCGACAAGGGCATCCGCAGCACGCGCATCGATGTGCGTGCGCTGGGGACGCCCACCGATGGCAGCGCGGCGGATCGCGTCGAGGTGGCACCGGTCGGCCGCTGAGGCCGGCTGTTGCCTTCTGCGGTTGATCTTGTCGCCCGCGCCGGGCGATCATCACCGGGGATCAATCTGATTCGGTTGCGGCGGCACCCCTTCCGCGGGTGCGGCGGACGCGGCGCCGCGAAAATGCCGTATTCGCTGCTTAGGCCAAAAGCCGGAGGATGGAGCGCATGACCAAGCCCGGCCGTTTCCTGTTTCGCATGCTGGTGTTCCTCGTCGCCGTCGGCGCCGTGGTGACCGTGCTGCATGCGCCGCTGGTCCGCGCCTTCATGGCCAATCCGGCCCTGAACAGTCTGATCGTCGCCGTGCTGGTGTTCGGCATCCTCTACACCTTCCGCCAGGTGCTGATGATCGGCCGCGAGGCCAGCTGGGTGGAAGACTGGAAGAAGACCCAGCAAGGCGCCGCCACCGGCAACGCGGGCGAGCCGTCCAACCTGCTGGCGCCGCTGGCCAAGATGCTGGAGAACCGCGGTCCGCGCGGCTCGCTGTCGGCCGCCGCCACCCGCGCGCTGCTCGATTCCGTCGGCTCCCGGCTCGACGAAGCGCGCGACATCTCGCGCTACCTGATCGGCCTGATGGTGTTCCTCGGCCTGCTCGGCACCTTCTGGGGCCTGCTGGAGACGATCTCCTCGGTCGCCGACACCATCGCCTCGCTGTCGCTCAGCAACAGTGACGACATCAACGGCCTGTTCGAGAAGCTGAAGGGCGGGCTGGAACATCCGCTCAGCGGCATGGGCATCGCCTTCTCGACCTCGCTGATGGGCCTTGCCGGTTCGCTGGTGCTCGGTTTCCTCGACCTGCAGACCAGCCAGGCGCAGAACCGCTTCTACAACGACCTCGAGGAATGGCTGGCCGGCTTCACCCGGATCAGCAGCGGCGGCATCGCCGATGGCGACCAGTCGGTGCCGGCCTATGTGCAGGCGCTGCTGGAACAGACCGCCGACAGCCTCGACAACCTGCAGCGCACCATGGCGCGCGGCGAGGACAGCCGGTCCTCCACCGGTGCCGCGCTGATGCAACTGAACGAGAAGCTGAGCCTGCTGACCGAGCAGATGCGCGCCGAACAGGGTCTGCTGCTGAAACTGACCGAACACCAGATCGAGATGAAGCCGATCATGGCCAAGCTGGCGCAGGGTGCCGAGAGCGGCGGCTTCGATGCCGCCAGCCGCGGCCACCTGCGCAACATGGACATCCTGCTGGCCCGCCTGCTGGACGATGGCGCCCAGGGCCGTGCCAAGCTGGTCGATGAGATGCGCGCCGAGATCAAGCTGTTGTCGCGCACCATCGCCGCCATGGCCGACACCCAGCGGCGCCAGTGAGCAGTGGCGTTGAGCCGATGACCGGGCAGCAGGGATAACCCGCCATGGCATTCAGCCGGCGACGCAACGAGGGGCAGGGGGCCGGTCCGTGGCCGGGCTATGTCGACGTGCTGTCGACCCTGCTGATGGTCATCGTCTTCGTGCTGGCGGTGTTCATCCTGGTGCAGTTCTTCCTCGCCAACGCGATCTCCGGCCGTGACAAGGCGCTGGCCGAGCTACGCACCGAGATTTCCAGCCTGGTCGACCAGCTGTCGCTGGAAAAGCGCACCAGCGCCCAGTTGCGGCTCGATATCGGCCAGCTGCAGTCGACCCTGCAGTCGGCCAATGCCGAGCGCGACCAGCTTGCCGCCGTGCTGGCCGATGCCCAGGCGCGCGCCGACGAAGCCGACAAGAAGGCCAAGGACCAGGCGCAGATCATCATCGACCTGCAGGGCAAACTGGTGTCCGGCGCCGACCAGCTCGACAAGGAAAAGCAGCTCACCGCCGATGCGCGCAGCCAGATCGACCTGCTGAACCGGCAGATCCTCGCGTTGCGCCAGCAGCTGGGCGAACTTGATCGCATCCTCAAGGAAAGCGAAGCCAAGGAGAAAGCCAGCGAGGCGCAGGTCGCCGATCTCGGCAAGCGGCTGAATGCAGCCCTTGCTCGCAAGGTCGACGAGCTGCAGAACTACCGTTCGGAATTCTTCGGCCGCCTGCGCCAGCTGCTCGGTGGCCGCAAGGATGTGCAGATCGTCGGCGATCGCTTTGTCTTCCAGTCGGAAGTGCTGTTCGATTCCGGTTCGGCCGAACTGAAACCGCAGGGCCGCGAGCAGCTGGCCAAGCTGGCCAAGACCCTGCTCGACATCTCGGCCAAGATTCCGACCGACCTGCCTTGGGTGCTGCGTGTTGACGGCCATACCGACAAGGTGCCGATCAGCACGGCGCAGTTCCCGTCGAACTGGGAACTGTCGACGGCGCGTGCCATCTCGGTAGTGAAATTCCTGATCAGCCAGGGCATTCCGGCCGAACGGCTGGCCGCCACCGGCTTCGGTGAATTCCAGCCGCTGGTCGACGGCAGCGACGATGCGTCCCTGCGCCGCAACCGCCGCATCGAACTGAAACTGACCGAACGCTGAGATGTTCGAGGAAGCGTTTCTCCGGGTCGGCCAGCGCCTGGGCGCCCTGCAGGTCTGGGTGATCATCGCACTGGGGCTGGCTGTCGTCACGCCGCTCGGTCTTGCCGGGCTTGCCGCCTATGCCTGGTACCATCCGGCCGCGCTGTGCCGGCAGCAGAGCAGTAGCCTGTTTTTCGGCGCCGGCCTGCCTGATGGCGGCACCGTGACGCCGGAAGACTGGGCGCGCTTTGTCGATACGGCGATCGCGGCCCGCTTCCCCGATGGTTTCACCTTGCTGGACGGCGAGGGCGCCTGGCGTTCGGGCACCACGGGCGACACCATCCGCGAGCCGGCCCATGTGCTGGTGCTGGTGCATCCGAACAGCCGCGACGTCGATGCCCGGCTCGATGCCATTGCCGCCGACTACAAGACGCAGTTCCGTCAGGAAAGCGTGCTGCGCCTCGACCAGTGCGCCAGCGCCCGGTTCTGAGCTTCAGCAGACAGGTCTGATCGTCAGTTGACCGGCTTCAGCTTCGCCGGGTCGACGGCGCAGTCGATGATGCGGTTGCCGAAGCCGGCGCCGATCAGCAGGCGGTTATTGTGCTGCGCGGCGCTGCTGGCGGCGGAAATCTCGTCGCCCGGATTGCCATAGGCCTCGGTCACCGCCGTGCCGCCGCCGCCGGTGGTGGTGATCCGCAGGGCCATGCTGGGAGCCTGCTTGTCGGGATTGATCATATGGCCGATGGTGGCAAAGGCATTTGGCAGCACGGTCAGCCAGAAGGCGCCCTGCTCGTCGCGATGGATCTTGTCGACGCCGCCGGGCAGGGCGAGGCTGCCGGCACGGAACAGCGTGCCGGTGCCGGGGTCGCGGGTATAGACCAGCAGCATGCGCCACAGGGTCGAGCCGACCAGCAGGGTGCCGCCGTCGGACGACAGTGCGATGCCGTTGGCGAACGAGATGTCGCCGGCCGCCACGCGGGCGCCGCGGCCGTCATGATAGATCACCGTCGAGCGGCTGAGCTGCAGCAGGTTTTCCACCATATGCATCCAGCGCGGGCCGCTGCCGCGGTCGTTGGTCAGATAGAAGGATTCCGGCCCGGCGGCGACGATGCCGGCGGGATGCACGAACAGCGTGCTGGCGACGCTGCCGCGGTGATGCAGGCTGAAACCGGTGCTGCGGTCGCCGTCGAGGGTGAAGATCTCGACCGTATTGTTGCCCTCGCTGCGGCGGTTGATCACCTGCAGGAACAGGCGGCCGTCCTCGGCCCGGTACAGGCTGATGCCCGCGGGGTGGAAGGCCATGGCGTCGGGCACGGAAAGCTGTGTGAAGCGGCCCGGCCGGTTCGTCAGGTCGTAGAACACCAGATGCCCGCGGCTGCCGGGCTCGCGGCGATCCTGGCTCGAGATGATGGCGCCGCTGCCGTCGGGCAGCATGGCGATATCGGCGGGGCCCGGCGGCGAGTCGACCGCCATGCACTGGCCGGCGGCAAACGGCTCGGCGCTGCGCCAGGCGCCGCCCTGCCAGACGATGTAGCCGACATAGACCACGGCGGCGACGGCGAAGGCGCGCCACCAGAAGCGGATCAGCCGGCCGCCGGCCGGCTGGCCGCGCGACCTACGCGGCAGCATCGGCGCTGCCCGTCATGAATTGCAGGCGGGCGAGGCGCGCGTAAAGCCCGCCCTCCGCCATCAGGCTGTCGTGCCGCCCGGCGGCGACGATGCGGCCCTGTTCCATCACCACGATGCGGTCGGCCTTCTGCACGGTGGCCAGCCGGTGCGCGATCACGAGCGTGGTGCGGCCCTGCATCAGGCGTTCGAGGGCGGCCTGTACCTTGCGTTCGGATTCGGCGTCCAGTGCGGAGGTCGCCTCGTCGAGCAGCAGCACCGGCGGATCGCGCAGCAGGGCGCGGGCAATGGCGATGCGCTGGCGCTGGCCGCCGGACAGGCGGACGCCGCGCTCGCCGAGATAGGTCTGGTAGCCTTCCGGCAGCGCCTGGATGAAGCCATGGGCGGCGGCGGCCTCGGCGGCAGCCTGCACCTCGGCATCGCTGGCATCGGGGCGGCCGTAGCGGATGTTGTCGGCGACCGAACTGCCGAAGATCACCGGGTCCTGCGCCACCAGGCCGATATGGCGGCGCAGCGCCACCGGATCGAGGCGGGCGATCTCGACGCCGTCGATGCGGATGGTGCCTGAATCCGGGTCGTAGAAGCGCAGCAGCAGCTGGAACAATGTGGTCTTGCCGGCACCCGACGGCCCGACGATGGCCACCGTCTCGCCGGCGGCGACCTCGAGCGACAGGTCGTCGAGGGCGGCGATCTGCGGCCGCGCCGGATAATGGAAGCGTAAGGCGTCAAACTGCAGGCGGCCGGCCGGGCGGGCCGGCAGGGTCAGCGGATCGGCCGGGGCACGCACGGTGGGCTCGGTGGCCAGCAACTGCATCAGCCGCTCGGCGGCGCCGGCGGCGCGTTGCACGTCGCCCCAGATTTCCGACAGGGCGCCGACGGCCGAGGCGCCGATCACCGCATAGAAGACGAAGGCGCTGAGCTCGCCGCCCGACATCTCGCCGGCGAAGACAGCCTTGCCGCCGATCCACATGACGCCATTCACCGCGCCGAAGACCAGCAGCATGACCAGTGCCGTCAGCCAGGCGCGGGCCCGGGTGCGGCGCACCGCGGTGGCAAAGGCATTCTCCGCCTTGCCGGCGAACAGTGCCTGTTCGCGGTCCTCGTAGGTATAGGCCTGCACGGTGGTGATGGCGTTCAGCGTCTCGCTGGCCTGGGCCGAGAGATCGGCGATGCGGTCCTGGCTTTCGCGCGACAGCTTGCGCAGCCGGCGGCCGAGAATGACGATCGGCAGCACGACGAGCGGGATCACGAGGGCCACCAGCAGGGTCAGGCGCGGCGAGGTCACCACCAGCAGCACGGCGCTGCCGAGAAACAGCAGGACATTGCGCAGCGCGACCGAGACCGACGAGCCGACCAGGGTCTGGATCAGTTCGGTATCGGTGGTCAGGCGCGACAGCACCTCGCCGGTGCGGGTGCTCTCGAAGAAGATCGGGCTGAGGCGGAGCACATGGGCATAGACCGCCTTGCGGATGTCGGCGACGACGCGCTCGCCGAGCCAGGTGACGCAGTAGAACCGGCCGAAGGTGGCGATCGCCAGCACGGCCACCACGCCGAACAGGGCAGAGAAATACAGGTCGAGGTAGCTGCCGTTGCCCATGCCGAAACCGACGTCGATGACGCGGCGGATCGCCTGGCCGATGCCGAGCACCGCGGCGGCGGCCACCACCAGCGAAATGCCGGCGCCGACCGCCATCCAGCGGTAGGGGGCAATGAAATTGAGGACGAGGCGCAGCGCACCCAGGGCGGGACGGCTGGGGGCGGGGCGGCCGGTAGTGGCGTCGGCGGACATCGGAACCCGGAAAAAACGAAGACCTGTCGTTGGTTATACCGGCCGGGGGAGGGCAGGACAACGCGACATCGGGCCGCGCGGCGCAAGCTGTGGCATGCAGGTGTATGTACGTCTTTTGAACAGATAAAATCCCCTTTATGTTCCAAATATGCCGTGGCATTGTCGCGCGCGACGGACTGGCAGGCAGGGGTGCGACATGCGGCAGTATCTGGCGGTATGGGTAATGGCGGCAATGGCGGCAATGGCGACAATGGTGGCGAGCTGTGGCGGTCCGCTCGGGGCACCGCCGGAGATCTCGGCCCGGCCGGTGACGCGGCCTGACGGCACCGTGGTGCAGCCATCGGGACCGGGCAGCCTGTTTGCCGAATCGGACATGCGACCGATCGGCTTCAGCCGGGTGCAGACTACCATTCCGCGCGGTGCGGTGATCGGCGAAACCCATTACCGGCCGCTGACCTGCGAAGTCGGCACCTCGCTGCATTACGACAACGACCGCCGTCTGCTCAACCCGACGGCCTACAGCGACATCTTCCACACCATCTTCAAGGAATACGGCTACCGCGTCGTCGGCGAGCCGAACGCGCTGTTCGAGGAGCGGAATGCCGCCAAGCCGGACTTCCTTGCCGGTGCCAGCATCACCAAGGTCAGCGGCGACCTTTGCCAGTATGTCCAGACCACCAACCTGTCCGGCACGGTGCGCATCACCGTGAACTGGCAGATCTATGATCCGGTGCGCCGCCAGGTAGTCTGGCGCAGGGATATCGACGGCGAGTTTGCCACCAACCAGCGCCTGATCGGCGACTATACGATTTTTGTGCAGCACGCCTTTGCCGATACGGTGAACCGTCTCGCCGCCGATCCCGAACTGCGACAGCTGCTGTCGCGGCGACCTGAACTGGCGGCCGCGCCGGCAGCGGTGGTCGCGCGCCATCCGTTGCTGCGTCTGCCGCTGTCACAGCTGCCGATCGACCGGCAGGGTGATGCAATCCGTGCCGCCACCGTGCTGATCGAGGTCGGCGCCGGCGGGCATGGCTCGGGTTTTCTGGTCAGCGAGAGCGGCCTGCTGGTGACCAACGCCCATGTGGTCGGCGGCCAGCATTTCGTGCGGGTGCGGCTGCTGTCGGGCCGTGCCGTGGTCGGCGAGGTGCTGCAGGTCGACGAGCAGCGTGATGTCGCGCTGGTCAAGCTGGAGGGCGGAGGATACCCCGCCCTGCCGGTGCGCGAGACGCCGGTGCGGGTGGCCGAGGAGGTCTATGCCGTCGGGGCGCCGCGGATGAAGGAGCTCGGCTGGACGGTGACCCGCGGCGTGGTCAGTTCCTATCGTCAGGCCATGCCGCCGGAGCAACTCGATTACATCCAGGCCGACGTGTCGGTGCATGGCGGCAACAGCGGCGGCCCGCTGCTCGACCGGACCGGCAATGTGGTCGGCATCTGTGCTGCCGGTATCGGCATGGGCGAGACCAAGACCAATGCCGGACTGAACCTGTTCATCCCGATTCTCGATGGGCTCGGGCGGCTCGGGTTCGATCTGGGGCCGGGTCCGGCAGCGGCGACAGCGCAATCGGCAGGCCGGCAGCGCTGATCCTAGCCCGCAGGGGGCGGAAAGGCCGGAAAACCGGGTTTCAGCTCCCGGCCCTGCGGCCCGAAAGCTGCGGTTTCGCCCTTGCGCCGGGGGGTGGTTCTGGCTATAACGCCCGCCGATTGAGGAATTTGCGGGTTTCCGGCTGGCCGGACGCCCAGGAGAAGCAGTCATGAAGCCGGAAATCCATCCCGACTACCACGAGATCAAGGTCCAGATGACCGACGGGACCGTCTATTCGACCCGGTCGACCTGGGGCAAGCCGGGCGACACCATGATGCTCGATATCGACTCGACCTCGCATCCGGCCTGGACCGGCGGCCCCGCCCGCCTCAACGACCAGGGCGGCCAGGTTGCCAAGTTCAACAAGCGCTTCGCCGGCTTCGGCCGCAAGAAGTAAGCCTGTTCCGGTTTTCCCGGAGCACGATCCGGGACTGAAGGGCGGCCGGATCATCCGTGGCCGCCCTTTTTGCGTTTCAGACCTGTGACGATTCCTTAACCGGCCTGGCGCTACGCCTGTTGCATCGGATCATCCGTCCGGGCAGCAACCGACGAAAAGAAGCGCCGCCTGATGGCCCAGGTCTATCAGTCCGCATCGATCAAGCTGGGCGATGAAGTCATCACCATCGTCTACGTCTCCTATGCCGCCATCGCCACCGACCAGATGGCGGCGCGCGCGCTGGCGGCGATGAAGCCGCTGTTCAAGAATTCCACCCTGGTGCTGGCTGCCCAGGGCATCAACCTGGCGCCGGAATTCGTCGGGCCGAAGCATGTGGTCGACATCCTGCGTGGCCGGGCGCTGGCCGAATTCAAGTGGTATCCGATCTCGGTCGGCTGACTGGATCGGCTGGCTGCGTCTGCGGAAAACCGCGCTTTCGACCTCTCCTGAAGACCCCCTTGAAGCTGCCCCTTGAAGCCGTTTGGGCCGCTTCCTACATCCCTGTCGAGCCGGGGGCCCAGACGGGATCCGGCGATCACGGCGGTCCGGCGCCAGCCCGGTTTTCCTGCATGATGCGGGACGGGCCTGCGGACCGCGCAAACGGACTCATCGCTTCAGGAGGATGAAACCATGCGTGCTTTCGACATTTCCCCGCTGCTGCGTTCCAGCATCGGCTTCGACCATGTGAACCGTCTGTTCGATCTGGCGAACCGCCTCGACGACAACGCGGTCAGCTATCCGCCCTACAACATCGAGAAGCGTGGCGAAGACGCCTACCGCATCACCATGGCGGTGGCCGGCTTCAAGCCAGACGAGCTCGATGTGACGGTGAAGGAGAACAGCCTGATCGTCACCGGCAAGGCCGCCGAACAGCCGGCCGAAGGCGAGGTTACCTATCTGCACCGCGGCATCGCGCGCCGCGCCTTCGAGCGCCGCTTCGAGCTGGCCGATACCGTCAAGGTCACCGGCGCCGAGCTCAATGACGGCCTGCTGCATGTCGCGCTCAAGCGCGAGATCCCCGAGGCCAAGAAGCCGCGGCAGATCGAGATCAGCACGGCGGCCCATGCGGCCACGGTGATCGACGCGCAGCCCAAGGCTGCGTAAGGGCAGGGCCGCATAAGACTCGGGACGCATCAGCGACCCGGCGGTCGGATGGAAGGAGCCCGGGCGGGAGACCGCCCGGGCTTTTTTTGTTCTTGCATGAAGGGAGCAGTTTGAAGAAAATATATACAAAAAGCTGCAAAAGGCTCGACCCTCATGAGCGCATTCCACGAACCACCACTGCCGCGGGTCGAGCCTGAGCCCGTAGATGCATCGATCCCGGTGCCTGTACCAGCGAATGCGGCAAGCCTGCAATTCCTCGACCGGCCGGGATTACCCCAGCTGCTGGTCCGCAATCTTCTGTTCGGTGCGCTGACCCTCGGTTTTTACCGGTTCTGGGCCAAGACCAACCTGCGCCGCTTTCTCTGGGCCTCGGTGGTGATTGATGGCGAACCGCTGGAATATACCGGCCGGGCCCGCGAGCTGCTGATCGGCTTCCTGATCGTGATGGCGATTTTCGTGCCGCTGTCGGTCGGCTATTCAGCGCTACAGACCATGCTGCTCGACACGCCCGCCGCCGGCATCATCCTCAGCATCGTCTATGCGGTCGGCCTTTACCTGCTGATCAATGCGGCGATCTGGCGCGCCCGGCGCTACCGCCTGCTGCGCACACTGTGGCGCGGTATTCGTGCCGGCCAGGACGGCTCGACCTGGATCTATATGGGCAAGGCGGCTTTGTGGCTGCTGCTGGTGCCGCTCAGTCTCGGTCTCGCGCTGCCCTGGGCGCTGGCCGACCTGGCGCGCTATCGTATCGAACATACGCTCTGGGGCCAGTTTCGCGGCCGCTTCACCGGCACCGGGCGCGGCCTGCTGGGCCCCTGGCTGCTGGTGATGGCATTATCCGTGCTGCCATTCGTGGCCTGTCTGGCGGGTGTCGCTGTGAATTTCGACTGGGGCGCCTTGCCGGAAGCAAACCCGCGACAGATCGAAGCCGCCGCGGCCAGTGCCGGCCGCTGGCTCACGGTCACGGCGATTCTGGCCGTTGTCGGCGCTCCGTTCCTGTATGCCTGGTTCACGGTACGCTGGCAGCGCTGGTATCTCGGCCATACCGAGATCGGGCCGCTGCATTTTTCCAGCCGCCTGCGCGCACGCAGCCTGATCTGGCGCGGCATCCTGCTGCTGACCCTGCCGCCGGTCTTCCTGGCGGTGATGATTGCACTTGGCTTCACCGCGGCGATGGCGGCACACAGCCATATGTTCATTGTCATACCGGTGGTCTTCGTCTTCCTGCTGATCGGCTGGGGCGGCTTTCGTCTGCTGGGGATGCTGGTGTTCTACGTGCCGGTCCTGCGCAGGGTGATCGAGGCGATCACGGTCGAGAATCTGGCAGCTGCCGGCGGGGCGCAGCAGTCACAGCAGCCGGATGTTCGGTTTGGCGAAGGGCTGGCGGACAGTTTCGAGATCGGCATTGTCTGAGCTGCCGGCCTCTCCCGCCCGCTTCATGGACGGGCAAAGCGGCACAGTTCATCACGGGCGGGCGGTCTTCGCCGCCGATGCCATCGCCTTCACGGCCGATGGCGTCGATATCCGCTGGGCCTATGGCGATGTCCGCCTGCTGGACGGAACGGCTAACAGCGACTGGCTGGCCTTGGGACGAGATGATGACAGCCTGGCTCGCCTGCGTCTGCCCGGCGGCACCTTTGCGACATTGCAGCGGCATTGCCCGGCTTTACGACGCGCGACCAGTGCCGATCGGCGCGGCCGGCGCCAGATGATCATCTGGTCGCTGGCCGCCGTCGCCGGCCTTGTCGCCACCTATCTGATGCTGCCCTGGGCATCCCGGGTGATCGCCGAGAATTTGTCGCCGGCGACCGAGCAGGCTCTGGGGCGCACGGCTTTTGAAGGCTTTGGACAGGTGGCCGGGCATGGCAAGACGCAGTCTGCCGTCTGCACTGATCCGGCCGGGCAGGCGGCTTTGGCCCAGCTGGTATCGCGCCTGTCGCAGCCTGCGCCGCGCCTGCCTTTGCAGGTGCGGGTCGTGCGGTTGCCGATGATCAATGCCTTCGCGCTGCCCGGCGGCTATGTGGTGCTGAGCGACCGGCTGATTGGTTTCGTCGCCAATGAAAGCGAGCTGGCCGGTGTGCTGGCGCACGAGATGGGACATGTCGATGCCCGCCATGCCATGGCCGGCGTGGTGCGCAGCGGTGCCGCCAGTTTCCTGGTCGGCCTGCTGTTCGGCGATGTGATCGGCGGTGTGGGTTCGGTCAGCGTCGCCAGCTATCTGCTGGATGCCGCCTATACCCGCGACATGGAAAGCGAGGCCGATGGTCTGGCGCTGCAGCGGTTGCAGGATGCCGGCATCGATCCGGCAGCGGCGGCCGGTTTTTTCCGCCGCCTGCCGGCGGCGCTGCCGGGTGGCGAGCTGCCGGCGATCCTCAGCACCCATCCGGGCCATGCCGAGCGCGCTGCGCGTTTTGCCGCTGCTGCTGCGGCCAGGCCGGTCGCGCCGGTGCTGACTCCGGCCGAATGGCAGGCGCTGAAGACTATCTGCGCACCAAAGAAAACGGCCCCGGTAACGAAACCGGAGCCGTAATTCTTTTCGGAACAGGAAGAGAGGCGCTTACGCCGCCTTGAAGTCCTGTTCCAGCTTGGCGTCGTATTTGCCCTGTGCGGCGAGGCTGTTGAGCCGGGCGCGGTGCAGATAGCCCTTCTGCGCATTCGCCACATTGGCGGCCTTGCCGCCCCACAGCTTGAGCGGTAGCGCCTGCAGTGCGCGACCATACGAGAAGGTCAGGGCCCAGGGCAGGTTCGGATGGCGGGCGTTCATGGCACCGAGATGCGCCGAGGCGAGCTCGTCCGACTGGCCACCCGACAGGAAGGCGATGCCCGGCACGGCGCCCGGCACGCAGCGCAGCAGCACCTTGACGGTGGCGTCGGCAACCTCGTCGACGCTGGCCTGCGTCTTGGCCTGTTCGCCCTGGATCACCATGTTCGGCTTCAGGATCATGCCTTCCAGCGCCACGTTGTGCAGCGCCAGCTGTTCGAACACCGTATGCAGGGTGCGCTCGGTGACCTTGAAGCTGGTCTCGATGCCATGGGCGCCGTCCATCAGGATTTCCGGCTCGACGATCGGTACGATACCGGCGGCCTGGCAGATGCCGGCATAGCGGGCCAGCGCCTCGGCATTGGCGACCAGGCACTGGCGGCTCGGCTTGCCCGTTGCGGCGTCGATGCTCAGCACAGCGCGCCACTTGGCGAAACGGGCGCCAAGCTGGTGGTACTCCGCCATGCGCTTGGGCAGGCCGTCGAGGCCTTCGGTGATCTTTTCGCCATCGCTGCCCGGCAGGGCCTGCACACCCTTGTCGACCTTGATGCCGGGGATGATGCCGCGCTTGTTCAGGATCTCGACCAGCGGGGTGCCGTCCTTGGCCTTCTGGCGCAGCGTCTCGTCGTAGAGGATGACGCCGGAGACATACTGTTCGGCGCCGGCCGCGGTGAACAGCATCTCGCGATAGTCGCGGCGGTTCTCCTCGGTCGACGGCACGTTGATGCTGGACAGCCGCTTCTCGATGGTCGAGGTGCTTTCGTCGGCGGCCAGGATGCCCTTGCCCGGCGCGACCATCGCTTTGGCGATCGTGTTGAGTTCGGTGAGGTTCATGTCGTCAGCTCCGCTCCCAGTCTGTCGGTGTTCGGCGGGTGGCCAGGCATTCTAGCGCACCCGGATAAGGTCACACGTGATATTTACGCAGCCCGGTTAAGCAGCCGCCGGCTGCGGCGCGGCCAGCGCGGCGACGCCGGGCAGGGCCTTGCCCTCGAGCCATTCGAGGAAGGCGCCGCCCGCAGTCGACACATAGGAGAATTCCTCCGCCACGCCGGCATGGCGCAGGGCCGCGACAGTGTCGCCGCCGCCGGCCACGCTGAGCAGGCGGCCCGACGCCGTCAGCGCCGCCGCGGTGCGGGCGACGGTGACCGTGCCGGCGTCGAAGGGCGGCGTCTCGAAGGCGCCCAAGGGGCCATTCCACACCAGAGTTTTACAGTCGGCCAGCACGGTGCCGAGCCGGGCCGCCGCCACCGGACCGATATCGAGGATCATCTGGTCGGCCGGCACGCGCTCGGCCGGCACCACCTTGCTGGGCGCGCCGGCTTTTAACTCGCGGGCCACCACCACGTCGTCGGGCAGGATGATCGAACAGCCGCGCGCCACCGCGTCGCGCAGGATGTCGCGCGCGGTATCGGCGAGGTTCTTCTCGCACAGGCTCTTGCCCACCTCGCGGCCCTGGGCGAACAGGAAGGTGTTGGCCATGCCGCCGCCGATGATGATCTTGTCGACCTTGCCCAGCAGGTTGCCGAGCAGTTCCAGCTTGGTCGAAACCTTGGCGCCGCCGATCAGCGCGGCGACCGGCTTCTCGGGCGCGATCAACGCCGCCTCCAGATGCTGGAGTTCGACTTCCATGTTGCGGCCGGCATAGGCCGGCAGCAGATGGGCCAGTGCCTCGGTCGAGACATGGGCGCGATGGGCGCAGGAGAAGGCGTCGTTGACGAAGATGTCGCCGAGCGCCGCCATCTGTTTTGCCAGAGCCGGGTCGTTTTTCTCTTCGCCGGCATGGAAGCGGGTGTTTTCCAGCAGTACCACGCCGCCGGGCTTCAGCTTGCCGATTGCCTGCTTTGCCACGTCGCCGACGCAGTCGTCGGCGAAGGCAATCGACGAGCCGAGCGCGGTGGCGAGTGCGGCGGCCACCGGCTTGAGCGACATCTCGGGCACCGGCTTGCCGTCAGGGCGGCCGAAATGCGACAGCACCACCACCCGGGCCCCCTTGCGCGACAGCTCGTGCAGGGTGGGCAGGATGCGGCTGATGCGCAGGTCGTCGGTGACCCGCCCATCCTTCATCGGGACGTTGAGGTCGACGCGGACCAGGACCGTCTTGCCGGCCACGTTGACATCGTCGAGGGTGCGGAACCCGGCCATGGCGGCGTCTCCTGCGCTTCGGCTCAGAGCTTCGCCATCGCCACCGCGGTATCCGCCATACGATTGGAGAAACCCCATTCGTTGTCGTACCACGACAGCACGCGCACCAGATTGCCTTCCATCACCTGGGTCTGCTTCAGGTCGAAGGTCGAGCTGGCCGGATTGTGGTTGAAGTCGCTCGACACCAGCGGCGCGTCGTTGATGGCGAGGATGCCCTTCAGCTGGTTGCCGGCGGCCCGCTTCATTGCCTCGTTAACCTCCTCGACGGTGGTGTTTTTCTTGGCGACGAACTTGAAGTCGATCAGCGACACGTTGGGTGTCGGCACGCGGATCGAGGAACCGTCCAGTTTGCCCTTCAGCGATGGCAGTACCAGGCCGACCGCCTTGGCGGCGCCAGTGGTGGTCGGGATCATCGACAGCGCCGCGGCGCGGCCGCGGTAGAGATCCTTGTGCATGGTGTCCAGCGTCGGCTGGTCGCCGGTATAGGCATGGATCGTCGTCATATAGCCCTTCTCGATGCCGATGGCGGCATCGAGCACGAAGGCGACGGGCGCCAGGCAGTTGGTGGTGCACGAGGCGTTCGAGACGACGGTATGCTCCGGCTTGAGCTGGTCGTGGTTGACGCCGTAGACGACGGTCAGGTCGGCATTGGTGGCCGGCGCCGAGACCAGCACCTTCTTCGCGCCGGCGGTCAGATGCGCGGCGGCCTTGTCGCGGTCGGTGAAGATGCCGGTGCATTCCAGCGCGATGTCGACCTTCAGTTCCTTCCACGGCAGCTTGGCCGGGTCGCGCTCGGCCGTCACCTTGATCCAGCCACGGCCGACATCGATGGCGTCGTCCCTGGTCTTCACTTCACCGTTGAAGCGGCCATGCACGCTGTCATAGCGGAACAGATGTGCATTGGTCTCGACCGGGCCGAGATCGTTGATGCCGACCACTTCGATGTCGGTGCGGCCGCTTTCGATAATGGCACGCAGCACATTGCGGCCGATGCGGCCGAAACCGTTAATCGCAACGCGGACCGTCATGATGTTTTTCTCCGATGGAAAACCGTGGCGAGAGGCCTGGCGCCGGGCGCCGGGGACAACCCTTTTTCGGGGCTGGATTTACCGTCTTTGGCCCTGAGTCGCAAGGCGAGCGGGGCCATCGGGGGTGTAGTTTCCTGTGGCTTTTCGGGGTTTGCCATTGATCTCAGGGCACTAGGGCGAAGGGCAGGGGGGTCCACAGGCCGGCCGGCAGGGCCGCCGCCCGCAGGGCGGCGCCGACCCATTCGTTGCAGGTGCGAAACGGGCTGTAATGGCCTTTTGCCTCGTAGAAGGCGTCCGAGGCGCCATAGCCGGCGCCGGGAATCGGCCGCGGCTGGCCGTCCGGCCCGGTGGCGAAGCTGCGGCGGATGTACGCCGCCAGCGCGTGGTATTGCAGCAGATCGGCATCCAGCCGGCGGACATCCGGTTCCGTAGTGTCAGGCCGGGCCATGCGCATCACGTGCATGGCGGCCGGACCGCGGCCGAGCAGGGCGCCGGCGGCCAGCGGCAGGCGGAAATCCGCCGGCCGGCGGGTCGCCAGGTAGAAGGCGCGGTCGCCCCAGCCGAAGGCGACGTAAGGCCGGCCGTTCAGGTCGCCGGCAAAGTCGGTGGATGGCAGCCAGTCGCCCCAGTCGATGGCGGCGGCATCGCCCTCGCTCTGGTTCACCGGCAGGGCCAGCCAGACATGCCAGCCGTTCGAGATCAGGTAGACCGGCACGGTTTCGGTGCCGGACTGCGGCTCTCGCGCGGGCCCGTGGATGTGGGCGAACGCCAGGGCGGCGAGGCCATAGAGGCCGGGAATGGCGAGCAGCAGGGCAAGCAGGCCCAGCAGCAGACGGCGGAACAGGCGCATGAAGGTCTTATGCTGCGGAAATATGGCAAGAATACAGCATAGCCAGTGGCGACCCGGTAACGGCCCGGATGAGCGCGATGTGCCGGAAAGACTTGGCGAATCCGTGCCGCTCTGGCTAGTATTTCGCCCGGTTGGCCCCCGGCCGGGGGCAAGGCAAAGGACCGGGGGATTCAATGAAGCGTCTGGCAGGAAAGCTTGCGGCCGCCGTGGCGGCTGGGCTGACATTG
Source organism: Ferrovibrio xuzhouensis (assembly GCF_042648965.1). Lineage (NCBI taxonomy): Bacteria > Pseudomonadati > Pseudomonadota > Alphaproteobacteria > Rhodospirillales > Rhodospirillaceae > Ferrovibrio > Ferrovibrio xuzhouensis. Next base: position 615,915 of record NZ_JBHRYJ010000002.1, read on the forward strand.
GGCGTCGCAGCTTTTGGCTTCACGCCGGCGGCGCATGCGGAGGATCCGGCCTTCCTGTCGCTCTCGGCGGGCTATTTCGACATCATCGACAACGAGCATTCCGGTGCCTCCTTCTGGGCGGAATACCGCGATGATCACCGGTTCTGGATCTTCAAGCCGATGGCCGGCGCCATGGTGGTGAGCCATGGCGAGATGTATGGCTATGCCGGTGTGCTGGTCGACATCTATTTCGGCCGCCGCTGGGTGCTGACCCCGAGCTTCGCGCCCGGCCTGTACTGGAAGGGCAACAGCGACGATCCGAAGGATCTCGGCAATACCATCGAGTTCCGCTCGCAGCTTGAGCTGAGCTACCGGTTCGATGACCGCTCGCGGCTCGGCATCGGCTTCAACCACATGTCGAATGCCAGCCTCGGCGACCGCAATCCCGGCGTCGAGAACCTGTTCCTGACCTATTCGATCCCGCTCGGCGGGGGTAAATAGCCGGCCTCCCGCTTTAGCGGAACGCTGCCGGATCGAGGCCGACGCCGGTCCAGATCTCGGCCGGCGTGGCCCCGGCCGAGCGCAGGTCGCGCAGGCTTTGCGCGTTCCGCCGCTTGGCCATGCGTTCGCCACCGGCATCGGCCAGCAGCCGGTGATGCGCATAGGCCGGCACCGGCCAGCCGAACAAAGCCTGCAGCAGCCGGTGCAGATGGGTGGCCGGCAGCAGGTCCTCGCCACGGCTGATGAGCGTGACGCCCTGCAGGGCGTCGTCATGGGTGACGCAGAGGTGATAGCTCGCCGGGGTTTCCTTGCGCGCCAGCACGATGTCGCCAAAGCCGGTGGTCAGCAGCGCGGGAGTCACCGTCTGCGGACCGTGGTGCTCGTCATGCCAGCCGAGCGGCCAGCCGCCGGCCTGCTGGCAGGCGGCGGCGATGTCGAGCCTGAGCGCATAGGCTTCCCCGGCGGCGATCCGCGCCTGCCGTTCACTGTGCGACAGGCTGCGGCAGGTGCCGGGATAGATGGCACCGTCGAAGCCATGCGGTGCCCCGCCGGCGGCGGCGATCTCGGCCAGGATCTGCTTGCGGGTGCAGAAACACGGATACAACAGGCCGCGTGCCTCCAGCGTATCGAGTGCCGCGCGATACTCGGCGAAATGCTGCGACTGGTGGCGCACCGGCGTATCCCAGCGCAGGCCGAGCCAGGCCAGGTCCTCAAGGATCGCGGCGGTGTATTCCGGGCGGCAGCGGGTGCCGTCGATATCCTCGATGCGCAGCAGGAAGCGGCCGCCGGGCGAGGCCTGCGCGCGCAGGGCGACGATCCCGGCCGACAGGGCGTGTCCGGGGTGCAGGAAGCCCGTCGGGCTTGGCGCGAAGCGGCTGACAATGCCAGACTGCATGATCGATTCCTGACTGACAGCTTATGACAAAGCCCCCGAGAGATACAAAGACGGCAAATCCGAAGCCGGCAACCGCCCGTCCGGCTGGCGTCCGGCCCGACCGCCGCAAACGCACCGAGAAGGCGCTGGCCGATCTCTGCATGCGCGAGCCGCGCTTTGCCGCGGCGCTGGAAACCGTCGGCTTCGTCGCCGACCGGCGCCGGCCGGCCGACTTTCCCAATCTTTGCCGCATCGTTGTCGAGCAGCAGATTTCGGTGGCCGCCGCCGCCACCATCTGGGGCCGGCTCGAATCCGCCGTGGCGGGCCGCGCCAACGGGGCGTTCACGGCTGATCGCCTGCTCAAGCTGACCGAGCCGCGCCTGCGCGCCTGTGGCCTGAGCGGGCCGAAGCTGCGTTACCTGCGCAACATGGCGCGCGCAGTGAAATCCGGCGACCTCGATCTCGCGCTGCTGCCGAAACTGGAGGATCATGCGGCGATGGCGATGCTGACCGCGGTGACCGGCATCGGCCGCTGGACGGCGGAGGTCTTTCTGTTGTTCATGCTCGACCGCGAGGATATCTGGCCGGCCCATGACGTGGCCCTGCAGGAGGCCGCGCGCCGCCTGTTCGGGTTGTCGAAGCGGCCGGACGTCAAGGCGATGGACGCCATGGCGGAAGCCTGGCGGCCGCATCGCGGCGCCGCCGCCCGCCTGCTGTGGCGCTATTACGGCATGACCCAGCGGCGTGTCACCACCGAAGAGGGCGCGGCATGACGGCAACCATCGACGGCCCGCGGCTGCCGGCTGCCACCGGCACGGCGAAATCCCTTGTCGTGCTGCTGCACGGTTATGGCGCCGACGGCAACGACCTGATCGAGCTGGGTGCGCAATGGCAGCGGCTGCTGCCGGACGCCGCCTTCGTCGCACCCCATGCGCCGGGCCGCATTCCCGGCTTTCCGCCCGGCATGGGCGGCGGTCGCCAGTGGTTTGCCCTCGATGCCTATGACCCGGCGCTGCTGCGCCGCGACCCGCAGCATACGGCCGCCGTCTACGCCGCGATGGGTGCTGCGGCCGCGCCGGCCGTGGCGGTGCTGAACGGCTTTCTCGATGCCGAACTGGCGCGCCACAGCCTGCCCGGCAGCCGGCTGGCCCTGGTCGGCTTCAGCCAGGGCACCATGATGGCCCTGCAGGTCGGGCTGCGCCGGACACCGGCACCGGCGGCCATTCTCGGCTATTCCGGCGCGCTGCTGGCCGGCGACGACTTGAAAGAGCAGATGCACGGCCGCCCGCCGGTGTTGCTGATCCACGGCGATGCCGACGAGGTGGTGCCGGTGGAGGCGATGTTCGCTGCCCTGCAGGTGCTGGCCGCCGCCGATTGCCCGGCGCGCTTCCATGTCAGCCCGGGCCTTGGCCATGGCATCAGCGCCGACGGCCTGCAGCTCGGCGGCGCCTTCCTTGCCGAATCCCTTTCGCGCGGTGCCGCCGCGGCAGTATGATGACGGCATCCGCCGCTCTGTGGATAAGGCTGCGGCGCTGCTAAATAAGGTAGTTGTCATGATGCGGTAACCCCGCATATGGTAAGGATAATACACCCGCAACGCACCCTGGGGACGAGATGAACCCTGAGAGTTGTCCGGCGCTCGTATTGAATGCGGATTACCAGCCGCTGTCCTATTTCCCGCTGTCGCTGTGGCCGTGGCAGGAAGTGGTGAAGGCGGTCTGCATGGACCGTGTCACCATCCTTTCCGAATACGATCAGGAAATCCGCTCCCCCAGTTTCAGCATGCGGCTGCCGAGCGTGGTGGCGCTGAAGCGCTACATCGCCCCGGCGCGGCGCCCGGCCTTTACCCGGTTCAATCTGTTCCTGCGCGACCGCTTCAGCTGCCAGTATTGCGGCAGCCGGCATGAGCTGACCTTCGATCATGTCACGCCGCGCTCGCTCGGTGGTCTGACCCGCTGGGACAACGTGGTCGCCGCCTGCGCGCCCTGCAACCTGCGCAAGGGCGGCCGCATGCCGCATGAATGCCACATGCATCCGCGGATGAAACCGCACATGCCGAGCGTGCAGGAACTGCAACAGAACGGGCGGGCTTTCCCGCCCAATTATTTGCACGGCAGCTGGCGTGACTTTCTCTACTGGGACAGCGAACTGGAGCCGTAAAGCGGCCGTTCAGAGCGCCTGCGCATCCAGCGCCGCCCGCCAGTGGGCGAGGCGGTCTTTCAGCAGCCGGTCGCGCACATAGGCCAGCGCTTCCTCGGGCAGATCTTCCAGCACCTCGAAGACAAGGCTTTCCGGTCCATGTTCGCGCCAGGCGGCCTGCAGGCCGGCCTGCGGGGCCTGGCCCATGCGCAGGCTGAACCACAGCCGGTTCTGCACGGTCGCCAGCGTCAGGGTCTGGCCGATCCAGACGGCGCCGGCCGGCGGGCAACGCACGGCATAGATGCCGGCGCGGCTTTTCTTTTCCTTGTAGGCGGCAACGGCCGCCCGACGGTCCTGTCCCTGCATGAGGGGCCTCCTTGGCTGGAGGCTTCATATTATTATCCGGGTATTATTGACAAGGATTATTTTATCCGGGTAAAATTCCGCCATGACTGATCGCCTGTCCATAGCCTGCACCGCCTTTGAGGGGCCGCGCCTGCTGGCCGCCGGGCCGCTTTCCGCTGTCGCGCTGGCCGTGAAGGCGGCGGGTGGCGGCGGCCTGGTATTCGAGGACGCCACCGGCCGCGTCATCGATCTGGATTTGCGCGGCAGCGATGCCGAAATCCTGGCGCGACTGCAGCCGTCGGCGCCGGCGGCAGAGCCACGCGGGCGTGGCCGGCCGAAGCTTGGCGTCACCGCACGGGAAGTCACGTTGCTGCCGCGCCACTGGGACTGGCTGGCGGCACAGCCAGGCGGTGCCTCGGTGGCCCTGCGCAAACTGGTCGAGCAGGCGATGCGCGACGGCAGGCAGACACGGCGCGTGGCGCAGGAAGCCGCCTATCGGGTGATGACGGCACTGGCCGGCGACCTGCCGGGCTACGAGGAAGCGATCCGCGCGCTGTTTGCCGGTGACAGTGCGGGCCTTGCGACTCACAGCGCGGGCTGGCCCGCCGATATCCGCACCTATGTCACCCGGCTGGCCTTCAACAGAGAGACACCATGAGCCGCGTCACCATGCTTTGCGGCCCGATGGGTGCCGGCAAGACCACCCATGCGCAGCGTCTGGCCGCGCAGACCGGCGCCCTGCGCTTTTCCATCGACGAATGGATGGCGCGGCTTTTCCTGGCCGACCTGCCGCCGGCGCCGGACTTCGCCTGGATCGGCGCGCGCGTCATGCGCTGCCACGGGCTGATCTGGGCGGTGGCGGAGCAGGCGGCGGCACGCGGCCTGCCGGTGATCCTCGATCTCGGTTTCGGCAGTCGCGCCGAACGCGACGCCATGCGGCAGCGCATCGCGGCGGCCGGGCACGAGGCCGTGCTGCTGTATCTGACGGCGCCACGCGAGACGCGGCAGGCGCGTATCCGGCAGCGCAATGCCGAGCGCGGTGATACCTATGCCTTCACGGTAACGGATGGGATGTTCGCGGCGCTGGACGGACGCTTCGAGCCACCGCAGCCGGACGAGACGGTCCTGCTGCTGCAGGAGATCGCAGCCTGACTGCTCAGACGCGCTCGGACAGCCAGATGGCGGTGCGGGTGATCGCCCGGATACCGCGGCTGAGCAGCGGATAGGCGGGTGCCTCTGCGGCGCCCTGTTCCAGCGCGGTGTCGCGATGCTGCACTTCTTCCTGGCGGAATTCCTCGATCAGGTCGCGCAGCTCCGGTTCGGCCGCGCCAAGGGTCTCGATCTGTGCCGCGTAATGCCGGTCGATCACATCCTCGACGGCTTCCGTGCAGGCCATGGCGGCCTTCTCGCCGAGCAAGGCCGTGGCGGCGCCGAGCGCGAAGCCGCCGACATGCCACAGCGGCGACAGCAGGGTCGGCCGCACCCGGCGCTGCGGCAGCAGGCGGTCGAAGGCATCGAGATGCTTCTGTTCCTGTGCGGCCATGTGCCGGATGGTCGGGGCCGAAGCCGCCTGCCGGCCGGCACGGCCGAGCACCGCAAGTTGGCCGTCATAGATGCGCTTGGCGCCATATTCGCCGGCATGGTCGACCCGCAGGATACGCGCGAGCAGTTGGCGCGGATCGGGATCCCCTGCAAGGCGGCGTCTGGCGGTCATGATGGCGAGCCCTTCAGTTCGCGGCGCGCTTCGCGGCCAGGCCGGCGAAGACGACGAGCAGGGCCGACCATAGCACATTCCAGCCGGCCATCGACAGGCCGAGGAAGCGGAAGGCGACCTCGTCGCAGCGCACCACCTGGGTGTTGAGAAGCTGCGCCCGCAGCGCCTCGATACTGTCCGGCGTGCCGCTGCCTGTGCAGGCCGTCGGACCCTGCCACCAGTGCCACTCGACGCCGGTATGATAGATGGCGATGCCGTCGCCGATGGCGAGGCTGAGACCCGCCAGCACCAGCAGCGCGACGCGGAAACGCGGCAGCAACAGGGCGGCGATGCCAAAGACGATCGCGGCGGCATGCGGCCAGCGCTGGGCGATGCACAGCTCGCAGGGGGCGAGGCCGAAGCCGTATTGCGCGACGAAGACGGCACCAAGCGTGGCGGCGCTGGCCAGCGCGATGACGAGGCCGGAACGGTTCGGGCTGAGCAATGTGTCGAGCGACAAACGGCAGTCTCCTCAGATCACTGGCCTAAACCAGATAACGCACCACGATGAAGCCACCGATCAGGCCGATCAGGAATATCCAGCCGATGACGGCGAGGCGGCGCTCGATGAAGTCCTGGATCGGCGAGCCGAACCGCCACAGCAGGCCGGCAATCAGGAAAAACCGTACGCCGCGGGTGGCAATCGAGGCGATGACGAAAATCACAAAATCGAAATGCGCGGCACCGCTGGCGATGGTAACCAGCTTGTAGGGGATCGGCGTCAGGCCCTTGATCAGGATGATCCATACGCCGTATTCGGCATAGGCCCGCTCGAAGGCCTGCCATTTGTCGGCATAGCCGTAGAAATCGATGATCGCCTGGCCGACCGTCTCGATCAGGAAATGGCCGATGGCGTAGCCCAGCATGCCGCCCAGCACCGAGCCGATGGTGCAGATCAGCGCATAGCGGAAGGCCTTCGACCGGTCGGCGAGGCACATCGGGATCAGCATCACGTCGGGCGGGATCGGAAAGACCGAGCTTTCCAGGAAGGACACCACCGCCAGCACCCGGCCGGCATTGGGGCGGACGGCCTGGCGCATGGTCCAGTCATACAGGGCACGAAACACGGGCGGGGTCTCCAGCGGGCAGCGGCCCCCGTGTATGCCGGAGGGGCCGGGTCTTGTCCATGTGCCGGGCCGCCGCAGCCACCGGCGGGGCCGGAATCCGGCCGGTCGCCGCCGCCTGGCCCGAAGAGGTCACAGGTGCGGTCACGGGCCCGGCCATGGGGGTTGCGCCCCCGGCCGGCTCGGTTAATATCCGGCCGCTTTCCGCTGCCCCAGTGGTGGAATTGGTAGACGCGACGGACTCAAAATCCGTTGCCCGCAAGGGCGTGCTGGTTCAAGTCCGGCCTGGGGCACCATTTCTCCCTCCATATATGCATCAGTCGAAATAACCGTTCTGTCGCATGTCGGCCAGCAGGCCGGGGCCCTGCGGCTGCCAGCCGAAGGCGGCGCGCGTCCTGGCGCTGGACGTCGGGCCGTCGATGGCGGCGAAACGCGCCATCCAGCCGAAATGCGCCGGTGCCTCATCCGGGCTGATACTGCGCACCGGCAGGCCGAGCCCGGCGCCGATGGTTTCGGCAATGGTGCGGAAGGCGATGCCGTCCTCGGCTGTGGCATGCAGGCGGGTACCGGCCGGCGCCTGCTCCAGCGCCAGACGGAACAGCCGCGCGGCATCCGTGCGGTGCACCGCCGGCCAGCGGTTGGCGCCGTCGCCGATCCAGGCCGAGACGCCTTTCTCCCGCGCCAGGCCAATCAGCATCGGCACGAAGCCATGGTCGCCCCGGCCATGCACCGTGGGCGACAGGCGCATGACGCTGGCGCGCACACCGCGTGCGGCGGCGTCGGTCACGAGAGTCTCTGTCAGGGCCCGCGGACTGACCGCAGGGTTGGGCGGATCGTCTTCAGTGGCGACGCGGCAGGTTGCTGCCAGCGCGGTGCCCGACGCAATGACCAGCGGCCGGTCCGACCCGGCCAGCACGTCGATCATGGCGGCCACCGCCTGGCGGTCGGTCTCGACAGCGGCCAGATGCGCGTTGAAATCGTGGATGAAAGCCAGATGGATCACGCCGTCGCAAGCGCGGGCGCCGGCGGCAAGGCTGTCCGGGTCCGACAGGTCGCCGCGATGCACCGCGATGCCGGCCTGCTGCAGCGCCGCCGCCGCGGCGTCGCTGCGTGCCAGTCCTAGAACCGCATGTCCCGCGGTGATAAGCTCTTGGGCAACAGCCTGACCGATAAAGCCGGTGGTGCCTGTGACGAATACACGCATGCTGATCTCCTCAATACGCCGCGGCTGGAGCGGTGGAGTATTCGCTGCGCACGATGGCCTGAAAAGCCGAGGGCTTATACCGGTATGAGCACTAATACCCGGCCGACAGCCCCGACACATGACGCCTTGCCGGATCCGGCCGCGTCGCTCGGCAGTTTCCTGCGCGACCGTCGCGCCCGCCTGCAGCCGGGGCCGGAAGGCCTCGGCCGGCGGCGGACACCGGGCCTGCGGCGCGAGGAAGTGGCGTCGCGCGCCGGGGTCAGCGTCACCTGGTACACCTGGCTCGAACAGGGCCGCGGCGGCCCGCCGTCCGACGAGGTGCTGGAGCGGTTGGCACGCGCGCTGGAACTCGATCCCGATGGCCGGGAATTGCTGTTCCTGCTGGCGCAGCAGCGCCCGCCGCCGCTGGGGCCGGTGCGGGTGGCAGCCGTTGCACCATCGCTGCAGCGCGTGCTCGATGCCTTTGCGACCAGCCCGGTGCTGGTGAAAACACCGTCCTGGGACATCGTGGCGTGGAATGCTGCCGCGCTGGCGGTGCTGACCGACTACACCATGCTGCCGGCGCAGGGTCGCAACCTGCTGCGGCGCCTGTTCGGCGACCCGGCAACTCGCGCCCGCCTGCCCGACTGGGAATCCAACGCGCGCTTCGCCATCGCAGTGTTTCGCATCGATGTGGTGCGCGCCGGCGGCAGCGCCGAGGCGGAGGCGCTCGTCGCCGAACTGTTCGCCACCAGCGCCGATTTCCGCCGGCTATGGGCTGAGGCCGAAGTGCGCAGCCATGGCGGCGGCAGGAAGCGGCTCCTGCATCCGGTGGCCGGTCCGCTGGCGCTGGAATATTCCGCCTTTGCCGTCGACGGCGCCGAGGGGCTGACCATGATCGTCTTCACGCCGGTCACGCCGGCCGATACGCAGGCGATCGAAAGATTGCTGGCGCAGCGGCAGGGCGCGGCGCCATGACAGCGCGCGACGATCTGGTCGCCCGCCTGCTGGCGGCACGCAACGGCGGGCCGCTGGTCGATCCGGCAACCGAGGCTGCCGGCCCGGAAACCCTGGCCGATGCCTATGCCCTGCAGGCCGGCGTGATCGCGGCGCTGGGACCGGTCGGCGGTTGGAAGGTCGGTCGGGCGCCCGGTCAGCCGGCGGTCTTTGCGCCGATCCCGGCGGCAGCGATCCGGCCGTCGCCGGCGCTTTGGCCACGGGCGGAATCGCGGTTGCGCGGCGTCGAACTCGAGATCGGCTTCCGCATCGATGCTGTCCTGCCGCCGGCCGATGCGACGGATTTCGCGGCCCGCCTTGCAGAGGCCGTGACGCCGCTGCCGGTCTTCGAGATCCTCGACAGCCGGCTGACCGATCCGCAAGGCGCGAGCGCGCTGTGGAAACTCGCCGACATGCAGATCGATGCCGGCCTCGTCTGCGGCGCACCGTTTACGGGCACCTGGACACGAGAGGATTTCGACCGGCCGTCCGCGCAGCTCACGGCTGATGGTGCGATAGTGGTCGAGGGGCCGGCGACCATGCCGGGCGGCAATCCCTTCGACCTGCTGGCTGAACTGGTGCGCAGCTGTGGCGAACATTGCGGCGGGTTGCAGCGGGGACAGATCATCACGACGGGATCCTTCACCGGCATGCGCTTCTTCGCGGCCGGAACGACGGTGACCGGCTGCATCGCCGGCTGGCCTGTGATCGGCGTCACCTTCGTTGCATAACGGCGCGTCGCTTACGGCATCGTGACGGTGACCTATACACAGATATGATTGTGGCCGGCGGCAACCGGGCCAAATATGCGGGGACTTCAAACCCGAAGGAGCCCGCCATGATGATGAACCGCCGCGCGTTTTCGGCCGCCCTGGTTGCCGGTGCCGCCACCGCCTCTCTCGTTTCTGCCCGCGGCATGGCTGCACCGGCCGCCGCCACGCCGATGGCGTCCCCCAAGATACGCAATGTCGTGCTGGCCCATGGGCTGTTTGCCGATGGCTCGTCGTGGTCCGAGGTGATCGCGCGGCTGCAAGCCGCCGGCATCAATGCCACGGCGGTGCAGAATCCGCTGACCACCCTGCCCGAGGCCGTGGCCGAAGTGACCCGCGTGCTCGACCGGCAGGACGGCCCGACCGTGCTGGCCGGCCACTCTTTCGCCGGCATGCTGGTGACCGAGGCCGGCGTGCATCCGCATGTCGCGGCGCTGGTCTATGTGGCGGCGCGGGCGCCGGATGCCAACGAGGATTACACGGCGCTGGCCAAGACTTATCCGGCGGCGCCGGCCGGGGCCGGCATCGTCTTCGACGGCGATGAAGGCCGCCTGACCGAGGCCGCTTTCCTGCGCGACTTCGCCGGCGACCTGCCGGAAGCGAAAGCCCGCGTGCTCTACGCGGTGCAGCAGCCGTTCCACAAGGCGCTGCTGGCCGGCCGGACCACCCATGCGGCCTGGCGCGAGAAGCCGAGCTTCTATGCCGTCTCGACCGAGGATCGCACCATCAATTCCGACCTGCAGCGCTTCATGGCGAAGCGGATGAAGGCGACCACCATCGAGGTGAAGTCCAGCCATGTCTCGCTGGTCTCGCACCCCGACACGATCAGCCGCCTGATCCTGCAGGCGGCCGGCCAGACCGCCTAAGCCGCGCGGCCGTAACGCCCGAGATCGAGGTCGCCGACATCGATCTCGGGCTTGCGGTCGGACATGATGTCGGCGAGCACCCGGCCCGAGCCGGCGGCCATGGTCCAGCCCAGCGTGCCATGGCCGGTGTTGAGGAACAGGTTGCCGTAACGGGTGGCGCCGATGATCGGCGTGCCATCCGGTGTCATCGGGCGCAGGCCGGTCCAGTAGGTGGCACGGCTGATATCGCCGCCCTTCGGGAACAGGTCCGAGACCACGAAGTCGAGCGGCCGGCGCCGGGCCGGATAAAGCGTCAGGTCGTAGCCGGCCAGTTCGGCGGTGCCGCCGACACGGATGCGGTCGCCGAGCCGGGTCACCGCCACCTTGTAGGTCTCATCCATCACGGTCGATTCCGGTGCGCCGGTCGCATCGGTGATCGGCACGGTGATCGAATAGCCCTTCACCGGATAGACCGGCAGGCGCAGGCCGAGGCTGTCGGCCAGCAGCGGCGAATAGCTGCCCAGTGCCAGCACATAGGCATCGGCCGTCATCAGCCCGGCCTTGGTGGCGATGCCGGTGATGCGGCCGCCGTCATGACGGATCTCGTCGATCGCCGTGTCGTTGACGAAGCGCACGCCGAGGCCGGCGGCCAGCTCTGCCAGTGCATTGGTGAACTTGAAGCAGTCGCCGGTCTCGTCACCGGGCAGTCGCAGGCCGCCGACGAATTTCTCCGCCACGCCGGCCAGTGCCGGTTCCACTGCGATGCAGCCGGCCCGGTCGAGCATGGCATAGCCGACGCCGAACTGGTCGAGCACCCTCATGTCGGCGGCGGCACCGTCGACCTGTTTCTGCTTGCGGAACAGCTGCAGGGTGCCCTGCATGCGCTGGTCATACTGGATGCCGGTTTCGGCACGCAAATCCGTCAGGCAGTCGCGGCTGTATTCGGCCAGCCGCAGCATGCGGCCCTTGTTGAGCGCGTAGCGGGCATCGGTACAGTTGGCGAGCAGCTGCAGGCCCCAGCGGATCATGGCAGGGCTGAGCTGCGGCGGCCGTACCACCAGCGGGCGATAGGTCATCGCCAGCCATTTCACCGCCTTGAAGACGAGACCCGGCGCCGCCCAGGGCGCCGAATAGCCGGGCGAGACCTCGCCGGCATTGCCGAAGCTGGTTTCCAGCGCCGGTCCGGCCTGGCGGTCGACCACCGTCACCTCATGGCCGGCCTTGGCCAGGAAATAGGCGCTGCTGACACCGATGACGCCGCTGCCCAGAATGATGATTTTCACGCAGACCTCATTTCACGCTGCCACGAAAACAGGAGGAGTATAGGAAAGATGCGGCTCATGCGCACGGCTTCGGCATTGCAGGATTTGCAGGGCTCAGTCGAGGCGGATGCAACGGGCCTGATGGTCGTCGCCGACGCTGACCATGCCGGGTTGTCTGGCAAGGCAGGCGTCGATGGCGCGGCTGCAGCGCGGCGCAAAGGCGCAGCCCGGCGGCAGCGCGGCCAGGTCGGGCGGCGCGCCGGGGATGGCATCGAGCCGGCCGCCACCGGCGGCATCGCGGGCCATGGCGCCATGGCCGCGCGACGCGAGCAGGCCGATGGTATAGGGATGCTGCGGGTTGCGGATCAGTTCACGCACCGGCCCGGTCTCGACAATGCGGCCGGCATACATCACGGCCACCCGATCAGCCACCTCGACGGCGACACCGATGTCGTGGGTCACCAGGATCACCGACAAGCCGAGTTCGCGCTGCAGGTCGCGCAGCAGCAGCAGGATCTGGATCTGCACCGTGGCATCCAGTGCCGTGGTCGGCTCGTCGGCCAGCAGGACCTGCGGGTTGCAGGCCAGCGCCAGCGCGATCATCGCCCGCTGGCGCATGCCGCCCGACATCTGGTGCGGGAAATTGTCGAGCCGCTGTTCCGGCGAGGGGATGCGCACCTGCTGCAGCAGGGCAAGCGCCCGCGCCCGTGCCGTCGTACGCGAGAGGCCCTCGTGGCGACGGATGACCTCGGCGATCTGCTCGCCCACGGTATAGACGGGGTCGAGCGCCAGCAGCGGTTCCTGGAAAATCATCGAGACGCGGCGGCCGCGGAAATCGGCCAGCGCCCGGCCGGACAGGGCCATCACATCTTCGCCCGCCGCCTGCACGTGGCCGGCGATGCGGGTCTTTTTTGCCGGATGCAGGCGCAGCAGGGTGCGCAGCGTCACGCTCTTGCCCGAGCCGGACTCGCCGAGCAGGGCCAGAACCTCGCCCTTGGCCACGCTGAGGTCGATGCCGTTGACCGCCTGCACCGGCTTGCGGCCGGCGGTGAAGGTGACGGTCAGGTTGCGGATATCGATAATCGGCGCGGCGGCGTTCATGCGGCGGACACTGCCCCGTTCTTGCTGTGGCCGGACCCGGCCTTGTAGATCAGGCAGGAAGCCTGCTGGCTGTCATCGAGGCTGGCAAGTTCGGGCACCATGCTGCTGCAGACGGCTTCGGCATAGCGGCAGCGGGTATGGAAGCGGCAGCCCGACGGCGGGTTGATCGGATTGGGCGGATCGCCATACAACGGCGCTTCCTCGGTGCGCTGGTCGGGGTCCATCGCCGGCATCGAATCGAGCAGGGCGGCGGTATAGGGATGCGCCGGCCGCTCGAAGATCGCCGTCGCCGTGCCGATCTCAGCGACCTTGCCGAGATACATCACCATCACCCGGTCGGCCATGAAGCGCACCACGTTGAGGTCGTGCGAGATGAAAATGTAGGTCAGCCCGAAGGCCTCCTTCAGGTCGAGCAGCAGGTTCAGCACCTGCGCCTCGACCGACTTGTCGAGCGCCGAGACTGCCTCGTCGAGGATCACCAGCCGCGGCTCCAGTGCCAGCGCGCGGGCGATGTTGATGCGCTGGCGCTGCCCGCCGGAAAGCTCGTGGGGATAGCGGCCGGCGAAGCGGCTGGGCTCGAGGCCGACGCGAGCTAGCAGGTCATGGGCGCGGGCCATCGCCTCGCGCTTGCCCACGCCATGCACCCGCGGCGCGAAGGCGATCGAATCCTCGATGGTCAGGCGGGGATTGAGCGAGGCATAGCTGTCCTGGAAGACCATCTGGGTCTGGCGCCGGTATTCGGCCAGCGACAGATCGTGGCCGACTTCCTCGCCGTCGAACACGATGCTGCCGGCATCGGGCGCGATCAGGTGCATCAGCAGGCGTGCCGTGGTCGATTTGCCGCAGCCGCTTTCGCCAACGATGCCGAGCGTCTCGCCCTTCATCAGGTCGAAATCGATGCCATCGACGGCACGCACCACGGCGCCGGGCCGGCCGAACAGGCCCTTGTTGACCGGGAAATGCTTGATCAGCCCATTGACGCTGAGCAGCGGCTGGCGCGGGCCGCCCCTGTCGCGCGGATCGGGGTCGCGCGGATCGGGGTCGCGCGGATCGGTGGAGGCAATGCTGTCGATGGTCTCGCTCATCGCCTCAGTTCCGGATGTCCATCGCCGACCGCAGGCTGTCGGAGAACATGTTGAATGAGATCGAAGTGATGAAGATCATCACGCCGGGCAGGGCGGCGACCAGAGGATTGACATAGATCGCGGTGCGGAGCGTGTTCAGCATCAGGCCCCATTCCGGTTCGGGCGGCTTGACGCCGAGGCCGAGGAAGCTGAGGCCCGAGGCCAGGATCATCGAGACCGAGATCAGGCTGGTGGCGTAGACGAAGATCGGGCTGAGCACGTTGCCGAGCACATGCACGCGGACGATGGTGAAACCGCCGGCGCCGGTGGCGCGCGCAGCCTCGACATAGTCGCGGTTGCGCACCTGGGTGGTGACGCTTTCGGCCACCCGCACGATCGGTGGTACGAAAACGATGGTCAGCGACACCAGGGCGTTGGTGATGCCGGCGCCCAGCGCACCGGACAGCGCAATGGCCAGCAACACCGAAGGGAAGGCATAGAAGACGTCGATGGTGCGCATGATCGCGGTGTTCAGCGCGCCGCCGACATAGCCGGCAAGGATGCCGAAGGCTGAACCGACCACAAAGGCCATCAGCACCGGCGTGACACCCATGAACAGCGACAGGCGGCCGCCATAGATCAGGCGCGAGAGCATGTCGCGGCCAAGCTCGTCGGCGCCGAGCGGATAGCCGGGAAAGCCGACCGGCTTCAATCGCCGCAGCATCGAGGCCTTGAACGGATCGGCCGGTGCGATGTAGGGGGCGAAAATGGCGGCCAGAACCAGCGCCAGGATCACCGCCAGTGCGATCAGGGCGATGGGGTCGCGGGACAGGCGGCGGGCGACGCCACGCCAGTAGCCTTCCGAGACCTGGATCGGCGCGATGGCGGCGGCCTTGCCGGCGGCGAAGTCGACAGCCATGGCTTCAGCTCCGCTGGATGCGCGGGTCGAGCGCCGTCTGCAGCACGTCGACCAGCAGGTTGAGGAGCACGAAGAACATCGCCAGCACCAGGATGGTACCCTGCAGCAGCGGCAGGTCGCGCTGGAATATGGCGGCATTGAGCAGGAACCCGGTGCCCGGCCAGGAGAACACGGTCTCGATCAGGATCGAGCCGCCGAGCAGATAGCCGAGTTGCAGGCCCATCACGGCCAGCGCGGTGGGGGCGGCATTCTTGACCACATGGGTGAAGATGCCGCGGTCCGTCAGCCCCTTGGCGCCGAGCGCCTGGATGAAATCCTGCGACAGGATTTCGGCGACCAGCGCGCGCACGGTGCGGGCGATCACCCCCATCGGGATCACCGACATGGTGACGGCGGGCAGGATCAGGTAGCGGAAATGCGTCCAGTCAGGCTCCCAGCCGGCCGAGCCGCCGGGGCCGTTGCCGGTGGCGGGCAGCCAGTTGAACTGCACCGAGAAGATGATGACCAGCACCATACCGAGCCAGTAATGCGGCACGCTGACGCCGAGCACGGAAATGGTGGAGGCGATCCGGTCGACCGGGGAGTCGCGGAAATAGCCGGCGACGAAGCCGAACAGGCAGCCGAAGAAGAAACCGATCACGGTGGCGACGGCGGCCAGCAGCACAGTGTTGCCGACCGCGCGCATCACTTCGGTGGCGACCGGCCGGCCGCTGGCGATCGAGCGGCCGAGGTCGCCGGTTACCACCTTGCCGAGCCAGATCGCATATTGCACCGGCAGCGGCTTGTCGAAGCCGTAGGCGGCGCGCATCTCGGCCTGCTGCTCGGCGCTGGCGTCGATCGGCATGATGGAAGTGAGCGGGTCGCCCGGCGTGATGTGGATCAGCAGGAAACAGACAATGCTGACGCCGAGCGCGACCGGCAGGACGTAGAGCAGTCGCTTGAGGGTGTAACGCAGCATTGGGGCATTCGACTTTCGGAAACGCTGAGAGACGGAAGCAAGCGGCCAGCCCGGCGGATACCGGGCCGGCCGCCGGGACTTACTTCGTCATGGTGATCGGCGAGAAGTCCTGGAACCAGTTCTGCGCCTGGACGAAGCCCTTGACGTTCTTGGTCATGGCGCGCGCATTGACGTCATGCGTCACCATCAGGAACAGGGCCTCGTTGACGTACTTCTCGTGGATCTTCTGCAGCACCTTGTCCTGCTCGGTGGCATCGAAGGTGTTGCGGACCTGGTTAAACAGTTCGTCCATCTCCTTGTCGCAGTAATGACCCCAGTTGGTGCCATTCGGCGCCACCAGGTTGCACTGCAGATGGCGGATCAGGCCGGTGAAGGGGTCCTGGATGAAGTAGGTGAAGTTGATACCGGTGGCGCCATGGGCGCTTTCGGCCGCGGCACCAGCACGCCACAGGTTGATCAGCTGGTTCCACTCGACGACCTCGAACTCGACCTGGATGCCGATCTCGGCCAGGCTCTGCTGGACGAACTCGTTCATCGGCAGCGGCAGCATCTGGCCCGAACCCGACGGCGAGATCAGGATCTTGGTTTTGATCGGCTTGTCGGGACCGAAGCCGGCCTCCTTCATCAGCTTCTTCGCCTCGGCGAGGTCATAGCGCACCTTGAAGGTCGGATGGCCGAACCACTGGTTGCCCGGCGGCAGGAAGCCCTCGGCCGGGATCATCAGGCCGCCCAGCAGCTCCTTGAGCGCCGAACGGTCGATGGCGAGGTTGGCCGCCTTGCGCACGCGGATGTCGTTCCACGGCGAGCCGGGCAGGCGCGACAGATGCCAGGTCCAGTTATGCGGATAGGCATTGGTGACGATGGCAAAGCCGGCCTGCTTCAGCGACGGCACGGCATCCGGCGCCGGGGCCTCGATCCAGTCGACCTGGCCCGAACGCAGGGCGGCGACGCGGGCATTGGGCTCGGGCAGCGGCAGCAGCACCAGCTTGTCGAGCTTCGGTACGCGGGCCTTGTCCCAGTAATCCTTGTTCGGGCTGAGCTCGGCGCGCTCGCGCGGCACGAATTCGGTCAGCTTCCACGGGCCGGTGCCCGACGGGGTCTTGGCGAAGGCATCCCAGCTCTTGCCGAGCTTTTCCCATTGCGCCGGTGACGACATCATCACCCAGGCGATCTGGTAGGGCAGGGTCGCATCCGGCGACTTGGTGGTGACCTCGACGGTATATTTGTCGACCATCTTGTAGCTGGCGACGGCCGGGATACGCGAAGCACCCTGCGCCGCCTGGCGCGCGTCATACTGCGGCGAATCCTTCTTCAGCAGCTTGTCGAGGTTCCACACCACCGCATCGGCGGTGAACTCGCTGCCGTCATGGAACTTCACGCCCTGGCGCAGCTTGAAGACCCACTTGGTCTTGTCGGTCGCATCGACCGCCCAGCTGGTGGCGAGACCGGGGGTCAGCACCGACGGCTTGTCGGCCTTGCTGAGGTCCCAGTTGATCAGGCCGTCATAGACCGTATAGCCCATGAAGCGCATGCCTTCGCCGCCCTGGTCGGTCTGACCGGTGGTCAGCGGGATGTCGGACGCGGTCATGCCGATGCGCAAGGTGCCCTGCGCCAGGGCCGGGCCGGCGAGGCCCACCGTCAGCACAGCGGCGCCGAGCAGGCGCAATAGTCGGGACGGGAGCTTCCCGGATGAGAGTTTCTTGGTCGTCATGGCACCACCCTGTGTCTGGTTGTGCATGTTGCAACGCAAACTCCGTGCCAGCGGCCAAGGTCCTGATTCTATGTGTTCCTACAAATGCGCTGCCCGGCCCGCAGCAATGCTGCCCGATAAACAGGCAGCACCTGCAGCGCGCAGGGCTTGCCGTGGACGGACGAAGCGGCGAGGCTGGCGCCATGCGCCTTCTGCTGATCAACGCCAATACCAGCACCGCGATGACCGACAAGGTGGTCGCCGCGGCACGCCTGCTGGCGCCCGACTGCATGGTCGAGGGCGTCACCGGCCGGTTTGGCGCCGAGGTGATCGCCAGCCGTAGCGCCTATGCCATCGCCGCCCATGCCGCGCTTGACGCTCACGCCGAGCATGGTGCCGGCCATGATGCCATCGTGCTCGCCTGTTTCGGCGATCCCGGCATCCTGGCGCTGAAGGAACTGGCCGGCGTGCCGGTGGTCGGCATGGCGGAGGCCGGCTGCCACTTCGCGGCACAGCTGGTGCAGCGCTTCGGCATTGTCACCGGCGGCGAACGCTGGCGGCCGATGCTGACTGAATACGTCGCATCGCTTGGCCTGGGCGAGCGGCTGGCCGGCGTACGCACGCTGCAGGCCGATGGCGGCCGGATCGCCGCCGATCCCGACGCTGCGCAGGCGGCGGTGCTCGATGCGGCGCGGCTCAGCATTACGGAGGACGGCGCCGAGCTTGTCATTCTCGGTGGTGCCGGCATGGTGGGCATGGTCGAGCGCGTGGCGTCGCATCTGCCGGTGCCGGTGATCGACGGGCTGATGCCAGCCGTTGCTTTTGCCGTAGCCGCGGCGCGGGCCGGCCTGCGCAAGGCCGAGGTCGGCTCACTGGCGCTGCCGCCTGCCGTGGCCAGCACCGGCCTGTCGCCGGCACTGGCCGCCCTGCTCGCTCAGCGCGGCAGGGTTTCGTAGACCGGCACTTTCGCCTCGAAGGCGCCGCCGAGGCGATACAGCAGGGCTTCGGCGAAAGGCCGGCCGATCAGCTGGAAGCCGACCGGCATGCCACCGCGCACGAAGCCGGCCGGCACCGTCATCGCCGGCAGGGCGAGGTAGTTGATCGGCCGGGTCAACCGCGTCAGCGTCGCAATCACCTTGCCGGCTTCGGGCGAACCGGCGACATCGGTCTCGGCAATCGTCGGCGCCGGGCGGTCGGCGACGGGCGCGAAGACCGCGTCAGCGCCGTTCATGGCCGTGAGGAAGCTGGCGATGGCCTCGCTGCGCCAGCGCTGGGCGTCGATATAGTCGATGGCACTGAGCGCCAGGCCGTTCTCGAGACGTGCGCGCGCCTGGTCGCTGTAGAGACTGGGTCGTGTGCGCAGCCAGTTGGCATGCAGGGCCGAGGCCTCGCCCGAGATGATCACGTTGGCGGCCGCGGTAACGGCCTCCATGTCAGGCGGCGTCATCTCGACGATCTTCACGCCGAGCCTGGCGAAGACTTTCAGCGTCTGTTCCAGCAACTCGGCGCTCGGCTTGTTCAGCTTGTCCCAGAAGAACCGCCGCGGCACTGCCAGCTTCAGGCCGCGCACCGCGCCAGATCGTGCCGCCTTCAGATAATCCTCGACCGGCAGGGCGCTGGCGGTCAGGTCGCGCGGATCGGCGCCGGCGAGAATCCGCATCAGCAACGCACTGTCCTCGACGCGCCGGGTCAGCGGGCCCACGGTATCGAGCGAATAGCTCAGCGGCATGCAGGCGGCGCGGCTGACCCGGCCCCAGCTCGGCTTCATGCCGACCAGGCCGCAGTAATGCGCCGGCTGGCGGATCGAGCCACCGGTATCGGAGCCGAGCGCGCCGAACACCATGCGGGCAGCGACAGCCGCGGCCGAGCCGCTCGAAGAGCCGCCGGTGATGCGCTCGCCGTTCCACGGATTGCGGGCGTGGCCATAATGGTAGTTGTGGCCGGTGGGGCCGAAGGCGAATTCGGCCATGTTGAGCCGGCCGAGGTCGAGCGCGCCGGCGGCATCGAGCCGGGTCAGCGCCGTCGAGGTCTCGGTCGCCTTCCAGTGCCGGCGGATCGCCGAGCCGCAGCTCGATTCCTGGCCGGCGCGGTAATACATGTCCTTGTGTGCCAGCGGCACGCCGGCCAGCGGACCGAGCTTGGCGCCGCGCTTGCGGGCACGGTCGACGGCCTTTGCCGCCTTCAGCGCGCGATCGGCTTCCACTTTCAGGAATGCATTGGTCTTCGGCTGCCATTCGGCGATGCGGGCGAGGCAGGCCTCGGTCAGCGCCTGGCTGCTCAGCTTGCCGCGGGCAACGGCCTCGGCGGCGGCCACGAGGCCGAGATTGACAATATCCGCGCTCATCGCCGCGCACCCTTCTTCTTTGTTTTCACGGGGGCCTCTTCAATGGCGGGGAACAGGCCCGGTTCGCGCTCGAACGGCAGCTTGTGGGCCAGCGCGCGGAAGCGGCCGACGGCAGGCCCCAGCGTCGCCGAGATGGTTTCCGGCCGGCCTGGACGCAACGCGACCCCGGCCTCGGCGAACATGGCGGCGACCAGCGGCGGCGGCAGTGGCGTGGCGGCTTTGGCCGGCACGGCCGGCTTGTCGGGTCGGATTGCCACGACCTTCTGTTTGTTCTTCATGGCTGTTTGCTCTTCATGGTGGGGGTTCGGCTCCCTTGCGTTCGGTGATCAGGCCGTAATGCTGCGGCATGCGATGCGCCGCGAAGTTGAAGGTGGTGGACTTGTAGGTGGTACAGGCATCGAGGTCGCAGGCAGCCACCGCCAGCTCGTCGCCCTCGCCGCGAGTGGCGGCCACCGTCATGCCGGACGGAGCGATGATCTGCGTGCCGGCGATCATCGGCACGCCTTCCTCGCTGCCGGCCTTGGCGACGCCGACCACCCAGCTGCCATTCTGGTAGGCGCCGGCCTGCATGACCAGCGTGTTGTGGTGCAGGGACAGGGCATCATGGTCCGGCGCCGGCGGGTTATGCACCGGCGTGTTGTAGCCGAGCAGGATCATCTCTGCCCCCTGCAGGCCCATGACGCGGTAGGTCTCCGGCCAGCGGCGGTCGTTGCAGATGCACATGCCGAGAATGCCGCCGAAGGCGCGCCAGACCGGAAAGCCGGTATCGCTGAGGTCGAAATAGCGCTTTTCGAGATGCTGGAACCGGCGCCACGGCTCGTGCTCGCGATGGCCGGGCAGATGCACCTTGCGGTATTTTCCGATGATCTGGCCGTTGCGGTCGACCAGGATCGCCGTGTTGAAATGCGAGACCACGCCGTTTTCTTCGACCAGTTCGGCATAGCCGAGATAGAAGCCGAGGCCGAGCCGGCGCGCTTCGTCGAACAGGGGCTGGGTCTCCGGCCCGGGCATGCGGCGTTCGAAAAAGCTGTCGATCTCGGCCTGGTCGGTCATGAACCAGCGCGGAAAGAAGGTGGTCAGCGCCAGTTCGGGGAAGACCACGAGGTCGCAGCCCATGCGCTTGGCTTCGCGTAAGTGCGCGATCAGGCGCTCCACCACCATGGCCCGGCTGTCGCTGCGGGCGATGGGGCCGAGCTGGGCGGCGGCGACGGTGACGATGCGCGGCATGATGCTGTCTCCTCAGGCGGCGTTCAGCACGGCATCGGCCGAACGGCCGACGATCTGCGCATAGAGGGCCGGGTCAGTGGCGCCTTCGGTGCCGAAGACGAGAATGCACGATTGCGGGCCAAGGCCGAGCGTGGTGGCAAGCGCTGCATCCTCGCGGGCGGCCAGCGCACCGGCCAGCCCGGCGACGGCGGATTCGCCAGCCACCACCGGTGGATCACCAGCAACGGGCTCCGCCAGCCGGCGCATCATCGCTGCGGCGCTGTCGTCGTCGATGGCCATGAAGCCGGCGGCGCCGGCGGCGAGAATCTTCCAGGCGATCAGCGAGACCTCGCCGCAGGCCAGCCCGGCCATCATGGTGTCGAGGTCGCCGTCCACCACGACGGGATGGCCGGCTGCGGCGCTGCCGCGCAGGCAGTCGGCGCGGTCAGGTTCGACGACGACCAGCATGGGACAGGCGGCGCCCAGCGCCTCCCAGGTATGAGCCAGCACCGCGGCGGCCAGGCCGCCGACACCGCCCTGCACGAAGATATGGGTCGGTGGCTGCGGGCATTGCGCCAGCGCCTCGGCCGCCATCACGGCATAGCCCTGCATCACGTTGCGTGGCACATCTTCATAGCCGGGATAGGAGGTATCCGAAACGACGAACCAGCCCTGCCGTTCGGCATCGGCCTGGGCCTGTCGCACGGACTCGTCGTAATTGCCGGCCGTGCGCACGACCTCGGCGCCGAAGGCTTCGATGGCGTCGCGGCGGCCATCGGAGACCAGTGCATGGATGTAGATGACGCATTTGCAGCCGAACAGCGATGCGCCCCAGGCGACCGAGCGGCCGTGGTTGCCGTCGGTGGCGCAGGTGACGGTGATGTCGCGCACCAGCGCAGCATGGTGGCCTGCCATCAGGTCGGTGCCGGTGATGCTGTCGGCGGCGACGCCGGTGGCGGCGGCAACATGGTCCTGCAGCAGGCGAAACACGGCATAGGCGCCGCCCAGCGCCTTGAAGCTGCCGAGGCCGAAGCGGCCGCCCTCGTCCTTGTAATACACGGCACCGAGTCCGGCCGTGGCGGCGAGGCCTTGCAGGTCATGCAGCGGCGTGACGGCAAAACCGGGCCAGGTGGCGATTTCGGCAGCAGCCCGCCGGCCCGCCGCGCGTGACTGCAGCGGCAGGAAATCCGGCGGATAGGCGCCGGTGCGGCGGGCGGGATTGGCGGTATAGAGATGCGGCATCGGGGATGGCTGGTCAGGCGAGACCGGTAGCCAAGCAATTCGCTTGCCAGTGTGGAAGTCTGCGGATTGCGGCCATTTTGCTGTTTTCCACTCCGCGTCGGCCGGCGGGCTGCCCAAGCGATGGGCAAAGATCAGCCGGCGGTGACCTGTATGGGCGCCGCCAGCGGCACCAGTTCCTCGTCGCCGGCATCGCCGCACATCCACATGACGATGGCGAAGCGGCCGGGCCGCTCCAGCGCCACCATCGGATGATGCCAGGTACCGGCGGCGTAGATGATGCTCTGCTGCGGGGCGGCGCGGAAGGCGACAGCTTTCGCAGGATCGGGCCGGCCATGGCCATCGTCCGGGCAGACGGTGACGAGATAGCCCGCGACATCGAGCGGCAGGAAGGCCTGCGCCGAGAATTCATGGCGCTCGAACAGCTTCAGGGCGCAGGGCAGGGTGCTGCCGTCGACCAGCGTGAAGGACAGGTCGAGCCGTGCCTGCGGCCGGCGGTTTTCGATCAGGTCGCCGGAATAGAGCCGGCCAGCCAGCGCCGCATGGTCGATCACCCGGCCATAGGACGCGAAGGCGGCGGCAGTTAGAGGCTGGGCGGCGAGTTGCATGGGGCGAGGCTAGCAGGCCGCGCCGTCCGCCGTCCACGATCAGGACATCAGGGCAGCAGGCCGGCCAGCAGTTTCGCCACATGGATGGCATCGCGGGCGGCGCCATCGGCGATCTGGTGCCGGCAGCTGGTGCCATCGGCCACCACGATGGCATCGGGGCGCTGGCGGATCGCCGGCAGCAGGGCGGCTTCTGCCATCTGCATCGACACCGCGTAATGCGAAGCCTCGTAGCCGAAACTGCCGGCCATACCGCAGCAGGAGCTTTCGATCAGCTCCGGCGCCGCACCGGGGATCAGCTTCAGCACGTCGATGATCGGCGCGACCGCACCGAAGGCCTTCTGGTGGCAATGACCATGCAGCAGGATCGGCGCCGGCGCCGGCTTGAAGGCGATGGCAAAGCGCTCGGCCTTCGCCTCGCGGGCGAGGAATTCCTCAAACAAAAGCGCCTGTTTCGCCACGACGCCGGCCTTCGGCCCCAGACCCATCACCAGCGCCTCGTCGCGCAGCGTGAGCAGGCAGGAGGGCTCCAGCCCGACAACCGCCACGCCGGCCTCGGCCAATGGCAGCAGGGCGTCGATCAGCGTACCGGCCTTGGCTTTCGCCTCCTCGACCATGCCGCCGGCCAGATAGGTGCGGCCGCAGCAGTAATGGCCGTCATCCTTGGCGACGCTGTGCACGGTATAGCCCGCGGCCTGCAGCACGCGGAGCGCCGCGACGGCATTCTCGCTCTCGAAGGTGCCATTGAAGGTATCGACGAACAGTACGGCCGCCTTGCCGCCGGCTTTTGCTGCCGCGATGGTTTCGTCGCGGCCAGCGAGATTCAAGCTGCCGGTCTGGCGCCAGAAGGTATCGCTGCGCCATTGCGGCAGGCTGCGTTTCGCCGAGAAGCCGAACAGCTTCTCGCTCAGCCATGCCGCACCCGGCAGGGTATCACGCAGGTTCAGCAGCCAGGGCAGCCGGCTGGCGGCCGCCGCATAATCGGGCAGGCGGGCGATCAGGCGGTCCTTCAGCGTATGGCCGTGGCGCGCCTTGTAATGGCTGAGGAACTCGATCTTCATCCGCGCCATGTCGACACCGGTCGGGCAGTCGCGCTTGCAGCCCTTGCAGCCAACGCAGAGATCCATGGTCTCGTACATCCCCGCGCCGGTGAAGGCATCGGGGCCGAGCTGGCCGGACAGTGCGAGGCGCAGGCTGTTGGCACGGCCACGGGTCAGATGCTGCTCGTCGCGGGTGACGCGATAGCTTGGGCACATGGTGCCGGCATCGAACTTGCGGCAATGGCCGTTGTTGTTGCACATCTCGACGGCCTTGGCGAAGCCACCGGTGCTGTCGCCGCCGGTGCCGGGTGCCGTGGTTTCTTCGGTGACCGGATCGTTCTGCACGTCCCAGGCCGACCAGTCGAGGCGGGTCTTCAGGTCGGTGGTTTTGTAGGGCCGCGGCGCTTCCGGCGGCGGGAAGCGGAACAGCGATCCGTCATCCATCTTCGGCGGGTCGATGATCTTGCCGGGATTGAACAGGCCGTCGGGATCGAGCTTCGTCTTGATGGCGCGGAAGGCGTCGTTGAGTTTCGGGCCGAACTGCCACTCGATCCATTCGCCGCGGCACAGGCCGTCGCCATGCTCGCCGCTGTAGGCGCCCTTGTACTTGCGCACCAGGGCGGCGGCCTCCTCGGCGATGGCCCGCATCTTGGCGCTGTCGCCGCGGCGCATGTCGAGAATCGGGCGCACATGCAGGGTGCCGACCGAGGCATGGGCATACCAGGTGCCGCGCGTGCCATGGCGGGCGAAGACCTCGGTCAGCGCATCGGTGTAATCGGCCAGATGCTCCAGCGGCACGGCGCAATCCTCGATGAAGCTGACCGGTTTGCCGTCGCCCTTCAGGCTCATCATGATGTTGAGGCCGGCCTTGCGCACCTCCCACAGGTTCTTCTGCCGCGCGTCGTCGGGCATCTCGACCACGCTGCCCGGCAGGCCGAGATCGCCCATCAGCTCGACCAGCTGCCGCAGCTTGGGCAGCAGCGGCTCTTTCTGTTCGCCGGCGAATTCGACCAGCAGGATGGCGGCCGGCTTGCCGATCAGCGCCGTCTCGATGGTCGGCCGGAAGGCCGGATTGGCGAGGCTCAGCTCGATCATGGTGCGGTCGACCAGCTCGACGGCGGTCGGCCCCAGCTTGACGATATGCTGGGCCGCTTCCATGGCGGCGCGGAAGGTCGGGAAATTGACCACGCCAAGCACCTTGGCGCGCGGTAGTTCGGACAGCCGGAGCGTCAGGGTCTTGGTATAGGCGAGCGTGCCCTCGGCGCCGACCAGCAGATGGGCGAGGTTGACGCTGTTGTCGGCGGTATAGGGCCGTTCGCTTTGGTTATTGAAAATATCCAGATTGTAGCCGGCAACCCGGCGCATCACGCGCGGCCAGTTCGCCTCGATCTCCGGGCGGTGCTGCTCGGCCAGGTCCTGCACGAAGGCGGCGATTTCGGCGCCGCGGGCATCGAGGTCGGGCACCGGGCCGAAATCGACGCTGCTGCCGTCGGCCAGCCAGGCGCTGATGCCCTGCACGTTGTGCACCATGTTGCCATAGGCAATCGAGCGCGAACCGCAGGAGTTGTTGCCGGCCATGCCGCCCAGCGTCGCCTGGGCGCTGGTCGAGACATCGACCGGATACCACAGGCCGTGTTTCTTCAGTTCGGCGTTCAGATGGTCGAGCACCAGGCCCGGTTCGACCACCGCCGTGCGGCCCGCGACGTCCACCGAACGGATGTTGCGGTAATATTTGCTGTTGTCGATCACCAGCGCGGTGCCGGTGGTCTGGCCGCACTGGCTGGTGCCGCCGCCGCGCGGCAGCACCGGAATCTTCATGTCGCGGGCGATGTCGAGCGCGGTGGCGATGTCGCGCTCGCTTTTCGGCACCAGCACGCCGACCGGCATGATCTGGTAGATCGAGGCGTCGGTGGCATAGCGGCCGCGCGACATCGCGTCGAACAGCACGTCGCCTTCCGTCTCGCTGCGCAGGCGCCGCGCCAGCAGTTCGCTCATCTCGTTGGACGGGTTTTTGGCGGACGGCGTGGTGCGGGCGGGGGCGGCGACGGACATGGCGGCTCAGGTCTGGATGGCTGCTGGATAGATTTCGCCGGCACGCATCAGGTCGATGATGGTGTCGCGCTTGCGGATCAGGTGTTCGACGAGGACGGTGCGCAGCGCGGCGGCATCATGGGCGGCGAGCGCCTCGAGCATGCGCTCGTGCTCTTTCATCGCCAGCTGCCACTTGGTCTCGTTCTGGTTGGTGCGAAAGCGCAGCGACTGGACCCGGGCATTGATCGAACGATAGGTGCCGACCAGTACCGGATTGCGTGCGGCATTGTTGATGGCCGAGTGGATCCGGGCGTTCAGCCGGTAATAGCCGGACAGGTCGCGGCGGGTGAAGCAGGCCATCATCTCGTAATGCATGGCCTGGATTTCGGCCAGTTCCTCGTCGGTGACGCGCTGGGCGGCCAGTTCGCCGGACATGCCTTCCAGCATGGCCAGCACCTCGAAGGTATTCATCACATCGGCTTCGGTCAGCCGGACGGCGACGGCGCCGCGGTTGGGCAGCAGGTCGACCAGCCCCTCGGCGGCCAGCAGCTTGATCGCCTCGCGCAGCGGCGTGCGCGACACGCCAAGCTTCTCGCATAATTCGCGCTCGTTCAGCTTGGCGCCGGGCTGGATCATGCCCTCGACCAGCATGGTGCGCAGTCGCGCGGCCACCTGTTCGTGCAGGCCCATCCTGGAAATTTCGATGATCTCAGCCATGACCCGATTCCTGAAACGGAGTGCAAGATGGCCAGTCTTGTACCATTCCCGGTGGTGGCTTTGCCACAGCGCACGGCATGGTCAGCGTCCCTGCCAGCGCGGTTCGCGCTTTTCAACGAAAGACGCGACGCCCTCGCGGAAATCGGCGCTGCCGTAGACCTGGCGGATCAGGTCGTCGTCCGAAGCCTGAGAATCGACGGCCAGCCGGCGCAGGGCTTCCTTGGTCGCCCGCAGGGTGACCGGGGCGAGGCCAGCAATCTGCCGGGCCAGCGCCTCGACATGGCCGTCCAGTTCTTCGGCGCCGACGACCGAGACATAGCCGCGCGGCAGCTCCTCGGCGGCCGGCATCTCGGCCAGCATCAGCATGCGGGTGACCTGGGCGACGCCCAGCGTGGCACAGAGCCGGCGCAGGTTGGCGGCCGACAGGCAGTTGCCGAGGGTGCGGGCAATCGGCACGCCGAAGCGCGCGCCCGGCGTGGCGACACGGATGTCGCAGGCATTGGCCAGTGCCAGCCCGCCGCCGACCGCCCAGCCCTCGACCACGGCGACGGTGGGCATCGGCAGGGCCTGCAACTGGCTGACATAGGCATCGACCTGTTTCTCGTAGGCGATGCCGTCCTCGCCGGAGGTGAAGCTGCGGAACTGGTCGATGGCGGTGCCGGCGATGAAGGCCTTGCCGCCGGCGCCACGCAGCACGGCGACGCGGACAGTGTCACTGGCCGCCAGCGTCCGGCAGGCCTCGGCCAGCTGTTCGTACATCTGCCAGGTCATGGCGTTGCGCGCGGCCGGCCGGTCGAAGGTGACATGGGCAACCGG
Organism: Ferrovibrio xuzhouensis; assembly: GCF_042648965.1. Classification (NCBI taxonomy): domain Bacteria; kingdom Pseudomonadati; phylum Pseudomonadota; class Alphaproteobacteria; order Rhodospirillales; family Rhodospirillaceae; genus Ferrovibrio; species Ferrovibrio xuzhouensis. The sequence continues at coordinate 643,356 of NZ_JBHRYJ010000002.1, forward strand.
CCCGTCGAGGACGAGCGTGACCCGGCCGTCTGCTGCCACAGCGCCGCTCATGGCGCGAAGGCGCCTTTCGCCCGCAGATCGGCGGCGGCGGCGGCATCGATGCCGATCTCGTCGAGGATCGCGTCGGTATGCTCGCCCAGCAGCGGCGGATGGCGGCGCACCTGCTGCGGCGTGCCCGACAGCTTCACGGCGAAGCCGATATTGGGCACCGTGCCCTCGACCGGATGGTCGATGTCCATGCGCATCTTGCGATGCTTGCCATGCTCGCTCTCGAAGGCCTCGGGGTAGGTGTACATGGTGCCGGCGGGGATGCCGACCGCCAGCAACAGGTCAACCCATTCATCGGAGGTCCTGGTCACGAAGCTCTTTTCCAGCTCCTCGATCAGTACCGGACGGTTGGCCAGCCGGGCCGGGATGTCGGCGAAGCGGGGGTCATCGACCAGCTCCTGGCGGCCGAGCGTGTCGCAGAGCAGGCGCCAGAGCTTCTGGTTGGTGGCGCCCATGACGAAATAACCATCCTTCGAGCGCACCGCCTGATACGGCGCGCTCATGCGGTTGGCGGTGCCGAGCGGCTCGGGGATCTTACCGGTGCCCCAGTATTCGGACGTGTCCCAGATCGAGAAGGCGAGCGCCGCATCGAACAGCGAAGCGTCGATATACTGGCCGAGGCCGGTATTCTTGCGGCCGATATAGGCGGCGAGGATGGCATAGGTGGCAAACAGGCTGCAGCCGATATCGGCGACTGGCACGCCGGCCTTGACCGGCGGGCCGCCGGGATGGCCGGTCACGCTCATCACTCCCGACATCGCCTGCGCCATCAGGTCGAAACCCGGCCGGCTGGCCCAGGGGCCGCTCTGACCGAAGCCGGAGATGCTGGCGTAGATCAGGGCGGGGTTGATCTTTGCCAGATCCTCGTAGCCGCAGCCCAGCTTCTTCATCACGCCGGGCCGGTAATTCTCGACCAGGATGTCGGCCGTTTTGGCGAGTTTGTGGAGAATCTCACGGCCGGCCGCGCTCTTCAGGTTGAGCGCGATGCTGCGCTTGTTACGGTTCATGTTGAGGAAGCCCATGCTGTCGCTTCCCTTCATCTTGAACCCCATCGCGCCACGGGTCTGGTCGCCCGTGCCCGGCGGCTCGATCTTGATGACGTCGGCGCCCATATCGCCCAGCAGCATGCTGCAATAGGGCCCGGCCATCACCTGGCTGACATCGAGGACGCGGATGCCGGCCAGCGGCAGCGGACGGGTGCTGTCGGCGCCGCCTGTCATCATGCCGCTTTCTTGGCCTGCGCGGCGAGATAATCCATCGCCGCCTGCACGCCGCCCTTCTTGTGCGGCACGCCGGCCAGGCCGAGGCCCATCTCGACGCCGGCCAGCGCGCCGAGGATGGTCAGGTCGTTGGTGTCGCCCAGATGGCCGATGCGGAACACCCGGCCGGCCAGCTTGGTCAGGCCGGTGCCCAGCGAGATGTCGAACTTCTCCAGCGCGATGCGGCGGAAGTCGTCGGCATTCTGGCCTTCGGGCATCAGCACGGCCGTGAGCGACGAGGAATAGTATTTCGGCTCGCGGCAAAGGATTTCGAGGCCCCAGGCGGTGACGGCGCGGCGGGTTGCCTCGGCATGGCGGTCGTGGCGGGCGAAGACATTCTCCAGGCCCTCCTCGTGCAGCATGTCGATGGCTTCGGCGAGGCCGTAGAGCAGGTTGGTGCCGGGCGTATAGGGGAAGAAGCCGTTTTTGTTGTGCGGCAGCATCTCTTCCCACGACCAGAACAGCTTCGGCATCGTCGAGGCCCGGGCAGCGGCCAGCGCCTTCTCCGACAGCGCGTTGAACGACAGGCCCGGCGGCAGCATCAGGCCCTTCTGCGAGCCCGAAACAGTGACATCGACGCCCCATTCGTCATGGCGGTAGTCGATCGAGGCCAGCGACGAGATGGTGTCGACCATCAGCAGGGCCGGGTGGCCGGCGGCATCGATCGCCTTGCGGATCTCGCCGACATGGGTGATGCAGCCGGTCGAGGTTTCGTTATGGACGACGCAGACTGCCTTGATCTCATGGCTCTTGTCGGCGCGCAGGCGGGCCTCGATGGCGGCCGGATCGGTGCCGATGCGCCAGTCGGAAGCGATGAATTCCGGCTGCAGGCCGAGCTTGAGGGCCATGTTCTTCCACAGGGTGGCGAAATGGCCGGTCTCGAACATCAGCACCTTGTCACCGGCGTTGAGCACGTTGACGAGGGCGGCTTCCCAGGCACCGGTGCCCGAGGCGGGATAGATGATGACCGGGCCAGCGCACTTGAAGATGGATTTCATCCCGTCCAGCACCCGGCGGCCGAGTTTCTGGAACTCGGGGCCGCGGTGGTCGATGGTCGGCATATCCATGGCCCGCAGGATGCGGTCCGGGACCGGGGTCGGGCCGGGAATCTGCAGAAAATGGCGACCGGCGATGCGGGCGGCGTTGCTAACCATGGGGTTGTCTCGCTCAGTATGTCAGGACGGGGCGGCCCGGGGCGGCAGGCCCTGAACCATAAAATGAATTATGAATGCAAAATGCAAAATGGTCAATGCAACCGGTCATTGCGGCATCGCTCCGAGGGTCGGGTCGCCGTAGATCCACTGGGCCGGCGCCAGCGCCAGCCAGGGCACGTAGGTGCAGATCATCAGCACGGTAAGCAGCACCACCAGGAAGCCGACATTGGCCTTGGTGGTGCGCCAGATATCTGCCTTGGCCAGTGAACAGGAAGCGATCAGCACCGAGGCGACCGGCGGCGTCTGCTGGCCGATGGCGAGGTTGAGCGTCAGCACCAGGCCGAAATGCACCGGATCGATGCCGACCTGTTGGATCAGCGGCAGCACGATGGGCACCGTCAGGATGATGGCCGCGGCCGAGTGCAGGAACATGCCGAGGATCAGGAACAGCACGTTCAGCAGCAGCAGCACCAGGTAGGGATTGGTGGTCAGCTTGGCGATCCAGGTCGCCAGGGCCTGCGGCAGCTGGCTTTCGGTCATGAAGGTGCCGACCAGCGCCGAGGCCGCCACCAGCAGCATCACCACCGCAGTCTGCAGGGCGCCGTCGACCAGCGCCTTATACAGGGCCCTGACGTTCAGTTCGCGATAGATCACCACCGAGATGAACAGCGCGGCGACCACGGCGAGCGCGGCACCCTCGGTGGCGGTCACAAACCCGCCGAAAATGCCGCCGAGGATGATTACCGGCAGCAGCAGCGCCCAGGCCGCTTCGCGGAAGGCCTTGACCAGCTGGGACCAGCGGAAGCGCTGTTCGACCGGGAAGTCGTATTTCAGCGCGTAGAGATAGCTGGCACCGGCGAGGCCGAGGCCGCCGAGGATGCCGGGCAGGAAGCCGGCGATGAACATCTTCACCACCGAGACCTGCGCCATCACCGCATAGAGAATCATCGGGATCGACGGCGGCAGGATGATGGCAAGGCTCGACGCCGAAGAGGTGACGGCGGCGGAGAATTCCTTGCTGTAGCCGCGGCTTTTCATCGCCGGGATCAGCAGCGAGCCGAGCGCGGCGACACCGGCGACCGCCGAGCCGGAAATCTCGGCGAAGAACATCGAGGCACCGATGGTGACCATGGCAAGTCCGCCGCGGACGAAGCCGAGCATGGCGGTGGCGAGTCCGATCAGGCGGCGCGAGATCGACGAGGAATTCATGATGCCGCCGGCCAGGATGAACAACGGGATCGCCAGCAGCGGGAAGCTGGTGGCGCCATCGAACATCACCAGCGCGGCATTCACCAGCATGTCGGAGCCCTGGATCAGCCAGATAGCGATCACCGCCACCACGCCCAGCGCGATGGCAATCGGCACGTTGAGCAGCACCAGGCCGAACAGGCCGATCAGCATGTATCCGATGGCGCCACTCATCACGAACGCCCTCCCTGCACGGCGGCGGGTTCGATGGTTTCGAGCGCCTCCTTGAGCTCGTGATCCTCGAAGCCGGCGCCGCGGGCGGCAGCCAGAATCTCGGGCAGCCGCAGCAGCTCGGCGATGATGAACAGGATCGCAGAGATCGGGATCACCGACTGCGTCACCTGCAGCGAGACATTGGGCAACGAGACCAGCGTGTCACCCTTCAGGATGTCGAGGACTTCAAAGCCGGTCACCGCCAGCAGGACGAAAAAGCCGATCACCACCGCTTCGCCGAACAGGGCGGCGGCAAGGCGCAGGCCGGGCGGCAGGGCGTTGACGATGCCGGGGAAGCCGATATGCGCGCCGCGCGAGGCGGCCAGCGCGCTGCCGTAATAGGTCAGCCAGCACAGGCCGATCGAGGCGATCTCGTCATACCAGACCAGCGACAGGCCGACGGCGCGGAAGACGAAGCCCATGACGAGGATGATGGTGAGGCCTGCCATCAATGTGGCGGACACGATTTCCAGGATACGATCGTAATAGCGGCGAACGGCTTGCATGATCTTGCTGGTTCCGGAACTGGGGGAGCTTGGGGCAGGCAGGAGATGCATCGCCCGGAGGCGATGGCCGGCGCGGCCTGCACCGCGCCGGCTGTCACGCAACTCTGGAGTTTACGAGTTCTTCGACAGCGCCAGGCACTTGTCGATCAGCTCCTGGCCGGTCGGCACTTCCTTGGCGAATTCGGCATAGACGCCGCGGCTGGCCTTGAGGAAGGCAGCCTTGTCGACGGTGTTCACCTGCATGCCGGCGGCCTTCAGCTTGCCGAGCAGGTCGTCGTCCAGCTTGGCGGCGATCTCGAGTGCCACCGGCTCCATCTCGACCGCGGTATCCTTGACGATCTTCTGCACCTCAGGCGACAGCTTGGTCCAGCTGCGGCCGGCGGTGACGTAGGCCGGCGTGTAGACGTGGCCGCTCATCGACAGGTATTTCTGCACTTCCTGGAAGCGCGACGGATAGATCTGGGCCAGCGGGTTCTCCTGGCCGTCCATCACGCCGGTCTGCAGCGCGACGAAGACTTCCGACAGCGCCATCGGGCTCGGCGTTGCGCCGTAGGCCTGGAACATGCGGACGCGCCACACGCCCTTGGGCACACGCAGCTTGATGCCCTTCAGATCTTCGGGCTCCTTGATCGGGCGCTTGCTGTTGGTGATCTGGCGGAAGCCGTTTTCCCAGACTGCGATGATGTCATAGCCCTGCTTCTGGGCGATCGGGGCAAGGATCGGCTTGATCACGCCGTCGCGGATGCGGGCGGCATGGGCACGGTTCTGCACCAGGTAGGGCATCTCGAACACGCCGAATTCCGGCGCCACCGTGGTCATCACGGTCGACGGCAGGGCGAGGTCGATGGTGCCGAGCTTCAGCTTTTTCAGCATTTCGCTGTCGCCGCCGAGTTGGCTGGAGCCATAAACGACCACCTTGGCCTTGTCGCCGAGCTTGGCATTGGCCCGCTTGGCGAATTCCTGGGCGGTCTGGTCGAACAGCGAGCCGGGCTCGCCGACATGGCCGAACTTGATTTCAACTGACTGGGCGCTGGCTGTGCCGGCGATCAGGGCCGCACCGAGAATGGCGCAGGCAAGCTGGGGCATACGTCCCATGATGTCCTCCTGTTGGTTTCCTCAAACCGAGCCGGTTCACCGGCTTCGGGGCACTGACACCGCCAAGTGAATGGCGGGCAATCCATGTTGTTCAGGGGCGGGACCAGGAAATTTTGTTGCTTCGGTTCCGACCCAATTTGCATTATGAATACAAAAATTTTCGACTTTGGCAAGGCAATATGTCAGACAGGCGGTACTGGCAGAGTCCGCTGCCACCGCAGATCGATACCGCCAAGAAACGGAGTCCGGAGGAAAAATGACCGAACTGACGCTCGCCGCCACGCAGACCCTGATCGCCGCCGCCCTCGACCATGCCGGCAAGGCCGGCCTGAAACCGCTGGCCGTGGCGGTGCTGGACAGCCGCGGGGCGATGAAAGGCTTTGCCGCGCAGGAAGGCACCAGCCTGAAGCGGGGCGAGGTCGCCCACGGCAAGGCCCATGGCGCCTTGGCGCTGGGCATGGGCTCGCGCGCGATCTTCAAGCGCGCCCAAGAGCAGGATTATTTTATTGCCGCGGTCAGCCATGTGGTCGGCGGCGCGCTCGTCCCGGTGCCGGGCGGCGTGCTGATCCGCGACAAGGCCGGCGCTCTGCTGGGTGCCGTAGGGATTTCCGGCGACACCTCGGACAATGACGAGGCCGCCGCCATGGCCGGCATCGCCGCGGCCGGCCTGGTCGGCGATCCGGGCTGAGCCGCCGTGGCCCCGGGGGTCAGAGCCCCCGGATCATGCCGCCATCGACGCGCAGCTTGGCGCCGGTGATATAGCCGGCCCGTGTGCTGGCGAGGAAGGTGACAGCATCGGCGAATTCCTCGGGCCGGCCGTAACGGCCCATCGGGATCGTCGCCTGCGAGGCGCGGGCGACCTCGTCGCGGCTCTTGCCCTGTTTCTCGGCGGCGACCTGGTCGAGCTGGTCGACGCGGTCGGTGTGGATGCGGCCGGGCAGCACCATGTTGACGGTGACGCCGTTGGCGGCGACTTCGCCGGCCAGGGTCTTCGACCAGCCGAGTACCGCCATGCGGATGCCGTTCGACAGGGCGAGGTTCGGGATCGGCTGCTCGACGCCCGACGAGGCGATGGTAATGATGCGGCCCCAGCCGCGCTCCAGCATAGCCGGCAGCAGGCGGCCGTTCAGATGAAAGAGATGACCCGCCATCGCCTCGAACTGTTTGAGCCACAGGTCGAGCGGGGTGCCGGCGGCCGGCCCGGGCGGCGGACCGCCGCTGTTGTTGACCACGATGTCGACGCCGCCATCCTTCAGCAGGGCATCGGCCAGTGCATCGACCGAGGTGCGGTCGGCAAGGTCGAGCCTTGCCGCGCTCAGCCGGGCGGCGACATCGGGACTTTCCTGCGCGATCCAGGCCTGCGTATCTGCTTCGCTGCGCGCGGCGGCAACCACGCTGGCGCCTTCGCGGGCGAGGCTGCGGGCGGTGGCGGCGCCAAGGCCGCGGCTGGCGCCGAGCACCAGGGCGTGTTTGCCGGAAAGGCCGAGATCCATCAGCCGATCTCCTTCAGGCGCAGCTCCTGCCGCGCGATCATGCGCTCGACCTCGTCGATATCGGCGGCGGTCAGCTTGGGCGCCGGCTTGCGCAGCGCCGCGCTGGCGATGGCGCCACGCTTCTGCAATACGTATTTGCGGATGGCGAGGCCTGGACCGGGCTGCTGTTCATAGCGCGCCAGCGGTAGATAGGCATCGAAGATGTCGCGCGCGCGGTCCCGCTGGCCGGCCCTGTAGGCATTGACCACGCCGACCATCATCTCGGGATAGGCGAAGCCGGTCATCGCGCCATCGGCACCGCGCTCCATCTCCTCGGGCAGGAACAGGCCGCCGTTGCCGACCAGGATGCTGATGCGGCGCAGTTCGTCGCGGCTCATCATGTCGCGCAGGGCGCTCAGCTTGGACAGGCCGGGCCAGTCCTCGTGCTTCAGCATCACGCAGGAGGGCAGGGTCCTGACGATCTTCGCAATCACCGAGGGCGCCATCACCACATTGGTCGATTGCGGAAAGTCCTGCAGCACGAAGGGCGTGCCGAGACCGATCGTCTCGACCACATTGCCGTAGTAGGCGACGATCTGGTCGTCGGTCTTCAGCGTGCCGGGCGGCGCCACCATGACGCCGGCGGCGCCGGCATCCATCACGGCGGACGACAGTTCGCTCATCGAGGCAAAGCCGGGGCTGGAGACTCCGACCACGACCGGCACACGGCCGTCGAGCCGGTTGAGCACGCGCTTCACGAAGCTGCGCGACTCTGCAAGCGTCAGTTTCGGCGCCTCGCCCATCATGCCGAGGATGGTGAAGCCGGTGACGCCGCGCTCGAGATAGAAATCGACCATGCGGTCGGTGCTGTCGAGATCCAGCGCGCCGCTGTCGGTGAAGGGGGTGACGGCGATGATATACACGCCGGCGGCGGTTTCATCGAGCTTGGCCATGACAGGTCTCCTGAAGGCGGACGGTCAGTTTGCGAGCAGCTTGCCCGGATTGAGGATATTGCGGCTGTCGAACAGCCGTTTGATCTCGATCATCATCTGCATCGCCACGGCGGGTTTGTAGCGCGGCAGTTCGTCGCGGCGCAGCTGGCCGACGCCATGTTCGGCGCTGATGCTGCCGCGGTAGCGTTCGACCAGATCGTGGACGACGGTGTTCAGCCGGCCGGTCAGGCCGAGGAACTCGTCTTCGGTCATCTGCGGCGCGCGCTGCAGGTTGTAATGCAGGTTGCCGTCGCCGAGATGGCCGAACACCAGGAAACGCAGGCCCGGCACGGTGACCTCGACGGCGGTCTCGCAGTCGCGCATGAAATCCGCCAGGCGGCCGATCGGCAGGGCAATGTCGTGCTTGATGGTCTTGCCAGCGCGCACCTGCGCCTCCGAGATGCCCTCGCGGATGCGCCATAGTGCTTTTGCCTGTTCACCTGACTGGGCGATCACCGCATCGGTCGCCTCGCCGACGGCCAGTGCATCGCCGAGCACGGTTTCCAGCAGGTCGGTCACTCCGGTTGCCGCGTCGGCATCGGACAGCTCGGTCAGCACGATGGCTGGCGGCAGCTCGGCAAAGGGCACCGCTACGCCCGGCAGATGCGACTGCACGAGATCGAGGCAGCTGCGGGTCATGAATTCAAAGGCGGTCAGCCGGTCGCCGGCGCGACCGACCAGGCGGGCGAACAGGGCCAGCGCCGCCTGCCCATCGGGCAGCGCGACCATGGCAGTGGCGCGCGCCGCCGGTGGCGCATACAGCTTGATGACGGCGGCAGTGATCACGCCGAGCGTGCCTTCCGATCCGATGAACAGGTCGCGCAGGTCGTAGCCGGTATTGTCCTTGCGCAAGGCTTGCAGGCCGTCCCAGATGCGGCCGTCGGCCAGCACGACCTCAAGGCCGAGCGCCAGCTCGCGGGCATTGCCATAGCGCAGCACCGCGATGCCGCCGGCATTGGTGGCGAGATTGCCGCCGATGGTGCAGCTGCCCTCGGCGCCGAGGCTGAGCGGAAAGAAGCGGCCGGCCTCACGGGCCGCCGCCTGCACATTGGCGAGGATACAGCCGGCCTCGACCGTCATGGTGTTGCCGACCGGGTCGATTTCGCGGATGCGATCAAGCCGGCCGAGGCTGAGGATGATCTGCCGGCCGCTGTCGTCGGGCGTGGCACCGCCGGCCATGCCGGTATTGCCGCCCTGCGGCACCACGGTAACCCCGGCCTCGTTGCAGCAGGTCAATACGGCCGAGACCTCGGCGGTACTGCCCGGCTGCACCACGGCGAGCGCGCGGCCGTGATACTTCTTCATCCAGTCGACCACGTAAGGCGCCTGCTGGTCTGCCTCGGTCAGCAGGTGGGCGCTGCCGACAATGGTGGCCAGCCGGGGAAGCAGACCGGCGGCGGTCATTTGCCGCGGGCCTTCCAGTCGGCCAGGGGAATCAGCGGCGCCTCGAAGCGGTCGCGGGTGCGGGTATACCAGGCGGCGCCATGCATGCGGCCGACAAGGTCGAGGACATCGGCGTCGACATGCAGCTTGTCGTCGATGGCCTCGTCACGGATATGCAGGTGCAGGATCTCGCCCATGACGATGGAACGGTCAAACGGCAGGTCCATGATGCTGTAGGTGCGGCATTCGAAGCTGACCGGCGCTTCGGCGATGCGTGGTACGGCAATCTGCTGCGAAGGCAGAGTGGTCAGGCCGGCTTCGGTCACCTCGCTTTCGCCCTCGGGGAAGGCGATGGCGCAGACCACCATCGGGTCGACCATGGCATGGCTGACCAGGTTGACGACGAATTCCCCACTGCGGCGGATATTCTCGCCGGTGTCCTTGTGTGGCTGGCCGTCATCACGCTTGTTGCCCTCGATACCCAGCACCAGCAGGGGCGGCGCGTTGCTGAAGACATTGAAGAAGCTGAACGGTGCGGCATTGACCGTGCCATTGGCCGAAAGCGTCGAGACCAGCGCGATCGGGCGCGGCATCACGGTGCTGACCAGCAGCTTGTAGATGCGGTCCGGCGGCAGGTCGGCAGCGGCAATATCCACGATGCGCAGCCTTACCAGCCGAGGCGGACACGACCGAGCGCCATGGTGGTGGCGGCCTGGGTCGGCTCGACCACCGGGATGCCCAGCGCCTGCTCAAGATGATCGCGATAGGCGGCCATGCCGGCGCAGCCCATCACCAGCACATGGGCCTGACGCTCGTCGCGCAGGCGTCGGCCGGTTTCGAGCATGCGGCTGAGCGTACGGTCGCGGTCGGCCAGTTCGGCGACGCTGAGGCCCACCGCCATTTCGCCGGCGAAACGGTCCGTCATGCCCATGGCCCCCCACAGCCGCAGATGCCGGGGAATCGAAGTATCGAGGATGGCGATCACCCCGAAGCTCTGGCCGAGCGTCAGCGCCGTCAGTATGCCGCATTCGGCAATGCCGAGCACCGGCTGCTTCACGCTCTCGCGCACCAGGTGCATGCCGGGATCGCTGAAACAGGCAATGACAAAGGCGCCGGCTTCGGCTTCCAGCGTCTGCGCCAGCTTCGCCAGCGGCAGGGTGACGGATTCCACATCCGCCTGGGTCTGCACGCCGAGCGGCCCCTCTTTCAGGGTCAGGCTTTTGATCTCCGGGCCGCCGGGTATGCGCAGGGGCTCCAGCGCCGCATCGATCCCGGCGGTGACGGCTTCGTTGGAATTCGGATTGATCACGAAGATGGTGGAGGCCATGGCCAGGGTTCCCGGACGGTGTCGCAGCAGCAGCGGATCCCAGTCTATGTCAGGCCACGACGAAAGTGTGTGGCATGGTCCTTGCTCATTTGTCGGGCACCCTTAACGCGATGTTATGGATAGAATGGTTTTCGGCGGCCAAGGCAATGGCCGTCCCCGCAGCCCGATGGAGAACCCATGTCATTGAATCTTCGCCAGATCGAGGTCTTCCGAGCGGTGATGAGCACGGGTTCGATCAGCGGCGCCTCGAAGGTGCTGCATGTCTCGCAGCCGGCGGTCAGCCGCCTGCTGTCCTACACCGAGACCCGGGTCGGTTTTCCGCTGTTCGAACGCATCAAGGGGCGGCTGTATGCAACCCCTGAGGCGAAGCGCCTGTTCCGCGAGGTCGATCATGTCTACCTCGGCGTGCAGCGGGTCAACGAGGTGGCGCATTCGCTTGCCGAGCGGCGCCAGGGCGTGCTGCATATCGTATCCAGCCCAAGTATTGGCCATGTGCTGATTCCGCAGGCAATTGCCGCGCTCTGCGAGCAGTATACGGATGCCCGGGTCACCTTCAATTTCCTCAACTATGCGCCGCTGCAGGACCGGCTGCTCAACCACCAGGCCGATATCGGGGTGATCAGCACGCCGATCGACCACCCCAACCTGGAGACCAAGCCGCTCGGCCAGAGTCCGGTCTGCTGTATCTGTCCGGACGACCATCCGCTGGCCCGGGCAGCCATGCTGCGGCTGGAGGACCTGCGGCCCTGGCCGCTGATCGGCTATGACCGCGAAACGCCCTATGGCCGCATGCTGGCGCAGATGTATCACCAGGCCGGCGAGACGCTGCGGCCGACCATCGAAGTCGGTTCGCCGCAGAGCGCCTGTGCGCTGGCCCAGGCCGGCGCCGGCATTGCGCTGGTCGATGAGTTCACCCTGCACAACTGGCCGAACGGACATCTGGTGACGCGCCCGGTGGCCGATGCGCCGGTGCTGACCGCGAATCTCGCCTTCCTGCGCTTCGAGCCGATGTCGCAGCTTGCCCAGTCCTTCGTCGCGATCCTGCGCAAGCTGATGGCGGTGAACGGCTTTTCGCTGCTCGACGAGGCCCCGGCGACGGTTCTGCGGCACTGACGCGCGGCCGGGCATCCCATAACGCCGTGTTATGGGGGGGCGACAAACCGGCAAGCGACATTCTGGTGCTGCATTGCGACAATTCCCCGTCCCGGCGGTGATCCGCAGCCATTTTTCCAGTGTTGAGTGAGGCCATGGGAGATTTCGACCTGGTGGTGCGCAACGGCCGCATCGCCACCGCAAGCGACGTGTTCGATGCCGATGTCGGCATCCGCGACGGCGTGATCGCCGCGCTCGGGCCCGGGCTCGGCGCCGGCAGGCGAGAGATCGACGCGGCCGGCCGCTGGGTGCTGCCCGGCGGCATCGACAGCCACTGCCATGTCGAGCAGCTGTCGGGCATGGGACTGATGTGCGCCGACGACTTCTATTCGGCAACCGTCTCGGCTGCCTTCGGCGGCACCACCACGATCATCCCCTTCGCGGCCCAGCACCGCGAGATGAAGATTCCCGAGGTGGTGGCCGATTACGCACAGCGCGCCCGCGAGAAGGCGGTGATCGACTACGGCTTTCACCTGATCCTCGCCAATCCGGACGATGCGTCGCTGAATAGCGACCTGCCGCAGGCGATCCGCGACGGCATCACCTCGCTCAAGGTCTACATGACCTATGACCGGATGAAGCTGAACGACCACCAGCTGCTCGACGTGCTGGCGGTGGCGGCGCGCGAGCAGGCGCTGGTCATGGTGCATGCCGAAAACAACGACATGATCGCCTGGCTGGCCCACCGCCTGCTGCAGCAGGGCCATACCGCGCCGAAATTCCATGCCGTCGCCCATGATCCGCTGGCCGAGAGCGAGGCGACCAACCGTGCCATCGCGCTGTCGCGCCTGCTTGGTGTGCCATTGCTGATCGTGCATGTCTCGGGCAGCGAGGCGATCGCCACCATCCGCAACGCCAAGGCGCGCGGCGCCGCCGTCTATGCCGAAAGCTGCCCGCAATACCTGTTCCTGACGGCGGAAGATCTCGACCGCGCCGGCATGGACGGCGCCATGTTCTGCTGTTCGCCGCCGCCGCGCGATGCCGAATCGCAGGAAGCCGTCTGGCAGGGCCTGCGCGACGGCACCCTGCTGACCTATTCGTCGGATCATGCGCCCTATCGTTTCGACGGTACCGGCAAGCTGCCCAAGGGCGATGCCACCACCTTCAAGGAGATGGCGAACGGCGTGCCGGGCCTGGAACTGCGGCTGCCGCTGCTGTTCTCCGAAGGCTTCATGGCTGGTCGCATCACCATCCAGGAATTCGTGGCACTCACGGCCACCAATCACGCCGCGATGTACGGCCTCAGCGGTCGCAAGGGCACCATCGCCGTCGGCGCCGATGCCGATCTGGCGCTGTGGAATCCGGACCGCGAGGTCACCGTCACCACCGGCATGCTGCACGACAATGTCGGCTATACGCCCTACGAGGGCCGCAGGCTGCGCGGCTGGCCGGAGGTCGTGCTCAGCCGCGGCCGTGTCGTGGTCGAGAACAACACCCTGCAGGTGGAGCGCGGCTCGGGGCAGTTCCTGAAGCGCGGCCCGTCGGACATGCTGGCCAACCCGACCGGCCTGTCGGCGGCGGCTGCCCGAAAAATCCTGCGCACCCTGATTGGTATGGAGAAGCCGGCATGAGCGGCCTGAAGCGTCCCCTTGGTCTCGCCGTCGCCCAGCTCGGCCCGATCCATCTCGCCGATACCCGCGCCGCTGTCGTCAAACGCCTGATCGCCCTGCTGCGCGAGGCGCACAGCCGTGGTGCCCGGCTGGTGGTTTTCCCTGAACTCGCGCTGACCACCTTCTTCCCGCGCTACTGGATGGAGGATGATGAGGCGATTGCACGCTTCTTCGAGCTCAGCATGCCGGGCCCGGAGACGCAGCCCTTGTTCGACCTCGCCCGCGAACTCGGCATCGGCTTCTACCTCGGCTATGCCGAACTGACCGGTGACGGCCGCCGTTTCAATACCTCGGTGCTGGTCGACGAGGCGGGCGGCATCGTCGGCCGTTACCGCAAGATCCATCTGCCGGGCCATGCCGACCACAAGCCGCAGGCGCCGTTCCAGCATCTCGAGAAGAAGTATTTCGAGGTCGGTAACGAGGGCTTCAGTGTCTGGCCGACCATGGATACCAAGATTGGCATGTGCATCTGCAACGACCGGCGCTGGCCCGAGGCCTTCCGCGTCATGGGTCTGCAGAGCGCCGAGATCGTCGCGTTGGGCTACAACACGCCGAGCCACAACATCCACTGGAACGAGCCGACCCATCTGCGCATGTTCCACCACCTGCTGTCGCTGCAGGCGAATGCCTACCAGAATGCGCTGTGGATTGCGGCGGCGGCGAAATGCGGTGCCGAGGACGGCTTCCACATGTTCGGCGGTTCGGCCATCGTCGCGCCGACCGGCGAGATCGTTGCCCAGGCCCAGGGCGAGGACGACGAGGTGATCTTCGTCAACGCCGACCTGGCGCTTGGCGACAGCTTTCGCCAGAACGTTTTCAATTTCATCAAGCACCGCCGGCCCGAACATTACCGGCTGATCGTCGACCGGGTGGGCGCCGGCGAACCGCTGGCCGCGGGGGAACTGGCCAAACTGGCTTCAACATTCCAGCAGGAGGGGTAACACCATGACGCGAGTGACATTCCGGACGTTTGCCTTCGGCCTTGCCGCCGTCTTCATGGCGGCTTCGGCCGCCCACGCCGCCGAGCCGCTGCGCACCGGCGTCGACGCGACCTTCGCGCCGCATGCCATGGTCAAGCTGGGCGGCGGCCTGCAGGGCTTCAATATCGACCTCGGCGAGGAACTGGCCAAGCGCATGGGCCGCAAGATCGAGATTGAGGGCACCGAATTCTCCGGCCTGATCCCCGGCCTCAACGCCAAGAAATACGATTTCGTGCTGGCGCCGGTGACCGTGACGCCGGAACGCGCCAAGGCGATGCTGTTCACCGAGGGCTATATCAACACCGACTTCAGCTTCGTCATCAAGAAGGACGCGCCCGACATCAAGTCACTCGAGGAGCTGAAGGGCAAGACCATCGCCGTCAACAAGGGTTCGGCCTACGAGAACTGGTGCAAGGCCAATGCCGAGAAATACGGCTTCAAGTATGATGTCTACGGCACCAATGCCGATGCCATCCAGGCCGTGCAGACCGGCCGCGCCGATGCCAACCTCGCCGGCAACACCGTGTCGGCCTGGGTCGCCAAGCAGAATCCGGCGGTGAAGACCAGCTACACCATCTCGACCGGCCTGGTCTGGGCGCTGGCCTTCCGGCATGACGACACCGCCGGCCGCGCCGCCGCCTCGATGGCGCTGAAATGCATGAAGAAGGATGGCACCGTTTCCAAGCTGGCCGAGAAGTGGTTCGGCTTCAAGCCGGGTCCGGACTCTGCTGCCGTCAAGATCGAGACCGGCACTGGCGTTCCCGGCATGGATGGTTACGATCCGGCTCCAGTCACACTGAAATGCTCATGATCCGCCCGGTTGCGTGATCCTGTGTCCGGGGAATGAGTACGCCGATCCTTGAACTGGTCGGGCTGCAGAAGGCCTATGGCGATCTGACGGTTCTGCGCGGCATCGACTTGCGGGTCCTGCCGGGCGAACTGGTCTGCGTCATAGGCCCTTCCGGGTCCGGCAAGAGCAGCATGCTGCGCTGCTGCAACCGGCTGGAAGCCTCGACCGGCGGCCAGATCATCTTCGACGGCATCGATATCGCGCGGGCGGATGTGAACATCAATCACATTCGTCAGCAGATCGGCATGGTGTTCCAGCAGTTCAACCTCTATCCGCATCTCAATGTGCTGGGCAACGTGTCGCTGGCCTTGCGCAAGGTGCAGGGGCGGTTGCGGGCCGAGGCGGAAACCATGGCGATGACGGCCCTGCAGCGGGTCGGGCTGGCCGACAAGGCAAAGGCCTATCCGGCGCAGCTTTCCGGCGGCCAGCAGCAGCGCGTCGGCATCGCCCGCGCCATCGTGCTGGAACCCAAGATCATCTTGTTCGACGAACCGACCAGCGCGCTCGATCCGGAACTGGTCGGCGAGGTCCTGAAGGTGATGGGCGAACTGAAGGACGCCGGCATGACCATGCTGGTGGTCACCCATGAAATGGGCTTCGCGCGCGCCGCCGCCGACCGCGTGGTGTTCATGGATGTCGGGCAGATCGTCGAGGAAGGGGCGCCCGAGGACGTGTTCGGGGCGCCACGGCACGAGCGCACCAGGGCCTTTTTGTCCCGCTACAGCGGGCCGCTCTCATGAGTGGCGCGTAATGAGCGGCTTCGAGCGCTTCGTCTTTACCTTCTTCAATGCCGATATTGCCCTGCAATACTGGCCCGATATCCTCAAGGGCATGGGCATTACCGCCTCGGTGGGTATCGCCGTCTCGGTCACCGGCGTGGTGCTGGGGCTGGCGCTTGCCGTGCTGCGCGCGGTGCGCCGGCCGTGGCTGTCGGTGCCGATCGTGATCTTCGCCGATGTCATGCGGTCGCTGCCGCCACTGGTGGTGATCATCATTTTCTTCTTTGCCTTTCCGCTGATCGACCTGCCGATGTCGTCCTTCACCGCGGTCTGGCTGTCGCTGTCGCTGGTGCTGGCCGCCTTTGCCGAGGAATGCATCTGGGGCGGCATCCAGGCAGTGCCGCCGGGCCAGGCCGAGGCCGCGCGCTCGACCGGGTTGTCGTGGTGGCAGACCATGCTGTGGGTGACCCTGCCGCAGGCGCTGCGCATGGTGGTACCGCCGCTGACCAACCGGGTGATCTCGATCACCAAGAATACCGCGCTTGGCTCGGTGGTGGCGCTCAACGAAATCCTCAACAACGCGCAATCGGCCTCCAGCAATGCCGGCAACCCGACGCCGCTGACGCTCGGCGCGCTGGCTTATCTGGCGATCTTCATTCCGGTGATCCTGCTGGCTCGCCGGATCGAGACGCGCTGGCACTGGCGGACCTGAGCCATGGATGCGTTGCTCACCAGCTTCTTCAATTTCGACGTTTACCGGCAGGTATTGCCCTTCCTGCTGACCGGCCTGCTCACCACCATCGGCCTGTCGGCCCTGGTGATTCCGCTCGGTGTCATCTCCGGCCTCGGCGTTGCCCTGCTGGGCACGCAGATCGAGAAGCGCTGGGTGCGCATCGCGGTGGCGGCCTATGTCGATTTCTTTCGTGCCCTGCCGCCGCTGGTGCTGCTGATCTTCATCTATTTCGGCGTGCCGTTTCTCGGCATCGACCTGCCTAAGCTGCTTGCTGTGGCGCTCGGATTCATGCTGAACAACTCGAGCTATTACGGCGAGGTGTTCCGCGCCGGGATCCTCTCCGTCCCGCGCGGCCAGATGGAGGCGGCGCGCTCGACCGGCCTGTCGCACCTGCAGGCGCTGGCCTATGTGATCATCCCGCAGGCGTCGCGCAATGTGCTGCCGGATCTCGTCAGCAACAGCATCGAGGTGGTCAAGCTGACCACCATCGCCAGCGTGGTGGCCCTGCCGGAACTGCTGCGCGTGGCCCGCGACGCCCAATCGCTGCTGTACAATCCGTCGCCGATCGTGCTGGCGGCGATTATCTACCTGGCGATCCTCTGGCCGCTGGTGCGCTGGCTCAGCCGGCTCGAACACAAGAACCTCAGGGCACGCTGACCATTTCGGGTGCCGTTGCGGCTTGAGGGGCTTACTCTCCCGAAACCGCATTGCCGGCCGGATGCTTTCGCGCGATGATGACTTCGAATCATCCGTGGAAGGATGCGCTTATGCCCCAACCGGCAACCCTGACCACTGGTCAGCTCAATTCCATCGCCGCACTCGCGGCCATGATCCCCGATGGCGCCAAGATCGCCGTGCCGCCGGATTATTCCGGCGTTGCCATGGAGCTGACCCGCGCCATGATCCGACGCGGCCTGCGCGACCTGCATGTGGTCTGTGTGCCGGTGTCGGGCCTGCAGACCGAGATGCTGATCGGTGCCGGCTGCATTGCCACGCTGGAAACCTCCGCGGTGACTTTGGGCGAGTACGGTACCGCCCATCGCTTCGCCGCAGGACTGAAGCGCGGCGCCTTCCGCATGCTGGACGCGACCTGCCCGGCCGTGCATGCGGCGATCCAGGCCGCCGGCAAGGGGCAGCCTTTCGCGCCATTGCGCGGGCTGCTCGGCACGGACCTGCTGAAGAACCGGCCCGACTGGAAGCTGATCGACAATCCGTTTGCCGCCGGCGAGGACCCGATCGTGCTGCTGCCCGCGATCCGGCCGGACTTCGCGGTGTTCCACGCGCCCTATGCCGACCGCAACGGCAATGTCTTCATCGGCCGGCGCCGCGAACTGGTTGCCATGGCCCATGCCAGCGGCCAGTCGCTGGTCACCGTCGAGGAGGTCCGCGACGTCGACCTGCTGGCCTCGGAAGAGACCGCCGCCGGCACGCTGACCGCCGCCTATGTCGGCGGCATCGCCGAGGCGCCGCGTGGCGCCTGGCCGGTCAGCCTGTGGAACATCTACGGCTATGACGAAGAGCATATCCGCCTGTACTGCGAGTCCGCACGCAGCGACGAGGGCTTCGCGCAGTATCTCGGGCAGTTCGTGCTCGACCGCCAGGCGGCGGAGTGATGCGATGACGCAAGCCGCCGCCTTCAGTCGCCAGGAACTGATGATCACCGTGATCGCGCGCCTGCTCGCGGGCTGTCGGCTGGTCGCCACCGGTGCCTCCTCGCCGATCCCCGGCGCCGGCGCCCTGCTGGCGCGCGCGCAGTCTGGCGGCAGCCTGCGGGTGAACGTGCTCGGCAGCATCAGGAACGATTTTCTCTGCGATGGCGGCGTCGAGCTGTTCGATCTGGCCGGGCAGGGGCGGCTCGATGCTTTCTTCCTCGGCGGCGGCCAGATCGACGGCCATGCCAATATCAACCTGGTCGGCGCCGGCGGCGAATACCCGCAGACCAATGTGCGCTGGCCGGGCTCGTTCGGCTCCGGCTATCTCTATTACCTGGTGCCGCGGGTGATCCTGCTCCGCGAGGAGCATTCGCGCCGCGTTCTGGTGCCGCAGGTCGATTTCGTCTCCGCCGCCGGGCCGCGCAATGACGGCACCTACCGGCCGGGCGGCCCGCTCGGCCTGCTGACCAGCCTGTGCTGGTTCACCTTCGACCGCGTCGGCCTGCGCTTTCGGCTCGCCTCCGTGCACCCGGGCCACAGTCTCGAAGAGGTGCGCGACAATACCGGTTTCGATTTCGACTGTCCCGACGACGTGCCACAGACCGCACCGCCGGATGCGGCAACGCTGCAGCTGCTGCGCACGCGCATCGCGGCGGAACTGGCCGAGACCTATCCGCGCTTCGTTGCCCAGGTTTTCCCCGACGCGGCTGCGGCCGAATAGGCTATTTCAGCGCCTTCAGGATATTCCCCGAATCCGTGACGAAGCCGAAGCATTTCTTCACGTTCCAGACCGTGGCTTCGGTGCAGAAATCCGGCGAGCTGGTCGCGCAGCAGTCTTCCACCAAGACGCAGCCATAGCCGAGGAAATTGGCATCCGTCAGACTGTGCAGCACGCACTGGTCGGTATTGACCCCGGAGAACAGCACGATGCGGATATCGAGGTTGCGCAGGATGCTGTCGAGCGGCGTGTCCCAGAAGCCACTGATGCGGTATTTGTCGACCTTGATGTCTTCCGGCTTCTGCTCGAGTTCGTCGACCACGGCGGCGGCCCAGCTGTCTTTCTGCAGCACCGGCGCGCCGCTGCCCGGCAGCGGATCGCCCAGCCCGGTGCCTTTGCCCGACGGCTTGTAGAGATGGATCTGGTTCGGCGGCATATTGGCGAGATCCGGCCGGTTGCCCCAGTTCACCCAGATCACTGGCATGCCGGCCTTGCGTAAGGCGGGCAGCAGCTTCTGCAGCGGCTTGATCGGTTTGCGGTCGGGCCGGTAGTCACCGCCGATATGGTCGACCCAGCCGCCCTTGGTGCAGAAATCATTCTGCATGTCGATGACGATCATGGCGCTGCGCTTCAGGTCGATGGTGACGGTCTGCGGCGCTGCGGCGATGGTCAGCGGCTTCGGTTTCACCGGTGGCGTCGCCATGTCGATATGCCCGGCGCTGGCGCCCCAGGCATAGCCGGCGCCGGGGGCGGCCAGCCGGTGCAGCTTCGTGCCGGTCGCCGTGGTTTTTTTCTTCCTGGTCTTGCTCATGCCCTGCCTCTCCCGGTTGCAGATTCTCCCTGCTGGAAAAGCAAGTTTCCTGCCAAGCAAAATCCGGGCGATATCGCATCAGCGCAAGAAGGCGTGATTAAAAAGAAGGCATATTGAAATTATTGTATGCAATTATGGGCAGCCGCTGCTCCGGCCTGCCGCGCCCCGTTCGGCGAGTCTGGAAGCAATTCTAAGTCCTTGGCGCAACTTGCGGGATTGGCACGGCGATTGCTGTTGCTTGCTGCAGAGGTAACGCAGTCAACATGCCGGGGAGCAGGACAATGACGCAGATCGATCGCCGTGGATTTCTGATGGGCAGCGCCGCCGGGGCAGCCGGCCTGGTCATGCTGGGCGGTCTGGCCGCGCCGGCCCGTGCGGCCGGTGGCCCGCTGACCGTCGGCGTGCTGATCCCCGGCTCGAAGTCCGACAAGGGCTGGATGGAATCCGGCTATGACGGCCTGATGGCCGCCGAGAAGAAGTTCGGCGCCAAGATCAAGGTCAAATACATCGAGAATGTGAAGTTCGGCGACATGGAGCAGGTGCTGGTCGCGCTGGCCGGCAAGAACGAGCTGGTGATCGGCGTCGGCGGCCAGACCCAGGCTTCGGTGTTCAAGGTGGCGCCGCGTTTCCCCAAGGTGAAGTTCGCCATCATCGGCGGCAATGCCGATGCGGCCAAGCCGGGCAATGTCTCGGGCTATGACGTGCGCCAGGCCGAGATCGGCTTCGTTGCCGGCGCGGCGGCGGCGATGCTGTCGAAGACCGGCGCGGTCTCCTACGTCGGCGGCCTGGAAATCCCGGCCATCGTCAATACCGGCAAGGAATTCGGCAAGGGTGCCCTCTATATCAACCCGAAGATCAAGTACATCGAGAATTACACCGGCGATTTCGACGATGTCGCCAAGGCGAAGGAAGCGACGCTGGCCGCCATCGCCCAGGGCGCCGACATCCACTACCACATCCTCAATCTCGGCCTGCGCGGCATGGAACAGGCGGCGCGCGAGAAGGGCACCCATATCATCGGCAGCTACACCGACCGCTGTGGCACTGATCCGCTGTATGTCGCCTATACGATCACGGGTGTGGGCTTCCAGGTCGAATACGCTATCGAGCATGCGGTGGCCGGCGACTGGAAGCCGGAATTCAAGCCTTTCGGCCTCGCCATGGGCCCGAAGTCATCCGACATCGTGATCTGCACCGGCGCCACAGCCGCAATGAAGGCCAAGCTCGACGAGATCAAGAAGGATCTGCTGTCGGGCAAGATCAAGGTGCTGGACGCCTGATCGTGGCGGCGCAGCCGCGCGGCAGGCCGTGATGCACCAGATGCTGGCCAGCGAAACAGGCCCCACTGAATCCGGCCCGGCGGCCGCGTCCCAGACGCGGCCGTTGCTGGCGCTGGAGGATCTCGGCAAGCGGTTCGGCAGCCTGCAGGCCCTGGAGGGCATCTCGCTCGATTTCCAGGCCGGCGAGGTGCATTGCCTGCTGGGCGAAAACGGCGCCGGCAAGTCGACCCTATGCAACCTGATCTTCGGCGTGCATCCGCCAACCACCGGCATCATGCGCTATGCCGGCCGCGAATGGGTGCCGGCCGGCCCGGCCGAGGCGCTCGATGCCGGCATCGCCATGGTGCACCAGCATTTCAGCCTGGTGCCGCGCATGACCGTGGTCGAGAACCTGATGCTCGGCCAGACCAAAGGCGTACTGCATCATCGCGCCTTTGCCGATCGCATCCGCGAGATCGCCGAACGCTTCGGCTTCACCCTCGATCCGGACGCGGTGGTCGGCGAACTGTCGGTCGGCGAGCGCCAGCGCGCCGAGATCGTCAAATGCCTGATGCGCGAGCCGCACCTGCTGGTGCTCGACGAGCCGACTGCCGTACTGCCGCCGGGCGAGATCGGTGCCTTGCTCGATATCTGCCGCCGCGTCGCCGACAGCGGCCGGGCGGTGATCCTCGTTACTCACAAGCTGGCCGAGATCGCCAGGGTGGCCGACCGGGTCGCGGTCCTGCGTGGCGGCCGGCTGGTGGCGAAAGCCGAAATGGCGACCGCCGATATGGGCAGCCTGGTGCATGCCATGGTCGGCCGCGAGGTGAAGTCGCTGGATGTCGCGCTGGCCGAGCAGGGCGCGCCGGCCGCCGAGGCCCCGGCTGAAGATTTCCCACGGCCTCGCGCGCTGGTCTGCGACGGCCTGACGGTGCGCGACCATCATGGCAGCACTCGGCTCGACAACTTCACGCTGGAGATCCGTGCCGGTGAGATCGTCGGCCTTGCCGGTGTCGAGGGCAACGGCCAGAGCGAGCTCGGCATGGTGCTGGCCGGCCTGCAGCGGCCGACGGCGGGCCGTTTTTTCATCGGTGACACGGAACTGACCGAGGCCGGCGCGGCGGCGGTGACGGCCGCCGGCGGCGGCATCGTGCCGGAAGACCGCCATGCGGTTGCCTGCGTCACCGCGATGTCGGTTGCCGAGAACATGTATCTCAACAAGCTCGACCAGTTCACCCGCTTCGGCATGCTGCGCCGGGGGGCTCTGAGTGACGCCGCACGTGGCCTGATGCAGACCTTCGATGTGCGCGCCGCCGGCCCCGAAGTCGCTTTCTCCGGCCTGTCCGGCGGCAACCAGCAGAAAGCCGTGCTGGCCCGCGAACTCACGCTCGATCCGCTGGTGGCGCTGGTCGCCGCGCAACCGACCCGTGGCCTCGATATCAATGCGGTCGAGGCGGTCTATCGCCAGATCCGCGCCGCGGCCCGCCGCGGCGTCGGTGTGCTGCTGATTTCCAGCGAACTGGATGAACTGATCGCGGTGGCCGACCGCATCGTCGTGCTCTATCGCGGCCGGCTGGTCGGCGAGCGGCCGGCATTGGCCGGCGAGCGCGCCGCGATCGGCGGCCTGATGTCGGGGCATGCCGCATGACCGCGCTGACCTTCTCGCTGCCGGACCGCAACCGGCTGCTGCGCATTGCCATCCCGCTCGGCGCCGTGGTCGCCTCGCTGCTGTTCAGCATGTTGCTGATCGCCATCAGCGGCCGCTCGGTACCCGATGCCATCGACGCCTTTCTCGACGGCGCCTTCGGCACGGCTTTCGCCTTCGGCGCCTCGATCAACCGCGCCGTGGCACTGGCCCTGGTCGGGCTCGGGTTCATTTTCGCCTTCCGCGCCAATCTCACCAATGTGGGCGGCGAGGGTCAGATCGCGGTTGGTGGCATCGCCGCCACTGCCGTCGCACTCTACGGCCATGTCGATGCCCTGCCGCTCGGCCTTGCTGTGCTGCTGCCGCTGCTGGCCGGCACCGTGGCCGGCGCGGTCTGGGGCGGCATCGCCGGCATCCTCAAGGTGCGCTTCGGCACCAACGAGGTGATCAGCACGCTGCTGCTGGGCTTCATCGCGCTGCTGATGGTCTACTGGTCGGTGCAGTCGACCGACCTGCTGCGCCAGCCGCAGACCTCGTCCGCGACCCTGCCGGAATCGCTGCAGATTCCGGTGCCGACCCGGCTGCCCGGCCTGACCGGCGATCCGGAATCGCCGCTGCATATCGGCGTGGTGATCTGCATCCTGCTGGCCATTGCCACGGCCGTGGTGCTGCAGCGCTCGACCTTCGGCCTGCGCCTGCGCGCCATCGGGCTGAACGAACTGGCGGCGCGCCGCGCCGGCATGTCGGGCACCCTGCTGCTGGTCTCGGCGCTGGCTGTGGCGGGCGCCTTCGGCGGGCTGGCCGGCGCCATCATGCTGCAGGGCGAGCAGTATTACCTGAAGACCGGCTTCTCATCCGGCTACGGCTTCGACGGCCTGGTGGTCGGTCTGCTGTCGCGCGGCTCGGCCACCGGCGTGCTGGCCGGGGCGCTGTTCTTCGGCTTCCTGCGCTCGGGCGGCATCTCGATGGAGATCATGGCCGGCGTGCCGGCGGCGCTGACCCTGGTGATCCAGGGCCTGATCGTGATCGCGGTGGCCGGTTCGGTGATCCTGATCGAGAAGCTGGAAAAGAGGGCGCGCTGATGGAAGAGACGCTGGCGATCTTCATTTCATCGACCCTGCGGCTGGCCATGCCGCTGATCCTGGCGGCCAGCGGCGAACTGGTGTCCGAACGCGCCGGCGTGCTCAACCTCAGCCTCGAAGGCATGATGCTGACGGCGGCCTTCTTCGGCGCGCTGGGCTCCTGGGCGACCGGCGTGCCGGTGCTCGGCATCCTCTGTGCCGTGCTGGCGACCATGGTGCTGGCGGCGGTGCAGGCCCTGCTCAGCGTCAACCTGCGCGCCAACCAGCTGGTGGTCGGCATCGGCTTCAACATCTTGGCGCTCGGCGCCACCACCTTGCTCTATCGCATCATCTTCGGCGGTTTGTCGCGCGACGAGATTCCCGGCCTGTCCAAGTTGAACATTCCCGGCCTCAGCGACATTCCGTTCTTCGGCACGGCCTTCCTGCAGCAATCGGTTTTCGTCTATGTCGGGCTGCTGTTCGTCGCCGGCATCTGGGCGATGCTGAAATACACTTCCTTCGGCCTGGCCGTGCGCGCGGTGGGCGATGAGCCGCGCTCGGCCGACAAGGCCGGCATCCCGGTGGCGCGCACCCGCTGGCTGGCGGTGCTGATCACCGGCTTCATGGCCGGTCTGGCTGGCTCCTTCCTGTCGATCGCCGACATCCATACCTTTACCGAGAATATGACCAACGGCGCCGGTTACCTGGCGCTGGCCGGCGTGATTTTCGGCGGCTGGAATATCGGCCGCACCATCGGCGCCTGCCTGCTGTTCGGCGCCGCCACGGCGCTGCAGTTCCAGCTGCCCGCCATGGGCATCAACGTGCCGACGGCCCTGCTGCTGATGCTGCCTTACCTGCTGGCCCTGCTGGCGGTGGCCGGCGTGGTCGGGCGGCTGGAACCGCCGACGGCGCTCACCCTACCGTTCCAGCGCGGCAAGTGAGGAGACTTCATGTCGATGATCGCCGCCCAGCCCTATGATTACAGCTTTCCGGCCGGCCGGCTGGCACTGATCGTCATCGATATGCAACGCGACTTCATCGAGGAAGGCGGTTTCGGCTCGGTGCTCGGCAATGACGTGCGGCCGCTCGCCGCCATCGTGCCGACCGTGCGCCGCCTGATCGACGGCTTCCGCGCTGCCGGCCTGCCGGTGATCCATACCCGCGAGGGCCACAGGTCCGACCTGTCCGACTGTCCGCCGGCGAAACGCGCGCGTGGCGGCGGTGCGCTGACCATCGGTGACAGCGGCCCGATGGGGCGCATCCTCGTCGATGGCGAGCCGGGCAACGACCTGGTGCCCGAGCTCGCGGCCCTGCCGGGCGAGACGGTGATCGTCAAGCCGGGCAAGGGCGCGTTTTATGCGACGCCGCTCGGCGACCTGCTGAAGGCGCAGGGCATCGGCCATCTGGTCTTCGCCGGGGTCACCACCGAGGTCTGCGTGCAGACGACGATGCGTGAGGCGAATGACCGCGGCTATGAATGCCTGCTGGCCGAGGATGCCACTGAAAGCTATTTCCCGGAGTTCAAGGCGGCGACGCTTGCCATGATCCGCGCCCAGGGCGGCATCGTCGGCTGGACCGCGCCGACGGACATCATCGTCGCTGGCCTGCGCTGACATGCCGGCCATGGACACGCCAGGCGGCGTCAATGCCTGGGGTGCCTTTGTCGCCGGCCCGCGTGGCCGGGCACCGCCGGCGGCACAGGGTCCGCTCGATGGCCTGACCTTCGCGGTCAAGGATCTGATCGACGTGGCGGGTACGGTCACCGGCGGCGGCAATCCCGACTGGCAGATCGGCCGGGCGCCGGCCACCGACCATGCACCGGCCGTACAGCGGCTGCTTGATGCCGGGGCGGCGCTGATCGGCAAGACGCTCACCGACGAACTGGCCTTCAGCCTCGAGGGCGAGAACGCCCATACCGGCACGCCGGTCAATCCGCGCTGTCCCGACCGCCTGCCCGGCGGCTCGTCGAGCGGATCGGCGGTTGCGGTGGCGGCCGGTCTCGCCGATCTGGCGCTCGGCACCGATACCGGCGGCTCGGTCCGCGTGCCGGCCGGCTTCTGTGGCATTTTCGGTTACCGGCCGAGCCATGGCCGCGTGCCGCTCGACGGCGTCATTCCGTTTGCGTCTGGCTACGACACGGTCGGCCTGTTCGCCCGCAGCGGCCCGCGGCTGGCGCAGGCGGCTCGCTGCCTGCTCGGCAGCCACGGTGCCGGCACGACACCGCAGCGCTTTCTGCTGGCGCGGGATGCCTTTGCGCTGGCTGATCCTGCGGCCGCCGCGGCCTTGCGTGTGGCGGCGGCCCGGCTCGGCCCCTGCGGGGAGATCGATATCTATGATGGTGCCGGGGCGGATTTCCGTGAGGCCTATCGCGTGCTGCAGGGCGCCGGGATCGCAACATCGCTCGGGGACTGGATCCGTCAGGCGCGACCGCGCTTTGGCGAGACCATCGCGCCGCGGTTTGCCGATGCGCTGGCGGTGACGGCGGCCGAGGTGGCGCAGTGGGCGGTCTGGCGCAGCGAGACGACGGTGCGGCTGCGCAACCTGTTGCCGTCCGGCACGTTTCTGCTGCTGCCGGTGGCACCGGGGATCGCCCCACGGCGTTTCCTGCGTGGTGCCGTGGCCGGCGATTTCTATGCCGCCGCGCTGGCGCTGACTTCGGTGGCGGGACATGCCGGCCTGCCGGCGCTCAGCCTGCCGCTGGCCGAACTGGATGGCTGCCCGCTCGGCCTGTCGGTGCTGGCGGGCTACGGCGAAGACGAGGCGCTGCTGGATTTTACCGCCGGGCTCTAACGGCGGGCCAGCGCAAGGATGCCGTCGTAGGTAAGGCGCTCGGCCGGCGCAGGATCGGCCAGAACGGCCTGCAGCAGGGCGCGCGCCACGGCATCGGCGTCGATCGGCCGGTAGCGGTGCCAGTCGCCGAGCAGCAGTGGTGCGATCAACTGCGCAAAGGCCGTGGCATAGCCTTCACCCGGACGCTTTTTCGTCCGCTCGCCGAGCAGAAAGCTCGGCTGCAGGATGGCGAGCCGCTCGAAGCCGATCTTCTCCAGCCCGTCTTCCATCCGGCCCTTGGTCGCCAGATAAAAAGTGCCCGAACGGCTGGAGGCGCCGACTGACGAGACCACGGCGAAACGCCGGGCGCCTTTGGCTTTCGCCAGTCTGGCGAAAGCCAGCACGGCATCATGGTCGACGGCGTGGAAGGCCTGGCGCGAGCCGGCCTGGCGGATCGTCGTACCCAGCCCGCAGAGTGCCGCGTCGATCGCCGTGATGCCTGCCGCGCTGTCATCCAGCCGCGCGAAATCAGCCGTGACCTGGGTGAGCTTCGGGTCGGTCAGCGGCAGCGTCCGACGGCCGATGCAGGTGACGGCAGTCACGCGCGGTTCGGCCAGTGCATGGCGCAGGGCCAGTCCGCCGATCAGACCGGTAGCGCCGGCAATCAGGAGGTTCATGGCGGCCTCTTTCTATGGCGCGGCCGGAATGCTGGCGGCGGCGCCGCGGGCGATCTCGGCTGCGGCATCCTGCAGGTCGGCCAGATGCAGGTCCACCATTTTCTCGGTGGTGATCGCGCCATCGACCCAGCACAGGTTGATGCTGGCCATCACCCGGCCGTCCAGCAGCACCGGCACGGCGATGGCCGCGGCGCGGCTGCGGTCGGTGACCCAGTAACCGTAGCCGGGTTCGCGCACGGCATAGCCGCGCTCGCGATCCTGCCGCAGGATGGCGAGGGTGGCGCTGCGTTCCCGGGCGCGGCGGTCGTAGGGATCGTCGGAGCGGCGCAGGCGGGCGAGGATGCGGTCGCGTTCGTCCCTCGGGCAGAAGGCGAGATAGGCGCGACCCATCGCACTCATCAGCATATGCACGCGATAGCCCATGCGGGCGCGATTGACGAGGAACGGCGTCTGCTGGCGGCTGGTCTCGAGGATCTCCATGGCACCGTCCTTGTAGACGGCGATATCGGACGGCCACAGGATCCGGCGGCACAGCCGGTCGAGGACCGGCGCGGCCTGTTCGGCAATGGCGTCGTGGTCGCTGAGGTCGCGGCCGAGAAAACGCACCCGGGCGCTGACGCGATAGCGGCCGTCGCCGATGGCGCGATGGACCATACCGGCTTCTTCCAGGGTCCTGAGAATGCGCAGCAGGGTTGGTTTCGACAGGCCGGTATCGCCGTGCAGGTCATGCAGGCTGGTGGCCGGCCGCTCCTGCAGGGCCTTCAGCACATCGAGGCCGCGGGCAAGGGCGCGGATGGATTTGACCTGGGGCGCGGCAGACAGATGCATGGTCCAAGGTTACACCAGGTGAAATCTGGGTCAATCGGGCTTTGCCTGGCCGCCGGGTCCGGCTAACCCTGTATGACCATGGCAGCCGGCCGAGACCGGCGCCGGGAGGAAAAAAGCTGGGAAGGAGCGCCGGATGCGTGGTTTGCGCGGCGTCGTCGCAAGTGTTTTTGCCGCGCCCGACCGGGCGCTGGTCGCCGTGCTCGGCCTCATCATCAGCTTCGCCGCCTTCTACAGTTCCGGCGTCGGCGTTTTTGACGAGACGATCTCGCGTGTCGGCACACTGGGTGTCGCCATGGCGCTCGGCCTGCTGGCCTTCCCGCTGCCCGGCCGCATCGGTCGTGCCGTCGACATCCTGCTGCTGATCCTCGGCGTCGTGATTTTCTGGCGCTACTTCCAGATCGGCGAGGCGCTTGAGGAAGGCCTTTACGATTTCACCACCAGCGACCTGTGGCTGGGCGGCATGGCCCTGCTGCTGCTGCTCGACCTGACCCGGCGCATTTTCGGCTGGCCGCTGGTGATCGTCTGCGGCCTGACGCTGGTCTACGGGCTTTATGGCCATCACCTGCCATGGATATTCCGTCATGCCGGCTTTCCCTATTACGAAACCCTGCGCACGGTCTGGTACAGCTTCGATGGCGTATTCGGCGGCCCGGTGGCGGTGGTCACCAGCCTGATCCTGATCTTCGTGGTGTTCGGCGTGGTGCTGGAAGGCATCGGCGCCGGGCCGGTGCTGCTGAAAATGGCTTTCAGCGTCACGGCGAAGCTGCGCGGCGGCCCGGCCCATGCCGCCATCGTCGCCAGCGCGCTGTTCGGCACCATGTCGGGCAGCGTGGCCGGCAACGTGGTCGGCACCGGTGTTTTCACCATGCCGATGATCAAGAAACGTGGCTTCTCGGCCAAGTTCGCCGGCGCCGTCGAGGCCGCCGCCTCGTCCGGCGGCCAGTTCACGCCGCCGGTGATGGGTGCGGTCGCCTTCATCATGGCCGATGTGACCGGCATCCCGTATCTCACCATCTGCATCGCCGCGGCGATCCCGGCGCTGTTCTATTACGCCAGCCTGTTTGCCTCGGTGGCAGTGAATGCCTCGCGGCTCGGCATCCAGCCGATCCCCGACAGCGAGCGTCAGGCAATGACGCGGCAGGACTGGGTGCTGTCGCTGACCTTCGTGCTGCCGCTGCTGGTGATCATCGGCCTGCTGATCGCCGGCCGCTCGCCGGCGGTGGCCGGCTTCTGGGCGACGATTGCCGCCGCCGTGCTCGGTTTTATCCTCAATCCCGACCTGCGCCGCGAGCCGCAGCGCCTGCTGGCGGCGCTCGCCCAGGCCGGGCGGGCCGGCGCTACCATTCTCGTCGCTGTCGGTGCGGTCGGCATGATCATCGGCGTGATGAACATGACCGGGCTCGGTATCCGCTTCGCCAATGTGATCCTCGGGCTGTCGGGCCAGTCGCTGTTCCTCGCCCTGCTGCTGACCATGGCCGGCTGCCTGGTGCTCGGCATGGGCATGCCGACGGTGCCAGCCTATCTGATCATCGTGCTGACCATGGGGCCAGCCATCCAGGGCCTCGGCGTGCCGACTCTGGTGGCGCATCTCTTCGTGGTCTATTTCGGCGTGCTGTCGTCGATCACGCCACCGGTGGCGCTGGCGGCTTTTGCCGCGGCACCGATCTGCGGCGCTAGCCCGATGGCGACGGCGGTGGAATCCGTCAAGGTTGCCATCATCGGCTTCATCATCCCCTTCGTTTTCGTCTACAACCCGTCGCTGACTCTGATGGTCGATTTCGAGTGGGGCGAATTTCTCTGGGCCTGCCTGCGGCTGGTGCTGGCGATCTGGGTGCTGGCCAGCGGGCTCGGCGGCTATGACCGGGCGCGGCTCGACCTGCCGTCGCGGGCGGTCCGTATCGTCAGCGGCGTGGCCATGCTGATGCCGGGCGGGCTGATTGAATTCGCCGCTTTTGCCGCCGCGCTGGTCATGCTCGGCTTCGACTGGCGGCGCGGGCTGGCCGCTTCGCCGCCGGGCTTCGCGGCGCTGGCGGCACGCTTCGGCTGGAAACAGGCGTAAGGACAAAAGAACCGAAAGAGGGAGGACCAGATGTTCATGAAAAAAATCGGCCGGCTGGCGGCTGTTGCGGCAACCGCCACCTGTCTTGCCGGCGCGGCCACCGGCGGCGCCATGGCCAAGGATTTCTACCGGCTGTCGACGCTCGGGCCGGGCAGCACGCCCTATCTGGTGATGTCGACTTTCGCCAACATCGTCAACCAGGCGCTGCCCGACATGGAAGTGCAGGTCAATGCCACCGGTGCTGCGACCGCCCATGCGCTGGAGACGGCGCGCGGCCGCATGGACTTCTTCATGTCCTCGCCGACCGTGCATGCCATGATGATGCAGGGCACGGCGATGTACGCCAAGATCACCGACGCCAAGGAGTTGTCGATCAAGTTGCGCGGCGTGTTCAACTTCCCGCTCGGTTATTATCACATCGTCGTCTATGCCGATTCCGGGATCACCAAGCTGCAGGACGTGAAGGGCAAGCGGGTGTTCCTCGGCCCGCCCGGCGGCGGTGCCACGGTCAACATGGCGCAGATGCTGGAGATCGTCACCGGCTACAAGGCCGGCCATGATTACGAGCAGGTCAATCTTGGCTGGGAGGCCGCCGCGCAATCCTTCCAGGATCACCATATTGACGTCTACATCAATCCGACTCTGCCGCCGAGCCCGGTGATCCAGCAGTTCGCGCTGACCAGCAAGATCCGCCTGCTCGGCCTCAGCGAGAAGGACATGGATTCGGATGCCTTCCGTGCCTTCAGCCATCGTCCCGGTGGCCTGCTCGACACGATTCCCGCCGGCACCTATGGCGACAACCAGCTTAACAAGGACGACATCACCACCGTCGGCTCCATGGTCGGCATCGGCACGCGCGAGGACATGCCTGACGACGTGATCTACAAGATGACCAAGGCCTTCTGGCAGGGCGTCGCCAAGGAACGCGACAAGACACCGTGGCTGCGCTCGGTGAAGATCGAGAATGTGTTCCGCGACATGAACATGCCGATCCACCCGGGTGCCGCGCGCTATTACAGGGAAGCCGGCCTGACCGTCCCGGGTGCCCTGATGCCGAAGTAATGCCGGCTGGCCGGCGGGGTTATGCCCCGCCGGTCGTGCGGCCCGACCGTAATACTTCCTCCCCGGAACGGATGCCCATGGGCAAGATACGTAATATCCTTTTCATCATGGCCGACCAGTTGCGAGCGGACTACCTGTCCTGCGCCGGCCACCCGACCCTGCAAACCCCGCATATCGACGGTCTGGCGAAACGTGGCGTGCGGTTCGACCGCGCCTACTGCCAGGCGCCGGTCTGCGGGCCGTCGCGCATGTCGTTCTATACCGGGCGCTACATGACCAGCCACGGCGCCACCTATAACGCCGTACCGTTGCGGGCCACCGAACTGACCTTGGGTGATTACCTGCGGCCGCTGGGCTATCGTGTCGCCCTGGTCGGCAAAACCCATATGAAGGGCGACGACGCGGGCATGCGCAGGCTCGGTCTTGATCCGAACTCCTCGCTCGGCGTGCTGGTCTCGCAATGCGGCTTCGAGCCCGTCGAGCGCGACGACGGCCTGCATCCCGACCAGGGCGTCGACCCGGACCTCGCCTATAACCGCTATCTGCGTGCCAAAGGCTATGAGTCCGAGAATCCCTGGCATGACTTTGCCAATGCCGCCGAAGGACCGAATGGGGAGATCCTGAGCGGCTGGTATCTGCGCAATGCCCGCCTGCCGGCGCGTGTGCGCGAAGAGGATTCCGAAACGCCCTATATGACCGACCGGGCGATCGATTTTATCCGCGACAGTGGCGAAACGCCCTGGTGCCTGCATCTCAGCTATATCAAGCCGCACTGGCCCTATATTGCGCCGGCGCCCTATCACGCGATGTATGGTCCGAACCAGATTCTGCCGGCCAAGCGGCATCCGCGTGAGCGCGAGAATACCCATCCGGTCGTCGCCGCTTTCATGCAGCATGAGGAGTCGGTCAATTTCAGCCGTGACGAGGCACGCGAGACGGTAATCCCGGCCTATATGGGGCTGGTCAAGCAGCTCGACGATCATCTCGGTCGGCTGTTCGCTTTCCTGGAGGCCGAAGGCCGCATGGATGACACGCTGATCGTGCTGACCAGCGACCATGGCGACTATCTCGGCGATCACTGGCTCGGCGAGAAGGAGCTGTTCCACGAGGAAAGCGTGCGCATCCCGCTGATCGTCTATTCACCGGACGCGGCAGCCGACGCCACCCGCGGCCATGTTGAGCAGCGGTTCGCCGAGGCCATCGACCTGGTCCCGACCTTCCTCGCGGCAGCCGGCGGCACGGCGCAGCCACACCGGCTGGAGGGTGCTTCGCTGCTGCCCCTGCTGGAAGGGCGCGTGCCGGACGGCTGGCGCGATGCGACGTTCAGCGAATGCGACTATGCCTTCCGCGAGGCACGGCAGATCCTGCTGGTGCCGCCCGATCAGGCGCGCGGCTGGATGGTGCGGACCGGACGCTGGAAATACATCGCCTATGAAGGCTTCCGGCCGCAGCTGTTCGATATGGAGACCGATCCGGATGAATATGTTGATCTAGGCGAAAGCCCGGCCCATGAAGACGCGCGCGCCGCGATGGCCGCGCGCCTGCTGGCGTGGCTGAAACAGCGCCGCATTCGCACGACAATTTCGAACGAGGATGTCGAGAAGCGCACTGGCAACGCCAAGAGTCGCGGCATTCTGTTCGGCGTCTGGTAACGCGGAAGCTTCAGGCGGCGTCCTGCGGCGAGGCCAGCGGTGCCGGCATGCCGCCGAGATCGATCAGCGGCGCCGGCTCGGTGCTGGCGGCCGGGCCCATCAGGCCGGCGACGCGCTCCAGCGCAGTCACGATGGTGTGGCGCTCCCCGGCCGGCAAATCGCGCAGCGCCTTGAGGAAGATCGCGTCCAGCAGCGGCGGCGCCTTGGCCAGGGCTGCGTCGCCCGTCTCGGTCAGTCGCGAATGCACCACCCGGCGATCCGTCACGTTGCGATAGCGTTCGATCAGCCCGCGGCTGACCAGGCGGTCGACGATGGTGGTCACTGTCGCCTGGCTGAGATTGACCTGGCCGGCGATCCGCGCCGTGGTCACTTCGCCGAGGTCGCGGATGGCGCGCAGCACCAGAACCTGCGGTGTGGTCAGGCCGGTTTCGCGCTCGAGGCGCTTCGAATGCAGATCGACGGCCCGGATTATCCGCCGTACCGATCCCAGTAACCTGTCATCCTCGCTGGTCATTTTCCCATTTCCGAACGATGTCCGCATGGCACCCGGGTGTTCCCTGCCAGAGCGCCATCAAATTGTCCAATTGCTCGGAGAAAGTCTAGTGCACTTAATATTACAGGTCAAATGATTTGACATCTAAACATAAGGTGTATAAACAAAAGGCATCGCGGAAACGAAACAGGCCGCCTGCGCAGCCGTGCGGCGAACCACCATCGGCCTTTTTCGTTTCCGTGCAGGTCAACATACCGGCGAGACAGCCGGCCTGCGGCACCGCCGTCCGGTGCCGCTTTTGTACGGAGGACAGCCCATGTGCGGATTCAGTGGCGAGGTCCGGTTCGATAGCGGCCTCGCCGATATTGCTGCCGTTGCCCGGATGACCGGGCGGATGGCGCCCCGCGGCCCGGATGCCGCCGGCGTCGCCGCCCAGAGCCGGGTGGCCTTCGGTCATCGTCGGCTCAAGATCATCGATCTCAGCGAGCGCGCCCAGCAGCCGATGGTGGATGCCGAACTTGGCCTCACGCTCGCCTTCAACGGCTGCATCTACAACTACCGTGAACTGCGGAGTGAGCTGCAGGGCAAGGGTTATCGCTTCTTTTCCGAGGGCGACACCGAGGTGGTGCTGAAGGCCTGGCACGCCTGGGGCCTCGACGCGCCGAAGAAATTCCATGGCATGTTTGCCTTTGCCGTCCACGAACGCGACAGCGGCCGGGTCGCGCTCTGTCGCGACCGCCTCGGCATCAAGCCGTTGTATCTGGCCGAGCAGCCGGCCAAGCGTCTGCGCTTTGCCTCGTCGCTCCCGGCTTTGCTTGCCGGGCGCGATCTCGACACCACGCTTGATCCGGTGGCGCTCCACCATTACATGAGTTTCCATGCCGTGGTGCCGGCGCCGTTTACCATGCTGAACGGCGTGAAAAAGCTGCAGCCGGCATCTATCGCTGTCTTCGAGGCCGATGGCCGTCGCCAGGATCATGTCTACTGGACGCTGAGTTTCGCCCGCGAAGCCGCCGATCTCGAGGCTTCAGCCGATCACTGGGAAGGGCAGGTGCGAGCCGCGCTGGATACCGCGGTGGCACGCCGCATGGTTTCCGATGTGCCGGTCGGCGTACTGCTGTCCGGCGGCGTTGATTCCAGCCTGATCGTCGCCCTGCTGGCGGAAGCCGGCCAGAAGGGGCTGAAGACCTTTTCCATCGGATTCGAAGAAGCCAATGGCGAGAAAGGCGACGAATTCGTCTATTCCGACCTGGTAGCGAAGCACTTCGGCACCGAGCATTACAAGATTTTCGTCAAGTCGCGTCGCCTGCTGGATGCCATGCCGAAGGTGATCGACGCGATGTCGGAACCGATGGTGTCCTACGATAATGTCGGCTTCTACCTGCTGTCCGAGGAAGTCTCGCAGCATGTGAAGGTGGTGCAGAGCGGGCAGGGCGCCGACGAGATCTTTGGCGGCTATCACTGGTATCCGCCGCTGCTCGATTCCAATGATCCGGTTGCCGACTATGCGGGCGTGTTCTTCGACCGCAGCCACGCCGAATATGCCGAGGCGATCGGCAGCGACTACCTGACCGAGGATTTCAGCACCGCCTTTGTCGCCGGACATTTCGGCCTGCCGGGTGCCGACCGCGCCGTCGACAAGGCCCTGCGGCTCGATACCCAGGTGATGCTGACCGACGATCCGGTCAAACGCGTCGACAATATGACCATGGCCTGGGGTCTCGAGGCCCGGGTGCCGTTCCTCGATCACGAGCTGGTTGAGCTGGCCGCTCGCGTGCCGCCCGAACACAAGCTGAGCGATGGCGGCAAGGGCGTGCTGAAGGCGGTGGCGCGCAAGGTGCTGCCGGCCGCCGTGATCGATCGGCCGAAGGGCTATTTCCCGGTGCCGGCGCTGAAATACCTGGAAGGGCCATATCTCGACATGGTGCGCGACACCCTGAACAGCAAAACGGCGCGCGAGCGCGGCCTGTTCCGGCGCGAATACGTCGACATGCTGCTGCAGGATCCCAAGGCGCATATCACGCCGCTGCGGGGTTCCAAGCTGTGGCAGGTATCCCTGCTGGAAATGTGGCTGCAGACCCACGGCGTCTGACGAACCGGGAGAAACGCCATGAGCATCACCGCGACGGACTCGAGCGCCGTGCCTAGACGGGGTCACGCGCCGGAAGATGACGTCCCGCTGTCGTTGCAGCAATGGGGTACGCCGCCGCGCGCGGTGCGCCGGCGGGCGGCGACCGTCGACTGCGGCTGGGGCCGCCTGCTGTTCGGCCAGACCTTCGACGGGCCCGAGCAACTGGCCGACCGGCTGGTCGAGGAGACCATCGGCGAGCGCGATATTGCCTTTTATGTCCGCGAGCCGCATGTCGCGCTGTCCATCGCGCCGCAGGCGCTGTTTCTCGACCCCTCGCATGCCTTTCGCCTGGCGCTCGATGCGCCGCAGCCCGACGAGGCTGACAGCGGGGTAATCATCCGTGCGGCGCGACCCTCCGACGAAGGCGAGGTCAACCGGCTCTACACCTCGCGCGGCATGGTGCCGCTGCGCGACGGCTATTGCGCCGACCGCCATCCGGCCGTCGAGATTCTGGTTGCCGAGGTGGATGGCGACCCTGACCGGCTGGCCGGTGTGGTGATGGGCGTCGACCATCTGACGGCCTTCCGCGATCCTGACAATGGCTCCAGCCTCTGGGCGCTGGCGGTCGATCCGCAGGCGGCGCAGCCCGGCATCGGCCGTGCCCTGACCCTCGGCCTCGCCCGCCACATGCGCGAGGCCGGCCGCGCCTTCCTCGATCTTTCGGTGCTGCACGACAACGAACAGGCCATCGCGCTCTACCGCCAGCTCGGCTTCACGCAGATTCCGGTCTATTGCATCAAGACGCGCAATTCGATCAACCAGAAGCTCTATATCGGGCCGGAGCCCGACGGCGACCTGAACATCTACGCCCGCATCATCATCGATGAGGCGCGCCGCCGTGGCATTTCGGTTGAGGTCGAGGATGCCGCAGCCGGCATCTTCACCCTGGCCAACGGCGCCCGCATGGTGCGCTGTCGCGAGAGCCTGAGCGACCTGACGACGGCCGTGGCGATGAGCCGCTGTGACGACAAGGCCCTGACCCGCCGCCTGCTCGACCGTGCCGGGCTCGCCGTGCCGGACCAGATCATGCTGCACACGCCGGAGGATGCCGTCGCTTTCCTTGAAAAACATCGCCGCATCGTCGTCAAGCCGGCGCGTGGCGAGCAGGGCCGCGGTGTCTTCGTCGACCTGCGGCGACGCAGCGAGGTGCTGGTCGCCTACGAGACGGCGCGGCGGCTCGGCGACCAGGTGATCGCCGAGGAGTTTGTCACCGGCGAGGACCTGCGCATCATCGTCATCGACGGTGAGGTGGTGGCGGCTGCCATCCGCCGTCCCGCCACCATTGTCGGCGACGGTACTCATACGGTGATCGAGCTGATCGAGAAGCAGAGCCGGCGCCGTGCCGCAGCGACCGGCGGCGAGAGCCGGATTCCGCTCGACGAGGAAACCGAGCGCTGCGTACGCGCCGCCGGCTTCGGTTTCACCGACGTACTGCCGCAGGGCGAGGCGCTGGCGGTGCGCAAGACCGCCAACCTGCATACCGGCGGGACCATCCATGATGTCACCGAGCATCTGCACGCGGATCTTGCCGCGGCTGCGATCCGGGCGGCCGCGGTGCTGCACATGCCGCTGGTCGGTTTCGATTTCATCGTCCGGGCGCCGGACCAGCCGCATTACCGCATCATCGAGGCGAACGAACGCCCCGGCCTCGCCAATCACGAACCGCAGCCGACCGCCGAGAAGTTCGTCGATTTCCTGTTTCCTGAAACCCGTGCGTCGCGGCGGCCGGCGCGTGGAGGGGCCTGATACCATGAAAGACCTGCCGATCAATCGCGAGTATCTGTTGCAGACCCTGCGCAGCCTGCTGGCCATCCCGAGCCCGAGCGGCATGACCGATGCCGTCGTTGCCTTTGTCTGCAAGGAGCTCGAGACGCTCGGCGTGCCCTATGAACTGACCCGCCGCGGTGCGATCCGCGCAGACTTCAAGGGCAGCCGCTCCTCGCCAGACCGCGCCATTGTCGCCCATCTCGATACGCTGGGCGCCATGGTCAAGGGCTTCTGGAACAACGGCCGGCCGCAGGTGGTGCCGATCGGCACCTGGTCGGCACGCTTCGCCGAAGGCGCCCGCTGCCTCGTGCATACCGATGACGGCACGGCCTATCGCGGCAGCATTCTGCCGCGCAAGGCTTCGGGCCATACCTTCAACGAGGAGATTGACACCCAGCCGGTCGCCTGGACCAATCTCGAATTGCGTCTCGACGAGCCGTTGACCGATGAGGCCGGCTGTCGTGCGCTCGGCATCCATGTCGGCGACACCATCTCGATCGACCCGATGCCGGAATTCATGGACAACGGCTTCCTGGTCTCACGGCATCTCGACGACAAGGCCGGCGTGGCCGCCATGCTGGCGGCGGCGCGGGCGATCTGCGAATCCGATGCGAAACTGCCGATGGACTGCCACCTGCTGTTCACCATCGCCGAGGAAGTCGGCGTCGGCGCCTCGACGGTGCTGCACGGCGATGTTGCCGAGCTGGTGTCGATCGACAACGGCACCATCGCGCCGGGCCAATATACTTGCGAATACGGCGTCACCGTCGCCATGCAGGATTCAAGCGGGCCGTTCGACCGCCACCTGACCCGCCGTCTGCTGGAACTGTGCGGCAAATACGACATCGAGCACAGTCGCGACGTCTTCCGCTATTACCGCTCGGATGCCGCCTCGGCGCTGGAAGCCGGCAACGACATCCGCACCGCGCTGGTCTGCTTCGCGCTCGATGCCTCGCATGGCTACGAGCGCAGCCATGAGGATTCGCTGATCGCGCTGGCACGACTGCTGGCGCTGTACATGCAGTCGAAGCCGCTGTTCGCCCGCGACAAGACGGCGCTGGGGCCGCTGGGCGACCTGCCGCCGACCCGCAGCGACCTGCTGCCGGCCAGCGAGGATTGACCCCAGAATACGATTTTATTCATGTAAATCAGCCTGTTAATGGCGCTTGAAAATATAGTAAGCATGCTTATATTAAGCGTGCTTCCTTAAACTGTCTCGCCATGCCACAAGACCTGCCATACCGCACTCTCGGCTTCCTGCTGCACGATGCCGCACGCCTGCTGCGCAAGCGCTTCGAGCAGAAGGCGCGCGCGCACGGCAGCAACCTGACCCGTGCGCAATGGTCGGTGCTGGCCCATCTCAGCCGGCAGGAGGGCATCAACCAGACGACCCTCGCCGACATTCTGGATGTCGAGCCGATCACGGTCGCCCGGCTGGTCGACAAGCTGGAACAGCTTGGCCTGATCGAACGCCGCGCCGATCCCGGTGATCGTCGTGCCCGGCTGCTGTATCTGCAGCCGGCCGCCGCGCCGCTGCTGGCGGAGATGCGCGAAGTCGGTGCCGCGGCACGTGAGGACGCGATGCGGGGCCTGTCCCCGGAACAACGCGAGCAGCTGATCGAAATGCTGCTCCTGATCAAAAACAATCTCGCCGAGCGCGACGGACGCGACGATCGCGACGACCGCCAGGAGAAAGTGGCATGAACCAGATCAATGTAACCGCCCTGCGCGATAACCCGGCGCAGGCCCCGGCTGCCACCGCGGCGGCCAAGCCGCGTCGCCGCCTGCCGGTACGTCGCATCCTGCTGCTGGCCGGGCCGCTGCTGGTGCTGGCGGTTGCGGCGATTACCTACCTGAACGGCGGGCGCTATGTCAGCACCGACAATGCCGCGGTGCAGGCCGGCAAGTCGACCATCAGCACCGATGTCGCCGGCAACGTGGCCGAGATCGCCGTGCGCAACAACCAGCATGTCAAGGCCGGCGACCTGCTGTTCCGCCTCGACGATGAGCCCTATCGCATCGCGCTGGAAGGCGCCACGGCGCAGCTCGGTGTCACGCGCGACACCATCGAGGGCGGGAAGGCCAACTACCGCCAGAAGCTTGAGGCGATCAAGCAGGTGCAGACCGACCTCGACTTCTACCAGCGCGAATACCAGCGGCAGAACGACCTCTTCAAGAGCCGGGTGAATGCCCAGACCCAGCTCGACCAGGCACGCCGCAATCTTGACGCCACCGGCCAGAAGCTGGCGGCGGCCCGGCAGGACGCTGCGGCGGTGCTGGCCAGCCTGGGCGGCAAGGCCGATGCGCCGGTCGAGCAGTATGCCGCCTGGCAGCAGGCCAAGGCCGCTGTCGACAAGGCCGCCCGCGACCTGCGTCGCACCCGCGTGCTGGCGCCGATGGACGGCATCGTCACCCAGGTCGACAGCCTGCAGCCCGGCGAATATCTCGCGTCGCAGCAGGCCGCCATGGCCATCGTCAGCGACAGGGACATCTGGGTCGAGGCCAATCCGAAGGAAACCGACCTCACCTATGTGCGGCCCGGCAACAAGGCGACGGTGACGATTGACACCTATCCCGGCCGCGAATGGCAGGGCGTGGTCGACAGCGTCAGCCCGGCCACCGGCGCCGAGTTCAGCGTGCTGCCGGCGCAGAATGCCAGCGGCAACTGGGTCAAGGTGGTGCAGCGCGTGCCGGTTCGCGTGCGGCTGGAACTGCCCGCCGACGCGCCGCCGCTGCGCACCGGCATGAGTGCGGAAGTCGAGATCGATACCGGCCACAGCCGCAGCCTCGCCGGCATCCTGCACAGCATGGGCGGCTGGATCGGTCTCTGACCATGACGACTGCCGCACCCGAGGCTGCAGTCCCGCATCGCGCCGCGATCACCGTCTGCGTGATGCTGGCGACGATCATGCAGGCGCTGGACACCACGATTGCCAACGTGGCACTGCCCTATATGCAGGGCAGCCTGTCGGCGACGCAGGACCAGATCAACTGGGTGCTGACCTCCTATATCGTCGCCGCCGCGATCATGACGCCGCCGACCGGCTGGCTGGCGGCGCGCTTTGGCCGTAAAAACTATTTCCTCGCCTGTGTGGCCGGCTTCACCACCGCCTCGGTCCTATGTGGCATCGCCGCCAGTCTTGAGCAGATGGTGCTGTTCCGCCTGCTGCAGGGCGTCTGCGGCGCCGCACTGGTGCCGCTGTCGCAGTCGGTACTGCTCGACATCTATCCGCGCGAGCGGCACGGCTCGGCGATGGCGATCTGGGGTGTCGGCGTCATGGTCGGTCCGATCCTCGGGCCGACACTGGGCGGCTGGCTGACCGAGTATTACAACTGGCGCTGGGTGTTCTATATCAACCTGCCGGTCGGCATCCTGACCTTCCTTGGCCTCAGCCACTTCTTCAGCGCTGCCGCACCG
The DNA here is from genome assembly GCF_042648965.1 of Ferrovibrio xuzhouensis. Classification (NCBI taxonomy): domain Bacteria; kingdom Pseudomonadati; phylum Pseudomonadota; class Alphaproteobacteria; order Rhodospirillales; family Rhodospirillaceae; genus Ferrovibrio; species Ferrovibrio xuzhouensis. Next base: position 684,099 of record NZ_JBHRYJ010000002.1, read on the forward strand.
CAGCGCGACGGCGGTTTCGACTGGTTCGGCTTCGCCATGCTCAGCGTCGCCATCGGCGCGCTGCAGATGATGCTCGACCGTGGCCAGAATCTCGACTGGTTTTCGTCGACCGAGGTGGTGGCAGAGGCCGTGCTGTGCGGCCTCGCCTTCTACATGTTCCTCGTGCATATGTTCACGGCGAAGAAGCCGTTCATCGAGCCGGCCATGTTCATCGACCGAAACTTCACCATCGGCCTGCTGCTGATCTTTGTCGTTGGCGTCATCCTGCTCGGCTCGCTGGCCCTGCTGACGCCGTATCTGCAGAACCTGATGGACTATCCGGTGCTGACCGCCGGCCTGGTGCTGGCGCCGCGCGGCGTCGGCACCATGGTGGCGATGATGCTGGTCGGCCGGCTGATCACCCGCATCGACGCCCGGCTGATGATCGCGCTCGGCATCTGCCTGCTGGGCCTGTCGCTCTACGAGATGGCCGGCTACACGCCGGATGTCTCGCAGTTCAACCTGGTCTGGGTCGGCATCGTGCAGGGGCTTGGCCTCGGCTTCGTCTTCGTGCCGCTGTCGACCGTCACCTTCGCCACCCTGGCGCCGCTTTTCCGCGTGCAGGGCACCTCGCTGTTCAGCCTGATGCGCAACATCGGCAGCAGTATCGGCATCTCGCTGATGATCTACTTCCTCAGCTATAACGGCCAGATCCTGCACGCCGAACTGGGGGCGCATATCACGCCGTTCAATGACCTGCTGCGCCAGCCCGGCATTGCCAGCATCTGGAACATGGCGACGGTTGGCGGCCGTGCCGCGCTGGACGCCGAGATCAACCGGCAGGGTTCGATCATCGCCTATGCCAACGACTTCCGGCTGATGATGTACCTGGTTCTGGTCACGCTGCCGCTGGTGGCATTGCTGCGGCGCTCCGGCGCCCCATCCGGCGGCCATGCCGCAGCGGCAGCGCTCGACTAGGCCGGCGTGAATGCGCGGCGGGCCTGTAACCCGCCGCGCATTTTTCCCGACAGTGATCCTGTTTTTGCGATTTTGCCCGGCGGCCGGCGCGGTAATCCGTGCTTTGCGGGCGGCTGAACCGGCTTGTCAGTCTTCCGGATAATGTTATAGTGCATAACAATTATAACCGGAAGCAAACCCGCGAGATGCAGCTGAATCCCATCGGCCGGACCGAACCCCCCGCCCTCGACCTGCCACCGACTCTGGGGGTCGAGATACAGGGCGAGATCGCCGTGCTGCGCCTGGCGCGGCCGGAAAAGCGCAATGCGCTCGACAACGCCACCGTGCTCGGCCTGCAGCGGTTCTTCGCGGCGCCGCCTGCCGGCGTGAAGGTGGTGGTGCTCGACGGCCAGGGCGACCATTTCTCGGCCGGCCTCGATCTGTCCGCGACCCAGGAGCTTTCGGCGACCGAGGGCGTCGGCCATTCGATGATGTGGCATGAGGCCTTCCGTCATATCCAGTTCGGCCGGGTGCCGGTGATCGCGGTGCTGCATGGTGCGGTGATCGGCGGCGGTCTCGAGCTTGCCGCTGCCACCCATGTGCGGATCGCCGAACCATCCAGCTTCTATGCCCTGCCCGAGGGCCAGCGCGGCATTTTCGTCGGTGGCGGCGGCTCGGTGCGGATTCCGCGCCTGATCGGCGTTGCCCGCATGATGGACATGATGCTGACCGGCCGCGTCTATGACGCCGCAGAGGGCCATGCCATCGGCCTGTCGCAGTATCTGGTGGGCAAAGGCGAAGGCATGGCGAAAGCCATGGAACTGGCGGCGAAGATCGCCGGCAATGCGCCGATGACCAATTTCGCCGTCATGCATGCCCTGCCACGGATCGCCGAGACCAGCCCCGAATCGGGCTACATGATGGAAGCGATGATTTCCTCGATCGCCCAGGCGGATATCGAGGCGAAGACGCGCATTCGCGATTTTCTCGAAAAGCGCGCGGCAAAGGTCGGCAAGACATAATCGTCGGCCGCGTTTGTGCCGGCGCATGAAAAATAAGGGGAGAGGAACGCCCATGTCTCGCAATGCCACAGGTCTCAGTGTCGGTTTCGAGGATATCTGGCTGGTCGACGGGGTGCGCACGCCGTTTGCCGATTATATGGGTGCCTTCGCCGAGGTCTCGCCGATCGATCTCGGCATCAAGGTTGCGCGCGAGGTGCTGAAGAAGGCGGAGGTGCCGGCAGAGGACATCGGCACGGTGGTCGCCGGCAACATGGCGCAGGCTTCCTATGATGCCTACATGCTGCCGCGCCATATCGGGTTATATGCCGGCGTGCCGGTCGAGGTGCCGGCGCATCTGGTGCAGCGCGTCTGCGGCACCGGCATCGAGGCCATCATCCAGGCCTCCTCGGCGATCAAGCTGGGCCAGACCGATGTCGGCCTGGTGGTCGGTGCGGAATCGATGAGCCGCAATCCGGTGGCGGCCTATACCCATCGCAACGGCTTTCGCATGGGGCAGGTCGAATTCAAAGACTTCCTGTGGGAGGCGCTGATCGATACCGCGCCCGGCATCATGATGGGGGATACGGCGGAAAATCTGGCGCGCGAATACCAGATCACCCGCGAGGAAGTCGACGCCTATGCCGCCGAGAGCTTCGACCGCGCGGTGAAGGCAAAGGACGCCGGCTACTTCGCGGGCGAGATCGCGCCGGTCAGCAGCGAGGAGTTTGCGCTCGCCGGCTATAACAGCCGCGGCATCCGGCTCAGCCGCAAGACGCCGGAGGTGACCGAGGACAGCCATGTACGGCCATCGCCGGTCGAGGTGCTGGCGAAGATCCGGCCGGCCTTCGGCGGCGTGCAGACTGGCGGCAACTCGTCCGGTGTGGTCGATGGCGCGGCGGCGGCGATTGTCGCCGGCGGCGACTATGTGCGGGACCACGGCAAGGCACCGCTGGCGCGCATTGTCGCCGGGGCCAGCGTCGGCGTGCGGCCCGAGGTGATGGGTATCGGCCCGGTGCCGGCGATCCAGGCGGTCTGCGCCAGGGCGGGCGTGAAGATCGAAGAGATCGACCGGTTCGAGATCAATGAGGCTTTCGGCGCCCAGGTGATGGCCTGCATGCGCGCCCTGTCGATTCCGCGCGAGAAACTGAACGTCAACGGCGGGGCGATTGCCATCGGCCATCCGCTGGGCGCCACCGGCGTGCGGCTGGCGATGACGGTGGCGCGCGAACTGCGCCGCGCCGGCCTGCGTTACGGGATCGCGTCCGCTTGCATCGGCGGCGGCCAGGGCATCGCGCTGCTGGTGGAGAATCCGGATGCCGGCGGTCGTCCGCACTGACCGGCGAAGGTCCTCGTTGAAAGGGGCTCAGTCGAGCGCGGCCAGCCGGTCGAGCAACGTCAGGAACTGCTGCCTGTCGCCGGCGCCGAGTGCTGCGTCGAGGCGGCGTTCGTGATGCGCCTGCAGATGGCGGTAGGCTTCGTCGAGAAAGGCTTCGCCCTTCGCGGTGAGAAACAGCGCATTGGAGCGCCGGTCGCCCGGCGCCGGTTCGCGGCGCGCCAGATCGCGGGTTTCCAGTTCGTCGAGCAGGGCGACAAAATTGGCACGGTTGATGCCAAGCGCCTCGCTGACCCGCGACTGCTTGAGGCCGGGATTGGCCCTGATGATGGCCAGCACGGAGAATTGGGCCGGCCGCAGGTCGTAGTCCCGCATGCTGGTGATGAAATCCTGGAACACCGCGAGCTGCGCCCGGCGCAGCCGGTAGCCGAGCAGGCCGTCGAGACAGCCGAGATCGACCTTCGCCGGTGCGTCGTCGGGATCGGTGGTCGGGGTGGCTTTCGTATGGCTGCTCTGCCGGGTCATGGAGTCCGTTCCGGGTTGCCCTAAATCCGCCGGTAGCTGAAAATCGTAGCGGATAATTGTTATAGCGGGAAACGAATAGTCTGACCGCCAATCATCTGGCCGCCAGTAATCCGGCCGGGCATCGGCAATAACTGAAGGCAGGGAAGATGCAGACCAATATTCATCGCGTGTGGATTGAGTGGGGCGACGCCGATCCAGCACGGATCGTGTTCTACCCGCGGTATTTCGCCTGGTTCGACGCCGGCACCCGGCATCTCTTCGTCAATGCCGGCCTGCCGCTACCCGAGATTTTCGACGAGCATGGCGTGGTGGGCATCCCGATTGCCGAGGCCAACGCCAAATTCCTGGCGCCGTCGAAATTCGGCGACGAGCTGGAAGTGCACAGCGGCGTCAGCGAATGGAGCGACCGCTACTTCATCCTCAGCCACAAGGTCTACAATGCCGGCGTGCTCTGCGTGGACGGCTGGGAGCGCCGCGTCTGGGCGGCGCCGCATCCGGACAAGCCGGACCGGCTGAAGGCTCTGCCGGTGCCGGACGTGGTCCGCGCCGCGCTCAGCTAGGCGGGGCAGCTCAATCAGGGCAGGGCCGAACGAATGCCCTCGGCCGCATAGAGCAGCGGCGAGAGCACGCGCTGGCGCAGGTCGTCGACCGTGGTGCGCGCGGCATGGCCGCTGATGTTCATCGCCGCCAGGATGCGGCCGGACTGGTTGCGCACCGGCACCGCGATCGAGCGCAGGCCGACCTCCAGTTCCTGGTCGACCACGGCATAGCCATTGTGCTGCACCTCGCCGATCAGGCCGCGCAGGGTGGCCGGATCGGTCACCGTATGCGGCGTACGGGCGACGAATTCGGTCTGCGCGAAGAAGGCATCGAGTTCGGCCGGCCGCAGCGAGGTCAGCAGTACGCGTCCCATCGAAGTGCAGAAAGCGGGCAGGCGGCTGCCGATGCCGAGTGCCACCGACATGATGCGCTTGGTCGGCACGCGGGCGACATAGACGATGTCGCTGCCGTCCAGCACCGAGATCGAGCAGGATTCATTTACCTGCTCGGTCAGCTGCTCCATGAAGGGCTGGGCACGTTCCCAGATATGCATGGAGGTGAGGAAGGCAAAGCCCAGATCGAGCACCCTGGGCGTCAGACGGAAATACTTGCCGTCGCCGGTGACATAGCCGAGCTCGCACAGCGTCAGCAGGTAGCGCCGCGCGGCGGCCCGCGTCATGTCGGCGCGGCGGGCGACCTCGCTCAGCGTCATCTCGTCGTTGTCGCGGTCGAAGGCGGTGATGACACGCAGGCCGCGGGCGAGCGAGGTCGAAAAATCACGCAGGTTCATGCGTTGACAATGGAATAATTCCACCCTGTAATGTTCGATATTCAAATTATTGTGCGATTTACGCACAAGTCAGTCAAGCGATGCGTGGATATGACGCGGGTCAGGTCATCGGTATCTGGCCGACGGGAGGAACAGATGAACGAGATCGTGGGCTACAAACGCCCGGCCCCGGGCACACAGCCGAACTACCTGCACCCGCCGTATCAGTCCTCGATCCGCCGCGCGCCCGGCAAGCCGCTCATCCTGCTGCCGCACACCCTGTCGGAAGTGACCGGCCCGCTGTTCGGCCACGAGCTGGTCGGGCCGACCGACCACGACCTGACCAAGCAGCATGCCGGCGAGCCGATCGGCGAGCGCATGATCCTCAGCGGCCGGGTGCTCGATGAAAATGGCCGGCCGGTGCCGCGCACGCTCATCGAACTGTGGCAGGCCAATTCCACCGGCCGCTACCGCCACGCCATCGACCAGCACGACGCGCCGCTCGATCCGAATTTCACCGGCTATGGCCGCACCGTCACCGACGACGAGGGCCGCTATCGCTTCGTCACCGTCAAGCCCGGCGCCTATCCCTGGCGCAACCACCACAATGCCTGGCGGCCGCAGCATATCCATCTGTCGCTGTTCGGGCCGAGCTTCATGACCCGGCTGGTCACCCAGATGTATTTCCAGGGCGATCCGCTGTTGCCGCTCGACCCGATCTTCAACTGCGTCACCGACCAGCGCGCCCGCGACAGCATGATCGCCACCTTCGATCTCGAGACCACGGTGCCGGAATTCGCGCTGGGCTATCGCTGGGACATCGTCCTGCGTGGCCGCGATGCCACGCCGTTCGAGCAGAAGTGAAGGTGTCCGTCATGAGTCTTATTCCCACCGCTTCGCAGACGGTCGGCCCCTACCTGCATCTCGGCCTGACCCCGATCACCATTGCGGATATCGCCAGGGATGCCGCGAAGGGCGAGACGATCGTCATTTCCGGCCGCGTGCTGGATGGCGAAGGCAAGCCTATCCCCGATGCCCTGCTGGAATTCTGGCAGGCCAATGCCGACGGCAAATACGCCCATCCGGAAGATACCCAGGACAAGCCGCTGGACGGCAAGTTCATCGGTTTCGGCCGCGTGCCGACCGACAAGGACGGCCGGTACAAATTCACCACCATCAAGCCCGGCGCGGTGCCGGGCCCGGGCAATATGCTGCAGGCGCCGCATATCGTGGTCTGCGTGTTCATGCGCGGCATGCTGCGGCATCTGTATACCCGCATCTATTTCGCCGACGAGGCGGCCAATGCCAACGATCCGGTGCTCGGTCTGATTGAAGACGCAGGCCGTCGCGGCACGCTGCTGGCCGGTACCGTCGCCGGCAAGGGCGAATACACCTGGAATATCGTCATGCAGGGAGAGGGCGAGACGGTATTTTTCGATTGTTGAGTCCTGCACAAGGCGAAGCGGCAGGAAACAGTGACGAGAATCCGCCGCATCGCAGCGACGCCCTGACCGCGGCGGCCGTGGTGGCCGGCCTGAACGTCTTTGTCATCAACAAGCTGGCGCGCAACATGCCGATGCGGCAGACTTTCCCTGGCTGACCTACGGCCTGCTGACCCTGGTGAACTGGTAAAGGCTTCCCATGACTGCGACTGCCACCGGCCTGTTCGATCCTCTGTTCTCGACCGGGGCGGCCGCTGCGGCGCTGTCGGACCGGGCGCGGCTGCAGGGCATGCTGGATTTCGAGGCGGCGCTGGCCCGCGCCGAAGCGGCCGTGGGCGTGATCCCGGCCGCGGCGCCGGCCGCCATCACCGCGGCCTGCGATGCCGGATTGTATGATCTGGCGGCGCTGTCTGCCGCCATTGCCAATACCGGCAACCCGGCGATCCCGATGGTCAAGCAGCTGACCGCCCGGGTGGCGAAGGCCGACCCGGAGGCCGCGCGGTTCGTGCACTGGGGCGCCACCAGCCAGGACGCCATGGATACCGGCCTGGTGCTGCAATTGCGGCAGGCGCTCGGCGGCATCGAAGCCGACCTGAGCCGCCTGTCGGCGGCGCTGGCGAAACTTGCCGCGGTCCACCGCGACACGCCGGTCGTCGGCCGCACCTGGCTGCAGCACGCCCTGCCGGTCACCTTCGGCATGAAAGTGGCAAGCTGGCTCGATGCCGTCGAGCGGCACCGAGCGCGTTTCGATGAACTGAAGCCGCGGCTGTTCGTCGTCCAGCTCGGCGGCGCCGCCGGGTCGCTGGCCTCGCTCGGTGATCGCGGCTTCGATGTTGCCCGCGCGCTGGCTGACGACCTGAAGCTCGGCCTGCCCGACATGCCCTGGCATACGGCGCGCGACCGGGTGGCCGAATGCGCCACCATGCTCGGCCTCATGACCGGCAGCCTCGGCAAGATCGCCCGCGATGTCTCGCTGATGATGCAGACCGATGTCGGCGAGGCCTTCGAGCCGGCCGGCGCCGGTCGCGGCGGCTCGTCCACCATGCCGCACAAGCGCAATCCGGTCAGCGGCGCGGCCGTGCTGTCGGCAGCGATCCGCGTGCCGCATCTGGTCGGCACCATCCTGTCGGCGATGCCGCAGGACCATGAGCGCGGCCTTGGCGGCTGGCATGCCGAATGGGAAACGCTGCCCGCGCTGGTGCGGCTCGCCGCCGGTGCCACCGCGCAGATGGCGGATGTCTGTGCCGGCCTCGAGGTCGATGCCGCACGGATGCGCAGCAACCTCGACGAAACCCGCGGCCTGATCATGGCCGAGGGCGTGATGATGGCGCTGGGCGCCAAGATCGGCCGGCTGGCGGCACACGACCTGATCGAGGATGCCTGCCACAGGGCGGTGGCGGAACAGCGCCACCTGCGCGACGTGCTGGGCGAAGAGGCGAAGGTAACGGCGCATCTCGATGCGGCAGCGCTGGATCGCCTGTTCGATCCGCTCGGCTATGTCGGCGTCGCGCCGGCCATGGTCGACCGCGTGCTTGCCGCACGACGCAAATAACCGCTTCTGGAGGAATCATGCCGTATATCGCCTGCGACGACGGGGTCAGCCTGCATTACCGTTTCGACGGCCCGGAGACAGCGCCGGTGCTGGTGATGTCGAATTCGCTCGGCACCGACCTTGGCATGTGGGAGCCGCAGATGCCGGCGCTGACCGGCGCTTTTCGCGTGCTGCGCTACGATACCCGCGGCCATGGCCTGTCCGGCCTGTCGCCGGCGCCTTACGGCGTCGACCGGCTCGGCCGCGACGTGCTGGCCCTGATGGATGAACTCAAGATCGGCCAGGCGGCCTTCTGCGGGCTGTCCATGGGCGGCATGACCGGCATGTGGCTCGGCGTCCATGCCCCGTCCCGCTTCAGTCATCTGGTGCTGTGCAATACGGCCGCCAGGATCGGCACGCCGGAGGTCTGGAACACCCGTATCGCCACCGTGCGCCAGGGCGGCATGGGCGCCATCGTGCAGGGCGTGATCCAGCGCTGGTTCACCGAGGGCTTCGTCCCGGCTGAGCCGCAGGCGGTCGAAAAAATCTCCGCCATGCTGCTGGCCACCGCGCTGGAAGGCTATTGCGGCGCCTGCGAAGCGGTGCGCGACATGGATCAGCGCCAGGACATTGCCGCGATCCGCAATCCGGTGCTGGTGATCGCCGGCACCCATGATCTGGCGACCCCGGCCGCCGATGGGCATCTCGTGGCCGATGCCATCCCCGGCGCGCGCTATGTCGAGCTGCCGGCCGCCCATCTGTCCAACATCGAATGCCGGGACGCCTTCACGGCGGCGCTGACCGGCTTTCTCGGCGCCTGACGGCAGGAGAGACATCATGGATGACACAGATCGCTACAAGGCCGGCATGCAGGTCCGCCGCGCGGTACTGGGCGAGGCCCATGTCGACCGCTCGCTGACCAAAATCAATCCGTTCAACGAGGAGTTCCAGAATCTCATTACCCGCTATGCCTGGGGCGAGATCTGGACACGGCCCGGCCTCGACCGCAAGACGCGCAGCTGCATGACGCTGTCGATGATGATTGCGCTGAACCGGCCGGACGAGTTCAAGTTGCATGTGAAGGCCGCCTTCAACAACGGCCTGACCCGCGAGGACATCAAGGAAGTGATCCTGCAGGCCGCCATTTATTGCGGCGTGCCGGCGGCGAACAGCGCCGTGCATCTGGCCGAGGAAGTCTTCGCCCAGATGGAAAAAGACGCCGGCTAGGGCAGCCGCAGCCCTGTCCCAAAAATGAAAACGGCGCCCGGGATGCCCGGACGCCGTTTCTGTTTTCGTATATCCGCTGGCGGTCAGCCGGCGCGGGCCTGGCTGCGGTTCTGACCGCCGCCGAAGCCGCGGCCGCCGCCATTGTGGCCGCCCGGCTTCTTCTTATGGAAGGGACGGCCGCCCGGCTTGTGGGCCTGCTGCGGACGGTCTTGGCGCTGGCCATCCTGGGCCTCATGGCGCGGGCCTTCGTGACGCTGGCCTTCGCTGCGATGGCCGCCGCCATTGCGGCTGCCATTAGGGCGCTGGCCCTGACGCTGGCCTTCGTTGCGGTGACCATGGGACCGCGGCTGTTCGCGGCTGTCCTGCCGGTCATTCTGGTTGGCAACGGCGCTGGCCGCGGCCAGCGCCTCGTCGCTGCGCCGGTCGCTGGTGGCGATCCGTTGCCGGGTCACGCGCTCGATGTCGCGCAGCAGGCCGCGTTCGTCCTGGGCGCAGAAGGAAATCGCCGCGCCGTCCTTGCCGGCGCGGGCGGTACGGCCGATGCGGTGCACATAGCTTTCCGGCACGTTCGGCAGCTCGAAGTTTACCACATGGCTGACGCCGGTGACGTCGATGCCGCGGGCGGCGATGTCGGTGGCAACCAGCACGCGGATGCGGCCGGCCTTGAAATCGGCGAGGGCGCGCTCGCGCTGGCTCTGCGACTTGTTGCCGTGGATGGCGGCCGCCGGCACCTTGCTGTTCTCGAGGTGGCGGGCGACGCGGTCGGCGCCATGCTTGGTGCGGGTGAACACCAGGGTCCGCTCCATGGCCGGATCGAGCATGATCTCGGCCAGCAGGGCGCGCTTGCGGTCGGCCTCGACGAAGATCACCGACTGGTCGATGCGCTCGACCGTGGTGGCGGCCGGGGTCACCTCGACGCGGATCGGTTCGCGCAGGAAGCCGGCGGCGAGCTGGCCGATCGAGGCCGGCATGGTGGCCGAGAAGAACAGGCTCTGACGCTGCTTGGGCAGGGCGGCCGAAATCTTGCGGATCGCATGGACGAAGCCGAGGTCGAGCATCTGATCGGCCTCGTCGAGCACCACGGTCTCGACGTTGGCGAGGCTCAGCGTGCGGCGGTCCATATGGTCGATCAGGCGACCCGGCGTGGCCACCAGGATGTCGACGCCGCGGCCCAGCGTCTGGATCTGCGGGTGCATGCCGACGCCGCCGAAGACGGTGGTGATCGACAGGCCCATTTCGCGGCCATAGGTGCGGAACTTGTCGGCGATCTGGGCGGCCAGTTCACGGGTCGGGCTGAGGATCAGCGCGCGGCAGGTCTTCGGCGCCGGGCGGTGACGGGTGTCGACCAGGCGCTGCAGGATCGGCAGCGCGAAGGCCGCCGTCTTGCCGGTGCCGGTCTGGGCGATGCCGAGCAGGTCACGGCCGGCGAGAACCGGCGGGATGGCCTGGGCCTGAATCGGGGTGGGCTGGGTGTACTTGCCGGCAGTCAGCGCGTTGAGAAGCGGCTGGGACAGGCCGAGGTCGTTGAAACTGGTCAAAACAGAATCCTTGCATGGGGCGCACGACGGCAGCAGGCGGGTTCGCCTGCAATGCAGCGGTCGGACGCGGGTCCGGTAAAAACGTCCCCGCGTGACCTGGGTCGTGAGTGGGAATTCGAGGCGTCGGGCAGGACGGATCAGCGATCTCTGGGGCGATTCAGCTGTCCGCTCACGCGGCCGCAACGCAAAAGCCGTGGATAACGGCAGGCGCTATATGGGCCGTATGCGGCCCGTCGTCAAGCGAAATAACCGGTTATGGCCGGAAACCGTACAATTCGGCCGGATTGTCGACAAAGATCTTCTGCCGGTCGGCCGCGTTCGGCGCCCAGTCGAGCATCAGGTCGAGCAGGGCGGCCTCGTTCGGATAGCCGAACTTGTGGGCCTGGGCATGGGGGAAGTTGCTGGCCCAGATCATCCGCTCCGGGGCGGCTTTCACCAATGCGCGGGCCAGCACGCTGACATCCTCATAGGCCGGACCGCCAGTTTTGGAAGTTTCATAGGCGGCCGCCAGCTTGACCCAGACCCGGCCGCTGTCGACCAGTCGCAGCAGGCACTGGAAGGATGGGTGGTCGACGGGTACAGGCTCGAGGAACTTGCCGATATGGTCGATCACCACCTTGCAGGGCAGGCGGCGGATGGTCGCCTCGTGCTGCGGCAGGTCGCGGCCATCGAGCTGCACCAGCACATGCCAGCTAAAGGCATGCACACGGGCGGCCATCTCTTCCAGCACGTCGAGGCCAAGCGTGCCGCCGAGCAGGGCCATGACACGCAGGCCGCGCGCCCCGGCTTTGGTCAGGCGGTCGAGTTCAGCATCGCTGACGCCCGGTTTGACCACCACGACACCACGCGCTGCATCCCCCAGTTCCGCGACCGCATCCATGGTCAACTGGTTGTCGTCGCCATAGGCATTCGGCTGCACGACGACGACGCGCTGGATGCCGAGCCAGTCCATCACCTGGCGGTAATCGGCCACCGAAGCGTCCGGCGGTGTCGGCGTGCCGGGCAGGGTAGGATAGCGGCCGTTGTAGAAATGGATATGGGTGTCGCAGGCGCCGGCCGGCATCTGCAGTTTCGGCCTGGTGCCGGTCAGGATGCGGGTATAGCTCATCGGGGGTCTCCGGGGTCAGGCGACGCGGAAGCGCCGCAGCGTTTCGTCGTCGGGCATGAAACCGATGCCCGGCATGTCGGGAATGGCGATGCGGCCGTCGCGCGGCAGCGGAATGTCGCGGCCGGAAAAGGCCTCGGGCTGCACATACATGAATTCGAACAGGCCGATATTGTCGAGATGGGCGGCCAGCTGCAGCGTCGCCCAGTAGCCGGGGCCGAAATAGGGCGAATGCGGCATCACCGTCTTGCCGGCGGCTCGCGCCAGTGCGGCGACGGCAAGAAATTCGGTCACGCCGCCGACCTTGATCACGCTGGGCTGCGGGAAGGCCAGCGCCGGGATCAGCCGGGCGAATTCCATCGCCGTGCAGGCATTCTCGCCGGCCGACAGCGCGACACCAAAGCGGCCGAGCTCGAACAGGGTGTCGTAGTCTTCCGGCGGGAAGACCGGCTCCTCGACCCAGTAGAGGTCGAGATCGCGCATTTTCGGCAGCAGGCTTTCCGCCTCGTCGAGGCCCCAGCTGCAGTTCACATCGGTGGTCAGGCGGATGGCGCCGCCAACCGCCTCGCGCGCGGCGGCGATATTTTCGTAAGCCACCTCGTGCAGTTTCACGTCGCCATAGCCTTCGGCCACCGCGCGCTTTGCCATGATGCCGACCGGCTGCGGCCCGCCATAGCGCACCAGGCTGGCATAGGCCGGCACATGGTCGCGGCGCCGGCCACCCAGATGGGCGGCAAGGCTCTGGCCGGCCTGCTTGGCGGCAAGATCCCACAGCGCGATATCGAGGCCGGACAGGGCAAAGATGGTGATGCCGTAGCGGCCCCAGATATGCAGCTCTTTCTGCAGTTGCCGGCTGAATGCCGGGATGTCCTCGACCGTGCGGCCGACAGCGAGCGGCGCCACCATGTCGGTGACTGCGGCCCGCACCGCGGACGCACAGCTATAGGCGAAGGCCTCGCCCCAGCCGACCAGGCCGTCGTTGGTCTCGACCCGCACCAGCAGGGTGTCGAACTCGGTCCAGCCGCGCCGTTTGGCGCGCGGGCCGTCGTAGAGGTCGCCGAAGGGGATTTTCAGCGTGACGGTATCGACGCCTTTGATCCGCATGGTTACAGCCGCTTCTTCAGGGCCTCAAGGTTGTTGTCGAAGTCCTGGCTGCAGAACGGACTGCCGCCCTGGAAATGGTCGCCGACCGGGTCTTTCGGCAGTGCCCGCTGCGCTTCCAGCGCGGCGGCGGCGAAATCCTCGGACTGGCCGGAAGGCTTGTAGCCGAGCCGGAGCGCATTGGCATTGTCCCACCAGGCGCGCTTGTTGTCGGACATGCCGTAGACCACCTCGTAGACGAGGTCCGGTTTCTCGAGGCCGATGCGGATCAGCTGCACCAGGTCGTCGGGCTTCAGCCAGATCGCCAGCCGGCGCTCGTCGATCGGCTGGTCGCCGAAATTGCCGATGCGGATGCTGAGCGTGCCGATGCCGTGCTTGTGGGCGTAAAGCGCGCCGAGGCCTTCGCCGAACAGCTTACTGAGGCCGTAGCGGGTATCCGGCTTCGGCACGGCCTCGACGCCGATCTTGTTTGTGCGCGGATGAAAGCCCATGACGTGATTGGACGAGGCGAAGACCACCCGCTTGACGCCCCGCTTGCGGGCAGCCTCGAACAGGTTGTAGCAGCCGACGATATTGGCGTTGAGGATGGTCTCCCACGGTCCTTCGACCGAGAAGCCGCCCAGATGCACGATGCCGTCGACGCCGGCGCAGAGCTTCTCGATCGCCGCGGCATCGGCAAGATCGGCCGGGATGAAGGTCTCGTCGGCCTGCAGGCCGGCCGGCGACTGCAGGTCGCTGAGCAGCAGATCCGGATAGATCGGCTTCAGCAGCCGACGCAGCCGGGTGCCGACGCCGCCGCTGGCTCCGGTGAGCAGGATTTTTTTCATTGTCATTGTTTCCTCCCTGGGGCGGCTGGCCCGAAGTGACTGGCGGGCTATTGCGGTCCCAGCTTGTCGATCAGCTCTTTCAGCATGGCATGCTCCTCGTCGCTGCAATCGACCAGCGGAGTGCGGACCGGGCCGCCGTCCTGGCCGACCAGCCGCGCGCCGGCCTTGATGATGCTGATCGCATAGCCCGGCCGCCGGTTGCGGATTTTCGAATAGGGCATGAAGAAGGCGTCGAGGATCCCGGTCGCGGCCGCCTCGTCATTGGCGGCAATGGCACGATAGAAATCCATCGCCGTCTTCGGGATGAAGTTGAACACCGCCGAGGAATAGACCGGCACGCCCATCGCCTTGTAGGGCGCGGCGAAGAATTCCGCCGTCGGCAGACCGCCCAGATAGGCAAAGCGGTCGCCCATGCGGCGGCGCACCGCCACCATCAGCTCGAGATCGCCGATGCCGTCCTTGAAGCCGATCAGATTCGGGCATTGTGCGGCGAGCTTTTGCAGCGCATCCGGCCCAAGGCGGCAGACGCCGCGGTTATAGACGATGACGCCGATCTTCACGGCGGCACAGATCGCCGCGACATGGCGGCTGATGCCCTCCGCATCGGCCTCGACCAGGTAATGCGGCATCACCAGCAGGCCGGCGGCGCCGAGCCGTTCGGCCTCGCGGGCATAGGCGATGGCCTGCCGGGTGCCGTAGCCGGTGCCGGCGATGATCGGCACCTTGCCCTTGCAGGTCTCGACCGCGGTGCGGATCACGTCGCTGTATTCATCGGGCGCCAGTGAAAAGAATTCCCCGGTGCCGCCGGCCGCGAACAGCGCCGTCGCGCCGTAGGGCATCAGCCATTCGAGACGGCGGCGATAGCCCTTCGGCTCGAAATTCCCCTGGGCGTCGAAATCGGTGATCGGGAAGGACAACAGGCCGGACGAGATCGCGGCCTTGAGGGCATTCGGTTCCATTCTTTCCTCTGCCTTTTTGTATTTTTCAGTGCGCGCCCGGCGTGTCGATGGCGGCGCGGCGCAGGCGTTCCCGGCTGTTGCCCAGATGCATCCGCATGGCGGTGCGGGCGGCGCCGGCATCCTGGCGCTGGATGGCGGCATAGATGTCTTCGTGCTCCTGGTTGACCCGGCGCAGATAGGCCGGCTTGTCGTCGGTGATGCTGCGGAAGCTCTGCACCCGGGCGCGCGGGATCAGCAGCGACCCCAGATAGGCGAACAGGTGGGTGAAGTGCGGATTGCCGGTGGCCTCGGCGATGGTGCGGTGGAAATCGAGGTCGGGCGCCACGGCATCCTCGGCTTCCTCGATGGCGAGCGACATGCGGTCGAGCGCCTCGCGCATCGCCTGCAGCTGGGCTGGGCTGCGGCGCTCGGCGGCCAGCGCGGCCGCCTCGGCCTCCAGCGCGGCGCGCAGTTCGAGGACGTTGATGACTTCCTTCAGGACGTCGAGGCTGGCCTCGTCGATGCGGAAGGGGCGGCGGCGGATATCGGCCGCTACAAAGGCGCCGACACCCTGCCGGGTCACCACCAGCCCTTCGGCGCGCAGGGCGGCCACCGCCTCGCGGACCACGGTGCGGCTGACTCCGGTGGCGGCGACCATTTCCTGTTCGGTGGGCAGTTTGCTGCCCGGCGCCAGTTTGCCGCTGAGGATTTCCCCCGACAGACGTTCCACCAGTTCCGCCGCTAGGTTGCGGTTGGCGGCGATGGGGGCCATCGAAAAGGGCTTGTCTTTCGTTTCGGACAAGATTAGCGTCTCATATGTCTGGTTATCATATGACATGATGATAAGCCGGATGCCGGTAGGGGTCAAGCAAGGCGACAGCCGCACCCACCGGCAACACAGGGATTGGAAACGCCGGCCGATAACGGCCTGCAGGAGGAAACCGAATGAACAGACGTGAGGTGCTTCGCCTCAGCGGTGCCGGCCTGGTGGCCGGCTCGATGGGCGTGACGCTGCTGAGCAGCCGTTCGGCGCTGGCCGCCGACTTCCGCTCGTCCGATACGCATCCGCCGGATTATCCGACGGTGAAGGCCGTCGAGGAGATGGGCCGCCTGATGAAGGAACGCTCGGGCGGCAAGATGTCGCTGCAGGTGTTCCATTCCGCCCAGCTTGGCGAGGAAAAGGACACCATCGAGCAGACCAAGATCGGCGCCCTGCAGTTCAACCGCGTCAACATGGCGCCGTTCAACGGCATCGTGCCGGAATCCGCGGTGCCGGCGCTGCCCTTCGTGTTTCGCTCTACCCAGCACATGCGCACGGTGATGGACGGCAAGATCGGTGACGACATCCTGGCGGCCTTCGAGCCGCACGGCTTCATCGGCCTGTGCTTCTATGACAGCGGCGCCCGCAGCTTCTACAACCGGGTGCGGCCGATCCATACGCCGGCTGACATGAAGGGCATGAAGATCCGCGTCATCCAGTCGGATATCTTCGTTGCCCTGGTGCAGGCACTGGGCGCCAATGCCACGCCGATGCCCTATGGCGAGGTCTACACGGCCCTGAAGACCGGCGTGATCGACGGCGCCGAGAATAACTGGCCGTCCTACGAATCCTCGCATCATTACGAGGTCGCCAAATACTATTCCCTCGACGAACATTCGCTGTCGCCGGAAGTCTTCGTGATGTCGAAGGTGGCCTGGGACAAGCTGGACGCCAAGGAGAAGGAAATTGTCCGGTCGTCGGCGAAGGACTCCGTGCCATTCATGCGCAAGCTGTGGGACGAGCGCGAGAAGAAGTCGGAAGCGATCGTGCGCGCCGCCGGCTGCGAGATACTCCCGAAGCTCGACAAGAAGCCGTTCCAGGATGCAATGAAACCGGTCTACGACCGCTTCGTCACCAGCGACAAGATGAAGTCTCTGGTCAAGCGCATCCAGGATGCGCCTGACGCCTGAGCAATCCGGCCGGCGGAACAGCCCGCCGGCCGTTTTTCCTGCAGTCCCGTAACTTCCGGTCACAGCCTCCCCGGTACCATGTTCAGATCCTATACCCGCCTGTGCCGTCTGCTCGGCAATCTCTTTCTGTCGGTCAGTGCACTGTTCCTGCTGATCATGTCGCTGACCGTCGGCTGGCAGGTCTGGGGGCGCTATGTCCTCAACGAGACGCCGATCTCCGCCGAGCCGCTGTCGCTGATCTTCATGCTGTATCTCTGCCTGCTCGGCGCCGCCGTCGGCGTGCGTGAGGGCTATCACATGGGCATGCTGGTAGTGCTTGAACTGCTGCCGCCGCTCGGCCGCCGCATCTGCGAGACGCTCAGCCTGATCCTGGTCGGCGGCTTCGCGCTGGGCATGATCTGGTATGGCGGCCATCTCGCCATCGTCACCGCCCACGACAACATTCCATCGGTCGACCTGCCGCAGGGGGTGTTCTACGCCGCCTTGCCGCTGTCGGGCGCCGCCATTGTCCTGTTCGTCATCGAGCGCCTGATTGCCGCGGCGCTTGGCTACACGGTCGAAAAGGACGCTTACCGGGATCATACCGCCTGATGTCTGTCATTCTTCTCTTCGGTCTGATGATCGTGCTGCTGGCCATCGGTGTGCCGGTCGCCTTCTCCATGGGCCTCGCCGCCTTCGCCACCATCCTCTATGACGGCCTGCCGGCGGATGTGGTGTTCCAGCGCATCGCGTCTGGCATGAACATCTATTCGCTGCTGGCGATCCCCTTCTTCATCTATGCCGGCGAACTGATGCTTTACGGCGGGATCGCCGAACGGCTGATCAATTTCGCCATGACCCTGGTCGGCCGTTTCCGCGGCGGTCTTGCCCAGGTCAATATCCTGTCGTCGACCTTGTTCGGCGGCATATCGGGCTCGGCCGTCGCCGATGCCTCCGCACTCGGCTCGGTGCTGATCCCCAGCATGACCAAGCGCGGCTATGACACCCATTACGCAGTGAATGTCACCACCAGCGCGGCGCTGATCGGCATCATGATCCCGCCGAGCCACAACATGATCATCTATTCGCTGGCCGCCGGCGGCGGCGTCTCGGTGATTGCGCTGTTTACCGCCGGCATCATCCCGGGCCTGCTGATGTCCGGCCTGCTGATGCTGGTCGCCGGCATCACCGCCGTGCGCCGCAACTATCCGCGCGAAGCCTTTCCCGGCTGGGCCGCGGTCGGTGCCGCCTTCCTCGGCGCCATTCCCGGCCTCGGGCTTGCCATCATCATCCTGGTCGGCGTCCGTTTCGGCGTCTTCACGGTGACGGAATCGGCGGCGGTCGGCGCACTCTATGCGCTGTTCATCACCGCCTTCGTCTATCGCAGCCTCGGCTGGAGCGGCTTCCGCCGCGCCACCATGAACGCCGTGCGCACCACGTCGATGGTGATGCTGGTGATCGGCACCGGCAATTCGATCGGCTGGCTGCTGGCGCTGCATCAGCTGCCGCTGCAGGTGGTGCATCTGCTGCATTCGCTGACCAGCGAGCCCTGGCTGATCCTGCTGATCATCAATGTCGCGCTGCTGTTGCTGGGCTGCGTGATGGACATGGCGCCGCTGATCCTGATCTGCACGCCGATCTTCCTGCCGGTGGTCAAGTCGCTGGGCATGGACCCGGTGCATTTCGGCATGCTGATGATGATCAATCTCGGCCTCGGCCTGCTGACACCGCCGGTGGGGGCCGTGCTGTTCGTCGGCTGCGCCATCGGACGAATCAGTATCGAGGAGGCGATGAAGAGCGTGATGCCCTTCTATCTGGCGCTCTTCGCCTGCCTGATGCTGATCACCTATATCCCCGGCCTGTCGCTCTGGCTGCCGTCTTTCTTCGGCAACTGACGGCCTGGCCATTCGGTCCCGGCCGGGCCTTGGCGGGAGCGGCCCGGGTGAGGTATCCCTGTAGACCACAGTCCGGTTCTGTAGGAATCCCGCCATGTCCCGTGCCTGGGTCAGCGACGCGCTGCGTCGCATCGAAGCCGATTTCAACCGCTCGGCCGATACCCATCTGCTGCGCCTCGAATTGCCCGCCTTTCCGGGGCTGATCCTGTATTTCAAGGATGAATCGAGCCATCCGACCGGCAGCCTGAAGCACCGGCTGGCCCGCTCGCTGTTCCTCTACGGCCTCAGCAACGGCTGGATCGGGCCCGAGACCACCATCGTCGAGGCTTCCTCGGGCTCCACGGCCGTCTCGGAGGCCTATTTCGCCCGGCTGATCGGTCTGCCGTTTGTCGCCGTGATGCCGCACAGCACCTCGGCCGAGAAGATCGCCCAGATCGAATTCTACGGCGGCCGCTGCCATCTCGTTGAGGCCGCCGCCCATGTTTATGCCGAGGCCGAGCGGCTCGCCGGCGAATGCGGCGGCCATTACATGGACCAGTTCACCTATGCCGAGCGGGCGACCGACTGGCGCGGCAACAACAACATCGCCGAATCGATCCTGCAGCAGATGGCGCTGGAAGAGCATCCGGTGCCGCGCTGGATCGTCGTCGGCGCCGGTACCGGCGGTACCTCGGCGACCATCGGCCGTTACCTGCGCTACCGCGATTTCGCCACCGGACTCTGCGTCACCGATGTCGAGAATTCGGTATTCTTCGATTACTGGCGCCTGCGCGATCCGTCGCTGGTCTGCGAACGGCCCTCGCGTATCGAGGGGATCGGCCGGCCGCGCGTCGAGGCCTCGTTCCAGCCCGATGTGGTCGACCGCATGATCCGGGTGCCTGACGCCGCCTCGCTGGCCGCCATGCGCATCGTCTCCGGCCTGCTCGGCCGCCGGGTCGGGGCATCGACCGGCACACATTTCGCCGGCGTCCTGCAACTGCTCTGCGAGATGAAGGCTGCCGGCGAGACCGGCAGCATCGTCACCCTGCTGTGTGACAGCGGCGAGCGCTATGCCGGCAGCTGCTATCGCGACGACTGGCTGGCTGGGCAGGGCATCGACATCGCGCCCGAGCTTGCACGGCTGCAAGCGGTGCTCGGGACCGGCATCTGGCGGGACTGACAGGCTTGGGTGGCGGGCCGAAGCGGGCTAATCTGCGGCCCGGAGGTATCCCATGTCAGACATCGCCCAGCCCGAATCCGTCGACCTTGTCATTGCCCCGCGTACCCGCGATCTCGGCGACGGCTTCATGGTTCGCCGCATCCTGCCTTATGCCAAGCGGCGCCATGTCGGGCCCTTCGTCTTCTTCGACCACATGGGCCCGGTACAGTTCGAGAAGGGGCAGGGCCTCGACGTGCGGCCGCATCCGCATATCGGACTGGCCACCGTCACCTACCTGTTCGAGGGCGAGATCATCCATCGTGACAGTCTCGGCGTGATCCAGCCGATCCGGCCGGGCGACGTCAACTGGATGGTGGCCGGCCGCGGCATCGTCCATTCCGAGCGCACCCGCGATGCCCTGCGGGCTGAGGGCACCAGGTTGCATGGCATCCAGTCCTGGCTGGCGCTGCCGCAGGATCGCCAGGAAATCGATCCGAGCTTCCGCCACCACGGCGAACGCAGCCTGCCGGAAGTGGAAAAGCCCGGCGTGCGCATGCGGCTGATCGCCGGCAAGGCCTTTGGTGCCGCCTCGCCGGCCGAGACCTTTGCCCCGATGTTCTACCTCGACGCCGAGGCGAGTGCCGGTGCGGCCATTCCGCTGCCCGATGACTACGAGGAGCGCGCCGTCTATGTCGCCATCGGCGAGATCACGCTGGATGGCATGCTCTGTGAATCCGGCACCATGGTGGTGCTGAAGCCCGGGGCGAAGCCGGAAATCGCCACACGACACGGCGCGCGGGTGATGCTGCTGGGCGGCGCGCCGCTCGATGGCGCGCGGCATCTGTGGTGGAATTTTGTCGCGTCCTCGCCCGAGCGCATCGAGCAGGCCAAGGCCGACTGGAAGGAAGGCCGGTTCCCGGCGGTGCCGGGCGAGAGCGAATTCATCCCGCTGCCCGAGGGCTAGGCGATGGGCAAGCCCGCGAAGAAAAAGACCACGAAGAAGAAATCCGCGCCGGACGGCTATGCCGCCGAGTTGCGCCGCCTGCAGATCCAACTGGTCTGCCTGCAGCGGCACCTGATCGCCCGCAACGAGAAGCTGCTGGTGATCATCGAGGGCCGCGACGGCGCCGGCAAGGACGGCACGATCAAGCGGATCACCGAGCATATGAGCCCGCGGGAGACCCGTGTGGTGGCGCTCGGCAAGCCGTCCGACCGCGAGCAGACCGAGTGGTATTTCCAGCGTCATGTGGCGCATCTGCCGGCGGGCGGCGAATTCGTGCTGTTCAACAGAAGCTGGTACAATCGCGCCGGCGTCGAACGCGTGATGGGATTCTGCACCGAGGCGGAATACGAATCCTTCATGACCAACGTGCCGCTGTTCGAGGACCTGCTGGTGCGTTCGGGCATTCGCCTGCTCAAATATTACCTCGACATCGACCGTGACGAGCAGAAGAAGCGGCTGGCGCTGCGCGAGCGCGACCCGCTGAAACAATGGAAAATCAGCCCGATCGACAAGGTCGCCCTGAAACACTGGAAGGCCTACAGCCAGGCCCGCGATGCCATGCTGTCACGCAGCCACTCGGCCGCCGCCCCCTGGATCGTGGTGCGTGCCGACAACAAGAAACTTGCCCGGCTGAACCTGATCCGCGATCTGCTGAGCCGGCTTGAATACGATGACAAGGCCAGGCCGAGACTGCTGGCGCCCGACCGGCATATCGTTTTTTCCTTCGATGCCGAGGCTTTGCGCGACGGCCGTGTGGCGCCTTAGGTCGCGGCACTAATCACCGGTCGGCACCCAGCGGTCGCCATCCTTGCGATAACGGTGCTTGACGGCGGCCCAGGCGATGCGGTGGGCGGCTTCCTCCTGCCGCGGATCACCGATATGGCCCCCCCAGGCGGCATTGAAGGCGGCGCGGAAAATGTCCTGCGCATGCTCCGGCAGATGGTTGCGGACCGAATCCGGCAGATCGCTGTTGCGACGGTAGGGCATGTCTGCCTGTTCAGGAACCGTTGCGGCGCGGCTGTCGTGGCACGGGGGCGGGCACGTATTCCACCGTGGGCGTGGTGCGCACCGGCTGTGGGTAGAGGGCCATCAGGTCGGCGACTTCCTCGGGCAGACCGGTGCTGACTGGCAGGCCGAGTTCGATGGCCTCTTCCGCAGTGATGGGATAGTCATGCGTCCATTGCCCGCGGGTCAGCTTGTCGGCCAGCGCCACGGCCTTGTCCTCGGGCATATAGCGGCTCAGCAGCTTGCACGCCGCAATCGAGACCTGGTGTGTCGCCTTCTCGCCGATATCGGCATAGATCAGGGTCTGGTCATCGATCCTGGCAATGGGCTTGTCGCGGACTACCCGGGCCAGCGAGGCGGCGGGAAAGCCGCCGATCTGCGGATCGATTGGCCCCAGCATCGCATGCGGCGCCATGATGATCTGGTCGGCAGCGAGCGCGATCAGGGTGCCGCCCGACATAGCCAGTTGCGGCACGATCGCCGTGACCTTGCCGCGATGCTGGCTCAGGGCGGATGCGATCTGCAGCGAAGCGATCACCAGGCCGCCGGGCGTGTGCAGGATAATATCGATCGGTGTTTCCGGATCGGTATCGCGGATAGCACGGATCACATCCTCGGCGTCGTCGATGTCGATATAGCGCACCAGCGGGAAGCCCAGCAGACGCATGGTTTCCTGGCGGTGTACCAGGGTGATCACCCGGGTACCGCGGGCCTTCTGCAGTTGCAGGAGTTTGCGGGCCCGCATCAGAATCAGCAATCGCTGGCGCAGCATCGGCTGCAGCGCCATGAAGATGAAGAACAGCCAGAAGAGATCGCCGAAGCTCACCGGTGGCCTCAGGTGGCGTGGAGAAAGCTGCGGACGTGATCGAGAATTTCGGCTGGTGTCGCCTTGGTCAGATCCTTGTCGATCTCTCCGGCGATGCAGCGGCCGAGTTCCTCGTTGTAGTCCTTGCGCAGGATGCCCAGCATGCGCGGCGGCGCCACGACGATCAGGCGGCTGAAGCGGTGCTCGCGGCAGGCTACCGCCAGCCGTTTAGCCACCAGAGCCGTGAATCGGGCCTTGGCCTCGTCATGCGGATCATGCGGTGGTTGCATCGCCGAGCGCCGGCTGTCGCTGCTGGAAAAGCTGCGACCCGGCCGGTCGCTTTTGAGGTCGCGAGAAAAACCGTGGGTATCCTCGGCTTTCAGCCCGAACTCCGGCACTGCGGTCAGCGGCCCGTCGCGACCGGATGCGGCCCAGGCATTCGCCTGGGCCGCATCGGCAACCAGGATCCAGGTTTTCGGAAAGGCAGGGTGCGGCATGGCGGCCTCCGCGGCTGGGGCGCATCAGATATACCCAAGAATGCTCAGGAAAATGGCAGGCGGTCCTTGACCTGCGTCAAGACCGCACCCGGATACCCCTGTGTTAAGGTCGTGCCTTGCGGAAGGAGCGTTTCATGCATGCCATGGTGCTGCACGCGGTCGGTCGCCCGCTGGTCATGACCGACCTGCCCGAGCCGCGGCCGGAACCGCAGCAGGTTCTGGTCAAGGTCGCCGCCTGCGGGGTCTGCCGCACCGATCTGCATGTGGTCGACGGCGAGCTGACGCAGCCGAAACTGCCCCTGGTGCCGGGTCACGAGATCGTCGGGCGGGTGGTCGCGCTCGGCCGCGACGTGCGCGACCTTGCCATTGGCGACCGCGTCGGCATTCCCTGGCTCGGCTGGAGCTGTGGTGCCTGCGAATATTGCCGTGCCGGTCAGGAGAATCTCTGCGCCGAAGCGCGCTTCACCGGTTACCAGATCGATGGCGGCTATGCCGACCGCGTGCTGGCCGATCATCGCTACTGCTTCCGGCTGCCCGGGGGCATGAGTGATGTCGAGGCGGCCCCCTTGCTCTGCGCCGGCCTGATCGGCTACCGCGCCTACCGCATGGCCGGGCCGGGGCGCCGACTGGGCCTCTATGGCTTCGGCGCCGCTGCCCATATCCTGATCCAGGTGGCGATGGCGCAGGGCCGCTCGGTTTATGCCTTCACCCGGCCGGGTGACGATGCGGCGCAGGCCTTCGCCCGCGAACTCGGTGCCGTCTGGGCCGGACCTTCCGATGCAGCGCCGCCGGAGCCGCTCGATGCTGCCATCCTCTTCGCCCCGGTCGGTGCCCTGGTGCCGGTGGCCCTGCAGGCCGTGCGGCGCGGCGGCACCGTGATCTGCGCCGGCATCCATATGAGCGACATCCCGCGTTTTCCCTACGACCTGCTGTGGGGCGAGCGCAGCTTGAAATCGGTGGCCAACCTGACCCGACAGGATGCTGTCGAGTTCCTCGATCTGATGCCAGGGATTCCGGTGCGCACCCACCCGGTGCCCTATCCGCTGGCCGAGGCCAACCGGGCCCTTGACGATCTGCGCGCCGGCCGACTGCAGGGTGCTGCCGTGCTGGTCCCCGGAGAGTGACGCAGAGAGCGCGCCATAATATCGCCGCCTCGCCCGGGCAATATTGCGGGGCCGTACCGGATCGCGCAGAATTGCCGCCAAATTCAGGAGGATCTCCCCATGACCCATCTCAAGCATGCCGATCTGCTGCGCCGCCAGGCCTATATCGATGGCGCCTGGGTCGGCGCCGACAGCGGCAGGACCTTCCCGGTGACCAACCCCGCCGATGGCAGCTTGATCGCCGAAGTGCCCGATATGGGGCGTGCCGAGGCGAAGCGGGCGATTGCCGCCGCCGAAGCCGCCTGGCCGGCCTGGGCGGCGCTGACCGCCAAGCAGCGCGCCACCATCCTGCGCAAATGGTTCGACCTGATGATGCAGCACCAGGACGATCTGGCCGCCCTGATGGTGCTGGAACAGGGCAAGCCGCTGGCCGAGGCGAAGGGCGAGGTGGCCTATGGCGCCAGCTTCGTCGAATGGTTCGCCGAGGAGGCCAAGCGCATCTACGGCGACGTCATCCCCGGCCATGCGCCGGACAAGCGCATCGTGGTGCTGAAGCAGCCGGTTGGCGTGGTTGCTGCGATCACGCCGTGGAATTTCCCGATCGCCATGATCACCCGCAAATGCGCCCCGGCGCTGGCCGCCGGCTGCCCGGTGGTGATCAAGCCGGCGGAAGACACCCCGCTCTGTGCGCTGGCGCTGGCCCGGCTGGCAGAAGAGGCTGGCATGCCGAAGGGTGTGTTGAATATCGTGACCTCCTCGCAGGGTCCCGAGGTCGGCCTCGAGCTGACCACCAATCCCACGGTGCGCAAGGTCTCGTTCACCGGCTCTACCGAGGTCGGCAAGATCCTGATGCGCCAGAGCGCCGACACGCTGAAAAAGCTGTCGCTGGAACTTGGCGGCAACGCGCCGTTCATCGTGTTCGACGATGCCGATCTCGATGCCGCCGTGGCTGGCGCAATGATCTCGAAGTACCGCAACACCGGCCAGACCTGCGTCTGCACCAACCGTTTTTTTGTGCAAGACAGCGTCTACGATGCCTTTGCCGCCAAGCTGGTCGAGGCGACCAAGAAGCTGAAGACAGGCCCGGGTTTCGACGATGGCGTCAGCCAGGGGCCGCTGATCAACCAGGATGCGCTGGACAAGGTCGAGCGACTGGTGGCAGACGCCAAGGCCAGGGGCGCAAAGGTGCTGCTGGGCGGCGGCCGCGATCAGCACGGCGGCACCTTCTATCAGCCGAGCGTGATCGGCGACGCCACCATGGCGATGGAAGCCTCGCAGGAGGAAATCTTCGGCCCGGTCGCCATGCTCTACCGTTTCAAGGATGAAGCGGAGGCGATCAAACTTGCCAATGACACGCCCTACGGGCTCGCCGCCTATTTCTACAGCCGCGATATTGCCCGCGTCTGGCGGGTCGCCGAAAAGCTGCAATACGGCATGGTCGGCATCAACGAAGGCCTGATTTCCACGGCGGAAGCACCCTTCGGCGGCGTCAAGGAGTCCGGCATGGGTCGAGAGGGCTCCAAATACGGCATCGATAGCTTCATCGAGATCAAATACCTCTGCCTCGGCGGCATCGCCTGAGCCGGCCGGCATCTTCGCAATTCATTGGAGTGGTCCTATAGTGGGTATACAGAGCAGGTGAAACCTGCCTGTTTCCCCTGTCGTGCCCGGGCCGTGCGAGGATTGTGATGACCGAGCGTTGCGATGTTGTGATTGTCGGTGGCGGCATTGCCGGCGCCGGTGCCGGTTATGCCCTGGCGCGCGAAGGCCGCAAGGTCGTGCTGCTGGAACGCGAGAGCCAGCCCGGCTACCACACCACCGGCCGTTCGGCGGCCCTGTTCGCCGAGACCTACGGCAACGCGCCGATCCGTGCGCTCACGGTTGCCAGCCGCGATTTCCTGATGCACCCGCCGGCCGGTTTCACGGAAGGACCGATCCTGACCCCGCGCGGCGCCCTGCATGCCGGCACGGCGGAGCAGGCCGGCGAACTCGATCACAATTGCAGCGAGATGCGCCGGCTGGTGCCTTCGGTGCGGCGGCTGTCGCCGGCCGAGGTGCTGGAGCGCATGCCGGTCATGCGCC
The DNA here is from genome assembly GCF_042648965.1 of Ferrovibrio xuzhouensis. Lineage (NCBI taxonomy): Bacteria > Pseudomonadati > Pseudomonadota > Alphaproteobacteria > Rhodospirillales > Rhodospirillaceae > Ferrovibrio > Ferrovibrio xuzhouensis. The sequence goes on from NZ_JBHRYJ010000002.1 coordinate 710,369, forward strand.
CGGAGGCGGCAGCCGGCGGCGGGCTGCTGGAGCCCGACGCCATGGATATCGATGTGCATGCCCTGCATCGCGGGTTCCTGAAGGGTATGACGGCGGCCGGCGGCCGCATCGTCACCGAGGCCGAGGTCACGGGCATAGCCCGCCCGGCGGCCGACTGGACCGTGGAAACCCGGCAAGGCATTTTCTCGGCGCCAGTGCTGATCAACGCCGCCGGGGCCTGGGCAGACGTGGTGGCGGCGCTGGCCGGGGTGGCGCCGGTGAGCCTGAAGCCCAAGCGCCGTACGGCAGTCACCTTCGACCCGCCGGCTGGCACCGATATTCGCGACTGGCCCACCCTGGTGGCGGCCGACGAATCCTTCTACTTCAAGCCCGATGCCGGCCGGCTGCTGCTGTCGCCCTGCGACGAGACCGACAGCGATCCCTGCGATGCCCAGCCCGACGAAATGGACATCGCCATTGCCGTCGACCGGCTGCAGACGGCCACCACCCTGGAGGTGCGCCGGCTGGCCGCCCGCTGGGCCGGCCTGCGCAGCTTTGTCGCCGACCGCACCATCGTCTGCGGCTTCGATGCGGCGGCGTCGGGCTTTTTCTGGCTCGCCGCCCAGGGCGGCTACGGTATCCAGACCTCGGCGGCGATGAGCCGGGTGTCAGGGGGCCTTGCGCTCGGCCGGGGTCTGCCCGACGATGTGGCAGCCCTCGGCGTGACCGAGGCCGATCTCAGCCCGGCGAGACTGCGGTAGGCCCTGCAATGAATGCCCCCTTTGCCACCGTCGACAAGTCCAAAGGTGACAAGCCGGAAACCGGCTACAGCGCCTGCCCGCATGACTGCCCGTCGACCTGCGCGCTGGAAATCGACCTGCTGCCGGAGGGCCGTATCGGCAGGGTGCGTGGCGCGCCCGGCAACAGCTACACCGCCGGGGTGATCTGCGCCAAGGTCGCCCGTTATGCCGAGCGCGCCAACCATCCGGACCGCCTGCTGCATCCGCTGCTGCGCACCGGCCCGAAAGGCTCGGGCCAGTACACGCAAATCTCCTGGGCCGAGGCGCTCGACCGTACCGCCGAGGCCTTCCTGAAGGCGGAAGCGCAACACGGCAGCGAGGCGGTCTGGCCCTATTACTATGCCGGCACCATGGGCCTGGTGCAGCGCGACGGCATCCATCGCCTGCGCCATGCCAAGCGCTATTCCGGCATGCATTCCACCATCTGCGTGACGCTGGCCCGTGCCGGCTTCATTGCCGGAACCGGGTCGCTGCGCGGCCCCGATCCGCGCGAGATGGCCAAAAGCGACTGCGTGGTGATCTGGGGCACCAATGCGGTGCATACCCAGGTCAACGTGATGACCCACGCGATCCGCGCCCGCAAGGACCGCGGTGCGAAGATCGTGGTGGTTGATCCCTATCGCAATGCGACCGCCGAGCAGGCCGACCTGCACCTGATGCTGCGCCCGGGCACCGATGGCGCACTGGCCTGTGCGGTGATGCATGTGCTGTTCCGCGACGGCCAAGCCGACCGTGCCTATCTGGCGCAATACACGGACGGCGCCGAGGCACTGGAGCACCATCTGCGGGATCGCGGCCCGGCCTGGGCGGCGCCGATCACCGGGCTTGGCGAAAACGAGATCACTGCCTTCGCGCATCTTCTGGCTGAACGCAAGCGACATTTCCTGCGGCTCGGCTACGGCTTTTCGCGCAGCCGCAATGGCGCGGTCAACATGCATGCCGCCGCCAGCATCGCCTGTGTCACCGGCGCCTGGCGGCATGAGGGCGGTGGCGCCTTCCACAACAGTGGCGCCATCTTCAACTGGAACAAGACGCTGATCGAGGGCCTCGACGTGCTCGATCCGAAAATCCGCATGCTCGACCAGTCGCAGATCGGTGCGGTTCTGTGCGGGGATGCCGCGGCACTGAAGAACGGTCCGCCGGTCACCGCGCTGCTGATCCAGAACACCAACCCGGTGGAAGTGGCGCCGGATTCCAACCGGGTGAAACAGGGGTTCCTGCGCGCTGACCTGTTCACCTGCGTGCACGAGCAGTTCATGACCGCGACGGCGAAAATGGCCGACATCGTGCTGCCGGCCACCATGTTCACCGAGCATGACGACATTTATCAGGCTGGCGGCCAGCAGAGCATCCTGCTGGGGCCGAAGCTGGTCGAGGCCCCGGGCGAGGCGCGCGAGAATCATTACGTGATTGCCGAGCTGGCAAGGCGTGTCGGAGCGCAGCATCCGGGCTTTGACATGACGGCGCTGGAGATCGCCGATGTGACGCTCAAGGCATCCGGCTGGCCGGATGCCGAGACCCTGCGGGAAAAGCGCTGGATCGACTGCCAGCCGGATTTCCGCACCAGCCATTTCCTCGACGGCTTCGGCTGGCCCGGCGGCAAATACCGCCTGGCGCCGGACTGGGCCGCCATGGGGCCGGATGTCGCCGGCATGCCGGCGCTGCCGGATCACTGGACCAGCATCGAGGCGGCGAGTGAGGCTTTGCCGTTCCGCCTGGTCACCGCGCCGGCCCGCAACTTCCTCAATACCACGTTTACCGAGACGCCGACCTCGGCCGGCCGCGAACAGCAGCCGACCGCCTTCATCCATCCGGAGGATGCGGCCGGCCTCGATATTGCCGACGGCGCTGCCGTGCGGCTCGGCAACGACCGCGGCACCGTGAAGCTGCATGCCAGACTGTTCGATGGCGTGCGGCGCGGCGTGGTGATCGTCGAGAGCATCTGGCCGCATGTCGCCTTCGAGGAAGGCATCGGCGTCAATGCGCTGACCGGCGCGGATGCGGCCCAGCCCAATGGTGGCGCTGCCTTCCACGACACCGCGATCTGGGTGCGCCCGGCCTGAATGACGGCGGCCTGATTATCCCCGACGTAATCGCGGGGCCGGGATGAGTCGGTCATCCTGTCTGCACGGCACATCCCGGTGCCATTCGCCAGACAGGAGAGAGCCATGACCACCCCCGCCGATCTCGCCGAACGCTATATCGCCATGTGGAACGAAACCGCCGCCGGCCGCCGCCGTGCGCTGATCGCCGGCCTGTGGGCTGAGGATGCGATCTATGTCGATCCGCTGATGCGGGACGAGGGCGTGGCCGGCATCGACGCCATGGTTGCCGGCGCCCAGCAGAAATTTCCGGGGCTGGTCTTCAGCCTGGCCGGCAGGGCCGAGGCGGTCGCCGACAGAATGCGCCTGTCCTGGCACCTCGGGCCGGCCGGCGGCGATGCCATTGCCGGCGGCACCGACTTTGCCAGCATCGCTGGCGGCCGGCTCGCCGCCATGACCGGCTTCATTGACTTCGCGCCGGCGGGCCTCGCCGGCTAGCGATCTTTCAGCAGGCCGACCAGATCGTCGAAAATATAGGCACCCGTCGCGATCACCGACGGGTGCCGGTAATTCTCGCTGCCATAGCTGAGCGGCCGGCCGGCCGCGGTGGAAACCCGCCCGCCGGCTTCGGTGACGACCAGTTCGGCAGCGGCAACATCCCAGTCGCTCTTTTCGCTCAGGCTGATCGCCGCATCGAATTTGCCGTTGGCGACCAGCGCCATGCGATAGGCGATGGAATTGCGATAGGCGAAGTCGGCCTTGGCCGTGCGGGCCAGCCAGCCATGGCGCTCGAAGGTGCGCCGGCTGGCCAGAAAACGCGCCTCGTTGAGGTCGGCATGGCCGGAGGCATGAATTGTCTTGCCGTTCAGCCGGGTGCCGCCAGCGGCGGCCGCCTCGAAGAACTCGTTGGTGGCCGGATTGAAAATGGCGCCAAGCACCGGACGGTCGTCTTCCATCAGGGCGACACAAACGGTGAATTCCGGCTTGCCCTCGATGAAGGCGCGGGTACCATCGATGGGATCGATGATCCAGCGGTGCCGGCTGCTGCGCTGTTCCTTGCCGCTTTCCTCGCTGAGCCAGCTGTAATCCGGCCGGGCCGCCGTCAGGCGGTCGTGCAGCATCTGGTCGACCGCGATATCGGCTTCCGACACCGGATCGTTGGGCTTTTTGTGCCATGACTTCACGCCGCCCTGGAAGAACCGCAGGGCCATCACGCCGGCGTCGCGCACCGCGCCGATCAGAAGTTCATGGTCATCGCGCAGGGCGGCAGGGACCGACATGACACGGCCGGTTCAGCGACCGGCGACGGTCATGCCGTCGACCCGGATGGTCGGCGCATCGGTGCCAAAGCGGAATTCCAGGTCGCTCGCCGGCGTCAGATGCATGAACATCTCTTTCAGGTTGCCGGCAATGGTAATCTCGGAGACCGGCTCGGCCAGCTTGCCGTCACGGATCAGGAAGCCGGCGGCGCCGCGGCTGTAATCGCCGGTGATGCCGTTGACACCCATGCCGATCAGTTCGGTGACATAGACGCCTTCCTTGATGTCGGCCATCAGTTCGGCGGGCGACTGTTTGCCCGGCGTCAGGTAGATGTTGGTCGGCGACGGCGACGGTGGCGACGACATGCCGCGCGACGCATGGCCGGTGCTGGTCATCTTGAGCTGCCGTGCGGTGGCGCAGTCGAGGAACCAGGTGGTCAGACGGCCGTCCTCGATGATGTCGCGGGTCTGGCGGGCGACGCCCTCCATATCGAACCAGCGCGAGCGGAAGCCACGGCGGCGCAGCGGGTCATCGACGATGCGGATGCCCGGTGCGAAGACCACCTGGCCGAGTTTGTCCTTCAGGAAAGAAGTGCCGCGCGCCACGGCGGCGCCGTTGACGGCTGAGGCGAGATGGCCGACCAGCGAGGTGGCGACGCGTGGATCGAACACGATCGGCATGGCGCCGCTGTCGAGCTTGCGGGGGTTGAGCCGCTTCACCGCGCGCTCGCCGGCCTTGCGGCCGATCTGGGCCGGGTCAGGCAGTTCGTCGAAATGGGTTTTGGCTTCGTAGTCCCAGTCCCGCTCCATGCCGGTGTCCTTGCCGGCGATGGCGGCGGCCGAAATGCTGTGCGATCCGCTCCAGCCGGCACCGTTGAAACCCAGCGTGTTGGCATAGACCGACAGGCCGAAGGAGCGACCGGCCGAGCCGCCCTCGGAATTGGTGATGCCCGGAACCGCCAGCGCGGCGGCCTCGGCTGCCTTGGCGCGTTCCAGCAGTTGTGGCATCTCCAGTTCGACGCCGTCGAACAGGTCGAGGTCGACCGGCTGGGTTGCCATCTGGTCGGCATCGGGCAGCCCGCAATAGGCATCTTCCGGGGCGGCGCGGGCCATGCTGACGGCGCGCTCGACCAGGTCGCGCTGGGCGGCGGGGGTGAAATCGGTGGTGGAGACGCAGGCCTGGCGGCGGCCGACCAGCACCCGCAGGCCGAGATCGCGGCTTTCCGAACTTTCGACATCCTCGGGCTGGCCAAGGCGGACCCCGGCACTCAGCGACCGCGATTCATGGTAGATCGCATCGGCGGATTCCGCGCCCGCCTTGCGGGCGGCGGCGATCAGGTCGGCAAGCAGGGTCTGTGCTTCGGAAGCGCGCTGGCGGGGGTCTGACATGATCGGGTTCGGCGGCTCGCTGCAGGAGGAAGGCGGGGATCGGCATTATCGCCCATCCCCTATGACATATAAGGAATAAAGCCGCCAAGGCAACCAAGCGGCCGGCCTATCCGGCCGTCCGGTTAACGCTGCGGAACACGAATGCGTCAGTGGATGGTCGGCTGCTGCGGCTGTGCGCCGGCATCCCCGGTCACGCCGGCCTGCGGCAGCACCCAGACGGCCATGCGATCGCGCAGGCCGCGGATCGCCTGGGCTTTCAGCATCACCATGTCGCGGAGGATGCCGGGGTCGCCACGGGTTTCGGCGGTCAGCTTGTCGATGAAGCCCTGGCTGAGGCAGACCTGCGCCTTCAGGTCGCGCGTCATCTGTTCGAGGCGATGGGCGATATTCACGGTTTCGCCGATCAGGGCGTATTCGACGCGGCTTTCGTCGCCGATGTTGCCGAGCGTCAGCGGGCCGTAATGCAGGCCGATGGCGAGCTGCAATACTGGCTGTCCCTGCTGCTGGCGCCGGGTATTCAGCGCTTCTATGCCATGCAGCATGGTGCGGGCCGCCTGCAGGGCGGCCGAGGCGTCATGTGGCCCGGATTCCGGCGTGCCGAAGGAGGCCATGATGCCGTCGCCGAGATACTTGTCGAGGGTGCCGCGGCTGTCGGCCACCGCACGGGACAGGCAGCCATGGACGTCGCGCAGCATGGCCACCGTCTCGGCCGGCGGCCGATGATCGGAAATCCGGGTAAAGCCGACGAGATCGGCGAACATCACGACCGCGTCGAGCTGTTTGACCTGGCCCAGCGTGTCGTCCATCTGCGCGATCTGCGCGGCGATATGCGGCGAGAAGTGGCGCGACAGGTTGCGGCGCGCCCGTTCGGCCTCGACCTGGCGCGCGGCAAGGTGGCGCGAACGGATCACGCTGACGGTCATCAGCAGGCCGATCATCGCCAGCAGGATCAGGCGGGGCGTGAATTCGCCAAGCCGTACCGACCATGGATCGAGGATGTAGCGGGTGCGCTCGGCGGCATCCATCGTGGCGAGATTGTCGAAGCTGTAGCCGAGATGGACGCCGGGCTGCCACAGGATGAACAGAGTGCCGGCGGTCCAGGCGACGATGGCGGCCACGGTCGAGAAGAACACGATGCGGGCCGACTGGCCGAGACCGGACAGAACCAGGAACAGCACGACGTAGAGGATCGTATCGAAGCCAAGTTGCATCGGCGGTGGCAACGGATACGGGTCGAACGGATTGGGCAGCACGATGCCGGCGACCAGCACCGTCATGTCGATCATGGGGAAGGCCCAGTGCATCCACGGCCGTTCGCGGTCGGGCCGGCGCAGCCAGAGCTGCACCCAGCCGGACACCGCCAGAATGGCGAGATAGCAGTAAAGGCTCAGTGCCAGCGGCCAGCGCAGTTCCACCGTCAGCAGCACGGTGACGGCGGCCAGCACGAGGGTACGCAGGCTGATGGCGAGCCGCAGGGCCTGGTATTCTTCCTGCTGGATCGCTTGGGCAAGCCGGTGATCGGCGGCATCCGGCGAAGTTTTGTGCCCCTCGCCGCAAACCTGATCCCGCAGCAGCTGCCAGAGTTGCATGGCCATTCCCGTCCGGTCCCGGTTACCCGCCAGAGCCTAGTCCAATGCACCGGCCCCGGCGAGGGGCAGGCCGCGATTTGTGTGGCCGCTGTCACACTTGCCGGTGGACAGGAATACCTGAAATCCGCTCAGCGCACCGCGCCGGGGCCTGGTATGGCGCCGGGCGAGCATTTGCCGAGAATGATCATGCCCAGCACCTCGTTCTTGGTGATATCGGTGACCCGTGCCGAGCCGACCACGCGGCCGTTCTTCATCACGAAGACCCGGTCGGCCAGGTCGAAGACATCGTGGATATCATGGCTGATCAAGAAGATGCCGATGCCTTCGTTTTTCAGTTGCAGCACGAGGTCGGCGACCTGCTTCGTTTCGGCTGGGCCGAGCGCGGCGGTCGGCTCGTCCATGATCAGGATGCGGGCGTCGAAATGGATGGCCCTGGCGATGGCCACTGCTTGCCGCTGCCCCCCCGACAATGCCCGCACCGGCTCCTTGAAGCGGAGGAAATGCGGGTTGAGCCGGGCCATTACTTTGCGAGTCTGAGCCTCCATGGCGCCGTCATCGAGAGTGCCCCAGCGGGTGAGGATCTCCCGCCCGAGGAAGATATTCGCCGCGGCATCGACGTTATCGGCCAGCGCCAGCGTTTGGTAGATCGTTTCGATGCCGTGCTTCTTGGCGTCGGACGGATGGCCGATCTGGGCAGCCTCGCCATTGACGCGGATTTCCCCGCCATCGGGCCGGTAGGCGCCCGACAGGATCTTGATCAGGGTCGACTTGCCGGCGCCGTTATGGCCGAGCAGGCCGACCACCTCGCCGGAGAACAGGTCGATCGAGACGCCATCCACTGCCTTCACACCGCCGAAGGCGATGGAGATATCCCGCATCTCGACGAGCGGGACGGAACCGGTATCGGTCATCGCATATCCTCCCGGGCCCTATTTCATGCGCCGCCGGTACAGGCTGTCGATCCAGACGGCGACGATCAGCACGCAGCCGACGACGATGTTCTGCAGTGGGGTAGGCATGTCGAGCAGTAGCATACCCGATTGCAGCGAGCCCATGACGATGGCACCGAGCATGGCGCCGTAGATCGTGCCGGCACCGCCGGACAGCGATGTGCCGCCGATCACCGTGGCGGCAATGACATAGAGCTCATCGAAGGTGCCGGCCGCATTGGTGGCCGATTGCAGGCGCGCGGTGGAGATGCAGGCGGCGATGCCACACAGCAGGCCCATCAGGGTAAAAACCAGCATCTGGGTGCGGCGGGTGTTGATGCCGGACAGTTCGGCGGCTTCCGGGTTGCCGCCAATGGCGAAGACATAGCGCCCGAAGCGGGTCCGACGGGCTAGAAAGGTGACCACAATGCCGGTTCCCAGTGCGATCAACACCGGGATGGCATAGCCATGGGCAATGTCGATGCCGCCCTCGGGCCAGACTTGCCCCCTGGCTTCAACGATGCGGCGGGCGACGACCGGCGGCATGTCATAGGAATTGACGATCGCGGTCGCGCCGAGGATCGTGAAGGCAATGATCCCGCCAACAAAGGCCTCGGCCCAAGCCGGCCGGACCGAGAATCCATAAGCGATGCGCCGACGGCGGGATGCCTGCATCAGCGCGATGGCAAGAAGCGTGGCAAGAATGCCGACGATCCAGCTGGCCGTAGAGCCGATCGAGCCCTCGATGCCGCCGCCGATCATCTTGAAGCGGCCATCGATCGGGGCAACGGTCTGTCCCGCTGTCACCCACCAGGCGGCGCCACGCCAGATCAGCAGGCCACCGAGTGTGACGATGAAGGACGAAACGCCGAGATAGGCGATGATGAAGCCCTGCAAGGTACCAATCATGGCGCCGGCGGCCAGCCCGATGATCATGGTGACTTCCCAGGTCAGCGGGTTCTCGAAACCGAGGCCCAGCTGCTGTGGCAGCAGGCGAGCCTGCACCACGCCGACGATCATGCCGGTGAAGCCGAGCAACGAGCCGACCGACAGGTCGATGTTACGGGTGACGATCACCAGTACCATGCCGCAGGACATGGTGGCGATCGAGGCGGTCTGGACCGACAGGTTCCACAGGTTGCGCGGGGTAAGGAACAGTCCGTCGGAGAAATAGTTAAAGCCGATCCAGATCGTGCCCAGCGCGGCGATCATGCCGAGCAGGCGGATATCGATTTCCAGCTTGGCCAGAAACCCGCTCATGACTTATCCCCTGATGCGAACAGGCAAACGAAAAGGTGGCAAGAACGCGATGGCCGAACGCAAGGATTCCGCCATCGCACGACGCGACCAGCGGTCAGCTGCAGGCTTTCACCGTGGCGGGCTTGACGCCCTGGCAGACGACATCCTTGGTCACCCAGCCGGCCTTGATGACGACATCGAGATTGTCCTTGGTGATCGGGATTGGCTTCAGCAGACGCGCCGTCATCTTCACCTTTTTCGGGCCGTCGGCGAAGCTTGTCGAGTTGGGAATCTCGGACAGCTTCTTGCCGCCGGCCAGTTCGATGGCGATCTCGGCGGCGTTGCGGCCAAGTTCGCGGGCATCCTTCCAGACCGAGACGGTCTGTGTCCCAACGGCCACGCGGTTGAGCGCCGCCTTGTCGCCGTCCTGGCCGGAAACCGGTACGCTGCCGGCCATGCCCTGGGCGGTCAACGCAGCCACGACGCCGCCAGCGGTGCCGTCATTGGAGGCGACCACCGCATCGACCTTATTGTTGTTGCGGGTGAGGATCTGCTCCATGTTGCGCTGCGCGTTAGCCGGCAGCCACTGGTCGGTATAGGCCTCGCCGACATTCTTGATGTCGCCCTTGGCGATGGCATCCTTCAGCACGTCATTCTGGCCGGCGCGCAGGAAGTCGGCATTGGGGTCGGTCGACGATCCCTTGATGAACACATAATTGCCCTTGGGCCGCACCTTGTAGACGGCGCGGGCCTGCATGCGGCCGACCTCGCGGTTATCGAATGTGATGTAATAGGCGCTCGGCACCTCGATCAGGCGGTCGTAGCCGACCACCGGGATGCCTTCCTGCGTCGCCTTTTCCACCGCCGGGCGGATCGCGTCCGAATCCTGGGCCAGGATGATCAGCGCTTTGGCACCCTTGGCGATCAGGCCCTCGATGTCGGTGAGCTGCTTGGCCGGCGAGGACTGCGCATCGGCAGAAATGTAGGAGCCGCCGGCCTTGGCGATGGCCACCTTGATGGCGGCCTCGTCGGTCTTCCAGCGCTCTTCCTGGAAGTTCGACCATGACACGCCGACCACCGGCCCCTTGGCCATGGCGGCGCCGGCGACGAGGACAGACAGCGCCGCACAGGCGGCGACGGAAAGCAGTTTGGTTCTGAATCTCATGGTTTCCTCCTTGTTGGGCATTATGGTCCTGCCCTGTTGGCTTCCCGCCTTTGTAGACGGGTCGTTCCTGACGCAAATGCGTTGCGCGGTGCCTTGGTCACTCCTTCAATTCATATTGTCGCGCATGATGATTTCGATGCGGATTTTCTCTTGTGCCGCCTGGATGGCCTCGCCGGAGCACAGGCTGAGCAGTACCCGTGCCGCCGAGCGTGCCTCGTGCCCCGGATCCTGGTGCACCAGGGCATCGACGATGCCGAGAGTGAGGAAGCGGCGGGTTGCCGGCATCGATTCATGGGCGATGAACAGCACGCGCTGCGGCCGCGCATCGTCGGTCAACGCCGCGGCGATGCCTTCCGGCCCGGCGCCGATATTATAGATGCCGACGAGATCGCGATGCGTTGCCAACATGCGGCGGGCAATGGCTGCGTTGCGGGCCGGATCGTCGCGGCCTTCCTCCGGGCCCAGCACCTGCAGATGCGGATATTCGCCCGTCATCACCTGCATGAAACCGGACAGGCGCTCGGCATGGTCGCGCAGCGCGAACGAACCGGCGATGATGCCGACCTTGCCCCGGCTCCCACCGAGGAACCGCCCGAGCAGCGACGCCGCCGTGCGCCCGGCCGCTGCATTGTCGATGCCGACATAATGGGCGCGGCGGGAATTCGGTGCATCCGAGACCAGGGTCACCACATGCACGCCGCGAGCCACCAGGTCGTCGATGGCAGCGCGCACCAGCGGATGGTCGAGGGCGACCACCGCCACACCGCTATAGCGGTCACCGAAGCCATTCAGGGTGGCGGCGAGCACGGCTGGATCGAACACGTCGGTCTCAATCACTTCGGCGATCGCCCGCCGCGCCGCCAGCCAGCCCTTCGCCTCCTTCAGGCCTTCGCCGATCTGGTGCATGAAGACGTTGCTGCCGCGCGGCATCACATAAGCGAAGCGGAAGCGGCGCGCCCGGGCCAGTTCCGCCGCCGCGGCATGGGGGCGGAAGCCCAACTGCTCCACCGCATCCTGCACCCGATGCATGGTGGCGGCGCGCACCCCGGCGCGGCCATGCAGGACGCGGTCGACGGTGGCGAGGCTGACTCTGGCCAGGCGGGCGACGTCTTTCAGCGTGGCAGGCAAGGTGTCGTTGTCCATTGGCCCCATGCTGCCTCAGAATATTGAGGTGCGCAACTCAAGTGTTATTGTATAGGATAGCGAATGGGTTGTTCGCACACAGCTAACGGGGATCATAATATTGAAAATAATGGAATAATATCAACAGAACACCGTTGGTATGAATGATGTTCGCACCTCATATGGAAATATTGCGAAGGGCCAGGCCATGCTGACGATGGCCGCCCTTGTCCTGCAGGAGGACCAAGCCATGATCTTGACTGCGAGCTATCCCAGCCTCAGGGGCCGGACCGTCTTCATCACCGGCGGCGGCAGTGGCATCGGTGCCGGGCTGGTGGAGGCCTTCGCCCGGCAGGGTGCGAAGGTCGGCTTCGTCGATATCGCCGCGGCACCGAGCGAGGCCCTCGTCGCGCATCTCGGGACGCAGGTGGAGACGCCGCCGCTGTTTCTGCCCTGCGACATCACCGACATCGCCGCCCTGCGCCGTGCCATCGAGACGGTACGCGACCGGCTCGGGCCCATCGGCGTGCTGCTGAACAACGCCGCCAACGACCAGCGGCATGCTACGCTCGAGGTGACGCCCGAATACTGGGACGAGCGGATCGCGGTGAATCAGCGGCCGCAATTCTTCGCCGCCCAGGCGGTGATCCCGCAGATGCAGGCGCGCGGCGGCGGCTCGATCGTCAATTTTGGATCGGTGAGCTGGATGCTCAAGCAGGGCGGCATGGCCGCCTACACGATGGCGAAGGCGTCGATCCAGGGCCTGACGCGGTCGCTGGCGCGGGATTTCGGCCGTGACAATATCCGGGTCAATACCCTGGTGCCGGGCTGGATCCTCACCGAACGGCAGGTCGAACTGTGGCTCAACAAGGAAAACGACAAGGGTCGCCGCGAAGGTCAGTGCCTCGATATCCGCCTGCAGCCTGGCCATGTCGCTGCCATGGCGCTGTTCCTGGCCGCCGACGACAGCGGCGGCTGCACGGCGCAGGATTTCATCGTCGATGCGGGCTGGACCTGAGCCTTATTTCCAGATCGGCCGGCCCGCGCCGGGCAGGCCGAGACGGGGCCATTTCTCGGTTACCGTCTGCACGATGTCATCGGACATGCGGATTTTCTCGCCCCATTCGCGCTTGGTCTCGGGTGGCCATTTGTTGGTGGCGTCGAGCCCGATCTTGCTGCCCAGCCCGGACTCCGGCGAGGCGAAGTCGAGATAGTCGATCGGGGTATTCTCGATCACCGTGATGTCGCGGGCCGGGTCCATGCGGGTCGAAATCGCCCAGATCACGTCGGTCCATTTTCGCGCGTCGATGTCGTCGTCCACCACGATCACCCATTTGGTATACATGAACTGGCGAAGATACGACCAGACGCCGAGCATCACCCGCTTGGCATGGCCGGGATAGGCTTTCTTCATGCTGACCACGGCGACGCGGTAGGAGCAGCCCTCCGGCGGCAGCCAGAAATCGACGATCTCGGGGAACTGCTGGCGGATCAGTGGCACGAAGACATCGTTCAGGGCCTCGCCCAGCATGCTGGGCTCATCCGGCGGCCGGCCGGTGAAGGTGCTGAGATAAATGGGTTTCTTCCGCCTTGTGATGGCGGTGACGGTGAAGACCGGAAACGGCTCGACCGAGTTGTAATAACCGGTGTGGTCGCCATAGGGCCCTTCCGGCCGGTAGTCGTCGAGCGACACATGGCCTTCCAGCACGATCTCGGCTTCGGCGGGAACCTTCAGCGGCACCGTCTTGCAGTCAACGAGTTCGACCTTCTTGCCGCGCAGCAGTCCGGCGAACTGGTATTCCGACAGCGTATCGGGCACCGGCGTTACCGCGGCGAGGATGGTGCCGGGATCGGCGCCGATCACCACGGCGGCGGGGAAGGGCTCGCGTTTGCCGGCCTGCATCCAGCGCTGGTGCTGCTGGGCGCCGCCGCGATGCTTCAGCCAGCGCATCAGGGTCTGGTTTTTGTTCAGCACCTGCATGCGGTAGATGCCGAGGTTGAAGCGGTCGGCACGGTCGCTTTTCGACGGGCCCTGGGTGACCACCAGCGGCCAGGTGATCAACGGTGCCGGTTCGCCCGGCCAGCACATCTGCACCGGCAGGCTGCCGAGGTCGATGTCGTCGCCCTGCAGCACGACTTCGTGCACCGGACCGTTGCCGACGGTTTTCGGCTGCATCGCCATCACAGTTTTCAGCAGCGGCAGCATGCCGAGCGCCTCGCGGAAGCCGCCGGGCGGTTCCGGCTGGCGCAGGAAGGCGAGCGTCTCGCCGACCTCGCGCAGCTGCGCCGGCTCACGGTCCATGCCCCAGGCGACGCGTTCGACGGTGCCGAACAGGTTGACCAGCACCGGGATGTCGCTGCGGCGACCGTCGGGCAGCACGGGATTTTCGAACAGCACCGCCGGGCCGCCCTCGGCCAGCAGGCGGGTCTGGATTTCGGTCATCTCCAGCGTGGTCGCCACCGGCTCGGTCACCCGCACCAGCCGGCCGCGCGCTTCCAGTTGCGTCATGAAATCGCGGAGCGAGGCATAGGGCATGTCAGGCCTTCCGGGTTCTGGTCGTCGCAATATAGAGGCCGGACAGCACCAGCGCAGCCCCGATCCAGTGATAGGCGGCGACCTGTTCGCCGAGCAGCAGCCAAGCCAGCAGCGAGGTATAGACCGGCGCCAGATACAGGATCAGGCCACCCTTCGAGGGGCCGAGATGCCTGGTGATATAGCCATGGGTCGCATAGGCGCCGACGCCGGGCACCAGGATCAAGGTGGCGATGATCGCCAGTGTGCGTGCATCAGGCGTGGCGGTACCGACATGGGCCATTTCCCAGCCGAGGAAGGGCAGCAGCACGATCACGCCGGCGAAGGAAATGGCGGCCAGCCGGCCGTTGATGCTGAGGTTTCCCGGCCAGCGTTTCAGCAGCACGGAATAGAGCGCCCAGGCGGTGGCGGCCACCAGGATCATCAGGTCGCCCGGCACGAAGCGCAAGGTCAGCAGGGTTTCCAGATGTCCCTTGGCGACGATCAGCAGCGTGCCGCCGAGCGCCAGCGCGGTGCCGGCCAGCTGGCGGCGCGACAGCCGCTCGCCGAACATCGCCCGCGTCAGCAGGATGATGATGACCGGCGAGACCGCGTAGATCAGCCCGATATTGGTGGCGGTCGTCGTCTTGCCGGCCGCGTAGACCAGCGCGCCGCAGATGCCCATGCCGAGGCCGCCGAGCACCAGCAGTTTGGGCGCGTCGCGCAGCACGGCGCGGCGCTGGCGCCACAGCTCGGCGCCGCAGAAGGGCAGCAGCAAGACGCAGACGCCGAGCCAGCGCCAGACCGCCAGCGCCACCGGCGGAATGAAGTCGGCGGTGTAGCGCGCCAGCAGCATGTTGGTGGCGAACATGGCCGGCGTGACGAACAGCAGGATCTGGGCGATCTGCTGCTCGCGGCTGCGGCCGAGAGGGGCGGACGAGGCGGTTGTCATCAGGCGCGGAGATTAGGCTGCGGGGCCGGCGCTGACCAGTGCTTGACCGGCCGCCGGGCGACGCGTAAGTCCTTGGCATGCGCCAGTTTCCTGCCGAGTTTGCCGACCTGCTGACCGCCCGCGGCGCACGCCTGCTGGCCGGCCGGGATGCAGCCGCCGGCGCCCTGGCCGATCCGCGCTGCCGCTTTCTCGCGCTGTTCGGCCTGATCGACAGGCGGCAGGCTGCCGCCGCGGCGACGCTGCTGGATCGCCTGCTGCTGCCGCACCTGCGGCCGATGGCCCGGCCGATCCCGCCGGAGACGATCTGGGAGGAGACGCGCAATTACGCCGAGCACCTGCCCAAGGCGATGCGGCAGCAGACCGCCCATCTCGACAATCGCCGCTCGGCCGGCTTCCGGGCCGCCGAGGCCGCCGGGCTGATCGCCATGCTGCGCTCCGACAGCTACCGCGCCTTTGCCGGTGCGCTGGCCGGTGCGCCGCTGAAACGCAAGTATGGCCTGCAGGCGCTGGCCTACAATGCCGGCGATTATGCCGGGCCGCATACCGACCATCATCCGGAAGAGCCCGATGCCGCGCGCGGCTATTTCGACATGCATGTCAGCTTTGCCACGCCGGGCCTGCGCGACCAGTATCTGGTCTATGCCAGGGCCGGGCACCTGACCGAGATGGTCGATGTGGCGAAAAGCGGGATGGTCACGGCCTACCGCCTGCCACTGTGGCATTACACCACGCCACTGCGGGCAAAGCCGGGCTTCGAGGCCTCGGCGCGGCGCTGGGTGCTGCTGGGGACCTTCCTTTATGCCGACCCGGCCGATGGTCAGGGCCGGCGGCGGCCGGCTTAAGGCGCGAGATAGCCGCGCTTCGGCGCCGGCGGCAGCGTTCCGCCGGCTTCCTTGACCGCGCGGATATAGGCGGTTTCCGATTTGTAGGGGCCGAACTTGCGAAACTCGTCGGCGTCGCAAGGCTTCAGGCTGCCGTCGGAATGCGGCATCACCTTGAAATAGCCGCCGTCGCGACCGATCACCGGGATGAATTTTTTGTGGCGCGAGAAGACCCGCCGCATGCTGGCGGAATGGTCCTTCATGGTCTCGAACTCGTTCTCGTCGAGTTTGAAGATGCGCTCGAAGGTGGCGATCATCTGCTCGACGAAGCTGCGCTCTACCACCTGCATGTTGGAAATGATCCAGCAGCGGTCTTCAAAGACCCAGTAATAGGTCAGCCCGACGAATTCACCCTGCTTGTTGATATAGGGGAAGAAGGGAAACGAGCGGCAGGCGATGGTGCGGTTGTCGCGTTCGCAGAAGGCAGCCCCCTTGCACTCGACAGCGCAGGAAGACCGCGGCAGGTCGTTGACGATCTTGCGCGCGGCGGCATCGTTCGGCTTGTAACGGAACCACAGGTCGGTGCGGCTTTTCAGCAGCTCGAATTCCGCCCGCTCGACCACCGGAATGGCGTTGTCGGTGGTGCAGCAGACCGGCTGGCCGTTGTTCAGCGGGGCGCATTTGCGGCCGCAATCGACCTTGGCGAGATTGGCGTCGTAGCCGCGATAGAGTTTCGCGAAGTCCTGCGGGGTGATTCGGTATTTGGTCATGGGCGGACCTTACGCGGAGCGCCCGCCGGCGCCAAGTCCGCAATCATGGGTCCGGTCAGCCGAGCAGGAATGCCGCGAAAATGATCAGCCCGGCATCGCGGTTGGCACGGAACTTCACCAGGCAGTCGTCGCTGTCGTCGGGTTTCAGCGTCACGGTCTGCCAGGTGAAATGCACGGCTGCGGCGCCAAGGCCGGCCCAGAACGGCCAGTGCAGCCCGGCGAGCCCGCCGGTCACGGCCAGGCCCAGCAGGGTGAGGTCGAAAAACCCGGCAATCCACCAGCGAGCCCGCCGGCCAAACAGTCGGGCGGTGGATTTCACCCCGATCAGGGCATCGTCTTCCTTGTCCTGCAGGGCATAGATGGTGTCATAGCCCAAGGTCCAGACAATGCCGGCGGCATACATGGCCAGCGTCGCCCAGTCGAGCCGGCCGGCCACCGCGGCATAGCCGAGCACGGCGCCCCAGTTGAAGGCGAGGCCTAAGAAGAACTGCGGCCACCAGGTGATCCGCTTCATGAAGGGATAGACCGCGACGAGGCCGAGCGAGGCGATGCCGAGCAGGATGGCAAGGTCGTTCATCTGCACCAGGATGGCCAGCCCGACCAGCGACTGCGCCACCAGCCAGATCCAGGCCTGCCGCACGCTGACCTGTCCGGCCGGGATCGGCCGCAGTCGGGTACGGGCGACCCGGCCGTCGAAATCGCGATCGACGATATCGTTGAAGGTGCAGCCGGCGCCGCGCATCACCAGGGCGCCGATCCCGAACAAGAGCAGCAGATACCAGTCGAACGGCTGGCCGGCGGGGTGGGCCAGCGCGAGGGCCCACCAGCCGGGCAGCAGCAGCAGCCAGGTACCGATCGGCCGGTCGAGCCGCGACAGCCGGGCATAGGGCTGCCAGGCGGCCGGCAGCCAGCGCGCCACCCAGTGGTCGGGCAGGGCGTCAGCCGGGGCGAGGTCCGGACCGGGCGGGGTGACTTCGGGGTCGGGCTTTGCCATAACGCTCGTGTAGTCCCTCTGATCCCGGCCGACAAGACCGATGACCGCACCCGTCAAAGCCCGCCTGTTCGTTGCCGCCGATCTGGCCGCCAGCCTCGCCGTCGATCTGCCGGCCGACCAGGCGCATTACCTGCGCAACGTGCTGCGGCTTGCCGCGGGCGATGCGGTGGCCCTGTTCAATGGCCGCGATGGCGAATTCCGTGCCGCGATCGCGCAGGCCGACAAGAAGGCCTGCAGGCTGCAGGTCGGCGAGCAGTTGCGGCCGTTCCGCGCGTCGTCCGATCTCTGGCTGTGCTTCGCGCCGATCCGTCAGGGTCGCATCGAGATGATCGTCGAGAAAGCCACCGAGCTTGGTGCCGGCCGGCTGCAGCCGGTGCTGACCCGGCGCAGCCAGGTGACCCGGGTGAATACTGAGCGGCTTGCGGCCCATGCCCGCGAGGCCGCCGAGCAATGCGAGCGGCTCGACCTGCCGGCCATGGCCGAGGCGATTTCGCTGGAGAAACTTCTCGCCGACTGGCCGGCCGGGCGGCGGCTGCTGTTCTGCCAGGAACGCAGCGACGCACCGGCGCTGCTGGCGGCGGTCCAGGCCCTGCCGCAGGATGTGCCGCTTGGCATCCTGACCGGCCCGGAAGGCGGCTTCGCGCCGGAGGAAATGGCGGCGATAGCCCGCCTGCCGCAAGCTCTGCCGGTCAGCCTCGGGCCGCTGATTCTGCGGGCCGAAACGGCGGCGATTGCGGCCTTGGCGATTGTACAGGCAGTGCGGCAGAATTGACCCGTCACCGTCCTGTCATCGGGCCTGTCATCAGGCCGCGGTACCGGGATACTGGACAAGCGTCTTCGCGTGCCCCATATGCCGGAAGCTGACATTCGCCAGCCGCCCCAAGTTCCGTCACGATAACGATAATCATTCGAGGTAGTCATGTCCGGACCGGCCCAGGCGCCCGAGACGCCGATCACGTCCAAGGCGCAGCTTGTCGAGTATGCGGCCGAGGGTGGCCGGCCGGCAGCAGACTGGCGGATCGGTACGGAACACGAGAAATTTGCCTACAGCACGACGGATTTCCGCGCGCTGCCCTATGACGGCGAGGCCGGCATCAAGCGGCTGCTGGTCGAACTGCAGCGCTATGGCTGGTCGCCGGTCTCGGAAGGCAACAACGTCATCGCGCTGCTTCAGGATGGCCAGTCGATCACGCTGGAGCCTGGCGGGCAGTTCGAGCTGTCAGGCGCGCCGCTGGAGACCATCCACCAGACCTGTATCGAGGTGAACACCCATCTGAAGCAGATCCGCGAGATCGGCAAGGAAATCGGCATCGCCATGATGGGCATGGGCTTCCAGCCCAAGTGGCATCGCGACGAAATCCCGGTGATGCCCAAGGGCCGCTACGGCATCATGAGGTCCTACATGCCCAAGAAGGGCAAACTCGGCCTCGACATGATGTTCCGCACCTGCACGGTGCAGGTGAATCTCGACTACGCCAACGAAGCCGACATGGTGCAGAAATTCCGCGTCGGTCTCGCGCTGCAGCCGCTGGCCACCGCGATGTTCGCCAGTTCACCGTTTACCGAGGGCAAGCCGAACGGCTTCCTCAGTTACCGCAGCCAGATCTGGACCGATACCGACGCCGACCGCACCGGCATGCTCGGTTTCGTCTTCGAGGATGGCATGGGCTTCGAGCGCTATGTCGACCACGCCCTCGATGTGCCGATGTATTTCGTCTATCGCGACGGCAAGTATATCGATGCCTCGGGCCAGAGCTTCCGCGACTTCATGGCCGGCAGGCTGCCGGCCCTGCCCGGCGAACTGCCGACCCTGCGGGACTGGGCCGATCACATCACCACTCTTTTTCCGGAAGTGCGGCTGAAGCGCTATCTCGAAATGCGTGGCGCCGATGGCGGTCCGTGGTCGCGGCTATGTGCCCTGCCGGCCTTGTGGGTCGGGCTGCTGTACGACGCCGAGGCGCTGCAGGCGGCTTGGGATCTCTGTGGCGACTGGACGGCGGAAGAACGGCTGATGCTGCGCGCCGATGTGCCGAAATACGGCCTGCACACGCCGCTGCGCGGCCGGCCGCTGCGGCATTACGCCGCCGAGATGCTGAAGATCGCGCAAGCAGGTCTCAAGGCCCGCCACCGGCTGTCGCCGGCCGGCGAGGACGAGACCCATTTCCTCGAGCCGCTGGTGCGCATCGTCGAGTCCGGCGAAACCCCGGCCGAGGCCTTGCTGAAACTCTATCACGGCCGCTGGAACCGCTCGGTCGACCCGGCGTTTACCGAACTCGCCTACTGAACGGCCATCTAACCGGTGGCGCCTATTGCGTGGCGGCTGGCGATCTGGCCAGCCAAGCCTTGAGGCGCACCGGATTGTAGAGGGATCGCGGTCCGGCATTGGCGAGTGCTGCCGGCGGCGCGGCGACGGCCTCATGCAGGGCCGCCAGACGGTCGCGGGCGGGGCGCCACTTGCCCTCCACGGCCAGCCCGGCAATCTCCTCCAGACCGCGTGACCAGCCCTCGACGATGTCGCGGGCCGCGGCGAGGTCGTCGCCATCCAGTCGCTCATGAATGAAGCCGAGTTGTCCGCGGACCATGGTGGCGATAGTGCCGGACAGGGCGGCATTTTCTTCGGCCAGCGGCACGGCCAGGGTGTTCAGGTGGCGGCCAATATCGGCGAGGTCGCCGGCCATGGTCACCGGCCGGTCGACCACGGTGGCCGGCTGCAGGGTCTCCTGATAGGCGACCAGGGCATCCAGCAGGGTGGGGTTCGGTTCGTTGCCGCCGAATTCGGTGACGATCACCCGGCGGGTGAACTCGCGCAGCGATGCGCTGCGGCGGTCATGGCCCAGCCGATCCTTGCTCTTCACCCCGCGCAGGCTGGGGATGGTCAGCGGATCGTTGCGATGATTCTCGCCGCGATTGTTCCAGAACGCCTGGGTCACGTCGATGCGGCCATGGGCATCGGACAGGCCGGGAATGAAGAAGTCTTCGTTGGCAAAGCCGTTCGGGTGGCAGGCCTGGCAGGACAGGCCGGCCTTGCTGGCGGTGCCGCCCAGCACCATGGGCGAGCGGAAGGCCAGCCGGCCGTATTCGGCATAGAAGCTCTGTTGCACGCCGCCGCCCTGCATCTCTTCGGGATGCAGGCTCAGCGCATCGAGCGACAGGCTGCCGGGTGGCAGCCATTCCCGCGCCCCCGACAGCGACTGCGCGCCGGCGGCAGCGGGAATCGACAGCAACAGGAAAAATGCGAAAGCTGCGGCGGTGTCAGCCCTGCAGGTCATCCGCGGTTTTCGGCAGAGCATGATCCATCTCGCGCGCCGGCTGTTCACAGCCGCAATCGCCCAGCAGCCTGGCCGGCACGCCGGCCGCCGTGCAATGCGCCGGCACCGGAATCAGCACCACGCTGCCGGCGCCGATCTTGGCACCTTCGCCGATCTCGATATTGCCGAGGATATTGGCGCCGGCGCCGATCAGCACGCCACGGCGGATCTTCGGGTGACGGTCGCCGGTTTCCTTGCCGGTGCCGCCGAGCGTGACATTCTGCAGCATCGAGACATCGTCCTCGACCACCGCCGTCTCGCCGATCACCACGCCGGTACCATGGTCGATCATGATGCCGCGGCCGAAGCGCGTGGCCGGGTGGATGTCGACGTCGAACACTTCCGAGGACCGGCTCTGCAGCAGGAAGGCCATGGTCTCACGGTTCTGGTTCCACAGCCAGTGGGCGACGCGATGGGTCTGGATCGACTGGAAGCCCTTGAAGAACAGCAGCGGCTTCAGGAAGCCGCGGCAGGCGGGATCGCGCTCGTTCACCGCCACGAGGTCGGCGCGCACCGCATTGCCGATGTCGGGGTCGGCATCCATGGCTTCCTCGACCACTTCGCGCAGGCCGAGCGCCGACAAGGTGTCGGTGCCGAGCTTCTGGGCGAGGATGTAGCTCAGCGCATCCTCCAGCCGTTCGTGGTGCAGGATGGCGGAATGCACCAGGCTGCCGAGTAGCGGCTCGGCTGCAGCCACGGCGACCGCTTCCTCGCGGATCGTCGACCAGACCGGGTCATGCTTGGCAATCTTGTTGGCGGTGACGGCCATCGGGCCCTCCCTCGTCTCGTAGTGGCCTATCTTACGCGGCTTTGGCGGTGCCGCCCACCGTCAATCCGTCGATCTGCAGGGTCGGCTGGCCGACGCCGACCGGCACGCCCTGGCCGGACTTGCCGCAGGTGCCGATGCCGGTATCGAGCTGCAGGTCGTTGCCGACCGCAGTAACCTTCTTCAGCACCTCGGCACCGGCGCCGATCAGGGTCGCGCCCTTGATTGGGGCGCCAATCCTGCCGTTTTCGATCATGTAGGCCTCGGTGCAGGAGAACACGAATTTGCCCGAGGTGATGTCGACCTGGCCACCGCCGAAATTGACCGCGTAGACGCCCTTCTTCACGCCGGCGAGAATCTCGGCGGGATCGCGGTCGCCGGCCAGCATGTAGGTGTTGGTCATGCGCGGCATCGGGCTATGGGCAAAGGATTCGCGGCGGCCGTTGCCGGTCGGACGCATACCCATCAGGCGGGCGTTCATGCGGTCTTGCATGAAGCCTGTCAGGATGCCGTTCTCGATCAGCACGGTGCGCTCGGTCGGCGTGCCCTCGTCGTCGACGGTCAGCGAGCCGCGCCGTTGGTCGATGGTGCCGTCATCGACAATGGTGACGCCGGGCGCCGCGACCTGCTGGCCGAGCAGGCCGGAGAAGACCGAGGTCTTCTTGCGATTGAAATCGCCTTCGAGGCCGTGGCCGATGGCCTCATGCAGCAGGATGCCGGGCCAGCCGGGACCGAGCACGACGGTCATTTCGCCGGCCGGCGCAGGCACGGAGTCGAGGTTGACCAGCGCCTGGCGCAGGGCGTCGTCGACTTCAGCCTGCCAGTGGGCCGGATCGAGAAAGCGGGCATAACCGACGCGGCCGCCGGCGCCGCGGCTGCCGCTTTCCATGCGGTCGCCCTGGCCGGCCACGACCGACACATTCAGACGGACCAGCGGGCGGACATCCTCGACCAGGGTACCGTCGGCCCGCAGGATGGTGACCGCCTGCCACGAGCCGGCCAGCGAGGCCGAGACCTGGCGCACGCGGCTGTCCTTCGACCGGGCATAGGCGTCGATGTCCTGCAGCAGCTTGACCTTCTGCTCGAAGGGAATCTCGTTCAGCGGGTTGGTGTCGCCATAGAGATGGCGGTTGGTGGCTACCGGCGGCGCGCTCATCACGCCGCCATGGCCGGCCCGCACGGCGCGCACCGTGGTGACGGCCCGGGCGATGGCCGCTTCGCTCAGGTCGGAGGCATGGGCATAGCCGGTCTGCTCGCCGGAGACGGCACGCAGGCCGAAGCCCTGACTGGTGTCGAAACTGGCCGATTTCAGCCGGCCATCATCGAAGCCGAAGCTCTCCGATTGGCTGTATTCCAGGAAAAGCTCGCCGTCATCGGCGCCATGCAGGGCATCGCCGACCAGCCTGTCGAGGCGGGCGCGATCCAGTCCGGCCCGGGTGAAAAACAGGTCCTGGGTAACGGAAGCGGCGGTCATGGCTCAATCCCTGGCTGTCGGCGGCGAAATCAGGCTTTGGACTATATGGCGCCGGCCCTGCAGAAAAAACACCCCCGGCCTGCGCCCACGGGATTTTGACCGGGTGTGGCGCTTTGCCGCCGGCGGTCGCCCGGTTTTTCCGGCGGCGTCAGCGCCGCCGGCGATCGCTCTGGCGCAGCAGGTCGGCCATCGCCTCGGGCGGCACCGGCTTGCTGATCAGGTAGCCCTGCAGCTCGCTGCAGCCGACGCCGCGCAGGAAGTCACGCTGGGCGGCGGTCTCGACGCCCTCGGCGACCACTGGCAGATCGAGACCATTGGCCATACCGACCATGGCGCGGACCAGCGCGATGTCGCGCTCGTTGCCAGGCAGGTCGGCGATGAAGGCGCGGTCCAGCTTGATCTTGCGGATCGGCAGCCGCTGGATGTAGCTGAGCGACGAATAGCCGGTGCCGAAATCATCCAGTGCGGCATCGATGCCGATCTCGGCGAGGTCGCGGATCGCCTGCACCGTGGCGTCCATGTTCTGGATGGCGGCCTGCTCGGTGATCTCGATGCCGATGAAGGGGATCAGCGCCGGCTCGGTCTCGCTCATGGCGCGGAAGTAGCCGGGCAGGTCGTCGCGGATGAACTGCTGGCCGGAGACATTGACGAACACCCGGCGCGGCTCGACGCCTTCGGCCCGCCACTTGCGCAGCTGGTCGGCGACGCGGGCGAAGACCCAGCGGGTGATCGGAATGATGCCGCCGGTTTCTTCGGCCAGCGGAATGAATTCCACCGGCGAGATGGCGCCGAGTTCCGGGTGGCGCCAGCGCAGCAGCGCCTCCATGGCGCAGATCGCGCCGGTCGCCGTCTCCACCACCGGCTGGTAGACCAGATGGAATTCCTCGTTCTCGATGGCGGCATCGAGATTCATCGTCAGACGCAGGCGCCGTTCGGCGGCGCGGGTCATCTCCGGGCTGTAAACCCACATTCTCCAAGTAAGTCGCTGATTTCGCTGTCGTAATCGTGATATTTCGCATATAAATCATGGCGTTGACGGCTGCGAGGGGCGCGTTTCATG
>NZ_JBHRYJ010000003.1:0-560874 GCF_042648965.1 Ferrovibrio xuzhouensis
GATCGCAGCCGTCAACGACGTCTTGCCATGGTCGACGTGACCAATCGTCCCAATGTTGCAATGCGGTTTGTTACGCTCAAACTTTGCCTTGGCCATCTGCCTTCTCCGCTATCTCTTATCTGTCTCTGCCGCTCGTGTCTCAGCCGGCCATCTTGGCGACGACTTCGTCGGACACGTTCTGCGGCACCTGGGCGTAGTGGTCGAACGTCATGGTGTACTGGGCACGGCCCTGCGTCATCGAACGCAGGTTGTTCACGTAGCCGAACATGTTGGCCAGCGGCACCATCGCATTGATGACCTGGGCATTGCCGCGCGGCTCGGTGCCGGTCAGCTGGCCGCGGCGGGACGACAGGTCGCCCATCACGTCACCGACGAAATCTTCCGGGGTGACGACCTCGACCTTCATGATCGGCTCAAGCAGCTTGGCACCGGCCTTCGGGGCCACTTCGCGGAACGCCGCGCGGGCGGCGATTTCGAAGGCGAGCGCCGAGGAGTCGACGTCATGGTAGGCGCCGTCATACAGCGTGGCCTTGAAGTCGATGACCGGGAACCCGGCCAGCACGCCGGAGGCCGCGACCTGCCGGATGCCCTTTTCCACCGCCGGGACATATTCCTTCGGCACGTTGCCGCCCACCACGTCATTGACGAAGGTGATGCCGGCACCGGCTTCCTGCGGCTCGAACTTCAGCTTGACGCGGGCGAACTGGCCCGAACCGCCCGACTGCTTCTTGTGGGTGTAGTCGATGTCGGCCGGCTTGGTCAGGGTCTCGCGGTAGGCCACCTGCGGCGCACCGACGTTGGCCTCAACCTTGAATTCGCGCTTCATGCGGTCGACGAGGATTTCCAGATGCAGCTCGCCCATGCCCTTGATCACGGTCTGGCCGCTTTCATGGTCGACCGAGACGCGGAAGGACGGATCCTCGGCGGCCAGGCGGTTCAGGGCCAGGCCCATCTTCTCCTGGTCGTTCTTGGTCTTCGGCTCGACCGCAACCTCGATCACCGGCTCGGGGAATTCCATACGCTCCAGCACGATCGGATGGTTCGGATCGCACAGGGTGTCGCCCGTGGTGGTGTTCTTCAGGCCGGCCAGCGCGACGATGTCGCCAGCGCGGGCTTCCTTGATCTCTTCGCGGCTGTTCGCATGCATCTGCAGCATGCGACCGATACGCTCGCGGTTTTCCTTGACAGTGTTCATCACGCCGGCGCCGGCTTCCAGCACGCCGGAATAGATGCGCACGAAGGTCAGCGAACCGACGAACGGGTCGTTCATGATCTTGAACGCCAGGCCGGAGAACGGCTCGTCATCCGAGGTCTTGCGGATCAGTTCCTCGTCGGTGCCGGGCTTGATGCCCTTGACGGCATCGACATCGACCGGCGACGGCAGGTAATCGACAACGGCATCCAGCAGCGGCTGCACGCCCTTGTTCTTGAACGCCGAGCCGCACAGCACCGGCACGAACTTTCCGGCAATGGTGCCTTTGCGGATGCAGGCAGTCAGGGTCTTGTCGTCGGGCTCGTTGCCCTCGAGATAGGCTTCCAGCGCCGCATCGTCCATCTCGAGCGCGGCGTCGATCATCTTCTGCCGCCACTCGGCGGCCTGTTCCTTCAGATCGGCCGGAATCTCGTCATAGAAGAACTCGGCGCCGAGGCTCTCATCCTTCCAGATGATCGCACGGTTGCGCACCAGGTCGACGATGCCCTTGAAATCGGCTTCCGAGCCGATCGGCAGCGTCGTGACCAGCGGGGTGGCACCCAGACGGTCGACGATCATGTCGACGCAGCGGTAGAAATTGGCACCCATGCGGTCAAGCTTGTTGACGAAGCACATGCGCGGCACGCCGTACTTATCAGCCTGGCGCCACACCGTCTCCGACTGCGGCTCGACACCGGCGACGCCGTCGAACAGACAGACCGCGCCATCAAGCACGCGCAGGCTGCGCTCGACCTCAATGGTGAAGTCGACGTGGCCGGGGGTGTCAATGATGTTGATGCGGTGGTCGTTCCAGAAGCAGGTGGTGGCCGCCGACGTGATCGTGATGCCGCGCTCCTGCTCCTGCTCCATCCAGTCCATGGTAGCAGCGCCGTCATGCACTTCGCCGATCTTGTGCGACCGGCCAGTGTAATACAGCACGCGCTCCGTGGTCGTGGTCTTGCCGGCATCGATGTGGGCCATGATGCCGATATTACGGTAGCGCTCGTAGGGGGTCGCGCGAGGCATGACGATCTCCTGGGGACTCTTACTTACCAGCGGTAATGCGAGAAGGCCTTGTTGGCCTCCGCCATACGGTGGGTGTCTTCACGCTTCTTGACCGAACCGCCGCGGCCGCTGGCGGCATCGAGCAGCTCGCCCGACAGGCGATCGATCATGGTGTTCTCGCCGCGGCCACGGGCCGCCGAGATCAGCCAGCGGATCGCCAGCGCCTGGCCACGGTCGTGACGAACCTCGACCGGCACCTGGTAGGTGGCACCGCCGACGCGGCGCGAGCGCACTTCGATCTGCGGGCGCACGTTGCCCAGCGCATCGTGGAACATCTTGACCGGGTCGTTGCCGGTCTTTGCCTTGATGCGGTCGAGGGCGCCGTAGATGATCGCCTCGGCGACCGACTTCTTGCCTTCGTACATCAGCATGTTCATGAACTTGGTCAGCACGATATCGCCGAACTTCGGGTCCGGCAGGATTTCACGCTTTTCGGCAGCATGGCGACGCGACATCGCTTTTTCTCCTGAGCCTTACTTCGGACGCTTCGCGCCGTACTTCGAACGGCGCTGCTTGCGATCCTTGACGCCCTGCGTGTCGAGCACGCCACGGACAATGTGATAACGGACACCCGGAAGATCCTTGACGCGGCCGCCGCGGATCAGCACCACCGAGTGCTCCTGCAGGTTATGGCCTTCGCCCGGGATGTAGCTGGTCACTTCGAAGCCGTTGGTCAGGCGCACGCGGGCGACCTTACGAAGCGCCGAGTTCGGCTTCTTCGGCGTCGTCGTGTAGACGCGCGTGCAAACGCCACGGCGCTGCGGGCATTCCTGCAACGCCGGAACCTTGTCACGGACCGGCTTCGGGTGACGCGGCTTGCGGATCAGCTGATTGATCGTCGGCATACGAGTGGAAACTCCGCCAGTTGGTCCAACACAAAAAAATCCAAGGCGAACCACCGACAGCTTTTCAGCCCGGCAATCCGCCTCACTTCGCTCCGACCCATCCTTGCGGCCCATCGGCCACGGAGAGGGGTCTTTATGTCTCTTGCGTAAGTCCGATCTCAACGTGAGCGCTACGGAGACCCTGACCGTTCATCGGCCTGTGTTTAGGGACGAACCCCTACCACCAAGTCGAATCGCGGGGCGGACATTACTGTCGGGCCCTGCCCCGGTCAAGCGCCATTTGGCACTGCGCCATGATCTTTTTCGAAGCCGCCAAAACACTGGGATTCGCGGCTGCAGACGCCGGTTCCGGGGTGTCCGGAACCGGTCAGCCGAGCGTGAACAATCAGAGAACTTTACAGGCTTCGGCGAAATCCAGCCGGGGACTCCGGGCGAACAGCTTCGCCGGGTCGCCATAACCCAGGTTACAGAGAAAATTCGACTTCAAGCTGCCCTCGGGGAAGAACCCGGCATCGACCTTGGCGTTGTCGAAACCGGACATCGGGCCGCAATCCAGCCCCAGCGACCGGGCCGCCAGCATGAAATAGGCCCCCTGCAGGCTTCCGTTACGGAAAGCCGCCACCTCGGCCGCCTTCGGATCGTTGGCAAACCAGTTCCGGGCATCCGGGTTATGGGGGAACAGCTTGGGCAGCCGGTCGAAGAACTTCAGGTCATGGGCGATGATCGCGGTGACCGGCGCCGCCATGGTCTTGTCGAGATTGCCGGGCGTGAGTGCCGGCTTCAGCCGGGCCTTGGCCTCGGGCGAACGGATGAACACGATCCGGGCCGGCGAGCAGTTCGCGCTGGTCGGGCCCATTTTCATTAGATCGTAAATCTGCAGCAGCAGGTCGTCGGTGACCGGGCGGGCCTGCCAGCCGTTATGGGTCCGGGCAGAGCGAAACAATGTATCGAGCGCGGCATTGTCGAGCATGGGAAGCGTCCTTCGTAAAAATCCCCCGGTCGATGACCGGACGATCCCTGCCTAGCATGCAGACCACGCAGCGGAAACCTCGGGTTACCATGATGAAACATCCGCCCCCGAAACGGGCACCATGAGGATTATGCATGGCCGGTCGAATTTATTTTGCGACGGCCGGCACTTTTCCCCTTCATACTGTGCGCCCTATAATTGTTTGCACTACAACCAGATACGCAGTCACCAACCCTGGGGGTACCCTTATGACCGCCGGCAAACAGCCCGCTACACTCACCGATCCGAATACCGGCAAGACCGTCACACTCCCCATTCTCGATGGCACCGTCGGGCCGTCGGTGATCGACATCCGCAAGCTTTACGCCGAATCCGGCTATTTTACTTACGACCCGGGTTTCACCTCGACCGCCAGCACCGAGAGCAAGATCACCTACATCGACGGCGATGAAGGCGTGCTGCTCTATCGCGGCTACGACATTGCCGACCTGGCCGAGAAGTCGACCTTCCTCGAGACCTGCTACCTGCTGCTGAATGGCGAGCTGCCGAATGGCAAGCAGCGCAGCGATTTCGAGAATTCGATCACCAACCACACCATGCTGCATGAACAGATCCACTTCCTGTTCCGCGGCTTCCGTCGCGACGCGCATCCGATGGCGGTCATGTGCGGTGTAGTCGGCGCGCTGTCGGCCTTCTATCACGACCAGACCGACTACGATGATCCGAAGCAGCGCATGATCGCGCAGCATCGCCTGATCGCCAAGATGCCGACCATCGCGGCAATGGCCTACAAGTATTCCGTCGGCCAGCCGTTCATGTATCCGCGCAATGATCTGGGCTATGCGGAAAACTTCCTGCACATGACCTTCGGTGTGCCGGCCGAGCCCTACAAGGTCAGCCCGGTGCTGGCCAAGGCGATGGATCGCATCTTCATCCTGCATGCCGATCATGAGCAGAACGCCTCGACCTCGACGGTGCGTCTGGCCGGCTCCTCTGGCGCCAATCCGTTTGCCTGCATCGCCGCCGGCATCGCCTGCCTGTGGGGCCCCGCCCATGGCGGTGCCAACGAAGCCGTTCTGAAGATGCTGGAAGAGATCGGTTCGGTCGACAAGGTCGGCGAGGCGGTCAAGAAGGCCAAGGACAAGAACTCGGGCTTCCGCCTGATGGGCTTCGGCCATCGCGTCTACAAGAACTACGACCCGCGGGCCAAGGTGATGCGCGAGACCTGCTACGAGGTTCTCGAGGAACTGGGCGTCAAGGACGAGCCGCTGCTGAAGATGGCGATGGAACTCGAGCGCATCGCTCTCGAGGACGATTACTTCGTCAGCAAGAAGCTGTACCCGAACGTCGATTTCTATTCGGGCATCATCCTGCGCGCCATGGGTTTCCCGACCGACATGTTCACCGCCCTGTTCGCCCTGGCGCGTACGGTCGGCTGGATCGCCCAATGGAACGAGATGATCGAGGACCCGGCCCAGAAGATCGGCCGTCCCCGGCAGCTGTTCACCGGGTCGCCGAAGCGCGCGTTTATTCCGCTCGACAAGCGGAAGTAATCCGCCGAAGATCGGCCAAAGAGACGGCACCGATGGGAGGCGGGCCGATGCGCAAGGGAGCAGAAAAACACGGCGGGCAACCGCCGTCCGGCCCTCGGGCCACGGGACATGGCTGGTTGCGACCCGGTTTTCTGACCGCGCCGCTGCCGGCCAACGACAACCGTCTGGCCCCCCGGTCCCTGCTGCGTCGCCCGCGTTTCTGGATCTGGCTCGGCCTGGTTTTGGCCGGCACTTTATGGATCGCCGCCCGTCTCTGACCGGCCCCATCTCTGACCTGCCGTCTTCGCAGACAGCAAAAAGCCCGGCCGAAAGCCGGGCTTTTTTCTTGGTCTGCCGGCCTGCAACCGGGCTCAGGCCGCCTTGCGTTCGATCAGCTCGACCTTGTAGCCGTCCGGATCCTCGACAAAGGCAATGACGCTGCCGCCGTGCTTCATCGGACCCGGCGGACGCGGGATCTTCACGCCGGCCTGGCCGAGCTTGTCGCACAGGCCATAGATATCCGGCACGCCGATGGCGATATGGCCATAGCCGCTGCCGATCGAATACGCCTCCTTCTGGCCCCAGTTATGGGTCAGTTCGATGACGGCGTGATCCCTCTCGTCGCCATAGCCGACGAAAGCCAGGGTGAATTCGCCGGTCGGGTAATCCTGCCGGCGCAGCAGCTTCATGCCCATCTTGTCGACATAGAAATCGATCGACTTATCAAGGTCGAGCACGCGCAGCATGGTGTGCAGCATGCGGAAATTGGCGGGGGCTTCGCTCATGACACTCTCCTTCTGGTCGGGGGGACGATACACCATCGTCCGCAGGCATCAACCTTTCGCCGGCGCCGGCAACCGTCGTGCGGCAGCGGCAAGCACCGCGCGCGCGGCGCGCACCGAAGGCGGCAGGTCTTCGCCACCGCCGAGCTGCAGCGTGATGGCAGCACAGACATCGGTCTGCGCCCGCCGCGCCGCCGCATCGGTCAGCAACGGCAGCAACGCCGGCGCGATCCGCTCGGCACGGCAATTCTCCTGCAGGAATTCCGGCATCACTTCCCGCCCGCTCAGGATGTTCACCAGGCCGGCATAGGGCGTGCGCAGCAGGCGCCGCACGATCGCCGCGGTCAGCGCATTCACGCGATAGGCCAGCACCGTCGGCACGCCGGCAAGCCCGAGTTCCAGCGTCGCCGTGCCCGAAGCGGCCAGCGCCGCATCGGCGGTCAGCATGGCGGCATAACGTTCGGCACTCTGTTCGACGACCAGCGCGGGGAACGGCAGATCGGCCGCCGCACTGTGCACCGTCTCGGCCACGGTCTCCACCGTGGGGATCACGAGATGAAGGTTCAGTCCCGCGCCCTTCAGCAGGCGCAGCACCGCATCGAAGACCGGCAGCAGGCGACGGACCTCGCCCTGCCGGCTGCCCGGCAATACGGCCAGAATCTGCCGGTCGGCCGGGATGTCATGACGGACACGAAACCCGCGGCCATCCTCGACAGCGGCTGCTTCGGTCCGGCGGATCGCCGCGATGGTCTCGACGGCAGGGTGACCGACATAGGTCGTCGGCAGGCCGACGACCTCGAAATACGGCGGCTCGAATGGCAGGATCGCCAGCAGGTGATCATACAGCCGCGCCAGTCGTCGCGCCCGTCCCGGTCGCCAGGCCCAGACCGTCGGCGCCACATAATGCACCAGCGGAAACGATCGACCGGCCAGTTTCTGCGCCACCCGCCGGGTGAAACCCGGGCTGTCGATGGTCACCGCAATATCCGGCGGATCAGCCAGCAGGAAACGGGCCGTCTCGTCGATACGCCGGCGCAGCAGGCGGATGCGCGGCAACACCTCGACCAGGCCCATCACTGCGAGATCGACAATCGGAAACCGGCTCTGCATCCCCTGCCCGATCATCTGGGCGCCGCCGATGCCGCTGAAGACTACCGCATCATCGGTCTCGCGTCGCAGGGCGCGCATCAAGCTGGCGCCCAGCGCATCGCCGGAAGGTTCGCCGGCGATGAGCGCGACGCGTAAAGGCCGGGCTTCAGCCATTGCGAAACCCGACGACGAACAGGCCGAGCCGGTCGGCTGCGGCAGCCGTGGCCACCGGGTCGACCAGCAGGGCCGCACCGGCCTCGACGGCGATGCCGGCCAGGCCGGCTGCCGCAGCATTCTCCACCGTGGTCACGCCGATGGTCGGCAGATCGACACGGCGGTCCTGCTGCGGCTTCACGCATTTCGCGAGCACACCGCCACGGGCCGCCGGCAGGGTCGCCATGCGGGCCAGCAGGGCATCGGTGCCGGCAGCATCCTCGAGACCGACCACGCTGCCGCCGGCGGCCACGGCCGCCTGGCCGCGGTCAGCAGCACCAAGCGCGTGGGCGGCCCCGATGGCAAGCTGCAGGTTGCTCACAGCGGCACCGACAGGCGCCAGTTGGCCATACTGCCGTTCGGCGACTAACAGGCCTTGCATCAGGCTGTCGATGCCGACGATGCGGAAACCGTCCTGCTCAAAGGTGTCGAGCACCACCCGCAAGATTGCGTCATCGCCCTGCAGGGCGGCTTTCAGCAGTTTCGGCAGCAGCAGCGCACCCCGCCAGTCCGGCTTCAGCGTGGCGAAATCGGGTTTGGACACGCTGCCGCACAGGCAGACCTCGGCCGCGCCAGCCTGCTTCAGCGCCTTCAGCAGGCGGCCGACCTGCGGCAGGTCGAACCAGTCGTGGTCAACGCCGGTTACGGTGGATGCCGGACAAAATCCGTTCAGCGCAGCGATATAAAGGGGCCGGCCCTCGGCGATGCAGGCATCGCGGATCAGGGCCGGGATGTCACCACCACCGGCGATGAGGGCGAGTTTAGGCCGTGGCGTCGTCATCCGACTGCGGCTGGCAGATGCCGCGCTTCGAGGCATTGCGGATGAAATCCGTCACCTCGCGGACCAGCGCCGAAGCAGCGTAGGTTTCGGCCACGTCGTCCAGGCGCTGGGTGAAGGTGCCCTTGCCGGCAAACAGCTGATCGTATGCGGCGCGCAGGCGGCTGATCTCCTCGCGATCGAAACCACGGCGCTTCAGACCGATCAGATTGAGACCGGTTAGCCGCGCACGGTTGCCCATGACCATACCGTAAGGAATCACATCCTGCTCGACACCGGACATACCGCCGATCATGGCATGCGGCCCGATCTTGCAGAACTGGTGTACCGCCGCCAAGCCGCCGACGAAGGCAAAATCACCGACCTCGATATGGCCGGCGAGCGCGGTGTTGTTGGCCATGATCACGTTGTTACCGAGCAGGCAGTCATGCGCCACATGGGCACCGGTCATGAACAGGCCACCATCGCCGATCCGGGTCAGCATGCCGCCACCCTCGGTGCCGGGGTTCATGGTGACGCCCTCACGAATCTGGTTGTTGCGACCGATCTCAAGGCGCGAGGGTTCGCCGTGGTACTTCAGGTCCTGCGGCTGGTGGCCGATCGAGGCAAACGGGAAAATCCGGGTGCCCTCGCCGATGCTGGTGATCCCGGCCACGGCAACATGGCTGATCAGCTCGACATTGTTGCCGAGCGTCACCTGGCTGCCGACATGGCAATAGGGTCCGATGCGCACACCCTCGCCCAGGCGCGCGCCATCCTCGATGATGGCAGTCGGATGTATCTGTGCCATGAGCTACTTCTTGTCGAGGATCATGGCCGAGAAGATCGCTTCAGCCGCGAGCTTGTCGTCGACCTTCACCTCGCCCTTGAACTTCCAGATCGTGCCGCGCCGCTTGATTGCCGTCACATGGATATACATGCGGTCGCCGGGCACCACCGGCCGGCGGAAGCGCGCCTCGTCGATGGTCATGAAATAAACCAGCTTGCCTTCGGCATCCGGCCCCAGCGCATGCACCACCACCACGGCCGCCGTCTGCGCCATGCTCTCGACGATCATCACGCCGGGCATCACCGGCTGGGTCGGGAAATGGCCAGTGAACTGCGGCTCGTTCATCGTCACGTTCTTGATGCCGACGGCGCTTTCGCCGCGCTTCATCTCGACCACCCGGTCGATCAGCAGCATCGGATAGCGATGCGGGATCATCTCCATGATGCGGAGAATGTCGACCGACTCCAGGCTGCCTTCGGTCTGGGTCTCAGTCATTCTGCGTGCCCTTCTTCTGCGCCAGTCGTCGCAGTGTCGCGATCTGGCGGAAATATTCCTTCACCTTCGTCGCCGGGATACCGAAATGGCTCTCTCCTGCCGGAATATCCGTCATGACCCCGGATTTCGCACCAACCCGTGCGCCGGTGCCGATCTTCAGATGACCGGCCAGGCCGCTCTGGGCCGCCAGGACGACAAAATCGCCCAGCTGGGTCGAGCCGGCTATTCCGGCCTGGGCCACAACAATGCAGCCCCGCCCGAGGGTTACGTTGTGCCCGATCTGGACGAGATTATCAATCCAGCAGCCTGGCCCGACCACCGTATCGGGCCCGGCACCCCGGTCAATCGTGGTGTTGGCCCCGATCTCGCAGTCGTCACCGATCACAACCCGGCCAAGCTGCGGCACCTTTACATGCCCGGCGGGATCCGGTGCAAAGCCGAATCCGTCCTGGCCGATCCGCACGCCGGTATGCAGGGTCACGCGGGCCCCGATCAGGCAGTGACTGAGCGTAACCGACGGACCGATCCGGCATTCCGCGCCGACCACCACCCCGCGACCGATCACACTGCCCGGGCCGATGATCGTCCCGGCGCCGATCTCCGCGCCGGGACCGATCACCACATGGGGGGCAAGCGACGCATCCGGAGCGACCGTCGCAGTAGGGTCGACCACGGCACTGGGATGGCAGCCGGCTGCCGGCCGCATCGCCGGATAGAACAACTGCGCCGCCCGCGCGTAGCATAGATAGGGATTGGGCGCGATCAGCAGCGCCGTGCCTGCCGGCGCCGCGGCCGCATACTTGGTGTGCAGGATGCAGGCCTCGGCCCGGGTTTGCGGCAATGCTTCCGCGTATTTCGGGTTATCGAGAAAGGTCAGCTGCCCGGGACCGGCCTGGTCCAGGGTGGCAACGTCAGACACCATCCGTGCAGCGTGGGACTCATCGGCAAGCTGTGCGCCACAGCGGGGGGCCAGATCACCCAGACGGAAGGGGCCGGCCCGCTCGAAAAATCGCGGATCAGCCATAAGCTCACTTCCGCGCGGGTAAGGCCGCTTTCACCGTCGGCAGACGCTGATCCAGCAGCTTCAGAACCTCAGGCGTGATCTCCACGTTCGGATCCAGCATGACCTGCACATTGGTCCGGTCCAGCACCAGGTTGAAGCCCCGGGTTTTGGACATCTCCTTGAGGATCTCGACGATCGTGCCGGTCACCTGATCGCGGGCGCCGTTGAAGGCCTTTTCAATCGTGGTCTGATGATCCTGGATCTGCTTCTGCAGGGCGACGACCTTGGCCTGGAAAGCCTGGCGACGCTGCTCGAACACTTCAGGCGTCAACACCGACCGCTGCTTGGCCAACTCCTGGTCTTCCTTGCGCAGTGCATCTTCCTGCTGTTCGATTTCCGGCTTCAGGCCGGCACGATACTGGTCGATCTGCTGCCGCACGGCCTTGAGGGCCGCCGCATCGCGGAAGATGCGCTGGGTATCGATCACAACGACGGTCGCGACCGGCGTCTTCTGGGTTTGCGCCTGCACCGCCACCGGAACGGAGGCCGCGAGCAGGCAGAGGAGGACAAGACAGGTCCTGAGATAGGCGTACATTGGGTTTCAGACCTTGCTGGCTAGAAGCGTGAACCGAAGTTGATGCGCAGAAGTTCCGTCTTGTCGGCTTCTTCCTTGACGATCGGGAAGCCGACATCGA
Organism: Ferrovibrio xuzhouensis; assembly: GCF_042648965.1. Taxonomy (NCBI): domain Bacteria; kingdom Pseudomonadati; phylum Pseudomonadota; class Alphaproteobacteria; order Rhodospirillales; family Rhodospirillaceae; genus Ferrovibrio; species Ferrovibrio xuzhouensis. The sequence continues at coordinate 11,429 of NZ_JBHRYJ010000003.1, forward strand.
CACGGATCAGGCCCAAAGGCGACTTCCATTGTACACCGGTACCGGCCGACACGCGCAGGCTGTTGGAATCAAAGACAGTCGGACCGGAATCAGACAGTTTCGAGAGCGAGCCGGCCTCGGTAAACAGGATGCCCTTGATGCCATATTCGTTCGGCAGGCCGATCGGGAAACTGAGGTCCGCCGATCCTTTATAATACTGCTCGCCGCCCAGCGAGTCGCCGGTTGAAGTGTCGCGGGGACCGATACCACCGGTGCGGAAACCACGGAAGTTGTCGCCGCCGAGATAGAAACGGTTCGGCAGGCGAACATCCTCGCCGAGACCGATGATCGATCCAGCTTCGGCGCCCAGGGTGAGAATGACGTCGTCCGACAGGGTGAAATACTTATAGCCAGCGCCGACATTCTTGACGTACCTCTCGGTGCCGCCAACACCGGCAAGTTCCTGCGACAACCGCAGCAGGTAGCCATGCCCGGGTTCGATCTTGTCGTCGCGCCGATCGTAAGTCAGCACGTGGCCGATCGACGACGTCACGTAACCACCCTCCTGGGCGATGATGAACGGCGACGCATCGTCGCGGACATGGTTGATCTGGTCCTGCCGGAACCGGTAGTAGATTTGCTGCGACAGGTTCTCGGTGATCGGGTACGAGATGCGCGGCGAAGCGATCGTCGTCGTCTGATCGAGACTGCTGCGATCGCGGAAGTCGGTGCGCCGCCGTGACAGGTCGAAACCGGCGGCCAGTTCCCGATCAAGGAAATACGGCTCGGTGAAGGACAGGTCGGCCTGCTGGCGCTGGGTCGACAGGCTGAAGCCCAGCTTGAGATCCTGGCCGCGACCCAGCAGGTTGCGTTCGCGGATCGAAATGTCGCCGAGCACGCTTTCCGAGGTCGAGTAGCCGACACCCACCGAGAATTCGCCGGTCGACTTCTCGGTAACGTCGGCCGTCAGGACCACCTTATCCGGCGCACTGCCGCGGCTCTCCTTGACGTCCACCTTGTCAAAGAAGTTCAGGCCACGCAGCCGCGTCCGGGTGCGGCGCAGCTTGGCGGCATTGAAGGCGTCGCCCTCGGCCAGCCGGAACTCGCGACGGATCACCTTGTCCAGCGTGCGCACGTTGCCGACGATGTCGATGCGCTCGACAAAGACCCGCGGGCTCTCGCCGATGGTATAATCGATATCGATAATGCGCTTCTGCAGGTCCTTCTTGACCTGCGGCTGCACGTCGACGAAGGCGTAGCCCTGCCGGCCGAGTTCGTCGGTCAGCGCCTGAACGGTATTCTCGACCTGGTCGGCATTATAGGTCTCGCCCGTCTTCGTGGTGACCAGGGCCGCAAGCGCCTTGTTGTCGACGCCCTTGATGTCGCTGGTGACGTCCATCTTGCCGAAAGTGTAGGGCCGGCCTTCCTCGATGGTGAAGGTGATGATGAAATTCTCGCGGTTCGGCAGCAGTTCGGCCGCCGCATTGATCACACGGAAATCGGCATAGCCCTTGCTGAGATAGAACTTGCGCAGTTTCTCGCGATCGAAAGTCAGGCGGTCCGGATCATAGCTGTCGTCGGAACTCAGGAAACGGTACCAGGCGGTTTCCTTGGTCTGGATTTCCTCTTTCAGGCGCGAATCGCTGAACCGCCGGTTGCCGATGAAGCGGATGCTGCTGACGCCGGTGAGCGGGCCTTCATTGATCTCGAAGATCAGGTCGACGCGGTTCTGCTCGAGCTGGATGACCTTCGGCTCGACCGTCGCGGCAAAGCGGCCGGACCGCCGGTAGATCTGCTGGATGCGCTGGGTATCGGCCTGCACCTTGGCGCGGGTATAGACCTGCCGTGGCTTGAGCTGCAGCTCGCTGCGCAGCTGGTCCGCCTGCATGCGATGATTGCCTTCGAAGACCAGCCGGTTGATCACCGGATTTTCAACCACGCGCACGATCAGGGTATCGCCCTGCAGGCGCAGGGTCACATCCGAGAACAGGCCGGTGGCAAACAGCGCTTTCAGCGACTTGTCGGCTTCAGCGGCGCTATAGGCCGAGCCGGCATGCAGCGTGAGGTAATTCTGGACCGTCGCCACCTCGATGCGCTGGTTGCCCTCGACAACGACATCGCGGATCGTCGGCCCGGTCTGCGCGGCGGCCGCATGGGCACCCAGCGCCAACAGCAAAAGCAGGCCCAGGGCCCCAAGCCGGCGCAACCGCGATACAATCGTGCGGAACATTCCTGACACAGTCCCCCTCGCCCCCAGACCTGCCCTCACTTAGCCCGATTCACGAAAAAAGCCCAGTGAGGAAATTGAAAACAGGCAGGCGATTCAAATCGTTCCACGTTGCGAAGAGGAACAGCGACAGGACCAGGGCAAAGCCAATGCGGAAGCCGTATTCCTGCGCCCGGTCTCCCAGCGGCCGGCCCCGCAGGGCCTCGATGCCGTAAAACAGCAAATGGCCGCCATCGAGCATCGGCACCGGGAACAGGTTGATCAGGCCGATGGCCACGGACAGCGTCGCCATCAGCTGGATCAGGCCGAGCCAGCTCGCCTTGGCAACATCGCCCGAGATCTTGGCGATACCGAGCGGGCCGCTCAGCTGGTCGCCGGACTCGCGGCCATCGGCGATCCGGCCGAGATACGTGAAGGTATTGGCGACGACCTGCCAGGTCTCCTGCGCGGCCAGCACCACGGAGGTCGCGGGGTCATGTCGCACGAATTCGATGCCGGAGGTGCGGATGCCGATCTGGCCGACCCGCTCGGTCCCACCGACACCGTTCGATGCATCGACCCGGCGCGGCACCACGGTGATGTGTTGCTCGCTGCCATCGCGGCGAACGGTCAGGTCGATCGGGGTTTCGGCGCGCAGCGCCACATAGGTCTGCAGATCCTGGAAGCGCCCGATGCTGGTGCCATCGGCTGCGGTGATGCGGTCACCCGACTTCAGGCCGGCATCGGCGGCGGCGCTGTTCGGCATCACCTCGCCGACGACCGGCGGCGTGAACGGCTGGCCGATCACGCTGAACAGCGCGGCATAGACGAGAATGGCGAACAGGAAATTGGCCACCGGACCGGCCACCACGATGGCCGAGCGGGCGCGCAGCCCCTTGTAGTGGAAGGATTCCTTGCGGTCGGCCTCGCTCATGGCGGCAATGGCCGCGCCATCGGCGCCGGATGCCGCATCGGCATCGCCGAAGAACTTCACGAAGCCGCCGAGCGGAATGGCGCTGATCTTCCAGCGGGTGCCATTCTTGTCGTACCAGCCGAACAGTTCCGGGCCGAAACCGATCGAGAAAACCTCGACCCGCACACCGCAGCGGCGCGCCACCCAGTAATGACCCAGTTCGTGGACGAACACGATGATGGTGAGAACGACGACGAACGGGACGATGTAGCTGGCCAGATTGGTGACGAATTCCATGATACCTCGACCGCCAGCCTAGTGCCGGCCCTGCCCTCGTGTTGGCACCCGGATAACCCGCGGGTCGCCCGCCGGGTCGATCAGGTGCATCGCATAGCGCCGCGCTGCGTCATCCGCTTCGCGAACAGATCCCAGATCCGTCAGCGATCCATGCTGCACGCGGGCCAAGGTCTGTTCGACGATCCGTGTGATGTCGAGAAACCCGATCTGCCCCTTCAGGAAGGCATCGACGGCCACCTCGTTTGCAGCATTGAGGATAGTAGGGGCCGCGCCCCCGGTTTGCAAGGCTTGCCGGGCCAGATTGAGGGCCGGAAATCGTGCGAAATCAGGGACTTCAAAGGTCAGTCGGGCGATCGCCGCCAGATCCAGCCGGTTCGCCGGCGTGGCCATCCGGCCAGGCCAGGCCAGGGTCACGGCGATCGGCGTGCGCATGTCCGGCGTGCCCAGCTGGGCGAGGACTGATCCGTCCACGTACGAGACCATGCTGTGAATCACGGACTGGGGGTGGATCAGGATCTCGATCCGCTCCTCCGGTACGGGAAACAGGAAGCTTGCCTCGATCAGTTCCAGCCCCTTGTTCATCAGGGTGGCGGAATCGACCGAGATCTTGGCCCCCATGCTCCAGACCGGATGGGCCATCGCCTGGGCCGGCGAGACCTCGCGCATCTCCCCCAGGCTGAGGGTGCGGAACGGCCCGCCAGACGCAGTCAGGATCACCCGGTCGATGCTGTCCGGGGCGTCGAAATCGAAAACCTGAAAGATGGCGTTATGCTCGGAATCGACCGGCAGGATGGTTGCGCCATGCAGGGCGGCCTCGCGCATCACCAGCGCACCGGCGCAGACAAGGCTTTCCTTGTTGGCAAGGGCGACCACCGTTCCCTGCCGCACGGCGGCCAGGGTCGGTTCAAGGCCCGCTGCGCCGACGATGGCGGCCATCACCCAGTCGGCCGGCCGGGATGCCGCCTCGATGATCGCCGCACTGCCCCCGGCCGTCTCGATGCCGCTGCCGGCAAGCCGCTGGCGCAGTTCGGGCAGCAGGGTCTCGTCACCGATCACCGCGCAATCGGCACCGAGCGTGCGGGCCTGCTCGGCCAGCAAAGCCACGTTGCTCTGCGCGGTCAGGGCGGCAACTGCAAAACTGCCGCGGTCGCGCTGCAGCAGATCGACTGTCGAGCGGCCGATTGAGCCGGTCGAACCGAGGATCGTGATCCGGCGGGGTTCCGCCGGCAGGCCGGTCACAGCCACAGCAGGTCTCCCCAGAAGATGTAGATCAGCGTGATGAACGGCACGGCGAACAGCAGGCCGTCGAGCCGGTCGAGTGCGCCGCCATGGCCGGGGATCAGGCTGCCGGTGTCCTTGACGCCGAAATGCCGCTTCACGCCGGATTCAAAGAAATCGCCGGCCTGCGACACCACGGCGACGACACCGGCCAGCATGGCAAGGATGACGGCTGGCCAGGTAACATCAATCCGGGCGATCAGCCAGCCGACCAGGGCCGCGCAGATCATGCCGCCGATCAGGCCGGCCCAGGTCTTGTTGGGACTGATGCTCGGAATCAGCTTCGGCCCGCCAATGGCACGGCCGGCAAAGTAGGCGCCGGTATCGGTCGCCCAGATCACGCACAGCAGCCAGAAGACAATGTGCTGACCCTGTTCCGAATCCCCGCGCAGCCACAGCAGCATCAGGCACGGCAGCCCGACATAGATCAGGCCGACCGTGTGCCACAGGAACCGGTGCCGCATGTAGAGTCCCACTGCCACGGCACCAAGCAACAGGAACCCCATGGCAAAATTGTGGTGCTTGAGCATCACCAGCAGCAGGCTACCGGCAATGCCGAGTCCGCTGCCGATCAGCACGCTGCGGGCGTAAGGCCCCGGCATGCGCAGCCATTCATGCAGCATCAGCATCGCGGCGGCAAAGGCCAGGATGGCAAACGGCCACTCGCCGAGCCAGGTCGCGAAGATCACCAGCGGCAGCAGCACGGCCGCCGAAACCACTCGCAGCACCAGGCTGCTCGGACCCGTCTTCGCGGGTGTCAGCGGCCCGTCCTGCATCGTTGTCCCCTGTGCTGCCGGCTCACTCACCGGTGCCGCCATACCGCCGCTCGCGGCGCTGGAATTCGGCAACGGCGGCTGCCAGATCCTGCTGGCCGAAATCGGGCCACAGCTTGTCGACGAAAATCAGCTCGCTGTAGGCAGTCTGCCACAGCAGGAAATTCGACAGGCGCTGCTCGCCGCTGGTGCGGATCACGATATCCGGATCGGGGATGCCGACCGTGTGCAACTGCCCCGCCACCACGCCGGCATCGATCTGCTCCGGCTGCAGCCGGCCGGCGGCAACCTCTTCGGCGATACGCCGGCAGGCCGCGACGATCTCGTCCTGGCCGCCATAGCTGAGCGCGATCACCAGAGTCAGGACCGTGTTGTCGCGGGTCTGCGCCTCGGCATCGGCGATCAGGTCGCGGATGTCGGCATCAAGCTTCGAGCGGTCGCCGATCACCCGGATTCGCACGCCGCCGCCGGCCAGTTCCTTCAGTTCGCGGCGGATATACAGCCGCAGCAGGTCCATCAGGCCGCTGACCTCGCTCTGCGGCCGCTTCCAGTTCTCCGACGAGAAAGCATAGAGCGTGAGATAGCGGATGCCGAGCGAGCGGCAGCCACGCACCACCTCGCGGACGGCGTCGACACCCTGGCGATGGCCGAGGTTGCGCGGCAATCCTCGGGCCTTCGCCCAGCGGCCATTGCCGTCCATGATGATGGCAACGTGGCGCGGGACGGCCGGTTCGGCGGCTTGCGATACGACCGGCTCGGACATGGCTAGACCTGCAGGATCTCCTTGGTCTTCTGGGCCAGCGCCTCGTCGACCTTCTTGATGGAGGCATCGGTCAGATTCTGGATCTCGTCATGCCACATCTTGGCATCGTCCTCGCCGATCTCGCCGTCCTTCTCCAGCTTCTTCAGGCCATCCATGCCATCGCGCCGCACGCCACGGATGGCGACCCGCGCCTGTTCGGCATACTGGCCGGCAACTTTGGTCAGCTCCTTGCGGCGCTGCTCGTTCAGCTCGGGGATCGGAATGCGGATCAGGGTGCCGTCCGCCTGCGGATTAAGACCAAGGCCGCTGGCGGTGATCGCCTTCTCCACCGCCTTCACGTTCGACTTGTCCCAGACCTGCACGCTGATCATGCGCGGTTCGGGCACGCTGACCGTGCCGATCTGGTTGATCGGCATCACGCTGCCGTAGACGTCGACGCGGACCGGATCGAGCATGCTGATCGTGGCCCGACCGGTACGCAGACCGACGAATTCGTGCTTCAGCACCTCGACAGCCTTGCCCATGCGGCGCTCGATATCGTCGATATCCGGTTCAGCCACGACACTCTCCTGCACATGCAACAAAAAGGTTATTTATAATCAATATTTTATAGCTAAGCTGGAACCCTAGGTTCCCTCGATCACGGTGCACCGTCCGGTGCCGGTCAGCACTTTGGCGAAGCCGCCCGGCTCGTGCAAGGAAAACACCAGAATGGGGATATTGTTCTCCCGCGCCAGGCTGATGGCCGAGGCGTCCATCACCTTGAGGTCGCGCTGCAGCACGTCCAGGTAGGTCAGCCGGTCATAGCGGGTGGCCGTCTTGTCCTTCTTCGGGTCGTCGCTGTAGACGCCATCGACCTGGGTGCCCTTCAGCAGGGCGTCGCAGCCCATTTCCGCGGCCCGCAGGGCGGCGGCCGTGTCGGTGGTGAAAAACGGATTGCCGGTACCGGCAGCGAAAATCACCACCCGGCCCTTTTCCATATGTCGCATGGCACGACGGCGGATATAGGGCTCGCAGACCGTATCCATGCGGATCGCCGACATCACCCGGGTCGGCACGCCATGGGACTCAAGGGCATGCTGCACGCCCAGCGCGTTGATCACCGTGGCCAGCATGCCCATGTAGTCCGCCGAAGCGCGCTGCATGCCGCGGGTGGCACCGGCGACACCGCGGAAGATGTTGCCGCCGCCAATGACCAGGCAGATCTCGGCGCCGAGATCATGCACCGCCTTCACTTCGGCGGTGATCCGGTCGACGGTCTCGAAGTCGATGCCGTAGGGGGTCGGGCCCATCAGGGCCTCGCCCGAGCATTTCAGCAGCACACGGCGGTATTTGATGGTCATACGGCATCCTCGGCGACAGGCGCCCAGGATTGACCGAAAGGCGCGGCGATTCTGTGGCGAACCTTATACCATGGCCCGGCTTGGCAAAAATGCCCGCAGATACAGAAAGGGGGGCCTGAGCCCCCCTCCCCGAACTTTCCTGCAACCCGCCTCAGCCGGCCATCTTGGCGACTTCGGCCGCGAAATCATCGGTTTTCTTCTCGACGCCCTCGCCAAGCTGGAAGCGGACGAAGCCTGTGACCTCGATGGGCGCGCCGGCATCCTTGGCCGCCTTCTCGACGGCCTTGCCGACCGGGGTCTCGCCGTCGATGACGAAGACCTGCTCGAGCAGGACGACCTCCTGATAGAACTTGCGGATGCGGCCTTCGACCATCTTGGCGATGATCTCGGCCGGCTTGCCCGAACCCGCCGCCTGGTCGGTCAGCACGGTCCGCTCGCGCTCGACCAGGCTCTGGTCGAGGTCCTTGGTGCTGACGGACTGCGGGTTGGTCGCCGCGATGTGCATGGCGAGCTGCTTGCCGATCTGCTCCAGCACCTCGCGCTTGCCGGTCGACTTCAGGCCGACCAGCACGCCCAGCTTGCCGAGACCCTCGGCCAGCGCGCTGTGGACATAGGCAACGACCACGCCGCCATCGACCGTCATCACGCGGGCACGACGCAGGGTCATGTTCTCGCCGATGGTGGCGATGGCCTGGGTGATCTCGTCCTTGACGCTGCGGCCCGTGCCCGGGAACGGCGCGGCTTCGAGAGCGGCAACATCCTCGCCAGCGGTCAGGGCCGCGGTGGCGATACCCCCGGCCAGCGTCTGGAACTGCGGGTTGCGGGCAACGAAATCGGTCTCGGCATTCACCTCGACGATGGCGCCAGCGTTATCCTTGATGGCAACGGCAACCAGGCCTTCGGCGGCCACGCGACCGGCCTTCTTCGCCGCAGCCGACAGGCCCTTCTTGCGCAGCCAGTCGACAGCGGCGTCGACGTCGCCGTTGGTTTCGCCCAGCGCCTTCTTGCAATCCATCATGCCCGCGCCGGTCTTCTCGCGCAGATCCTTCACCAGGGCCGCAGTGATCTCAGCCATGTCAGAGTCCTCTCAGTCCTATTCGGTTGACCGGACATCGCCCGGTAATCGTATGGTCATGAAAACGGCTGCGGCGCCCCGTCGGCATGCGAGGGGGCGCCGCGACCGATACATCAGGCTCAGGCCTGGGCCGCGGCCTCGCCGCCTGCGGCAGGCGCCTCGGCAACCGCCTCAACCGGCAGCTCTTCGGCCGCGCCGAGATCGGCGCCGCTGGCCGACAGCTGCTCCTCGATGCCGCTGAGAACGGCGAGCGAGAACAGGTCGCAGTACAGGTTGATGGCACGCAGCGCGTCATCGTTGCCCGGAACCGGATAGGTGATGCCCTGCGGGTCCGAGTTCGAGTCGAGGACCGCCACCACCGGAATGCCGAGCGTGCGGGCTTCGGCAATGGCAATGTCTTCCTTGACCGTGTCGATGACGATCATGATGCTGGGCAGACCGCCCATATCCTTGATGCCGCCCAGCGCCCGGTCGAGCTTCTCGCGCTCGCGGGTCAGGTTCAGCACTTCCTTCTTGGTCAGGCCGGCGGTGTTCTGCTCGGACCCCAGCAGCTCCTCCAGCTCCTTCAGGCGCTTGATCGACTGGGAGATGGTCTTCCAGTTGGTCAGCATGCCGCCGAGCCAGCGATGGTTCACGAAGAACTGGCCGCACTTGGCTGCCGCTTCGGCAATCGCCTCCGAGGCCTGGCGCTTGGTGCCGACGAACAGCACGCGACCGCCGCCGGCGGTGACGTCGCGCACGGCCTGCAGGGCGCGATGCAACATCGGCACCGACTGCTGCAGGTCGATGATGTGAACATTGTTGCGTTCCCCGAACAGGAACGGCTTCATCTTCGGATTCCAGCGGTGGGTCTGGTGTCCGAAATGGACGCCAGCTTCGATCAGCTGACGCATGGTAAAGGTCGGCAGGGTCATCTCTCTATCCTTCTCCGGTTGGGCCGCCGCAGGCACGTCCTGCCCCTGGAACTGGGTTCCGCTGGGACCGGACACCGGAACGCCGCCTTGGGATTTCTCCCCAAGGCCGCGCAAGCCTGCGTGTGGGTTTGAACGCGCGGCTTGTAGCCTGCCCGCGGGCCGCTGGCAAGCCCCCGGATGAACCGGGCCGGGATTTTTGCAAGCCTTTGCAACCACAGGCTTCCCGCCTCTGGCGCCGGGCCGGGCCACGTGGTGATATGATCGCATGTCGCTGGCCACGATCACACAGAAGGACCTCGATGCCCTGCTGGTCGCCCAGGAGCGCTTTGCGCGGGGGGCCAGGGGTGGTAACCGTTTGAATTTGCAGTTCCAGGATGCTTCCGGCCTGGTTTTCTCCAATCGCGACCTGCGCGAGTGCGCTATGGTCGGCGGCAACTTCAAGGCAGCCGTGTTCAAATTCGCCCGGCTGTCCGGCGCCAATTTCTATGGCGCCAATCTCGAGGGCGCCAACCTCGCCTCCACCGACCTGACCCGGGCCGACCTGCGTGGTGCCCTGATGCGGGGGGCCAACCTGGAATTCGCCGACCTGTCGGGCGCCGACCTGCGCGACGGCCGCCTGCTGCGCCCGGACGAGGCCGGCAACCTGGTCCCCATTGCGGTCGGCGGCGCGATCACCGAACGCGCCCAGATGACCCATTCCAAGCTGGTCGGCGCCAAGCTCGGCCGGATCATGAGCCAGCAGGCTGATCTCAGCCATGCCAACCTGGCCAATGCCCGGCTGGTCGATGCCGACCTGTCGAATTCCGACCTGCGCGGCGCCATCTTTGTCGGTGCCGACCTGACCAACACCAACATGAGCGGCTGCGCCCTGTCGGGCGCCGTACTGGCCGGCGCCTTGCTGCATGGCACCAAGTTCGAGGGTGCCGATCTTGCCGGCGCCTTCTTCCGCACCAGCGAGATGCGCGATGCCCGGCTCAACGGCGCGCTGATGGCCAAGAACATTGCCGACCTCGACAAGCCGTTGCAGATCGTCCTGCGCGAGCATCTGCTGTGGGCGGAATCGCTCGGCATCAAGGGGCGGCGCGCCGACTTCAGCCGCATCGACATGTCCGGCGTGAAATTGCAGCAGATCGACCTGTCCGCTGCGCTGTTCGTCCAGGCAACCCTGGTGGAAGCCGATTTCGCCGGCGCCGTGCTGTCGATGACCGATTTTTCCGACGCCATGCTGCTGAATGCCAACTTCACCGGCACCGACCTGCGCGGCGCCAAGTTCCACGGCGCCAACCTGATCGGCTGTAACTTCAGCGGCGCCCGCATGGGGCCAATGCCGATCTCGACACTGGAAGGCCGGCGCTGGCACACCAGCCTCGAAGACGCCAACCTCGGCCAGGCCAATCTGGCCGGCTGCCAGCTCGACGGGGCGAAATTCGACCGCGCCATCCTGATGCAGGCCGACCTGCGCGGCACCAACCTGCGCGGCGCCAGTTTCCGCAATGCCGACCTGAAAAGCGCCGACCTGCGCGAGGCCGATGTGACGGGGGCGGATTTTACCGGGGCCAATGGCGTTAATCTGTCTTAACTCTTGCCCGCTATGCTACCGTGCCTGCCCGGAGCCCGCCTGAATGAACAATCCCGTCAAAGTCATTGCCCAGTACGAGATCGACGAATACTTCGAAAACCATGCCAACTACGTGCGCGGCGTGCGCGGTGGCAAGCGCATGGTGCTGCATTTCCGCGATGCCTCGCGGCTCGACTTCAGCGGCAAGGAACTGAGTTCGGCGGATTTCGTCGGCAGCAAGATGAGCTATGCCGATTTCAGCCATTCGGTGCTGGTCGGTTCGTCCTTCTTCGCCGCCGACATGCAGGGGGCGGATTTCCGGCGCGCCGACCTGACCAAGGCCGATCTGCGCGGCGTCAACCTGCGCAACGCCAATCTTGAAGCCGCCAACCTGAGCAACGCTGATATCCGCGACGGCGTGCTGCTGCGCCCCGACGAAGACGGCAACCTGATCGCCGTACTCAAGCGCGCCACCTCGATCGACAATGCCAAGATGGCCGGCGCCAACCTCAGCTCCGCCAAACTCGGCAAGGTGGTCGGCCGCAACACCGATCTCAGCAACTGCAATTTCTCCAATGCCAAACTGAACGGCGCCGACCTGTCCGGTTCCAACCTGTCGGGCTGCCTGTTCACCGGTGCCGACCTGACCTCCTCCAACCTGTCGCATTGCGTGCTGCACGGCTCGGTGCTGGCCGGCGCGGTGATCAACGAGACCAATTTCGACGGCGCCGACCTGACCGCCGCCTATTTCCGGCCGATGGACCTGCGCGACACGGATCTCACCAAGGCGATCCTGCCGCGCAGCCTGGACGACCTCGACCGCTCGCTGCAGTTCATCGTCAAGGAACACCTGACCTGGATCGATTCACTCGGCAAGCAGGGCATGCGGGTGGATTTCAGCCGCTATGACCTGTCCGACCTGAAGCTGAACAACATCAACTTCTCGGCCGGCGACTTTTCCTACGCCATCCTGCGCAGCACGGATTTCTCGGGCTCGCGCTTCGTGCTGGCCGACCTGCGCGGCGCCATGATGCTCAATGCCAATTTCGCCACCTGCAATCTGCAGGGCGCCAAGTTCGATCGCGCCATCATGACCAATGCCGATTTCCGCGGCGCCAAGCTCTCGCCGGTCAGCATCTCCGGCGCCAAGAACCGCCACCAGGCCGCCAGCCTGCAGGAATGCAACCTGACCCAGGCCAAGTTCCAGGGCGCCGACCTGGAAGGTGCCATCTTCAACCGCTCGATCCTGACCTTGGCCGACCTGCGCAGCGCCAACCTGCGCGGCTGCTCTTTCCTCGACGCCGACCTGACCAACGCCGACCTGCGCGGCGCCGACCTTGAGGGCGCCGACCTGCGCGGTGCCATCGGCATCAAGGTCTGATCCCGCCCCCACACTCATAGGCTGGTCACCTACCTGTAACCGCCATCACACTCCCGCCCGATGGCCGGCCTACAGCCCGACTATTTTATGGACAGGCCCGTCTACTAAATCTACAAAGCCGGCGGAACCCTGACGTCCTGCGGGCTGTAGACACATGAACAAGAAACGTTTCGTCCTGATCGGCCTGGCGGCCGTTGTCGCCTGCGGCCTCGCCTATGGCGGCTGGTACTGGTGGGCCGTCGCCCGCTTCATCGAGAGCACCGACAACGCCTATGTCGAGGCCGACATCTCGGTGATCGCACCCAAGGTCGCCGGCTATGTCGCCAAGATGAATGTGGCCGACAACCAGGCAGTGAAGGCCGGCGAGATCCTCGCCGAGATCGACCCCAGCGACTACAAGGCCAAGCTCGACCAGGCCAGGGCCACCCTGATGGCGCGCCGGACCGCGCTGGGGGCCGTCGACGCCCAGCTGCAGCGCCAGCAGGCCGCTATCAGCGAAGCGGACGCCGGCGTCAAAAGCGCCCGCGCCGATCTCGCGCGCACCGATGACGACCTGAAGCGCTACCGCCAGCTCGCCGCCTCCAACTACGCCTCGAACCAGAAGCTGGAGACCGCCACCGCCGACCAGCGCAAGGCACGCGCCGCGCTCGAGAAGGCAGCGGCCGGGCTGTCGCTGGAGCAGAACCAGACCGCCGTGCTCAAGGCCAACCGTGCCGAGGCCGAGGCGCAGATCGTCCAGGCCGAGGCCGATATCGCCGCCGTGCAGCTCGACCTCGACAACACCGTGCTGCGCGCGCCGATCGATGGTGTGGTCGGCAACCGCACCGGCCAGATCGGCCAGTATGTCCGTGCCGGCACCCAGATGATGGTGCTGGTGCCGCTGAGCGACGTCTACGTGACGGCCAATTTCAAGGAAACCCAGCTGCGCGACATGAAGATCGGCCAGATCGCCATGCTGCATGTCGACGCCTTCCCCAATCGCACCATCAAGGCGCGGATCGACAGCTTCGCCCCGGCCAGCGGCGCCAAGTTCAGCCTGCTACCGCCGGAGAATGCCACCGGCAATTTCACCAAGATCGTCCAGCGCGTGCCGGTGCGCCTGCGCATCGAGATCGAGCCCGGCACGCCGCTGCTGGTGCCCGGCATGTCGGTGGTGGTGGATGTCGACCTGCGCAGCGCCGGCAACACCGCCGACGCCTGGACCCGCGGCAAGGCCGGCTGAGCCGCAGGCCCGCACGTCATGGCCGAAGCCGCCGCCCTTCCCGCCTCCGCAGCGCCCCGCCCTCCCATGGCGGCGCCGGCCACGGGCCTGTCGAAGAACCGCCTGATCGGTTACTTCGCCATGGTGTTCGGCATGTTCATGGCGATCCTCGACATCCAGATCGTCTCGTCGTCGCTGAACGAGATCCAGGCCGGCCTCAGCGCCTCGGCCGACGAGATCGCCTGGGTGCAGACCGCCTATCTGATCGCCGAAGTGGTGATGATCCCGTTCAGCGGCTATCTGTCGCGCGCCTTCTCGACCCGCGTGCTGTTCACCGTCTCGGCACTCAGCTTCACGCTGGCCAGCGTCGGCTGCGCCATGACCACCAGCATCGACAGCATGATCGTGATGCGCGCCCTGCAGGGCTTCCTCGGCGGCGCCATGATCCCGACGGTTTTCGCCAGCACCTATCTGGTCTTCCCGCGCGAGAAGATGGCCAGCGCCACGGTGCTGATCGGCCTGGTCGCCACCCTGGCACCGACCATCGGGCCGACGCTGGGCGGCTATCTCACCCAGATCATGTCGTGGCACTGGCTGTTCCTGATCAACGTGATCCCCGGCCTGCTGGTCAGCCTGGTGGTCTGGCTGTTCGTCGATTTCGACGAACCGGATTACAGCCTGCTCAAGGGCTTCGACTTCTTCGGCCTGCTGTCGATGGGCCTGTTCCTCGGCAGCCTTGAATATGTCATCGAGGAAGGTGCCCGCAACGACTGGTTCAGCGACGAGACCATCCGCAATTTCGCCGTTGCCGCCGCCGTCGGCGCGGCGCTGTTCTTCTGGCGCAGCCTGACCTACCGCAACCCGATCGTCGACCTGAAGGCCTTCCGCAACTTCAACTTCGCCACCGGCTGCGTGTTCAGTTTCACCATCGGCGTCGGCCTCTACGGTCTGGTCTACCTGCTGCCGCTGTATCTGGCGCAGGTGCGCGGACTGAACAGCCTGCAGATCGGCGAGATCATGTTCGTCACCGGCCTGACCCAGTTCCTGTCGGCGCCGCCGGCCGGCATTCTCTCCCGCAAGATGGACCCGCGTCCCGTGTTGGCCTTCGGCTTCGCACTGCTGGCCGGTTCGACCTGGATGATGTCGCATATCACCGCCGACTGGCAGTTTGACGAGCTGCTGATCCCGCAGATCATGCGCGGTGCGGCGCTGATGTTCTGCATCGTGCCGATCAACGTCATCGCGCTCGGCACCCTGCCGCCGCAGGAATTGAAGAACGCCAGCGGACTCTACAACCTGACCCGCAACCTCGGCGGCGCCTTCGGGCTGGCCGGCATCAACACGATGATGACCGACCGTTCGGCGTTTCACTGGAATCGGCTGGTCGATCACATCAATCCCGGCCGCTGGGAGGTCCAGCAGTATATCGACGCCATCGGCAACAAGCTGGGCGACCGGCTGCCGGCCGATACGACCCTGCTGGCCAGCAAGATGCTGTCCCGGATGGTGCAGCAGCAGAGCCGGGTGATGACCTTTGCCGATGTGTTTGTCGTGCTGGCCGCCGTCTTCCTCGCCGCGTCGGTTGCCGTCGCCTTCGCCCGCAAGCCGAAGGCGCCCCCCGCCGGCCAGGGGGGCGGGCATTGAGCCCCGCCGCCACGCCGCGCCGCCGCGGCCGCCCCGCCGATCCGCAGAAGCGCGAGGCGATCATCGCCGTCGCCCGGCGCTTGTTCCTCGAGCACGGCTACGGCATCGGCCTCGATGCCATCGCTGCCGAGGCCGGCGTTTCACGCCAGACCATCTACAACCTGTTCTCGTCGAAGGACGACCTGTTCGCCGCCATCGTGCAGGAATCCTCCGACCTGATCACCGCGCCGCTGGCACATCTGGCGCCGGGTGCCATGCCGCATCAGGTTCTGACCACGCTGGGCGAGAGTTTCCTGCACAAGATGGCCTCGGAGCAGACCGTCGGTCTGCAGCGCCTGCTGATCGCCTCGGCGGCGGATTTCCCCGGCATCGGCCCGGCCTTCTACGATAATGGTCCGGGTCTGGGCGTGGCGCGGCTGGGCGACTATCTGCAGCGCGAGACCGCGGCCGGCCGGCTCGCCGTCAGCGATCCGAGGCTGGCCGCCGAGCAGTTCTTCGGCATGCTGGTCGGGCACACCACGCTGAAGCGCATCCTGCGCATGCAGGTCTCGCTCAGCGAGGCGGAAATCCGTCACCGGGTCGATACCGCGGTGACAACCTTCCTGCGCGCCTATTCGCCGAGCCCGGCGACAGACTAGCTGCCCAGCGACTTGGACGCGATCTCGTAGGTCTCGCGCGACAGCTTCGGCGCCGCCAGAATCCGCTGCAGCTCCGCCTTCATCTTGTCCTGCCGCCCGGCATCGAAGCGGCGCCAGCGCCCGAGCAGCGCCAGCATGCGCGCCGCCACCTGCGGATTCTTCGGGTCGAGTTCGAGGATACGGTCGGCATGGAAAGCATAGCCGGCGCCGTCGGCCGCATGATAGCGCAGCGTATTCGCCGTGAAACTGCCGATCAGGGCGCGCACCTTGTTGGGCTTCTGCATCGAGAAGGCCGGATGCGCCATCAGGTCCTTCACCCGGTCAAGCGTATCCGGCAGCACCGAGATCGCCTGCAGCGCCAGCCATTTGTCGAGCACCAGCGCATCGTCGCGGAAGCGGTCGTAGAAATCCGCCAGCGCCGCCTGCCGCTCCGGGCCGGCAATGTCGACCAGCAGGCGCAGTGCCACCATGCGGTCCGTCATGTTGTCGGCCGCCCGGTACTGGGCCGCGATCTGGCCGCGCAGGCCGGCATCCGCCTCGGCCAGTGCCGACAGATAGCCGAGCGCGCTGTTCTTCAGCGCGCGGCGACCCGCCGGGGCGGCATCGGGCGAATAGGCGCCGGTATCGCGGTTCGCTGCATAGAGTCGTTCGAAATCCGCACGCAGCGCCGTGGCGATCTGCCGACGCAGCGCCTTGCGCGCGGCATGGATGGCATCGACGTCGACGACCTCCATGCGGTCGG
Source organism: Ferrovibrio xuzhouensis (assembly GCF_042648965.1). Taxonomy (NCBI): domain Bacteria; kingdom Pseudomonadati; phylum Pseudomonadota; class Alphaproteobacteria; order Rhodospirillales; family Rhodospirillaceae; genus Ferrovibrio; species Ferrovibrio xuzhouensis. Next base: position 28,134 of record NZ_JBHRYJ010000003.1, read on the forward strand.
CGATATAATCCTCGTCCGGCAGGCCGATCGCCTCGGCCACGAAGGCGTGCTCCAGGCCGTCATCCTGCAGTATCTGCCGGACGGCATCGATGAAGGCGGCATCGTAAGGCGCATCGGCCGGCTTGCCGGCCCGGATATCGGCCACCCGCTGCAACAGCAGCTCGGTGGCATATTGCTGGCCGGCCTCCCAGCGGGCGAAGGGATCGCTGTCATGGGCTATCAGGAAGGCGCGCTCGGCACCATCCTGCGGCATCCGCACATTGACCGGCGCCGAAAAGCCGCGGTTCAGCGACACGGCCTTGGGCTGCGGCACATTGGCGAAGCGGAAGCTCTGTTTCGCCTGCGTCACCGGCAGCACGATACTGGCTCCGGCCGCGACAGCGCCCTCCAGTTTCAGCGGAATGTCGCGTCCCTGCTCGTCCAGCAGGCCAATGGCAAACGGGATATGCATCGGCGCCTTGTCCGGCTGGCCCGGAGTCGGCGGACAGCTCTGGCTGACGGTCAGCTCATAGGCGCCGACCTGCGCATCGTAACGGCCGGCAAGGTCGAGCTGCGGCGTGCCCGACTGGCTGTACCATAGCTTGAACTGCGCGAAATCGACATTGTTGGCATCGGCCATGGCGGCGGCGAAATCGTCGCAGGTGGCGGCCTCGCCGTCATGGCGCTCGACGTAGAGCCGCATGCCCTTCTGGAAGCCGGCCTCGCCGAGCCGGGTATGCATCATGCGGATGACCTCGGCACCCTTCTCGTAGACCGTCGCCGTGTAGAAATTGTCGATGGCGATATACGAGTCCGGCCGCACCGGATGCGCCAGCGGCCCGGCATCCTCAGGGAACTGGCGGGCGCGCAAGTTGCGCACGTCCTTGATGCGCTTGACCGGGCGCGAGCGCATGTCGGAGGAGAATTCCTGGTCGCGGAAAACGGTCAGGCCTTCCTTCAGGCTGAGCTGGAACCAGTCGCGGCAGGTGATCCTGTCGCCGGTCCAGTTGTGGAAATACTCGTGCGCCACCACGGTCTCGATGCCGGCATAATCGGCATCGGTGGCGGTTTCCGGATCGGCCAGGATGTATTTGTCGTTGAAGACGTTGAGACTCTTGTTCTCCATCGCGCCCATGTTGAAGTCGCTGACGGCAACGATGTTGAACAGGTCGAGGTCGTATTCGAGGCCGAAGCGGGTCTCGTCCCAGCGCATGGAGCGTTTCAGCGCATCCATGGCATAGCCGGTGCGGCCTTCCTTGCCATGTTCGACAAAGATGCGCAGCGTCACCTTGCGGCCGCTCTGGGTGGTGAAACTGTCTTCGTTGCAGGCGAGGTCGCCGGCGACCAGTGCGAACAGATAGCTCGGCTTCGGAAACGGGTCATGCCAGACGGCATAATGCCGGCCGCCGTCGAGATCGCCCTGCTCCTCCAGATTGCCGTTCGACAGCAGCACCGGACAGAGTTTCTTGTCCGCCCGCACGGTGACGCGGTAGACCGCCATCACGTCGGGCCGATCGAGAAAATAGGTGATGCGGCGGAAGCCCTGTGCCTCGCATTGCGTGCAGTAGACGCCGCTCGACTGGTAGAGCCCAGAGAGATGCGTGTTCTTCGCCGGCGCGATCTCGGTGACGATCTCCAAGGTGAAGGCTGTCGCCGGTGGCTTCTCAATGCTTAGGCTGCGCTCTTCCACCGTGTAATCGGCGGCCGACAGGGCCTGCCCGTCCAGCTTCAGCGCCAGCAGTTTCACGTCCTCGCCGTCCAGCACCAGCGCTGCGCCAGCCGTGCCGGCGGCATTCGGCTCGACACTCAGCCGTGCCGTGACTTTGGTTGCCTCGGGCAGCAGGTCGAAATCGAGGGCCACCTCGCGGATCCAGTAATCCGGCTGGCGGTAATCCTTGCGATGAATGGCCTGGGGCTGACTTGCGGACATGGTTCTGTCTAACCGTGATCTGGCGGGAGGGAGAAGGTTTCCGGCGGAATGCCTCTCTCCATTAGGTAGGAGAATGCGCCGGTCCGGCAACAGGTCAGATGTCGTAAACCTCAAGCACGCCGGGCAGGACGCGGATCTGGTGACGGATGGTCGGGTTGATGGCGAAAGCGCCCGGCAGCTTGAGGTCGGCTTCCAGCCCGCCCGGCACGCCGGGTTCCTCGAGCTTGAGGCCGACCATCACCTGGCCACGGCCCTTGCCGGCCTTGTCGAGCAGGCCGCGGATCTGGGCAAACGGCTGATCGGTCTCGACCAGGATCCTGATGCCGGCCGCCGCCCGCGCCGCGACATCGTCGAGCTTTTCGATCTTCTGGGCACTGAGCCGCGGCTGTTCACCCTCGGCCTTGGCCGACAGGGTCCAGACCACGTTGGTGCCGGCCTCCAGCAGGTCGCGGTGCTGCGCCAGGATTTCCGAGAACAGCATCACCTCGAACATGCCAGAAGCGTCAGAACATTGAACAAACGCAAAGCGGTTGCCGGTCTTCTGCGAGGTCCGCTCCTGCTTGGAAATGATGGTGCCGGCGATCTTGATGATCTGCTCGCTGGAATGCAGCTGCTTGAGGACATCGGCATAGCGCTTGACGCCGACCCGGTTGAGCGTCGCCTGATAGGCATCGAGCGGGTGGGCGGAAAGATAGAAGCCGATCGCCTCGAATTCCTTCGCCAGCTGGTCCATCGGCGTCCAGATGTCGCCCTCGGGCAGCTTGGGCAGCGGCACATCGGCATCCTTGCCGCCGCCGCCGAACAGCGACACCTGGTTGGAGGCGCGGTCCGCCGCCTTGCCCTGGGCGAAGCGGATCAGGGTTTCCAGGCCGGCGATCACCCGGGCGCGGTTCTTTTCCAGCCCGTCGAAGGCACCGGCCTTGGCGACATTCTCCAGCATGCGCTTGTTCAGCGCCGTGGGGTCGACCCGGCCGGCGAAATCGAACAGTGACTTGAAGGCGCCAGCGGCCTCGCGCTCGGCGACGATCTGCCCCATCGGCGCGGCGCCGACATTGCGCACTGCCGCCAGCGCATAGCGGATCGCGCCCTTCTCGGTCTTGCCCTTGTCGTATTCGACCGAGAATTCGACTTCGGAGCGGTTGATGTCGGGCGGCAGCAGGCTGATGCCCTGGCGCGCGCATTCCTGGCGGAACACGTTCAGCTTGTCGGTATTGGAGATATCCAGGGTCATCGAGGCGGCGATGAACTCGACCGGATAATTGGCCTTCAGATAGGCCGTCTGCCAGGCCACCAGCGCATAGGCTGCCGCATGGCTCTTGTTGAAACCGTAGCCGGCGAATTTCTCGACCAGTTCGAAGATGAAGGCGGCACGCTCGGGGTCGACGCCCTTCTCCTTCGCGCCGGTGATGAAGCGCTCCTTCTGCGCGTCCATCTCGGCCTTGATCTTCTTGCCCATGGCGCGGCGCAGCAGGTCGGCCTCGCCGAGCGAGTAGCCGGCCAGCACCTTGGCGATCTCCATCACCTGTTCCTGGTAGATGATGACGCCGTAGGTCTCTTCCAGCACCGGCTTCAGCCAGTCATGCAGGTAGTCGGGCTTTTCCTTGCCGTGCTTGCGGGCGATGTAGGTCGGGATATTCTCCATCGGACCCGGACGATACAGCGCCACCAGGGCGATCAGGTCCTCGAAGGCGTCGGGCTTCATGTTGCGCAGCATGTCGCGCATGCCGCTGCCTTCAAACTGGAACACGCCGACCGCATCGCCGCGCCCGAGCAGGTCGAAAGTCGGCTGGTCGCTGAGCGGGATGGTCGCCAGGTCGATCTCGATGCCCTTTCTGCGGATCAGCGCAATGGCCTTTTCCAGCACGTCGAGGGTCTTCAGGCCGAGGAAGTCGAATTTCACCAGGCCGGCAGCCTCGGCATATTTCATCGAGAACTGCGTCGCCGGCATGCTGGCATGCGGATCGCGATACAGCGGCACCAGCTCCACAAGCGGCCGGTCGCCGATCACCACGCCCGCCGCATGGGTTGAGGCGTTGCGGTAGAGGCCTTCCAGCTTCAGCGCCACATCCATCATGCGGCCGACATTCTCGTCGCGGTCGCGTTCCTCGCGCAGGCGGACCTCTTCCTTGATCGCCTGGGCCAGCGAGACCGGATTGGCCGGATTGTTCGGGATCAGCTTGCAGATGCGGTCGACCTGTCCCAAAGGCAGCTGCAGCACGCGACCGACGTCGCGCAGCGCCGCGCGGGCCTGCAGCTTGCCGAAGGTGATGATCTGGGCGACGTTGGCGGCGCCGTATTTGGCTTGCACGTAGTCGATCACCTTCTCCCGCCGCTCCTGGCAGAAGTCGATATCGAAGTCGGGCATGGACACGCGTTCCGGGTTGAGGAAGCGTTCGAACAGCAACCCGAAGCGCAGAGGATCGAGATCGGTGATGGTCAGCGCCCAGGCGACCACCGAGCCGGCGCCCGAACCGCGGCCCGGCCCGACCGCCACGCCGTTGCGCTTGGCCCACTGGATGAAGTCGGCCACGATCAGGAAGTAGCCGGGAAACTTCATGCCGATGATGGTGTCGCATTCGAAATCGAGGCGGTCCCAGTAGACCTTCTCGCCATCGCCCGACACGCCGACCTGCTGCAGGCGCAGCTTCAGCCCCTCACGCGCCATGCGGCGCAGCATGTCGGCCTCGCTCTCGCCGGTGCCGTCGCCGAAACTCGGCAGGATCGGCTTGCGTTCTTCCGACTTGATCGCGCAGCGCCGCGCGATCACCAGCGTGTTGTCGATCGCTTCCGGCAAGTCGGCGAACAGCACCCGCATCTCTTCCGCCGACTTGAAGCGATGGTCGGGCGTCACCCGGCGGCGGTTCTGCTCGCCCACATAGGTGCCCTCGGCGATGCAGAGCAGTGCATCATGCGCCTCATACATGCCCTCGTCGGAGAAATAGCAGTCGTTGGTCGCCACCAGTGGCAGGTCGAGGGCATAGGCCAGATCGATCTGGGCGTCCTCGGTCTTGGTCTCGATGGCCCAGCCGTGGCGCTGCAGCTCGACATAGAGCCGGCCGGGAAAGATACCCTTCAGCCGTTCGAGCTGGGCACGGGCTTCGTCGGCCTGCCCCTCGGACAGCAGGCGGGCGACCGGGCCGCTCGGGCCGCCGGTCAGGCAGATCAGCCCCTCGCTGGCCGCTTCCAGCACCGCCCAGTCGATATGGGCGAGTTCGCCCGGCGGGGTGTCGAGATAGGCCTTGGTGCTGAGCCGCATCAGGTTGGCGTAACCCGCCTCGTTCTGGGCCAGCAGGACGATGCGGTCGGGGTCGGGCTTGCGCAGCGTCTTGCCGAAGGCGGTCTGCTGGTCGAGCCGGGCCAGGCTGATCTGGCAGCCGATGATCGGCTGGATGCCCTTGCCGGCCAGCGCCTTGGAGCCCTCCAGCGCGCCGAACAGGTTGTTGGTGTCGGTGATCGCCACCGCCGGCATCCGGTGACGGACGCAGAGCCCGGCGAGCTGCTCGACCCGGATCGCCCCCTCGGTCAGCGAATAGGCGGTATGGACGCGGAGGTGGACGAAATCGGCGTGGTTCATCGGGGACTGACCGGCGGCTGGATTTTCGATTCCCGTTCTGGGTCTACGATACGCGACCTAGGCCCGCCAAACCAGAACGCAAGGAATCCGAATCGGCCATGATGTGTGACCGATTCGTGTGGATTCCCAATATCTTGTGGATAACTGCGCAACTCCCTGATGCGGCTTGGGAACGGCTGTGGACGAATCCCAGATGCAGGCGAACGAAGCGGAAATCCGCTCCAGATGTAGCGATCCAGCTCTTGGCAGCTCTGGTCTGATGCAGGTCAAGGCAGCCGCCGGCGGCCGGCGCCATCCTGCCGCCATGACCACCGCCGAACGCTCCATCCTGATCATCCAGGGCCATCCCGACCCGGCCGGCGGCCGGCTGTGCCATGCCCTGGCGGCGGCCTATGCCCGCGGCGCCGAAGCGGCCGGCCACCGTGTCGAGATGATCGACGTCGCCATGCTCGATCCGCCACTGCTGCGCAGCCAGGCCGATTTCGAGGACGGCCAGCCACCGGCCTGCATCGTCCCGGCGCAGGCGGCGATCCGTCGCGCCAGCCATCTCGTCATCATCTTCCCGCTCTGGCTCGGCACCATGCCGGCCCTGCTCAAAGGCGTCTTCGAGCAGGCGCTGCGCCCCGGCTCCGCCTTTGCCTATCGCCCCGACGGGGGAACCGAACGGCTGCTGAATGGCCGCTCCGCCCGCATCATCGTCACCATGGGCATGCCGGCCTGGGTGTTCAGCTGGATCTATCTCGGCCATGGCGTGAAGGTGCTCAGTCGCAACATCCTCGGCCTCTGCGGTATAGCCCCGGTGCGCACCAGCCTGTTCGGCGCTGTGAAGACAGCCTCGCCCGCCCGCCGTCGCGCCTGGCTCGACCGCGTCGAACGCCTCGGCCGCAGCGCTCTCTAGTTCAGCCCTGGGGACCGAACACCGACCAGCCCATGCCCTGGGTCAGGCGTTCCAGGGCCAGCCGGCCGAGCCGGGAATTACCCTGTTCGTCGATGCCCGGCGACCAGACGCAGACCGAGGCGCGGCCCGGCACCACGCCGAGGATGCCGCCACCGACCCCACTCTTGCCCGGGATGCCGACCCGGAAGGCGAACTCGCCCGAACCGTCGTAATGCCCGCACATCAGCATCAGGGCATTGATGCGCCGTGCCCGTTCCGGCGACAGCACGGTCCGGCCGTCCTGCCGGCCGGAAAACGCCAGATAGCGTCCCGCCATGGCGAGCTGGCGGCAGGACATGGCGATGGCGCAATGGTGGAAATACACCCCGAGGACGAAGTCGACCGGGCTTTCCAGCATGTCGCAGGCCCGCATGTAATTGGCCAGCGCCGCGTTGCGAAAGCCGGTCTCCTGCTCCGAGCGCGCCACGCCCTGGTCGATGGCGATGCTGTCGTCATCGGCGACATGGCGGATGAAATGCAGGATGTCGCCCAGCGCCTCGCGCGGTCGGTGCCCGGACAGGATGACATCGGCCAGCGCCAGCGCGCCCGCGTTGATGAAGGGATTACGCGGCTTGCCGCGCTCGTATTCGAGCTGGACGATGGAATTGAACGGATTGCCCGACGGCTCGCGGCCGACCCGGCGCCACAGCGCATCGCCGATCTTGCCGAGCGCCAGGGTCAGGGTGAACACCTTGGAGATACTCTGGATCGAGAACCGCGTGTCTGCGTCACCGCCGCAGACGATCCGGCCATCGGCCAGGGTCACGGCGATGCCGAACTGCTTCGGGTCGACCTTGCCCAACTGCGGGATATAGCTCGCGACCTTGCCGCGCTCGGTCTGCGCCGCCATCTCCGCCGCGATCTCGGCGACCAGTCCTTCGAGTTTGTCCAAAACGCTCCCCGGTCGGAATGCACCAGCCGGCCGAGTGTAGTCAGATCGCGGCGATCTCGGCCAGCGTGCGGCGCAGCCGGGCTGCAGCGAAGTCGACAAAGGCCCGCACCCGGGCCGGGGCGCGGCGGCCGCCAAGCTGCACCAGATGCACCGGGATCGGCGCCGGCTCGTAGTCCTCGAGCAGGATCTTCAGGCGGCCGGCGCGCAGTTCCGGTGCGATCTGGTAGGCCAGCACCCGGGTCAGGCCGCGGCCGGCCAGCGCCGCCGTCACTGCCACATCGGCGGAATTGACGATCAGGCGGGCCTGCGGCACCACCCGCTCGCCCGGGCTGCCCGGCCCGTCGAGCAGCCATTCGCCGAGGTTGACCAGCGGCGCGGTCAGAACCACCGGATGGTCGGCCAGATCCGCCGGCCGCCGCGGCTCGCCATGCTGTGCGAGATACTCCGGCGTGGCGCAGATCACCCGCCGCATGGTGCCGACCCTGACCGCCACCAATGAAGAGTCCGCCAGCTCGGCGATGCGCAGCGCGACGTCGAAGCCCTCGTCCATCAGGTCGACCACGCGGTCGAGCAGCGCCAGCCGCGCCGAAACGCCGGGATGCGCGTCGAGGAAATCGAGCAGCACCGGCGCCACATGGATGCGGCCGAACATCACCGGCGCGGTGACCGTGAAACTGCCGCGCGGCTCGGCATGGTCGCCGGCCGCCGCGGCCTCGGCTTCCTCGACCTCGGCGACGATACGGCGGCAATCCAGCAGGTAACGCTGGCCGGCCTCGGTCAGCCGCACCTGCCGGGTGGTCCGATGCAGCAGCAGGGTGCCGATGCGCTCCTCGATGGTCGCCACGGCCCGGGTCACCGAGGGTGGCGACAGGCCAAGCCGCCGCGCCGCCTCGGCGAAACTCTCGGTTTCGGCGACAGCGATAAAGGCCTGCATGGCAGCGATCCGGTCCATGGGATTATTACAGATACTGAAACAGTCTCTTGTCAAACGCCCGTATTCCGTTTTTTCGTGAAAGGCGCATGCTGCCAGGCATACATCCACTGCCAGCCCGGAGACCCGCCATGCAGCCCACCCAGCCGATCCGTCTCCACGACTTCCCGCTGTCCGGCCATGCGCACCGGGTCAAGCTGATGCTGTCCCTGCTCGGCCTGCCCTACGAGATCATCCCGGTCGACCTTGCCGCCGGCGAACACAAGGGCCCGGCCTTCCTGGCCAAGAACCCCTTCGGTCAGGTGCCGGTGATCGAGGATGGCGATGTCACCCTCGCCGACAGCAACGCGATCCTGGTCTATCTCGCCGGCCGCTACGATCCCCGCTGGCTGCCGCGCGAGCCGCTGGCCGCCGCGCAGGTGCAGCGCTGGCTGTCGGTCGCCGCCGGTCAGCTCGCCTTCGGCCCGGCCCGCGCCCGCGTCATCCAGCTGTTCGGCGTCCCCGAAGACCTCACCGTCGCCCAGAAGCTGGCCAGCTGGCTGTTCAGCCAGATGGAAGCGCATCTGGCCCGGCAGGACTGGATGGCCGCCGACCACCCCACCATCGCCGACGTGGCGCTCTATAGCTACACGGCCCATGCCCCCGAGGGCGGCGTATCGCTCGACGATTACCCGGCGATCAGCGCTTGGCTCGGCCGCGTCGAGGCCCTGCCCGGCTTCATCGCCATGCCCCGCTCCCCTTTGCCCAAGGCAGCATAATGGAGGGCAGCCTGACCATGACCGCGATCCTCACCGGTTCGATGACCGATACGCCGCCGGAGGCTTTCCATTCCGGCGAACAGGCCCTGCAACTGCTGGCTGGTTCGCGCAAGCGCATGGCCCAGGTCGGCAACCAGGTCATCCGCGACTTCATGCCCGACCAGCATCGCGAGCTGTTCACCAAGCTGCCGATGATGCTGGCCGGCAGCCTCGATGCCCAAGGCCGGCCCTGGGCCTCGCTGCTGGTCGGCGTGCCGGGCTTCGTTGCCTCGCCCGACGACCACACGCTGGTCATTTCGGCCCGGCCGGCCGCCGCCGACCCGCTGTCGGAGCATCTGGCCGCCGGCATGCCGATCGGCCTGCTCGGCATCGAGCTGGCTACCCGCCGGCGCAACCGCATGAACGGCCACGTCACCGAGGTCGGCGACGGTGTCTTCTCGGTGCAGGTGGACCAGAGCTTCGGCAACTGCCCGCAGTACATCCAGGTGCGCCAGCATCGCTTCCGCGACCTGCCCGAGACCATCGCGGCGCCGCATGCGGTCGCGGCCGAAAGCGCGCTGCTGTCGCCTGCGGCCACGGCGCTGGTCCGCGCGGCCGACACGTTGTTCATTGCCTCGGCGTCGGCCGCGGCCGGCAGCGGTCCGCGCGAGCAGGGCGTCGATGTCTCGCATCGCGGCGGCCGCCCCGGCTTCGTGCGGGTGACGGAAGAAGACGGCCGCAGCGTGCTGACCATCCCGGATTTCTCCGGCAACCTGTTCTTCAACACGCTGGGCAACATCGCCATCAATCCCCGGGCCGGCCTGCTGTTCGTCGATTTCGCGACCGGCGACCTGCTGACCCTGACCGGCACGGCCGCGGTCGTGCTGGACGGCCCGGAAATCGCCGCCTTCAAGGGCGCCCAGCGCCTGCTGCGCTTCGAGCCCGCGGACGGCGGCCGGCTGATCCGTGGCGCCGTGCCACTGCAATGGAGCGAACCCGACTACGCGCCGCAGCTCGCCCGCACCGGGACCTGGGCCGAAGCCGAGATTGCACTGGCACAATCCTGAGATTGCACGCGACGGCACAATCGCCTAGGCAGGATGACATGACCCGCACCGAGGCCATGCCATGTCCAAGCCGCTGCCCGTCCTTGAAACCGACCGCCTGATCCTGCGCCCGCCACAGGCGGAGGATTTCGAGCCATGGGCGGCCTTCGTGGCCGATGCCGAGGTGCAGCGCTTCATCGGCGGCGCGCAGGAGCGTGCCGTCGCCTGGCGCATGCTGCGCCTGATGGCCGGCGCCTGGGCGATGGACGGCTTCGGCATGTTTTCGGTGCTCGAAAAGGCCAGCGGTTGCTGGATCGGCCGGCTCGGCCCGTGGTGCCCGGCCGACTGGCCCGGCACCGAGGTGGGTTGGGCCCTGGTGCGCGATGCCTGGGGCAAGGGCTATGCCATCGAAAGTGCGACGGCCGCCATCGACTGGGCCTTCGATAACCTCGGCTGGACCGAGGTGGTGCACACCATCGCACCCGAGAATGTGAATTCGCAGGCGGTCGCCAAACGGCTGGGCTCAACCATCCTGCGCGACGGCTGGCTGCCGGCACCGATCAACAGCGCCACCGTGGTCTGGGGCCAGAGCCGCGAGCAATGGATGGGCCGGCGGCGCAGCGCCTGACCGCGACACTTCGGCCGGAACCGAAGCGTCGGCCGGCCGCGGCATGACAGTCTGGCCGTCATAACAACCCCACCCGGACCCCATGACCGACCAGACCGCGAAACCTGCCGCCCCCGCCATCGAGTTTGCCCTGCTGCTGGCACTGGCGACCCTGTGGGGCGCCTCCTACACCTTCATCAAGCTCGGGATCGCCACCATCCCGCCGGTGACCCTGATCGCCTGTCGCACCCTGATCGCCGGGCTGCTGCTGCTCGGCATCCTGCGCCTGCGCGGTATCGCCCTGCCGCGCGACGGCGCCACCTGGCGGCGCTTTCTCGTGCAGGCCGTCCTCAACAGCGTGGTACCCTTCTGCCTGATCGCCTGGGCGGAATACACGGTGGATGCCGGGCTGGCCACCATCCTCAACTCCACCTCGCCGATCTTCACCTTCCTGCTGACGGTGGCGATCACCCGCCATGAGCCGGTCAGCTTCCGCAAGCTGTTCGGCGTGCTGGCCGGCCTGACCGGCATCTGCCTGATCATCGGCCTGCAGGCGCTGAACGGGCTCGGCCGCGAGCTGCTGGCCCAGCTCGCCATCGTGGCGGCGACGGTCTGCTATGCCGGGGCGGCCATTTTCGGCCGCGGCTTCAAGGGGCTCGACCCGATGCTGCCGGCGGCCGGCTCGATGCTGTCGGGCGCCGCGCTGCTGGTGCCGGCCAGCCTGCTGCTCGACCGGCCCTGGACGCTGGTGCCGTCGACGAGTTCGGTGCTGGCCCTGCTCGGCCTGTCGGTCTTCTCGACGGCACTGGCCTTCGTGATCTATTTCCGGCTGATCCATACGCTGGGCTCGGTCGGTACCACGGCGCAAGCCTACCTGCGGGTGCCGATCGGCGTCGGCATCGGCGTGCTGTTCCTGAACGAGCAGCTCGGGCCAACCGCCTGGATCGGCTTTGCCTGCGTCTTCGTCGGGGTGGTCGCCATGACCCTGCCGGGCCGGGCACCGCGGACCGCCGCGCCGAAGCCGGCCGGCTGAGTCGTCAGGCGTCGGTGCCGATCAACCGCGCGCCTGCGATCTGGGGCCAGAGCCGTGAAAACGGTGGGTGCGAAAAAACATAAGTCCCAACGATCCCATCCGGAGTAGGATGAACAACCTCATTATTAACGAAGCGACTTTGCAATGCGCTGCATATTTTGCAAACAGACCGCTAAGAAATTTTCAAGTGTCGAACATATAATCCCCGAATCTCTCGGCAACAAAAACTTCGTTTTACCAAAAGGGTTTGTCTGCGATTCATGCAACAACTACTTCTCATCAAAAATAGAAAAGCCATTTTTAGAAACTGGATTTCTACAAAATTTACGTGCGCGGAATTTTATCCAAAGCAAAAAAGGACGCATCCCTCCTCACCAAGTCCTTCTACCGCATATCGATGGCATCCACGGACTACACTTTGGGCTGAGCGGCACTCATAAGCTGGACCTGTCCGTTAGCGCTGCCCGTTCTCTTTTTAAAATGAAAGAAGGGACGCTTATTCTGCCCCCCGGATCCATTCCAGAAAAGCGAATAACAAGTAGGTTCGTCGCAAAAGCAGCAATTGAATCTTTGACACACAGGTTAATGGGCACGCACGGATGGCAAGAAGCAGTCATTGACGATCCGCAATTAGATCCGCTGCGGGAATACGCTCGCTATGGCAATGGTGAGAAATACTGGCCTGTGCATATACGTCGAATTTACTCAGAGAATGCATACATATTGGATGGTGAGGAGCGCTATCTGATTACGCATGAGTCGGACTTCTTATTTACTTCGCCAGAATCAAGACTACCAGATGGCTCCATAAGCTCTGAAGTCTACTTCATCATAGCGCTCTTCGGAGTAGAGTTTTCGATTAACCTCGGCGGACCTGAAATAGACGGGTACTTGAAATGGCTTCAGAAAAATAATTCAAAGTCTCCGCTCTACCAGAAACCTCCGTTTCCGATAGATGACATTCAAGGCGTAAAATATCCATTTTCTTAAGACCAAGGTTTGCCAAAGCTCGGGCTTTAAACGAGCCAGGTAAATACTGACCTATGATTTTAGCTAGCTACCGCCGCCATCTCGACCCGGTTACGGCCCTGGTCCTTGGCGCGGTAGAGCGCCGCATCTGCCAGGTCGAGCGCCGACTGCCAGTCGGTTGCCCCGGCCAGCAAAGGCGCCACGCCGAAGCTGGCGGTCGGCTGCACCAGGCCGCGGCGGGTATCGATCGACAGCGCCATGATGCGCAGCCGCAGGCGTTCGGCCAGCCGGCCACCGGCGATCATCGGGGTTTCCGGCAGCAGCACGGCGAATTCCTCGCCGCCGATGCGGGCGACCATGTCCATGTCGCGGATCTCGGCCCGGCAGGCATCCGCCACCTGCCGCAGCACGATGTCGCCGGCGGCATGGCCGTGTTCGTCATTGATCTGCTTGAAGCGGTCGAGGTCGAACACGATCAGCGTCGCCTCGCGGCCATAGCGCAGGCAGCGCCGCCATTCGGCCGCCGCCGCCTCCTCGAACCGCCGCCGGTTGACCATGCCGGTCAGCATGTCGGTACGCGCCTCGCGGGCGGCAATCTGTTCCTGGCCCCAGGCCCGGCGCAGCGCCGCCTCGAACTTGGTGGCCGTCATCATCGCCAGCACGGTGCCCAGCCCCACCAGAGTGACGATGTTGCCGACCGCGAGGCCGCCGGCACCGCGCACCAGAACGACGCCGAGGATAGTCAGCCCCGCCAGCACGCCGCCGGTCAGCGCATCGCGCCGGCTAGGCAGCACGCTCGGAATCCAGATGTAGAGGAAGATGAAATTCGACAGGCCGTAGAGCAGCCCCTGGTCGAGCACCGCCACCGCCATGGTCATCCCCAGCGGCACGGTCACGGTGTGGATCAGCACCAGCCGGCGGTACAGCCGATAGCTTTTGCGCCGTGACAGCACCCAGAGGCCCTGTACCAGCAGGATCGCGGCGGCCGTGGCGATCCGCCACAGCAGGGCGGTATCGGCATGGGCGGCGTCGATGAACCGGTCCCAGATATTGAAGCCGAGGATCAGCAGCGAGAAGAGGACGGCACGGGTGCTGCTGTCGCTGCTCAGCCGCAGCGAGAGATCATCCTCGTACGCAGCCTCGCCCGCATTTCCTTCCGGCCGTTCCCGATCCGGCATGCCTCACCCCCGCGGCTGCAGCCTCAGGCTGCCTGCAGCCGTCCCTCATGCAGGGTGACGACGCGGTCCATGCGTTTCGCCAGCTCGAGGTTATGGGTGGCGATCAGCGCGCCGATACCGGCATTGCGCACCAGACCGGTCAGTTCGCCGAACACGATCTCGGCGGTCTTCTCGTCGAGATTGCCGGTCGGCTCGTCGGCCAGCAGCAGGTCGGGCCGGCCGACCACGGCGCGGGCGATGGCGACACGCTGCTGCTCGCCGCCGGACAGCCGCGCCGGGCGGTGGGTGAGCCGGTGGCCGAGGCCGAGATGCTGCAGCAGGGCACCGGCGGTGGCGAGCGCCTCGCGCCTGCCCTGCCCGCGCACCCGCAGCGGCATGGCGGCATTCTCCAGCGCCGAGAATTCCGGCAGCAGATGGTGATACTGGTAGACGAAGCCGATGCGCTGGCGCCGCGTCATGGTGCGGGCGGCCTCGCCCATGCGGCTGCAATCCTCGCCACCGATGACGATGCGGCCGTCGCTCGGCTGCTCCAGCAGGCCGGCAATATGCAGCAGCGTCGATTTGCCCGAGCCCGACGGCCCCAGCAGCGCGACGATCTCGCCGCCCTGCACGGCAAGGTCGACGCCGCGCAGCACCTCGATGCTCTCGCCACCCTGGCGGAAGGTACGCCGGATATCCTGCAGGCTGAGCACCGCGCCAGCCTTCATCTCACTTGTCTTTGCCTCACTCATAACGTAGCGCCTCCACCGGATCGAGCCGGGCGGCCCGCCAGGAGGGGTACAGCGTCGCCAGCAGCGACAGCGCGAGGCCCATCACGACGACGGCCATCACCTGCCCGTTGTCGACCTGGGCCGGCAGCTTGGACAGGAAGTAGATCTCGGCCGAGAACAGGTCGGTGCCGGTCAGGCGCTGCAGGAACTGGCGGATGCTCTCGATGTTCAGCGCGAAGCTGATGCCGAGCAGGAAGCCGGCGCCAGTGCCGAGCACGCCGATGCTGGCGCCGGCAATGACGAAGACCCGCATGATGCTGGCCCGCGAGGTGCCCATGGTGCGCAGGATGGCAATATCCCGGCCCTTGTCCTTCACCAGCATGATCATACTGGAAATGATGTTGAAGGCCGCCACCACGATGATCAGGGTGAGGATCAGGAACATGACATTGCGCTCGACATCCAGCGCATTGACGAAATGGGCATTGGCCTGCTGCCAGTCATACAGCCGATACTGCGGCCCGATCGCCTGCATGATCTCGTTGGCCGCCTGGCGCGCCTGCTGCGGGTCGGCCAGCCGGACCTCCACGGCGGTCGCCTGGCCGGGCATGCGGAAATAGGTCTGCGCCAGCTTGAAGGGCATGTAGACGAAGCTGGAATCGTATTCGAACATGCCGACGTCGAAGACGGCGACGATGGGAAAACGCGCCAGCCGCGGCACCGTGCCGAACGGCGTCGTCGTGCTCTGCGGCGAAATCAGGGTGATCTGGTCGCCGAGCCTGAGACCGAGCCGGCTGGCCAGCCGGTAGCCGACCGCCACGCCCTCGCTGTCGTCGAAACCCTTCAGCGTGCCGGCCCGCAGGCCGTTCGCCAGCGCCTTTTCGTGCATCAGGTCCGCCCCGCGCACGCCGCGCACCTGCACCCCGGCGGCGGTGTTGTTGGCGGTGCCCATGACCTGGCCTTCGATCATCGGGTTGGCCAGCACCACGCCGGGCAGCCGGCCGACCGTGCCGGCGATGCGGTCGTAGTCATGCAGGGTCAGCGCCGCCTCGGACTGGATGGTCAGATGGCCGTTCAGCCCGAGGATGCGGCCCAGCAGCTCGGCGCGGAAACCGTTCATCACGCTCATGACGATGATCAGGGTCGCCACCCCCAGCATGATGCCGAGGAAGCTGAAGATCGCGATCACCGAGATGAAGCCCTCCTGCCGCCGCGCCCGCAGGTAGCGCAGGGCCAGCATCCATTCGAAGCGGGAGAAAAAGGGCATGCGGTATCCTTGGGTTTACGCGACGCGGGCGGCGGCCAGCTTGGCGAGCATGGCCTCGACGGTCAGCTCTTCCTTCTCGCCGGTGGCGCGGTTCTTCACTTCCAGCACTCCCGCCTTCAGGCCGCGCGGGCCGACCGTCACCTGATACGGCAGGCCGATCAGGTCCATGGTGGCGAACTTGGCGCCGGCCCGTTCGTCGCGGTCGTCATACAGTACGTCGAGGCCGGCCGCTTTCAGCTTGCCATACAAATCCTCGCAGGCGGCATCGCAATCGGCATCGCCGGCCTTCAGGTTGATCAGGCCAACATGGAAGGGGGCGACGCTGAACGGCCAGATGATGCCGTTGTCGTCATGGCTTGCCTCGATGATGCCGCCGACCAGGCGCGACACGCCGATGCCGTAGGAGCCGCCTTCGAGGGCGATCTGCTCGCCGTTCGGCCCGGGCACCACGGCGCCCATCGGCTTGGAATACTTGGCGCCGAAATAGAAGATATGGCCGACCTCGATGCCGCGCGCCGCCACCTGGCGCTCCGGTGGCAGGGCCTCGAAACGGGCGGCATCGTGTTTCTCTTCGGTGGCGGCATAGGGCGCGGTCCAGCTATCGACGATGGGCTGCAGGTCGCCGCTGTAGTCGACCTGCTCGCTGAGCACGTCGCGTTCGATCAGCGCCCTGTCGCAGAACACGCCGCTTTCGCCGGTCTCGGCCAGCACGATGAATTCGTGGCTGAGATCGCCGCCGATCGGGCCGGTATCGGCCTGCATCGGGATCGCCTGCAGGCCGAGCCGCGCGAAGGTGCGCAGGTAGGCGACGAACATCCGGTTGTACGAGCGCCGGGCACCGGCCTGGTCGAGATCGAAGGAATAGGCATCCTTCATCAGGAATTCGCGGCCGCGCATGACGCCGAAGCGCGGACGCACCTCGTCGCGGAATTTCCACTGGATGTGGTAGAGGATCTTCGGCAGGTCACGGTAGCTCTTGAGGTCGCCGCGCAGGATGTCGGTCAGCATCTCCTCGTTGGTCGGACCATACAGCAGGGGCCGCTCGTGGCGGTCGGTGATGCGCAGCATCTCCTTGCCGTAATCGTCATAGCGACCGCTCTTCTGCCACAGCTCGGCCGGCTGGATGGTCGGCATCAGCATTTCCTGGGCGCCGGCGGCATCCTGCTCCTCGCGGACGATCTGCTCGATCTTCTTCAGCACGCGATGGCCGAGCGGCAGCCAGCTGTAGATGCCGGCAGCGGACTGCCGGACCATGCCGGCGCGCAGCATCAGCCGGTGGCTGACGATCTGGGCTTCACTGGGGTTTTCCTTGAGAACGGGCAGGAAGTAGCTGCTGAGCCGCATAATGGTGATTGTCCTGTCGGGCCGCGAGTGTGACTGGGGTAATGGGGCGTTTTTAAGGCCGGGTGGCCCGCCCCGCAATGGCCGCGGGTGATGCCGGCGCGGCCCCTCGCCGTCCGGTCAGTGCGCCTGGGGACGGACCATGGCGTCCCGGCATGCCCGGGTCACGGCGTCTTCGGCAGTCGGCTGCAGCGGCTGACCATTGAAGCTGAGCTGGCCCGTCATCGGATCGATGCCGACCGTGGCGATCCGCAGCTTGGATTCATCGGCGATGCTGCTGGGCACCTTGATGCCGGTGAGCTGGCTGAGCGGCAGGCGGATCGGCAGTTCGATCATGCCGTCCAGCGGCAGCGGATTGCTGCCCGGCAGGTCGGCCGGGGCGATCGGCCGGCCCTGGCTGTCGACGTCGCGGCCGGGCTGGTAATTCACCCCCGGGTCGGGCTGGTGCAGGATATCCGCGCTGTCGATCCGGGCCAGCAGGCGGCGGCAGTCGGCCACCGACATGGCAATAACGGGCGCCGGTTCGCCCGCACCGGTCGATTCGGCTCCGATTCCCGCCGTGGCGCCCTTTTCCGCCGCCAGGGCCGGACCGAGGCCGCCCAGCAGCAGAACCGCCAGCAACGGCAAAATTGTGAAACGGGCCAGAATGATCATTTTTCTACCGTAGCGGGTCGCAATTAAGATTCTGTTAGATAGTCGTAACTTTTCGAGTGACACAGGTTTCATCATTCGGTATAGAAAATACGCAACCGCTTGGTAACAGGCGGCCCAAGTCTGGGGAGGCTTAAACTTACCCGTGCGAGACGGGGTGCGGAGCGAGGCATGTCCTTGCTCCTTTCTTTTTTCTGGCCCCCGCATTGCGGCCCCGCTGCCTATCGCACCATAGGCAATCCCGATCACCAGAGCCGATCTTCAGGCCGTTCGCGACCCGAGCCGGCACTATGTCAGGTTGCAGCCGTGCGGCAGGCCTAGCTGCGGCCGAACAGGTCGCTGAGGCCCAGCAGGTCGTAATAGCCGACCACGAAATAGATCCCGAACAGCACCGCGGCGATCCCGAGCGAGACCAGGGCCTTGAAGCCGAGTCGCGGATTGACCGGAGCGGAGGTCGCCTGGCCGGGCAGCATCTCCTCGCCGGCCTCGTCGGGCGTCCGTACCCCGAACGGCAGCACACAGAAGAAAACCGCCATGTAGATGACGATGAAGGCGACCCCGTCGTTGAAGGGCGTCATGCTGCGCCTCCCCTTACTGACTGATACTGGCTGACTGATACTGGCTGACTGATACTGGACTGAACTCAGACCTGTTCGATCTCGACCAGGGTTCCGCTGAAATCCTTCGGGTGCAGGAACAGCACCGGCTTGCCGTGGGCGCCGATCTTCGGCTCGCCGTCGCCCAGCACCCGGGCACCGGTGGCCTTCAGCTTGTCGCGGGCGGCGATGATGTCCTCGACCTCGTAGCAGACATGATGCATGCCGCCGGCCGGATTGTTGGCGAGGAACTTGGCGATGGTCGAGCCCTCGCCGAGCGGATGCAGCAGCTCGATCTTGGTGTTCGGCAGCTCGACGAAGACGACCGTCACGCCATGCTCGGGCTGGGCCAGCGGCGGCGAAACCTTGGCGCCCAGCGTGTTGGCATAGGTGGCGGCTGCGGCGGCGAGGTCCGGCACGGCGATGGCGACATGGTTGAGGCGGCCGATCATGGCGGTCGTTCCCTGCTGGTCAAAAGTCTTCTGCAATGCAATATGAGGCCGCCGGCCGCCCGCGACAAGCCATGACGCTGCGGCAGACCGCCGCTAGTCGAGCCGGACGATATGCACCTGGGTAATCGGCTTGCGGCCGGTTTCGCCGCGCAGGCCGGCCCGCACCGCCCGGATCGCCGCCTGCTCCAGCGCCGCGTCGTCGCGCTGGGCCCCGGGGCGCAGTTTCTCGATGGCCGTGGCGACGGCCTCGGCCAGCTCCTCCGCCACCTCGTCGGGTTCGATATTGACCACGCCGGCCAGCAGCACCTGCGGCGGCGCCTGCAGGCGGCCCTGGCCGTCGACCACCAGACTGACCGAGGCGGCGCCGTTGAAGGCGAGCTTGCGGCGCACCTGCAGGGCCCCGCCCTGCACCGGCACCAGATCCTCGCCGTCGATGGCGAGCCGGCCGGCCGGCACCTGCTCGATCACTTCCGGAGCGCCGGGACCGATCCGGATCAGGTCGCCGTTGCGCGGCACGATGCCGTGGGGGACCTGCAGGCTCCGGGCGAAGCGGGCGTGCTCGACCAGATGGCGCGGCTCGCCATGCACCGGAATGGCGATCTGCGGCCGGGCCAGGGCATACATCTCGGCCAGTTCGTCGCGCGACGGATGGCCCGAAACATGGATGAAGGCATCCTTCTCGGTGATCACCTCGATGCCGCGGCTGACCAGTTCGTTGTGCAGCGCATAGAGCGTGCGATCGTTGCCGGGGATGATCTTCGAGGAAAACGCCACGGTGTCGCCGGGCGACAGCACCACATGGGGGTGGCTGTTGAAGGCGATGCGGGCCATGGCACCGCGCGGTTCGCCCTGACAGCCGGTGCAGACATACATGATCTTCTCGCGCGGCAGGAAGCCGGCCTCACGCTCGTCGACCAGGTTGGGAATATGCTTCAGGTAGCCGTTCTCGCGTGCCGCACCGAGAAACCGGTGCAGCGAGCGACCAATCAGGCAGATATGCCGCCCCAGATGGTCCGCCACCGAGAACAGGCTTTCCAGCCGCGCCAGGTTGGACGAAAACGTGGTCACGGCGATGCGCCCGGGCTTGTCGGCCAGCACTTTCATCAGGCTGTCGCGCACGTCGCCTTCCGAGCCGGAATGGCCGCGGTTGAACACGTTGGTGCTGTCGCAGACCAACGCCAGCACACCGCGATCGCCATAGCCACGCAGGGCCTCGATCTCGGTCAGCGGCCCCAGCACCGGGCGCGGATCGAGCTTCCAGTCGCCGGTATGCAGGACCATGCCACGCGGTGTCTCGATGGCCAGTGCCTGGCTCTCCGGCGTCGAATGGGTGATGTTCATCGAGCGGATCTTGAACGGCCCCAGCTCGATCAGTTCGCCCGGCTGGTAGATATGGACCGGAACCTCGTCTTCCATGCCCTTCTCCGCCAGCTTGCGGCGCAGCACGCTGGCGGCAAAGCCGGTCGCCCAGATCGGGCATTGCAGTTCGTCCCACAGGTGGCTGATGGCGCCGAGATGGTCCTCATGGGCATGGGTCAGCACGATGCCGAGCAGCTTCTTGCGGCGGCCGGCGATCCAGGTGACGTCCGGCACCACCATATCGACGCCGGGCATGCCTTCGTCGGCAAAACTGGTGCCCAGATCGACCATCAGCCACTGGTCGCCATAGCCATAGAGATTGAGATTCATCCCGATCTCGTTGACCCCGCCGAGCGGCAGGAAATACAGGCTGTTCTTGTCGAGACGTTCGGACATCGGCCCTTACTTCGCAGTGCTGCGGCGGTAGATCTCGATCAGGCCCCGCACGGTGATATCCGGCACGATCTTTTCGATCACGTTGGTCGACCCGTCGAAGACCGGGGCAAGGCCGCCGGTCGAGATCACTTTCATCGGCTTGCCGAATTCCTCGCGGATGCGGGCGACGATACCCTCGATCAGGCCGACATAGCCCCAGAAAACGCCGGAATGCATGCAGGCCACCGTCGTGGTGCCGATTACCATTTTCGGCTTCTCGACCACAATGCGCGGCAGCAGGGCGGTGGCGCTGACCAGTGCCTCGATCGACAGGTTGATGCCCGGCGCAATCACGCCGCCACAATAGGCCCCGGCCGCGTCGACCACGTCGAAGGTGGTGGCAGTGCCGAAATCGACGATCACCATCGGTGTCTTCGGGAACAGCACGGCGGCACCCACGGTGTTGCAGATACGGTCGGCACCGGCCCCCTGCCCCTTGATCTCGATGCCGTATGTCACGCCCGGCTCACCCAGCACCAGCGGCTCGACATTGAAGTAGCGGGTGCAGAGCCGGCGCAGGTTGAAGGTCGCCTGCGGCACCACGCTGGCGATGATCGCCGCGGTGATCGCCTTCGGGTCGATCTTTTCCAGCGCGAGAAGCTGCATCAGCCAGACGGCATGTTCGTCGCCGGTGCGCATGGCAGAGGTGTGCTGGCGCCATTCGCCGACGATGCGGTCGCCGTCGATGACACCGAATTTCACGTTCGTGTTGTTCGCATTGATGGCGAGCAGCATCGCGTCTGTCTCCTTCAGGCGGCCGGGAACACATCGCCGGCCGTAATCGCCTGCCGGCTGCCATCCGGCAATTCCAGCAGCAGGGCCCCGGTCTCGTCCAGCGCCACAAAGCGGCCCTGCAGATCACCGTCCGGCAGCCGGACCACCACGGCCTGCCCGATGCCCTGGGCCCGGCCGAGCCAGGCCTCGCGCACCGGCGCAAAGCCCTCGCCCTGCCAGCGACCATACCAGTATCCGAGCCGCGCCAGCAGCCAGCCGGCAAAATCCTCCGGCGCCGCCGTCACCCCATGGGCGGCCAGCGCCGTGGCGGCATAGGGGGTATCGGGCGGGAAATGCGCCAGGTTGACGCCGATGCCGACGATCACCCAGTCCAGCCCGCCGCCGGCCGATCCCGGAGCAACCTGTGCCGTGCGCGATTCCAGCAGGATACCGGCCAGCTTGGCGCCGTCCAGCAGGACGTCGTTGGGCCATTTGCAGGTGATCTTCGACCGCAGGGCCGGGTCGGCCAGCTCGACCGCCTCGGCCAGTGCCACGGCGGTGAGAAACGACAGCCGGGCGGCCTCCGCCGGGGTCGCCTTCGGCCGCAGCAGCACGGAGAGAAACAGGTTGCCTTCGGGCGAGACCCAGGCCCGGCCGCGGCGGCCACGGCCGGCGGTCTGCCGCCGGGCCAGCACGGCCAGCCCCTCGGCGGCGCCGGCCTCGGCCTCGCGCCGGACTTCCTCGTTGGTGCTGTCGAGGACGTCGAACGCCCGGAGGGTCCAGGCCGTCATCTATCCCGGATTACGGAAACAGCGCCTTGGCGGCGGTGCTCGCGGCGGCCAGCAGCGGCCCCGGAAAGACGAAGAACAGGATGGTGAACAGGCCGGTCACGGTCATTACCGCGCCAAGCTCGCCGCGCACCGGTTTGGCCAGCGGCTCGCCCGGCTCGTCGAAATACATGATCTTGACGATGCGCAGGTAGTAGTAGGCACCGACCACCGAACTGACCACGCCGATCACCGCCAGCGTATAGAGATGGGCGTTGATCGCGGCCATGAAGATATAGAACTTGCCGAAAAAGCCAGCCAGCGGCGGCACGCCGGCCAGCGAGAACATGAAGGCGGCCAGCAGCAGCGCCATGCCCGGATGGCTCTTTGACAGGCCGGCGAGATCCTGCACGCCCTCGACCATCTGGTCCTTCTGGCGCATGCAGAGAATGCAGGCAAAGGTGCCGACATTCATGGCGAGATAGATCGCCAGATAGATCAGGATGCCGCGCACGCCCTCTTCGGTGCCGGCGGCCAGGCCGACCAGCGCGTAGCCGACATGGCCGATCGAGGAATAGGCCATCAGACGCTTGATGTTGCTCTGGGCGATGGCCGCGAAGGCACCGAGGATCATGCTGAGGGCACTGATCACGATGATGATCTGCTGCCATTCGCCGGCGATCTCGCCGAACGGGCTGACCATCGCGCGCACGAACAGCGCAATCGCCGCCACCTTGGGCGCCACGGCGAAGAAGGCGGTCACCGGGGTCGGCGCACCTTCATAGACGTCCGGCGTCCACATGTGGAACGGCACGGCAGAGGCCTTGAAGGCCAGGCCGGCGCTGAGAAAGACGATGCCGACGATCAGGCCGATGGAGACCGGCTCGCCGCCGCTCAGAATCGCCTTGAGCGACTGGGCGATCAGCGGGAAGCTGGTGGCGCCGGCAAAGCCGTAGATCATCGAGCTGCCGTAGAGCAGCATGCCCGACGACAGTGCGCCGAGCACGAAATACTTCAGACCGGCCTCGGTGGCGCGGTTGGAATCACGCTTGAAGGCCGCCATCACATAGAGCGCTAGCGACTGCAGCTCGATACCGAGATACAGCGAGATCAGGTCATTGGCCGAAACCATCATCAGCATGCCGATGGTGGCCAGCAGGATCAGCACCGGATACTCGAAGCGCTCCATGCGCTCGTAGCGGATGAAACCGAGCGACAGGATGATGGCAAAGGCCGAACCGAGCAGGATCAGGATCTTGGCGAAGCGGGCAAACCCGTCGACCACGAACAGGCCGCCGAAGGTGGTGGTCTGCGCCGTCGGCAGGCAGGCCGTCAGCACTGCGGTGACGGCAAGGACCAACACGGCAAGCCAGGCAACCGTGCGGGTGGCTCCGTCGCCGCGGAAGACGCCGAACATCAGCAGCGCCATGGCGGCGACAGCCAGCCAGATTTCCGGATAGGCCGGCGCGAGGGAGGGAAGCGACGATGCGGTCACGGGATTACTCCTGTCTTCCCCTTAACGGGCGGCCATGGCAACCGCCTTGGCGGCCGCCAGTGCGGTCTGGTGCTGGTCGAGCAGGTTCTTGACCGAGGCGGCCAGAACGTCGAGGAACGGCGCCGGGTAGATACCCATCCACAGCACCAGAACAACCAGCGGGGCAAAGGTGGCGATCTCGCGCGGGCTCATGTCGAGCATGGCCTTGACGTCGTCCTTGGTCAGCTCGCCGAAGACGACGCGGCGATACAGCCACAGGGCATAGGCCGCCGAGAGGATCACGCCGGTGGTGGCGATGAAGGCGACCCAGGTGTTGGCCTGGAAGGCGCCGACCAGGGTGAGCAGCTCGCCGACGAAGCCGCCAGTGCCCGGCAGGCCTACATTGGCCATGGTGAACAGCATGAACACCAGGGCGTATTTCGGCATGTTGTTGGCCAGGCCGCCGTAGCGGGCGATCTCGCGGGTATGCAGGCGGTCGTAGACCACGCCGACGCAAAGGAACAGCGCGCCCGAAACCACGCCGTGGCTCAGCATCTGGAAGATTGCGCCTTCGACGCCCTGGGTGTTCAGCGCGAAGATGCCCATGGTCACGAAGCCCATATGGGCAACCGACGAATAGGCGATCAGCTTCTTCATGTCTTCCTGCCGCAGCGCCACCAGCGAGGTATAGACGATGGCGACGGCGCTGAGCGTGAAGATGAAGGGCGCGAAATACTGCGAGGCCAGCGGGAACATCGGCAGCGAGAAACGCAGGAAGCCATAACCGCCCATCTTCAGCAGCACACCGGCCAGGATCACCGAACCTGCCGTCGGCGCCTCGACGTGGGCATCCGGCAGCCAGGTATGCACCGGCCACATCGGCATCTTCACCGCAAACGACGCGAAGAAGGCCAGCCACAGCCAGGTCTGCGCCCCGGCGGTGAACAGACCGGGCTTCATCAGGCTCGGGATGTCAGTCGTGCCGGCGACGAAGTACATGTACAGGATCGCCAGCAGCATCAGCACCGAGCCGAGCAGCGTGTAGAGGAAGAACTTGAAGCTGGCGTAGATGCGACGCTTGCCGCCCCAGATGCCGATGATCAGGAACATCGGGATCAGGCCGGCTTCGAAGAACAGGTAGAACAGCACCAGATCGAGCGCGCAGAACACGCCGATCATCAGGGTTTCCATGACCAGGAAGGCGATCATGTATTCCTTGACGCGGGTGCCGATGGCTTCCCACGAGGCGAGGATGCACAGCGGCATCAGGAAGGTGGTCAGCAGCACGAACAGCATCGAGATGCCGTCGACGCCCATGTGGTAGTTGATGCCGGCGCCGATCCAGTCGGTCTTCTCGACGAACTGGAACTGCGCGGTGTTGTTGTCAAAATTCAGCCACAGCAGTAGCGACACCAGGAAGGTGATGCTGGTGGTCCACAGCGCCACGGAGCGGGCGTTGCGGGCAACGATCTCCTCGGGTCCGCGCGCCAGGAAAATGAAGGCGGCGCCGACCAGCGGCAGGAAGGTGACGATCGAAAGCAAGGGCATGCTCGACATTGGCTCCGGGTCCCCTGCTCAGTGTCCGAACGCGGTGAAGAAATACGTCACCAGCGCCGCCACGCCGATCAGCATGGCGAAGGCGTAATGGTAGACATAGCCCGACTGCAGCACCGAGGCGCGACGCGCCAGTCGCACCACGGTGGCGGCGAAGCCGTCGGGCCCGAGGCCATCGATGATCCTGCCGTCACCCTCCTTCCACAGCACGCGGCCGAGCCACATCGCCGGACGGACGAAGATGAAGTCGTAGATCTCGTCGAAATACCACTTGTTGAGCAGGAACTGGTACAGCACCACCTGCTGCTTGGCGGCGCGGCGCGGCAGGTCCGGGTCGCGGATATAGGCGTACCAGGCGACCGCGATGCCGACCAGGCCGACGACCAGCGGCGCGATCATCACCAGGAACGGCACATGATGCATGTTCTCGAGCGCCTTGTGGTCATCGAGAACCAGGATCGCCTCGCCCCAGAATTCCTTCCAGTGGTGACCGATGAAGCCGTCATGGAACAGGTAGCCGGCGAACATGGCGCCAAGCGCCAGCACGGCCAGCGGCGCCAGCATCACCATCGGGCTTTCATGCACATGTTCCATCACGTGATGGTCGGCGCGCGGCTTGCCGTGGAAGGTGAGGAACAGCAGGCGCCAGGAATAGAAGGCGGTCAGCACGGCGGCGCCGATACCCATGGCGAAAGCGTAATAGCCGACCGGGGTGCCGGCGGCCCAGGCCGCCTCGAGGATGCCGTCCTTCGAATAGTACCCGGCGAAGAACGGCAGGCCGGCCAGCGCCAGGCTGCCGATCCACATCATCACATAGGTGACCTTGATATGCTTCCACAGGCCGCCCATGCGACGCATGTCCTGTTCGCCGTCGACGGCATGGATCACCGAGCCGGCGCCGAGGAACAGCAGCGCCTTGAAGAAGGCATGGGTGAACAGGTGGAAAATCGCCGCCGGATAGGCGGAGACGCCGAGCGCGAAAAACATGTAGCCGAGCTGCGAGCAGGTCGAATAGGCAATCACCCGCTTGATGTCGTTCTGCGCCAGGCCGATGGTGGCGGCGAAGAAGGCCGTCGAGGCGCCGATCACGGTAACGAACTGCATGGTGCCGGGCGCGTATTCGAACAGCGGCGAGCAGCGTGCGACCATGAAGACACCGGCGGTGACCATGGTGGCGGCATGGATCAGCGCCGAGACCGGGGTCGGGCCTTCCATGGCGTCCGGCAGCCAGGTGTGCAGGCCGAGCTGCGCCGACTTGCCCATGGCGCCGAGGAACAGCAGGAAGGTGGCGACGTTCAGGATGTCCCAGTCCGTCCACAGGAAATGGAAGGTCTTGCCGGCCAGCCCCGGCGCGGCATGGAACACGGTCTCGAAATTGACCGAGCCGACCGCGGCGAAGATTGCCATGATGCCGAGCGCAAAGCCGAAATCGCCGACGCGGTTGACCACGAAAGCCTTGATGGCGGCGGCGCTGGCCGAGGGCTTCTTGAACCAGAATCCGATCAGCAGGTAGGACGCCAGACCGACACCTTCCCAGCCCATGTAGAGCTGTACGAAATTGTCCGCCGTGATCAGCATCAGCATGGCGAAGGTGAACAGCGACAGATAGGCGAAGAAGCGCGGCCGGTGCGGATCGTGGCTCATGTAGCCGACCGAATAGACATGCACCACGGCCGAGACGGTGTTCACCACCACCAGCATCACCGCGGTGAGCTGGTCGATCTTCAGCGCCCAGTCGACCTGGAAGCCGCCGGAATAGATCCAGTCGAGCACCTTCACGGTGACGACCTGCTCGTGGCCGATCACCAGGTAGAAGGCGACCCAGGACAGCACGGCGCCGATGATCACCGCGCCGCAGGTCACCGCCATGGCAGCCGCATCGCCGATACGCCGGCCGAACAGGCCGGCGACGATGGCGGCCAGCAGCGGCAGGAAAACGATCAGATGGTACATCGTCATCGCGCCGCCTCAGCCCTTCATCATATTGATGTCTTCAACCGCGATGGAGCCGCGGTTGCGGAAATAAACCACCAGGATCGCCAGGCCGATCGCCGCCTCGCCGGCCGCCACGGTCAGCACGAACAGCGCGAAGACCTGACCGACCAGGTCGTGCAGGTAGGTCGAGAAGGCGACCAGGTTCAGGTTAACCGCCAGCAGCATCAGCTCGATCGACATCAGGATGACGATGACGTTCTTCCGGTTCAAGAAGATGCCGAAAATGCCCAGCGTGAACAGGATCGCCGCGACGGTCAGGTAATGTCCGAGTCCGATATCCATGGTCCGGTTCCCGTTCTCTCAGATGCCCTGGCGCGGTTCGACCTTGCGGATCGCCACCGCGTCGTCACGCTGGCGATTCACCTGCTCGGCAATGCTCTGCCGGCGCACGCCCGGCCGCGACCGCAGGGTCAGTACGATGGCGCCGATCATGGCGACCAGCAGGATCAGGCCGGCGCCCTGGAAGAGGTAGATGTACTTCGTGTAGATCACCGCGCCGAGCGCATGGGTGTTGGTCATGTCGGCCGGGATCGGCGTCGCCGCCGCCTGCTGCGCCGCCGGGGTGATCACCCAGCCGCCCAGCACGAGGATCAGTTCGATCAGCAGGATCATGCCGATCAGGCCGCCGACCGGCAGATACTGCAGGAAGCCCTGGCGCAACTCGACGAAGTTGATGTCGAGCATCATGACGACGAACAGGAACAGCACGGCCACCGCGCCGACATAGACGATCACCAGGATCATCGCCAGAAACTCGGCGCCCATCAGCACGAACAGTCCGGCCGCATTGAAGAAGGCCAGGATCAGGAACAGCACGCTGTGCACCGGGTTGCGCGACGCGATCACCATGAAGGCCGAAGCCACGGTGATCGCCGCAAACAGGTAGAAGGCCAAGGCCTGGATAATCATTGTTTACCCCCTCGCCTGCGCGCTCAACGGTACGGCGCGTCAGCGGCGATGTTGCGCGAAATCTCGTATTCCCAGCGCTCGCCGTTCGCCAGCAGCTTGTCCTTGTCGTAGAACAGCTCCTCGCGCGTCTCGGTGGCGAATTCGAAATTCGGCCCCTCGACGATGGCGTCCACCGGGCAGGCTTCCTGGCAGAAGCCGCAGTAGATGCATTTGGTCATGTCGATGTCGTAGCGCGTGGTGCGGCGCGAGCCGTCATCGCGCGGCTCGGCCTCGATGGTGATCGCCTGCGCCGGGCAGATCGCCTCGCACAGCTTGCAGGCGATGCAGCGCTCTTCGCCGTTGGCGTAACGACGCAGCGCATGCTCGCCGCGGAAACGCGGGCCGAGCGGCCCCTTCTCGTACGGGTAGTTGACCGTCGCGCGCTTCTTGAACATGTAGCTGAAGGTCAGGCCGAGCCCCTTGAGCACTTCCCAGAGGAAGATCGAGCGCGCGCCGCGATCGAGCAGAGCCATGGCTTACACCCCTTTCGGCAACCAGCCGAAGGCGAGAAGAACGCCCGCGGTGGCAACCACCCAGAACAGCGAGAACGGCAGGAACACCTTCCAGCCCAGACGCATCAGCTGGTCGTAGCGATAGCGCGGCACGGTGGCACGCACCCAGATGAAGACGAACAGCAGAATGAAGATTTTCAGGCAGAACCAGACGATGCCCGGAATCCAGTTGAACGGCGCGATGTCGAAGGGCGGCAGCCAGCCGCCGAGGAACAGGATCGTGGTCATGCCCGACATCAGGATCATGTTCGCGTATTCGCCGAGGAAGAACAGGGCGAAGGGCATCGACGAATATTCGACCTGGTAGCCGGCGACCAGCTCGGCCTCGGCTTCCGGCAGATCGAACGGGTGCCGGTTGGTCTCGGCCAGCGCCGAGATGAAGAAGATGATGAACATCGGGAAGAGCGGCAGGGCGAACCACACCGTCTTCTGCGCATTGACGATGGCGCTGAGGTTCAGCGAGCCGACGCAGAGCAGCACCGAGATGATGACGAAGCCCATCGAAACTTCATAGGACACCATCTGTGCCGAGGAGCGCAGCGCACCGAGGAAGGCGTAGCGCGAGTTCGACGACCAGCCGGCGATGATGATGCCGTAGACGCCAAGCGACGAGATGGCAAAGAGATACAGGATGCCGACATTGATGTTGGCGATCACCCAGCCGTCCGAGACCGGGATCACCGCCCAGGCGATCAGCGCCAGGATGAAGGTGATGCAGGGCGCGGCAAGGAACAGGAACTTGTTCGACCCCGAGGGGATGATCGGCTCCTTGAAGATCAGCTTCGCCGCATCGGCAAACGGCTGCAGCAAGCCGAACGGGCCGACCACGTTGGGGCCCATGCGTAGCGACATCGCCGCCAGCACCTTGCGCTCCATCAGCGTCAGGTAGGCGACCGCGATCAGCAGCGGCACCACCAGCAGCAGGATGTGGACGAGAATCACGACGCCCGGAAAGACGTAACCCGCCCAGAGCATGTTCCAGAAACCGTCAGTCATGGGTCCCCGTCTTCGGCATGGCCGCGCCCTTCGCAATGGCGGAGCACTCGGCCATGGTGGCCGAGGCGCGGGCAATCGGATTGGTCAGGTAGAAATCGGCAACCGTCGAGACGAACGGCGCGTCGCTCACCGCCCCGGCGGCACCGAAGGCACCCCAGGCGGCCGGCGTCACCGCGTCGACGGCCGAGAAATGCGGCGCGACCTGCAGCATGCGCCGGCGCAGCATGCCCAGATTGTCATAGGGCAGCTTGTGGCCGACGGCATCCGACAGCGCGCGGATGATCGCCCAGTCGTCGCGGGCATCGCCCGGCGGCGCGGCGGCGCGGCGGCCGAGCTGGACGCGGCCCTCGGTATTCACCCAGGTGGCGTCCTTCTCGGCATAGGCGGCACCCGGCAGGATGACGTCGGCGCGTTTGGCGCCGGCATCGCCATGGCTGCCCTGGTAGATCACAAAGGCCGAGCCGAGCTTCGTAGTGTCGATCTCGTCGGCGCCGAGCAGATAGACGGCCCTGATCTCGCCCGACTGCGCGCCGGCGAGGATGCCGGCCACATCTTTACCGCCCTGCCCCGGCACGAAGCCGAGGTCGAGCGCACCGACGCGGGCGGCGGCGGTATGCAGCATGCTGAAGCCGTTCCAGCCGTCCTTGACCAGACCGCAAGCATCGGCGACTTGGCGGGCCAGCGCCAGCACGGCGGCGCCGTCGGCCCGCGCGATGGCGCCCTGGCCGAGGATCAGCCCCGGCCGCTGGGCGCCCTTGAGCACCTCGGCGAAGGCGTTGCGGCCCTCGGCGATGTCCTTCAGCGTGGCGGCGCCGGCGCCGAGATAATCGTACTTGTAGGTGAGCTGCGGCTGCTCGCCGCCGATCAGGCCGATCTTCACCTTGCCGGTCAGGAAGCGCTTGCGGATGCGCGCATTGATCAGCGCGGCCTCGCGACGCGGATTGCTGCCGACGATCAGGATGGCATCAGCCTCGTCGATCCCGGCGATGCCGGCATTGAAGAGATAGCCGGCACGGGTCGCCGGATCGATCATGGCGCCGTCCTGGCGGCAGTCGAGGTTGGGCGAACCCAGCTTCTCCATCAGGTCCTTCAGCGCCAGCACGCTTTCGCCGCAGGCCATGTCGCCGGCAATCGCCGCGATCTGGCTGCCGGCCACGCCTTTCAGTGCGCCGGCGATGGCAGCAAACGCCTCGCTCCAGCTCGCGGCTTCCAGCTTGCCGTTCCTGCGCACATAGGGGCGGTCGAGGCGGCGGTCCTTCAGGCCGTCATAGGCGAAGCGGCTCTTGTCGGAGAGCCATTCCTCGTTGACGTCCTCGTTGACGCGCGGCAGAACGCGCATCACTTCACGGCCGCGCACGTCGATGCGGATATTGGCGCCGACCGCGTCCATCGCGTCGATGGTCTCGGTCTTGCGCAGCTCCCACGAGCGGGCGGTAAAGGCATAGGGCTTGGAGGTCAGCGCACCGACCGGGCAGAGATCGATCACGTTACCCGACAGCTCCGAGGTCATCGCCTGCTGCAGGTAGGTGGTGATCTGCATGTCCTCGCCGCGGCCGATGGCGCCGAGTTCCGGCACGCCGGCGACTTCCTGGGCAAAGCGGATGCAGCGCGTGCAATGGATGCAGCGCGTCATCACCGTCTCGACCAGCGGACCCATGTACTTGTCCTTGACCGCGCGCTTGTTCTCGTCGTAGCGCGACGAGCCCTTGCCGTAGCCCATGGCCTGGTCCTGCAGGTCGCATTCGCCGCCCTGGTCGCAGATCGGGCAGTCGAGCGGATGATTGATCAGCAGGAACTCCATCACGCCTTCGCGGGCCTTCTTGACCATCGGCGTGTCGGTCTTGATCACCATGTTGTCGGCGGCCGGCATCGCGCAGGAAGCGATCGGCTTCGGCGCCTTCTCCTGTTCGACCAGGCACATGCGGCAATTGCCGGCGATGGTCAGACGCTCGTGATAGCAAAAGCGCGGGATTTCCTTGCCGGCCGCTTCGCAGGCCTGCAGCACGGTGGTGCCCGGCTCAACCGTCACCTGGATCCCGTCGATGGTCAACGTCGGCATGCGTTACCCTTCCCGCCTACGCTCTCGCCGTCACTCGGCCGCTGCCGGCAGAACCGGCCGGCCGGTGTGATACGCGTCGATGCGGCGCTCGATCTCGCCGCGGAAATGCCGGATCAGGCCCTGGATCGGCCAGGCCGCGGCATCGCCGAGCGCGCAGATCGTGTGGCCTTCCACCTGCGTGGTGACTTCGAGCAGCATGTCGATCTCGCGCTTCTCGGCACGGCCATCGACCAGGCGCTCCATCACCCGCCACATCCAGCCAGTGCCCTCGCGGCACGGCGTGCACTGGCCGCAGGATTCATGCTTGTAGAATTTAGACAGGCGGGCGATCGAGCGGACCACATCGGTTGACTTGTCCATCACGATCACCGCCGCGGTGCCGAGGCCGGACTTCTGCGCCTTCAGGCTGTCGAAGTCCATCAGCACATCGTCGCAGATGTCCTTGGGCAGCAGCGGCACCGAGGAGCCGCCGGGGATCACCGCCAGCAGGTTGTCCCAGCCGCCACGCACGCCGCCGGCATGCTTCTCGATCAGTTCCTTGAGCGGAATGCCCATTTCCTCTTCCACATTGCACGGCTTGTTCACATGGCCGGAAATGCAGAAGACCTTGGTGCCGGTGTTGTTCGGGCGGCCGATGCCGGCGAACCACTCGGCCGAGCGGCGCAGGATGGTCGGCGCCACCGCGATGGATTCCACGTTGTTCACCGTGGTCGGGCAACCCCAGACGCCCATGTTGGCCGGAAATGGCGGCTTCAGGCGCGGCTGGCCCTTCTTGCCTTCCAGGCTCTCGATCAGCGCGGTTTCCTCGCCGCAGATATAGGCGCCGGCGCCGCGATGCACGAAGACGTCGAAGTCATAGCCCGAGCCACAGGCATTCTTGCCGATCAGACCGGCCGCATAGGCCTCGTCGATGGCGCCCTGCAGATTCTCGGCCTCGCGGTAGAACTCGCCGCGGATATAGATGTAGGCGGCCACCGCGCGCATGGCGAAGCCGGCGATCAGGCAGCCTTCGACCAGCTTGTGCGGATCGTGCCGCATCATGTCGCGATCCTTGCAGGTACCGGGCTCGCCCTCGTCGGCATTGACCACGAGATAGCTCGGCCGGCCGTCCGACTGCTTGGGCATGAACGACCACTTCAGGCCGGTCGGGAAGCCGGCGCCGCCGCGACCGCGCAGGCCGGACTTCTTCATCTCGTCGATGATCCAGTCCTGGCCCTTCAGCAGCAGGTCCTTGGTGCCGTCCCAGTCGCCGCGCTTGCGGGCGGCCTCAAGCCGCCACGACTGCTGGCCGTAGAGATTGGTGAAGATGCGGTCCTTGTCCTGCAGCATCGCTGGGCTCCGCCTCAGTCGTCATTCCCGCCGGGGGCGCCGGCAGGATTGAACGTGGTCAGTGTGGTCGCGCCGCCGAGCGGCTCGGAGGACAGGCGGCCGTTCTGCGGGCCGGACTTCGGCGTCTCGCCGCGCTTCAGCGCGTCGATGATCTTGCCGGTGCTGGCCTCGTCGAGGTCCTCGTAGAAATCATCGTTGTACTGCAGCATCGGCGCATTCACGCAGGCGCCGAGGCATTCCACCTCGATCACGGTGAACTCGCCGTCCGCGGTGGTCTCGCCGGGACCGATACCGAGATGCTTCCTGCAGGCCGACAGCACCTTGTCGGAACCGGCAAGCCAGCAGGGCGTCGTCGTGCAGACCTGGATGAAATGCTTACCCACCGGCGCGAGGTTGTACATCGTGTAGAAGCTGGCGACCTCGAGCACGCGGATCACCGGCATGCCGAGCATCTCGGCGACGCATTTGATCGCCGCCTGCGGCAGCCAGTTGTCATGCTGGCGCTGGGCCAGGTCGAGCAGCGGCATCACCGCGCTCTGCTGGCGGCCGGCCGGATACTTGGCGATATGCTTCTTTGCCAGTTCCATGTTCTCCGCCGTGAAGGCGAAGCTGGCCGGCTGCAGTTCCGGAGGCGCGATATGGACGCCGCTCATCGGTCGATCTCCCCGAACACGATATCCATGTTACCGACGATGGAGACGGCATCGGCCAGCATGTAGCCCTTCGACAGGAAATCGGTGGCCTGCAGATGCGGAAAGCCGGGGGCGCGGATGCGGCAGCGGTACGGCTTGTTGCTGCCGTCCGACACCAGATAGACGCCGAACTCGCCCTTCGGCGCTTCCACGGCGGCATAGGCCTCGCCTTCCGGCACGTGGTAGCCCTCGGTGTAGAGCTTGAAGTGGTGGATCAGCGCTTCCATCGAACGCTTCATCTCGCCGCGCGCCGGCGGCACCACCTTGCGGTCGTCCGACGCGACCGGGCCACCGGGCAGCGTCTCGATCACCTGGCGGACGATGCGGGCCGACTGGCGCATCTCCTCGATGCGGCACAGGTAACGGTCGAAGCAGTCGCCGTTCTTGCCGACCGGGATGTCGAAATCGAACTTCTCGTAGCCGTCATAGGGCTGCGACTTGCGCAGATCCCAGGCGACGCCCGAGCCGCGCAGCATGACGCCCGAGAAGCCCCAGTCCATCGCATCCTTGTCGCTGATCACGCCGATATCGACGTTGCGCTGGCGATAGATGCGGTTCTCGGTCAGCAGGCCCTCGATGTCGTCGACCACCTTGAGCATGCGGTCGAGATACTTGTAGATGTCCTCGGCCATGCCCTTGGGCATGTCCTGGTGCACGCCGCCGGGCCGGAAATAGGCGGCATGCATGCGGGCGCCGGAAACGCCCTCGTAGAACTCCATCAACTTCTCGCGCTCCTCGAAGCCCCACAGCGCCGGCGTCATGGCGCCGCAGTCGAGGGCATGGGTCGTCACGTTCAGCAGATGGTTCAGCAGGCGGCCGATCTCGGCGAACAGCACGCGGATCGCCTGGCCGCGCGCCGGCACTTCGAGGCCGAGCAGCCGCTCGGTGGCCAGCGCGAAGGCGTGTTCCTGGTTCATCGGCGCGACATAGTCGAGCCGGTCGAAATACGGCACCGCCTGCAGGTAGGTCTTGTACTCGATCAGCTTCTCGGTGCCGCGATGCAGCAGACCGATATGCGGATCGCAGCGCTCGACGATCTCGCCGTCGAGTTCCATCACCAGACGCAGCACGCCGTGGGCCGCCGGATGCTGCGGCCCGAAATTCACCATGTAATTGGCGATTGTGACTTCGGCCATCCTACTTGGCTCCCTCGCCCGCCTTTTCGTCGCCCGGCAGAACATACTGGGCGCCTTCCCACGGGCTCATGAAATCAAAGCGGCGGAACTCCTGCTGCAGCTTCACCGGTTCGTAGACCACCCGCTTCTGCTCGGCGTCGTAGCGCACCTCGACATAGCCGGTGAGCGGAAAGTCCTTGCGCAGCGCATGCCCTTCGAAGCCGTAATCCGACAGGATGCGGCGCAGGTCGGGATGGCCCGAGAACATCACGCCGTACATGTCCCAGACCTCGCGCTCGAACCAGCCGGCCGAGGAGAACACCGGGGTAACCGAGGGAACCGGAGTCTCCTCGTCGGTCTGCACCTTGATGCGGATGCGCTGGTTCAGCTTCATGCTGAGCAGGTGGTAGACGACATCGAAGCGCTTCGGCCGCGCCGGCCAGTCGACGCCCAGCACGTCCACCAGGATGGTGAACTGGCAGTTGCCGTCATCGCGCAGGAAGGTGAGGATCTTCACCATGCGATCGGCCAGCGCGTTGACGGTCAGCTCGCCATGGGCGACCGACCAGTCGAGGATGTCGTTCGGCAGGCTGGCGGCGACATGGTCGCCCAGATCGCGCAGCGCCTGTTCCTGTTCGCGCAGGATTGCCTTGCCGTCGCTCGGCTTGCTGTCGGTCATGCGGACGTCCTCAGCGGGCAATGGTACCGGTGCGGCGGATCTTCTTCTGCAGCTGCAGAAGACCATAGACCAGCGCCTCGGCGGTCGGCGGGCAGCCCGGGACATAGACGTCAACCGGAACGATCCGGTCGCAGCCGCGAACCACCGAATAGGAATAGTGATAGTAGCCGCCGCCATTGGCGCAGCTGCCCATCGAGATGACGTAACGCGGCTCGGCCATCTGGTCGTACAGCTTGCGCAGCGCAGGCGCCATCTTGTTGGTCAGCGTGCCGGCGACGATCATCACGTCGGACTGGCGTGGCGAGGCCCGCGGCATCGCCCCGAAGCGGTCGAGGTCATAGCGCGCCATATAGGCGTGGATCATCTCGACACCGCAGCAGGCCAGGCCGAAGGTCATCGGCCACAGCGAACCGGTGCGCGCCCAGTTGGCGAGCTTGTCGAGCGAGGAAATCACCACACCCTTGTCGGCCAGCTCGTCGGACAGGTCCTTGAAGAAGGCATCCTGCGAAGCCCCGGACTTCAGGTCGCCCGGGGTCGCCGGAGCGGAATTGGCCGGAGTATTCATCGCGCCGCTCACTCCCATTCCAGGGCCCCTTTCTTCCACTCGTAGACGAAGCCGACGGTCAGCACGCCGAGGAAGACCACCATCGACCAGAAGCCGAAGACGCCGATGTCACCCAGCGAGATCGCCCAGGGAAACAGGAAGGCCACTTCGAGGTCGAAAATGATGAAGAGGATGGCGACCAGGTAGAAGCGGACGTCGAACTGCTTGCGCGAATCGCCAAAGGGCTCGAAGCCGCACTCGTAGGTCGAATTCTTTTCAGGGTCCGGGTTGATCTTGGCGGCCACGAAAGGCAGCAGGGCCAAGACGGTGGCCAGCACGATGGCGAGGCCAAGGAACAGAAGAATCGGCAGATATTCCCGCAGCAGGGCGTCCACGGTCATTCCCCTTCCGAAAACACTAAATACCCGGGACGGGGCCCACCCTGTCCAAGGTCGAGGCTGTTCTAACCGTTTCTGTGCCGCGCCGCAACACGCTCCGCCGGGCAAAAATCCCGGGCAAGTAGCCGTGCGCGAAGCGCTTTTTTTCTGCGCAACAGTATACGGATTGTAACCTCGCCGCGGTATTACCGAATCAGGCTCGCGAGGTTATGGGCCGGCACGCTGGCCAGGGCCGCCTATCCTTTATACACTAATCTTGCATGCAGGGCCGCGGTGGGGCGCGGAGTTGAGGCTTATGGGGGGGATGACCGGTGCAACAGCCGGCAAAGATTTCCGTTATTGTCAGCACATATAACAATCCGCAGGTACTGGGCATGGTTCTGGGCTCGCTGGCGCAGCAGCGCCGCGGCCGCCACTGCGCCGACTACGAAGTGATCGTTGCCGACGACGGGTCCGGCGCCGAAACCGCTGCCCTGATCGGTCGGCTGCAGGCCGCCTACCCCGTGCCGCTGCTGCACGCCTGGCAGCCCGATGCCGGCTTCCGGCTGGCCCAGTCGCGCAACAACGCCCTGCTGCAGGCCACCGGCGACTATGTGGTCTTCATGGACGGCGACTGCCTGGCGCCGTCCGATTTCATCCTCACCCACAGCCGGCTGGCCGAGAGCGGCAAGTTCGTGGCCGGCGCGCGCAGCTACATCAAGCGGCGGCGCAGCGTGGCGATGATGGCCGCCGGTACCGCCGGGCGCAGGATCCGCCGCTTTGTCTGGTTCTGGCGCGCCCTGTTCGCCCAGGCCAACCGGCCGTTCCAGCTGCTGTCCCTGCCCGTCAACTGGCGGCGCAACCGCAATCCGGAGCAGTGGCAGAAGGTCCAGACCTGCAATCTCGCGGTCTGGCGCGCCGATGTCGACCGGGTCGACGGCTTCGACAACACCTATACCGGCCACGGCCTCGAGGATTCGGACTTCGCCCTGCGCCTGCTGCGCGCCGGCGTCACCCGCAAGTCGGGACGTTTCGCCTCGGTGGTGCTGCACCTGTGGCATGCGCGGCCCGGCGCCATGCGCAGCCCGAATATCGAGCGCTTCGACAGCCTGCTGACCAGTGACCGCATCATGCCGGTCAGTGGCCTCAGCTACCTTGCCGTTCAGCCCTCGGCGCGCGCCGCCGGCTAAAGTTGTGGCAGGGCCGGACGCCGGCATTCCCAGCGCCAGGCCGCCTCGACGATGTCGGCCAGCCCGGAACGCCGCGGCTGCCAGCCTAGGTCGCGCCGGGCCAGTGTGGCGTCGGCCAGCAGCGTTGCCGGATCGCCCGGCCGGCGTCCGGCCGTAACGACCGGCACCGTCCGTCCGGTCACCGCCTCGGCGCAGGCGATCACCTCGCGCACCGTGGCCCCCGTTTCCGAGCCCAGATTGAATACCGCCGCCCCCGGCTGCGCCGCCAGTCGGTCGAGCGCCGCCACATGGGCGTCGGCCAGGTCGCAGACATGCACGTAGTCGCGCAGGCAGGAACCGTCACGGGTCGGATAGTCGATGCCGAACAGCATCACCGGTGGCAGCCGGCCGGCGGCCGCGCCCAGCACCAGCGGGATGAGATGGGTTTCGAGCGGATGCGCCTCGCCGATGCGGCCCTCGGGATCGGCACCGGCAGCATTGAAATAGCGCAGCGATACCGACCGCAGCCCGTGGCTGCGGGCATGATCCGCCAGCAGGGCCTCGGCCATTCGCTTGCTGTCGCCATAGGGATTGATCGGCGCCAGCGGGTGATCCTCGCGGATCGGCACGGCCTGCGGTTCGCCATAGACCGCGGCCGTGGAGGAAAACACGATCCGCTCGATGCCGTGGCGCTGCATGGCATCGAGCAGCACCTGCGTCCCCGTCACATTGGCATGGTGATAACGCGCGGGCTGTGCGACCGATTCGCTGGCGACGATCAGCCCGGCGAGGTGAATCACCGCCGCCGGACGATACTGCACCAGGGCGGCACCGAGCGCGGCCGCATCGGCGAGGTCGCCGCGCACCAGCGGCCCCCATTGTACCGCCCAGTCATGGCCGCCGGACAGGTCGTCGTAGACCACCGGCCACCAGCCGGCGGCGGCGAGCGCCAGACAGACATGGCTGCCGATATAGCCGGCGCCGCCGGTCACCAGGATTGTTGCCGATGGGCCCGAGGGGGTCATGCAGGATGCTCCTGCCGGAACGGGAGAGCTGCGGGAATGGCGAGAGTGACGGGACTTGAACCCGCGACCTCCGGCGTGACAGGCCGGCGCTCTAACCAACTGAGCTACACCCCCGCAGCGGCGGCGGTTTTATGCTCGCCCCACCCCAATGTCAAGCGCGCGGCCGGTCTATATCCGGGGGGGCCCCGCGCCGGCCCTCAGGCCGGCGCGAAGTCGGTGAAATCCTCCAGCTTGCCGGCGATTTTCTCGCCGGCCTGCCGGGAACGGCGCAGGACCCGCTCCTGCAGCTTGCGGAAGGCCTTGGTCTCGATCTGGCGCACCCGCTCCTTGGTCACGCCGAGCCGGCCGCCAAGCTCTTCCAGCGTCACCTTGTCATCGCCCAGCATGCGCTCGGTGATGATCAGCTGCTCGCGCGGGCTGAGTTCCTTCAGCGATTCGGTCAGCCATTCGCGACGCAGGCCGCCGTCCATCTTGTCGGTGACGATCTCCTCCGGATTCGGGCCCGTATCGGGCAGGAAATCCTGGAAGGCATCGCCGCCCTCTTCGCCGCCGACCGGCTCGTTGAGCGAGTGGTCGCGACCGCCGAGGCGCTGCGCCATCGCCGACACATCGGCCGGCGAGACCTTGAGTGCGGTGGCGATCTCGTCGCGGGTGGCGTTGTCGAGCTGGGCCGAGCCGCCGGCCCGCTCCAGCTTGGCGCGCAGCCAGCGCAGGTTGAAGAACAGCGCCTTCTGGCCGGCCGAGGTGCCGGAGCGCACGATCGACCAGTTGCGCAGCACGTATTCCTGCATCGACGACCGGATCCACCAGGCGGCGTAGGTCGAGAACCGCACGCCGCGCTCGGGATCGAAGCGGTTGACCGCCAGCATCAGGCCGATATTGCCTTCCTGGATCAGGTCGGGCATCGGCAGGCCGTAATTGCGGAACCGGGTCGCCGTGGCCACCACCAGCCGCAGATAAGCCGAAACCAGCTTATGCATGGCCTTGTGGTTGCCATCGTTGCGCCACCGGCGGGCGAGGTCGAGCTCCTCCTCCTCGCTTAGCAGCGCCTTGTTCATGACAGTGGACAGGTAGCGCCGGTCGGCGCCTTCCATGGTCCGGGGGGAACGCTCGAGGGTCATTTGTAATCCCTCCATCGACTTTTGCCCGGTGCTGCACTACCTTGCTGGTTCGAACGGCAGCCGGGCGGGGCTGGCCTAGTAGTATCGTGTCGATACAATTAAAGCTTACGCCCGCCCGAAGGCTGCCCTCAAGCGGTAATTTCGACTCGAAACCAAACTGTGATGCCGGTCACCACCACCACTGCAGACCTTCTCGATGGCGATAAAACCGTTATGGCTCAGCGGGTTATTGTCCTGCTGGACCGGCTGTCGCGGCTGACCCGCGAGCTGCAGTTCGTCGACGGGCTCAATCCAGCCCAGTGGGAAGCCCTGCGCTACCTGGCGACCGCCAACAAGTATTCCCGCTCGCCCACGGCGCTGGCCGAATATCTCGGTGCCACCAAGGGCACGGTCTCGCAGACCCTGATCGCCCTCGAATCGAAGGGCCTGATCACCCGCTGCAAAAAAACCTGCGACCGCCGCCAGGTCGATCTCTGCCTCACCGACGCCGGCGAGGCGATGCTGGCCAAGGACCCGATGCGCACGCTGGAGCGCGCCGCCGGCGAGATGGCCAGCGAACTGGGCCCCCAGATGGTGAAGGGCCTGACCCGGCTGCTGCACGACCTGCAGAACCGCCACCAGGTCGCCGATTTCGGCGTCTGCCAGGATTGTTCGCTCTATTGCGTCAACGAGACCGCAGAAGGCCAGTGCGGCTCGACCGGCGAGACCATTGCGACGGTCGAGAAGACCAAGATCTGCGTCAACTACAAGACGACGAACTGATCGCTCCCCTGCCCTGCTGCCGATCCGGTCACACCTGACGTAACGTCACGGCTTGCGCGGTTGCGTCCTGCGACCTAGCGTTCGGGGCAGCCACACATTTGAACAAGAATCCTGGGAAGCGTCGCATGAAGTTCACCGGTACCGAATCCTACGTTGCCACCACCGACCTCAAGGTCGCGGTCAATGCCGCCATCGCGCTGGAACGGCCGCTGCTGGTGAAGGGCGAGCCCGGCACCGGCAAGACCGTGCTGGCCATCGAGATCGCGAAAGCGCTGAACGCCCCCCTGCTGACCTGGCACGTGAAGTCGACCACCAAGGCGCAGCAGGGCCTGTATGAATACGATGCCGTCTCGCGCCTGCGCGACAGCCAGCTCGGCGACGAGCGGGTCAGGGACATCCGCAACTACATCAAGCAGGGCAAACTGTGGGAAGCCTTCACGGCGCCGCAGCGTCCGGTGCTGCTGATCGATGAAATCGACAAGGCCGATATCGAGTTCCCCAACGACCTGCTGCTCGAACTCGACCGCATGGAATTCTTCGTCTACGAGACCGGCGAGACGGTGAAGGCCGCCGTGCGCCCGATCCTGATCATCACGTCCAACAACGAGAAGGAACTGCCGGACGCCTTCCTGCGCCGCTGTTTCTTCCACTACATCCGCTTCCCCGATCGCGAGACCATGGAAGAGATCGTGGACGTGCATTACCCCGACGTCCAGAAGACGCTGGTGCGCGATGCGCTGAACGTCTTCTACGATATCCGCGAAACCCCGGGCCTGAAGAAAAAGCCGTCCACCTCGGAACTGCTCGACTGGCTCAAGCTGCTGATGGCGGAAGACCTGCCGGCCGATGCGTTGCGAAGCAAAGACCAGGGCAAGCTGATCCCGCCGCTGGCCGGCGCGCTGCTGAAGAACGAGCAGGACGTGCACCTGTTCGAGCGGCTGGCCTTCATCGCGCGGCGTGAGCGCAATTGAGGGCGAGCGCAACTGAACGGTAAAGACCCATGTTCATCACCTTCTTCCTCGAACTGCGCAAGGCCAAGGTGCCCGCCACCCTGCGGGAATACCTGACCCTGATCGAAGCGATGGACAAGAACGTGGCCGAATACCGCGTCGAGGATTTCTACTATCTCGCCCGCACCGCGCTGGTGAAGGACGAGCGCAATCTCGACAAGTTCGACCGCGTCTTCGGCCAGTGCTTCAATGGCCTGCAGTTCACCGGCGCCGCCGGCGAGGAAACCGTCGCCGAGATCCCCGAGGAATGGCTGCGCCGGCTGGCCGAGAAGGTCCTGACCGAGGAAGAGAAGGCCCAGATCGAGGCGCTCGGCGGCTGGGACAAGCTGATGGAGACGCTGAAGCAACGCCTCGAGGAGCAGAAAGGTCGCCACCAGGGCGGCAGCAAGTGGATCGGCACGGCAGGCACGTCGCCCTTCGGCGCCTATGGCTACAATCCCGAAGGCGTGCGCATCGGCCAGGACAAGTCACGCAACCGCCGTGCCGTGAAGGTCTGGGACAAGCGCGAATACAAGAATCTCGACGACAGCGTCGAACTCGGCACCCGCAACATCAAGGTGGCGATGCGCCGCCTGCGCAAGTTCGCCCGCGAGGGCGCCGACCTCGAACTCGACCTGCCCGACACCATCAGGTCGACCGCCGCCAATGCCGGCTGGCTCGACATCCGCATGGTGCCGGAACGCCACAACAAGGTGAAGGTGCTGCTGCTGTTCGACATCGGCGGCTCGATGGACGATCATATCCGCGTCACCGAGGAGCTGTTCTCGGCCGCCCGTGCCGAGTTCAAACACATGGAGTTCTTCTACTTCCACAACTGCGTCTATGAAAAGCTGTGGAAGGACAACCGCCGCCGGCACAGCGACTTCACGCCGACGCACGAGGTGCTGCGCACCTACCAGAACGACTACAAGATCATCTTCGTCGGCGACGCGACCATGAGCCCCTACGAGATCGTGCAGCCCGGCGGCAGCGTCGAGCACTGGAACGAGGAAGCCGGCGCGGTATGGATGCAGCGCCTGCTCGATACCTACCCCAAGGCGATCTGGCTCAACCCGGTGCAGGAAAAATACTGGGATTTCACGCCGTCAGTCGGTGTGATCCGCCAGATGATGGGCAACCGCATGTTCCCGCTGACCATCGACGGCCTGGAACGCGGCATGAAGGAACTCAACCGGTAAGGAAGGGGTCAGCCCGCCTCGGCGGCGGCCAGCGGCTCGTCCGGCTCGCGGCTGCGCGCCGGCTCGATGGTGAAACCGTCGCGGGCCGGGAAGCGGGCCTGCAGCGCATCGATGGCGTATTCCATGTTCGCTGCCGGAATATCGTAGTAGCGACCCTCGATCCAGCGATAGGCCGGATGGCTGAGCGCGCCGGCCTCGGCACCCAGATCAGAATTGCGCACCACCACGCGCCAGGTGCGGTAACGACGGTCGACCACATCGACCGGCGTCGCCACATAACCGACCGGCAGGTCGGTGTCCTTCTGCCGCTGCTGCACGGCGGCGACATCGGCCTCGACATTCTGCAACTGCTTGCGCAGTTCGTCGATATCGCCGCGGCCGTCGCGGATCACCGCCTCAGCCTCGTTCACCTGGGTCTGCAACTGCGCGCGGATCATCACCAGTTCGCTGGCCTGCTGGCCGACCCGCGCCCAGGCGGCATGGCTGCGCTCGCCGAGCAGGATGATGATCATCAGCGCGATGCCGATGTTGGCCGCGATGGCGAGGATGCCGATGACCTGGGTGACGGTGACGTCAGGCATCGGTGAGCTTCAGTTTGCCGTCGAAGCGGCGGATCACCATGATCTCCGACAGCGCGCCGAACACCTTCTTGGCGCGCAGGCGCGCGACTTCCTCATCGTCGATGCCCCACAGCACCAGCCGGGCGGCGCGGCGGCCGGGAAATGCCGATACGGTCGAGGCCGGGCCGGTGAACATCTCGTGCATCTCGGGGCCGATCGCCTTGACGTACCAGCCGCTCTGGCGCGGCCGCGGCAGGCCGATCTCGTAGACCACCATGTTGCGCGGATCGCTGAACTGCACCTCGCGGGCCATCAGCTGGCCATAGGTGCTCTGCCGCTCGGACAGCTTCAGCTCGATGCCGGCCTTCTCTTCCTTCAGGGTTTCGTATTCGCCGCGGATCTCGCCCATGCGGGCACGCACCGCCTCGGCCTCGCCGGTCAGCCGGCCGATCTCGAAGCGGTTGCGCGCGAAGTTCTGCACGGCCCGCTCCAGGCTGTTCGCCCCGAGGGAAACCGCGAAGAACATCAGCAGCGACGGCAGCAACGCGGAAACGATATCGCCGATATTCATGCGCCCAGCCGGGAAAAGCTCCTGTTCCGGCGGACTCTCAGGCAAAGCCGGGTGCAAATCAACGAAAGATTTGCGTTGTATGCAATGCCTGCCCGGCAGGCAGCCTGCTCAGGTCGCCGGGCCGACTCGCCGGACTGCCTTGCCGGTTCAGGAGGTTGGCGCGTTGCCGACGATGGCGCCGACCGCGACGATCACGAAACCGCGGTGGCGCGGCAGCAGGCGATCCATCGCCGAGCGCGCCTCGGACTGGTTCACGGCGCCGACGAGATACGGCCGCCCCTGTTCCCACTGGGCCGCCGGATGGCCAGCCGGGGCCCCGCCGGCCAGCGATGGCTGGCGGGCGACGAAGCGCCAGGACGGGCCGTACATGTCACTGCTGGCAAGCGGCACCGCCGTGTAGAGGAACGGCAGCTCGCGGCCGTCGAGGTCGCGTTTCAGCCCCTCGGTTTCGCGCTTCAGCGCCTCGCACTTCTCGTTGCGGCCGGCAATCGTTTCGGTCAGTTCGTCGATGCTGCGCTGCAGCTGCTCGGTGCGGTCGGCAACATCCTGCAACTGCCGGCGACGCATCGTCGCCTCGGCGGCGGCGCGGTTCCAGCCGATGCGGGCGCGGTCGATGCCGATGAAACCGGTCAGGAAAACCAGCGCGAGCACGACAGCGATGGTGATCAGGGCGATCAGGTCCATGGCTCAGGCCTCGTGCCAGAACAGCAGGCCGTCGAACGGCCGGATGGTGATCAGCCGGGCCTCTTCGCCGGCCCAGTTGACGGCAAAGCTCTGGGCTTCGGCCGGCCCCATGCCCCAGACCACCAGGCGCAACCGCCGCCGCGCGCTCAGCGGCGTATCCAGCGAAGCGAAGCCGCAGAACGGCATGTCCTTCGCCTTGCCCTCCAGCACGATGTACTGGCCCTGCGCGCCGGCAGTGGGATAGCCGGCCTCGGCGACGAAATTGCTGGTGACATCGGCCAGCGCCTGGGGCTGGCCGAGCAGATTGGCGCGTTCGCGCTGCAGGGCGGCGATATCGTCTTCCAGTTCGGCGGCGACATTGCGCAGGCGGGCCACCTCGCGGCTGCGTTCGGCATGCAGCCGGCTGATATCGGCCGGCGACTGGCCGGCCCGGGTGGTGACCGCCTCCTCGATGCCATGCAGGCGATAGCCCATCCGCTCGATCTGCGACGCGAAAGCCCCGACACCCATCAGCAG
The DNA here is from genome assembly GCF_042648965.1 of Ferrovibrio xuzhouensis. Classification (NCBI taxonomy): domain Bacteria; kingdom Pseudomonadati; phylum Pseudomonadota; class Alphaproteobacteria; order Rhodospirillales; family Rhodospirillaceae; genus Ferrovibrio; species Ferrovibrio xuzhouensis. The sequence goes on from NZ_JBHRYJ010000003.1 coordinate 73,109, forward strand.
CAGCAGGGCGGGCACAACCAGCAGGAAGGCGTCGGACAAGGCCATGGCGAATCCGGTTTAGCACAGGAAGGCCACAAATTTAGTGGCAAATGGTAAATGCCCGCTGACCAGCGATACAAACCGACGACACAAACCAGGGGGCACAAAGACGAAGGGCCGGGGTTGCCCCCGGCCCTTGCGATACGTGCCGGAAAGATCCGGGCTTAGCGCTTCGAGAACTGGAAGCTGCGGCGGGCCTTCGGCTTGCCGTACTTCTTGCGCTCGACGACGCGCGAGTCGCGGGTCATGAAGCCCTGGGCCTTCAGCGGCGGGCGCAGGCCCGGCTCGAAATAGGTCAGGGCCTTGGAGATGCCATGGCGCAGCGCGCCCGCCTGGCCCGACAGACCGCCACCGGACACGGTGGAGTACACGTCGAACTGGCCGGTGCGGTTGGTCACCACGAAGGGCTGCTGCAGCAGCATGCGCAGCACCGGACGGGCGAAATAGGTGTCGCTGTCCTTGCCGTTCACGATGAACTTGCCCGAACCGGGCTTGATCCAGACGCGGGCAATGGCGTTCTTGCGCTTGCCGGTCGCATAGGCGCGGCCGAACTTGTCGAGCTTGGGCTGGGCCGGAGCGGCAGGCGCGGCGGCAACAGCAGCGGTCGCGTTCGCCAGGCTCAGGTCGGCGAGTGTACGTCCCTCGGCCATGTTCAGTCGTTCCTCTTGTTCTTCGGATTGAGCGCGGCGACATCCAGCAGCACCGGCTGCTGCGCCTCATGGGGATGGGCCGGGCCCTTGTAGACCTTCAGCTTGGTCAGCTGCCGGCGGGCCAGCGGGCTCTCCTTCGGCAGCATGCGCTCGACGGCCTTCTGGATCACGCGCTCGGGGAAGCGGCCGGCAAGGCCCTCGCCGATGGTGCGGCCCTTGATGCCGCCCGGATGGCCGGTATGCCAGTAAAAGACCTTCTGCTGGTCCTTACGGCCGGTGACGCGCACCTTCTCGGCATTGATGACGACGACGTGGTCGCCGGTATCGGCGTTCGGCGTGAAAATCGCCTTGTGCTTGCCGCGCAGACGCATGGCGATGAGCGACGCGAGCCGCCCCAGCACCAGACCTTCGGCGTCGATCAGCACCCACTTCTTGTCCACTTCGGACTCTTTGGCGTTGTAGGTCTTCATCGGACTTCCTGGACTTGCGTAGAAACCCGCCGGACAGCCGGCGGGCGGATCGGCGCGCACTATGGCGATTTCCGCGGCCCTGTCAAACGCGAACTGCCCTGTTTTTCAGTTATTTATGCAGCGGTATTATAATACCCGCGCTACCTGCAAGTAAAATCAAAGGCTTGCCGGATTCCGTGGCTGCCCGCCGCAACCCCGCCCGGGCCCGGAAGTGCCCGTTTCTGACCGCTGGTGACCGTTTCTGCCCGTTCGGAGCCGTTCGGGACCGCTGGTGACCGCCGGTGACCGTTCGGGACCGTTTCTGCCCGTTCCGGCCCGCTGGCGCCCGCCCGGGGCCGGTCCCAGACGGTGCTGACCGGTCCCGGCCGCCACGCCGGCGGGATCCCGGCAGCGCCGTCCGGACCGATATAGGGATGGCCGCGCGCCGGACAAGCGGCCCGTCTTTTGGCCGCCCGGTCAGGCCGGCTTCGCCGCCGGTGGACTCGCGGGCGGAATCGCATAGGTCAGCACCGCATGGGCGACCGGGCCGGCATCCTGCCCCGCCGAATGCAGCGCGATTTCGCAGATGGCAAGGCTCTTGCCCAGTTTCAGCATGGTGGCCTCGGCGATCAGGTCGTCGAGGCCGGGCTTGCGCAGGAAGTTGATGTTCAGATTCGTCGTCACCGCCAGCGCCACCGGGCCGATCAGCCCGAGGATCAGCAGATAGGCGGCGCAGTCGGCCATCGCCATCATGGTGGGGCCCGAAACGGTGCCGCCCGGCCGCAGGTTCTGCTCGCCGACCGGCATCGCCATGCGCAGCAGGCGGCCGTCCCACGATTCGATCCGGTACTGCATCGACCGCATCTGCGGAAACTCGGTATCGAGAAAGGCCTCAAGTTCGGCCCGGTCCATCTTCATGCGGCGGCTCCTCCCCCTTCGGCTTAGCATCGGAAATGATTGCGGAAAAGCCGGCTGCGGCGGCCGGCCGCTTTTTTGCCCGGCGCGGCGAACAGGAGGCTTGCAGTCGGGGGCGGCTGTCGCTAGGTTGCGCGCCGCACTGATCCGAGGTAGCTCAGTGGTAGAGCAGGCGGCTGTTAACCGCCCGGTCGGGGGTTCGAATCCCTCCCTCGGAGCCATCCTTCAGCGATGGCATCGGAAGTGCCCTTCATCCAGAATCCTTTATCTGAATCGCTGGTCGACCGCCGCGTCTTCCGCAGACTGCTTCATGTGCAGGGCGGCCGGATTGCGCAGCGCGTCGATGAAGGCGCGCAGGGCCGGCGCCATCTGGCGCTGCTGCGGATAGCACAGGAAGAAACCCGGGAACGGCGCCGACCATGCCTGCAGCATCGGCACCAGCCGGCCGGCGGCGATATGCTCCGCCACCGCATGCTCGGCGGGAAAGCCGATACCCAGGCCGAGCAGCGTGGCGCGAATGTCCATATCCTTGTCGCTGACGATCAGCGGGCCGTCGACCGCCACCTCGAACCAGGTGCCGTTCTCGCAGAATTCCCAGGCATAGGGCGTGACATGTCCGGGCCAGCGCCAGCGGATGCAGCGGTGCCGCACCAGGTCGCGCGGATGCTGCGGCATGCCATGGGCGGCGATGTAAGCCGGCGTCGCCACCGCCACCATCCGCAGCTCGGGGCCGAGCGGTACCGCCACCATGTCGCGCTCGATCACCTCGCCGATGCGGATCGCCGCGTCATAGCCATTCGCCACCATGTCGACCACCGCATCGTCGAGCGTGATGTCGAGCACCACCTCCGGATAGGTGGCCATGAAGGCCGGCAGCATCGGCTCGAGAAAGCTTTCGGCGGCCGAGCGAAAGACATGCACGCGCAGGGTACCGGCCGGCCGGTTGCGGGTCCGCCGCACCTGGCCGATGGCATCGCCGAGTTCACTCACCGCCGGCCGCACCCGGCGGAACAGCATCTCGCCCGCCTCGGTCAGCGCCACCGAACGCGTGGTCCGCTGCAGCAGCCGCACACCGACCCGCTCCTCGAAGCCGCGCACCAGCTGGCTGAGCGCCGAGGGCGAGACACCGAGCGCCTCGGCGGCGCGACTGAAGCTGAGCAATTCCCCCACCGCGACGAAGGCGCGCAGCTGGTTGTAGTCACTGCCGGATAACAGGCTGTCCATGCCGCCATCCAGCATCTTTTAAGCTGGACTTACAAGTCCAGTCAGAAATCGATCCATTATAAATGTGATGCATATCCGGTATCTCCTGCCCGGCAAGGACAAAGGAGTTTCCTCATGAAAACCTGGTTCATCACCGGCATCTCGCGCGGCCTCGGCCTCGCGCTGGCCAAAGCCGCCCTCGCCGCCGGCGACACTGTCATCGGTACCGTGCGTTCCGGCAGCCCCGACCTACCGGACAGCGCCGGCCGGCTGCGCGTCGTCACTCTCGACGTCGCCGATGCCGCGGCCACCGAGGCTGCCGTGCAGGCCGCCTTCGATGCGGCCGGCCGCATCGACGTGATCGTCAACAATGCCGGCTACGGCCTGCTCGGTGCGGTCGAGCAGGCAAGCGATGCCGAGGCCGCGCGGCTGTTCGCCGTCGACGTCTTCGCGCCGTTCCGCATCATCCGTGCCGCCCTGCCCCATCTGCGCCGGCAGGGCAGCGGCCATATCGTCAACATCACCTCGATCGCCGGCCGCGCGCCGAATCCCGGCACGGCCCTGTATTCGGCGGCCAAGGCGGCGCTCGAAGGCTTCTCGGCCGGCCTGGCGCAGGAAGTCGCGCCGCTCGGCATCCGCGTCACCGCGGTGGCGCCCGGCGCCTTCCGTACCGACTTCCTGTCGGCGCATTCGATCCGCCGCAGCGACGCCGCGGACGATGCCTATGCCCCCAGCGTGCACAGCCGCCTCGCCGCGCTGGATGGCATGGCCGGCCGGCAGCTCGGCGATCCCGACCGCGCCGCGCAGGCGATCATCGCCGCGGTGAATGCCGACACGCCGCCGCTGCATCTGCTGCTCGGCAGCGATGCGCTGCGGCGGGCACGAGAGAAGCTGGATGCCGTGATCGAGGAGATCGACCGCTGGGAGGAACTGTCCCTCAGCACCGATTTCACCGAGACGGCGGCGGCCTGACGAAGCACATGCTGCATCACGCCGGCAGGGAGCTTTCCACCCGGAATTCCCTGCCGGCAGCACCGCCGATTGTCGCGATACATCTTCGCGCTTGCCTTGCCCGGACTGCCGGGCGAGGCTTGCAGCATGACCGACGGACTGCACCTGCCGCTGATTCTCGCCGCCGCGCTGCTGGCCTCTGCCAGCCCCGGCCCCGCCACGCTGGCGATTGCCGGCACCGCGATGAAGTCGGGCCGCAAATACGGCCTCGCCGTCGCCGCCGGGATTCTCACCGGTTCGCTGGTCTGGTCGACGGCGGCCGCCTGCGGGCTGGGCGCGGCGATGCTGGCCAATGCCTGGGTGTTCGAAGTGCTGCGCTGGTTCGGCGCCGGCTACCTGATCTTCCTCGCCGTGAAATCGGCGCGTTCGGCGCTGAAGCCGGGCGAGCCTGCGCTGCGCGGCCTGGGATTGCACAACGGGGGGCAAACCTCGCTGAAGCGCATGTACCTCAGCGGCCTCGCCCTGCACCTGACCAATCCGAAGGCGATCCTGTTCTTCGGCGCGCTCTATGCCGTCGGCGTGCCGGCCGGTGCCACGCCGGCCGATCTGGCCACCGTGATCCTCGCCATCGGCGCGCAGAGCACGCTGGTCTTCCATGGCTACGCCCTGCTGTTCTCCAGCGCACCGGTGGCGCGCGGCTACCTGCGCCTGCGCCGCTGGTTCGAGGGTGCCTTTGCCATCGGATTCGGCTATGCCGGCGTGAAGATCCTGACCGCGCGGCTGTACTGAGCGGCGACGGGCGCATGGCGCAGAACATCTACGACCGCGACGATTTCTTCGCCGGCTACAGCCGGCTGCCGCGCTCGCAGCACGGCCTCGACGGCGCACCGGAATGGCCGGCGATCCGCGCCCTGCTGCCCGACATGGCCGGGCGGCGCGTCGTCGATCTCGGCTGCGGCTTCGGCTGGTTCGCCCGCTGGGCGCGCGAGAATGGCGCGGCATCGGTGCTGGGCCTCGACCTGTCGGACAACATGCTGGCCCGCGCCCGTGCGGACACCGCCGACAGCGCGATCCGTTACGAGCAGGCCGATCTCGATACGCTCGTCCTGCCGCCGGCCGCCTTCGACCTCGCCTACAGTTCGCTGGCTTTCCATTACGTCGCCGATTTTCCCCGGCTGGTGAAAACCGTCCACGCTGCGCTGGCGCCCGGCGCGGCCTTCGTTTTCAGCATCGAACACCCGATCCTGATGGCGTCGCGCCAGGCCGGCTGGCAGCAGCATGCCGATGGCACGCGCTGCTGGCCGGTCGACCATTATGCCGTCGAGGGCGAGCGGCGCAGCGACTGGCTGGCCGACGGCGTCATCAAGCAGCACCGCATGCTGGCGACGACGGTAAATGCGCTGCTCGATGCCGGTTTCGCCCTGCGCCGGCTGGTCGAATGGGCGCCATCGCCGGAGCTGCTGCGCGCACGGCCCGACCTGCAGGCCGAGCTGGAACGGCCGATGTTCCTGATCGTCGCCGCAGAGCGGTCATAAAAAAGCGGGGCCCTGGCTTCTCTTTTCCCGGGCCCCTCTTCTTCTTTTTCTCACACCTGTGACGCGTCAGCCACGCAGCATCGGCCCGCCGACCGGCGAGCCGTTGGTGCCGCCATCGACGAAGATTTCGGCCGAGGTGATGTTGGAGGCATCGTCCGAAGCGAGGAAGACGACCGTCCTGGCGATTTCCTCGGCCTCGCCGAGCCGGCCGAGCGGGATCATGCCGGCCAGCCGCTTTTCGAGCTGGACCTTCGCGTCGGCGGTCGGCGCCGACTTGTCCCAGATCGGCGTGCGGGTGGCGCCGGGCGAGACGGTGTTGACGCGGATGTTGCGCGCCGCCAGTTCGGACGCCATCACGCGGGCCATGCCGCGCACGGCGGCCTTGCTGGCGGCATAGGCCGAGGAGCCGGGCGCGCCCATCTGCGACATCACCGAGCCGTTCAGGATCACCGAGGCGCCATCGTTCAGATGCGGTGCGGCGGCCTGCACGGTGAAGAACACGCCGGTGACATTGGTCTTCAGCACGGCCTCGAAGGCCTCCAGCGTGGTGCCGCCGATCGGCGTGGCGCCGGGGATGCCGGCGTTGGCGAACAGGATGTCGATCCTGCCGAAAGCTTTGGCCACTTCGGCGACGGCCCGTTCGGTGGCGGCGATGTCGGTGGCATCGGCCTGCACGGCGATGGCCCGCGATTCTCCATTCTGGGAGCCGAGCTCCTTCAGCGCGGCATCCAGCGTGGCCCGGTTGCGGCCGGTGATGGCGACCCGCGCGCCCTCGGCGATGAAGGCTTTCGCGGTGGCCAGGCCGATGCCGCTGTTGCCGCCGGTGATCAGCGCCGTCTTGTTCTTCAGTCTCATGACACGCTCCTGCTGTCAGCTCTAGGTTTCAATATGAAACTATTCTTGCGGTATATGGCCATAGGTTTTAATATGCAACCTTGATCGCGACGTTGTGTAACCGCCGCCACAAAAGCCGGCCGGAAGGAGCCGCCCCCATGAAGCGTACCAGTCACCAGGCTGCCGACTGCCCGATCGCCCGCTCGCTGGATGCCATCGGCGACTGGTGGTCGCTGCTGATCGTCCGCGATGCCCTGCTGGGGCTCAGCCGGTTCGGCGAATTCCAGAAAAGCCTTGGCATGGCGAAGAATATTCTCGCCGCCCGGCTGCGCAGCCTGACCGCGCTCGGCATCCTGGAAACCGTGCCGGTGGCCGATGGCAGCCAGCACCGGGAATACCGCCTGACCCCGAAGGGCCGCGACCTCTACTGGGTGCTGGTCGCCCTGCGGCAGTGGGGCGACACATACCAGTTTCCCGGCGGCGCCAGCCCGACCGTGCTGGTCGACCGGGTCGATGGCCTGCCGGTGCAGGCGCTGGAGCTGCATGCCGCGGACGGCCGCCGGCTCGGCCCCGCCGATACCCGGGTGGTCCGCACGGCCTGAGTGCCGGCGGCTGCCTCCTGGCCGTCACATTTCCCGCGGAATGCATTCCGTTGCGTAGAATACTCGGCTAATATACTCGCCAAACGAGCGAGGACTGGCCTTGATCGAACCTTCGGTCAAATTCATCGAGGACGGCGACGACCGGCGCGGCGGCACCCGCCCGCCCGGCGAGCGGTCGCCGTGGAAGCTGCTGATCGTCGATGACGAGCCCGATGTCCATTCGCTGACCAAGCTGCTGCTGCGCAATTTCAACTACCGCAAGCGCAACCTCGCCTTCCTCAGCGCCTATTCCGCCACCGAGGCGCGCGATGTGATGCGCGACAATCCGGACATCGCGCTGGTGCTGCTCGACGTGGTGATGGAAACCGAGCATGCCGGCCTCGCGCTGGTCGATTACATCCGCAACGACCTGAACAACCAGTCGACGCAGATCGTGGTGCGTACCGGCCAGCCCGGCCAGGCGCCGCCGCTGACCGTGGTGTCGAACCACGGCATCAACGACTACAAGGAAAAGACCGAGATCACCCAGCAGAGCATGATCCTCACCGTGGTGAAGGCGCTCAGGCTCTACGAAGATGGCCTGCCGGCCCATATCGCCGCGGCGAAATACGCCAGCATCACCGAACGCGCCCGCGACGGCGCCGACGACCGCGAGCTGCTGCGGCTGCTGCGCCAGGAGCTCGACAGCGAGGCACGGCCGCGCCAGCTGGCGGTGGCCAATGAAGCCGTCGATCCGCGTCTCGCCACGCTGACCGATCGCGAACGCGAAGTGCTGAAATGGGTCAGCCAGGGCGACTCGAACAAGGCCATCGCCATCCGCCTCGGCGTGCAGGAAGTGACCGTGAAGGCGCACCTGCGGCAGATTTTCTCCAAGCTGCAGGTCTTCAACCGCACCCAGGCCGCCTCGCTGGCCCTGCGCCTGCTGGAACGCGATCCCGACCAGACCGAGCGCTGACGCGTCCTTTTCCGGTCTCCCCCGTGACACGGTGATCCACGCCGCCTCCGCCTGCGTATCTGATACGACAACAGGCTGGCGGCAGGGCAATCGTGACAGCAGACATTCAGGCTCCAGCCATCCTGTGGTTCCGGCAGGACCTGCGGCTGGCCGACAATCCGGCGCTGGTCGCCGCGGCGGCGACAGGGCGACCGGTGCTGCCGGTCTATATCCTCGACACTGTTTCCCAGGATTGGCAGCCGGGCGGCGCCAGCCGCTGGTGGCTGCATTACAGCCTGGCCGCCCTGCAGGCCGACCTGCGGCGACGCTATGGCGCCGGCCTGCTGCTGCTGCGCGGCGATCCGATGCTGCTGCTGCCCGAGCTGGCGCGGCGGACCGGGGCCGGCGCGGTGTACTGGAACCGCTGCTATGAGCCGGCGGCGATCCGTCGCGATACGACGATCAAGGCGATGCTGCGCCAGGCCGGCCTGACCGTCGAGACCGGCAACAGCGCGCTGCTGCATGAACCCTGGACGGTGCAGACCCGGAGCAAGGGCTGGTTCCGCGTCTTCTCGCCGTTCTGGCGGGCCTGCCGCGCCGGACCGCCACCCGCAGCGCCGCAACCGGCACCGCAGAGCCTGACGCCCTGCACCGATAGTCCCGCCGGCCTGCGCCTCGACGCGCTCGGCCTGCGGCCGCAACAGCCTGACTGGGCCGGTGGGCTGCGCGAGACCTGGCAGCCGGGCGAGGCCGGCGCCGCCGCGCGCCTGGCCGAGTTCCTCGATGCCGCCCTGCCCGGCTATGCCGAGGGTCGCGACCACCCTGACCGTGCCGTCACCTCGCGGCTGTCGCCGCATCTGCATTTCGGCGAGATCGGCCCGCGCCAGATCCGGCAGGCGGTGCTGCTGCGCGCCGGCCGGAATGACGGTGCCACGGGCAGTGCCGAAAAATTCCTCGCCGAACTGGGCTGGCGCGAGTTCTCGCATCACCTGCTCTATCACGTCCCCGATCTGCCGGAGCGCAACTTCCGTCCCGATTTCGACGCCTTCCCGTGGCGCGACGACGCCGCCCTGCTGCACTGCTGGCAGCGCGGCCGCACCGGCTATCCGCTGGTCGATGCCGGCATGCGCGAGCTGTGGCAGACCGGCTGGATGCACAACCGGGTGCGCATGATCGCCGCCTCCTTCCTGGTCAAGCACCTGCGCCAGCACTGGCGCCATGGCGCCGCCTGGTTCTGGGACACGCTGGTCGACGCCGACCTCGCCAGCAATGCCGCAAGCTGGCAATGGGTCGCCGGATCGGGCGCCGATGCCGCGCCGTATTTCCGCATCTTCAATCCGGTGCTGCAGGGCGAAAAATTCGATCCGGACGTCCGCTACATCCGGCGTTGGCTGCCAGAGCTTGCAAAGCTGCCCGACACATTCATTCACAAGCCGTGGACCGCCCCGCCAGACGTGCTGCGGCAGGCCGGCGTGAGCCTCGGCCGCACATACCCGGAGCCGGTGGTCGATCACGACCGGGCGCGCAAGGCGGCACTGGCGGCTTTCGCCAGCCTGCGTAATGATGGCCGCGAGGCAGTGGGGGATTGATGACAGACAACAGTGGCCGGCGGCAGCGCATCGCCGTGATCGGCGCCGGGGTCAGCGGGCTCGGCGCTGCCTGGGCGCTGGCGCAGCGCCATGACGTCACTGTCTTCGAGGCCAACCGCTATGCCGGCGGCCACAGCAACACCGTCACCGTCGATTACGATGGCCACAGCATTCCGGTCGATACCGGCTTCATCGTCTTCAACGACCGCAACTATCCGAACCTGCTGCGGCTGTTCGCGCAGTTGCAGGTGCCGTCGATCGCAAGCGACATGTCGTTCGCCGTGTCGGTCGGCGATGCCGCACGGCGCGGCCGGCTTGAATGGAGCGGCAGCGGCCTCGCCACGCTGTTCGCGCAAAAGCGCAACCTGCTGCGGCCCTCCTTTCACGGCATGCTGCGCGACATCCTGCGCTTCAATCGCCATGCCGTGGCCGACCTCGATACCGGTCGGCTGCCGGGCCGTACGCTGGGCGAATACCTGCAGGACGGCCGCTACGGCGAAGCCTTCATGCTGGACTATCTGCTGCCGATGGGCGCGGCGATCTGGTCGACACCGCTGGGTGGCATGACGGATTTTCCCGCCGAGACCTTCATCCGTTTTTTCCACAACCACGGCCTGCTCGGCCTGCAGGACCGGCCGCAATGGTCGACGGTGGCCGGCGGCAGCCGCAAGTATGTGCGCCGCCTGATCGCCACCGGCGGCTTCGCCCTGCATCTCGACACGCCGGTGCGCAGCCTGCTGCGCGACAGCCGCGGCGTGACCCTCGTTGCCGGCGGGCAGACCCGGCATTTCGACCAGGTCGTGCTGGCCTGCCATGGCGACCAGGCGCTCGAACTGCTGGGCGACGGCGCCACGCCGGAAGAGCGGACCCTGCTGTCGTGTTTCCGTTTCCAGCCGAACCGCGCCGTGCTGCACCGCGATCCGGCACTGATGCCGCGCCGCCGCCAGGTCTGGTCGAGCTGGAACTATCTCTCGGAACCGCGCCGCGACCTGCAGCGCCGGGTGGCACTGACCTACTGGATGAACCGGCTGCAGGGCATCGACGACCGCCATCCGCTGTTCGTGACGCTCAATCCGGTGACCGAGCCGGCGGCCGACAAGACCTTCGCCGAATTCGCCTACGAACATCCGCTGTTCGACAGCGCTGCCATCGCCGCCCAGGCGCGGTTGCCGGAGATCCAGGGCAAGGATCGCCTGTGGTTCTGCGGTGCCTGGTGCCGTTACGGCTTCCACGAGGACGGCCTGACCGCCGGCCTGCAGGTGGCGGCCGCGCTCGGCGTCGACGCTCCGTTTGCCGACAGCGTTCCGCCACGGCAGCAGGCGGCCGAATGATGCTGCCTGACGCGAGCCTGTATCGCTGCCGGGTGGTGCATGAGCGGCTGCTGCCGTTCCGCCACCGCTTTGAATATCGCGTCTTCTCGCTGCTGCTCGACATCGACCGGCTGCCGCAGGTCGCCCGGGCCTCGCGCCTGCTACGACACAACCGCTTCGGCCTGGTCAGCTTCCACGACCGCGACCATGGCCCGCGCGACGGCACGCCGCTCAGGCCCTGGGTCGAGGCGGCCCTGCAGCAGCATGGCCTTGCCGAGGCCGGCCATCGTATCCTGCTGTTCTGCTTCCCCCGCCTGTTCGGCTATGTGTTCAATCCGCTCAGCGTCTATTTCTGCCATGACGCGGCTGGCCGCCTGCGCGCCACGCTCTACGAGGTGAAGAATACCTTCGGCGACCAGCACGGCTATCTGATCGCGGTGCCCGACACGGCCGATGCGGCGGCGCCCTTCGAACAGCAGGCGGCCAAGCGGTTCCATGTCTCGCCATTCCTGCCGCTCGACGGCGCCTACCGCTTCCGCGTGCTGCCGCCCGGCCGCACCATCGGCCTGGTGATCCGCCAGACCGGCCCGGGCGGCGCGCTGCAACTGATCGCCAGCCAGACCGGCCGGCAGGAACCGCTGACCGACCGCAATCTGCTGGCCGCCGTCATCCGCCATCCGCTGATGACCGTAAAAGTGATCGCCGGCATCCACTGGCAGGCGCTGCAGCTCTGGCGCAAGGGCGCCGCGTTTTTCCGCTGGCGCCGGCCGCCGGCCGAACCGGTCTCCGGCAGTCAGCCGGCGACACGCCCATGACCCGAACGGAGACTCCGGATGACTGACGCCTATGCCGACCGCAAGCCGCCGCTGCAGGCCGCAGCGGAAGCGATCGCACAGGGCAGCCTGACCTGGCAGGACGAACCGGCCGCCCGGCGCACCGACAGCGAACCGATCCGGCTGCAGTCGATCCAGCATGGCCTGCACCTGCGCGGGGTGCCGCGCTGGACCCGGCTGATGCTGTCGCTGGCGCCGCGCATCAGCCATGGCAGCCTGACCATCACCCTGCCGGACGGCCGCAGCGTGGCCGTCTGCGGCAGCGAGCCCGGCCCGGCCGCGACACTGCAGATCCATGACCACCGGCTCGCCCGCGACCTGCTGCTGGGCGGTAACCTCGCGGTCGGCGGTGCCTATATCGACGGCGCCTTCGACAGCGACGACCTCGCAGCCCTGACCGAGTTTGCCTGCCGCAACGGCGACCTCGACGACACCCTGATGGGCCGGCCCTGGCTGCGGCTCGCGCGCCGCATCGGCTTCGCGCTGGCCGCCAACAGCCGGCGCGGCAGCCGGCGCAACATTGCCCGCCATTACGATCTCGGCAATGCCTTCTATGCCCGCTGGCTCGACGCCTCGATGACCTATTCGGCGGCGCTGTGGCAGCGCGGCGACGAAAGCCTGGAAGAAGCCCAGGCCAACAAGTACCGCCGGCTGGCCGGTGCGGTGCTGGCCCTGCGCCCCAACGACCGCGTGCTGGAGATCGGCTGCGGCTGGGGCGGCTTCGCCAGCCTGGCGGCGCGCGAATTCGGTGTACAGGTCCATGCCGTCACCATCAGCCGCGAGCAGCATGATTATGTGGCGGCGCGCATCCAGCGCGAAGGACTGGGCGAGCGCGTGCAGGTCGAGCTGCGCGACTATCGCGACCTCGGTGGCCGCTACGACGCCATCGCCTCCATCGAGATGATCGAGGCGGTCGGCGAGAAATACTGGCCGGTGTATTTCCGCCAGCTGCGCGCGCGGCTGAAACCGGACGGCCGCATCGGCCTGCAGGCGATCACCATTGCCGACGATCTTTTCGATGACTATCGCGGCACCATGGATTTCATCCAGGCCTATATCTTTCCCGGCGGCATGCTGCTGCCGCCCGCCGCCATCACGGCACAGGGCGCGGCGGCCGGCCTCGCGGTCACCGACCGCTTCAGCTTCGGGGCCGATTATGCGCGCACCCTGTGCGAATGGCGGCAGCGGTTCGAGGCGGCCTGGCCGGAAATCCGCGAGATGGGGTTCGACGACCGCTTCCGCCGCATGTGGCGGTACTATCTGGCCTATTGCGAGGGCGGCTTCAACGCCGGCACCATCGACGTGGCGCATTACGGCTTCCGTCGGGCCTGATGCCGGCGGCCAGTCAGTGATGCCGCTCAGTGATGCTGCAGGCGGCGCCGCACGAAGCGCACCAGCGGGCCGAGCAACGGCAGCCGGGCATAGAACTGCGATCCGGCATCCCAGTAATCGAGATGCGCCGCGATGCGGCCATCGGGTGCCAGATGCAGCTCGCTCACCCCGATGGCGGTCCATGGCTGCGCGCCGCCAAACCGTTTCGGGCGGAAGCGGAAGCTCCACTTCACCATGGCCATGGCGTCCTGGCGCAGCACACCGTCGATGACGAAAGCGACATCCGTGCAGTCGCGGTACATCGCGGCGAAAATCGTCTTCATCGCCGCCCGGCCGCGCACGTCGCTGAACGGGTCGCGGAAATGCACATCGTCGCAGACCAGACCGTCGAGCCCGTCGAGGGTTTCCGGCGTCAGCCCGGCCAGGAAACGGAGATAGCGGTCCAGCCCCTCGCCCACCGCGTCGCGGCCATCCTGCGGCGCAGCGGTCATCGCGTCATCCGCCGCACCAGCGGAAAATAGGCTGCATAGGGCAGCAGCCGCAGCGTCTTGAGAATCAGGGCGAAACGGCGCGGGAAGACGATCTCGAAACCCTGGCCGAATTCCAGCCCGTGCCACAGCCGTTCGGCGGCCGCTTCGACGGGCATAAGAAACGGCATCGGGAAGCTGTTGCGGTCGGTCAACGGCGTGCGCACGAAACCCGGACAGACCAGACGCACGGCAACGCCGCTGTCCTGCAGGTCAAGACGAAGTGCCTCGGCCATGTTGATCAGCGCCGCCTTGCTGGCGCCATAGGCCGCCGCCGTCGGCAGGCCGCTGTAGCCCGCCACCGAGGCAACGATGGCAATCTGGCCGGCCCGGCGCGCCAGCAGGGGCGGCAGGACCGCCTGCAGGCTGTTGGCCACCGTCATCACATTGCTGTCGAGCAGGCGGCGCACCGCATCGGCGCGGAAAGCATTGCCCGGCGTCGGCTCGTGGCTGCCGGCATTCAGCAGCGCGAGCCGCAGCGGGCCGATGTCCCGCTCGATCCGGCGCACCACGTCCCCGGTGGCCGCGCTGTCGGTCAGGTCGGCCGGCAGGGCATGGAACCGGCCGGTGAAATCGCGGGCCGCGGCAGCGACCGCCTCCAGCGTCTCCGCCCGCCGCGCGGTGCCGGCGACCATGGCGCCCGCACGCAGGAAGCGCAGGGCCGTCGCCCGTCCGATGCCGGAGCCGGCACCGGTGATCCAGACGACCCCGGGCGTGCTCACGGCCGAGGCGCTCATTGCCGGGCCGTCACGACGACAGCCTGGCCCAGTGATTGAGCAGCCAGCCGAGCCGGCCACGGAAGCGCAGCGGCGCGTCGGTCACCGCCAGGCAGATGCAGGGCTCGCCCGGCATGGCGACCGGGCGGTGCTTGATGCCGCCATCGGCGACCTCGACATCGCCGCGCCGGAAGGCGCCGCGCTCGTCGGTATAGCCGCCGCTCAGCACCAGCGTCATCTCGTCGCCGCCATGGGTATGCAGCGGCAGGCCGGCACCCGGCGCGACCCGCAGCAATGTGGCCATGCCGCCGCGCGCCTTGCGCACCGGCAGGGAGCAGGCCTTCAGCCCCGTACCGCTCCAGCGCCAGGGGATATGGTCGACGCCGCCGGCGATATAGTCATGCAGCGGAGCCGGCAGCCGGCCGTCACCGGCCGGGCGGATGCGGTCGTTCACTGGCTCCTGCGGCCCGAGCCGTGCCGCAATTGCCGCGAAGGCGCCCGGCTGCATCGGCCGGGCCTCGCCCTGCTCCAGCAGGCGGCCGCCAAGCTGTTCGAGCGCCGCCAGCTCGCGGCGGCAGTGCGGGCAGAGCGTCAGATGGCAGGCGACCACCAGCGACCACGACTCGGCCAGACTGCCGGCGGCGTAATCGAGCAGCAACTCGGCCGGGATATGGTGATTCGGCGTGGCGCCGGCCGGTGCAGCGTCATGGCGATCGGTTGCAGGCATGGTCTTTGCGAATCTTCCGCTACTGGATTACTAGATGTACGCAGGTTTTTTGCCCGTGGATCAATCCCCAGACCCGTCAGGCTGCCCTGCCATGTCGTATTTCTTCTACGGAACGCTGTGCGATCCGGATGTCCTGCGCCTCGTGCTCGGCTACCGGCCGAGCCGGCGCCAGTTCACGCCCGCGATTTTGACAGGTTTTCGCCGCAAAATCGCCAAGGGCCGCCGCTATCCCGTGCTGGTGCCGGCACCGGCCGGTTGCATCCGCGGGCTGGTCTTCCAACCCGGCCGGCCGCGCGACCATGAACGGCTGGCTGCTTACGAAGGCCCGGATTATGCCGCACGCCGGCTGCCGGTCCGCCGGCTGCCGGATCACGAGCAGGCCGCCGGCCGGGCCTGCGTCTTCGTCGCCGCCCGCAGCCCGCGCGGCGGTTCCTGCCTGCCGGCGGACTTCGCCGACTGGCATCCACAGCAGTGGCAGCGGCGCGACAAGCGGCGCTTCCTGCAATCGCTTCTGACACAAGGTCCGGTTCCATGCGCCCATCCGTGAAAGACCAGCCCCTCCCCGTCGAGGTCATCCGCCAGGAGCCGGTGTTCCGCGGTCACCTGAAAATCGACGAACTGCATCTGCGCCACGGCCTGTTCAGCGGCGGCATGAGCGAGGAGATGTCACGCGAAGTCGTGTGGCGCCGCGATGCCGTCTGCGTGATGCCCTACGATCCGCGCACCGACCAGGTGGTGCTGATCGAGCAGTTCCGCGCCGCGGCGCTGTACAACGGCGACCGCGCCTGGATGGTCGAGGCGGTTGCCGGCCTGATCGAGGACGGCGAGAGCATCGAGGAGGTCGCCCGCCGCGAGCTGATGGAAGAAAGCGGCCTCGAAGCCACCGGCGAGCTGCTGCCGATCGGCATGATCTATGCCACACCGGGCTTCTGCTGCGAGCGGTTTCACATGTTCTGCGCGCAGGTCGATGCGTCAAAGGCCGGCGGCATCCACGGCCTCGACCACGAGCACGAGGATATCCGGGTTTTCGCCCTGCCCTTCGCCGAGGCCTTTTCCCAGTGGGAAGCCGGGAAAATGCCGAATTCGCCGGCCACCATCGGCCTGCTGTGGCTGAAGGTCTACCGTGAGCAGTTGCAGCAGGCCTGGCGCGACCCGCGCGGCTTGCGACCCTGACCCCCCGCCGGTATAGGATGGCAGGGGGAGATTTCACCGGCCCGGCACCTGCGGTTGCGGCCCATCCACCGGAAGCGTCATGGATATTCGCAAGGACTTTATCGACAGCATCGGCCGCACGCCGCTGATCCGCCTGAAGCATGCCTCCGAGAGCACCGGCTGCGAGATTTACGGCAAGGCCGAGTTCATGAATCCCGGCGGCTCGGTGAAGGATCGCGCCGCGCTGTTCATCGTGCAGGACGCGATCCGCCGCGGCGCGCTCAGGCCCGGCGGCACCATCGTCGAAGGCACCGCCGGCAATACCGGCATCGGCCTGGCGCTGGTGGCCAATGCCATGGGCTTCAGGAGCGTCATCGTGATGCCGGAGACCCAGAGCCAGGAGAAGAAGGACTTCCTGCGGCTGTGCGGCGCCGACCTGCGGCTGGTGCCCGCAGTGCCCTACAAGAACCCCGACAACTACGTGAAATATTCCGGCCGGCTGGCCGAGGAAATGGCGAAGACCGAACCGAATGGCGCCATCTGGGCCAACCAGTTCGACAATGTCGCCAACCGCGAGGCGCATTACCGCACCACGGGGCCGGAAATCTGGCAGCAGACCGGCGGCAAGGTCGACGGCTTCACCTGCGCGGTCGGCTCCGGCGGCACCCTCGCCGGCATCCTGATGGCCCTGAAGGAGCAGAACCCGAAGGTGCGGGTCGCGCTGGCCGATCCGATGGGCGCCGCGCTCTACAGCTACTACAAGACCGGCGAACTGAAATCCGAGGGCAGCTCGATCACCGAGGGCATCGGCCAGGGCCGCATCACCGCCAACCTCGAAGGCATCACGCCCGACGACGCCTTCCAGATCCCCGACGAGGAAGCCCTGCCGGTGGTCTACGACCTGGTGCAGCACGAGGGCCTGGTGCTCGGCGGCTCCAGCGGCATCAACGTCGCCGCGGCGATCCGGCTGGCGAAACAGATGGGCCCCGGCCACACCATCGTCACCATCCTGTGCGACGGCGGCGCGCGCTACCAGAGCAAGATGTTCAATCCGGAATTCCTGCGGTCGAAGAACCTGCCGGTTCCGCCGTGGATGGCGTGAGGCTGGCGATGACCGAGTTCCTGTTCCGCGAAGATGCCTATCTGAAAGACTGCGACGCGGTGATCACCGCCGTCGACGAGCGCGGCTTCCAGACCGACCGCACGGTCTTCTACCCCACCGGCGGCGGCCAGCCCGGCGACAGCGGCCGGCTGCTGCTGGCGTCCGGCGAGATCATCGCGATCACCAACACCATCAAGGGCGACGGCCCGGACGGCATCATCCATGTGGCAGGCAGCGGCAGCGCGGCACTGAAGGTCGGCGCCAGCGGCAAGCTCGAAATCGACTGGGAACGCCGCCACCGGCTGATGCGCATGCATACCTGCCTGCATCTGCTGTCGGCGCTGGTGCCCTTCCCGGTCACCGGCGGCCAGGTCGGCGACGGCAAGGGCCGGCTCGATTTCGACATGGCCGACAGCATCCCCGACAAGGAGACGCTGACCGAAAAGCTGAACGCCCTGATCGCCGGCGACCATGCGGTGACCGCGCGCTGGATCACCGACGAGGACCTGCTCGGCAACCCGGAGCTGGTCAAGACCATGGCGGTGAAGCCGCCGATGGGCCTCGGCCGCGTGCGGCTGATCGAGGTGGTCGGCGTCGACCAGCCGCTCGACCTGCAGGCCTGCGGCGGCACG
The DNA here is from genome assembly GCF_042648965.1 of Ferrovibrio xuzhouensis. Classification (NCBI taxonomy): domain Bacteria; kingdom Pseudomonadati; phylum Pseudomonadota; class Alphaproteobacteria; order Rhodospirillales; family Rhodospirillaceae; genus Ferrovibrio; species Ferrovibrio xuzhouensis. The sequence goes on from NZ_JBHRYJ010000003.1 coordinate 91,141, forward strand.
CATATCGCGCGCACCGGCGAGATCGGCGCGGTCAGCGTGCGCAAGGTGGAAAACAAGGGCCGGCAGAACCGGCGCGTCAACATCGAATTCGCGGCCTGACGCCGCGATCCAGTCTGGGGAGTCCCGCAATGGATTACGTCAACAGCGAGGCGCTGGTCTCGACCGAATGGCTGGCGGAACATCTGAATGCGCCGGACCTGCGCATCGTCGATGCCTCGTGGTACCTGCCGGCGATGAACCGCGACGGCAAGGCCGAATATGCCCGGCAGCATATCCCCGGCGCGGTGTTCTTCGACATCGACGAGATTTCCGACACGGCGAGCGACCTGCCCCACATGCTGCCGAGCCCGGAGAAATTCGCCAGCCGCATGCGCACACTCGGCATCGGCGACGGCAACCGCATCGTCGTCTATGACGGCTCGGGCGTGCATCTCTCGGCGCCGCGGGTGTGGTGGATGTTCCGCGTCTTCGGCCATGAGGATGTCGCCGTGCTCAACGGCGGCTTCGGGAAATGGCTGGCCGAGGGCCGCCCGGTCGAGGACCTGCCGCCGCTGCCGCGCGACCGGCATTTCACCGCGCGCCGCAACGACCTGCTGGTGCGCGATGTCGAGCAGGTGCGCGGCAATCTCGGCAGCCACCGCGAGCAGGTGGTCGATGCCCGCAGCGCCGGGCGGTTTGCCGGCACCGAGGCCGAGCCGCGCGCCGGCCTGCGCGGCGGCCATATCCCCGGCTCGCTGAGCGTGCCGTCCTCGCTGATGACCGATCCCAAGACCGGCCAGTTCCAGTCGGCCGATGCGCTGCGCGACATCTTCACCAGGGCCGGCGTCGACCTCGGCAAGCCGGTGCTGACCACCTGCGGCTCCGGCGTCTCGGCCTGCATCCTGACGCTCGGCCTGCATCTGCTCGGCCATCGCCAGGTCTCGGTCTATGACGGCTCGTGGACCGAATGGGGCGGCCGCCCCGACCTGCCGGTCGAACGCTGAACCGCAGGCCGGTTCCGTGACGGCGGCGCGCGACGACCTCAGCAGCAATGTCGAGCAGGCGGTGTTCCGCCTGCCGCCGCCGGAGCTGCTGGACGATGGCCGCTACAATGTCACCGTGGTCTATCTCGAGATGCTGCAGGGCCCGGCCGCCGATGCGCCGAACCCGCCGCCGCTGGTACCGAAGCTCTCGCTGCTGAAACTGGATAAGCCGACCACCGGCTTCTACCGCTATCTCTACGAGACCGTCGGCCGCGCCTGGCACTGGGTCGACCGCAACCGGCTCAGCGACCTGGCGCTCGGCCAGATCATCTGCGACCCGCGTGTCGAGATCTGGGTGCCCTATATCGGCGGCGTGCCGGCCGGCTATGTCGAACTCGACCGCCGCGACGAGACCGCATCCGACGACAGGCCGGTCAACATCGCCTATTTCGGCCTGGCGCCGGAATTCATCGGCCGCGGCGTCGGCCCCTGGCTGCTGCGCGCGGGCGTCAGGCAGGCGTTCTCGTATGGCACCAGGCGCCTGACGGTGAATACCTGCAACCTCGACCACCCGGCCGCCCTGCCGCTCTATCAGAAGATCGGCTTCCGCCCTTACCAGACCCGGCAGGCACCGTTCGATCCGCGGGTGTGAAGCCGGCGCGATATTTCGTGGCGCGTTTCTTCGAGATCAGGATAGCCGTCAGTCCTCACCGCTCTTTACACGCGCCGCCCTTACCAGAAAAGCTTTGTCGATCTCGTTGTTTACGTAGTACGCATTCGCTTTGACGTCCAGTTCAGCCCCCGGATGGTCAAGCGCCCAAAGAAGGTTGGCGATATCCTCGGTGGGGACCTCGATCCTTCTAACGGTGACAACGACCTTTTCACCATCCGTTTTCTTTTTAAAACGAACGCGGAAGCCCCCATCAATTTCGTTATTGATATCTACAACCTCAAACCTTCCATCAAGAGGCTTGCCGATACCATCCTGCTTGTCATTTGACAGCAACTTCCTTGCCTCTTCCCCGGTTAAGGGAAGCCCATGCACTTCGGCTTGCTCAGCTTTACCAGCCGATTTCAGTAGCGCAATGTGAGCCTCACCCGCTTCCTCGGCGAGCTGCTTGGCTACGGGAGCCCTAGCGACTGCCGATGCCATGATTTCTAGTCGGCGGGTTTCTTCCTTGCTCATCTCAAGCCGGGTGGTCGATTCAATCTCGACCTTCTTTACCTCAGCCGTCTGCTTCACGTGTTCCGTGAAGGGAGTCACGCCGAAGTAAAGTAAGACCGCGAGCGCCGCGATTATGAAAACCTGCTTGTCCGTCATCTTCCCAACCAGGCTCTTGAAGAAGTCTTCAACCGTCGAATCGGGGGCTTCGGCGCCTGTACTCCCCTTCATGATAACGATCTTAATGTCGTCCAGCGCCGCTTTGTCTTCGGCCGTCAGTCGATTACGATTCGTTGTTCCATGCTTAACTAGTGCGTAGCTCTTCTCCAGAGCATCGTAAAATTCGCTTAGCGCCCGCGCCGTATGCCGCGTAAGAGAATGGTTGATCGGCTCATCAGGGAAGCGAAGTATCGTTGGATTCCACCCGGATACTCGGATTGTGGTCGGGCCAAGTTGCCCGATTGGGTCGGCTTCCCATTGCCCCAACAAATCCCAAAGGTCGGCTTCCGACCCAATGACAATTTCCGCCACGGCTCTCCCCCTAGTTTCTCACCACCTTAGCGGGATAAAGACCGAGGATTCCACTCCTAATTACGTGCTTATGTTGAGGAGATAATCTCGAGGGTGTTTCACGTGAAACACCTCAGGAACGACTACTCCCCCGCCTTCGCCCGCCGGTAATGCCGCTGCGCCTTGGCGCGGTTGCCGCAGCTTTCCATCGCGCACCAGCGGCGCCGGCCGCTTGGGCTGGTATCGAGGAACAGCCAGCCGCAGCCCGGCCCGCCGCAGACATGCACCCGCGGCAGCCGGTCGGACGCCAGCAGCCCGGCGGCGGCATGGGCCAGCCGCAGGATCGGCGCCGACAGGCCGAGGCCGGCGCGCGGTTCGGCCCAGGCATAGCCACCGCCTTTCGCGGCCACCAGCCGCGCCGTCGCCGGCATCTCGGCCAGCCAGTGGTTGAGTCGCTCCAGATCCGCCGCGGCCGGCTTGCCCGCATGGGTCAGCAGGCGATGCAGCGTCTCGCGCAAATCGACGGCGGCGCTGAGCGCGGCATCGGCCGCCTCGGGCTCGGCATCGGCCGCCTGCGCCAGCGCCTTCGCCTCGGCCGCATCGAGCAGGCCGACCCGCTTCGCCCAGGCCAGCAGGGCGGCATAGGAGACCAGGCAGTCCTCCGCGTCGGCGCGGTCGCGCCAGTCCACGGTGTTGATGAAATCAAGCGCCGGATGCCCGCCCAGCAGGTCCAGCGCCAGGATGCGCGACGTCTCGGTCATGTTCGATGGCCTGTCATTCTCACCAGTACACGGGCATTCTAACCAGTATACCGGTTGACGGCCGCTGCGCCAAGACCTAGCGTGCCGGCCATGAGCGACTCTGCCGTACCAACCGATTCCGCCACATCGCCACCGGCCGCCAGCTTCACCCGCGCCGGCGTCTGGCACGGCATGAAACTGACCCTGCCCTACAGCATCAGCGCGCTGCCTTTCGGTCTGGCGTTCGGCGCCGCCGCAGTTGCCGCCGGCATGACCCCGGGCGCGGCGGTGCTGATGAGCGCGCTGGCCTTTGCCGGCAGCGCGCAGTTCGCCGTGCTCAGCCTGTGGGCAAGCCCGCTGCCGGTGCTGGCCATCGCGCTGACCACCCTGCTGGTCAATGCGCGCCATATCGTGATGGGCGCCGCACTGCAGCCGTTCACCCGCGGCCTGCCGGGCCGGCTGGTGCTGCCGCTGGCCGGCGGCATGACCGACGGCGGTTTTGCCATCACCCTGCAGACGATGATGCGCGGCCAGCGCGATTTCGGCGTGCTGGCCGGCACCATCATCATGCAGTGGCCGGTCTGGGTCGGCGGCACCGCGCTCGGCGCGGTGATCGGCGCCACCGGGCTGGCTGCGAAGGCATGGGGCCTCGACGTGCTGATCGCCGCCGTCTTCGCCACCGCGGTGATCGGGCTGTATCGCGGCCGCGGCGACATCCTGCCGTGGCTCGGCGCCGTCGCCGGCACGCTGGCCGCCCTGCTGTGGCTGCCGGGCAACTGGTACATCCTGATGGGCGCGCTCTGCGCCGGCCTCGCCGGACTGTTGCGCCGCCATGACTGACCTGCTGACTCTCGACTCCCTCGCCGTCGATGGCGCGGCGCTGGCCGCCATCCTCGCCATGGCCGTGCTGACCTATCTCACCCGGGCCGGCGGCTTCTGGCTGATGGGCCATGTGGCGATCTCGCCGCGCATCGAGCGCTTCCTGCGCCATATGGCCGGCGGCGTGCTGGTCTCGATCGTCACGGCGGCGGTGGTCAACGGCGACCGCACCATGTGGGCCGGCCTCGCGCTGGCCATCGCCCTCATGCTGTGGCTGCGCCGGCCGATGACGGCGATGGCAGCCGGCATGGCGCTGGCCGCCGGGCTGCGGCTGCTGGGCGTCTAGCCCTCCCGATCCGGGGCGTGGGCTCATTCGCACGCAGCCAGATCCGGATCGAGGCCAAACAGATCGGGGCTTTCCGGTTTCGTTGCGGAGGAAGATTTGCCGAAGTCCGGGGTCGCAGCTACCGTCCGCGCCGTCGAGAGCTGACCTCGATACCGGGTTTCCCCCCGGGGGCCGCCCAACCCTGGACACTCACATCCGCCAGCGCCTCGAATATAGCCGTCGTGCGTTCCAGGCGAGCGATCGTGCGTGCGCCTTCGACGGCAGCGACCAATGCGGCCGCGGCAGAAGATGCGCGCGCGGACGTGAAACCGCACCCCCTGAAATGCTCCGCAACGATCTCGGTTGAATCGACAAATCCGCGCGCGACCCGTTTGGTCAGATCCGCGTCGAGTGCAGGAAGCTCATTCGCCAGATTTTGCATCAGACATCCATACCGGAAATCAGAGGCGACCATTTCGGCCGCGAACGTGCCGAAAATCTGACGAACAAAACGCAGGGCATCACCCGTCGTATTCGCCGAGATATCCCGCAAGACGGCCATTCTAGTCGCAACGTAATGATCGATGGCTTCTTCTGCGAGCTGCGCCTTGCCGCGCGGAAAATGAAAATAGAACGACCCCTTAGGCGATCCGCTTTCTTCAATGATCTGGTTCAATCCGGTCGCAGTGTAGCCCTGGATGCGGAACAGTCGTTCGGCAGTGGCAATCGCGCGATCGCGGGCGTCGGTCTTACGGGGCATGCCGAAAGCATACCACGCCGAGCTTGACACGGCTATGGTGATCGCCATACTATGGCGATCACCATAGTAAATGCGCCCCGCCGCCTCACCGTTATCAGATCCCGATCCAGACGTTGCACGCAGGCACATGCCACTCCCCCGGATTGCGGCACAGGAAAGACTCAAAATGAACTCGAGCACCTACGATTTCGGCAACTGTTCCAGCGAACGGGACCACTGAGATGACCTCCAGACCCTGCCCGATGATGCTTTTAGGAGCTGCCATGTTCACTGCGATGTTCGCTGGCGTTGCTGCCGGAGAGCCTTCAAGCGATGCCATCTGGCACAATAAGATCCCTGTCGCTTTGAGCGAGCCTGCCGTTGATATCGATAAGGATCCGAACCTTCTGCACAAATATGCGGAAAATGCGGGAACGAAAATCCACTACGTCACAATGGGCTCCAATCAAAAACCGCTTATGGTGTTCGTGCACGGATTTCCCGACTTTTGGTATTCCTGGCGAAATCAGATCCAGGCATTTTCAGCAAATTATCAGGTGGTCGCTCTTGATCTGCGCGGGTACGATTTGAGCGATCGGCCAGAAGGTGTCGAGAACTACAAGTTTCCGGTTCTCCTCGATGACATCCGTGCCGTGATCGATGCAGAGAGAAACGGCCGCAAGGCGATCCTGATCGGGCACGACTGGGGCGCCGCTTTGTCGTGGCTCTTCACCGGGCAAAATCCGGATCTAATCGAAAGACTTGTCGTCCTCAGCGTTCCTCATCCCGGCGCCATCACGCGGGAATTGCTGCCTTGGAACCATCCAATCGCGCAGGCCAGGGCCAGCGCCTACGCCACACGGTTCTTCGCTCAAGGCAAAGGCGACAATCTGACGGCGCAAGACCTGGCATACTGGGTTGTCGATCCACAGGCTAAGAGTCGATACATCGAGGCTTTCGAGAAATCTTCCATCTTGTCGATGATGAATTATTACAAAGCCAACTACGCGTTTTCCCAGCTTACGCTCAATCTTTTCGATCCAGCCATGAAGAAACTCTACGGTGCCACGATCAAATGCCCGGTCTTGCATGTGCACGGAATCGAGGAGAGCCACGCTTTGCTAAGCACTATCGATTTGGAAAAGTCATGGATTGAAAATCCCGACAATCTCACGGTCAAAATCGTGCCCGGAGTTGGCCACTTCATTCAGCATGAAGTGCCGGACTACCTGAATCAGACGATTGCCGCCTGGTTGAAAGATTCAGGAAGCTGAGCCCGATCTTGCGGTGGCGGCCGGCATGGCGCTGGCCGCCGGACTGCGACTGCTGGGCATCTGACCGGCTTAGCCACCCTGGCCCCACCTTAACCTTGACCACTGGCGACCAGGTTGACGGTCAGCGCGATCACCGTGGTGTTGAAGAAGAAGGCCACCACGCTGTGCAGCAGGGTCAGGCGCCGCATGCTGCGCGACACGGCGGCGACGTCCGAGACCTGGCAGGTCATGCCGATGACAAAGGCATAGTAGAAGAAATCCCAGTAATCGGGTTCCCTGGTCTCGGGGAAATCGAGGCCGCCGCGGTCGACCGTCTTGCCGCCTTCGGTGACATCGCCGTAGTAGAGATGCGCATAATGCAGCGCCAGCACGGTGTGGATCAGGAACCACGCGCAGATCATGCCGGCGGCGCCGACCACCAGCCGCCACACCATGATCTGCGGCGGCACGGTCTGGCGGCTGTAGAGGATCAGCGCCAGCGCCAGCAGGCTGATGACGGCGGCGATCACCACCAGCACCGTGATTACCCAGGCGCGATCGTCGAGTTCACGCGAACGCCGGCGCAGCACTGCCGTGGTGACGCCATGGATGGCATGCGCCGTCAGGCCGAGGAACAGCAGGATGCCGAGCACCCAGGCGGCGCCGGCATGCACGGCGACATCGCGGGGCGGGAACGGCGCCACGAAAACGAGAGCGCCGACAGCCAGGCAGAGCAGCAGGCGCCAGCCGGCCGGCATGTGGCGCAGAGATTCAAACGGCCCGGTCATGGCATGTCCTGCTGACGAAGAAGATTCACAACAGTCTATAACATCCCGGAAAGCTAGAAAGTTCCCGCGATGGATCGTTCAGGGTGACGCCTCGGGACAGCGCTTCAGGGCAGCGCTTCCGGCCGGCCCGGCGGCGACTGCCAGTCGACCACCCGCCAGCCACCATCGGGCTGCCGGCGCAGGCGATAGCGGGTCGGCGCCGCCGGGGTGGTGACGCAGTCGGGCGCCGCCAGCAGCAGGCCGCAATTGCGCCCCGCCACCGCGATCACCACCTCGCCGGCCCCGGCCGGCTCGGCCGCCGCCACGCGATAGCTCCACCAGTAGCCGGGACGTTTCTCGCCGGGAAACAGCTCGCCGCCCGCCAGCCGCGGCTGCCAGACCCGCCAGCACAGTGCTGCCTCGCGGCGGGCAAAACAGGCCAGCAGGGTCTCGACGGCGCAGAGCGGGGTGTCGGGCCGGCCGATGCAGCGGCTGTCGCTGCGGCCCGCGTCGGGACCGATCAGGCGGTACTGCCCGGGAGCATCAACGGCAGGAAGCTGGATAGTGGGAAGCTGGGCCGCGGCGGGCGCCGCGACCAGCAGGCCCAGAAGGATCGGGCACAGAAGGGCAATGGCATGACGGCGCATGGCGTTCCTCCCCTGTTACGGGGAGGAGTATAGCATGCCTTCGGACGGCCACCCGGCTTTCCAGGCCCTGTCAGTGCAGGATCTGGCTGAGGAACAGCCGGGTGCGCTCGTTCTGCGGGTTGCTGAAGAACTCGTCGGGCTTGTTCTGCTCGACGATCTCGCCGCGGTCCATGAAGATCACCCGGTTGGCCACCTTGCGCGCGAAGCCCATCTCGTGGGTAACGCAGAGCATGGTCATGCCGCCCTCTTCGGCCAGGCCGATCATCACGTCGAGCACTTCCTTGACCATTTCCGGATCGAGCGCCGAGGTCGGCTCGTCGAACAGCATGATCTTCGGGTTCATGCACAGCGAACGGGCGATGGCGACGCGCTGCTGCTGGCCGCCGGACAGCTGGCCGGGGAACTTCTTGGCCTGCTCGGGGATGCGCACCCGCTCGAGGTATTTCATCGCGGTGGCCTCGGCCTCGGCCTTCGGCTGCTTCAGCACCCAGATCGGCCCCAGGGTCAGGTTCTCCAGCACGGTCAGATGCGGGAACAGGTTGAAGTGCTGGAACACCATGCCGACCTCGCGGCGGATCTGTTCGATGTTCTTCAGATCGTTGGTCAGCTCGGTACCATCGACGATGATATGGCCCTTCTGGTGTTCCTCCAGACGGTTGATGCAGCGGATCATGGTCGACTTGCCGGAGCCCGACGGACCGCAGATCACGATGCGCTCGCCGCGCGTGACGGTCAGGTTGATGTTACGCAGGACGTGGAACTCGCCGTACCACTTGTTGACGGCCTGCAGTTCGATAATCGGTTGAGCCATGATTGCGAATCCCCTCAGCGCTTGTGCCCGGTGGCCAGACGGTCTTCCAGGGCCTTGCTGTATTTCGACATCGAGAAGCAGAAGATGAAGTAGATGAAGGCGATGAAGACATAGGCCTCGATCGAGAAGCCGCGCCAGGCGGGATCGGTCAGCGAGACTTTGGTCGACTGCATCAGGTCGTAGATGCCGATGATCACCACCAGCGAGGTATCCTTGAAGGCGGCGATGAACAGGCCGACCATCGGCGGGATCACCACCTTCAGCGCCTGCGGCAGCACGACGAGGCCCATCTTCTGGCCGTAGGACAGGCCGAGCGAGTCGGCGCCTTCATACTGGCCCTTGGGGATCGCCTGCAGGCCGCCGCGCACCACCTCGGCGATATAGGCCGCCGCGAACATGATGATGGCGATCTGGGCCCGCAGCAGCTTGTCGATGCTGAAACCTTCCGGCAGGAACAGCGGCAGCATCACCGACGACATGAACAGCATCGAGATCAGCGGCACGCCGCGGATCAGCTCGATATACATGATGCACAGCGTCTTGATCGCCGGCATCTTCGAGCGCCGCCCCATCGCCAGGATCAGGCCGAATGGAAAGGCGATGGCAATGCCGAAGGTGGCGAGGATCAGGGTCAGCGGCAGGCCGCCCCACAGGGTGTCCTCGACGAAGCGCAGGCCTAAGATGCCGCCCCACATCAGCACGCCCACTGCCACCAGGCCGACGATCCAGATCACCAGCAGCCGCGGTTTCCAGAAGCTGGGCATGCAGCTGACGATGATCATGCCGATCAGGATCAGGCCGGCGATCAGCGGCCGCCACTGTTCGGCATAAGGATACAGGCCGAAGAAGATCAGCCGGTATTTCTCGCCGATGAAGGCCCAGCAGGCACCCGGCTGGCCGCGGCATTCCGCCGAGGTCGCAGCGGTGAAATGCGCCTGGATCAGCCCCCATTCGATGATCGGCGGAATCGTCGCCGCCAGCAGCCAGATCGACAGGATGGTCAGGATGGCATTCAGCGGCGAGGAAAACAGCCGCTCGCGCACCCAGGCAATCGGCCCGGTCTGCAGGTTCGGCGGCGCCATGGATTCGGTCGTGCTTGCCATCTTACCGCTCCACCAGCGCTATATGCTTGTTGTACCAGTTCATGAAGACCGAGATCGACAGGCTGATGGTGAGATACACCCCCATGATGATCATGATGCCCTCGATCGCCTGGCCGGTCTGGTTCAGCATGGTGTTGGCCACCGACACGATGTCCGGATAGCCGATCGCCACCGCCAGCGAGGAGTTCTTGGTCAGGTTCAGGTACTGGCTGGTCATCGGCGGAATGATGACGCGCAGCGACTGCGGCAGCACCACCAGCCGCAGTATCTGGCTGCGCCGCAGGCCGAGCGCGCCAGCGGCTTCCCACTGGCCGTAGCTGACCGCCTGGATGCCGGAACGCACCACCTCGGCGATGAAGCCGCCCGTGTAGAAGACCAGGCCGAACAGCAGGGCGGCGAATTCCGGCGTCAGCGTGGAGCCACCGACGAAATTGAAGCCCTGCAGATGCGGTACGTCGAGCTGCAGCGGCGCGCCGCCGACCAGCCAGCCGACGACCGGCAGGCCGATCAGCAGGCCGAAGCCGGTCCACCAGACCGGAAAGGCCTGGCCGGTCGCCTCCTGCCGCTTGCCGGCCCAGCGGGCGACGAAGATGCAGGCGACGATGGCGAGCAGGAAACCGATTGCCGCGAAGTCGAAGGCGATATGGTCGGTCGTTGCCGGAATCTTGATGCCGCGGTTGGACAGGAAGATGCCCGGCAACGGATGCAGGGCCTGGCGCGGTCCCGGCAGGTTCTCGGAAATCACCGAGTACCAGAAGAACAGCTGTAGCAGCAGCGGCACGTTGCGCACCACCTCGACATAGACCATGGCCAGCTTGCTGATCAGCCAGTTCTTCGACAGCCGGGCGATACCGACGACGGTGCCGATGATGGTCGCGAGGATGATGCCGATCGCCGCCACCCGGATGGTGTTCAGGATGCCGACGACGATGGCGCGGGTGTAGGTATTCTCCGGACCGAAATAGATCGGGCTCTCGCCGATGGCAAAGCCCGCCTCGCGGCTGAGGAACCCGAAGCCGGACGCGATGTTCCGGACTTCCATGTTGTGCAAGGTGTTGGAGATCAGGAACCAGCCGACAAAGGCGACCAGCCCCAGTGCGACGACCTGATAGACGACGGAACGAACATCGGGATCGTTCCAGTTCAGTCGCCGGGGCGGTGCCGATGCTGCGCCGCCGGAAGATTTATTCGCCATGTGCCCCCCATGGCAAAGATAACTGAAAACAGACTGTCTGCGTCTGCGGAGAAAGCGCAACCCGGCGACGCCCTGTATCGTCGCCGGGTTGCATCGTTACACCGCCCTTAGCGGATCGGCCACGCGTAGAGCGCGCCGCCCTTGGTCCACAGCTGGTTCACACCACGATCCAGCTTGAGCGGGCTGTCCTTGCCGACATTACGCTCGAAGCTCTCGCCGTAATTGCCGACCTGCTTGAGGATGTTGTAGGCCCACTTCTCGTCGACGCCGAGCGCCTTGCCCATGCCCGGGGTGACGCCCAGGATGCGCTTGACGTTCGGGTTGTCGCTCTTCAGCTCGTCATCGACGTTCTTCGAGGTGATGCCGTATTCCTCACCCTCGATCATCGCGTTCAGCGCATAGCGCACCAGCACCAGCCACTGGTCGTCGCCCTGACGCACCATCGGGCCGAGCGGCTCCTTGGAGATGGTCTCCGGCAGGATGATATGATCATCCGGCTTGGCGAGCTGGGTTGCGCGGGTAGCGGCCAGGCCGGACTTGTCGGTGGTGTAGACGTCGCAACGGCCCGAATCGTAAGCCGCGACGACCTCATCGAGCTTCTCGATGACGACCGGCTTGAACTCCATCTTGTTGGCGCGGAAGTAGTCGGCCAGATTGAGTTCGGTGGTGGTGCCCGGCTGCACGCAGACGGTCGCGCCATTCAGCTCCTTGGCGCTCTTCACGCCCAGCGACTTCTTCACGATGAAGCCCTGGCCGTCATAATAGTCGATGCCGACACCAATGAGGCCGAGCGACCCTTCGCGGGTCAGGGTGATGGTGGTGTTGCGGACCAGCAGGTCGACTTCACCCGACTGCAGGGCAGTGAAGCGCTGCTGCGCGGTCAGCGGGGTGTACTTGACCTTGCTGGCATCGCCGAACATGGCGGCGGCGACGGCACGGCAGACATCGACATCGAGGCCCTTCCACTCGCCCTTGGAATCCGGCGCGGCGAAACCGCCGAGGCCGGTATTGGTGCCGCACTGGACAAAGCCCTTCGCCTTCACCGCGTCAAAGGTCGCACCCGCATGGGCAGCGTGCGCACCAAAGACGACCGCTGCCGCAACCGCGGCCGTTGCAAGAAATTTCATTTGAATACCCTTCCCTGTTGTGACTGGACTGCGTTTCCGCAGCACCGATGTAGAATTATCACGAGGCTGCGAAAACGGGCAAGACGGCGCCGGTGATCCAGAGGACGAAGGCATAGCGCGCCGCCTTGCCGATGGTTACGGCAATCAAGAATCGGGCCAACGGGTAGCGCAGCGCACCCGCAGCAAAGGTCAGCGGGTCGCCGATCACCGGAATCCAGCTAAAAAGCAGGGCTACGGCGCCCCAGCGCGAAAATCGGGTACCGGCTTTTTGCAGCTGCACATCGCTGACCGGAAACCACCGCCTGTGCTTAAAGCGCAGGCAATAGGCGCCGAGGCCCCAGTTAATCAGTGCACCCCCTACATTGCCGGCGGTGGCGACCAGAAATAATGTTGTAACTGGCGCCATTCCGGCACCGCGCGCGGCCGCCAGTGCGGCTTCCGACGACAGCGGCAGCAAGGTCGCCGCCAGCAGCGACCAGAAGAACAGGCCGGCCAGGCCGCAATCGCGCACCCAGCCGGCCAGCAGCGACGGATCCTGCATCGCGCCGCAACGCGTCAGGCGGCGATGGCGTCGTCAGCTTCGCCCAGGTCCCAGAAGATGCCGGCCATCATCGCGAGGCCCTGCCGCATCACGGGCAGCAACACGTGCTCGTTCGGGGCATGTTGCGAGCAGGCTGCATAAGAATGCGGCACCCACACCGTGGGCAGGCCCAATGTATCGGCGAATACGTCGTTGGGCAGCGAGCCGCCGAGATTGGGCAGCAGCGCCGGCTTCGTGCCGAGCGTACGTTCCACGGAGTCGAGCGCGAAATGCACATAGGGATGATCGGGATCGAGCCGGGTTGCGCGGAAGTAAGCGGCACGCGCCAGCGTAACCTGCACCTGCGGAAAACCGTGACGGTCGAGATGGCGGCGCAGGGCCGGCAGGAACTGTTCGGAATCGACGCCGACGACAAAGCGGATCTGGCAATGCGCGGTGGCCTTGCCGGGGATGGCGTTGACCGGCGCGTCCGGGTTGCCGGTCTTGAAGGCCAGCACGTCGAAACTGCACCAGCCGTAGACGCGCTCGGACGGGCTGAGGCCCGGTTCGCCCCACCAGGCATCGACGGCAGGGCCGTCCTCGCCGCCGCCGACCGTGCAGTCGGCGAGTGCGCGTCGCACGCCGGCCGGCAGTTCCGCCGGCACCCATTCGGGAATGCGGATCTGCCCGGTCGGACCGGCAATGCTGGCGATGGCATGCGCAAGGATAATGCCGGGATCGGCGAGCAGCCCACCCCAGTTGCCGGAATGATGCGCGCCCGGCCGCAGGTCGACGGTGAGATCGAAATTCATCGCGCCGCGCGAGCCGCAATACAGCGTCGGCCGCTCGGGCGACAGCCGCGGGCCATCGGAAGCAAGGAACAGGTTGGCGCCCCAGGCCTCGCGCTGGGCAGCACAGAAGGCATCGAGGCCGGGCGAGCCGACCTCCTCGCCGGTCTCGATCAGCAGCACGACATTGAAGCCGAGCTTGCCGCCACGCGCCTTGATGACCGCGGCCAGCGCCGCGATGTTCACCGTATGCTGGCCCTTGTTGTCGGCGGTGCCGCGGCCATAGAGCTTTTCGCCTTCCTGCACCAGGGCCCAGGGGCCGATGCCGCTGCGCCACTGAGCGTCCAGACCGCGGATCACATCGCCATGGCCATAGGAGAACAGCGTCTTCTTCGCGCCGGCCTCGCGGCGTTCGGCAACCAGGAACGGGCCGCCGTTGGGCGCCGGGTTCTTGTGGATCGTGCAGGTGAAGCCCAGCGGCTCCAGCGCAGCGCGCATCTCGCGGTCGAGATAGGTGCCGAGATCGGCGGCGCGGTCGGGATTCTGGCTTTCGGTCGGGATGGCGACGCGACGGGCGAGATCGGCGGTGAAACCGCCCTGGTCAAGATAATCGGTAGCGGCTTGGACGGCGGCAGCGCGGGACACGGGGCAACCTCTCTGTTACGGAGCCCTGATTTAAGCCGCCTGACGCCCCGCCGCCAAGCCCTGCAGGCTGTCTTCGATGAATCCGACCAGCGCGGCCTTGATCTCGGCCTGGCCTCCGCCCTCGCCGAACACCGCATGCTCGATCTCGCCCAGCGGCGGGAAGCCGTCGACCGCACCCAGCCGGCGCAGTCCGGCGGTTACCGTGCTCATGCCGGTGACCGCGATGCCAAGACCGGCGCGCGCCGCGGCCAGCACGCTCATGCCGCTCTCGCTGGTATAGACCACGCGCCAGCTTTTCCCCGTCGCCTTCAGCGCGGCAAGCCCGCGGGCGCGGAACACGCAGGGCGGCGGCATCGCGCAGAATGGCAGTGGCGCGCCGGCGTCGACGACGAAATCGGGCCCGCAGACCCACTCCAGGCTTTCGCGCCAGATCACCCGGCCGCGCGTCTCGCCGTCGTCGCGCTTGGCGATCACGAGGTCGAGCTGGCCGGCATCCAGCGCCTCGGTCAGGCTGCTGCTCATGCCGACCTTTACGTCGATATGCACACGGGGATAGATGCGGGCGAAGCGCGCCAGCACGCCGGGCAGATGGGCCGGCACGAAATACTCGACCACGCCGAGGCGGATCTCGCCGGTCACCTCGGGCTCGGTAAAGCGGCGCACCGCCTCGTCATTCAGTTCGAGCAGGCGGCGGGCATAGCCCAACAGCATCTCACCGTCGCGGGTCAGTTTCAGCGACCGGCTGGTGCGCTCGAACACACGACGGCCCAGGGTCTCTTCCAGCTTCTTGATCTTGATCGAGATACCAGCCTGGGTCCGGCCCAGCAGGGCACCGGCAGTGGTGAAGCCGCCGGTATCGGCGACAGCAACAAAGGACCGCAGGGCATCGAGGTCGAGATCGGGATAGCGCATGAAATTGATAACTAAATCGAATATGAGAAATAGCAACTATTAATTTCCAATATGGATTGAGCTGCACCATCCTAAGCCCCTGACCCGTCCGCCCATCCCGGAGACCACCATGAAAGCCGTCGGTTACAAGACCCCCCGCCCGATCAGCGATGCCGAAGCCCTGATCGACTTCGAAACCGCGAAGCCCGCCCCCCAGGGTCGCGACCTGCTGGTCAAGGTGATGGCCGTGGCGGTCAATCCGGTCGACACCAAGGTCCGCCGCAACATGGCGCCGGCGGATGGCAGCACCCGCATCCTCGGCTTCGATGCCGCCGGCATCGTCGAGGCTGTGGGCCCCGAGGCGACGCTGTTCAAACCCGGCGATGCCGTCTTCTATGCCGGCGACCTGACCCGGCCCGGCACCAATGCGGAGTTCCACCTGGTCGACGAGCGCATCGCCGGCATGAAGCCGCAGAGCCTCGACTTCCCGGCCACCGCCGCCCTGCCGCTGACCGCCATCACCGCCTGGGAGATGCTGTTCCACCGCTTCGGCCTGACGCGCGACAGCAGGGGCAGCATCCTGATCGTCGGCGGCGCCGGCGGTGTCGGCTCGATCGCCGTGCAGCTCGCCCGCCAGCTCACCGGCCTGACCGTGCTGGCGACCGCCTCGCGGCCCGAGACCCGGGACTGGGTAAAGCAACTCGGCGCCCATCATGTGATCGACCACAGCCAGCCGATGCCCGACCAGATCAAGGCGCTGGGCCTTGCCGGCGTTGAGTACATCTTCTCAACCACCGAGACGGCGCAGCACCTGCCCGCCATCGTCGAAATGATCGCGCCGCAGGGCCGCTTCGGCCTGATCGACGATCCGGCCACGCTCGACATCAATCCGTTCAAGCGCAAGAGCATCGCCGTGCACTGGGAATTCATGTTCACGCGCTCGATGTTCCAGACCGCCGACATGCAGGCCCAGCATGACCTGCTGAACGAGGTCGCGCGCCTCGTGGATGCCGGCACCTTGCGTACCACGCTGGCCGAGGTGCTGGGACCGATCAACGCAGCGACCCTGCGCAAGGCCCATGCCGCCATCGAAAGCGGCCGCACCCGCGGCAAGCTGGTGCTGGCCGGTTTCTGAGCCGTCACCGCACGTCTGATCGCAAGGCCCGGGCCTTCTCAGGGGGCCGGGCCTTCTCAGCACGCCCGGGCTTTGCGATAGTCGGACCCAGCAACCGGAGTCCGACATGAAAGACGAAACCAAGCTCGCCACGCTGGGCCGCGATCCCGACGGCCACCACGGCGCCGTCAATATCCCCGTCTACCGCGCCTCGACCATCCTGCAGCCCGACCTGAAGACCCTGAAGCAGGTGCAGGCGGCGCGGCTGCGCGACGAGCAGGTGACCTCCTACGGCCGCATCGGCACGCCGCTGACCTATGCCTTCGAGAACATGCTGGCCGAGCTTGAAGGCGGCTATCGCGCCATGAGCTATCCGTCGGGCGCGGCGGCCTGTTCCGGCGCCATCCTCGCCGTGGTGAAAAGCGGCGACCATATTCTGGTGACCGACAGCGCCTACGGCCCGACCCGGCATTTCTGCGATACCCTGCTGAAGAAGATGGGCGTCGAGACCACCTATTTCGCGCCGACCATCGGCGCCGGCATCCGCGACCTGCTGCGGCCCAACACCACGCTGGTCTTCCTGGAATCGCCGGGCTCGCTGACCTTCGAGGTGCAGGACGTGCCGATGATCTGCGAGATCGCCCACAAGCATGGCGCCAAGGTGGCGCTGGACAACACCTGGGGCACGCCGCTCTATTTCAAGAGCTTCAGCCACGGCGTCGACATCTCGGTGCATGCCGCGACCAAGTATATCGTCGGCCATTCCGATGCCATGCTGGGCGTTGCCATCGCCACCCGGGAGATGTGGGCCGAGCTGCGCGACAGCACGCGCGCGCTCGGCACGGCGGCCGGGCCCGACGAGGTCTATCTCGGCCTGCGCGGCCTGCGCACCATGGCGGTACGCCTGCCCCGCCATATGGAAAGCGCCATCACCATTGCCGACTGGCTGCGCGGCCGGCCGGAAGTCACTGCCGTGCGCCATCCCGCCCTGCCGCAGGACCCGGGCCATGCGATCTGGAAGCGCGACTTCCTCGGCGCCTGCGGCCTGTTTGCCTTCGAACTCGACCGCAAATACGGCGAGGAGGCCGTGGCCGCCTTCGTCGATCACCTCGACCTGTTCGGCATCGGCTATTCCTGGGGCGGCTTCGAGAGCCTGGTCACCGTGGCGATGCCGCACCAGATGCGCACCGCCGAGCCGTGGCGCGACCATGGCCCGCTGCTGCGCCTGCATATCGGCCTGGAAGCGACCGACGACCTGATGGCCGACCTGAAGGCGGGCTTCGAGCGGTTGAACCAGACGCAGGGATGACCGCTGCCGTCCGACTGCTGGCCGCGGAGGACCGGCCAGCGCTGGATGCGTTTCTGCAGGCCCATGCGCCGCGGGCGATGTTCCTGCGCGCCAACCTCGCCCACAGCGGTCTGGTCGATGGCGTGCATCCCTATCAGGGCCGCTATGCCGCCGCCTTTGCCGGTGATGCCATCACCGGTGTCGCCGCGCATTACTGGAACGGCTTCGTCATCCTGCTGGCCGGTGACCATGCAGCCGTGCTCGCCGCCACGGCCGCCGCCGGCCGCCATGTTGCCGGACTGATCGGCCTGCCGGCGGAAGTCGCCGCGGCGCGCGCGGCGCTGGCCGCCCGTGACCGGCCGGTCAGCGTCGACAGCCGCGAGGGACTCTACCGTCTGCCGCTGGCCGGGCTGCAGGTGCCGCCGGCCCTGCTGGACGGCCGGGTGCACTGCCGCCCGGCGGCGGTGCCCGACCTGCCGCTGCTGGCCGGCTGGCGCTTCGATTTCGATGTCGCGATGAACGGCGCGACGGAGTCTGCCGCCGCGCGGGCCCATGCGCAGGAGATGGTGGAACGCTGGGTCGCCGAGGGCAGCCAGTTCGTGCTGTGCGACGGCAACCGGCCGGTCGCCGGCTGCTGTTTCAACGCCACGCTGCCCGACATGGTGCAAATCGGCAATGTCTGGACGCCGCCGGAGCTGCGCGGCCGCGGCCATGCCCGCGCCGTGGTCGCCGGCGCCCTGCAATACGCCCGCCACCGCGGCGTGACGGACGCCATCCTGTTCACCGGCGACGACAATCATGCGGCGCAGCAGGCTTACGTGGCGTTAGGCTTCACGCGGATCGGCGACTATGCCATTTTGCTGTTCGCCGACCAGGGAGGCTGAAAACAATGTCCGAGATCGTCACCCAGACCAGCGATGGCGTGCTGACCATCACCATCAACCGGCCTGACAAGAAGAACGCGCTGACCCAGGCGATGTATGGCGCCATGGCCGATGCGCTCGAAGCCGCCGAGACCGATGCCGCCGTGCGCGCGGTGCTGATTGCCGGCGTGGCCGGTGCTTTCACGGCCGGCAACGACCTGCAGGATTTCCTCAGCAATCCGCCGCGCGGCGAGAATGCCCCGGTGTTCCGTTTCCTGCGCGCCATCAGCAGCGCGTCGAAGCCGCTGGTCGCCGCGGTCACCGGTGTCGCGGTCGGCGTCGGCTCGACCATGCTGTTGCACTGCGACCTGGTCTATGCCGCCGAGAGTGCGAAATTCTCGTTCCCCTTCGTCAATCTGGCGCTGGTGCCCGAGGCCGCCTCGTCGCTGCTGCTGCCGCGCATGGTCGGCTATCACAAGGCGGCCGAGATGATCCTGCTCGGCGAGCCTTTCGACGCGGCTGCTGCGGTGGCCAGCGGCATCGCCAACGCGGTCTGCCCCGATGAATCGGTGGTGGCGACGGCGCTGGCCACGGCGCGCAAGCTGGCCGCCAAGCCGCCGACCTCGCTGAAGCTCAGCAAGCAGCTGATGAAGCAGGCCAAGCCGGACGTGGCCGCGCAGATGGCCGCCGAGGGCGTGTACTTCTCGGCGCAGTTGCAGTCGGACGAAGCCCGCGAGGCAATGACCGCCTTCTTCGAGAAGCGGCCCCCCAAATTCAACTAGGCGAAATTCGGCTAGGCGGCCCTGTCGGCCGGCCGGCGATCCCGCTGGCCGATGCGGCCGTAGCGGGCGTCATGCTGCAGCCGGGCGAAATCCTCGCCCTTCACATGCACCAGGCTGCGATGGTCGCCGCCCTCGAAATAGAGGTCGAGCTGGGCGTCGAGCTGCTCGTCGACCACCATGTCGATGCCATAGGCGTCGCCGACCGGCGGCAGCGCGCCGCGCGCGCAATCGGCGAACAGCTCGGCCGCCTCGGTCTCGCTGGCGAGCCCGACCGGATGCTTCAGCAGGCGCGCGACCCTGCCGAGCTGCACATGGCAGGAGGCCGGCACGGCGACCAGCACATAGCCGTCCTCGTCTTCCAGCAGCACGGCCTTGACCACGCTGTCTTCGGAAATTCCCGTGGCATGGGCGGCGGCGCGCATGGTCACCGCCGGTGCATGCTCGAGGATGTCGTAGGCAATGTCATGTCGCTGCAGGTAATCCTGCAGACTGGCTGCGATGGCCATGGCGCCCTCCCGTCAGCAGATGCGTGTCTGGATGGACGGCGGCAGGCATGGGGCCGGCGCCGTCCATGGTTGCGGCATCAGCCTACACCGGACGGAACAACCCGGCCAAATCACATTGCAGATCAGGAGAGCGCGGGTTTTCCGCGGAGATCAGGGCTTTCGCCGTTTCACACCCGGCGGCAGTCCCGGCACAGGCCGACCACCTCGATGGTCTGGCGCTCGACCTGGAAATCCAGCGCCTTGGCATCGGCCTGGATGCGGGCACTGAGTTCGGGATCGTTGATCTCGATGGCGGTGCCGCAGGTCTTGCAGATGAAGATGTCCTGCTGCACGGCATGGCCGGGCTCGCTGCAGCCGATGAAGGCATTCAGGCTCTCGACCCGGTGCACCAGGCCCTGCTCGACCAGGAAGTCGAGCGCGCGGTAGACGGTCGGCGGCGCCACCTTCTGGCCCTCGCCACCCATCTGCGCCAACAGGTCGTAGGCACCGGCCGGGCGATGGCTCTGCCAGATCAGTTCCAGCACGCGGCGGCGGATCGGCGTCAGCTTGGCGCCGGTGACGGCACAATGGGCTTCGGCACGATGCAGCGCATCGGTCATGCAGCTGTCGTGGTCATGGCCGTGGCCATGGGCGTGAACGTGGACGTGACTGGCCATCGGCAGGTTTCGGGCCCCAGGGACTGGCTTCGGCGGTTATTGCCTCCCCAATATAGGGGAGCCCCCTGCCCGGGCCAACCCGTGAGGGCAGCCGGCCATGGGTCAGCCGGCCAGGAACTCCGCCACCAGCGCGATCTGCTCGGGCGTATCCAGCGCCGGGGCATGGCCGATACCGGGGATGTCGATCCGCCGCGCCTTCGGGCCGCGCCGGGTCATCTCGGCAGCGGTCTCCGCCGCCAGCAGGTCGGAGACGGCGCCGCGAATGAGAAACGTCTTCGCCGTGATCAGATCGTAGAGCGGCCAGGCATCGGTCGGCGCGTCGGGTGCCTTCGGTGCCGCCGTCTGGCGTGCCAGCACCGCCGCGACCTCGGGGTCGGTGTGCGGCGTCAGCCGGCCGTCAGGCAGCCGCCGCAGCGAGGTCTCGACCAGCTTGCGCCAGCCGGCATCGGTGGCAACGCCGAAGGCGGCATAGATCTCGCGGAAATAGGCTTCCGCCTCGGGCACCGTCGTGAAGACCGGCGGGTTGCCGGCATATTGCAGGATGCGCTGCACGGCACCGGGCGCGATGGCCGGACCGACATCGTTGAGCACCAGATGGCTGATACGGTTCGTCAGCGCGGTGGCGGCCGCCACCATGCCGACCAGTCCGCCCATCGAGGTGCCGACCCAGCGGACGCTCTGCAGCTTCAGCTGGTCGAGCAGCTCGACCGCCTGCCGCGCATAGAACGGCACGGTGTATTCCGCGTCCGGCTTCGGGCTCCATTCGCTCAGGCCCCGGCCGATGGTGTCGGGCGCCAGCAGGCGATACCGGGGGCTGAGCGCCGCCGCTAGGTCGTCGAAATCGCGGGCATTGCGGTTCAGCCCGTGCCACAGGATCACGGCGGGGGCGTCTTCGCGGCCCCAGTCGAGCAGATGGACGTTGCGGCCGCCGAGGGTGAGATAGAGCGAACGGGGCGTGGTCATGAGCGCATCTGCCGCAGCTTGCCGACGATGCCGGCGGGAAAGAAATAGACGCTGAGCACGAACAGCACGCCGAGCCAGAGCAGCCAGCGGTCGGCCTGGAACAGCACCGGCAGCACCGGAATGCCGGCGCCGGCCAGCGCGTCGCTGAGTTCGCCCATCAGCACCTGCAGGTAATTCTCGGCGAGAATGAAAATGGTGGCGCCCAGCACCGAGCCATACAGCGTGCCCATGCCGCCGATCACCACCATCAGCAGGATGTCGATCATGATGGCGAAGCTGAGCGTGGTGTCCGGCCCGGTATAGCGCAGCCACAGGGCCATCAGCACGCCGGCCAAGGTCGCCATGCCAGCCGACAGGCAGTTGGCGATCGAGCGGTAGACGACGACGCGATAGCCCAGCGCTTCGGCGCGGAAGTCATTCTCGCGGATCGCCTGCAGCACCCGGCCGAAGGGCGAGTTGACCACGCGCAGCGCCAGCAGAAACAGGATCAGCGCGGCGAAGAAGATCAGGTAATAGGTGATGATCTTGCCGTTGATGCTGACATCCAGCACGCGCTCCTGCACCAGCCGGAAGCTCGGGCGCAGCAGCTCCGGCACCTTGTAGCTGCGGCCGTCCTCGCCGCCGGTGAGTTCATTCAACTGCGAGGCGAGAATGGCGAAGGCCGAGGCCACCGCCAGCGTGATCATGGCAAAGAAGATCGCGCGGACCCGCAGGCTGAACAGGCCGATCAGCAGGGCGAGCGCGGCGGCCAGCAGGATCGCGGCGAGGATGCCGAGACCGAGCGCGCCCCAGGTCGGACTGAAGCTGTACATGGCCACCGCGACGCCATAGCCGCCGATGCCGTAGAACATGGTATGGGCGAACGAGACGATGCCGGTATAGCCGAGCAGCAGGTCGTAACTGGCCACCAGGATGATGAAGATGCAGATCTTGGCCGCCACGTTGAGCGGCTGGCTGCCCGGGAACACGAAGGGCGCGAAGGCCAGGCAGACGAGAATCACGACGAGCGCTGCGGCCAGCGGTTTCGAGCGCGGATAATCACCGGACAGCAGGGAATGCAGCAGGTTCTTCGGCACGATACGCCCTCCCGCCCTACCGCTTGGCCACGGGGTAAAGCCCCTGCGGCCGCCACAGCAGGATCACCACCATCAAAAGAATGCTGGAGAACAGCGCCAGCTTGGGCAACAGGAACCCGGCGTAATTGGCCACCAGCGCCACCAGCAGGGCGCCGATGAAGCAGCCGCCGACCGAACCCAGCCCGCCGATGATGATCACGATGAAGATCAGCACGTTGACCTCCATGCCCATGTTGGCGGTCAGCGTCTGGCGGTAGAAGGCCCAGAGCACGCCGCCGAGCCCCGCCAGTGCCGAGCCGGCGACGAAGACGCCGACGAACAGCCGGCGGATACGGTAGCCGAGCGATTCCACCATCTCGGCATTCTCCACGCCGGCGCGGATCAAAAGCCCGATGCGGGTGCGGTTGAGCACCAGATACATCACGCCGAAGACAAAAAGGCCGAGCACCACGGCGATGACGCGATAGCGTTCCATGGCGGCATCACCGATGACGATGGAGCCGCGCAGGCCTTCGGGCAGGCGCAGCGGGATCGGGCTGGCACCCCAGATCACATGGATCATCTGCTCGGCGACGATCATGCCGCCCATGGTGATCAGGATCTGCTTGAGATGCTGGCCGTAGACCGGCCGGATCACCAGCCGCTCGAAAGCCCAGCCGAGCGCGCCGGTCACCAGCATGGCCACCGCGATGCAGGCCAGCAGCACGCCGATGTTGAGCCACAGGCTTTCCGACGCCACCCAGCCGGCCAGCGGACCGAGCACGATCAGGCTGACATAGGCGCCGAAGGAGATGAACACGCCATGGCCGAAATTGAGCACGTCCATCAGGCCGAAGACGAGGGTCAGGCCCGACGCCATCAGGAAGATCATCATGCCCATGGCGAGCGCCGCCACAGTGAGCGTCACCCAGGTCGAGAAACTGCCGACCAGCGGCAGCGCCAGCAGCATCAGCAGCGGCACCAGGGCAGCCGGCAGCCAGTCGGTCTTCAGCTTCGGCAGGCTGGTGGTTTCGGTGGAATCGGCGGCGGCAGTCATTGGTGCGCCTCCATGCTGAGGCCGAGCAGTTTCTGCTGCAGGGTCTGGTCGGCGGCCAGTTCCGCCATGGCGCCATGATGGACGATGCGCCCGTCATCCATCACGACGACGCTGTCGCCCAGCAGCTTGGCGGCCATGAAATTCTGCTCGACCAGCAGGATGGTGGCGCCGGTCGCCTTCAACTCGCGAAACGCGGTGATCATGTTCATGATGATGGCCGGCGCGAGCCCCTTGGTTGGCTCGTCGATCAGCAGCAGTTCGCGCGGCTCGACGATGGCGCGCGCGATGGCGAGCATCTGCTTCTGCCCGCCGGACAGCACGCCGGCGGCCTGGTTCCAGAATTTCTCCAGCGCCGGGAACAGGCCGAAGATCCATTGCAGGCGTTTCACATCGAGGTCGCCGCTGCGGGCCGCCAGCAACATGTTCTCGCGGACCGTGAGGTCGGCGAAGATGCCCATATTCTCGGGGACATAGGCAATACCGGCCTGGGCGATGTCGGGTGTCGGCAGCGCGGTGATGTCGCGGCCGTCGAACTGCACCTGGCCCTTCGAGGCCTGCCACAGGCCCATGATGGTGCGCAGGGTCGTGGTCTTGCCGGCGCCGTTGCGGCCGAGCAGCATGGTGAGTTGGCCGCGCGGCACGGCGAAGTCCACGCCATGCAGGATATGGTAACGGCCGATATGGGTGTGCACGCCCTCGAGGCGCAGCAGCGCGTCGGTCATGGCGCCGCCTCCAGCTTTTCGGGCATCACGCCGAGATAGGCCTCCTGCACCACCGGCGAGGCGATCACCTCGGCCGGGTCGCCGTCGGCGACCAGCGTGCCGTTATGCAGCACGATGATGCGGTCGGCCAGCGAGCGCACCACGTCCATCTTGTGTTCGACCAGCAGCACGGTCTTGTTGCCCAGTGCCTTGATCCCGTGGATCAGCTCCAGCACGGTCGGCACCTCGTCGACCGACATGCCGGCGGTCGGCTCGTCGAACATGAAGATGTCGGGCTCCAGCGCCAGCAGCAGGGCGACCTCCAGTTTGCGCTGGTCACCATGCGGCAATGCGCCGGCCATGGCGTTGCGCTTGTCGAGCAGCTTCACCGCGGCCAGCAGGCTGTCGGCCCTGTCGATCAGGTCACCGCGATGGCTCCACAGCTGCAGGAACTGCAGGCCGGCGCCGGCCCGGCTCTGCACGGCGAGGCGGACGTTTTCCATCACGGTCAGGTTCGGGAACAGGTTGGTGAGCTGGAAGGCACGGCCCATGCCCCGCTTGGTGCGGGCCGAGGCGCTCAGCCCGGTCACGTCCTGGCCGCCCAGCAGCACGCGGCCGGCGGTGGCTTTCAGCTGGCCGGAGATCAGGTTGAAATAGGTGGTCTTGCCGGCACCGTTCGGCCCGACGATGGCGGTCAGCGTGCCGGGATGGAAGGCACAGCTGACGGCATTCACCGCGACATGGCCGCCGAAGCGGATCGTCAGGTCACGGGTCTCGAGGGCGGGCGTGGCGGACATCGGATTCTTCTGGCAGGAAAAGGCCGGGGCGGCAATGCCGCCCCGGCCGGAGGACACGAACTCAGCGCTTGTTGCGGATCGGCAGCGGCATGGCCGATTCCGGAATGGTCTCGACCAGATCGAGCAGGTCGAAATCGTTCTTGCCGTTGGCCTTGACCTTGAAGTGATACATCTGCTGCATCGCCTGGTGGTCTTCCTTGCGGAAGATCATGGTGCCCTTCGGCGTGTCGAAGGCCATGCCCTCCATGGCGGCGATCAGCTTGTCGGTGCTGGTGCCGCCCGCCCGCTTGATGGCGGTCAGCGCGGCCGAAGCGGCAGCCATGCCGCCTGCGGTGAAGAAGTCCGGCGGGGAATTGAAGCGCTTCATGTGCTCCTTGACCAGCCAGTCGTTCATCGGGTTCTTCGGGAAATTGTAGTAATAATAGATGGCGCCTTCCATGCCCGGATAGGGCTTGTACAGCTTCATCACCGGCAGGATGTTGCCGCCCGGCGCGATCTCGATGCCGTAACGCTCCGGCTTGAGGTCGGCGATCTTGGGCAGCGGATGCGGACCGGCCCAGATGATCGAGATGATCTTGCGGCCCTTCTTGTCCTTCAGCGCGTCGAACATGCGCTGCGCGGATGCCGTGAAGTCGGCGGTCTGGGTCGGGGCGTATTCCTCGAAATCGACCTTGACGTTCGGCCGCAGGGCGGCGAGCGCTTCCTTCAGGGCCTTCACGCCATCGCGGCCGAAGGCGTAATCCTGCGCCAGGGTGGCCAGATGCACCTCGCCCTCCTTCGGGAAGGCGGCGGCGGCGGCATAGGCATCCTGGGTCGAGTTGCGCGAGGTGCGGAAGATATACTTGTTCCACTTCTCGCCGGTGATGGCGTCGGCCACCGCCGGCTCGACGATCAGGATCTTCTTGTATTCCTCGGCGACCGGCAGCATGGCGAGCGCCACGCCCGAGCCGGTGGTGCCGACGGCGAGATCGACATCGTCATCGCTGTAGGCCTGCTCCAGCAGCGACTTGCCGAGATCGGGCTTGAGCTGGTCGTCCTTGAGGATGACCTGGATCTTGCGGCCGTCCCAGGTCATGGAACCGCGCGTCATGTATTCGAGGCCCATCATGAAGCCGGTCTCGGTCTGCTTGGCATAGGCCTCGAGCGGACCGGTCTTGCTGGTGATCAGGGCGATCTTCAGGTCTTTGGCCGCAGCCGGCGCGGCCATGCCGAGCAGTCCGGTGGCGGCCAGTGCGACGGCCAGAGCCGCCGTCTTTGTCATGCGCTGCATGTATCCTCTCCCTTGCGACGATGCGGACGGAATTCGACCGGTTGCAGCCGGCCGGAATCGACGATGGAGCTGCGAATGCAAGCATGCGAGATGCTGGTCATCGGCCTCCTCCCTCTGTGACGGCCCGGGTGGTCCCGGTGCCGGAACCGGGCCGCCGTCCGATCGGTCGGCCCGAAAACATGACAGTTGATTCATGTTTGAGATATTCGTAGCTTCGCCGGAAAGGCCCGTCAAGCCGCTTTCCAGCTTCCTGTCACTTGACAGCAGGCGGATGGATCGGCGAGACCAATATGACAACTGATTCATGTCGAGCATGAACCCGAGGAAACGCGCCCTGCCGCTGCCGAAAACCGGTCGCGGCGAAATCACCCGCCGCAAGATACTCGATGCCGCCAAGCGCGAGATCGGCCGGCGCGGCTTTGCCGAAGCCTCGGTCAGCACCATCACCACCGAGGCCGGGGTTGCTCAGGGTACGTTCTACATCTACTTCCGCAGCAAGGAAGACGTGATGCGCGAGCTGGTCCTGCATATGGGCCGCATGCTGCGTCATCACTTGACCGAGGCGACCGCGGCGGCGACAGACCGCATCGATGCCGAACGGCTGGGTTTACGCGCCTTTCTCGATTTCGTGCGCCGCAATCCCGACCTCTACAAGGTGGTGGAGGAGTCGCAGTTCGTCGACGAGAAGGTCTACCGCCAGTATTACACCGAATTCGCCAAATCCTACCGCATCGCACTGGCAGCCTCCGAGAAGCGCGGCGAGATCGCGCCGGGCCGCAACGGCCATACCATCGAGGTGCGCGCCTGGATGCTGATGGGCATCGCGGTCTTCCTCGGCCAGCGCTATGGCCTGTGGGACCCGAAGGTGCCGCTCGACCCCATCGTCGAGGCCGCCACGGGCATGATCGCCCATGGCCTGCTGCCCGTCCCGGCGGCCACGAAATCCCGATGACCGCCGCCCCGCTTGCCGTGCTGGAACGTGACGGGCCGGTGGTGCGGCTGCGCCTCAACCGGCCGGAGCGCCACAACAGCCTGGTGCCGGACCTGCTGGATGCCCTGCTGCGCGCGCTCGACACTGCCATGCGCGATCCGGCGATCGGCGTACTGGTGCTGGAAGCCGCCGGCCGCAGCTTTTCCACCGGCGGCGATGTCGCCGGCTTCTTCGACACGCCGCGGGACCGACGCCGCGCCTATGCCGAAGCGGTGGTCGGCGGGCTCAACCGTGTCATCCTCGCCCTGCTCGATCTGCCCTGCCCCGTGGTCGGCCGCATCCACGGGCCGGTGACCGGCGGCTCGCTCGGCCTGCTGCTCGCCTGCGACCTGGTGGCCGTGACGCCGCAGGCCTTCCTGCAGTCCTATTACACCGAGGTCGGCTTCAGCCCCGATGGCGGCTGGACGGCAATGCTGCCAGCCCGCGTTGGCGAGGCAGCGGCACGCGAAATCCAGCTGCTGAACCGCCGTGTGCCGGCGGAAGAGATGGTCAGGCTCGGCCTCGCCACGGCACTGGTGACCGAAGACATGCTCGACGCCACGGTTGCCGGCTGGACGGATGCGCTGCTGGCGAAGCAGCCCGGTGCCGTGGCGGCGACGCGTCTGCTGCTGCGGCCCGTCGCGCAAAGCGGCCGCATCGCCGCCGGGCTCGAGACTGAAAAGCAGGCGTTCATGGTGCAGATCGAAACCGAGGAAGCCCATCGCGGCATGGCGCGGTTTCTCGGTCGCGCCCCATAACAAGAAAAGCCGGGAGGGGTCCCATGCAGATCGTCTTCGACATCGCCGCCCGCCGCGCCGAGCTGACGCCCGACAAGCCGGCCTTCGTCGACCTACCGACCGGCGCCGTCACGACATACGCCACCCTGCATGAACGCGCTGGTCGTTTCGCCGCCTGGCTGCAGGATCGCGGTATCAAAGCAGGCGACCGGGTGGCCATCCTGTCGCTCAACGCCGTGCCGTTTTTCGAGATCCTGTTCGCCTGTGGCCGGATCGGCGCCATCCTGGTGCCGCTGAACTGGCGCCAGCCGGCGCCGGAACTCGGCCCCATCCTGCAGTCCTGCGGGGCGAGGCTGCTGATCCACGATGCCGAGAATGCGGCACTCGCCACGGCCCTGCAGGATGCCTGCGGCACCGCGCTGCTGTCTTATGCCGACTACGAGGATGCGGTGGCCGCCACTGCACCGCGCCGCTTCGAGACGGCATGGCCGGCCGGCCGCATCTGGTACATGCTCTACACCTCGGGCACCACCGGCCAGCCCAAGGCGGTGATCCAGACGCCCGGCATGGCCTATGCCAACGCCATCAATATCGGCCAGGCCACCGATCTCGTCTCCATCGACACGACCCTGAATTTCCTGCCGCTGTTCCATACCGCCGGCATCAACCTCTACACCCTGCCGGTGCTGATGCACGGCGGCTGCGTGCGAGTGTTGCGCAAGTTCGAGGTCGACCCGGTGATGGCGGAAATCCGCGCCGGCCGCTGCACGGCATTTTTCGGCGTGCCGGCGATCTACCAGGCCATCAGCCTGCACGGCGATTTCACCACCACGGATTTCTCCCGGGTGCGCAGCTGGGGCTGCGGCGGCGCGCCGCTGCCGGCGACACTGATCCGGCTGTTCGCCGGGCGCGGCGTGAAGGTCTGCAACGGCATGGGCATGACCGAGACCGGGCCGACGGTCTTCCTGATGGACGCCGCCCATGCCGAGGCCAAGATCGGCTCGGTCGGCAAGCCGCAGATCCTCGCCGAAGTCCGTGTGGTCGATGACGACGGGTCTGTGCTGGAGGACGAAGACGCCGGCGAACTGCAGATCCGCGGCCCCGGCATCACGCCCGGCTACTGGAACAACGAGGCGGCGACAAAGGCCGCCTTCACGCCGGACGGCTGGCTGAAAAGCGGCGATGTCGCCCGCCGCGATGCCGACGGCTATTACTATATCGTCGACCGCATCAAGGACATGTACATCTCGGGTGGCGAGAACGTCTATCCGGCCGAGGTCGAAATCGTCATCTATAAATTTCCCGGCGTGCTGGAATGTGCGGTGCTCGGCGTGCCAGACGAGAAATGGGGCGAGGTCGGCCGCGCCTGCGTGCTGCCGCGCCCCGGCGAGACCGTCGATGCGGAAGCCCTGCGGGCCTTCTGCCGCGAAAATCTCGCCGCCTACAAGGTGCCGCGTTTCATCGACATCGTCGAGGATTTCCCGCGCACCGCCGCCGGCAAGATCCAGAAACACCTGTTGCGCCAGCACGCCGGAAAATCCGCATGACCACGAGCCCCGCCATACCCAGCCTCAGCCTCGACCGCAGCCTCAGCCAGTCCGACTTCGACCTGTTCGCACAGGTCAGCGGCGACAACAATCCGATCCATGTCGATCCGGATTTCTCGGCCCGCACGCGGTTCGGCCGCACCGTCAGCCACGGCATGCTGCTCTATACCGTACTGTGGGGCATGGTGCAGCGGCTCTATCCCGGCGCGCGGCAGGCCGGCCAGGCGCTGATGTTCCCCAATCCCGCCTATGCCGGTGAGCCCCTGCGCTTCGAGGTCACCGAGATCGCCGCCCTTGGAGATACGCACCGCCTCACCACGCGGGTCACCCGCATCGCCGACGGCGCCGTGACGCTGGACGGCGAAACCACCATCCGGCTGCCGTGAGGAGGATGCCATGAACCAGAACCTCGCCGTCGGCAACCGCGCCGGCATCACCCGCAGCTACACGGCCGACGACATCCGCGCCTTCCTCGGCCTTGCCGGCAGCGACACTGTGGCGGCGGACACGGTGCCGGAACCGCTGATCGGCGCGCTGTTCTCCTATCTGCTGGGCGTCGAGTTGCCCGGCTTCGGCACCAACTACCTGAAGCAGGAGATAAACTTCGAGGCGCCGGCGCCGCTTGGGCAACCGCTGACCGCCACCGTCGAAATCACCCGCCTGCGCCCGGAGAAGCATCTCGCCGATCTCGCCACCACCTGCACGGCTGCCGATGGCACCGTAATCTGCCGCGGCCGCGCGCTGGTTCTGGTCAAAGATGTCGGGGCCTGAGGCAGCCATGCATGTCGCCGAGACCGGCAGCGGCCGGCCGCTGATCTTCCTGCATGGCTGGTCGTGCCATGGCGGTTTCTTCGCGCCGCAGGCCACGGCCTTCGGACAGGATCATCATGTTCTGCTGCCCGACCTGCCCGGCCACCGCCATTCGCCCTGCCCGACCGGCGCGCTGTCGATCCCGGCACTGGCCGATGCACTGCATGACCTGATCGTCGGGCGAGGCTTACGCGACGCCACCCTGGTCGGCTGGTCGATGGGGGCGCTGGTGGCCTTCGACTATGTCGCCCGTCACGGCACCGGGGCGCTGGCCGGCCTTGTCATCGAGGACATGACACCGCGCATCGTCAATGACGGCGACTGGAGCCTCGGCATCCGCGGCGGCTTCGATACGGCCCAGAGCATGGCTGCGGTGCTGGCCATGCAGGCCGACTGGCCGGCCTATGCGCGCGGCTTCCTGCCCCGCCTGTTCGCCCGCGCCGGCGGCACCGATCCGGCGCTCAGCGCCTGGGCCGGCACCGAGATCGCCAGCACTGCGGCCGGCGCCATGGCAGCGCTCTGGGCCTCGATGGCGGAACGCGACTATCGCTGGCTGATGCCGAAGCTCGACCTGCCGGTGCTGGTGCTGCATGGCGAGGACAGCCAGCTCTATGATCCGGCGGTCAGCCGCTGGCTGGAACAGATGATTCCCGGCGCGCGGCGGCACGGCATCGCCGGTGCCGGCCATGCGCCACATCTGGAACGGCCGCTGGACTACAACGCGGCGCTCGGTGCCTTCATTCGCCGGCCCTGACCGGACTGAGCCGCCAGCCACGCAGCAGCCGCAGCCACAGCGGCGAGGTCCAGATCAGGATGGTCAGCAGCGCCAGGATGCCGGCAATCGGCCGGCTGACGAAGCCGACCGGGTCACCGCCGGTCTTCTGCATCGAATTGATGAAATTCTCCTCCAGCATCGGCCCCAGCACCATGCCGAGGATGATCGGTGCCACCGGGAAGGCATTCTCTTCCATCAGGTAGGCGATGATGCCGAGCACCAGCATGGTGGCGACGCCGAACTCGGTGTTGTTGCTGGCAAACGAGCCAACGATGCAGAACATCAGGATGATCGGCATCAGCACAGGACGCGGCACCGACAGCAGGGTCGAGGCCGATTTTATGGCGATCCAGCCGAACGGCAGCATGATCAGGTTGGCGAAGATGAAGGCGATGAACACGCCGCAGAGCATCTGCGGATCGTTCAGGAAGATCATCGGCCCGGGCGTGATTCCCTTCATGAACATCACGCCGATGGCAATCGCCGTGATCGAATCGCCCGGGATGCCGAATACCAGTGCCGGAATCCAGGCACCGCCGAGTGCCGCATTGTTGGCCGCGCTGGCCTCGACGATGCCTTCGGGATGGCCGGTGCCGAATTTCGCGGATTCACGCGACAGCTTCTTCGAGGTGGCATAGGCGATCCAGGCGGCGATATCGGCGCCGGCGCCCGGCATGGCACCGATCACCGTGCCCAAGGTCGCGCCGCGCAGCAGGTTGAGCCGGTAGCGGCGCAGGTATTCCCACTGATGGGCGAAGATATTACCGATCTGCCGCTGCACCACGGCAAGCTGGCTGCGGTCGGACAGCACGAACCGGATGATCTCCGGCATGGCAAACATGCCGATCAGCGCCGGGATCAGCGGCACGCCGCCGGTCAGCTCCGTATTGCCGAAAGTGAAACGCGGATAGCCGCCGCTGGCGCCGATGCCGACGGTGGAGATCAGCAGGCCGAGCAGCAGCGCGATGACGCCCTTGAGCGGCGATTGCGGGGTGATGAAGACCGCGCAGGTCAGGCCGAGCAGCGCCATCCAGAAATATTCGAAGGACGAGAAGTTGAGCGCGAATTCGGCCAGCACCGGCGCGCCGAGGATCAGCACGGCGACGCCGAACAGGCCGCCGCAGGCGCTGAACACCAGACCGGCCCCCAATGCCGCCTCGCCCTGGCCCTTGCCGGTCATGCGGAAGGCCTCGTCGGTATAGGCGGCCGAGGCCGGCGTGCCGGGAATCCGCAGCAGGGCGCCGGGAATGTCGCCGGCGAAGATCGCCATCGCCGTGCAGCTGACGATGGCGGCAATCGCCGGCACCGGCCCCATGAAGAAGGTGACCGGGACCAGCAGCGCCGTCGCCATGGTGGCGGACAGGCCCGGCATGGCGCCGACGAACAGGCCGAAGGCCGAGGCCACGGCGATGATCGCCAGAACCTTCAGGTCGAAGAACAGGCCGAGCGCGGCAATGATGGCATCCATGCGGTCACCACAGGTAAGGGGTGAGCGGCCCGCCGGGCAGCGGTACCAGCAGCAGCCGGGCAAACAGCAGCCAGATCACGACGACCATGCCGAGCGAGATGACGGCAGCTCGCCATGGCCGCACGCCGAGATAGACCATGAAGACCGTGCCGATCACCAGGCCGACGATGGGAAAGCCGAGCGGTTCGGCGGCGATGTCGTAGAAGACCAGCGAACCCACGATCACCAGCAGGCCGAGCCAGCGGCTCGGATGCCGTGCCCAGGGACCGACTTCAGCCAGCCGCTCGCCGCCCGCCAGCGCGCGCCGGCCGCGCCACATCAGCAGCAGCGCGCTGACGCCGATGCCGATGGCAATGACCTGGGGAAAGAAGCCAGACCCATACAGCGTGCCCGGCACCTTCGGGAAGCCGGCGGCCCGGGTCCAGATGAAGATGGCCAGTGCCAGCAGCACGGCGCCGAAGACAGTGTCGTTGATACGCATGGGACGATGCGGACCGGCCGGCCGCCGCGAGCGGGCGCGGCCGGTCCTCTCCGTTACTTGGCCAGACCGATCGCTTTCAGCACCTTGGCGCTGTCGACTTCCGACTGCTCGATGAACTTGGCGAAATCCGGCCCTGCCTTCCAGGCAAGACCGAAGCCGCGATCGTTCATGAACTTCTGGAACTCGGCGCTCTTGTGGATCTTGTCGAGCGCCTTGGTCAGCTTCTCGGTGACATCCTTCGGCATGCCCTTCGGCCCGGCGATGCCGCGCCAGGCGCCGGCCTCGACATCGACACCCATCGCCTCCTTGGCGGTCGGCACGTCGGGATAGGCTTTCAGGCGCGTATGGCTGAGCACCGCCATGGCGCGGATTTTCTTCGCGTCCAGCAGCGATTTCGCCTCAGGCAGCGAGCAGGGCACGATATCGGTGCCGCCGGCGATCAGTTCCTGCAGTGCCGGCGCGGCACCCTGCGAGGCAATCCAGTTGAACTGCCCCGGATCGACGCCGGCCTTCTGCAGCGCGATGCCGAACGCCATATGCCAGGCGCCGCCGATCGCCGAGCCAGACGCCAGCTTGTATTTCTTCGGATCGGCCTTCAGCTTGGCGACAACATCCCTGGCATCCTTGAAGCTGGAGTCCGCAGCCACGTAAAAGGCGCCCGGGTCGATGTTATAGAGCGCAATCGGGGTAAAATCCTTGGCCCCGCTGAGCTGCGACTGACCGAGCGCCTTGTAGGTGGCGATCTCGATGGTCATCACGCCGATGGTGTAACCGTCGGCCGGCGCCTGGGCGATCGCGGTGTGGCCGACCACGCCGCCGCCGCCGGTGCGGTTGACGACATTGAACGGCTGGTGGAATTCGTCCTGCAGCATCTTGGCGATGATGCGCCCGGTGGCATCGGTGCCGCCGCCGGCCGACCACGGCACGATCACCTGGACCGGCCGTTCCGGCCAGCCGGCGGCCTGCGCCGGTGCGACCTGCCCAAGCGCGACGGCCGCCACCGCCGCACAGACTCCGCTGACCAATGACTTCAAACCACGCATCTGTGCCCTCCTGCCGGTGCTGAGCCGGAACTTTTCTGCTGGATTGCGTTTCCTCGCCGGGCCTGACGCCTCTGCTGTGCGTGTCTGCCGACCGCAAAAGTATCTACCATATGAGATGGCAGGGCAACGCGGAAACGATGCCGCAATGCGGGCAGCAGACGGCCGCCCCGCAGCCGTTCAGGTGCGCTGCAAAAAGATCAGTGCGGAGAAAGGATCAGATCAGAGCTGTCAGCTCAGGACGGGACCATGGCGCACATCGAGGCGGACGATGGCCTGCTCCAGCGCCTCGCGATCGGTCAGGTAATAGGTCTTGTCGCGCCGGACCATCTGGCCGCCATGCAGCAGGTTGGCCAGCACGCGGGCGACGGTCTCGCGCGTGGTGGCGGCGCGGCGGGCCACCTCGTGCTGCTTGGGCATCGGATAGATCATCCAGCCGCCGGCATTGAGCGGATCGGGCCGTGCCATCTTGACCAGTTCGCGGTAGACGCGCTGGATCGCGCCGAGCGTGGCGAGGTCCATGATGCGCTCGTTGCTGGCGCGGATGATGCTGGCCAGCCGGCGCATCACTTTCAGCGCCACCGCGGGCTCGCGGGCCAGCAGGGCCTCGAAGGATTTCGGCGGCATCGCCGCCAGCCGGCAATTGCCCTGGGCCACGACGCTGGCCGAGCGGCGCTCGCCATCGATGGCGGACAATTCGCCGAAATAGCCGCCGGCCGGTACCATCGCGTAGGAAATCTCGCGGCCGTTGCCGGAATAGTTGACCACCTCGACATTGCCCTCAACGACGAAATAGACATCGCGGCTGTCGCTGTTGCGGTCGAGAATCTGTTCGCCATTGGCAAAGCGCCGCCACTGGCAGGCGCGCTCCACCTCGGTGCGCGCCGCCGGGCTGAGATCGGACAGCAGTTCGATCCGCTCCAGCGTATCCGGGCCCTGCGTCCCCGCCGACTTCGGCTTGCCGCCGCCTGTCGCCGTCTTTTCCGTCTGCACTGCCATGACACCCCTCGCCCTGTCGCCATCGGCCGACAGGCTGGAATCAGTGTGCCGCC
This sequence comes from Ferrovibrio xuzhouensis, assembly GCF_042648965.1. Lineage (NCBI taxonomy): Bacteria > Pseudomonadati > Pseudomonadota > Alphaproteobacteria > Rhodospirillales > Rhodospirillaceae > Ferrovibrio > Ferrovibrio xuzhouensis. The sequence goes on from NZ_JBHRYJ010000003.1 coordinate 126,077, forward strand.
GCCCGCCCCAGCATGGCGAACAGGTTCAGCAGCATCTGTTTACGGTCAAGATTGACCGATTCCCCGCGGTCGAGCAAGCGACCGAGCTGTTCCCAGTCTTCCGCCCAGCGGTCCGGCGCCTGCCAGTCCGACAATCGGCGCGCCAGCGCGGTTTCGCCCGGGAAAATCTCGGTCCAGCCGGCACCGCCGATCTGGCCGGCCGCCGCCCCCCGGACCAGCCGGGCGAGCCACCAGCGGAACAATTCACCCATGACCTGAAATCCCGTGCCGCTGCGGTCGCGGGCCAGCGCGTCGCCGAAGGCATGCAGCTTGGGGATGTCAGGTTTCGGCAGCTGCCCGACCATTTCGAGCAGCCCCTGCAGCAGTTTCAGCCCGCCCTGTCCGGCCAGCAGGGCCGCCCGACCGGGTGCGCCCTCGGCCAGCACGGCCAGCCCGCGACGTTCCGCCGCATCCAGATCGGGCAGCAGGCGGTCGAGTGCGGCACCGAGCGCCGCCTCGTTCAGCGGTTTCAGCGCCAGCCGGCGGCAGCGCGAGCGGATGGTCGGCAGCAGGCCGCCCGGTGCATGGCTGACCAGCAGCAGCACGGCATTGGGCGGCGGCTCCTCGAGGATCTTCAGCAGGCCGTTGGCGGCATTGGTATTCATGTCGTCGGCGGCATCGACGATGCAGACGCGATAGCCGCCTTCGGCCGCCGTCTTGGAAAACCGGTCGATCACCGCGCGCACGTCCTGCACCACGATATCGCCGCGCCAGCGGTCGGCCTTCTCGTCATAACTGCGCTCGACGGTGATCAGGTCGGCATGGCCGCCGCCGGCAACGCGGCTGAACACCGGATGGTCTTCGGCTACCGCCAGCGAGTCGGGCAGCACCGGCGCGTCGCCGAACAGGCTCGGTCCGGCATCGGCGGCGCTGCCGGCCGGTCCATTGGCCAGCAGGAAGCGGGCGAAGCGGAAGGCCAGCGTCGCCTTGCCGACACCGCGCGGTCCAGTGATCAGCCAGGCATGCGGCAGCCGCCCCGAGGCCCAGGCATCGAGCAGCGCCTTTTCCGCCTCGGCATGACCGTAGAGCACCGGCGTATGGCGTGGCGCCCAGGTCGCCGCCTGCTGCGGATCGTAGCCGCTCACGGCGACGTCCCGCCGGTCATGTCGAAGCGGCCGGCGACCGCCGCCCACAGCGCATCGGCCACCGCCTCCGGGCTGCCGGAGGCATCGATGATGCGGCAGCGCTGCGGCTCGCGCGCGGCGATATCGTGGAAGGCATGACGCAGGGTTTCATGGAAGGCCGTGCCCATGCGCTCGTAACGGTCCTCGGCAGCGGCGCCGGCCGCGGCCGGGCGGCTTTTCGCGCGCTGCAAACCCTGTTCGACCGGCAGATCGAGGATCAGCGTCAGGTCGGGGCCGAAATCGCCGAGCACCAGGCGATGCAGGTCGGCGATCGCATCACGGCCGACACTGCCGGCATAGCCCTGATAGGCCATGGTGGAATCGGCAAAGCGGTCGGAGACCACCCAGGCACCGCGGGCCAGCGCCGGCTTCACCGTCTGCTCGACATGACTGCGGCGGGCCGCATAATGCAGCAGGGTTTCGGTCATCGCATCCCAGCGCCCGATCTCGCCGGTGACCAGCAATTGCCGGATCGCCTCGGCGCCGGGGGTGCCGCCGGGCTCGCGGGTCTGCACCACATCGAGGCCGCAACCGGCCAGCCGGACCGCCAGTTGCCTGACCTGGGTCGACTTGCCGGCCCCCTCGCCGCCTTCCAGCGTGATGAAGCGGCCGCCGGATGCCGTCACTTCTTGCCCGCGCCCCACAGCAGGTAGCTGATCGCCGCGCTGATCCGGCCGGTAAAGCCGAGCTGCTGGACATCGGCGCCGGCGGTCAGCGGAATTTCTTCCAGCGTCGCGTCTTTGCTGACGACCTTGAGCGTTGCCACCGGCGTGCCTTTGGCGATCGGCGCCGGGATCGGATTGTCGTAGGTGACGATGGCTTTCACGTCGCCCTTGCCGAGCCGCGGCACCGTCATGACGACGTTGCGGTCGACGATCAGCGGCACGCGCGGCGCCGAACCAAGCCAGACATCCGCCTCGTCGACCGTGGCGCCTTTGGTGAACAGCCTGACGTTGTCGAACTGGCCGAAGGCGAGTTCCAGCAGGCGCTGCGGCTCGCGCGAACGCTCGTTCATGCTGTGCAGGCCGTTGATGACGAGGATCAGGCGACGGTCGCCGCGCTTCATCGAGGCGACCAGCCCGTAGCCGGCTTCCTCGGTATGGCCGGTCTTTAGGCCATCGACGCCGATATCCTTGTAGAGCAGCGGATTGCGGTTACCCTGGGTGATCGGCTTCTTGGTGGTGACGTCGATGCCGTAGGTGAATTCCTTCTCGCTGAACAGCTCGTAATACTGCGGGAAGTCATGGATCATATGCCGCGCCAGCGTCGCCAGGTCGCGCGCCGTCATCAGATGCTCAGGGTCGGGCCAGCCCGATGCGTTGCGGAAAGTGCTGTTGGTCAGGCCGAGGCGCTTGGCCTCGGCATTGAGGATTTCGGCAAAAGCCTCCTCGCTGCCGGCAATGCCTTCGGCCAGCACGATGCAGGCATCGTTGCCCGACTGCACGATCACGCCACGCAGCAGGTCCGACACCTTCACGCGGTCGCCGACATGCACAAACATCTTCGAGCCCTGCATGCGCCAGGCCTTCTCGCTGACCGGGAAAGCGTCGTCCATATGGATCTTGCCTTCCGACAGCATCTTGAAGACGACATAGACCGTCATCAGCTTGGACATCGACGACGGGTGCATCTTCTCGTCGGGATTCTTGGCGAAGATCACCGCGCCGGTGTCGTAATCCTCGAGGATCATCTGACTGCCGGTAGTCTCGACCTGGCCGAGCTGGGCCAGCGCCGGAACCGGCACCGCAACGAGAACCAGAGCCGCGACAAAAGCCGCAGCGGCGACGATCTTACTCCACCACAATACGCGCATCGGTATGTCCACTGTTGATCGCTTGCTGCAAGGCCTGGTCCGCGCCCGGCACCTGGGTATAGGGACCGAGGCGAACCCGGAAGAATTCCTGGTTGTTGACGAAGGTCGAACTGACCCCCACGGGACCGATCATCGACAGCCGCGCGGCCAGCTTGTGGGCATTCTCATACTGCGAGAATGCCCCGACCTGCACAAAAATCTGGCCGCCGCGGGCGGGGCCAAGATCGACCTTCTGGTTCGCCAGATCGGCGGCCGGCGCCGCGGCCGGATCGGCGCTGGCAACCTTGTTCTGGTTCTGCGCCGACAGGATCTGCATGGCACTCGGCGGTGGCGTGGCCGGCCTGGCCACTTCGGCGCTGCGTCCCTTCACCCCGGGCGGCGGCGGCAGCGCCTCGGCCGAGACGACCGCACGCGGCGCGGCAGCCGGATTTTCATGTTCGGGACCATTAGCTGCGGCAAGGCCGGTCTCGCCATCCTCCAACGGTGCCGGGCCGACATACTGCACCCGCACCTTGGCGGTACCCTGGCGATCATAGCCGAGCAACTGCGCGGCGCGGCGTGACAGATCAATGATGCGGCCGTTCACATAGGGGCCGCGGTCGTTGACGCGCACGAGGATCGAGCGGCCGTTTTCCAGGTTGGTCACCCGGACCATGGACGGCAGCGGCAGGGTCGGATGCGCCGCAGTGACTTCGTTCATGTCGAAAGACTCGCCATTGGCCGTCGTCTTGCCGTGGAACTGGTCACCATACCACGAGCCGATGCCGGTCTCGTTGTAGGTCGCGTCTTCTTTCGGATAATACCAGACCCCGTTGATCTGGTAGGGGTTGCCGACCTTGTAGATGCCGCCCTTGCCAGCGGGCTGTGGAGCCTCACCCCGAAATACCGACTTGGCAGTGTGATTCACCAGCGTTGTCTCGGCACAGCCGGATAACCCGGCCGCGGCCAGCAGTACCAGCATGGTCACCCGGACACGGCGAATCCAGGCAGGTCGGGATACCCCCTGACCCCCCCGGGAAATACAAGGGATGGCGTACCGGCTGAGTTGCATGGCTATATTTTGTTCATACTAACCATCTCCCAGCCGGTCGGCAAGAAGGCTGACCGTCAGGGCGTAATGGTGCGCGCAATTGTAGCGGAGGATGGCGCGGTAGTTGCCGTAGACGAGGAAGGACGGCCCGCCGGCGCCATCGGGCTGGACCAGCGCCCCGGCCACCTGCACCTTCGGTAACTCGCCGCCATCGGCCCGGCGCACACCCAGCTTGCCCCACTCGGCGACCGGCAGGTCACGGGTCATCTGGTCGATGGCGCGGCAGCCGGACTGGCCCTGGCGGGCAAATTCGCCTAGCCGGTTCTGCAGCGACGCCGGCACCTTCACCTCGCGGCCCCAGGTCTGCGCGGTGGTCCAGCCATGCTTGGCAAGGTAGTTGGCAATCGAGGCGAAGACGTCGCCGCGGTTGTTCCAGATGTCGCGCTTGCCGTCGCCGTCGAAATCCTCGGCATAGGCGAGGTAGCTCGACGGCATGAACTGCGGCTGGCCCATGGCGCCGGCCCAGGAGCCCTTCAGCGTCGGGAAATCGATATAGCCGCGGTCCAGCATGGTCAGCGCGGAAAACAGCTCGTTGCGGAAATAAGAGGAGCGCCGCCGATCAAAGGCCAGGGTCGCCAGCGAATGGAACAGCGGTACGTCGGCCTTCACCGCACCGTAGCGCGTCTCGATGCCCCAGATGGCCAGGATGAAACGCGGCTGCACGCCATAGCGCACCGACACCTGGCGCAGCAGGTCAAGATTGTCGTCGCGCAGCTTCTGGCCCCGCGCAATATTGGCCGGGGTGATCACACGATCGCGATAGGTGGCGAAATCGAGCTTGAATTCGGCCTGGTTGCGGTCGCGCTGGATGATCCGCATGACCGGATCGACGCCGGTCAGCGCGGTATTGACCACATCGGGCTTGATGCCTTTCTGCAGGGCTTCTCGCCGCAGGTCGACGAGGAAAGCATCGAAGGCCTTGCGATCGAAGGACACCGTCTCGGCGTCCGCAGCGGGAACAGCGGCGGGCGCCGCCGGAGCCGCGGCGACGACCGCCGGTTTCGCCGGCGCGGGCGCCGCCTCGGCCGCAGCGGACGGCTGGCCCGACTGGCGCATGCCGCAGGCCGCCAGCACGCCCAGTACAAGGGCAGCGTAACCGAAACGCATACTCCGCATATTATCCTCCGAATCCGACGCTGCACCTGATCTGCGGTGTTACCCCAGCCCGGCAACCGGGGCCAAGCCCCCCTCTGTGACATTTCCCCGCAGGGCCTGATCCTGCTTCATGGACGACAGGATGCGCGGTGGCAGGAGCTCGTGGGTCCGCCCCAGCAGCCGGTAGGCAATCAGGCCGACCCATTCGCTGGACGCGGCATCGAGGCGGCGAAGGGCATGCAATGGCTGGAACGGGAGATGCTGGATATCGCCAGACCGGTAATCCACCGGATAGGGCAGCACCGGCCAGCCGACCGTCCGGAAACAGTTCACCGCCCGTGGCATATGGATCGCCGAAGTGACCAGCAGCCAGGTCTCACCCGGCTTCGGCTGCGCCAGCGACAGGCTTTTCTCGGCATTTTCAATGGTGTTGCGGGACTCGGACTCGAACTGCACCCGCCCGGTATCGACGCCCATCGTACCCAGCACGCTGCGGGCAATATCAGCCTCGCTGACAGCCTTGCGGTCGGACCAGGCGCCCCGGCCGGTGAAGACCAGCCGGGCATCCGGGTATCGGTGAGCCAGCTCGGCAAAGGCAATCAGGCGCTCGGCACTGCCATTCACCTGCGGCTGATCATGCTCTGCCGACAGGCCGGGCTCTTCCGCACCGCCCAGTACGACAATGCCGTCGACCGACGACGGCAGCCGTGGCACCGGGTAATAATCTTCCAGCGGGCGGATCATCCAGTCGAGCGACGGCATGAATCCGAGGACGACAACCACCAGCCCAACCGGAACGCCGAGCCGGATGCCCCAGCGCCGGCTTGGTGCCCACCAGGACAGGATCAGGGCGAGCAGCAGCAGGCACAGCAGCAGGCTGCCCGGCGTGAGCATCGACCAGACGATCTTTCCGAGGATAATGGACATGTTACGCGCTACTTCCCTGCCAGACAGGCCGTGACTTTGCCGCCATGGATGGTAAATTTCCGTTAACGATTTATCTTCCGGCAGGTCCTAGTCTGACCCGCCAGAGTTTTATGGCCGGATACGGAATATCAGACCGATGAATGCAGCCGCCCCCGCCTCGCTGACCGCCCGCCTCGCCGCCCTGATCGCCGCCCGTCCGATCACGGCCGGGGATTACCGGGCGGCCGCCCTGTTCACCCTCGATGCCCTGGCCAATGCATTGGCCGGGCGGCAGACGGCGCCGGGCCGCATCCTGCTCGACTGGGCGGCGGCCGAACCGCTGACCATGGGCCGCGAGGCCCTGCTGCTCGGCGGCCTGACCCATATCCTCGAGGTCGACGACCTGCATCGCGCCTCGGTGGTGCATCCGGGCTGCGTCGTGGTGCCGGCCGCCTGGGCGCTGGCGCGGCGCCGCGGCACCGGCGGACAGGATTTCCTGGCGGCGGTGCTGCGCGGTTTCGAAGCCTGCTGCCGCGTCGGCATGGCGGTCGGTCCGGCGCATTACCGCATCTGGCACAACACCGCGACCTGTGGCCCGTTCGGCTCGGCCTATGCCGCCGGCGACCTGCTCGGCCTGTCGCCCGCCGCCATGGTGGACGCGCTCGGCAATGCCGGCACGCAATCCTCCGGCCTCTGGCAATTCCTCGACACCGGCGCCATGAGCAAGCATCTGCATGCCGGCCGTGCCGCCGAGGCCGGGTTGCTGGCCGCCGATCTCGCCGCCCGCGGCTTCAGCGGCCCGCCGCAGATCCTGGAGGGCGAGAAAGGCTTTTTCCGCGCCACCTGCGCCGATCCGCAGCCCGAACGGCTGCTGGCCGATCCGGAAGCGCCATGGCAGCTCAGGCTCACCTCGATCAAACCGTGGCCCTGCTGCCGCCACACCCATCCCACCATCGACGCCGGGCTGGAACTCGCCGCGCAGATCGGCAACCGCAGCGTCGAGCGCATCAGCGTCGTCACCTACCAGGCCGCGCTGGATGTCTGCGACCGCAGCGCGCCGCAGAGCGAATACGAGGCCAAGTTCTCGCTGCAGCATACCGCCGCCGCCGCCATCACCGACGGCAAGGTGGATTTCGCCAGCTTCGATCCGCAGGGCCGCGCGCGCCATGCCGATCTTGCCGGCCGCACCGCCATCGCTGCGGGCGCCCCTTTCGCCGGCCGCTATCCACAGGCCTGGGGCGCAAAGGTGACGGCGACACTCGGCGATGGCAGCGAACTGAGCGCCGAGCGCACCCATGCCTATGGCGATCCGGAAAATCCGCTCGACGAAGCGGCAATGCGCTCGAAAGCCCGGATGCTGCTCGATTTCGCCGGCATAGCCGATCCGGCCACCTTCATCGAAGCGGTACTGGCCATGGCGGACGACGCACCACTGCCGGCCCTGCCCGAGGCGGCCAACTGATGGCCGGCCGGCCGATGACCCGGCGCAGAATCTGTCCCCTCATGGCAGCCCTGGCACTGGCCATGCTGCCTGCGCTGCTGACTGGCGGAGCGGCTGTGGCGCAGCAGGCCCCGGCTCCGGGCAACGCGGCGCCGGCCAATCTCCCGCCGGCCGTCAAGAAGAAAGACGCCTGCTTCAAGTCCGACGAAGTCACCGCCGAGGCACAGGTGCGCACCGGCATCCAGCTGCGCGAGATCCTGCGCCGCTGCGTCGAGATCGATCCCGCCGAAGGCCCGGCGGCGCTGAAGGATTGGTACAGCTTCGATTCCGCCAATGCCACCCAGCTGCAGCAGGCGGTGGCGAAGCGGCGCGGCGCGCTGCTGCGCATCTATCCGAACCTGCAGTCCGTCAGCCAGTGGGAAACCGATTCCACCGTGGCCACGATGAAGTCGGTGCAGGTAAATGACGGTGTCTGCAAGGCAACCTATGACGTGATGGCCCGCCTGAAGAAGGAACAGTGGAAAGGTTTCCAGTATTACGCCAAGCTGCAGGAAAGCCTGCTCGCCTATGAAATTCCGGAGTGCAGATAACCGGTTGCACGAGACGAGACGATGAAAACCGATCCCGGCAAAATCCGCATCCTGCTGGTTGAGGATCACGCCCCGACCGCCGCGACGCTGTCGGCAATGCTGAACGCGCTGGGCTTCGGCAAGGTGACGGTTGCCGGCAATACCACGGCGGCGGTCAATGCGCTGAAGGAAACCGGCTTCGACCTGCTCCTGTGCGATTTCCAGCTCGGCATCGTCAACGGCCTGATGCTGGTGCGCATGATCCGCCGGCCGGACGGGATCACCAATCCCAACGTGCCGATCGTGATGATCACCGCCCATGCCGAACCCGACCGCGTCGCCGAGGCGCTCGACGCCGGGATCGACGATTTCCTCGTCAAGCCGGTGCTGCCGGAAAAGCTGCTGCAGTGCATGGTCGGGCTGCTGGAACGGCCCCGGGTTTTCGTGAAGTCGAAGGATTATGCCGGGCCGGACCGCCGCCGGCGCCAGACCGACAGGCATCCCGGCCGCCGCCAGGACGACCGCGAAATCCGGTCCCTCGTGCCCAGAAACAAGTGGATCGTGCCCCCCAAGACCTGACGCCGCGTTGCATGCCTGTCCCTGTTCCCAGGAGGTGATGCCATGGTCCGTTTCCCGGTTGCCGCACAGCTTCTGCTGTCCGGTTTTCTGCTGTTTGCCCCACTGCAGGCCGCCGCAGCCTGCCTCGGTGCCGTGGCGGCCCGCCCCGCCCCTCTGCTGCAGAAGGCCGCCCTGCGGCTGGCGGCCGCCCCGCCGGACAGCGTGCGCGTCACCTTCATCGGCCACGCCAGCTTCCTGCTGGAATCGCCCAAGGGGGTGACGGCGGTGACCGACTACAACGACTACCTGCCGCCGCCGCTGACCCCGGACATCGCCACCATGAACCATGCGCATTCGACGCATTTCAGCGACCGGCCCGATCCGGGCATCAAATACGTGCTGCGCGGCTGGCCCTACGAGGGCAAGCCGGCGCGGTACAACCTGCAGGTCGGCGACATGCATGTGCGCAACGTGCCGACCAATATCCGCGGCTACGGCGACGTCACCGAATACGACGGCAACTCGATCTTCATCTTCGACGTAGCCGGCCTGTGCCTCGCCCATCTCGGCCATCTGCACCACAAGCTGACACCGGGTCATATCGCCGACATCGGCCGCATCGACGTGCTGTTCGTACCGGTCGATGGCGGCTATACGCTGAACATTGCCGAAATGAGCGAGGTGATCGGCCAGATCGCCGCGCCGCTGGTGATCCCGATGCATTACTTCAGCGACACCACGCTGGAGCGCTTCCTCGCCCGCATGCGCGACAGCCACGCGATCCGGTTGAGCGACAGCAGTACCACAGTGATCAGCAAGGCGGCGATGCCGCCGAAGCCGACCATTCTGGTGCTGCCGGGGCCGAGCTGACAGTTCGCGGTCACGGCCGGAAACCGCACAGACTCGCGGTCTGAAGTCGCCGCTATGGCGTGCCGGCATCAAAGTCGGTGTTGTGCCGGAAGAACCACTCGCGGCCCTTCAACATGTAGTGCCAGTACATCAACGGCAGACCGGTCGTCTTGATCCACCAGTTGATCCCGCGCTCGCGCGCCGGATGCAGCGGCAGCGTCGGCGTCACCTTACCGCCGAAGACAAACTCGGCCATGATGACCTTGCCATAGGCCGTGGTCAGCGGGCAGGAGGCGTAGCCGTCATAGCCCGCTTCCACGGCGCCGCCGGCCATCATCCGCAGCAGGTTCCTGACGACGACCGGCGCCTGCTTGCGCACCGCCGCAGCCGTCTTCGAGTTCGGCGCCGAACACACATCACCGAGCGAAAAGACGTTGCTGTAGCGCACATGCTGCAACGAGTTCTGGTCGACGTCGACGAAACCGGCGGCATTGGCCAGCGAACTTGTGCGCACCGCCGCCGGCGGGCTCTGCGGCGGCGAGACATGCAGCATATCGAACGGCACCGTCAGTCGCTCGCCCTGCCGATCACCGCCGACGATCTCGAAGGTCGCCGTATGATTCGGACCATCAACCGCAACGAGATTGTGCTGGAAATGCGTCTTGATGCCGTAGCGCTCGACCACCTTCATGAGTTCGCGCGCAAAGAACGGCACGCCAAAAATTCCCGGGCCGTGCACGAAAAACTCCAGGTCGCAGCTCTGCAGCAGGCCTCGCCGTCGCAGATGGTCGGCGGCGAGGTAGACAATTTTCTGCGGCGCGCCCGGACATTTGAACGGCAGCGGCGGCTGGGTGAACACGGCTCTGGCGCCGGCCTTCAGGTCCTGGATGCAGCGCCATGTATACTCGGCATAATCCGGAGAATAGTTGCTGCATACGCCATTCTTGCCGAGCGTCTCCGGCAGCCCGGCGATCTTGTCGAAATCGAGCTGGATGCCGGTACACACGATCAGAAACTCGTAATGCACGATGTCGCCGTTCGACAGCCGGACGGCGTTCTCGTCGGGCAGGAATTCAGCCGCCGCCGCGTGGATCCAGCGCACCCCCGACGGCATCAGGCTCGCCTCGTTCCGCCGGGTCTGCGCGAGCGTATAGGCCCCGGCACCGACGAGGGTGAAGGCCGGCTGGTAATAGTGGGCCTCGGACGGCTCGACGATGGCAATATCCAGCGGCGCTTTCGACCGCCGGCGCAGGCTGGTCGCCACGGTGATGCCGGCCGTACCACCGCCGACGATCAGTATTTGGTGCTTTACCGCCATGGCCTGAGCCTCCCGGACCGTTTTTCTTCTGCAATTCTACATTATTATACAGTTGAAATTGCAGAGTCCACGGCCGGACAAGCCCCCCGGCGCCCGCCCCTGCTCCCCGGCAGGGCGCGGGCAGGTTTTCCCGGCTTACTCGCCCTTGTTGATCGACGCCGGCTTCAGCGCGTTGCTCTTGATGTCGTATTTGGCCAGCAGGGCATCGTAGACGCCCTTCTTCTGCAGGCTGAGCACTGCCTCGTAGACCGCATCGCGCAGCTTCGGGTCGGTCTTCAGCACCGGAATGCCGGGCAGCGAGGTCGTGAAGGTGTCGCCCAGCAGCACATAGGTATTGGGCTCCTGGCCCAGCAGATAGGTCAGGGTTTCGCTGCCCTGCACGCCGGCATCGATGCGCCCGCCCTTCAGCTGGGTACGGGCGTCGACCGAGCCCTCGGTGCCGACCACTTCGATGGCCGGCTTGCCCTTGGCGACGCAATTGGCATTGCTCCATTCGCCGATCTGCTTGGGCCAGTTGGTCGAGCGGCTGGCGCCGACCTTCTTGCCGCAGAGATCCGCCGTCGACTTGATCTCCTTGGCGTTGGCGACCGTGGTGTAGAACTGCGCGCCCGTCTTCAGGTAATCGACGAAATCCTGCAGCTCGCGCCGGGTCGGCAGGTCGCTCATGCCCGCCATCACCAGGTCGACGCGGCCGGTCTGCAACGAGGGCAGCATCTGGGCGAAGGCGATTTCCTGCCATTCCACCTTGACGCCCATCTCCTTGGCGATCGCTTCGCCGAGCTCGATATCGAAGCCCTTCAGCGTATTGGTCGCCGGGTCCTTGTAGGTGATCGGCGGATAGTTCGGCATGGTGGCGATGACGACCTTGCCGGCCGCCTTGATCTTTTCCGGCGGTTCGGCGGCCGCGGCGGGGAACGCGATGACGGCGGCAAGCAGGGCGGGCAGGATGGCATTACGAAGTATCATGGTGGTCTCCCTGGAGAGGCTGGACTGGTTCAGTTGAGGACGGCGGCAATAAACTCTTTGGTGCGGGCCTGCTGCGGATTGCCCAGCACCTGCTGCGGCGAGCCGGCTTCGACGATGGCGCCGTGATCCATGAACACCACCCGGTGCGCCACCTCGCGGGCAAAGCCCAGCTCGTGGGTCACCACGATCATGGTCATGCCGCTGCGGGCCAGGTCGCGCATCACGTTCAGGACCTCGCCGACCAGCTCGGGGTCGAGCGCCGAAGTCGGCTCGTCGAACAGCATCAGCCGGGACTGCATGGCCAGCGCGCGGGCGATGGCGACGCGCTGCTGCTGGCCGCCGGACAGCTGCGCCGGATAGGCATCGCGCTTGTCGGCCAGTCCGACGCGGTCCAGCAGGGCCAGTGCTTCGGTGACGGCCTCGGCCCGGCGGCGCTTCTGCACCGTGACCGGGCCCTCGATGATGTTCTGCAGCACGGTCATGTGCTGGAACAGGTTAAAGCGCTGGAACACCATGCCGGTGGCCAGGCGCTGGCGCGCCACGTCGGCGTCATGCAGCGGATGCAGCTTGTCGCCGATGCGGCGATAGCCGATCAGGTCGCCATCGATCCAGATGCCGCCGCCGTCGATCCGTTCCAGCTGGTTCAGGCAGCGCAGGAAGGTGCTCTTGCCCGAGCCGGACGGGCCGATGATGCACAGCACCTCGCCGCGGGCGACATCGAGCGACACGCCATCCACCGCCTGCAGCTGGCCGAAGGTCTTGCGCACGTCGCGCGCAACCAGCATGGGAGGCGCGGCGCTCACGGCGCGACCTTTCCGGCCGCCGGGCGACGATGCCCTTTGGCGAAGTGGCGTTCGAGGAAATGCTGGCCGACCGAAAGGACGGTCACCACCGCGAGATACCAGATGGCGGCGACGAACAGCAGCTCGATGACGAAGCTGTTGGCGTAATAGATGGTCTGGGCATTGCGCAGGATTTCGGAATACTGGATCACGCTGGCCACCGAGGTCAGCTTGACCATGCTGATCACCTCGTTGCCGACCGGCGGGATGATCACCCGCATCGCCTGCGGCATGACGATGCGGCGCAGGGTCGCCAGCCGGGTCATGCCGATGGCCTGCGCGGCCTCGGTCTGTCCGCTATCGACCGACAGGATGCCCGACCGTACTACCTCCGCCGTATAGGCGCCCTGGTTGATGCCGAGCCCGAGCAGGGTGGCGACGAAGGGCGTGATCACTTCGACAGTACGCACGCTGAACAGGTCGGGGATGCCGAGCCGCGGGAAGACCAGCGCGAGGTTGAACCACAGCAGCAGCTGCAGGATCAGTGGCGTGCCGCGGAAAAACCAGATATACAGCGCCGCGACGCCCTTCAGCACCGGATTGGGCGCCATCGCCATCACCGCAAAGACCACACCGAGCAGGATGCCGAGCGCCATGGCGCAGACGGTCATGATGATGGTGTTGACCAGGCCGGCCATGATGGCGGGCGCGGTGAAGAACTGGCCGACCACCCGCCAGGCGATCTGGCCGTCGGCGAAGGCCTTCACCAGCACGGCGAGAACCAGCAGGATCGCCGCGGCGGCGAGCCAGCGGCCGTAATGGCGCGGCGTGACGATCTGCAGCCGGGCCAGGTCATAGTCCGGTGCCGTCATCTCCGGCTGGTAGGATGCATTGCGCATGGCTGTGTCCCCCGACAAACTTCGCCGCGTCTTTCGGCGCACCGCGCCTCTTGCAAGAATGATGCTACGCCCCGGGCATCGGCCCCCGATAGGTGTCGCACCAGTCAGATTGCGTCGCGCAGAGCTGCTGCAGGCGGCCGAGCTGCTCGCGTACGCGCGCCGGCGCCGTACCGCCATAGCCCTGCCGGGCGGCAACTGCCGCTTCCGGCGTCAATGCCGCCTTGATCGAGATATCGAGCCGCGGATCGACCAGCGCCAGATCGGCGGCGCTGAGCTGCTCCAGCTCGATGCCACGTTCCTCGCAGAGCCGCACGACGGCACCGGTGATCTCATGCGCCTGGGCGAACGGCACACCGCGCCGCGACAGCCAGTCGGCCACTTCGGTGGCGAGTGTGAAGCCCTCGGTCGACTGCCGGTGCAGGGTCGCGACATTGACGGTCATGCTGCGGATCAGGCCGGTGATCGCCGGCTGCACGACCGTCAGCGCATCGATGGCATCGAAGGCCGCCGCCTTGTCCTCGATCAGGTCGCGATTATAGGCCAGCGGCAGGCCTTTCAGCGCCACCAGCATGGTGGCGAGATCGCCGATCAGCCGGGCCGAACGGCCACGGGTGATCTCGGCGATATCGGCATTCTTCTTCTGCGGCATGATCGACGAGCCGGTGGCGAAACCGTCATCCAGCGCGATCCAGCGGAACTGCCGCGACGACCACAGCACGATTTCCTCTGACAGGCGCGACAGGTGCACGCCGTGCATGGCCAGCGCGAAGAGGAATTCGGCGACATGGTCGCGGTTGCCGACCGCATCGATGGAATTCTCGGTCGGCGCCGCGTAGCCGAGCTCCGCCGCCGCCAGTTCCGGATGCATGGCGATGGCCGATCCGGCCAGCGCCGCCGCACCCAGCGGCGAGCGGGAAAACCGGCTGTCCCAGTCCTGCAGCCGCGCGATGTCGCGGGAAAACGCCTGGCCATGGGCCAGCAGCTGATGGGCGAACAGCACCGGCTGGGCCGGCTGCAGATGGGTGAAGCCCGGCGCGATGGTGGCGATATTGGCCTCGGCCTGGCCGATCAGCACGGCCTGCAGGGCCAGCATGCCGCGTACCAGCCGGCGGGACTGGTGGCGCAGGTACAGCCGCAGGTCGTTGGCCGACTGGTCGTTGCGCGAGCGGCCGGCGCGCAGCTTGCCGCCCAGCGGACCCAGCCGTTCGGTCATCACCCGCTCGACGAAGGTATGAATGTCCTCGTCCGCCTCGGTCGGCGCGATGCGGCCGGCGGTGAAGTCATCGAGGATCGCCTGCAGCATGGCGCAGATATCGCCGCGCTCAGTCGCGGTCAGCAGACCGGCGCGCTCCAGCTCGCGGGCATGCGCCATCGACGAGATGATGTCATAGGGAATCAGCCGCCAGTGGCTCGCCGGCGAGCGCGACAGCGCCATCAGCGCCGGGTCGGGCGGCGTGCGAAAGCGGGCACCCCACAGGCGGGTCGGCTCGTCGCCGTGGTTGCCGCCGCTCATGATGCCGCCCCCTGCCCAGCAGTCTGGCCGCCGGTCTGGCGGATCGCCACCAGGCACAACATGGTGAACAGCATCTGGGCGCCGACCTGCGCCGTCACGGTCGAGGCGTCATACTGCGGCGCCACTTCCACCACGTCGCCGCCGACCACGTCGAGGCCGGCCATGCCGCGCAGGATCGTCAACGCCTCGCGCGGGGTCAGGCCGCCGACCTCCGGCGTGCCGGTGCCCGGCGCGAAAGCCGGATCGAGGCCGTCGACATCGAAGGTGAGATACACCGGCCCGTCGCCGACCACGGCACGCGCCTTCCGCACCACCGCGTCGATGCCCATGGCGTCGATCTCCTCGGCATGGATCACGGTCATGCCGCTTTCCTGCGAGAATTCCCACAGATACTCGCCGGCGCCGCGGATGCCGATCTGGATGCAGCGCTCGGGGTCCAGCACGCCGTCCAGCACGGCCTGGCGGAACGGGCCGCCGTGGTGGAACTTGGCGCCCTCGTATTCGCCGCTGGTGTCGCAATGGGCATCGATATGCACCATGCCGAGCGGCCGCCCCTCGCCCAGCGCCCGCATGATCGGCAGGGTGATCGAATGGTCGCCGCCGACCGACAGCGGAATCACGCCGGCCTTGTGGACGCGGCGGTAGAAGGCTTCGATATCGGCGTGGCATTCGTCCAGGCTGAAGCGGCTGCGCATCGGCACGTCGCCGATATCGGCAACCCGGATCTCGCCGAGCGGTGCGCGCTTCAGCACATGCTCGTAGGGACCGATGCGCTCGATGTTGCGCACCGCGCGCGGCCCGAGCCGGGCACCGGCCCGGTTGGTGACGCCGAGGTCCATCGGCACGCCGACCAGGCAGCAGTCCAGCCCGGCGAAGTCGGCGTCGCTGCTGATCGGCCGGTAGGGCGCGCCGGCAAAGGTGGCGATGCCGGCGAACGGCCACTTGCGCCGCTCCGGGTCGAGGAAAATCTGCGTCGCGACGGCGGCGAAATGCGGATCGAAAATGTCGCCGCCCTTGGCGGGTCCGTATTTCTCGCGCAACGCCTTCAGCTTGCCGGTATCCATGATCCCCTGCTCCGGAACGCTCTCCCTCACGGGAGGTTTTCTATCGTGCGGCCCTGTATTCCGCTTTGATGACAACTTTGCGCTGGACGATGCGGTGTGGACAAGCGAGTTTATCGGTATGGAGCTCCGTAAGAAAAACTCCCGGAAGGCGGCGGCCAGCCGCCTGCCGCCGCTGAACGCCCTGCGCGCCTTCGAGGTCGCCGCCCGCCACCTGTCGATGACCCGGGCGGCGGAAGAACTGAACGTCACCCACGGCGCAGTCAGCCAGCATGTCCGCCTGCTGGAGGCGATCACCGGGTCGGCCCTGTTCGAGCGCAACGGCAACCGCCTGCGGCTGACCCCCGCCGGCAGCGCCCTGCTGCATCCCCTGCAGCAGGCCTTCGACCTGCTGTCGGAGGCGACCGGCCGCATGACGGCGGGCGAAGCCGGCGGCGAGGTGACGGTCAGCGCGCCGCCGGCGCTGGCCACCCTGTGGCTGGTGCGCCAGGTCGGCGGCCTGCTGGCCCGCCATCCGGCCCTGCAGCTGCGGCTGGTGCCCGTCGCCGAGCCGCGGCCGGCCCGCGCCGCCCCGGTCGATCTCGCCATCCGCTATGGCGACGGCCGCTGGCCGGCACAGATCGTCGAGCATCTGTGCGACGTGCACCTGATGCCGGTCTGCAGCCCGCAGCTGCTGGCCGGCCGCGCGCCCCGGCGCAGCGACTTCGCCCTGCTGGAAAACACCCCGATCCTCTGCGCCGATGCCGGCGACGAATGGGACAAATGGCTGGCCAGCAGCGGCCGGCCGCGCCTGGCGCTGGGGCCGCGGCATTACCTCGGCAACGCGCTGACCGCCATCGAGATGAGCGCCGCCGGTTTCGGCGTCGCCATCGGCGACAATGTCACCACCTCGCGCTATCTGGCCGACGGCCGGCTGGTCTGCCCGATCAACCACACCACCCGCGCCGCCAACAGCTTCTACCTGACGGTCCGGCCGGAATCGCAGCGCAAGCCGGCGGTGATCCTGCTGCGGCAGTGGATCCGCGACAGCTTCGCCGCCATGTCGCCCCAGGGGCCCCGGCCGCCCGTGGGCTGACGGCTGCGGGCTGGCGGGGCGGGTTGACGGCGGCGGCCCGGCCGCCGTATCACCCCTGCTGCCGAGGTGCCGGGAACGAGCCCTGCGGATGGGTGGCCGAGTGGTTTAAGGCAGCGGTCTTGAAAACCGCCGTACCGGCAACGGTACCGTGAGTTCGAATCTCACCCCATCCGCCAAAATCCAAATACAATCAAATGTTTATATTAAAAACCGGCTGAGAATTATCCCTCAACCCATCTTTCTCGCCCCACTTACTACAGACGGCAATTTGCATCGACTTCAGCCCCCTCTGATGCTTGGATCTATCGGGGCATAGGGGGAAGCCATGAGAGCTGTGTTGATCGTCGCGCTATTTACGCTGGCCGCCTGCACCTACACGCCATCTGAAATCCGTGACTTCCCGTCCAAGCTGACTGGACATACTGCACTGGCGCCACAACAGGCCGCCAATTGCACGGCATCACAAATAGCCGACAAGTCATCATCGTTCTTCGCCACGCCGCGTCCGAGTGTATTGCAGGGCAAAGCACCAGGGGCAGTTGCCGTCATTCTCTATTCTGGGAATTTCCTGACTGGTGTCATTGATTTCGTGCCGGCTGGTGGCGGGTCTGATTTAGAGATCAAGCTCGCCCCAGGGAACATGTCACCTCTGCAGCGATGGGCGGCAGAGGCTGTGCAATCCTGCGATCCGGCCGTTGTGCTAGTTAATCCATACCCCGCCACTTAACGGGGCAAGATTTTCGTCTATGTAGTACGGCTTACTGCGGGCGGCGATATCAGCCGCCACGGTCCAGCTTGCGGCAGTAATTGATGTAACAATCCCGGTCGTCTTGGAGGGAATGTTCATACCGGTTGGGTACATCAGCCGTGCCCTCACCTACCTCACTTCCCCTTCCCCACCGGCCGGCAGACCTCCAGCACGCAGCCGCGCAGCCAGCGATGCGCCAGATCGGCGTCCATGCGCGGATGCCACAGCAGCGAGATGGTCAGCGCCGGCGGCGCGGCCGGCAGCGCGAAGCTGTGCAGGCCATCGCGCAGGACCTGCGTCGAGCGCTCGGGGACGCTGGCGATCAGGTCCGAGCCGCGCGCCAGCGCCAGTGCCTCGGCAAAGCTACTGACGATGACGGCGATGTCGCGCCGCAGGCCGAGCGGATCGAGCGCGCGATCCACTGGCGTCTGGCCGGCCGGCGTCAGGCCAACCGGCGTCTGGCCGATGCCGCGACGGGCCACCAGGATGTGGCGGCCGGCGGCAAAACGCGCTGGCGTCATGGTTTTTCCGGCCAGCGGATGGCCGCGGCGCACGACGCCAACAAAGCGGTCGGTGAACAAGGCCTGGGCGCGCAGCTCCGGTCCGATCGAATCGCCGACCACCGCCGTCTCCAGATCGACGCTGCCATCGCGCAGCGGGCCGCTGTCCTTGTCCGGCTTCGGCACGAAGCGCAGGATCACGCCGGGTGCCTCTTTCGCCACGCGCGCGATCAGCGCCGCGCCAAAACTTTCGACGAAGCCGTCGCGGTTGCGCAGCGTGAAGATGCGCTCCAGCCGCCGCAGGTCGAGCGCCGCGACCGGTCGCAGCACGGCCCTGGCCTCCTGCACCAGGGCGCCGACCCGGCCGCGCAGTTCGCTGGCGCGCGGCGTCGGCACCAGCCCGCGCCCGGCCCGCACCAGCAGCGGATCGCCGGTCGCTTCGCGCAGCCGCGCCAGCGCCCTGCTCATGGCCGAGGGGCTGAGCTGCAGCCGCCGGGCGGCGCGCGCCACGCTGCCTTCGGTGATCAGCACGTCCAGCGTGACCAGCAGGTTGAGATCGGGATGCGTCATGGGCGGAGCCTATACCGGTCATATATGGCGTTGGATGCACCAATATACTGCAACCGATGCGTCTTCCGCCATATATGCCGGACGCCTACCCTTCCCCGTGTCACGCCAGCCCGGACCCGCCGGGCGACAGCCGAAGGGAAAGCCGATGACCGGGACCAGCCTGCAGCATTTCATCGACCGCATCAGGGCCGTCTGGGGGCCGCTCAGCTCGGCCCTGGTCGCCGAGTGCCGCCGCCATCTGGAAACCCTGGCACAGGCCCCGGAGACGGAGCCCTGGCTGGCGGCCCTGCATGAGACGCAGCCGGCCAGCCAAACGCTGTATCGCGATCCGGTGCACGGCTTCCTGCTGCTGGCCCATAGCGAACCGGCCGGGCTGTACCGGCCGCCGCACGACCACGGCCGCGGCTGGGTGATCTACGCCGTCCAGCGCGGCGCAGTCGAGATGGGCACCTATGCGCGCCACGAAGATGGCGATGGCAGGGTTACCCTGGTGAAACGGGACACAACGCTGGTGCGCGCCGGACAGGCGAAACTGTTCCTGCCGGGCGACATTCACGATACACAATGCGTCTCCGGGTCGGGCCTCTCCGGGCCGGGCCAGTCCGGGCCGGCCCTGCTGTTCCGCTTCACCGAACGCGACCTGCAGCAGGAAGCCCGGCACATCACGCGCTATGTCGACCGGGATGGCATCTGGACCACAGGACCTGCATGAGCAAGCCTCTCGCCACACCTCAGGACCAGACCGCCCAGATACAGGAAGGCCTGCCGCAGCCGCGGCGCGCGGCCGCGGTGGCCTGCGTGCTGGGCGCCCTGGTGCTGGTGGTGCTCGACGCCGCCATTGCCAATGTCGCCCTGCCGACGATCTCGCAGTCGCTGCAGGTCTCGTCGGCGGAATCGGTGCGGGTCGTCACCGCCTATCAGCTCGCCATCGTCATGGCGCTGCTGCCCTGCGCCGCGCTCGGCGAACGGCTGGGCTATCGCCGCGTCTATATGACCGGCATCGCCCTGTTCACCGGCGCCTCCGCGCTGTGCACCTTCGCGCCGACCCTGGACTGGCTGGTGGCGGCGCGTTTCATCCAGGGCTTCGGCGCCGCCTGCATCATGCCGCTGTCCGTCGCGCTGCTGCGCTTTACCGTGCCGCATCACCGGCTCGGCATGGCGATCGGCTGGAACGCGCTGGCCGTCGCCCTGTCCTCGGCGGCCGGTCCGACGATCGGCGCCCTGATCCTCTCGGGTGCCAGCTGGCACTGGCTGTTCGCGGTCAACCTGCCGCTCGGTGCGGTGCTGCTGCTGGCCGGCCGCGCGCTGCCTTATGTCGCCGGCATGGCGCGCCGGATCGACCTGGTCAGTGTCCTGCTGAATGCCGGGGCGTTTGCCTGCTTCTTCGGCGGCGCCGAACTGATCCCGACCAGCCGGATTCTTGCTGTCACCGGCTTTGCCGCCGCGGCCATCTTCTTCACCGCCCTGGTGATCCGCGAGTCGCCCAAGCCGGCGCCGCTGTTCCCGCTCGACCTGCTGCGCACCGGATCGTTCCGCAACTCGGTGATCGCCTCGGTGAACTGCTTTTCGGGCCAGACCATCGCCATGGTGGCGCTGCCCTTCTACCTGCAGCACAACCTCGGGCTCAGCGCCCTGATGACAGGGTTGCTGATCACGCCCTGGCCGCTGGCCGTCGCCATCGCCGCCCCGCTGTCGGCGCGCATCGCCAATACCGTGTCGACCGGCATCCTGTGTGCCGCGGGCGGCATCTGCCTGGCGGTCGGCCTGGCCGGCGTGGCGCTCTGGCCGCTGCACGGCAGCCCGCTGCCGCTGATTCCCTTTATCATCCTGTGCGGCGCCGGCTTCGGCTTTTTCCAGACCCCCAACAACCGCAACATGTTCCTGTCGGCGCCGCGCGAGCGCAGCGGCGCCGCCGGCGGCATGCAGGGCACTGCGCGGCTGACCGGCCAGACGGCAGGCGCGGTCATCATGTCGCTGCTGCTGGCGCTGGCGCCGCTGGACATGGCGCCGCGCCTCGGCTTCGGCGTCGCCGCCGTGCTGGCCATGACCGCCGGCCTGGTCAGCCTGCTGCGCATCCGGCCGAAGGCGCCGGCATAAGCGACGGCCTCACCCCGCCGCGACCTCTCTGGCCACCTCGGCGATCAGCCCGCGCAGCCACCCGGCCTGACGCAGACACTCCGGCGGGGTGTCTTCCGCTTCCCGCCGCCCCATATCCTCCGCTGGAAAGGAACAACACCATGCCGAATCCCGTGAAAATCGTGGCGGTGCTCACCGCCAAGCCGGACCAGGCCGTGGCGCTGCGCGCGCTGCTCGATGGCATGCTCGCATCGAGCCGGGCCGAGCCGGGCAACCTGCGTTACGACCTGTGGCAGGACCAGGCCGACCCGGCCCGTTTCGTGCTCGACGAGCTCTACCGGGACGCCGCCGCCGTGGCGGCACACCGCGAGACAGCGCATTTCCGTGCCTATCTCGCCAAGATCAACGACCTTGCGGAGCGCACCGCCATGGTGCTTGCCCCGCTCGCCATCGCCTGAAGCAAAGGAAACACATCGTGGCCATCAAGGATATCCTGCCGAGCCGGCTCGGCTTCGGTGCCGCGCCGCTCGGCAACATGTTTCGTGACATTCCCGAGGCGGAAGCGCTCGCGACGGTGGAAGCCGCCTGGAAGGACGGCATCCGCTACTTCGACAACGCCCCCTTCTATGGCGCCGGCCTGGCCGAAATCCGCATGGGCGAGGCGCTGGCCGGCAAGCCGCGTGACGAATACGTCATCAGCACCAAGGTCGGCCGCGTCATCCTCGACGAGGTCGAGGATGTCAGCGCCCGCGACCAGGGCGAAAAGGGCGGCGTCTTCCAGCATGGCCGGCCCAACAAGGTCGTGAACGACTATTCCGCCGACGCGACCTTGCGCTCGCTCGAGGACAGCCTGAAGCGCCTGAAGACCGACCGCATCGAGATCGTCTTCGTCCACGACGTCGCGCAGGATTTCTACGGCGACGAATGGCTCGGCATCTTCGAAGGCGCGCGTAAAGGGGCGTTCAAGGCGCTCGACCGCCTGCGCGACGAGGGCGTGATCAAGGCCTGGGGGCTCGGCGTCAACCGGGTCGAGCCGATCGAACTGCTGCTGGATCTCGAAAGCGCACGCCCCGACGCCTTCCTGCTCGCCGGCCGCTATACCCTGCTCGACCATGATCGCGCCCTGCAGCGGGTGATGCCCAAGGTGGCGGAACGCGGCCTCGGCATCGTCGTCGGCGGCCCCTACAGTTCGGGCGCACTGGTCGGCGGTCCCAATTTCGAATATGCGCCGGCGACGCCCGCGATCCTCGACAAGGTGGCGCGGATCAAGGCGCTTGCCGACCGCCATGGCATCAGCATGAAAGCGGCCGGCCTGCAATTCTCGCTGGCCAATCCGGCGGTCGCGGCAGTGATCCCCGGCGCCAGCCGCCCCGGCCGCATCGCTGAGGATAGTGCCGCGTTGCAGGAAAAGGTCCCGGTGGATTTCTGGCGCGAGCTGCGCAAGGCCGGCCTCGTCAACCCCGCCGCGCCGCTGCCCGGCGGAGCCTGATCGGCGCTTAAGCCGTGCCGCCCGGAGGCAAACCTCCGGGCGGCATCACGGCCTCACTCCGGCCCGATCATCTTTTCCGGCCGCACCCAGGCATCGAACTGCTTTTCATTCAGCAGGCCCAGCGCCAGGGCCGCCTCTTTCAGCGAGGTGCCTTCCCTGTGCGCCTTCTTCGCCACCTTGGCGGCATTGTCATAGCCGATATGGGGATTGAGCGCGGTGACCAGCATCAGCGACTGGTCGAGCAGTTCCTTGATCCGCCCGGTATTGGCCGTGATGCCGACGACGCAATTGTCGGCAAACGAACGGCAGACCGTAGCGATCAGGTTGCCCGAGGTCAGCACGTTGAAGATGATCACCGGCTTGAACACGTTCAGCTCGAGATGGCCGCTGGCACCGGCAACCGAGACGGCGACATGGTTGCCCATCACCTGCGCCGCCACCATGGTCAGCGCCTCGGCCTGGGTCGGGTTGACCTTGCCGGGCATGATCGACGAGCCGGGCTCGTTCTCCGGCAGGGCCAGCTCGCCGAGACCCGAGCGCGGGCCGGAGCCGAGCAGGCGGATGTCATTGCCGATCTTCATCAGCGAACAGGCGATCACGTTGTAGACGCCGGAAATCTCCACCATGGCATCATGCGCCGCCATACCCTCGAACTTGTTGCGCGCCATGGTGAAGGGCAGCTTGGTGCGCCGCTTCAGGCATTGCACGAACGCCTTGTCGAAGCCCTTCGCGGCATTAAGGCCGGTGCCCACGGCCGTGCCGCCCTGCGGCACGGCGTAGAGGCGCGGCAGGGCCGCCCTGATCCGCTCGATGCCCAGCGTGAGCTGCATCGCATAGGCGGAGAATTCCTGCCCGAGCGTGATCGGGGTGGCGTCCTGCAGATGCGTGCGGCCGATCTTGATGGTTTTCGCGAATTCGCGGGCCTTGCGATCCAGTGCCTTCTGCAGATGCCGCAGGGCCGGCAGCACCGCATCCTCGATCTGCCGCGCCGCGGCGATATGCATGGCGGTGGGGAATGAATCGTTGGACGACTGCCCGTAATTGACCTGGTCGTTGGGATGGACCGGCTTCTTGTCACCGCGCTTGCCGCCGAGGATCTCGTTGGCGCGGTTGGCGACCACCTCGTTGATATTCATGTTGGTCTGCGTGCCCGAGCCGGTCTGCCACACGACGAGCGGAAAATGCTCGTCCCACTGGCCCGAAGCGACTTCGCCGGCGGCCTGGATGATCGCCTTGCCGAGCCGGGTATCAAGTTTCTTCAGCTTGATGTTGGCATCGGCGGCCGCCTGCTTGAGCAGGCCGTAGGCATGGATGACCTCGATCGGCATGCGCTGGCCGCCGATGCGGAAATTCTGCCGCGAGCGCTCGGTCTGCGCGCCCCACAGCTTGTCGGCCGGCACGGCAATGGGACCGAAGGAGTCGGTTTCGGTTCTGGTCTTTTTCGTCATCGTCTCTGACCTGTCTCCATGATTTCAATCCGGGGCTTCAGGCGAAACCCGCAGCCTTCCTCACGCCGCGGCTTCCGCGGCCTCTGCCGGCCGCAGCTTCACCGGAATCGACTTGTAGGCCGGGGTGCCGCTCTTCGCATCGTAATCCTCCAGCCCGACCAGGCAGTTTGCCTCCGGATAATAGGCTGCCACCGAGCCGCGCGCGATGTCATGCGCCACCAGCGTCATGTCGGCCAGCACACGGCCGCCGGCGACCACGTCGACGCGGTCGCCCTGCGCCAGGCCCAGCGCGGCGAGGTCGTCCGCATTGGCGAACACGACATTGCGGCGGCCGGTGATGCCGCGATAGCGATCATTCAGCCCGTAGATGGTGGTGTTGTACTGGTCGTGGCTGCGGATCGTCGTCAGGGTCAGCGGCGTATCGTCCCTGCCGTTATCCTCATCGGTACCCTGGTAGACGAGGAAATGCGCCTTGCCGTCCGGCGTGTCCCATTCGCGGTTCGAGGCGCCGACACGCAGGCGGAAGCCGCCGGGTACGCGGACGCGCGCGTTGTAGTCGTAGAAATCCGGGAACACTGCCTCGATCTTGTCGCGGATGCGGTCGTAATCGGCGACCAGCGCGTCCCAGTCGACTTTGGTTGCCGGCAGGCTCGCCTTGGCCAGGCCGGCGACGATCGCCGGCTCGGACAGCAGCAGCTCGGATGCCGGCTCCAGCCGGCCCACCGAGGCATGCACCATCGACATCGAATCCTCGACCGTCACCGATTGCGGTCCGCTGGCCTGGATGTCCCGCTCGGTACGGCCGAGGCAGGGCAGGATAATGCTCTCCTGTCCGGTCAGCAGGCAGGTGCGGTTGAGCTTGGTGACGATCTGCACGTTCAGATGCAGCTTGCGGAAGGCCACAAAGCAGGCCTGCGGGTCGCTCATCGCCACCGCCAGATTGCCGCCGAGTCCGATGAAGGCCTTGGCCTTGCCGTCGCGCATGGCCGCCACCGCTTCGACGGCATTATGGCCATGGGCACGCGGGCTGGTGATGCCGAAGGCCGCATCGAGCCGCGCCAGGAATGCCTCGCCGGGCAGCTCGGTGATACCGACCGTGCGGTCGCCCTGCACGTTCGAATGGCCGCGCAGCGGGCAGATGCCGGCACCCTCGCGGCCGAAATTGCCGCGCAGCATCAGCAGATTGGCGATCTGCTGCACCGCCCCGGTGCCATGCCGGTGCTGGGTGACGCCCATGCCATAGCAGATGATCACCCGCTCCGACCGCGCATAGACCTCGGCGATGCTTTCCATCGCCGGCCGGTCGAGGCCCGAGCGCGCCTCGAGGACGCCCCAGTCGGCTGCCGCAAGATCGGCCCTGAGTGCCTCGAAGCCGGTGGTATGCGCGGCGATGAAATCGCGGTCGAGCAGCCCCTTGCCGCCGGCCGCCAGGTCTTTGCCGTCGGCCTCAAGCAGTGCCTTCATGATGCCCTTGAGCAGGGCCACGTCGCCGCCCACCTTGACCAGGTGATAGGCCGAGGCGATCTGCGTATCCTGCAGGGTGACCATCTCGACCGGCGACTGCGGATTCTGGAAACGCTCCAGGCCGCGCTCGCGCAGCGGATTGATGACGACGATCGGCTTGCCGCGCCGCGACACCTCGCGCAGGGTGCCGAGCATGCGCGGATGGTTGGTGCCGGGATTGTGGCCGATACAGAAGACCGCATCGGCGTGATCGAAATCCTCCAGCAGCACCGTGCCCTTGCCGACGCCGATCGATTCCGGCAGGCCGACACTGGTGGCCTCGTGGCACATGTTCGAGCAGTCGGGGAAATTGTTGGTACCGAATTCCCGGGCATAGAGCTGATAGAGAAAGGCTGCCTCGTTGGAGGCGCGGCCGGAGGTATAGAACTCGGCCTCGTTCGGATCAGCCAGTGCTTGCATGGCCGCGCCGATCCGGGCAAAAGCCTCGTCCCAGGAGACCGGCACGAAATGGTCGGTCTGCGCGTCATAGCGCATCGGGTGGGTCAGCCGGCCGGCATCCTCGAGGTCGTAGTCCGACCAGGCCCACAGATCGGACACGCTGTGCTGCGCGAAAAAGTCGGGGCCGACCCGCTTCGTGGTCGCCTCCCACGACACCGCCTTGGCACCGTTCTCGCAGAATTCAAAGGACGAGGTGTGCTTGGGGTCCGGCCAGGCGCAGCCGGGGCAATCGAAGCCCTCCGGCTGGTTCATCTGCATCAGGGCCCTGCTGTTGGCGCTGGCGCCCATCTGCTCGCGCACCGCCTGGGCGACGGCGCGCAGCGCCCCCCAGCCGCCGGCCGGTCCGTGATAGGGTTTGACGCCTTCGGCGGGCTTGTCGGTCATGCGGGATTCTCCGGGGTCGGGCAGAATGGTCGCTGGGGAAGCGGCGCAGTGCGCTTGCCGCAATCTATGCCAAAGTCGGGGAAAGTCGAGCCGCCGGCGCCGCAATGCCCCGCCCGCCATCGCCCGGTGTTCCCGCCCCGTTTTCCGGCTGCTACACTGCCGGACAGGCGAATCATCAGACAAAGGCCAGCATGTCCTTCCTGCAGCAGATGGCCGGCGAAGAATCGGCAATGATGGAGCGCAATCTTCAGCGCCACGCGCAGGCCTACAGCATTCCGTATGGCACCGTTTCCGCCAACCAGGTCGGTGTGATGGGTAACGACCACATGCTGTTCATCGGCAACGGCGCAAACGGGTGGGAACAGCAGCTGCTCGGCCGCCTCGCCATGCCGGAGGACTGGGCTCTCCGGTGGCATCATGTGCTGACCCTGCGCCGGCATATCGCGGAAAAGGCCGGACTGCGTCTCGTCCATCTGGTCATGCCGGAGAAGCAGGTTGTCATTCCCGACCTGCGCTGGCCCAAGGGCACCGAACCGGATTTTGCGCACCGACCGTTCATGAAAATTCCATGGGAGGCTGCGGGACCTTCCGTGCCGGTCTATCCGGCCAGCAGCTTCGCGGCTGCACGGGACTGGTCGCCAGTCTATTGGCACGGCAACTCTCACTGCCTAGCCAGCAGCAGCCTCATTGCAGCGCGGCTGGCGCTGGACGCCTTCGGGATTGACGAGCCGCTCGACGAGAGAAACACGGCGACGATGACGCTTACGGTCGCGCACGATCTCATGTCGCATTTCCACGCCACGCCCCCCGAGGAAGAGATCCTGAGAATACGACGCCCTGGGGAAATCCTCCTGCACAGGGACCGGCGGGAGGAAAATGGCAGCTTCACCGGTTCACAATACGTGCTGCGCAACCCAGCGGCACCGGTTGATGCCCGCCTCGCCCTGTTCGGCGACAGTTATTGCTGGGATATCGGGATCGGCGACATCATGGCCGGAATTTTCCGCGAGGTGCACTTTGTTTGGAGCAAGGACATCCTCTGGGACTATATCGGCAAGCATGCGATCAGCCACGTGCTGTGGGAGAGCGCCGAGCGCTTCCTGATCAAGCCGCCTCAACGCTAGCCTTCGGCTACACCAGCAGCGGGGACGCTTCGTCAGTCCGCCGGTTCGGCCTCGAGCGCGCCGCGCACACAGTTGCGGCCGGCCTGTTTGGCCTGGTAGAGCGCCGCGTCGGCGGCGGCGAACAGGTCGGCGCCGGTCTGGCCCGGGCCGAGCATGGCGACACCGAGGCTGACAGTGACGGGAATCGGCGCGCCGTTGAAGGCAAAAGCCGCACCTTCGACGGTCTGCCGCACGGTTTCGGCGATGCGCTCGGCATTACCCTGGTCGCAGTTGCGCAAAACCACCAGGAACTCCTCGCCACCCCAGCGGCAGATCGTATCCGACGACCGCAGGCAGGCGCGGATTGCATTGGCAACGCCCATCAGGATGCGGTCGCCGGCCATATGGCCGTGGCTGTCGTTGATCGCCTTGAAGCTGTCGATGTCCAGCAGCATTGCAGTCAGCGGCTGACGCTGCCGGTGGGCATCGCGTACCGCCTGCTCGGTCAGGATGTCATAGGCGTGACGTGTTGCCGCACCGGTCAGCTTGTCGGTGGTGGCCATTTCCTCCAGCCGGCGCTGGAAACGGCTGATGGTCAGCCAGATGCCAAGCAGCACGAGACCGGTAATCACGGCGCAGACAGCCAGGTTGACGTAAAGCGCGTTGCGGATACCCGCCATGGCGCCGGTCTCGTCCTTTTCGACCAGCAGATACCAGTTCAGCTCCGGGATGAAACGCACATTCATCAGGCGCTCGTGCCCGTGATACTCGACCTGCTCGGTGTGGCTGCCGCTCATCGTCCATTGCTGCAGACGCCGGGCCGGCAGACCGCGTTCGTCGATCTGCGTCTCGGAGATGCCGATATCACCCTTGAGCACGATACGGCCTTCGGCATTGACGAAATAGATCGTGCGGCCGAACCGCTTCTGGTAGTCGTCGATCAGGTGCTGGACAGCATTGACGGTCAGACCGATCCCGGTGACACCGATGAAGTTGCCGTCGTAATCGACAACCCGATAGTTGATGAAGATGGTCATCGCGTCCCGGTTGGCTAGGTCAGGATCGACGTTGATCTCATAGGGCTGCATCATCCTGCGGACGCGAAAGTACCACTCGTCCCGCCAGTCGTCCTCGGTCACCGATTTGAGGATGCCGTCAGCGTGATAATAGATGCGGGTGCGGTCCGAGACGAAGAAACTGGTGACGGCGTGATACCGCTGCCGGATCTCGTGCAGATACTCGATCATCCGCATCGGATCCTGCTCGCCGGCGATCACCCAGTTGCGCAGGAAGGTATCGGTCGACATCACCGACGAAATCAGCACCGGCCGGATCAGGTCTTTCTGGATTTCGGAATAGATGTTGTCCGAGGTCAGCGGCAGCTCGTTCTCGACGATGGCGTTATGCAACGACCGCCGGGACACGACATAGCTGGCCAGTGAGGTCGCCAGGAATCCGAACACCAGCAGTATGCTGACGGCACCGGCCACAACCCGTCTGTCGTAAAACGCCCTGAACATTCCCCCTCACAGAGTCCGATCCGCCTGTTCGGCGAAAATACCCGCCTTCCGGGTATTGAGTACAGAGCCAGACACCCATTGACCGCAACAGCAGAGTCCGCCCTTGCGGTGGATCAATGCCGGGATGTCCGGGCGCTTTAGGCTGGCAACCACGACATCATGTCACCCGCACAGGAGGCGCCGATATGCCACTGAAGACCATCCGGCTCGAACTTGCCCGCCATCCGGACCATCCGGAGGGCAGCAACCGGCACGGCTACGAACTGCAGGCCCCGCTCCAGGCGGACGGGCATCTGGATGAAGCGGCCTGGCACAGCCTACACCGCACGGTACAGATGCCGGTACGCCGTTTCTGGTCCGGCGACGAGGACCGCAGCGGCGAACTGGTTCATACCCGGCATGGCTGGGCATTCTCCTATGCACCGGGCGAGGATGACGACGAGGCCGTCTTCCGGCTGGACCGCCACCTGTTCCGGCCCGGCGAATATATCACCGTGACCGAGCCCACCGGCGCCGCCCATACCTTCCGGGTCGTCAGCGTCCACTGACGGCGGCCTTCCCCAAGCCCTGGCCCAAGCCCCAGCATGCAGGCATAAAAAAATCGGGCCCTCTCGCGAGGCGGCCCGATTAGCTGCCACCGTCCTCGGGTAAACCCGGGGACGATGACTGTCTGTAATGACCGTCGAAGACGACGGTGATGATCTGCCGGCGGGTCACTGCATCCCGCTTTGCGGACGGCGATCATCTGGTCATTACAACCAGTCCTGTAAATAAGCCGTTAAGCGGCAGATTCAAGCGGTCGTCGCGAAAACATCGCAAAAGTCACGAAAACGCCTTATTTTCTGCCGGCTTAGAGCGCCCCTTACAGGGCAGCCTTGGACAGGCCCGGCATCCCCATCGCCGCGGCACGCAGGCCCCCGGCCATCACCGGCATGCCGGCAGTGCCGCGGCTGAACACGGCGCGGTGGTTCTTGCGATCCGCCGCCTTCGCGATGTCCTCCGCCGGATTGCCGTCGACCAGCAGCAGGTCGGCAATCTGCCCCTTCCGCAGCAGGCCATAGTCCGGCAGATCGACCAGATCCGCAGCCAGGCTGGTGCCGGCCCGCAGAGCGTCCAGCGGTTTCATGCCGCATTCGACCATATAGTGCAGTTCGCGGGCATTCTCGCCATGCAGGTTGAACGGGGTGCCGGCATCGGTGCCCATGGCGATCTTGCCGCCGGCCTCGTAGAAGCGCCGGAACGCCACCTTGTGAATTTCATAGACGCGCTCGGCCTTCTCCACCGCCCACATCGGAATGCCCTTGTCACGGTTGCCGACAATGTTATGCACCGCGGCAAGGGTCGGCACCAGGAAGGTGCCGCGTTCCAGCATGGCCGCCAGGCATTCGTCATCCATGAAGATGCCATGCTCGATCGAGCTGACGCCGCCGAGTACCGCGTTGAGAATGCCTTCGGCGCCCTGGGCATGGCTGGCGCTGCGCTTGCGGAAACGTTGTGCCTCGGCCAGGCCGGCAACCATTTCCTCGCGGGTGTAATGGGCGTCTTCGGGGTCGACGCCGGGCGTCATCACGCCGCCGGTGGCCATGATCTTGATAACATCGGCGCCGGCATGGATCTGTTCGCGCACCGCCTTGACCACGTCGTCGACGCCATCCGCGATACGGCCAGTGCGGTTGCCGTGGCCGCCGGTCATGCAGATGACCCGACCCGAGGCGCGGATCATCGGCCCGGGGAATTCGCCGCGTTTGATCGCGTCGCGCACGCTGAGTTCGATGTAATCCTTGCCGCCGCAATCGCGCACCGCGACGATGCCGGCGCGCAGGGTGGTCTGGGCGCGTTCCAGCGCCTTGAGAGCGAGTTGTGCCGGGCTGAACTTGGACTGCGCGGTGCCGGGATCGCCCTCACCGCCCAGGGTCAGATGCACATGGCAGTCGATCAGGCCGGGCATCAGGGTGCCACCGCTGGTATCGACAGTCTCGCCGGTGAAACCGGCAAATTCGGCAGCCGGCGCCACGGCGGCGACGCGGCCCTCCTCGACCAGAACGCCGTGACCGGAGACCGGTTTGGCAACGCCGTCGAATACAAGTCCACCGATGAAAAGCTTGGCCATGGATGCTGTTCCCGATTGTCGCTGGTGATTGTGGTGCTGGTTATAAAAGTACGCCGAAGCTTCGCGCGCAGTCCCGGACAGGTCAAGGTTAAAACGTATGCGGAGTACACCCTTCCGGAGCCGCCGCCAGCCCCCCGGGTCGCTGATTTCGATCAATGCCGCGGGCGGAGCGCCGGCTATCGTGCTGTCATGTCACCACCTGTCGCCGGCGAACCCTTCGCGATGGACCCCTCGGCCTTCCCGGCCGCATCGCCAGCCCTGCTGCATCTTCTCGCCGCCCTGACCCGCGACGAGGACGACACCGGACCGTTCGAACGCCTGCAGGGCCAGCGGCTGATGCTGCTCGCCGTGTGTGCCCTGCTCGATTCCCTGGCCGACGCCTGCCAGCCGCTGCAGCAGCGCATGGCCGCCAGCCTTGCCAGCTATCTGCAGACCGACTTTCCGGCCATGATTGCCGAGGAAGAGGACGGCCTGCTGCCGCTGCTGCGGGCGCGGCTGCTGCTGGGCGACGATTTCGACCAGGTGCTGCGCCAGATGGACGAAGAACACCGGCTTGATCGCCGCCAGGCCGCCCTGCTGGCGGCGGATTGCGAAGCACTCGCCGGCGGACTGCTGCCGGACGAGGCAGCCGTGCTGTTCAGTGCCTGCCGCGCCTTCGCCGAACAGCAGCGGCGCCATCTCGCCTGGGAAGACGCCACCGTATTGCCGCTGGCCCGCAGCCGGCTGACCGCTGCCGACCTTGCCCAGTGGAACCGCCGGGCCCGGGCCCGGCGCAAGCCGCGCACCGCGGCACCCGGGGCCTGAAACTGCGCCGCTAACGCAGCGCCGCCACCAGGCTATCGGTCACCTCCGCCGTCGAAGCCCGGCCGCCGAGATCGGCGGTGCGCGGGCCGCCTTCGGCCAGGCCTTTCGCGATCGCCGCCTCGATGGCCTGCGCCGCTTCCGTTTCGCCGAGGTGATCGAGCATCATGGCGCCCGACCAGATCTGGCCGACCGGATTGGCGATCCCCTTGCCGGCAATATCGGGGGCTGAACCGTGCACCGGCTCGAACATCGACGGATAGGCTTTCTCGGGATTGATGTTGCCGCCCGGCGCGATGCCGATCGAACCGACCGTCGCCGGCCCGAGGTCCGACAGGATGTCGCCAAACAGGTTGGAGGCCACCACCACGTCGAACCACTGCGGATTGCGCACGAAATGCGCCGTCAGGATGTCGATATGGTACTGGTCGGTGCGGATGCCGGGATATTCTTTCGCAATGGCGGCGAAGCGTTCGTCCCAGTAAGGCATGGTGTGGACGATGCCGTTCGACTTGGTGGCCGAGGTGACATGCTTCTTGCGCCGCGCCGCCAGCTCGAAGGCATAGCGCATGATGCGGTCGCAGCCGCGCCGGGTGAACACGGATTCCTGCACGGCGAATTCGTCCTCGGTGTCGCGGTACATGCGGCCACCGACCTCGGAATATTCGCCCTCGTTGTTCTCGCGCACGACGTAGTAGTCGATATCGCCCGGCTTGCGGTCCTTCAGCGGACTGTCGATACCGTCGAGCAGGCGCACCGGGCGCAGGTTGACATACTGGCGGAAGCTGCGGCGGATCGGGATCAGCAGGCCCCACAACGACACATGATCGGGCACGCCGGGATAGCCGACGGCACCGAGGTAAATGGCATCGGTATCGCGCAGCTGGTCGATGGCGTCGTCGGGCATCATCCGGCCGGTCTTGGCATAGCGCTCGCAGGACCAGTCGTAATCGCGCCATTTGAGCGAAAAGCCGAAGCGCCGGGCGGCCTGCTCCAGCACCGCCTGGCCGGCCGGCACGACCTCCTTGCCGATGCCGTCGCCGGCGATCACCGCTATCGTATACGTTGCCATCGGACGCACTCCGCTCCGGGTTCAGTTCGCCGGACAGCCTTCCATGCGCCCCACTGCCTGTCAAACCCGGGCGCCGTCCGGACAGCAATTTTGTGCGCCGCAACAATAACTTGCAACATGACTAAGGCGTCATTTCCGGCTTGGCAGGCCGGTCCTTCGGGCTATAGTTGGATGCTACCTGCAGGGGGATGCCAGAATGACAGGCCCCAACATAGGTTTAGTCCTCGACCCCGATCTGAGCCTGCTCATTCCGGGGGCGCGGGATTTGTTGACCCTGTGGCAGGCCGGCCGGGCCGGGGATCAGCCGCACAGCCTGCCGCTCCGCAGTGCCTTCGATCCCCTCGCGCTGCGCCGCTTTCTCGGCAACCTGCTGATCGTCGATATCGAACGGGCGGTGCCCGGCACTTCCGCCATGGCGGCCGATACGCGCTACCGCTATCGCCTGATCGGCACCGAAGTCGCACAAATGAGCGGGCGCGACATGACCAACCAGCGTTTCGAGGACATCTATGATCCTGTGGCGCTGAGCGAAATGCGCTACTGCTTCGGCTCGGTGGCCGACAACCGGCGACCGGCCCGGGTCTTCGGCACCTTCCGCCATGCCCACCGTGCCTTCCTAGGCTTCGAGGCGCTGTTCCTGCCCGTTGCCACCGACGCCCCTGCCATTGCCACCCAGATCATTGGCTACGTGATTCCGACCCGCGCCTGACGCGACGGATGTCAGTCCTCCAGGCCGAAGACTTCCTGCGGTTCGGTCACGCCGCGCAGCGGATGCAGGCCCAGCGACTGCAGGCGCCGGGCCGCGCCACCGGCCGAGACCGCGAAACTGCGCGACGCCACGAGGTTGCGATCCAGCAGGCTGCAGAGATTCTCCAGCCGCGAGGCCTCGTTGACCGCCGGCCCGATCAGGGTGAAATCAAGCCGTGCCCGGGTGCCGACATTGCCGTACATCACGGTGCCGCGATGCAGGGCGATATCGAGGTCCAGCGCCGGCTGGCCGGCAGCCCGCCGACAGGTATTGAGTTCGTCGACGGCCGCCAGCGCGCGTTCGGCTGCGGTCAGCGCCGCGGCACAGAGCGGCGCCGGATCCTGGCCGTCGGCAAGCTGGAAACTCGCCAGCAAGCCATCGCCGAGATATTTCAGGATCTGGCCGCCCTGATCCTCGATGGCTGGGCCAAGGCAGTCGAAATACTCGTTCAGCATGGCGACCAGCGGCTCGATGGCCAGCCGGTCGGCCACCGCCGTGAAACCGCGCAGGTCGGCGTAAAGAATTACCGCGTCGATCTTCTGCGCCATGCCACGACGGATTTCGCCTGATAGCACATGGCTGGCCGCATCGCCGCCGATGTAGGACGCGGTGACATCGCGGGCAAGTTGCGCCAAAGTCGCCGACTTGATCGCCAGCGCCAGCAGCGGCACGGTCTGGCGCAGCCGTGCCAGTGTCGCCGGCGAATAACCGCCTGGCGCGGCGGTGAGGAACGAGCTGATCATGCCCATGCCGGGATTGCGGAAATCCTCGTCGGCACGCTGCAGGTCCCAGCCGAAGCTGTAGGCCAGCCCGAGCCATTCGGTATAGCCCTCGCCGGCAAATTCGCCGAGCACCGGGAAATCATGCACGGCATCGGCGCCGACGAGTGGCCGCCGCAGTTCCGGCACGTCGTTCACCAGCATGTGGCGAAACGGGCTTTCCAGCCAGATCTGCGGCTGGCTGTCGGGCTCGCGATGCAGCATCGCCTCGTTGTCCAGCAGGCCCTGGCCATCGAGCCACGTATAGCCGCGCGCGCGGACCAGCGGATGCAGGGTCGCGGTGCCAACATAGATGCGTTTCAGCGGGATGCCTTCCGCGCACAGGCGGGCGGCGAATTCATCAACCAGTGCCTCGGTCGGCTGGCCGGCGAGACCGGCACGGACCAGCCAAGCCTCCAGTGACAGGGGACCGGCAGACAGGGGACCGGCAGACAGGGCGGGCTCGCGATGCATCAGGCTCATGACGGAAACCTACACCACCGGTGCGGCACTGTCCCCTGCCCGCCCGTCGGCTGCCGGTGATGGCCGCAGCGGCTGCAGCAGCATGCGGTCGAGCCGCTGGTCGCCG
Source organism: Ferrovibrio xuzhouensis (assembly GCF_042648965.1). Lineage (NCBI taxonomy): Bacteria > Pseudomonadati > Pseudomonadota > Alphaproteobacteria > Rhodospirillales > Rhodospirillaceae > Ferrovibrio > Ferrovibrio xuzhouensis. The sequence continues at coordinate 161,053 of NZ_JBHRYJ010000003.1, forward strand.
GGGCTGCGGAAATCCGCCAGCCCGATGGTCATGCCGGGATGGCCATCGCGCGGCTGCGGCCGGTAGGTCCCGAACAGCCGGTCCCACCAGGGCAGGTTGAAGCCGTAATTGCTGTCGGTCTCGTCGCGATGCCAGGAATGGTGCACCCGGTGCATGTCGGGGGTCACCAGCAGGCGGCGCAGCCAGCGGTCGAGCCCGGCCGGCAGGGCTAGGTTGGCATGATTGAACATGGACGTGGCGTTCAGCAGCACCTCGAACAGCAGCACGGCAACCGCTGGCGCGCCGAGCAGGATCACGGCCGCCGCCTTGATGGCAACCGACAGCAGGATCTCGAACGGATGGAAACGGGCACCGGTGGTGACGTCGATTTCGGTGTCGGCATGATGCATCCGGTGCAGCCGCCACAGCGGCGCGATCCGGTGAAACGCGACATGCTGGGCATAAATCGTCAGGTCGAGCAGAAGCACGCTGCCCGCCACCGCCAGCCATCCCGGCAGCGGCAGCAGGTTGAACAGCCCGAAACCGGTTGCCTCTGCCCAGAGCGCTGCACCGATCACCGCACCGGGTGCCAGCAGCCGCACCACGAGGGCATTCAGTGCCGCCATGCCGAGGTTGGCCGGCCAGCGTCGCCAGCGGCCGAGGCTTTGCGAACGTCGCGGCCATACAGCCTCGGCCAGCATCAGCACGCCCAGCAGGCCAAGATAGACGCCCAGCCGGATGACCGGTTCGTGATTCAGGATCGGGGACATGCCCCCAATCTAGCGCGAAGCGCCGGCCCGGCGATATGCGCTGCACGCGACGGGCGTCCGGCTCAGGCCGCGGCCTGCCGCCCTTCGCCCTCCGGCGGGGGCTCATCCGGCCCGGGCCCATCCGGAGAAGGCGGCCCGTCTTCGGGCGGCCCGCCGGTTTCCGCCGGCGCCTCGCCGCGCGGATCGATGTCGCCCAGCCGCGGCGCATGGGCCGGCATCGGCACGAAGTCGGTCTTTTCCTCCGGTGTCGGTGCTGCCCGGCGCTGCATCCGGTACAGGGTAAACAGGGCCATGACGCCATGGCTGACCGCCGTGAAGGCAAACAGTCCGGCCGCGCCGACCACCTGCATGGTCCCCGAGGCCAGCAGTGGCCCGATCACCGAGGCAATGCCGTTGACCATCAGCAGACCGCCGGCCACAGCAACGAAATCGGCGCCGCGCGCCATGTCATTGGCATGGGCGACGCTGAGCGCATAGACCGGAAACGAGAAAACGCCGAACAGGAAACCGGCCGGGATCACCAGGGACGGCGCATACATGCCGGCCAGCACGATGGCGACGCCCGAGGCTGAGGCGGCGATACAGCTGATCATCAGCATCAGCCGGCGGTCGATCCGGTCCGACAGCCGGCCGAACGGCCATTGCGATACCGCGCCGCCAACCACCGTGGCGCTCATGAACAGCGCCACGTCGCTGACATGCAGGCCGGACTGCAACACAAAGGCCGGGCCGAGGGCCCAGAACGCCCCGTTGGCAATGCCGACCGTCATGCAGCCGGCGGCGCCGACCGGCGAGACGCGGAACAATGCCGACAGCGGCAGCCGCGCTGCTACGACCTGGGCCGGCTGCGGCGACCGGCTCAGCGCCACCGGCACGGCTGCGACCGAGACCAGGATCGAGGCCAGGGCGTAGAGCGGGAACTTGACCGGGTCGTCGGCAAGGATCAGCAGCTGGCCCAGCGTGATCACCGAATAGTTCACCGTGGTATAGATGGTGAAGACGGCACCGCGGTTCTCGGTGGTGGCGCGTTCGTTGAGCCAGCTTTCGATGATCAGGTAGAGGCTGGCCATGCAGACGCCGTTCATGCCGCGCATCAGCCACCAGAAGGGCGGCGCCACGAACAGCGCATGGGCCAGCGGCGCCACCGAGGCCAGCGCCACCATCGCCGTGAACAGCCGGATATGGCCGACGCGACCGATCAGGCGCGGCGTGCCAAGCACGCCGATGGCGAAGCCGATGTAATAGGAGGCACCCAGCACGCCGATCGACAGCGGGCTGAAGCTTTCCATGCTGGCGCGCACCGGCAGCAGCGTGCCCTGCAGGCCGTTGCCGGTCAGCAGCAATGCGACACTGAGCAGCAGCGCGCCGACCGGCGCGATCGCGGCGATCATCGCCGGCCCCGCAGGCACAGGCCACGCACCATCGCCCGATATACGGTCAGAGGCCCGCAGGAATGCCCGTCATGCGAGAGGCGGATATGAAGACGGAAATCTCTCATGTCGTCGCCACACAGCACTGCATACGGAAGCAATCCGTGAAAAATATGTCGAAGATACGGCGCGTCATGGCATGCATACTGCAACATCATCCGTGTATTGCGAAAGAACAAATCTGCGAAATCCATTGATTCCATGCGGCTTTTACAGATGTCCCGTAAAAGCAAACCGATTAAAGGTTGACATCGGCGCCACCGGTCTAAATACTTCGCCGACCAACAGACATATCACCTTGTGCGAATGACGCAGATTAACCTCTGCGACTTCATGCGCACTTTTTGTTGTCTGATTTTGCCTTGCGCAAACTCGCTTCGGCGACGTTCGAGACTTTTGGTTCGTGCGACGTCGACAAAAAATCCAGAACGAAGACGGAGGCGCCAATGTCGCTTGAATATAAAACCCGCACCCACCCTGCCGTTCGAGAGTTGGCAGCGAAAACCCGTCGCGGCGAGATCGGCCGCCGCGATTTCCTGCGTACCGCCGCCCTGCTCGGCGTCTCGGCCGCCACCGCCAGTTCCCTGATCGGCATCACGCTGGATCCGGGCCCGGCGATTGCCGCAGAGACGCCGAAATTCGGCGGCAACCTGCGTGTTTCCATGAACGTCAAGGACATCTCCGATCCGGCGATCTACGACTGGTCGGAAAAGGCCAATATCGTGCGCCATGTGATCGAGCCGCTGGTGCGGATCGATCACGAGAACACCGCGCAGCCGCATCTGGCCGTGAAATGGGAGGCCTCCGACGATCTCAAGACCTGGACCTTCCACCTGCGCAAGGGCGTGAAATGGTCGAACGGCGACGATTTCGGCGCCGATGACGTAATCGTCAATTTCACCCGCTGGCTCGATCCGAAGACCGGCTCGTCGAATATCGGCCGCTTCGCCTCGATGACCACCACGGTGGACACCGGCAAGAAGGACAAGGACGGCAAACCGGTCAAGAAAACGACGATGACCAAGGGTGCGCTGGAAAAGGTCGACGACCATACCCTGCGCTTCCACCTGAATACGGCCGATCTCAGCCTGCCGGAAAGCATGGCCGACTATCCGGCCTTGATCACCCACCGCAATTTCGTCAAGGACGGCGGAAATTTCATCAAGAATCCGATCGGCACCGGCGCCTTCGCGCTCAAGGAATTCAAGGTCGGTGAGCGCGCCGTGCTGGTGAAGCGCAAGGACGCGAAATACTGGGGCGGCGACGTCTACCTCGACCAGATCACCTATATCGACCATGGCGACGATCCGGCGGCCCAGCTCGCCGCCTTCGCCTCGGGCCAGATCGATGCCAACTACGAAACCGGCGTCGAACAGGTCCCCGCCATCAAGGCGCTGCCCGACATCACCCTCTACGAAGCGCTGACCGCGCAGACCGGCGTCGCCCGCTTCAAGGTCACCGAGAAGCCGTTCACCGACAAGCGCGTGCGCCAGGCGATCCAGGCCTGCATCGACCACGACCGGCTGAAGACCCTGCTGTATGGCAACTATGGCGCACCGGCGGAAGACCATCATGTCTCGCCGATCCATCCGGAATACGCCAAGCTGCCGAAGCAGAAGCAGGACTACGACAAGGCCAAGAAGCTGCTGGCCGAGGCGGGCTTCGCCGACGGGCTGGAAATCCGCATCGACTGCGTCGCCAATCCGACCTGGGAGCAGAATGCCTGCAAGGCGATTGCCGAAATGGTGCGCCCGGCCGGTATCACTTTGCAGATCAACGTCATGCCCGGCGGCACCTACTGGGACCGCTGGACCACGACGCCGTTCGGTTTCACCAACTGGACGCATCGACCGCTCGGCGTGCAGGTGCTCAACCTCGCCTACCGCAGCAACGTGCCGTGGAACGAGTCGTCCTATTCCAATCCGGAGTTCGACAAGCTGCTCGACGAGGCCGGCACCAAGCTCGATCCCAACGAGCGTCGCCCCTATATGGCCAAGCTGGAGAAGATTCTGCAGGACGACGCCGTGATGGTGCAGTCGCTGTGGCGCTCGGTCTTCGTCAGCGCCGGCAAGAAGGTGCATGGCATCTATGCCCATCCGGCCTTCGAGCACCATTACAACAAAGTCTGGATCGGCTGATCCACAGGTAGCGCGGGGCGGCATGGCCGCCCCGCATGCTTTCCGGGGGCATAACAGCAAGGAACCGGACCCGTGCTGCATTTCGTACTGCGACGCCTCGGCATCACCGTCCTCACCATGCTGGCGGTGTCGATGCTCGTCTTCCTGCTGCTTGAATTCGACCCCGGCTCGGTCGCCGTCAAGGTGCTCGGCCCCTACAGCAGCGAGGAACAGCGCCAGCTGTGGATGGCCGCGCATGGCTATCTCGACCCGCTGTGGCAGCGTTACCTTACCTGGCTCGGCCATGTAGTGACCGGCGATTTCGGCGAGAGTATCCGCTTCAAGGTGCCGGTCGGCGAGGTACTGTGGCCGCGGCTGTGGAACACGGCGATCCTCGCCTTCTGGACCTTCGCCGTGCTGATCCCGATGTCACTGCTGCTCGGCGTGCTGGCCGGCATGCGCGAGGGCTCGCGGCTCGACCGCGCCATTTCGGTGACCAGTATCATCACCACCTCGATCCCGGAATTCGCCAGCGCGGTGTTCCTCGCCGCCATTTTCGTGTTCGGCCTGCATGTGCTGCCCGGCACCTCGGCGATGTCGTCGGGCTTCGATCCGATGCAGCTCGTCCTGCCGGTCATGGTGCTGGTGCTCTACGACATCGGCTATGTCACCCGCATGACGCGGGCTTCGATGGCCGAGGTAATGATCTCGCCCTATATCCGCACGGCGTTTCTCAAGGGTTTGCCTTTCCACCGGGTCATCATTCGCCATGGCCTGCGCAATGCACTGATCCCGCCGTTCACCGTGATCATGCTGCAGATCAACTGGCTGCTGTCGGGCGTCGTCGTCGTCGAATTCTTCTTCGCCTACAAGGGATTCGGCGCCCTGCTGCTGGAAGCCTCACTGAATCAGGACATCTACCTGATCCAGGGCTGTGCCATGGTCGCCGTGCTGGTGGCGGTGACCACCCAGACGCTGGCCGATATCGGCTACACTTATCTCAATCCGCGGATCCGGCTGCAATGAGCGCTACCGACCAGACTGCCCGGCCCCTGCTGCCGCCCCGGCTGATGCGTTTCTTCCGCATGATCGCCCTGCTGCGTGAGAGCCCGATCGCCATGACTGGCGTCGCCATCATCCTGTTCTGGGTAATCGTCGCGGTCTTCGCCCCACTGCTGGCGCCCTTCGACCCGAACGCCACCCTGCAGCCCTTCGCCCGGCCGGGTACGGCCTATGCCGCCGGGCGCGGCACCTTCTGGCTCGGCAGCGACAACCTCGGCCGCGACATCCTCTCGCGCATCATCTGGGGCTCGCGCACCGTGCTGTTCTATGGTTTTGTCGCCACCGCCTGCGCCTATGCGCTCGGCATCCTGATGGGACTGGCGGCCGGCTATTACCGCGGCTGGCTCGACGAGGTGCTGTCCCGCATCGGCGACATCATCCTGTCGTTTCCGATCCTCGTGCTCTACGTGGTGATCATCGCCACCATCGGCGCATCGGGCATCAACATCGTGCTGGCCGTCACCTTCGCCTCGGCACCCGGCATCATGCGCATCGTGCGCGGCCTGGTGTTGGAAATCCGCGAACGTGACTATGTCGCCGCCGCCCAGATGCGCGGCGAGAGCGGCTGGTACATCATGTTCGTCGAGATCCTGCCCAATGCCCGCGGCCCGCTGATCGTCGATGCCTGCCTGCGCATGGGCTATGTGACCATCACCATCGGCGTGCTCGGCTTTCTCGGCCTTGGCCTGCCGCCGCCCGATCCCGACTGGGGCGGCATGGTCAACCAGGCCCGCTCGATGGCGCTCGCCTTCCCCTACATGACGGTGCTGCCCTGCATCGCCATCTCGTCGCTGGTGCTCGGCCTCAACCTGCTGGCCGACGGCCTGAGGGAGATATCGCTGCGTGACTGACCAGACCAGATCCGCCCCCGCCATCCGTGAGCCCGTCCTCGAACTGGACAGCCTGCGCATCTCGTATTTCACCCGCGCCGGCGAGATCAACGTGGTGCCCGGCCTCGACCTAAAACTCTACCCCGGCGAAGCGATCGGCCTGGTCGGCGAAAGCGGCTGCGGCAAGTCGACCATCGGCTATGCCATCATGCGCTACCTCGGCGGTGCCGGCCGCATCATGAACGGCCGGGTACTCTTTGAGGGCCGCGATCTCTATGAGCTCGACGCCGATGCGCTGCGTCGCCTGCGCGGCAACCGCATGGCCATGGTCTATCAGGACCCGATGTCGAGCCTGAACCCGACCATGACCGTCGGCGAACAACTGATGGAAGTGCCGGTCTATCATGACGGTGCCAGCCGGCAGCAAGCTTACGACCGCGCGCTGACCATGCTGGACGAGGTCAACCTGCCCGATCCGGCCTCGATCATGGCGCGCTACCCGCACCAACTCTCTGGCGGCCAGCAGCAGCGCGTGGTGATCGCCATGGCGCTGATGGCCAAACCGGCCCTGCTGATCATGGACGAGCCGACCACCGGTCTTGACGTAACCGTCGAGGCCGCCGTGCTCGACCTGATCGCCACCCTGCGCCGCAAGCACAAGACCTCGATCGTCTTCATCAGCCACAATCTCGGCACCGTGGTGCGCATCTGCGACCGCATCGGCGTGCTCTATGCCGGCGAGCTGGTCGAGGAAGGCCCGATCAGGGAGGTCTTCCGCGATCCGCGTCATCCCTACACCCGTGGCCTGCTGAGCTGCCTGCCGACACTCGATGCCGACAAGCATTCCGCGCCGCTGGTGCCGATCCGCGGTTCGGTCACCGTGCCGCGCAACCGCCCGCCCGGCTGCGTCTTCGCCACGCGCTGCGAATTCAAGCGCGAGGGACTGTGTACCTCCGATACCATCCCGATGGGTCTGGCGCCGGACTCGCAGCGCCACCGTGTGCGCTGCGCCCGCCAGTTCGAGCTGCCGGCCCCGCAGCAGACAGTCAATCCGGAGGAAGCCGCCGAACGCGCCGCGGCTGCCGCCGAGCCGCTGCTGGAAATCGACGACCTGCGCAAATACTACGACCAGTCCGCTGGCATGGGCTTCATCGGCAACGAGACGGTGCAGGTAAAGGCCCTCGACGGTATCAGCCTGCGCGCCCGGCGCGGCGAGACGCTCGCCATCGTCGGCGAGAGCGGCTGTGGCAAGTCGACTCTGGCGAAAGTGCTGACCGGCCTTGAGACCGCGACCGGCGGCAAGGTCGCGCTCGACGAGATCGATCTCACCGACATGGGCGTCGCGAAACGCCCCGACGAGGTGATCCGCCGCCTGCAGATGGTGTTCCAGAACCCGGATTCGACGCTCAACCCCAGTCATACCATCGGCTATACGCTGGAGCGGCCGCTGCGCCAGTTCGCCAATCTCGACGGCGAAAAACTAAAGGCGAAGGTCAAGGCGCTGCTGAAATCGGTCAACCTGCCGGCCGAATTCGCCCGCCGCAAGCCGCGTCAGCTCTCCGGCGGCCAGAAGCAGCGCGTCGCCATCGCGCGTGCGCTGGCCGGCAGCCCGGAGGTGATCATCGCCGACGAACCGGTCTCGGCGCTCGATGTCTCGGTGCAGGCCGCCATCATCAACCTGCTGGCCGAACTGCAGACCGAACGGCAGACGACACTGCTGTTCATCAGCCATGACCTGTCGGTGGTGCGTTATCTCGCCGATCGCGTCGCCGTGATGTATCTCGGCAAGATCATGGAATACGGCCGGGTCGGCGATGTCTTCGCCCCGCCCTATCACCCCTATACCGAGGCGTTGCTCTCCGCTGTACCGGTGGCCGACCCGAGCGTGAAGTCCAAGCGCATCGTGCTGGAAGGCAAGCCGCCCAGCGTGCTCGACCGCCCGCCCGGCTGTCCCTTCGCCGGCCGCTGCCACCGCAAGATCGGCGATATCTGCGACACGCAGGAACCGCCCGAGCAGCGTTTCGCCACCGGCCACCGCATCGCCTGCCACCTGCCCCGCGAGGAACTGGCCGGCATGGATCATGTGATCAATACGGTGGTGGCGGCGGAGTAGCGGCTATATCAGTCGCGCCAATGTGGACCGACAAGATCAATCGTGTTTGGCGATGGCTGAATAGGCTCGGCAATACGATGATGCTCCGGTAGACGAATACCTTTCGCGAACCAGGCGTGGAAGAAACCTTCGGACTGCTCCCACTTACGGTCACAATTCTCGGAGAACTGAAAATAAATCCGAGACCAATCGTCTTGGAACATAACACCGCCCATTGACGTACCGGCCGGCCAACCTGAGCCTCTGAGCAAATCACTCATCTGCCTCAACACATCATGTCGTTCTTCCGATACGGATGACCAGTCGAGGTCATAGCCTGTGATACAATCCGCACGACGCGGCTTCGCCTGACTATCTGCCGCCCAGCCAACCATCAACACTAGCAGCAGGCCCAATAGCGCGCTGACAGCCCTATCCGTCATCTGACGCTCTTGGTCATTACCGGTCGCTGTGGTGCGCCTTGGCCTTGATGCCGGCGGCGCGGATCTCACTCAAGGAGGCCCGCGGGGTCAGGGCTTCCGGGTCGAGCTTGATCTCGATGATCGCCGGCTTGTTGCTGGCCTGCGCGCGCCTGAAGGCTTCGGCGAAATCTTCCGTCTTTTCCACCGTCTCGCCATGGCCGCCATAGGCGCGCGCCAGCGCGGCAAAATCCGGATTGACCAGCGTGGTGCCGCTGATGCGCGCAGGATATTCGCGCTCCTGGTGCATGCGGATGGTACCATACATGCCGTTGTTGACCACCACGACGATGATATTGGCGCCATACTGGATGGCGGTGGCGAATTCCTGCCCGGTCATCATGAAGCAGCCGTCACCGGCGAAGGCCACCACGGTACGCTCAGGGTTGATGATCTTGGCGGCAACCGCCGCCGGCACGCCATAGCCCATCGAGCCCGAGGTCGGCGCCAGCTGGCCGCTGTGGCGACGGTAACGGTGGAAGCGATGCACCCAGGTGGCATAATTGCCGGCGCCGTTGGTGAAGACGGCATCCTCCGGCAGGTTGGCGTCGAGCCACTGGATGATGCTGCCCATCTGCACCGGACCCGGCGAAGTGCCGGGCTTCTGCCAGGCCTCATACTCGGCGCGCGCCTGCTTCACGGCCGCGGCCCGGCTGCCCTTCCCCTGCACCGGCCCCATCGCGGCCAGCGCTGCGACGAAGGCGGCGTTCGAGGCATTGATCGCCAGGGTCGCCGAATAGACACGGTTCAATTCCTCAGCGCCGGCATGCACATGCACGATGGTCTGCCCGGGCACCGGGATGTCGATCATGGTGTAGCCGCCGGTGGCCATCTCGCCGAGCTTGGAGCCCATCACCAGCAGGAGGTCGGCTTCCTTGACGCGCTGCTGCAGCTTCGGGTTGATGCCGATGCCGACATCGCCGACATACCCCGGCCAGTCGTTGTCGAGGTAATCCTGGCGGCGGAACACCGCGCCGACCGGGATTTCCGAGGCTTCCGCCCAGGCCTGCACCTGGCTGCGCACATCCTCGCTCCAGCCGCTGCCACCGACGATCATCAGCGGACGTTCGGCGGCCTGCAGCATGGCTTTCAGCTGCGCCATCTGGGCCGGGGCCGGATAGGCCTCGACCGGCTGCACCGGCCGGCCGTCCATGCAGTCGACCACATCGGTCAGCATGTCTTCCGGCAGGGCCAGCACGACGGGCCCGCGGCGGCCCGACATGGCCACCGAGAAGGCGCGGGCGATGAATTCCGGGATGCGGGCAGCGTCGTCGATCTGCGCCACCCATTTGGCCATCTGGCCGAACATGCGGCGATAGTCGATTTCCTGGAAGGCCTCGCGCTCGATCATGTCGCGGCCGACCTGGCCGATGAACAGGATCATCGGCGTCGAATCCTGATAGGCGACATGCACGCCGGCCGAAGCGTTGGTGGCGCCGGGGCCGCGGGTGACCATGCAGATGCCAGGCCGGCCCGTGGTCTTGCCATAGGCATCGGCCATCATGGCGGCGCCGCCTTCCTGGCGGCAGATCACGAACTTCATGTGGTTGGTGTGGTCATGCAGGGCGTCGAGCACGGCCAGAAAACTCTCGCCGGGCACGCCGAACATGGTGTCCACGCCATGCAGCCGAAGCTGCTCCACAAGAATCTGGCCGCCACTGCGTTTCATGGTCTGCGATACTCCCTTGCGGTCAGCGCTTGATCGGTGCGAAGGCGGCCGGGGTCATCAGGCGGTTTTCCTGATTGATCAGGTAGCCGGCCTCGGCGCTCTTCTTCAGATAGGCCTGCCAGTCGGGATCGGCCTGCATGGCGGCGCGCTTCGTCTCGCGGTCGGCGGCGCTGTCATAGACCCAGATATGGATGTAGGTGTTGATCGGCCCGGTCTCGGTGATCAGGTAGGCCAGCGGCTCGCCGAGATGGCGCTTCTGCGGCGCGAGGCCATACTTCTCGTAGATTTCCAGATGGGCCTTGATGGTGCCCGGGCGGCACGTATAGGTGCGTACATCCATCAGCATGGGTCGATCCTCGTTCCGGTTCCTGCACAGGGCCCGGCGCTGCCGGGGTTTTACCGTATACGGCGATGCCGGCCCCCGAGCAATCGGTAGAGGTCGTGCTGCAGATGCGAAATTGTCTGGCGCAGCCGTTCAGTCATGCACGCCGAGCAGGCTGCTGATATGGCGGACATGCTCCATGAATGCCGCCTCGGTGCGCATGCCGGTATGGCGCGGCCGCGGCAGGTCGATACGGATGTCTTCCAGGATGGTACCGGGCCGGCCGCTCATCACCAGCACGCGGTCGGCGAGGAACACCGCCTCGGCGACACTATGGGTGATCAGCAGGGTCGCCTTCTTCGTTTCGCTCCAGATGCGCATCAGTTCGACATTCATCTGGTCGCGGGTGAGCGCATCCAGCGCGCCGAACGGCTCGTCCATCAAGAGAAACGGCGGGTCGTAGATCAGCGCCCGGCACAGCGCGACGCGCTGCTGCATGCCACCCGACAGCTGGCGCGGCCAGGATTTCGCAAAGGCCTCAAGGCCTGCCAGCTTCAGCAGGGCCTGCGCCTTGTCGATATAGTCCCGGCGCTTCAGCCCCAGCGCATCGATCGGGAACAGCACGTTATCGAGCACCGTGCGCCATTTCATCAGTACCGGCGCCTGGAACACCATGCCGATGTCCGGCGTCGGCTCGGTGACGACCTCGCCGAAGCGGCGGACCAGCCCGTCGCTCGGCGGCTCGATGCCGGAAATGATCTTCAGCAGGGTCGACTTGCCGCAGCCGCTGGGGCCGACAATGCAGACGAATTCATGCCGCCCAACCGTCAGGCTGACATCGCGCAAAGCCACGGTGCCGCCGGACCGCGAGGCGTAGCGCTTGGCCAGCCCCGCGATCTCGATGGCCGGTATCTGGATGTCCTGCTGCACCGTCATACCGACTTTGGCTTCTGCCCGGCCGTGACAAAGCTGTTGGTGTAGATGTCGTCCGCCGCGACATTGCCGGCCAGATCGAAATAGCCCTTCATGATCTCGATGGTGCGCGCCATCTTGTCCTTCGACATCGGGCCGATGCCATGCTGGTGCACTTCCGGCACCACCAGATGCGCGATGGCAACATCGAGGCCGGCGCGGGTCAGATCCGGGTCGAGCTGGGGGTTATGCTTGAGGAAGATCTTCACGGCATCGTCGCGGTTGTCGATGGCGAAGATCATCGCCTCGACCATGGCGTCGTTGAAGTCCTTCACCAGCTTCGGGTCGTCCTTCAGCAGGTCGTCGCGGGTCAGCATGCCGTTGCTGTAGACGTCGACGCCGAAATCCGAGAACAGCACCTGCGAGGCATGCTTGCCCATCTTCTTCGCCGCCGCCTCGTAGATCGGCACGTTGACGGCATAGTCGCAGCAGGCATCGACCTGGCCGGCGAACAGCAGCGGGCGCTTGTTGGTGGTCTCGACGGTGACGAATTCGATCTTGTTGTAATCGATGCCGTTGATCTTGGCGACGGCACCGAGCGCGGTGCGCACCGCGTCGCCGGCATTGGCGGCGATCTTCAGGCCCTCGAGATCCTTCGGCGTCTTCAACGGCGGCTCGCGCAGGCTGACCACCGTCATCATGTTCTGGTAGTGCACCATGCTGGTCAGCTTGACCGGCATGCCGCGGCCGCGCGCCAGCACGGCGGTGCCGGCGTCGACGAAACCGAACTCTGCCCCCTTGCCGGCCACCTTCTGGGCAACGTCGGCCGAGCCCTTGCCCGAATTGAAGGTGACGTCGAGGCCGCGTTTGGCGAAATAGCCATTGTCGAGGGCCGCATAGAACAGCGCATGCTTGGAATAGGGTTTCACGTCGAGCAGGAAGGTGACGGCCTTCTTGCCCTGGGCGCGGGCGGTGCGCGACAGCCCCGGCAGGGCGGCGGCGCCTGCGGCACCGGCGGCCAGACCGGCAGCCATGCGGCCGAAGCTGCGGCGGGAAATCTTGCGGGTATCGGTCATGGCGGTTCTCCTTGGCTGGTCGGGCTGGGGCTGGGTCAGCGGTTTATCCGGCAGTGCGGTCGACGGCGGCATCCTCGGCCCATGGCACCGCCCGCCATTCGATCAGCCGGATCAGGCCGAACAACGCGAACGACATCAGTGACAGCAGCAGGATGGCCGCGAACGACATCGCGGTATTGAACTCGGAATTGGCGATCATCAGGGCATGGCCGAGGCCGGCCTCGCTGGAGACGAATTCGGCGACCACGGCACCGATCACCGACAGGGTCATGGCCACCTTCATGCCGGAGAAGACCGATGGCGCCGCATGCGGCAGACCGATCATCCAGAATTCCCTCAGCCGCGGCGTGCGCAGCACGCGCGACAGCATGATCAGGTCGCGGTCCACCGTGGTCAGCCCCATCACGGCATTGACCACGACGGGGAAGAAGGCGACCGAGGCGATCACCACCACCTGGAACTTCAGGCCGAAGCCGAGGAAAATGATCAGTACCGGCGCCAGCGCCACCTTGGGCACGCCCTGCAGCAGCAGGATCAGCGGATAGAGCGTCAGGCGGAACAGCCGCGAGTAGGCAGTGATGGTGCCGAACAGCAACCCAAGGACCGTCGCCAGCAGGAACCCGAGCAGGGTCGAGCGCAGGGTGACGGCCGCCTGCTCGATGTAGAAGCCCGGCTTGAGCGCGATCTCCTTGAGGACCGCCAGCGGCGCCGGCACGATATAGGCCGGGATATCGAAGATCACCGACACTGCCTGCCACAGCACCAAAAGGGCCAGCAGGGTCAGCAGGCCGGACAGGGCAACCGACGCGCGCGACATCATGATCGCCCCTCCCCGGCTGGGGACAGCCCGGCAATGAAGCCGCCCAGCGCCGCGTTGAAAGCTTCCGGCTTCTCCAGATAGACGGCATGGCCGGCACCGGCGATCTCATGGACCGGCGCCTGCGGGCGCAGGGCGACGACGGCGCGGTTGCGCTCCGGCGGCGTGATCACATCATCGCTGCCGTAGATGATCTGCAGCGGCAGGCTTGCGGCGAAGCGCGCCACATCGGCCTTCACGTCGCCGGTGGCCAGCATGTTCACCGCCTGGGTGTAACCATCGGGCCGCACCGATCCCATGGTATCGACCACGCGGGCGATCATCGCGGGCGTCGCCTGCGGACCCAGCAGGCGCGGGCCGCGCTTTTCAGCCATGGCGCGTGGACCCATGGCGATCAGGTCAGCCAGACGCTGTGTGATGAAATCCTGCCGCTCGGTGTCCGACAGGTGCGCATTGCCGACAGCGATACTGGCCAGGGTCAGTGACCGCACCCGCTGCGGATATGCGGCGGCGAAGCGTGCCGCCACCAGGGCACCAAGCGAGTGGCCAAGCAGATGGCAGCTCTGCACGCCCAACGCATCGAGGAAGGCCGCCAGTGCCGCGGCATAGTCGCCAGCGCCGGGCTGCGGCATCGGCAGATTGGTGCTGTCGCCATAGCCCGGCGCATCCCAGGCGGTGACCCGGTAGCCGGCGGACAATGCGGCCAACTGGTCGCGGAAGGCCCGCGCCGCCGAGCCGATGCCATGCAGCAGCACCAGCGGGGTGCCGCTGCCGGCCTCGAGATACGAAATCCTGCCGGCCGCGGTATTCAGCAGGCGCGGCGTCAGCTCGTGGCCGCGCAGGTCGGGCATCTCCGTCATGCCGCGGTGAAGGCCACGGTTTCCGGCGCCGGCGAGCCGACCACCATGGTGAAACGCGCATCGGCAGGGCCGTCATTGCGGAAATAATGCGCGCGGCCGGCCGGATTGAAGATCAGGTCGCGGGTGCCGAGGCGCTGCTCGACCGTCTTGCCGTTCTCTTCCCAGCCCACGGTGACGGTGCCGTCGAGCACGAAATAGACATCCTCGACGTCGCGGCTGTAGGCCTTGATACCGGCGCCTTTCGACAGATGGATCATCTCCATGCGGTAATGCTGCGGCGGCGCGGCCTGCTCGCCGATATAGGTCATGCTGGCGAAGCCGGCCTTGTGCCAGACCGGCACGCGATCGCGATAGCGCACCAGATACTGGGCCAACTCGCGCTGGCGGAAGTCGCTGCTGTCGGGATTGAACGGGATGATCTTGTCGGGCCCGGCGCCGGCGCCAAACCGGCGCGCCGCCTCGATACCCTTGTCGCGCGGATGGCAGACATAGACCGGCGGCTGCGGCTTGCCGCTGCCCACCGTGATCTGCATCAGCACCGGCTCGACGCCGTCATTGCGGAAACCATGCGGGCGGCCGAGCTTGTTCAGCACCAGGTCGCCCGGCGCCAGCTTGGCCTCGATCACCTCGTCGCCCCAGACCCAGCCGACAGTCAGCACGCCCTCGAGGATCAGGAAATGCTCGACGACCTCATGGGAATGCGAGGCGGCGAACTTGCCCGGCGGCTGGTGCACCATGCTGAAAGTGAACTTGCCGGCCGGCAGGGTCGCCGGGTCATTCACCTTGGGCGAGCCGCCGCCGCCGATGTAACGCATCTGGCAGCGCGCCAGATCGGGGAAATCGCGGCTGGCGGGAAAGGCGTCCCAGTCGAAGGTCTTGTCGGTATAGCGGCCGATCAGGCCCTTCATGTCCTGCGCGAGGCTGCTGCCTGCCGCCTGCGAACCGTCTTCCAGTGCCATTGCCATGGATCCCTCCTGTACCGCCGTCCCCGGAGGCCACGGCTGCGCGATGAACACGCTGCCAGCGACTCAATACCGTCGGCCCGATCATGAAAGCCCGATGACGTTGCAACCTCAATCAAAATAGACTTAACTTAAAGTTAAGTCCTACCGCTTGAAAAACCACGATATTTCCATGCCGCTCGAAGCCGTCACCGCCCGCCATTTCGAGATCTTCCTGACCATGGCGCTCAGTCGCAACATGGCGGAAGCGGCTGATACGCTTGGCGTTTCGCAGGCCGCGGTGAGCAAGAGCCTGAAGGTGCTGGAGCAGGAAACCGGGCTTTCACTGTTCCGGCTGGTCAAGGGCCGCCTCACGCCGACCCAGGAGGCCGAGCGCCTGTTGCCGTTTGCCCAGCGCGCGCTCGACCATCTCGACCGCGCCCGCCGCGTGGCGCTGGAACTGCGCGGCGGCGACATCGGCCAGATCGTGCTCGGCGTCGCCGGACCGGCACTGGTCTCCATCGTGCCGCTGGCGATCGAGCGCTTCCGCGCCGCCTGGCCCGGCATCCGCATAGAGATCCAGATCGACAGCACGCTCGGCCTGCTCGACAAGGTGGCCGGTAACGAGGTCGATATCGGCATCGGTACCCCGCCGGTGCAGGAGATCGATGCCCGCGTGGTGCAGCTCTGCACCGTGCGCGATGTCTGCGAGACCACCCTGGTCGCCGCCCTGCCGAAACAGCACCGGCTGGCCGGCCGCCCCTTCATCCGTCCGGCCGACCTCGCCGACGAAACCCTGATCGGCCTGCCCGACAGTTCGGCGACCACGCATCTGATCGCGGCGATGTTCCAGCAGGCCCGCGTCGCCCGGCCGCCGCAGATCGTCGCCGCCAATGCCATCGGCGTCTGCAGCTTGGTGCAGCAGAACCTCGGCGTCGGGCTGATGAATCCGCTGATGCTGACGCAGGGCATCTTTCCCGGCGTGGTGGCACGGCCGTTCCGGCCCCGCATCGTGCTGCGCACCTGCATCTACTATTCGCGGCTGCATCCGCCCTCGCCGCCGATGGCCGGCTTCATCGACTGTCTGGTCCGGGCCGCCAAGGCCGCACAGGCCATGGTGAAAAGCTAGGCCGGCGACCCTTGCGGCGCCCTGCCGCCATGCCTTAAATCGCCGGACCAGGGAGGACCCGGAATGCAGATTGCAGCGCGTATGTCGCGACTGGGCACCGAAAGTGCCTTCGAAGTGCTGGCCCGCGCCAAGGCGCTGGAGGCCCAGGGTAAATCCGTCATCAATCTCGGCATCGGCCAGCCCGACTTCCCCACCCCGCCCCATGTGGTCGAGGCCGCCATCAAGGCGCTGCGCGACGGCCATCACGGCTACACGCCGGCCAATGGCATCCTGCCGTTGCGCGAGGCGGTCTGCGCCGAGATTGCCGCGCGCTATGGCAAGACAGTCTCGCCCGACCGCATCGTCATCGTGCCCGGCGGCAAGGTGACCATGGCCACCGCCATCGAGATGTTCGGCGAGCCCGGCGCCGAGATCATGTATCCCGACCCCGGCTTCCCGATCTACGAGAGCTTAGTCAACTACACCGGTGCCAAGGCCTGCGGCTATCCGCTGTTGGAAAAGGACGGCTTCGCCTTCCGCGCCGACGACCTGCTGGCCCGGATCACGCCGGCCACCCGGCTGCTGATCGTCAATTCGCCGGCCAACCCGACCGGCGGCGTCGCCCCGGCCGAGGAAGTGAAAAAGCTGGCGGAAGGGCTACAGCGTTTCCCAAATGTCGTGCTGATGGCCGACGAGATCTATTCGCGGCTGGTGCTGGACGGCGACGGCACCTATGCCAGCCTCATTCCCTATCTCGACCAGTTGCAGGACCGGCTGATCATCCTCGAAGGCTGGTCGAAGACCTATGCGATGACCGGCTGGCGGCTCGGCTGGGGCCTCTGGCCGCAGAAGCTGGCCGAGATCGCCACGCGGCTGGCCATCAACACCCATTCCTGCGTCAACGCCGCCACCCAGTTCGCCGGCATCGCCGCCCTGACCGGCCCGCAGGATGCGGTCGAGACCATGCGCCAGGCCTTCCGCCGCCGCCGCGACCTCTGCGTCGCCGGGCTGAACCAGATCGCCGGCATCAGCTGCATCCGTCCCGAGGGCGCCTTCTACGCCTTCCCCAATATCACCGGCACCGGGCTCAATGCCCGCCAGATCCAGGACGGCCTGCTGGAAGAAGCCGGCGTCGCCACCATTGCCGGCACCAGCTTTGGCCGTCATGGTGAGGGCTACGTGCGACTCAGCTTCGCGGCCTCGGATGAGGCGATTTCCGAGGCGCTGCAAAGGATTGCGGGCTTTCTGGCGGGACGGAAGCAGAAACATTAGGCATTTTTCTGCCTAATGTTTGCTCATTTCGCTTATTTCCTGCTCAATAGCCCCGCGAAAGATACCCACAGGAGTTCTGCCTCGGCGGGAATCCAGCGGGTTAAGGCCCGATTAAGACTGGCATGCACCATGCATAAACAAGGCGGACATCCAAATCGGGCAACCCCTTATCGACCAAAGCGTTGTAGGACCCAATGAAAAAAATCGAAGCCATCATCAAGCCGTTCAAACTGGACGAAGTGAAGGAAGCGCTGCACGAGATCGGCCTGCAGGGCCTGACCGTGACCGAAGCCAAGGGCTTCGGCCGCCAGAAGGGCCATACCGAGCTCTATCGCGGCGCCGAATATGTCGTCGACTTCCTGCCGAAGGTAAAGATCGAGGTCGTGCTGGATGACGGCATGGTCGAGAAGGCCGTCGAGGCCATCACCCAGGCGGCCCGCACCGGGCGCATCGGCGACGGCAAGATCTTCATTTCGACCGTCGAAGAGGTCATCCGCATCCGCACCGGCGAAAAGGGTGCGGAAGCGGTCTGACGGCGGGCAGAGTCTCCCCCGCCTTTCACGACTCTCCGTGAGTATCTTCAACCCAGGGAAGAAGCAGCAGGAAAACAGCCATGGCTGATGCAAAATCTGTAGTCAAGAAACTGAAGGAAGCCGAGACCAAGTACGTCGACTTCCGCTTTACCGACCCGCGCGGCAAGTGGCAGCACGTCGCTTTCGACATCGGCATGTGCGATGAGGACGCCCTGAAGGAAGGCATCATGTTCGACGGTTCGTCGATTGCCGGCTGGAAGGCGATCAACGAGTCCGACATGCTGCTGATGCCCGACCTCGACAGCCTGACCTTCGACCCGTTCGCCGCCCAGACCACCGCCGTGCTGTTCTGCGACGTGCTGAACCCCGGTGAAGGCACCCCCTACAACCGCTGCCCGCGCGGCATCGCCAAGGCGGCGCAGGCCTACATCAAGTCGGCCAAGATCGCCGACACCGCCTATTTCGGCCCGGAAGCCGAGTTCTTCGTGTTCGACGACGTCCGTTACAAGACCTCGATGAACGAGACCTTCGTCTACATGGACGACGTCGAGGGCGCCTACAACTCGGGCAAGGTCTACGAAGGCGGCAACATGGGCCATCGCGCCCCGATCAAGGGCGGCTACTTCCCGGTCGCCCCGCTCGACCAGGGCGGCGACCTGCGCTCGGAAATGCTGTCGACCATCGCCTCGATGGGCGTGGCGGTCGAAAAGCACCACCACGAGGTGGCGAACAGCCAGCATGAGCTGGGCGTGAAGTTCGACACCCTGCTGAAGTGCGCCGACGGCATGCAGATCTACAAGTACTGCGTCCACAACGTCGCCCATGCCTGGGGCAAGACCGCGACCTTCATGCCGAAGCCGGTCAAGGGCGACAACGGTTCGGGCATGCACGTCCACCAGTCGCTGTGGAAGGCGGGCAAGCCGCTGTTCGCCGGCAACAAGTATGCCGGCCTCAGCGACATGGCGCTGTACTACATCGGCGGCATCATCAAGCATGCCAAGGCGCTGAATGCCTTCACCAACCCGCTGACCAACAGCTACAAGCGCCTGATCCCCGGCTTCGAGGCTCCGGTGCTGCTGGCCTATTCGTCGCGCAACCGCTCGGCGTCCTGCCGCATCCCGTTCGGTGCCGGCGAGAAGGCGAAGCGCGTCGAGGTCCGCTTCCCCGATCCGGGTGCCAACCCGTATCTGGCCTATGCCGCCATGCTGATGGCCGGCCTCGACGGCATCAAGAACAAGATCCATCCGGGCGACCCGATGGACAAGAACCTCTACGAACTGCCGCCCGAGGAACTGAAGAACGTTCCGCAGGTCTGCGGCAGCCTCCGCGAGGCGCTTGAGAGCCTGGATGCCGATCGCGCCTTCCTGAAGACCGGCGGCGTGTTCACCGACGACTTCATCGACGCCTACATGGAGCTCAAGTGGGAGGAGGTGTACAACTTCGAACACACCCCGCACCCGATCGAGTTCTCCATGTACTACTCCGTCTAGGTACCTCCCAAGACGAACTTCCCTGGGCTCACGGTTTCGGCTGTGCAGTCCAATGGGCCCCGCCGGTTTCCTGCCGGCGGGGCCTTTTCTTTTGTGCGGGCCACTGCTGCGGACCGGATTCCCCGGCCTGTCAAGCGCGAAGGCCCTCTTGATTCCCGGCGGGCGCAAGACCACACTCCGCCGCCATGAGCACCGCCGTCGTCACCCAGCCGCAACTGCGGCGGGGCCCAGTCACCCTCGGGCCGATCCTGTATTTCGTCAGCGTCATCGTCTGCTGTTTCGGCGTGGCGATGCTGGCCCCCACCCTGCTCGACCTGGTCGACGGCAATTCCGATTACCGCATCTTTTTGCTCTGCGCGCTCGGTACCCTGTTCGTCGGCGTCACGGTGGCCATCGCCACGCGCAGCCAGGATACCGAGATGACGGTGCAGGAGACCATGCTGGCGGTGCCGGCCGCCTGGCTGACCGTCGCCCTGTGCAGCGCCGTCCCGCTGATGCTGTCGCAGTTCCAGCTCAGCCTGACCGATGCGATCTTCGAGGTGATGTCGGGCCTGACCGCCACCGGCTCGACGGTGATCGTCGGCCTTGACGAGGCGCCGCGCGGCCTGCTGCTGTGGCGTTTCCTGCTCGTCTGGTTCGGCGGCTTCGGCGTGGTCACCATCGCCGTGCTGCTGCTGCCGTTCCTGCGCATCGGCGGCCTGCAGCTGTTCAGCCTCGATCTCTCGGCGCAATCGGGCAAGTTTCTGCCACGCATAACCGAGGTGATCACCCAGATCGGCCTGATCTACATCGGCCTGACCGCGCTCTGCGCCTTCAGCTACTGGCTTGCCGGCATGAATGTGTTCGACGCCATCGGCCACGCCATGGCCGCGGTGGCCACCGGCGGCTTCTCGTCCCACGACGCCAGCATCGGCTATTTCCACAGTCCGGCCATCGAATGGATCAGCGTCGTCTTCATGGCGCTGAGCGCGATGCCCTTCGTACTCCACCTGCAGGCACTGCACGGCCAGCCCGGCCCGCTGGTCCGCGACAGCCAGGTGCGGCTGTTCCTCGGCATCATCGCCGGCGCCGTGGTGGCCCTGACCCTGTGGCAGATGGTCCATAACGGCGCCGGTTTTTCCACCGCGCTCCGCCAGGCCAGCTTCGCCTTCGTCTCGATCATCACCTGCACCGGCTTCACCTCTCCGGACTATGCCCAGTGGGGCGGTTTCCCGGAGCTGGTGATGCTGCTCGGCATGCTGGCCGGCGGCTGCACCGGATCCACTGCCGGCGGCATCAAGATGTTCCGCCTGCTCACCCTGGTGCAGATGCTGCGGGTGCAGATCCGTCGCCAGGTGTTTCCGCATGGCACCTTCCGCGTCACCTTCAATGGCGAAACAGTACCCGATCTCGCACGCTCGGGCGTCGCCAACTATTTCTTCATCTACATGTCCAGTTTCTTCCTGCTGTCGCTCGGCCTCACCGCCACCGGCATGGGCTTCATCGAAAGCCTGGGGTCCGCCGCCACGGCGCTGGGCGGCGTCGGTCCCGCGCTCGGCCCCAATGTCGGCCCCTGTTGCACGTACCAGAGCATCCCCGATGCGGCGAAGTGGATGATGGCGATCGGCATGCTGGCTGGCCGGCTGGAAATCCTGATCCTGATCATTCCGTTCAGCCGCTCGTTCTGGCGCCAGTAACCGCGCAACCGGCAGGGAGAGAAGCATTCATGGCCCACGTCTTCACCGCCACCGCCGGCACGACATCACCCTCGGGTGCCACGGCGCCGCGGGACCTGCCGAATCGCCCGCCGCTTGACAGCGAGAGCGTGCGCCAGGCCCGCATCGATCTCGCTGCCTGTTTCCGCATGGCGGCACGGCTCGGCCTGCATGAGGGCATCTGCAACCATTTCTCGGCCATGCTGCCGGGCTACGACGACCTGTTTCTGGTCAACGCCTATGGCTATGCCTTCAGCGAGGTGACCGCCTCGAACCTGCTGGTCTGCGATTTCGACGGCAACGTCGTGGCCGGCGACGGTGCGCCGGAGGCAACGGCTTTCTATATCCACGGCCGGCTGCACAAGGCACTGCCGCGCGCCCGCGTCGCCTTGCACACTCATATGCCTCATGCCACGGCGCTCAGCATGACGGACGGTCCGCCGCTGATCTTCGCCGGCCAGACAGCGCTGAAATTCTGGGGCCGCGTCGCCGTCGATGCCAGCTACAACGGGCTGGCGCTTGACACCAGTGAGGGCGACCGCATCGCCGGTGCCATCGGCGATGCCGATATCGTCTTCATGAAACACCATGGCGTGATGGTACTGGGCGACAATATCGCCAGCACCTGGGACGACCTCTATTACCTTGAGCGCGCCTGCCAGGTGCAATGCATCGCCGAGAGCACCGGCCGCAAGCTGCTGCCGGTGCCAAAAGAAATCGCCGAGCTGACCGCGCGGCAGATGCGCGAAGGCGACGGCAGCTCGGCGCGCAGCCATCTCGACAGCATGCGCCGTCGCCTCGACCGCGAGGAGCCGGACTACCGGCTGTAACCCTCTAGGCGGCAGCCGGCTTCAGGGTCGCGGCCAGCACCATGGCAATCAGTGCCGCCACCGCGCAGGTGAGGAACACCGACGGATAGCCGAAGCCGTCGGCGACCAGCCCCATGGCCGGGCCGGCGACACCGACCGCGAGGTCGAAGAAGGCAATGAAGCCGCCGACGGCAATGCCGCGACTCTGCGGCGCGACGCGGCGGATCGCCTCGACGCCCATGGCCGGGAAGACCAGCGAAAAGCCGATGCCGGTAACGGTGGCGCCGGCGAAGGCGACCAGCGGCGTCGCCGCCATGAACATCAGCCCCTGCCCGGCCGCCTGGATCGCCAGCGAGACCAGCCCGACCCTGGTGCCGCCATGACGGTCCGGCAGGCCGGCGAAGAACAGTCGCACCAGGATGTAGCCGCCGGCAAAGCCGCTGAGCGCCAGGCCGGCCCCCGGCCAGCCATGGGCGCCGTAATACAGTGTCACGAAAGCGGCCAGCGCGCCGAACGACATGGCGCCGAGGCCGAGCACCAGGCCCGGCTGCCAGATCAGGCCGATGACACGATAGAAAGCGACGCGCGGCCCGGCCGGCATCGGTGCGATGCCCTTGCGCAGCAGTGCAATCGCCAGTGCCGGCAGCGGCACGGCGGCCGCCACGCCGGCGGCAGCCACGAAGCCGTAAGCGTTCAGCAGCCACAGGCCGAGCGGCGCACCCAGCCCGGTGGCACCGAAGATGGCGATGCCCTGCCAGGCCATGACGCGGCCGGTATTCTGCACGCCCACCGTGGCAATCGCCCAGGTCATGGTGCCGGTGAGGAACAGGCTTTCGGCGCAGCCGAGCAGCAGCCGTCCGGCCAGCAGGATGGCGAGGCTGGCATTGGCGCCGACCGGCGCCAGTGCCGAAACGAGATAGAGGCAGCCGGCCAGCGTGGCCATCGGCAGGCCGAGCAGCACCGCGGTCTTCACGCCGCGACGGTCGCAGGTGGTGCCGGCATATTGCCGGGTCAGCACGGTGGCAATCGACTGGATGCCGATCACCCAGCCGACCATGATGGTGCCGAAGCCGAGCGTGCCATGCACCTGGGCGGGCAGCACCGGCAGCGGAATGCCGATTGCCAGCATGCCGAGGAAGACGATGGCGACGAAGGGCAGCAGCCGCAGCAGCACGGCCTTCGGGTCCGAGGAAACGGCGGCGCTGGCGGAAGATACGGGGGAAGCCTGAGCGGTCATCAAAAGCACCTAGACGGGTCGCCTGCCATCGCAACACCGCCTGCACGGCAGGCGGAATCAGGGCGGCAGGACCAGGTGCGTTGAGTGACGTTAACGCTTACGGCCACGCGGCAGGACACCGCGGACATCTGCTGCCGGAATAGCCGGCCTCAGCCTGCTCTGTCAAGCCAGCAACCCGGGGGCACTGTGACCGCGGTCGCTGCGATGGCCTGCAACCATAGTAACCTGCAGGAAACAGGGATCAGACCCAGAAAGCAGAAGCGCATGGCCCGACCGCCCCTCCAGAAAGCGACCAGCCGGCCGGCCCATCACGGTCCGGACGGACGCTTCCGCAATCCCTCTGGCAGCCCGGCACGCAATGCCGGCCTGGGCGACATGCTGCCGTTCCTGTGGCGCATGACGCGCAAGCGCGGCCATCTGACCGTGCCCCCCGCAGGCCATGTGCTGTCGCCGGCAGAGGTGCGGGCCGGCATGGCGCGGCTCGGCAATCACGACCGGCTGACCTGGCTCGGCCATGTCGCCTTCCTGATGCGCATCAATGGCGTCACCCTGCTGACCGATCCGTATCTCTCGGCCAATGCCGGGCCGGGCCGCTTCGGGCCGCGTCGCTATGTGCCGCCGGCGCTCGGCGTCACCGACCTGCCGCCGCTCGACCTGCTGCTGGTCAGTCACAACCACTACGACCATCTCGATGCCGCCACCGTTGCCGCGCTGCCCGGCAAGGATCGTCTCCGGGTCGTCGTGCCGCTCGGCCTCGGCGGCTTTTTCCGCCAGCGCGGCTATGCCCATATCGACGAACTCGACTGGTACGACAGCATCGACCATGCCGGGGTGACGGTGACGGCCACGCCGGCCGTGCATTTCTCGCGGCGCGGCTTGCGCGACACCAACCGCACGCTCTGGGCCGGCTTTGTCGTCACATCAAAGGCTGATGGCCGCCAGTTGTATTTTTCCGGCGATACGGCCCATGGCGCGGTGTTCCGCGAGATGGGCCAACGCCTCGGCCCCATCGACCTCGCGCTGGTTGGCATCGGCGCCTATGAGCCGCGCATCATCATGCAGGCGAGCCACGCGACGCCCGAAGAAGCCGTCGCCATCGCCCGCGACATCGGTGCGAAGCGCCTGATCGGCATGCATTGGGGCACCGTCGTGCTGGCCGACGAGCCGCAGTTCGAGGCGCCGGAGCGGCTGGCCCGCGCCGCCGCCGCGGCCGGCTATGCGCCGCATGAGGCCGGTATCATGAAGATCGGCGAGACGCTGGCGTTCTGACATATCCCAGGCGACACAACGCCGACGGTTTCCTGCCTCTTTTCTGCCATCTGCCGGACCTAGCCTCGGGAGCATCCCACCCCGACCGGCAAAACAGAAAAACCAGAGGAACCCCCATGTCGAGCGAACATCTGCATGCCCCGCGCGAACGCCTGAGCAAGAAGACCCTGGCGATGCATCATGCCATCGTCTCGCTGATGGAAGAGCTCGAGGCCGCCGACTGGTACCGCCAGCGCGCCGACGACTGCGAGGACAAGGCGCTGAAGGCGGTCCTGCTGCACAACATGCGCGAGGAAATCGAACATGCGGCGATGGTGCTGGAATGGCTGCGCCGCAACGACGAGGATTTCGCCAGGCAGATGAAGGATTACCTCTTCACCGAGGGCGATATTACCGAGCTGGAAGAGAAAAAAAGCTGACGCACTGGGTCACACGGATCGGCGGGTTCGTGCAGATCAGAAACGCAGGGCCACCGCCAGCCGCGCGGCCGTATCATACAGGCTGACGTCGTTGCCGAGGCCGGAATCGGCGGCCAGTGCGGTATCATAGCTGAGCGAATAATCCGCCATCACGCGCAGCCCGTGACCGGCCAGCACGGCCGGCTTCCACACCGCCTGCACGCCGAAGGTGTTGCGGTAATCATCCCGCGCCGCAGTGTCGCTGTCATAGGGATTGCTGCGGGTGATACCGAAGTCGTTGCGCGTGGTCAGGCTGACGTCGCTGGCCAGCGGCATGGTGACGAAGACACCCGGCGAGATCACCCGGCGCTCCTCGTAAATGCTCCATTCGCTGCTGCTGCTGGCCGACAGGCCGAACTGCCAGCCGCCTGGCCGGCCCCAGGTCGTGGCAATGCGCTGTTGCAGGGCACGGTAATTCTGCAGCGGATCCTCGGCAAAGAAGAAGCTGTCATAGCCCGCCGACAGCGTAACCGACAGGTTGCGCGTCAGATTGGTCGACAGCCGGTTGCCGACACCGACACGGGTCTGGCCAGCCATCGCGTCGCCCCAGTTCACCGAGACATCCGGTTCCACCGCCAGCGTCACGCCAGGTATGGCTGCATAGACCACGCTGAGGCCGCTGCTGGCATCATAGGTCTGCACATCCGCACTGTTGTCGGCATCGGGCGCCTGGCTCAGCGCACTGTGGCTGTGGACCTGGAGGTCGCCGCGAACCGGCACGTCATAGGCCGCGCTCAGCAGGCCGCTGGCGTCATCGCTGCGCGACACGGTCAGGCCGAGGCCATCACCCGCAGCATCGATACCGCTCAATCGCGACACCGGCGAAAGCTCGGGCAGGGCGCCGGCCGGAAACACGATGGCGTAGGGATCGATGTCGCGCCAGGCGATGTCCGGCACCACCTCGACCACGGCGGCCGGCGGCACCTGCAGGACGGCCGGCGCCGGTGTGTCAGCGGCCGGTGGCGGCAGCACAGCACTGCAATAGACCGGATCGCCGGGGCCGGGAAACAGCGGACAGGGGCCGAGCAGCGGTGCGGCCAGGTCAAGCGGACCGGCCTGCGCCGGCGTCATCCCGCCGCACAGCGCCGTTCCACCAGCCAACACCATGGTTGCCCATAGCGCGACCCGCAGCCGTCTGCCGACAGATCCCCTCGCCCCGTATGGCACGCCGAACCCTCTTCGCCTGCAACTCGACTACCAGATTTAACCGAAATCCTTACCGCTGTTTTACCGGTCACAGAATGATCACGGAAAGCGGGCGAATTTGTGGCGCGGCGCTTCGGCTGCAGCAGGGCCGCTCTTGCCGGGATCAGCGGATACGGCGCCAGACTCTGGTCCTGCCGAAGATCGGCAGCAGGCCATAAGCCCGCACCCGCAGGCTGCCGTCATCGTTGATCGACATGTTTGCGTGATAGTTCGCGCCATCCTCCGGATTGTAGATCTTGCCATCCTCCCAGGTCCGCTCACCGGTGCGGCGCAAACCATAGAGAATGACGAGCCCAAGCAATGGGCGGCCGCGCAGGCCGGGATCCCTGTTCTTCAGGTCGACGACCGGCAGTCCCTGATCGTCATTCGGCCATCTGAACCACAACAGGGTGCCACAGAGGAATTCGCCGCAGGGGGCGATCTGCACCTGGATGCGGCCGCTGTCATCCTGCCACACGCCAACCGGCGTTGCGCTCTGCGCAATGGCCAGCGGCGCAGCAAACAGCAGGGCAAACAGGAGAAGTCCGGCGATTCGCAGCATGGTCATGACATCCGTTGCCCCACTGCCCCTGAATCGCAAGCATAGCAGGTCCGGCCGGCAAAGACTGCCAATTCCTGGCACAGATGCCCTGCCGAAGATGGCTGTTTCCGGCGCGATTCAGAATACCCTTGCCGTCCGCTTCCGCGGGGCAGAAGATGGTGAAAGAGCGATTCCGGAAAAACAGACCGTTCGCTGCCGGCACCGGGCCTGCCGATGTCCGCTGCCGGGCAATGGCGTTTGCACCGGAGAAAGGCTGGTTCACATGTCCGCCCGCAGCACGGAGACCACCATCACCTTCCTGCATCCCTTCAGCCTCAGTGTGCTGGACAAGCCACTGCCGGCCGGCCGCTATCTCGTCATCACCGAAGAAGACGAAATCGCCGGCGTCTCGTTCCAGGCGTTTCACCGCACGGCGACACTGCTGCACCTGCCGGCCATCGGAGGCAGCAGTTCCATGCAGCAGCTCGTTACCGTCAATCCGGACGAACTGGAAGCCGCGCAGCACGCCGACCGGCAGGCCTGAATGCTGCTCGGCATCCACCACCGCACCACCTATCTGTATCACCGGCCGGTCAGCCTCGGCCCGCACCGCCTGATGCTGCGGCCGCGCGAAAGCCCGACACTGCGGTTGCTGTCGTTTGCGGTGGAGACCGCGCCACCGAGCCTGGTCAGCTGGAGCGATGACGTCTACGGCAATGCCATCGCCACGGCGATGCCGCTGTGGGCCGCCGATTGCCTGACCATCGACAGTCACGTGCGCGTCGACATCCTGGCCGGACCGCCGCCGCAGCTTGCCGGCCGGGCCGGTCGCTACCCTTTCCGCTATACCGACAGCGAGTGGAACGACCTCGGCCCGCTGGCCCGGCCGCAGCACCAGGACCCGCAGGGCGAACTGCAGGCTTGGGCGCAGGCCTTCGTCGCGGCCCATCCGACCGACACGCTGTCGCTGCTGCGCGACCTCAATGCCGGCATCGCCGACTGGGTGTTCTACCAGAGCCGCGATGCCGAGGGCACCCAGACGCCGATGGAAACCCTGCGCCGCGGCTGGGGCTCGTGCCGCGACCTTGCCGTGCTGCTGGCCGAGGCGGTGCGCTGGCTCGGCTTCGGCGCCCGGCTGGTGTCCGGCTATGTCTACCTGCCCGGCCTCGATCTGCCCCGTCCGGATCAGGCCGGTCAGGCAGCCGCGGGCCCGGCGCCGGGCTCGACCCATGCCTGGGTCGAGATCTACCTGCCGGGGGCCGGATGGGTTGCCTTCGATCCGACCAACCGCAGCTATGGCAGCGACAACCTGGTGCCGGTCGCCGTCGCGCGCGACATCACGCAGTTGCCACCGGTCGACGGCAGCTTCACCGGCGCCACCGCCGACTATATCGGCATGCATGTGGGCGTCGAAGTCACCGCCCTGCAGGGCCAGATGCAGCCCGGCGGCTGGTCCTGACTATTCCGGCAGCCTGGCCTGCGCCGCCATCAGGGGTCAGCCATACGGGCCTCAGCCTTTAGCCGCTGCGCCTGCAAGATGACACGCAGTATGCGGTCCGTGCCACAACCGCGATCCCTACCGGCGTTTCCGGCGCGGAGTGATCGCGGGAACCGTGGCATTTAAAGGCGGAGTCCGTCACCCGTGTGGGGCTCCGGCTTCCTTCCCGCTGTCAGGTCCGCTGGCAACACCTGACGGCGGCAACGATGGAGTGATCCCGTCGAGCGTTACCAGCAGAGACCCCACGCGATTGGCCGAAGACGCCCATTCGGCCAGACGCGGATAATTGTCCACCAGCCAGCTAAACGCCGCCTGCACGATGACGAAGGCCGCCGACGCCTGCGTCACCTCGCCGAGCGTCATGGTGCCGGCAAGATATTTCGGCGCGCAAAAGGCGAGTGCGACAACCGGCGACAACAACAGGCTGCCACGTGCAATCAGGGTCGTCTGCATCAGTTGCCAGGCCAGATCGCGCCACCGGGCGATGACGAGCTCCAGTGCGCTCCATAACGCATCACGGTTTATCGAATTGTCATCCAGCAGCGCATTTTCGCGCAACCGGGTAGCCGAATGCCTCAGTTCAGCCTCGGCATTGTTCTTGCCTTCGAATACCTGCACCATGCGGCGCCCAATAACGAGCATGCCAGCCGTGGTGAATGCCGCATACGCGACAGCACCCAGCACGAGATAGCCGGGAATGACAATGTCGTGCCCCAGGCGGCGCGCATCGAAATCGCCACCAACACTCCAGAGCACCCCGATGAAGGTAAGTACGGTCAACAGGGACGACAGCAGGCCGATGCCGAGATCAATCGGGGCATCGGTCGCCACCCGCGCATCCTCGGCGATGCGGTATTCCGGATTGAGATCACCATCGAGCCGCAAGACCATCTGGCGATAGCCGCCATTCGAAAGCCACCGGTCGATCAGCTGCCGGCTCAGCCATTCCCGCCACTGGCGTTGCGCCTTCATGCGGCTCCATACCCCGGTGATCGCCACAGCAACACCGGCAACGGCAAGCGGCGCGAATACCAGAACCTGGCGGCCGATCATCGTACCGTCCTTGCGCTCCAGCGCGTCGAAGAAATCGCGGGTCCAGACATTCAGCCGATACTGCACCAGCAGCTCCAGAATCGGGGCGACGACAAGAATGGCAATCAAGCCCCTAGCTACACCGGTGGTCGGATCGCGCCAGAAGCCCGCGGCACATTGCCAGAACCGGATAAAAACCCGGTTCGGACCCGTGGTCGGACAGGCCCCATCATGCATTGGTCGCGATCCTCTGGTGCGGTGGCTGCTCGATGCCTAGCTGCGTCGGTCATGGCAGTACAAGACTGGCGCCGCCATGACTCGTCCGGTGGCGGACACACATCCGTCTCACCGGGCTATCGCAGGGTATCATGAAAACCGCGGCGCATTGCTGCATTCCGCTCCACCGCCGGGACGGCTGCAGCAGGCATGGTGCAGCAGAGATGGTTGCAGCAGCCCGGCAGTCAGTCGTTGCCATCGCCCGTTCCGGGCCAGCGCGCTGTCATGATGCGCCAGCCATAGCGGATCGCCAGCAGCCGGATGACGAAACACAGCAGGCCGCCGGCCGCGACGCCCGCCACCGGCGGCAGGCCCAGCGCATCGGCGGCCACCACCACCGCCGCACCAGCCAGCGCCGCCACCGCATAGACCTCGGCCTTCAATACCTGCGGTACCTGCGCCAGCAGCACGTCGCGCAGCATGCCGCCGCCGATGCCGCTCATGATGCCGAGCATCGCCGCCGCCAGCGGATTGATGTCGAACAGCAGCGCCTTCTGGGTGCCCAGCACGGCGAACAGCGCCAGCCCTGCCGCATCGAAGACCTGCACCGGATGGCGCAGGCGATGCACCAGCGGAAAGCAGAAGAACACCAGCAGCCCGGCAACACCGGCCAGCGCCGGATAGGCCCAGTCGCGGATCGCCGCCGGCGGCAGCGCGCCGATCAGCAGGTCGCGCAGGATACCGCCGGCCGAGGCGGCCGCGAAGCTGAGCACCAGCACGCCGAACAGGTCGAGCCGCTGGCGCACGCCGGCGGCAGCGCCCGACAGGGCGAAGACGAAGGTGCCGGTGTAGTCGAGGATGGTCAGCAGCATGGGAGCATGTACACACCGAGCCGCGTCATTTCTTGAACGAAGGCGACTCGGATCAAGGGATCAAACCGCAGTTGATTATACTCCGGTTCTGCCTGACGAAAAACAACACCACCGAACCGCCACCGATCACTCCGTAGGCTGTCGTCCAGACACGGCATGGCGTCGCTTGCCAACCGCCTGTCGCAAAACTGTTGAAAACAGGTGCCCGGGTATGGCCTCCTGTTGCAGAAATGACTGACAACGATCCCCCGTCGAACCGCGCCTCCAGGTCGACCCTGCAGAAGGTTGCCGACACCCTGCTCGGCCGTCACGAGCCGGCGGCCCATCCGGCCACGAAGTCCCGGGTAGCGGAACGTTCCCCCGCACTGGCCGAGATTCGCCGTTCCGAAGTCCCGTTGCCGGCGCGTCTTCAGGCCGGCACGCTGCAGCTCGTTGGCCTGGAATACATCCGCGAGGTGCTTGGCGATGACTGGGATCAGCGCCGGGACGTCATTCATCGTATCGTCGAGGGTATTTTTAAGCGTTATCTAGAACCCACTGACGCATATTACCGGATCGACGACGAACGTTTCCTGGTCCTCTTCACGCGGCTGCCGACCCATCAGGCAGAGGTCAAGGCCGAAGCCATCGCGCGCGAAGCCCAGCGCGCCATCATTGGCGAAATCCCTTCCGGCCATGACGTCACCGTCAAGTCACGGGTGGCGGAAGTCGACCGCAGCATGTTGATGCAGAAGATCGCCACGCTGGATGATCTGCTGGCCTATGTCGAGACCGGCATGCCGGTCGAAGAGGCCGATAACGTCCTGCTGTTCGATGAAGCGGGCCTCTCAGCGCAGGAACGAGCCGGCGCGACTCCGTTGACCGGCACTGGCCCCGACCTGACCGATCTGGACCAGTCAATGGCATCGCTGTTCCAGCGCAAAAGCGTGGCCGCCTATCTGAAGGAATGCAGTGCCCGTTTCTATCCCATTTTCAATGCCAGGCGGCGTGAATTCACGGCTTTCCAAGTCTGCGTCCTGCATGACGGGAACGATGCATCGCTCGACGACGACCCTTTTGCGCCGGACCCCGAAGAACTTCGCCTGCATCTGGATCGTTACGCGCTGCTGAGCGCCGCACTGGGGCTGCAGCGGATGGTGGGAAACAGTGTCAAGGGACTGATCGTTATCCCGGTCCATTACGAAATCCTGGTGACGGCGAAAACCCGCAACGTCTATCTCCAGCGCCTGCACGAAATTCCCGCCGGATTGTACAAGTACCTGGCGTTCAGCATCATCGGCACTCCCGCCGGCACGCCAACCGGCCGGATTTCCGACCTGCTGTCCTATCTGCAGCCGCTGTCCAACAAGCAGTCGCTGCGCATCCCGCCCGATCCGAAGCTGGTCGACCTCTATGGATCGGCAGGCGTACATGCGTTCTCGACGACCTGCGGTCCGGCGGAGATTCCTCTACGGAAACGAGCGGAGACGCTGGCCCTGTTTGCCCAACGGGTGCGCTCCTATCAGATGGAAAGCGCACTGTTCGACATTCGCGACAAGGACATGCTGGAGATCGGCATGGCCGCCGGTTTCACCCTGCTGATGGGCCCTGCCGTTGCCGAGACGACCGATGGCCCGGTTCCACTGGCGGAACTGCGCAAAGACCATCTGTCGGGCGTCGCCCGCATCTGACGCGACAAAGATTGTCTCGTTACAGCGACTGCCCCAGCTTGTCGAGCAGCCAGGCGCTGCCCTCCTCGCGACCTTTGGCGCCGTCGAAATCGTCGAGGAAGACACCCTGCTCGGTGAAGGTCAGCCGCGTCTTCGTGCCTTCGGGTTTCAGCTCGACGGTGGTCAGCGACACCGAGATGCGCGTGGTATCGAGATACATCTCGTAGGCATAGACGATGCGCTCGTTCGGAATGATGTCGTAATAATGCGCGTCGAAGACGTGCTGCTGGCCACCGGCCGGGCCGCCGCTGTGGTATTCGCGGCCGCCGACCCGGAAATCGAATTCGCGTGCCGTCTTCACCCAGCCATCGGGACCACCGAACCATTTCAGCTTGGCACCATCGTCGGCGAAGGCGGCGAACACGCGCGACGGCGACGCGTCGTAGACACGCTCGATGGTGAAAGTGGCGTGCCTGGCGATGCGCTGGAAGCTGGTGGAGGCGGAGGCGGCGGGCTTGCTCATGGTCTCGGTTCTCTCTGTTCAAAGCGGAGGATCGGGGATATTTCAGGCGGCCTGCGGGCGGCGCAGGTCCTCAGCCAGGTTGTCGAGGCCGAGGCGCATGCCCTCTTCCCGCCCCTTCACATCGGTCCAGTCGTCCAGATAGGCGCCTTGTTCGGTGAGCGTCAGCCGGGTCCGGCCGCTGCCTTCGGCCTGCAGTTGCACGGTCACCAGCGAAACCGAAATCCGCTGCGCATCCAGATGCATGGCGTAGGAATAGATGATGCGCTCGGCCGGCACGGTATCGTGATAGAGCGCATCGCACAGATGCACGATACCGCCTGGCGGGCCGGTGCGGATGGTCTCGCGCCCGCCGGGGCGGAAATCCAGCACATGCTCGACCGGCCATTCGCTGTGGCAGAAACTCCAGCGCTGCTTGGTCTCGACATCGGCGAAGGCGGCATAGACACGCGCCGGCGCGGCATCGTAGACGCGCTCGATGGTGAATTCGGCATGGATGACGCGATACGCAGCAGCCGTTGTCCTCTGCAGGGTCATGGTGTCTTTCCTTCGTCTTCGGGCTTGGTCGCAGCCAGGAAATCGCCGAGTGCGTCGAGCCGCCGTTCCCAGACGGCCTTGCGTTCGGCGATCCACTGCTCGGCGCGGGTCAGCGGCTCCGGGTTGAAACTCAGCAGATGCTCCCGCCCCTGTTTGCGCCGGCGCACCAGGTCGGCGCGTTCCAGCAGCTGGATATGCTTGGAGACGGCATTCAGCGACATCTGGAAAGGCGCGGCCAGGTCCGTCACCCGCGCCTCGCCGCCGCTGTCCGACAGCCGTTGCAGGATGGCCCGCCGGGTCGGGTCGGCCAGCGCCAGCAGGGTGTGGTCGAGTTGGGTTGTTTCGAGCATGGACCCCAATACTCAACCTTTTCGTTGAATGTCAAGCCAAGAATCCACGCCAACTCCACATACGATCTCAACTGACTGGTTTAATTGATAGAATCAGGCATCCTTGGCGACGCGCAGGAAGACCTCGCCCACCAGCAGGTGGGTGATCTCGCCGCGGCCATCGTCGAGCGGCAGGATGAGGCGATCGAACTGCAGGATCTTCGGCCCGTCCCAGCGGGTGACGCTGACATGGAACGGCCGCGCCTCGCTGAGCGCCAGGCCGAAATGCTGGCGGATCACCGGCCGGGTCTCAAAGGTACGGCCGTCCGGCCCCGGCTGCAGGCCGCTGCCCCCGATCGCCGCCGTGCGGCGATAGCCCTCGCCCATCGCCTGGTAGGGAAAGCGGCGGTCGGCATCGACCTCCACCATGGCGAGATCGGCCAGCCCCGGCAGGGTCTCGACCGGCGGCAAGGCCGAATAGGCGGCGAGCAGCGCGTTGCCGCGCACCTCGTCATAGACGGCCTTCAGGGCCAGCAACGCCGGCGCGACGATCTCGTCGGCCGCCCAATGCCCTTCGCCGCGATGTTCGGTGCCGTCCGCCATGCCGCCCTCTATCCCTGCGGCACCGGCCGCGGCCGGCCGTGTTCGTCGATCGCCACGTAGGTGTAGACGCCTTCGGTGACCTTGATCTCGGTGGGGTCGAGCCGGCGCGCCACGATGGTCTCCATCTTCACCGCCATCGAACTGCGGCCGACCCGAATCACCCGGCCGTAGATCGAGACGATGTCGCCGACCTTGATCGGCTGGTGGAAGGTCATCGCGTCGACCGCCACGGTGACCACGCGACCCTGGGCGCGGCGCGCGGCGATAATGCCGCCGGCGATATCCATCTGGCTGAGCACCCAGCCGCCGAAAATGTCGCCGTTACCGTTCATGTCGGCGGGCATCGGTGCCGAGCGGATCACCGGCTCGCCACGCTCCGCCGGGGACAGCATGGCGCCACCGCCGACGGTGTCGGGAACAGTCATCTTGGTACCATATGTTGGTTGTTTCCAGAAACCCCGCCACAGTATACTGTGGCCACCAAATCCGTCACCCCTTAATCCGATTCCGTGAGCAGAATGAACGACTTGTTCCAGTCCGGGACCAAGGCAGGGTCCGATTACACCGCCAAGGACATCGAGGTTCTCGAAGGCCTCGAGCCGGTCCGCCGCCGCCCCGGCATGTATATCGGCGGCACCGACGAACGTGCCCTGCACCATTTGTTTGCCGAGGTGCTCGATAATTCCATGGACGAGGCCGTGGCCGGCCATGCCGACCGTATCGAGGTCGAGTTTCAGGCCGATGGCAGCCTGCGGGTCATGGACAACGGCCGCGGCATCCCGATCGACCGGCATCCGAAATTCAAGGACAAGTCGGCGCTGGAGGTGATCCTCACCACGCTGCACTCCGGCGGCAAGTTTTCCTCCAAGGTCTATTCCACCGCCGGCGGCCTGCACGGCGTCGGCATTTCGGTGGTCAACGCGCTGTCCGACCGGCTGGTGGTCGAGGTTGCTCGCGACCGCGAACTGTGGCGCCAGCATTATTCGCGCGGCACGCCGCAGTCCAAGCTGGAAAAGGTCGGCGCGACGCCGAACCGCCGCGGCACCACGGTGGTCTTCCACCCCGACGAGCAGATCTTCGGCAAGGGTGCGCATTTCCGTGCCGCCCGGCTGTTCAAGATGGCGCGCTCGAAGGCCTATCTCTATCCGGGCGTGAAGATCCACTGGTCCTGCGCCGCCGAACTGATCCCCGCCGGCGACGAGACGCCGACCGAGGCTGTGCTGCATTTCCCCGGCGGCCTGCAGGACTATCTTTCGGCCCAGCTCGAAGGCCAGAGCACGGTGACGCCGGTGCCCTTCGCCGGTCGTGCCCAGCTTGGCGGCGAACGCGGCCAGGTCGAATGGGCGATCCACTGGCCGCAGGAGATCGACGAGGGCTGGCTCAACTCTTACTGCAACACGGTAACCACGCCGGAAGGCGGTACCCACGAGGCCGGCTTCCGCACCGCCCTGCTGCGCGGCTTCAAGGATTATGCCGAGCTGACCAACACCAAGAAGGCCTCGCAGATCACTGCAGACGATATTGTCGGCGGCGGCGCGGCGATGCTGTCGGTGTTCATCAAGGACCCGCAGTTCCAGGGCCAGACCAAGGACAGGCTGGTCACCGTCGAGGCGCAGAAGCTGGTCGAACAGGCAATCAAGGATCATTTCGATCACTGGCTGGCCGGCGCACCGCAGCAGGCCAATACCCTGCTCGCCCATATCATCGAGCGTGCGGAAGACCGCCTGCGCCGCCGCGCGGAAAAGGACGTCAGCCGCAAGTCGGCGACCCGCAAGCTGCGCCTGCCCGGCAAGCTGGCCGACTGCGCCGACGAGGCTGCCAACGGCTCGGAGATCTTCATCGTCGAGGGCGACAGCGCCGGCGGCTCGGCCAAGCAGGCGCGCGACCGCCGTATCCAGGCGGTGCTGCCCTTGCGCGGCAAGATCCTCAACGTCGCCTCGGCCGGCTCGGGCAAGCTTGCCGCCAACCAGGAACTCAGCGACCTGGTGCAGGCGCTCGGCTGCGGCCTCGGCAGCAAGTATCGTGCCGAGGACCTGCGCTACGACAAGGTCATCATCATGACCGATGCCGATGTCGACGGCGCCCATATCGCCTCGCTGCTGATGACGTTCTTCTTCCGCGAGATGCCGAAGCTGATCGAGCATGGCCATCTCTATCTGGCGCAGCCGCCGCTCTACCGCATCAGCGCCGGCGGCAAAACCGCCTATGCGATGGACGATGCCGACAAGGACAGCCTGATCGCCACCGAGTTCAAGGGTCGCAAGGTCGAGATCAGCCGCTTCAAGGGCCTTGGCGAGATGCCGCCGGCCCAGCTGAAAGAAACCACCATGAGCCCGAAGAACCGCACGCTGCTGCGCGTGCAGGTTCCGGTCGACGAGGTGCGCGAAGCCGACGATCTGGTCGAACGGCTGATGGGCCGCAAGGCAGAGCTGCGATTCCAGTTCATCCAGGAACGCGCTGCCTTCGCCACCGACATCGACGTCTGAGCCGGCACGGAACGGCGATGCCATGATGGAAGCCGGCCCCGACGGCTTTTCCCTGGTGGCGGCGCTGGCAATCGTCATCATGCTGTGCGGCACGACGGCGATGCTGACCTTGGTCGTGAAGCATCCCGAAGGACAAGGCCCGCAATTCTGGGCACCGGCCTATATGCTGACGATGGCCAGCACCGTCGTAATGGTGGTCCGTCCGCCACAGCATGATCCGGTGGTGGCGCTGATCGGCAGTGCGGCTTTTGTGCTGTCCTACATGCTGCTGCTGATCGGCTATGCGCGTTTTCTCCGGCGGCCGCCACTATGGTGGCCGACCATCGCCGTCCTGTCGGTCTATATCGTGGCGCTGGTCTGGTTCACACTGGCAGCACCACAGCCCGGCATGCGCGTCGGCATCAACTCGCTTGCCGTCGCCCTCTTCACCGGCGCCACCTGCTTTATCCTGCTGCACGACATGCGGGACGCGCTGTTCCACAGCCAGGCCTTTCTGGCCACGGTCTTCGGCATCGCAGCAGCCATTGCCGTAATACGCAGCCTGCTCGCCTTTCTCGGCCTGCTGTCCGGCGGCGGCTTCACCGAGGGTCCGCTCGGCGAGGGCGCCTATCTGGTGCCGGCCATCCACCTGCTGCTGGTGGCCGGCGGCACCCGCATGATGCTGTTCCAGCACCGCCGACAGCGTTTCAGCGGGTCAGCCAGCGACGCAGGGCTTCCGCCACCTGATCCGGGGTTTCCATCGGCGGCAGGTGGCCGGCCGCCTCGATGATGGTCAGTTCGGCACCTGGAATCAGGGCCGCCATCTCCTCATGCACCTCGACCGGCGTCAGCTTGTCGACCCGGCCGCACAGCACCAGGGTCGGCAGCCTGTAGCCCGGCAGGAACGGCCGGCTGTCCGGTCGGCCCATGATTGCGGTCTGCTGCTGCAGATAGCCGTCGCGGCCGATCTCTTCCGCCATCGCCATCAGCCGGTCAACCAGCGCCTTGTCCTGCTGGTTGTCCGGATGCAGCAGATAGGGAATGAGCTGCGGCGTGATGCCCTTGAAACGGCCGGTCTTCGCCAGTTGCAGAAAGCCGCTGCGCGTCCTGGTCTGCTCCGGACTATCGGGTCGCGCCGAGGTGTCCAGCAGCGCCAGCCGGATCACCCGCTCCGGCGCCTGGCGCATGATTTCGTGACAGATATAGCCGCCCATCGACAGGCCGCAGAGGGCGAAGCGGTCCGGCGCCTCGGCCAGCACGGCCCGCGCCATGTCAACCACGCTATCCATGTGGTACTGCCCCGACGGCACAATGCACTGGGCATCCCCCGACAGGCGCGCGACCTGTTCGCGCCAGAAATCATCGGTCAACAGCAGCCCGGGAACAAAAACCAGCGGCTGGCGCATACGGCAGTCCTTTGTTTTACTTGATCAGGGAAGTGACGGCCTTGAAGGCGGGATGCGCCGCCGTGCCGAGCCATTCGAACAGGCACATTTCCGTGGTCACCAGCGTCACGCCGGCCACTGCCATGCGCTGCTGCGCCACGGCCACGCTGTCGGCATGGCGCGACGAGGTGGCATCGGCCACCACCACCACGTGATAGCGGGCGGCCGCGAGCTGCAGGGCGGTCTGCAGCACGCAGACATGTGCCTCGATTCCGGCGATGACCACATGCCGCCGGTCGCTGTCGGCGATATGGGCGCGAACGGCCGGATCGGCATAGGCCGAGAAATCGCGCTTGGCCAGGACCGGCGCATCGCCCGCCGCCGCGCGCACCGGCGCCACCGTGGCGCCGAGGCCCTGGGGGTACTGCTCGGTCAGCAGAATCGGGACGTCGAGCGCCTGTGCCGCCTGCAGCAGGCGGACGGTGTTCTGCACCACCCGGTCGCCGTCCATCATGACAGGCAGCAGGCGATCCTGGATATCGACGACGAGCAGCAGGCTGTCGGCAGCGGAAAGAAGCATGATCGGACTCCGGACGATAAAATAGTGCATCCCGGCCGGACGGGCAAATAGCCGGCCCCCAACCGTTGCCCGGCCCGTCGGGCCGACGCATTATCGGGTTCCACCTCGCCAAGCGGCCCATGCTGATTGATTTTCCGACTGTCAACCTTGTCGCCGTACTGATGGTGATTCTTGAGTGCGGTATCCTCGGCGTCCTGTGGGCCGTTCACCGCGATATCAGGGGCATCGGTCACTGGGCCATCGGCGCCGTTGCCATTTCCGCCGGCGTCATTGCCATCTATCTGCGCGGTATCCTGCCGCCGGCGCTGTCAGTGACGGCCGCCAACATCGCCATTGTCACCGGCTACGTGCTGACCTGGTGGGGACTTGAGCTGTTTTTCGGCCGCCGGCCATATTACCGGTCCGGCCTGCTGCTGCTGTCCGGTGCTGCTGCCGGTCTTGTTTATTTCAGTCTTGTCGAGCCGGATACCCGCAGCCGCCTGATCCTGCTGCTGTCCCTGCTGTCGCTGTTCGCCGTCCTGCGGGCACACAGCACATTGCGCCGGGTGCTGCCGGAAACCCGCTTCTCGCAGCTGTTCGGCGGCAGCGTCATGAGCCTGCAGGCGGCGGGAAACCTGTTGCTGCTGACCGCCGTCATCCGGACCGGCACCGAGCCAAGGCCCATCGACCGCATGCCGATCGCCGGCTGGATATTCCTGATCCTGACGATACTCTCGGTGGCGCTGGTCTTCGCCGCCGTGCTGCTGGTGAACCAGAAGCTGCAGGCCCGCCTGCGCGAGACCGCCCAGCGCGACCAGCTGACCGGCGCTTTGCGGCGCCATGTGCTCGAAGAAGCCGTGGAGCGTGAAATTGCCCGCAGCCGGCGGCATCGGCGTCCCCTCGCCCTGCTGCTGCTCGACCTCGACCATTTCAAGGCGATCAATGACCGCTACGGCCATCACGCCGGCGACGAGGCGCTGCGCCGCTTTGCCGAAACGGCGCAGGCCGGCCTGCGGCGCGAGGATCTGCTCGGCCGTACCGGCGGCGAGGAATTCTGCATCCTGCTGCCGGATACCGACCAGGAGGGCGCCGCCCGCCTGGCCGAACGCATCCGGACAGCCGTGGAAAACCTGTCCGTCGATGTCGATGGACAGCCGCTGCGCCTGACCGTCAGCATCGGCGCTGCAGCACTGGCCGGTGATGACGAAAGCTGGTCCGGGCTTACCCGTGCCGCCGACGTTGCGCTCTATCGTGCCAAGAAAGACGGCCGCAACCGGATCGTCGTGGCCGGACCGCCGCCGGCAGCGGAATCAATGGCTGAATAGCACCGGGATGCGGGCCTGCCTGAGCACGGCCTCGGTCGCGCCGCCAAAAATCCGCTCGCGCCAGCGCATGTAGCCATAGGCGCCCATGACAACCAGGTCGGCGTCATGCTGTGCGGCCAGCTGGAGCAGCTCCGGGCCCGCCCGGCCGTCGCGCTCCGGCGAGACCACCAGATCGACGGCAACGTCATGGCGTGCCAGATGCCGCGCCAGTTCGCTGCCCGGCGTGGTCTTCAGGCCCGCCGTACCGACACAGGCGACGATCACCGCGTCGGCAAGCCGCAGCAGCGGCAATGCATCATGCACCGCTCGCGTCGCCTCCTTCTTGCCGTTCCAGCCGATCAGCAGGCGGCCAAAGCGCTGCACCGGTGCCGCGCCCTGCGGCAGCCGGATCACCGGACGGCCAAGCGCAAAGACCAGATCCTGCGTCAGTTGCCCGACGCCGTGATCGGGTCCAACCACCGGATCGGCCTTCGCGGCCACCGGCTGGCCCAGGATGACCAGATCCGTGCTGCGGCCGTAAAGCTGGATGCTGTCCAGCGCACTGCCCTCGGCCTCGATCCATTCGCCGGCGATCCCATGGCGCCGCAGGCTGTCCTCGAACAGCTGCCGCGCGACGGCCGCGGCCCGGTCGACTTCAGCCCGATGTCCGGCGATCAGTGCCGGCGGCACGTAATGCGAGGCCAGCGGCAAGGGCAAGCGGGTGAACAGCCCGGTCAGATGCGCACCGCCATGGGCGGCCAGCGCCGCGCCATAACGGATGCGCTCCGCCGTGCTGCCGTCATCGCCGCCGCTCAGGTGCAGCATCAGGTCACGGTATCCCATCGCGGCGGCCGCCCTCAGTTACTGAACAGGACGGGGCAGGTCATGCTGCGCATGATCGTCTCGGTGACGCCACCGAACACCATCTCGCGCAGGCGGGCATGGCCGTAGGCACCCATCACCAGCAGGTCGATGCCGCGATCCGCGGTGGCCGACAGCAGGGCCTCGCCGATCTCGATATCGTCGGCAACCGTATGTGCGGCTTCCACCTTCACATCATGGCGGGCCAGATGGCGGGCGAGTTCGGCGCCCGGCGTGCCGCGGGCCTTGGCCGGATCGACGCCGAAGACCACCACCTGCTTCGCGGCCGTCAGAAACGGCATCGCGTCATGGACGGCACGCGACGCTTCCTTGCTGCCGTTCCAGGCCACCATCACGCGCTGGCCGGGGGTGCCCGCCTTGCCGGCATAAGGGATGGTCAGGATCGGCCGGCCGGCGCGGATGGCCAGCTCGTGCGGCAGAACGTCAACCCCCGGCGGAACTGCCAACGGATCTTTCGGCTCCGGATCGGGCTGGCCGACCACGATCAGGTCGAAGGCGCGGCCGAAATGCGCGGCCGCGTCGGCCGGCAGGCGGTCGCTCTCGATCCAGTCACTGGGCACGCCCTGCTTCGCGGCGGCGGCCTCAAAGGCCGTGCGCGCCGCAGCGGCCTTTTTCTTCGCATCGTCGATCTGACGCTGGAACAGCTCGGCCGGAATGTATTCGCCCATGTAATAAAGCTGCTGCGGCGGCGGCAGGGTATAAAGAGCGGTCAGATGCGCGCCGAAGCGCCGGGCAAGATCCAGCGCCGCATCGGTGCGCGCGACATTGCGGGGGTCTTCGGTGAGATGGACAAGAATATCTTTGTAGGTCATGGCGGTTCTCATGCCTTTCCTGTTCGATCGAAGCCCTCCAATCGGGCCAGCAGATCGTGGCATGAATATGGTCACCATGCCGGGAGGTCCGGCATTGACCTGCGTCAAATGGCGCGCAGTCGCGGTTCAGTTGCTCAGCAGAACCGGCAGGTCGAGGCTGCCCAGCACCGTCTCGGTGACGCCGCCGAACACCATCTCGCGCAGCCGCGAATGGCCGAAGGCGCCCATCACCATCAGGTCGGCATTGCGCGCCTTGGCTTCCGACAGCAGGGCGGCGCCGACCTTCTGGGCGCCGCCATCGACGATCGCGCCCTCGAGCTTGACGCCATGGCGTTCCAGCAGCTCGACGATTTCGGCCATCGGCGTGCGCCCCTTCTTCTCGGGCGCCACCGTCACCAGATGCACGGTCTCGGCGCCGCGCAGCAGCGGCAGCGCATCATGTACCGCACGGGCGGCCTCGCGCTTGCCGTTCCAGGCCACCAGGATGCGGCGGCCGGCCTCGGCCATCGGGCCGGTATGCGGCAGCGTCATCACCGGCCGTCCCGCCTGCAGCGCCAGTTCCTGCGGCAGCACATCGGTGCCATAGGGAATGGTCGCCGGATCGGCCGGACTCGGATCGGGCTGGCCGACGATCACCAGGTC
Organism: Ferrovibrio xuzhouensis; assembly: GCF_042648965.1. Lineage (NCBI taxonomy): Bacteria > Pseudomonadati > Pseudomonadota > Alphaproteobacteria > Rhodospirillales > Rhodospirillaceae > Ferrovibrio > Ferrovibrio xuzhouensis. The sequence goes on from NZ_JBHRYJ010000003.1 coordinate 203,310, forward strand.
GCTGGCGCGCGACATCACCCGCAGGGCCTCCACCGGCGCGAGGTCGCTGGCCAGCCAGCGATGCTCGATGCCGGCGTCGCTGCAGGTGGCGAGAAAGGCCTCGCGCGCCGCGACCGAGGCTTTCTGTGCTTCATCCATCTGCTTCTGGATCAGTTCGGTGGGGATGTACTCGCCCATGTAATAGGGCACGTTCGGCGGCGGTACGGTATAGAGACCGCTGACCCTGGCGTTGAAGCGCCGGGCAAGACCGATTGCAAACCGTGTCCGTTCCGCGTTACGCGGATCGAGCGTCAGATGCACCATGATGTCGCGGTAACTCATCGCCTGGCCTCCTGCGTTATGGCTCGCCGCCGTTATCCCCCGGGCGGTCGTGCCTGCCGTTATCGGCATCGTTCTTCCTGGCGTCGACTGTTTTCGGTGTCCGGACCTTTCACGCTGCCGGGTCACGCTGCCGGGCCGATCCGCCCGATACGGACGGATGGCCGGCAAGCCCTGTCATGCATAAGTGTAAGGAGAGAATCGGGTCGATACAAGATCAACCCGGATGATGACAGCCCGGCGAAAAGCCTGTCTCAGGCCGCGACTTGCGCCTTCCACGGCGGCAGACGCCCCTCTTCCACCGCGTGGCAGGCCGCAGCCCCCCCATCGGTCGGCAGCGCCTTCGGCTCTTCGCGCTTGCAGCGCTCGTTGGCCAGCGGGCAGCGCGGATGGAAGCTGCAGCCCGACGGCGGATTGAGCGGGCTCGGCACCTCGCCGGCCACCGGCGTCCGCGCCCGGCCGGTCATATCGAGATCCGGGATCGCATCCAGCAGCATGCGCGTGTAGGGGTGCTTGGGCGAAGCGAACAGGCTTTCGGTATCCGCCCATTCGACCAGCCGGCCGAGATACATCACGCCGACCTTGTCGGAGACGTGATAGACTACGGCGAGGTTGTGGCTGATGAACAGGTAGGTCAGACCCAGCTTGCGCTGCAGGTCCTTCATCAGGTTGAGGATCTGCGCCTGCACCGAGACATCGAGCGCCGAGGTCGGCTCGTCGCAGACCAGGAACTCCGGCTCGCCGGCGAGCGCGCGCGCGATCGAGATGCGCTGCCGCTGGCCACCGGAGAATTCATGCGGATATTTTTTCGCGTCCAGCGGTGACAGGCCGACTTGGGCGAGCAAGGCGCCGACGCGGGCCTCGATCTCGGCCTTGCCCTTGATCTTGCCGTTGAAGCGGATCGGTTCGGCGATGATGTCGCCGACCCGCCAGCGCGGATTCAGCGAGGCATAAGGGTCCTGGAAGATCATCTGCATGCGCGCCTGGATGTCGCGATGCTTCTTGCGCTCGGTCAGCGGGCCGACTTCATAGCCCTCGAAATTGACCGACCCTGCGCTGGGTTCATAGAGCCCGACGATCAGACGGGCGACCGTCGACTTGCCGCAGCCGGATTCGCCGACCAGGCTGAAGGTCTCGCCCTTGTTGATGCTGAAGTTCACCCCGTCGACCGCGCGCACGATGCTGCGCGGCCGCCCCTCCAGCACACGATTCAGCCACGGGGCCGACACGTCGAAGGTCCGCTTCAGGCCGGTGACTTCCAGCATCGGCACGGTGACTTTCTTCTGGCCGGCCTCAGACATGGGCGCCCTCCTTCACCAGCCAGCAGGCGACCTGGCTGTTGCCCGCCGGCATCGGCTCCGGACGGTCGACATAGCAGCGGTCGAATACCTTCGGGCAGCGCGGATTGAAGGCGCAGCCCTTCGGTATCGCATTCAGGCGCGGCATCGCGCCATCGATCTGGGTCAGCCGCTCGGTCTTGTGCGCCATGCTGGGAATCGCCCCCATCAGCCCCGAGGTATAGGGGTGATGCGGATGCTTGATGACATCCTGCACCGGCCCGATCTCGGCGATGCGGCCGGCATACATGACGGCGACGCGATCGGCGGTCTCGGCGATCACGCCCATGTCGTGGGTCACCAGCATCACCGCCGTACCATGTTCGCGGCACAGCCGTTTCAGCAGCTGGATGATCTGGGCCTGGATCGACACGTCGAGTGCGGTGGTCGGCTCGTCGGCGATGATCAGCTTCGGCTCGGCGGCCAGCGCGAGCGCGATCACCACACGCTGGCGCATGCCGCCGGAGAACTGGTGCGGATAATGGTTGACGCGCTCTTCCGGCGACGGGATGCCGACATCGGCCAGCAGCTGCACGGCGCGCTTGCGGGCATCGGCCTGGCTCATCGGCAGATGGGTCAGGATGGTCTCGACCAGCTGGTCGCTGACCCGGTAGAGCGGATTGAGACTGGTCAGCGGATCCTGGAAGATCGCACCGATCTGGCGGCCGCGGATACGGCGCATCTGCGCATAGGGCAGGTTGTCGATGCGCTTGCCTTCGAGCAGGATCTCGCCGGCGGCGATGCGCCCTGGCGGTTCCAGCAGGCCGATGATGGCGGCGCCGGTCATCGACTTGCCGGCACCGGACTCGCCCACCACGCCGAGCACCTCGCCGGCGGAAATCTCCAGCGAGACGTCGTCGACGGCGACCAGGGTGCCGCGCCGGGTCGGGAACTCGACGCGCAGGTTGCGGACTTCAAGCAGCTTCGGACTGGTCATGCGATTACCGGAGCTTGGGATTGAGCGCATCGCGCAGCCAGTCACCCAGCAGGTTGACCGACAGCACCAGGATGGCCAGGGCGCCGCCGGGGAAGATGGTGATCCACCATTCGCCCGACAGCAGGAACTGCTGGCCGGTGTTGATCAGGGTGCCCAGCGACGGCTGGGTCGGCGGCAGGCCGACACCGAGGAAGCTGAGCGTCGCCTCGGTGATCACCGCGAGCGCCAGGTTGATCGTGGCGATCACCAGCACCGGCCCCATCACGTTGGGCAGCACATGGCGGATCGCGATCAGCGGCCCCGGCAGGCCGATCACCCGGGCAGCCTGCACATATTCCTTGTTCTTCTCGACCAGCACCGAGCCGCGCACCGTGCGGGCATACTGCACCCAGTAACTCAATCCGATCGAGACGATCAGCACGGTCAGCGCCGCCTCGCTGTGCTTGTCGGAGCCCAGCACGCTGCGGGTGACACCGTCGACCAGCATCGCGATCAGGATCGCCGGGAAAGACAGCTGCACGTCGGCAACGCGCATGATGAAGGAATCGACCGCGCCGCCGAGATAACCGGCGATCAGGCCGAGCCCGATCCCGAGCACCATGGCGAAGATGACGGCCAGGAAGCCGACGCTGAGCGAGGTGCGCGCGCCATACATGATGGTCGACAGGATGTCGCGGCCCTGGTCGTCGGTACCGAACAGGAAGGTCAGGTCGCCGCCCTCCTCCCAGAACGGCGGCTTGAAGCCGTCCGACAGGTTCAGCGAGGCGAGGTCGAAGGGATTATGCGGTGCGAACAGCGGCGCGCCATAGGCGGCGGCAAAGAAGATCACCGTGATCAGCGCCGACAGCATCACCAGCTTGGAGCGGGTGAAGCTGTAGAACAAATCGCTGTCCGCGATGCGGTTCCAGGTTGCAGCAAGACCGGACATCAGCGCCCCCCCGCCCGGCCGGACTGCATGCGCAGGCGCGGATCCACCACGAAATACAGCAGGTCGACGATCAGGTTGATAACAACGAACACGAGGCCGATCAGCACGAGATAGCTGGCCATCACCGGGATATCGGCATACAGCACCGACTGCAGGAACAGCAGGCCGACGCCGGGCCACGAGAACACCGTCTCGGTGATGATGGCGAAGGCGATGATCGAGCCGAGCTGCAGGCCGGTGATGGTGATCACCGGCACCAGGGTGTTCTTCAGCGCATGGCCGAAATGCACCGCGCGGTTGGACAGGCCGCGGGCGCGGGCGAACTTGATATAGTCGGCACGCAGCACCTCCAGCATCTCGGCACGCACCAGGCGCATGATCAGGGTGAGCTGGAACAGGCCGAGCGTGATCGCCGGCAGGATCAGGGCTTTCAGGCCGTCGATGGTGAGCAGGCCGGTCGACCAGAAGCCGAGCCGCACCACCTCGCCGCGGCCGAAGGATGGCAGCCAGCCGAGCAGCACGGCGAAAATGTAGATGAGCAGGATGCCGATCAGGAAGGTCGGCAGCGACACGCCGATCAGCGAGACCGTCATCATCAGGCGGCTGAGCCAGCTTTGCGGATACAGGCCGGCAAAGACACCCATCGGTATGCCGGCAACCAGCGCGAAGATGGCGGCGACGATGCTGAGCTCAAGCGTGGCCGGCAGGCGCTGGGCGATCATCTTGCCGACCGGTTCCGTGGTGCGGTAGCTGAGGCCGAAGTTGCCCTGCACGGCATTGACAACGAAACGGCCGAAGCGCACCGGCATCGGATCGTCGAGGCCGAGGTTTTTGCGAACCTCCTTGATCTGCTCAAGGGTCGCGTCCTGGCTGACGATATTCCGGACCGGATCGCCGACAAAACTGAACATGGAGAAGGCGATGAACGCAACAGCCAGCATCACGAGTGCGGCCTGGATGATGCGTCGTGCAATGAAAGCAATCATGGGGCGTGGTCCTGAACGGGTACGGCCCGGACCTGCGGTCCGGGCCGTCCGTTATGCACAGGGCTGACTTACTTCACCTTGACGTAACGCAGGGGGAAGTAGTTGTCGGCCGGCTGGAACAGGTCGACGTTGTCCTTCGCGGCCCAGACCAGAACCTGCTGGTGCAGCGGGATGTAGGCGTAGTCGTCCATGTAGATCTTGGTGGCTTCCTTGATCATCGCGGTACGCTTCGCAACGTCGGTCTCCTGGCCGATCTTGTCGGTCAGCTCGTCGAACTTCGCGTTCGAATAGCCACCCGAGTTGTACTGGCCCTTGCCGGACTTCGGGTCCGGGGTCTCGATGATCGACTCGAAGACGTTATGCACGTCATAGGTCGCGCCCGGCGACCAGCCCAGCATGTAGAAGCTGGTGTTCGGCGGCTTGGCCAGATCCGACTGGGTGCGCAGGATCTTGGCGAAGTACTTCGAACGGGTCTGCGCCAGCAGGTCGACCTTGATGCCGATCTTGGCCAGCATCGACACGGCAGCCTGGCAGATCGCCGCGTCCTTGACGTAGCGGTCGTTCGGGCAGTCCATGCCGGTCTCGAAGCCGTTCGGATAGCCGGCCTCGGCCAGCAGCTTCTTCGACAGAGCCGGGTCGTACTTCGGCCGGACGTCCATGGCCTTGTCGTAGCCGTTCAGGCCCTGGCCGATCATCAGCGCGGTCGGCTTGGACTGGCCACGCATCACGGTGCGCTTGATCGCCTCGACGTCGATCGCCCGGTAGAAGGCCTCGCGCACGCGCTTGTCCTTGAACGGGTTCTTGCCCTTGACGTTCGACTCCGGCAGTTCAGTCGACTGCTGGTTGAAGCCGAGGAACACCACGCGGGTCTCCGGCCCTTCGAGAACGCGCAGCCCCTTGCTCTTGGCAATGCGGTCCGTGTCCTGCGGCGGGACCGTGTAGATCATGTCGATCTCGCCCGACAGCAGCGCGGCGACGCGGGTGGCGTCGTTGGCGATGCGCTGGAAGATGACCTTGTCGACATTGTGCTCCGGCTTGTCCCACCAGCCCTTGTAGGCTTCGAGGACGGTCTTCACGTCGGGCTCGCGGTCGGTGATCTTGAAGGGACCCGTGCCATTCGCATTGCGCGTGGCATAGTTCTCTTCGTTCTTGGTCATGTCGGCGCAATTGACGGCGTTGTTCTTCTCCGCCCAGCTCTTCGACATGATGCCGATCTGCGCCAGCTTATCGACCACCAGCGGGTCGGGATACTTGGTCGCGACTTCGACGGTGAAGTCGTCGACTTTGCGGATTTCGCCGACCGAGGTGAAGTTGCTGCCGACGTTCGAGCCCTTGCCGCGGGCGCGCTCGAAGGAGAACAGCACGTCATCGGCAGTGAACGGCTCGCCACCCTGGAACTTCACGTTTTTGCGCAGGTCAAAGCGCCACAGGGTCGGATTGACCTGGGTCCACTTCGTGGCCAGCGCCGGCTCGAGCTTCAGGTTGCGATCGCGACGGGCCAGCGGCTCGTAGACATTCGCCATGAAGCTGAGCAGGAAGGTTTCCTGGCGGGCATAAGGATCCATCGAACTGACGTCACCGTCATTCGCCCAGGTAAATGTCTTGGCCGAGCCCGGCTGCGCGCCGAGCAATGCGACCGTAGCGACCGCGGCAATCAGCGTCGCCTTCAAGAAACTGCTTCGTTTCATCGTCCCCTTATCCTTCTCCCGAACGATCAGATGGCTCGTGATTTTGCGAGCCGGATAATGCAGTTGCGTCCCCCGGACACGCCGCATCAGGGGCGGATCATAGGCTGCGGCCGCACGGCGCGTCTAGAACTTGTCGCAAAAATCATCATGCCAAAAAAAGTGCCGTGCTGCCCGCCATGCAGGCAGTTCAATGGCGAAATCCGCCGGCAGTTATCCCGGTATAGGCGATTACTGCAGACGCCGTGCCAGAGACACGACGTCGCGCCCTTTCGTGGGCTGGCGCGCCGGCATGATGATGGTGCAACCGCCGGCCGGCGCGCGAATTTCCGCATCGCCGTCGGTTGCAATCAGCGTATCGGCCGCCACGTCCTCGAAGCCGAGGAACGGCTGGGCAAACCGGAAGCAGTCGGTTTTCGCCACCAGGACGTCCGTCACCTCATACCGCTTCGGCATCCCCGGATCTGCCGGATGCTGCGCTGCAAGATCGCGCGGAATCATGCCGAAGAAATCGAGGAACCGCATGGTCACGCCAACCGCCAGTGCGCCACTGGACGCGGCGAAATGCTGGCCGCATTCCACCACCAGCGCCACCGGTGTGGCCTGCGGATCGCTGAAGGCACCATACTGGATCAGCGGCCGGCCCGGATGCTTGACGCCGGCCAGCAGCACATGATGCAGCGGCGAATGCAGATGCCGCGCCAGCGGCTGCATCTTGTCCAACGGTTCGTGGATCAGCATCGGCGGCACGGCATAGGTGGTCGAGTGGATGTCCAGCAGGGCATCCGCCTCGGCATAGATAGGACGCAGGGCCCGGGCCCGCCGCGCGTCGGCGGTCTGGTCCGGCCCGTCCAGGGTGGCGGCATCCCACAGGCGGTTGAAGTCACGCTCGACGAAACGCGAATCAAACGGCGTCGCCGCATCGAACCGCTGGTAGGCTTCGACATTGGCAAACGACAGGGTCAGCTTGCCGCGCAGCGGGCGGATGCCCTGTTCCAGCAGATGGGTCACGGCGATCATGCCGCAGAACTCGTTGCCGTGGGTCAGCGCATTGACGATCACATGCGGTCCCGGGCGGCCGGAATCGAAGGTGTGGACGTAATCGACACCGCGATTGCCGGTGCGCCAGGACGACAGGTCTTTCGGGGTCAGTTCGATGGGCGGCAAAGCCATCCGCTGGTCCGTCATAATCCACTCCCAGTCACAATCCACTCCAGGCCCAAAGCACGCTGCCGATGCCATACAGCCCGAAGGCCAGGATCAGCACGCCGGAAACCCCATTGATCCAGCGCAGGCCGCCATTGCCGAGGCGATGGCGATAGGCCCCGGCCAGCCCCGCCAGCGACAGCCACCAGATCGACGAGCCGGCAAAGACGCCGGCGACCAGCCAGGCCGCCATGGCATTCGACAGGCCGAAGGCGCCAATACCGAAAAACGCGAAGATGCCGAGAAAGGCGACGATGGTGATCGGATTGGTCGCGGTCAGCAGGAAGGTCGACATGAAATGGCCGGGCAGGCTCTCGTGGCGCAGCACCGGCATGATGGTCTCCGGCGTGGGCTGCAATGCCACCCGCAGCATGCGCGAGGCCATGAACAGCAGGAACAGGCCGCCGCCGAGCCGGAAGATCAGCTCATGGGACTCCAGCCAGTGCGACACCAGACTGAGACCGAAAGCGGCGATGCAGCCGTAGAAGGCATCGGCGAAGGCGGCGCCAAGACCCGAGGTCAGGCCGCTGAGACGGCCCTCATGCAGGGTCCGCTGGATGCACAGCACACCCACCGGGCCGACCGGGGCGGCAATCACAAAGCCCGCCAAGGCCCCCTTGACCAGCATCAGCAGGCTGTCCACCGTCCCCATGCTCCGATACGTGTTGGAGAAACGCCTGTAGCACGGGGCTTGCGGCAGGTAAACCGATGGGCCCTGCCTATCTGGCTCCATCACTTTGCACAGTTCTGGCGCTTATTCAGGGACCTGAAATCGCCTATCCGGGCGGCACAGGAGGTCCCATGTCCACATTGCCATCCCCGCAAAGCAAGACAACCGCCACCCCGGCCAGCCGGCGCAGCCGGGTCAAGCGCGTGCCCGACCGCGGCCATTACGACGCCGACACCATCCACGCCATCCTCGATGCGGCATGGCTCTGCCATGTCGGCTTCATCCAGGACGGCCAGCCGGTGGTGATCCCGACCGCTTGCTGGCGCGAGGGCGAGCATCTGTATATCCACGGCTCGACCAAGAGCCGCATGGCCCTGGCCCTGGCCGGGGGCCTACCCGCCTGCGTCACCGTCACCCTGCTGGACGGCCTGGTGCTGGCCCGCTCGGCCTTCCACCATTCGATGAACTACCGGTCGGTGGTGGCCTTTGGCCGCTTCGAAAAACTGGATGATACGGCCAAGATCGCCGCGCTGCGGACCTTCACCGAGCATCTGGCGCCCGGCCGCTGGGCCGAAATCCGCGCACCGAACAAACAGGAGGCCAAGGGCACCATGGTGCTGCGCATGCCGCTCGACGAGGCCTCGGCGAAAATCCGCCGCGGCCCGCCGAAGGACGATGAAGAGGACATGACCCTGCCGGTCTGGGCCGGCGTCCTGCCGCTGGCGCAGGGCTACGGCACCCCGGAAGCCGATCCCCTGCTCGCGCCGGGCACGCCGCTGCCGGCCTATCTGAGGGCGTTGACCAGGCGCTGAACCGCGGCCGGGATCGCCGCCTCGCGGTCGCCGGCGAACCCGATCAGCAGGCCGCTGAGCCGGCAATCGATGGCATAGCGCGACAGCGGCGTGACGCCGAGACCGGCGGCGGCGGCCTGTGCCGCCGCGGCGGCGTCGTCGCGCCCGTCGGTGAAATCCGCCACCAGATGCAAGCCTGCCTCGGAGGACCGCGGCGCCAGCAGGCCGGCGGCCTGCTGCTGCAGCGCGTCCTGCAGGACGGCCCGCCGGCGCCGGTACAGCATGCGCATGCGGCGGACATGCTGGGCGAGATGGCCCTCGGTGATGAAGGCCGCCAGCACCGCCTGCGACATCAGCGGCGCGAAGCCGTCGGCGACCCGCTTCAGGGCCAGCAGGCGGCCGACCAGGCCGGGCGGCAGCACCAGATAGCCAAGCCGCAGGCCGGGAAACAGCACCTTGCTGAAGGTGCCGACATAGAGCACCCGGCCGTCGCCATCGAGGCCCTGCAGGGCCTGCAGCGGCGGACCGGCATAGCGGTATTCGCAGTCGTAATCATCCTCGACCAGATAGAGGTCGCGGTCGCGGGCCAGCTGCAGCAGCGCGAGCCGGCGGGCCAGCGGCAGGGTCATGCCGAGCGGGAACTGGTGCGACGGCGTCAGCATCGCCAGCCGGGGCGCCGGCGACAGGGCCGCCAGCTGCGCCGGATCGAGCCCCTGCCCGTCGACCGCCAGCGGCTGCAGCCGGGCGCCCAATGCGGTGAACGCGGCCCGTGCCGCCGGATAACCGGGATCCTCCATCACCACGCCATCGCCCGGCCGCAGCAGCAGCCGGCCGGCCAGGTCGAGAGCCTGCTGGGCGCCGGAGACCACGACGATCTGTTCGGCCCCGCAGACCAGCCCCCGGGTGGCCGTCAGGTATTCGGCCAGGGCATGGCGCAGGGCCGGCAGGCCGGCCGGGCTGCCGAAGCCCAGCAGGGCGCTGCCCTGCCGCCGCAGCACCTGCCCGGTCAGCCGCCGCCAGGTCTCCAGCGGGAAGTCGCCGAGCGCCGGCACCCCGGGAGTCAGCGGCAAAGGCGCCGGCGGCGACTCTACTTTTACGCGAGGCTGACCGGCCGGGCCGGCGGCCCGGGCCGGCAGGCCTGACACGCCATCCGCCGGCAGGTCGGCGGCGACGAACAGGCCGGCGCCGCGGCGGCCCTCCAGATAGCCCTCGGCGACCAGCCGGTCGCAGGCGGCGGTGACCGTATTGCGCCCCAGCCCGAGGTCGGCAGCCAGGCTGCGGCTCGACGGCAGGCGTTCGCCGGGGACCAGCTCGCCCGCCAGCACGGCGCGCCTGATCGCCCCGTAAAGCTGGGCCTGCAGCCCACCGCTGCCGGCCTGCCGGTCGGGACGGAACCAGGCCACGAAACGTCCGCCGGCACGGCGCGCCATCAGATCCTCGAAATAAGGTTATATATACTGATTAATATCATGATTTTATTAGAAAAATACGTGAAACATAAACTTCATTTTGAGCTATGCTGGGTGATAGGCTGGCACGCCGAACAGGCTGGCATGCGCCCACAGTATAATCGCGTAAAGCGCTGCTGCAGCAAGAATATTAAGCCAGCCGATATCGCTGAACCGCAGCCGGATGCGTCCGGCCGCCGCCGCGGCAAACGGAATGATCGAGGTTTTACCTTTAAACCTCTGCCATGCCTCGCCGAATTCGGCGGCACGCTTGCGGTCTATGGAAACCATCCCGTTCAGCGCGGTCACCAGCACAGCGCCGGCCAGCAGCAGGGTGGCGGCATCCCCGTTGGCGATCATGTGTGAGGCCGCCCAGAGCACGAACGCCCAGAGCATCGGATGCCGGGTGATCCTGGTGAAGCCGGTGACCGGCAGTTCACCCTTCAGCACCATGTCCGGCCCGGCAAGGGTCGGGTTGGTCGGCCGCAGGCCACCGACCAGCAGCAGCAGGGCGACCGGCATGACGACCACCGGCACGGCCGAGACCCAGCCGGCGGAGGGCCAGAATTCCATGTAGGGGGCCGACTGGTAAGCCCAGATCAGCCCGCCCAGGCAGACCGCGCTGAGCACCGAGAACAACCCCCGGTAGGCCGGCAGCCCGAGCCGTCCGACCAGCGCCGGGCGCAGCGGACCGGCCACCACGACATGCAGCAGCACCCAGATCAGGGCCGCGATGATCATCGTTGTCATTCGTCTTTTTCCTCCCGATGGAATGCCGCCACCACGGTCTTCAATACCTGTATGGCGCGCTGGCGGGCCGCCGGGTCGAGCTGTCCTTCGACCACCTGCCGGTTACCGGCCGCCTCGGCAAACCCGGCCTGTTCGGCCAGCCGCAGATAGGCCCAAGCGGCAGCCGGATCGGCCGCCATGCCGTCCCCGCGATAGAGCAGGTCGCCCATCACGAACAGCGCCTGCGGAAAGCCCTGCCCGGCCGACCGCCGCAGCCATGTCAGAGCCGCCGCCTGGTCGGCCGGCGCCCCTTCGCCGTTGAACAGCATCCGGGCCGTCTCGAACTGCGCCGGCGCACTGCCGCGTTCGGCGGCCGTCCGGTACCACTGCAGCGCCTTGGCCGCATCGGGTGGCATGCCGGGCCGGCCGGCTTCGAGATAGCTGGCGTACTTGTAGGCTGCCCCGGCATGGCCGGCCTCGGCGGCCCGGCGATACCACGCCTCGGCCGTATCGAGGTTGCGCGGCGTGCCGAACCAGGCCTGCTCGTACCAGACACCGAGCCGAAACTGCGACCCGGCATAGCCGCTCTCGGCCATGGCGGTCAGCAGCTTGCGGGCCCGGGCCGGATCGGCCGGACGGCCACCGTCACCGGCTGCCAGATGCAGCACGAAGTTGTTGGTGGCCGGGCCGTGTTTCTGCGCCACCGCCTTTTCCCACCAGGTCATGGCGGCGGCCTTGTCGGCCGGCACGCCCTCGCCGTTGAACAGCGCCAGCGCCAGGAAATTCTGGGCGTTGGCAACGCCGGCCGCGGCGGCCTGGCGCAGGAACGGCACCGCGCCGGCCGGATCGGCCGGGCCGCCGGTGCCCTGCTGCAGCATCTGGCCATACAGGGCGCTGGCCACGGGCAGGCCGGCCTCGGCCGCCTGGCCCGCGAACCGGCGGGCCGCCGTCAGGTCGGGCCGGCCGAGAACGCCCTGCTGGTGCATCAGCGCCAGATTGTACCAGCCGTTCGGGTCGCCGAGCTTGCCGGCCTCGTCGAACAGGGTCGCCGCCCGTGGCACGTCCTTGGCCGTACCGATGCCGCTCCAGTACAGCACGGCGAGCTCGTTGACGCCTTCGGCCAGGCCAGCCTTGGCGGCGGCCTGTGCCAGGGCGAAAGCCTGCCTGGGGTCAGGTTTCAGGATGGTGCCCAGCGCATAGAGGTCGGCAAGATAGGTCTGCGCGTAGGGATTGCCGGCGGCGGCGGCCTTTTCGAGCAATTGGCGGCCGCGCGTCCGGTCCTGCCTGAACACCGTGCCCTCGAACAGCAGGCGGCCGAGCCGGTAGCTGGCATTGATGGCGCCGGCGGCGACGGCCTTTTCCAGCATGGCCTCGGCCGCAGCCCGGTCATCCGCCGTGCTGCCGCCACCCTCGCGGGCCAGCAGCAGTTCGGCAAGATTGGCATAGGCGGTCGGCTCGCCGAGGTCCCCGGCCCGGCGCAGCAGGCGCTCCGCCTGGTCCAGATCGACCGGCCCGCCCTGCCCGATCAGCAGCATGAAACCCAGCGCCGCCATGGCGCGCGGCTGGTCCTGCGCCGCCGCCTTGCCGAACCAGTCGCGCGCCAGCACCAGATTGCGCGGCAGGCCGATGCCAAGCTGATTGGCCAGCCCGAGCTGGAACTGCGCCTCGCGGTCGCCGGCGCCGGCGCGCTGGCGCACGGCATCCAGATCGGGCAGCGGCGTCTGCGGCCGTTCGATCGGCTGGGAAAACTGGTCGCCGGGCGTCGCCTGCGACACACCGGGCCAAGCCAGCGCGAAGGCGGAAACGAGACCGGCCGCCAGCAGCGGTCGGTAATGCACGGGACAACGGGTCATCGGATACTCTGCTACACGGAATTTCTACACGGGGATGTCCAGGAGCGCACGGCCGGCCGGGGTCAGCTTGCAGACCAGCCACTCCGGCTTGATCGGGTTCTCGAACCAGGGTTCGGCCCAGCCGGCGCGGATACAGGACTGGATGGTCTGCGGGCTGATCTGCTGGCCATGCTCGTCGAACAGCGGCAACTTGCCACCGGGCTGGCGCAGGCCACGATGAAGATAGCGCAACTGCGCCATTGTCGGCTTGTGCGCCTGTTCGCCCGGCAATGCCTGCGTCATTCCTGTCTCTCCTGCCCTCCCCAGCATAGAGAAAGCCGGGCGCCGGCGGCAATCCAGTCTTGCCGGGCAACGGTCACATCCCGGGCATGCCACCGGCGGGATTTGCGACTCGCTTGCAAATACGTTAAGCAGGGCCGGTATCCCGCAGGCAGCCATGGCCGTAAACGATCATCCCGCTTTTCCGCCTTCGCCGGCACCGTCATCGACCGCAGCCGCCAGCCGCAACCACCAGCGCCTGCTGTGGACCGGCTTTGCCGTGCTGCTGTCGCTGGCGATCGGCGCCCCGGTCCTTGCCATCCTCGTGAACCTGTTCCGGCCGGCCGCCGGCGTCTGGCAGCATCTGATCGCCACGGTATTGCCCGAGATGATCGCCAATACCGCCATGCTGATGGCCGGCGTCGGCGCCGGCACGCTGGTGATCGGCACCGGCTGTGCCTGGCTCGTCACCATGACGGAATTCCCCGGCCGCCGCTGGCTGTCCTGGGCATTGTTCCTGCCGCTGGCGATGCCGAGCTACGTGACGGCCTTCGTCTACGGCGACCTGCTGCAGTTCGCCGGGCCGGTACAGGCTGGCCTGCGCGGGCTGTTCGGCTGGCAGCGCGGCGATTACTGGTTCCCCGACGTCCTCTCGCTCGGCGGCGCCATCTTCCTGCTGACCTTCGCCTTCTTTCCCTATGTCTTCATGCTGGCGCGCGCCGCCTTCATCGACCAGTCGGTCTGCGTGCTCGAGGTCGGCCGCACCTTGGGGCTGGGGCCCTGGCGCCGCTTCCGCCGCATCGCCCTGCCGCTGGCGCGGCCGATGATCGCCGGCGGTCTGGCGCTGGTGCTGATGGAGACGCTGGCCGAATTCGGCGCCGTCAGCTATTTCGGCGTGCCGACCTTCACCACCGCGATCTACCGCACCTGGTTCGGCATGGGCGACGCCGTCGCCGCCGCCCAGCTTGCCGCCGTGCTGCTGGTCTTCGTGCTGGCCGCCGTGATGCTGGAGAGGGCCAGCCGGCGGGCGCGCCGCTTCCACCATACCTCGGCGCGCCAGCGGCCGCTGGCACCGAAGCCGCTGGCGCCGCTGCCGGCCATGCTCGCCATGCTCGCCTGCGCCCTGCCGGTGCTGGCCGGCTTCGTCGCGCCGGCGGGCTGGCTGCTGTGGCTGGCACTGCGCGACGGCGATCCGTCGGGGTTCATGCGGCTGGCCGGCTATACCGGCAACAGCTTCTGGCTGGCCGGCGGCGCCATGGCGCTGCTGGTCGTCGTCGCGCTGGCACTGGCCTATGCCGAACGGCTGGTGCGGCGACCGGCCATGGGCTGGCTGATCCAGCTCGCCACCATGGGCTACGCCGTACCCGGTTCGGTGATCGCCATCGGCGTCCTGCTGCCGCTCGCCGCCTTCGATCAGGCGCTGGACGGCTGGCTGACGGCCCATTTCGGCATTTCGAGCGGCCTGCTGCTGAGCGGCAGCGTGATCGCCCTGTTCTATGCCTATCTGGTGCGCTTCCTTGCCGTGGCCTTCAATGCCACGGATGGCGGGCTGCAGCGGATCCGCGGCAGCCTCGATCATGCCGCCCGGGTGCTCGGCGAGACGCCCTTCGGCGTGATCCGCCGGGTGCATGTGCCGATGCTGCGCGGCAGCCTGCTGACGGCGGCGATGCTGGTTTTCGTCGAGGTACTGAAGGAACTGCCGGCCACCCTGATCGTCCGGCCCTTCGATTTTGACACGCTGGCCGTCCGGGTCTACCAACTGGCCAGTGATGAGCGACTCGCCGAGGCCTCGACGGGCTCCGTGATCATTGTGGCGGTCAGCCTGATTCCCGTAATCTGGCTGCACCGCGCGGCGATACGGTCACGCCCCCGTGAGTGATAGAATGGGCGACTGACAGGAACGGTATGATGACGAATCCCCTGAGCGATGCGCTGCTGCAGCAGGCCGGTGTCAGCAAGGACCCGGTGCAGGTGGCCTTCGCCCTGCTCGACCAGGGCAACGGCCAGGCCGCCGTGCAGATGCTGGAGGATCTGGTCCGCCAGTTTCCGAACCGCCCCGAGCCCTGGTTCGGCCTCGGCCAGGTCCGCACCCGGCTCGGTGATCTGCGCGCCGCCGCCAAGGCCTACAAGCGCGTCATCCAGGCCGCCCCCGATGCCTCGGACGGCTATGTGCATCTCGGCAACACCTACCTGCGCATCGACCGCGTCAGCCAGGCGATCGAAGTCTATCGCAACGGCCTCGTCCACCAGCCGGGCGATGCGCTGTTGAACTTCAACCTCGGTGTCGGCCTGCGCCAGGCCGGCGACATCGATGGCGCCATCGCGCAGTTCCAGAAGGCGATCGCGCTGCATGCCAATTATGCCCAGGCCTATTTCAGCCTCGGCAATGCCTGCCGCGACAAGAAGATGGCGGCCGAGGCGGTTGCCGCCTACCGTCAGGCGACCACCATCGAACCGCGCTTCGCCGATGCCTTCGTCAATCTGTCCGGCGTGCTGGCCGAACAGCAGGATTATGCCGAGGCGATGGCGGCCTGCCACCGCGCACTGGCGCTGGCGCCCGAGCACCTCCATGCCCTGCGCAACCTGTCGCTCTGCCTGTATCGCACCGGTCGCTTCGACGAAGGCGCCGAAGTCACGGTGCGGGCGCTGAAGTCCTGGCCCGACGAGGTGATGCTGCATTACACCATGGGCGAGATGCTCTACGGGCTGGTGCGCGAGGGCAAGGCCGACACCGCGCGCGGTCTGGCGCAATGGTGGCGGCAGACCTATCCCGACAATGCCACCGCCCAGCATATGGCCGCCGCGGTGCTGGGCGAGCAGCCGCCCGAACGGGCCGGCGACGACTATGTACGGGAAACCTTCGACCGCTTCGCCGGCCAGTTCGAGGAAGTGCTGGCCGGTCTCGGCTACCAGGTCCCCGAACGCCTCTGCGCCATGGCACTGGAAGCGATGCCGGACCGCCGCGATCTCGCCATTCTCGATGCCGGCTGCGGCACCGGGCTCTGCGCGCCGTACCTGAAGCCGGTGGCGCGCCGGCTGGTCGGCGTCGACCTCAGCGGCGGCATGCTGGCGAAGGCCCAGGCCCGCGGCCTGTATGATGATCTGCAACAGGCCGAGCTTGGCGCCTTCCTCACAGGCACGCCGGACCGCTACAACCTCGCCGTCGCCGCCGACGTATTCTGCTATTTCGGCGCGCTCGACGCCGCCTTTGCGGCGCTGGCCGGCAAGACGGCGACGGGCGGCCTGCTCGGCTTCACCGTCGAGGCCATGCCGGGTGCCGGGTCTGTCCCCGGGCCGGCGGAGGGCTATCGCCTCGGCCCGACCGGCCGCTACCAGCATGACGCCGCCTATGTGCGCGCCGCCCTGCAGCAGGCCGGCTACAGCGTGGTGCGCTGGGACGATACCCAGGGCCGCGAGGAAATGGGCCAGCCGGTGCCCTGCTTCATGGTGCTGGCCCGCCGCGACTGATTGCGCCGGACGGGTCCCGGCTGGCTATTTCCAGCCGGCTATTTCCAACCGGCTATTTCCAACCGGCCCTATTTCCAACCGGCGCGGTCCATCAGCTTCAGCGCCGCCTCGTTGTTGCGGCCGAACACGCCGGCATTCAGCGTGTGTTCGCGGAAGCCCTGCCAGTCGGCGATGACCGGATCCCAGGCGACGCCGGCAACGACCGGGAATTCGTAATTGCCATCGGTGAAGAACCGCTGCGCTTCCGGCGAGGCGAGATATTCAAGAAAGCGGATCGCATTGGCCTTATTCGGCGCATGGCGGGCCACGCCGGCGCCGCTGACATTGACATGGGTGCCGCGGTCATCCTGATTGGGGAAGATCACCTGCAGCTTGGCGACCGTCGCCTGGTCCTCCGGCTTTTCGGAGGCCATCAGGCGGGCGAAGTAATAGCTGTTGCTGACCGCCACATCGCCTTCGCCGGCCGCCACCGCGCGGATCTGGTCGGTATCGCCGCCCTTGGGCGGACGGGCGAAATTGGCCGCCACCTTGCGCGCCCAGTCCTCGGTCTTCGCCTCGCCATCCGCGGCGATCAGCGCGCCGACCAGCGACTGGTTGTAGACATTGGTCGACGAGCGGATCAGCACCCGGCCCTTCCATTTCGCATCGGCCAGATCTTCGTAGCGCTTCAGTTCGCCGGGCTTCACGCGCTCCCGGCTGACGACGAAGATGCGCGCCCGCTTGGAGAAGCCGAACCAGTGGCCGTCCGCTTCGCGCAGATGCGCCGGGATCACCTGCTCGAGCAGGGCCGAGCGGACCGGCTGCAACAGGTCCATCGACTGCGCCCGCCACAGCCGGCCGGCATCGACGGTGATCAGCACATCGGCCGGGCTGCGGCTGCCCTCGGCCTTCATGCGCTGGATCAGCTGGTCCTCGGTCGCCTCCAGCCGGTTGATGCGGATACCGGTCTGCTTGGTGAAGGTGTCGTACAGCGCCTCGTCGGTATCGTAATGGCGCGAAGAATAGAGATTGACCACCGCCTCCGCGCGGGCCACGGCGGGCAGGATGAAAGCGGCGCTGCCGGCCAGCAGCGCCAGCAGCAGCCGGCGGGTCTTCATGACGGGTCGGTGGTGATGCATGGGTCGGGTCTCCGCACTGTGGTTTTTATGCAAGTGACTTGCAATTGCATAATTTAGCAGCGCGGCCCCCGAAAACAAGGCCGCGCCGGGACATTCCAGGATGACGCCAAGGCATTGCCCTCCTATAGAATTTGTCGCCACGACGCGCCGCTGCACTGCAGAGCCGGCTGTCACCAGAAGAAGAGCCCTGATGTTCCAGTCCCAACCGCCGCTGCTTGCCGATCCGCTGATCGAGGGCTATCAGCCGGGCCTGGTCGTGCTGAGCCTGGCGGTCATCCTGTTTGCCAGCTTCACCTCGCTCAGCCTCGCCGACCGGCTGCTGGCCAGCAGCGGCCGCACCCGCCTCGCCTGGCTGCTGGCGGCCGCGATGGCACTCGGCGGCGGCATCTGGAGCATGCATTTCGTCGCCATGCTGGCCTTTCATCTGCCGATGCCGATCAGCTATGACCCCAGCCTGACCCTGCTGTCGATGCTGGTGGCGGTGGTGTTCGTCATCGTCGGCCTGCTGATCGTCAGCCTGCGTCCCGGCAGCCGTCCCAGCCTTGCCCTCGCCGGCGTGATCACCGGCCTTGGCGTCAGCGCCATGCATTACACCGGCATGGCCGCGATGCGCATGGGTGCCATGATCGTCTGGGACCAGACGCTGGTGATCGTTTCGATACTGATCGGCATTGTCGCCGCCACGGCCGCGCTCTGGCTGTCACTGCAATACAAGACCCTGTGGTTCAAGCTGGTGGCCGCGGCAGCGATGACCGTTGCCGTGGCCGGCATGCATTACACCGGCATGGCGGCCGCCAGCTACATCCCCGTCCATGGCGCGCTGGGGCCGGATAGCGGGCTTCAGGTCAATATCCTCGCCGTCGCCGTCGCCACCGCCACGTTCATCATCCTGCTGCTGGCCCTGATCGCCGCCGTGTTCGACCAGACCCTCGCCAACCGCGCCCAGGCGGAAGCCCTGCGGTTGCGGATCGCCAACGAACAGCTGGAAAGCATGGTCGGCACACGGACGCTGGAATTCCTCCGCGCCAAGCAACGCGCCGAGCAGGCCAGCCGGGCCAAGACAGATTTTCTCGCCAGTATCAGCCACGAGCTGCGCACGCCACTCAACGCGGTGATCGGCTACAGCGAGATCCTGCTGGAGGAGGCCGAGGAAAACGGCCTCAGCGGCAGTGCCGCCGACATCCAGAAAATCCGCACCGCCGGCCGGCATATTCTCGCCCTGGTCAACGACATCCTCGATCTCAGCAAGATCGAGGCCGGCAAGATGGACATCTTCCTCGAACGGGTCAGCCTGCCGGATATCATAGACGATGCGCTGACCGTCTGCCGTCGCCAGCTCGATGAACACGGCAACCGGTGCGTCATCGAGGACATGGCCGGCGACATCCAGGTCGATACCGATGTGACCAAGCTGCGCCAGGCCGTCATCAACCTGCTGAGCAATGCCGCCAAGTTTACCCGCAATGGCACCGTGACGGTGACAACCACGGCCCGCACACAGGACGGCGACAGCTGGATCGACATTGCCGTGCATGATACCGGCATCGGCATCGCGCCCGAACACCAGCAGAGCATCTTCGACGAATTCCAGCGCGGCGACAGCAACGTCGCCCGCCACCACGGCGGCACCGGACTCGGCCTGGCGCTCAGCCGCCGGCTGGTCCGCCTGATGGGCGGCGATATCGGCCTGGTGTCGCAAGCCGGCCATGGCTCCACCTTCACCATTTCCATCCCGGCCCGTGGCCGGATGGCCCAGGCGGCGGACTGACGTCATGACCAAGCTGATGATCGTCGAAGACAACCCCGAAAATCTCGACATGCTGAGCCGGCGCCTGCTGAAGCGCGGCTTCGCCATCTGCTCGGCCGTCACCGGCGAGGAAGCCCTGGAAGCCGCACCGCGCGAGAAGCCCGACCTGATCCTGATGGATATCGGGCTTGGCGCCGGCCTCGACGGCCTGGAGACGACCCGCCGCCTGAAGGCCATGCCGGTCACGGCGCAGACGCCCGTGATCGCCTTGACGGCGCATGCGCTGGCGGCCGACCGGGAACTCAGCCTGGCGGCCGGCTGCGCCGATTACGATACCAAGCCGGTGGATCTGCCGCGCCTGCTGGCCAAGATCGAGGCGCAGCTCGGCAGCGCCACGACCGGTCACCCCGCCTAATCGGCGGCGGCCGATAGGCGCCCGGGCCGGGCCGCGGCGAAGGTCTCCCGCAAGGTCGCAAGGGATACCGGCTTCTGCAGCGCGCCCGCCATGTTCAGGCCCTGGCTGCGTCCCACTTCAATCGCCGCCCTGGCATAGGCCGGGCTGTGGCCGGAGATGATATAGATCGCGGCGTCGCTGCCGATACTGGCCAGCCAGCGGATCAGTTCGATCCCGTCTTCCTGCGGCATGACGATATCGAGGCAGATCAGATGCGGCGCGAAATCAATGCAGAGCGCGCGGAACCGGTCGGCGCGATCGGTCACCGCCACGGCAAACCCCGCCTTTTCCGCCACCCGGCGAACCAGTTCACCGGAATCCTGATGGTCGTCGATCACCAGGATGCGGGGCCGTTCAGAATCAGGGGCGGGGCTGGAAGAGGCTTGCTCCATGGCAGTAATGTACACTTACCCGCAGGACTGAAATAGCAGCGAGTCAAAAATATCGCAGCGCGCATTGCGGTTTGTCACAAGCCTGGCAGATGGCCGGCCAAGCGGCACGCAAAGCGGGCAGCCTTTCAGGCCTGCACTTTTGCCGCGAATCCGGCCAGCGCTTTCAGGGTTGCCTCGGGCTGGTCGCGCTGCGGGCTGTGACCGCACCCGGGCAGCAGCAAGGTCTCGACCGGGCCCTTCACGCGCCGGGCAATGCTGTCGACCTGGGCCGCGGTGCCGTATTCGTCGCCCTCGCCCTGGATCACCAGCACCGGTGCCGTGATGCGATCGACATAACCCTCGATGCTCCACTGCATGAAAGCGGGATCGAGCCAGGCATCGCACCAGCCGCGGAAGGCGCAGTCGGTATTGGCACCGTGATATTTCTCCAGCCGGCCGTGCAGGTCGCCGGTGGCATAGGCGCGATCGGCGGCGGCAATCGAGGTGACCGAGACCTCTTCGCAGAAACTGTGCGGCGCCAGCACGGCCAGGCCCAGCAATCCGTCGCGGACCGCCGCACCGGCATAGACCAGGGAAATCGAGGCGCCGTCGGAATGACCGAGCAGGATATGCTTGCCGATGCCAAGCGCCTTGAGCAGGGCCGGCAGCTCGCGCTCGCCCTCTTCATGCATGTAGGTGAGCGGGCGCGGTAATGCGCAGGGCGCCGAGCCGCCATAGCCGACCCGGCTGTAGACCAGCACCGGCAGGCCGGTGACGGCGGCCATGCGGTCGGGAAAATCCTTCCACAGCGCAATGCAGCCGAGCCCTTCATGCAGCATGACGATGACCGGCAGCGCGGCATCGCGCAGCCGCGGCCCCGCCCAGCGGTATTCGACGCGGCCGCCGGGCAGGTCGGCGTGATGCAGGCCGGAACCGGCCGCCGCTTCGTTCATCAGGCCCCTCTCATCAGGCAAGGTCTCGCAGTTTGAAGCGCTGGATCTTGCCGGTCGCCGTCTTCGGCAATTCGTCGACGAACTCGATCCAGCGCGGGTATTTGTAAGGCGCCAGCCGTTCCTTGACGAAGGTCTTCAGCTCCTCGCTGAGCGCCTCGTCGGCGCCGATGCCGTCCTTCAGGACGATATAGGCCTTCGGCTTGATCAGATCGTCGGTATCGGTGTGGGCGACCACAGCGGCCTCCAGCACCTTGGGATGCGCCGACAGGGCGGATTCGACCTCGAAGGGTGAGACCCAGATGCCACTGACCTTCAGCATGTCGTCGGAGCGGCCGGCATAGATGTAGTAGCCGTCCCTGGTCTGCAGATACTTGTCGCCGGTGCGCGTCCACGGGCCGTGGAAGGCGGCGAGGCTTTTCGCCCGGTTGTTCCAGTAAGCGATCGCAGAGGAAGGCCCGCTGACCAGCAGCTCGCCGATGCCGCCCTGCTCGACTGGATTGCCGTGCTCGTCGACGATGCGCAGGTCATAGCCCGGCACGGCCTCGCCAGTGGTCCCGTAGCGCACGTTGCCCGGGCGGTTCGACAGGAAGATATGCAACATCTCGGTCGAGCCGATGCCGTCGAGGATGTCGACGCCGAACAGCTGCTGCCAGCGCTTGCCGATCTCCTCGGGCAGCGCCTCGCCCGCCGAAACGCAGCGCCGCAGGCGGCCCGAGCCACTGTCCTTCGTGATGCCCTTGTCGGCGAGGATGCCGGCATAGAGCGTCGGCACGCCATAGAAAATCGAGCACTGGTGATCCTTCAGCCGCTTCATCACGGCCGCCGGCGTCGGCCGTTCGGCCATCAGCACCGCGGTGGCGCCGACATGCAGCGGAAAGGTCATGGCATTGCCCATGCCATAGGCGAAGAACAGCTTGGCGGCCGAGAAGACCACGTCGTCCTCGCGAATGCCGAGTACCTCCTCGCCATACAGCACGGCGGTATGGATCATGTCGCCCTGCAGGTGCATGGCGCCCTTGGGCGAGCCGGTCGAGCCCGAGGAATACAGCCAGAAGCCGATATCGTCCGGCGTGGTCGGCGCCGTCTCGAGCTGGTCGGACTGCTGCGCCAGCAGGTCGGCCAGCGGCGTCACGGTGGCGGGTACCTGGCCGGAGATCAGCACCTGTTTCAGGAAGGGCTGTTCGGAAATGATCGGACGGAATTTTTCCATCAGCGCGCCGGAGACGGCGAGCACGGCCGCCCGGCTGTCGCGCAGCAGGAAGTCGTAGTCTTTCGTGGTCAGCAGGGTGTTCACCGGCACCGGCACGGCGCCGATCTTCATGGCGCCGAAAAACATCGCGGGGAAGTCGATGCCGTCGAGCAGCGCCAGCAGGACGCGCTGTTCGGGCTGCACGCCCATCCCCTTCAGCAGGTTGCCGGCCTGGTTCACCCGGGCAGCGAGCGCGGCGTAGCTGTAGCGGCCCCGGTCGTCGATCACCGCGATCTTGTCGCCACGTCCCTCGGCGATATGGCGGTCGACGAAATGGCTGGCGGCGTTATACCGCCGTGGCAGCTCCAGAAAGCGCGGCATGAATCCCTCCCGAGGATTTTATATTATTAGGTCCCGGCCGCCGGCCGGCGGCAGTCAGGCCGCCTTGGCGAGCGGCTCCACCTGTTCGGCCCATGCCAGCGCCCAGGCCACGCCATCCTCTTCGGGCAGCGTGCCGCTGGATGCATTGTGCTGCATGCGCTCGCCGACGATGGTGGCATTCAGAGCCCGCAGGCCCTTCTCGAACTGGGCGCCGCCCTGGTTGAAAGTGTCCTGGTAGGTGGTGTCGCCGAGCCCGATGATGCCGACCAGCTTGCCGGTCAGGTCAGGCTTCACCGCCTGCAGGTCGGCGATAAAGTCGCGGGCATTGTCGGGCACGTCACCCTGGCCATAGGTCGAGGTGCAGATCAGGAAGGTGCCCGGCCGCTCGAAGACATCGGCCTTCAGAGTGTCCATCAGCAGCACCTCGACCGAATGCCCCTTGTCCTCCAGGGCCTTCTGGACA
The DNA here is from genome assembly GCF_042648965.1 of Ferrovibrio xuzhouensis. Lineage (NCBI taxonomy): Bacteria > Pseudomonadati > Pseudomonadota > Alphaproteobacteria > Rhodospirillales > Rhodospirillaceae > Ferrovibrio > Ferrovibrio xuzhouensis. The sequence continues at coordinate 226,600 of NZ_JBHRYJ010000003.1, forward strand.
TCGCCGGCAACCAGTTCGGCGGTTCCCGTCATGGTGCCGACCAGAATGGAAATCTGCATGAGTACCCTCTCCTCTTACGCACGTGACGCACGCGGCTTGGAATAGCGAGCCCGAACTATAACGCATGAGGCGCTGGCGCTCCACAGGAAATTGCACTATAATGCATCATATGAGCGAGAACCGCGACAAGGCCGGTCCCGACGATTCCGCTTTCCTGCTGGTGGTGGGCGAGCGGGTCCGCAATGCCCGCGCCCGCCGCGGCATGAGCCGCAAAATTCTGGCAAAGGATTCAGGCGTTTCCGAACGCTACCTGGCACAGCTGGAAAGCGGCGCCGGCAATATCTCGATCCTGCTGCTGCGCCAGGTCGCCCGCGCCATGGACCTGCCGATCACGGAGTTTCTCGGCGACCGCGCGCCGCTGACCGTCGACCAGGCCCTGCTGTTGCGCCAGGTCGAGGACCTGTCGTCGGAACAGCTGCAGGAACTGCAGGCCTTCATCCGCGACCGCTTCGGCGTCGCCTCCAGCGTCAAGCGCCATATCGCCCTGATCGGCCTGCGCGGCGCCGGCAAGACCACGCTCGGCCAGATCCTCGCCACCACCTTCGGCCTGCAGTTCGTCGAGATCGCCAAGGAGATCGAGGTCGAAGCCGGCCTCAGCCTGAACGAGATCTTCGATCTTTACGGCCAGGGCGCCTATCGCCGCTTCGAGCGCCGGGCGCTGGAGCGCATCACCGCCGATCCGGCACCGAAGGTGATCGCCACCGGCGGCAGCCTGCCGTCGGAACCCGCCACCTATGCCCATCTGCTGACGCACTGCTTCACCATCTGGCTGAAGGCACGGCCGGAAGAACACATGGGCCGCGTCGTCGCCCAGGGCGACATGCGGCCGATGGCAGGCCAGTCGGAAGCGATGGCCGACCTCAAGCGCATCCTCGCCCAGCGCGAGGCGCTCTATGCCCGCGCCGACATGGCCTTCGATACCGCCGGCCGCACGGCCGAACAGGCCGGCGCCGATCTGGTGATCGCTCTGCGCGCCCATCCTGCCTGGCTGGCCCGGGAGGCAGCGGAATAACCGGCCCGTGCAGGATATGCGAAATCCTGCAAAATAATTCTTGTCGGCCCGAAACGATGTATTATAATGCATATTGTTTCAAGGGAGGATCGCCTCATGGCCGCAAGCCAGGCAAACGGTGCCGCTCCGGTGGATTTCCGCACCGAGCCCAGCCAGTACAAGCATTGGAAACTCAGCATCGACGGCGCCGTCGCCACGCTCGCGATGGACGTCCGCGAGGACGGCGGCCTGCGGCCGGGCTACGAGCTGAAACTGAATTCCTACGATCTCGGCGTCGATATCGAGCTGCATGATGCCGTGCAGCGCCTGCGCTTCGAGCATCCGGAAGTCCGCTCGGTGGTCATCACCTCGGCCAAGGAGCGCATCTTCTGTGCCGGCGCCAACATCCGCATGCTCAACCAGTCGGCCCATGGCTGGAAGGTGAATTTCTGCAAGTTCACCAACGAGACGCGCAACGGCATCGAGGAGGCCACCGCCGAATCGAAGCAGACCTATATCGCCGCGGTGAACGGTCCCTGCGCCGGTGGCGGCTATGAATTGGCGCTGGCCGCCGACTACATCCTGATGGCCGATGACGGCAATACCTCGGTGTCGCTGCCGGAAGTGCCCCTGCTCGCCGTGCTGCCGGGCACCGGCGGCCTGACCCGCCTGGTCGACAAGCGCATGGTGCGCCGCGACCGCGCCGATTTCTTCTGCACCATCGAGGAAGGCATCAAGGGCAAGCGCGCCGTCGACTGGCGTCTGGTCGACGAGATCGTGCCGCGCACCAGGCTGGCCGATGAAGTCCGCGCCCGCGCCGAAAGCTTCGCGGCCAAATCCGACCGTCCGGCCGGCGCCAAAGGCATCGCGCTGACCCCGCTCGCCCGCAAGATCGAGGGCGACCGCGTCAGCTATGCCCATGTCGAGGCCAGGATCGACCGCGACAAGGGTATCGCCGAAATCACCATCGCCGGCCCGAAGGATGCTCCGCCGGCGTCCGCCGAGGCGATCCAGGCGCAGGGCGACCAGTTCTGGTCGCTGGCGCTGGCCCGCGAACTCGACGACCTGATCCTGCATCTGCGCACCAACGAGGAGACCGTCGGCATGTGGGTGTTCCGCACCCATGGCGCTGCCGAACTGGTCACCGCCTATGACGCCGCGCTGGAACAGCACAAGGCACACTGGCTGGTGCGCGAGATCCGCCTGTTCCTCAAGCGGACCCTGAAGCGCATCGACGTCTCGTCGCGCTCCATCTTCGCCCTGATCGAGCCCGGCTCCTGCTTCACCGGCACCCTGCTCGAACTCGCGCTCGCCGCCGACCGCAGCTACATGCTGGACGGCCGGATGGAGGGCGACAACCGCCCGCCGGCCACCCTGCGGATGACGCCGATGAATTTCGGCCCCTATCCGATGTCGAACGGGCTGAGCCGCATCGCCAGCCGCAACCTCGACAATCCGGCCCATGTTGACGAGCTGAAGAACCTGGTCGGCAACGATCTCGATGCCCAGGCCGCCGATGAAGCCGGCCTGGTCACCTTCACCCCGGACGACATCGACTGGGAAGACGAGGTGCGCATCGCCATCGAGGAACGTGCCGCCTATTCGCCCGATGCGCTGACCGGCATGGAAGCCAGCCTGCGCTTCGGCGGCCCCGAGACCATGGAGACCAAGATCTTCGGGCGTCTGACCGCCTGGCAGAACTGGATCTTCCAGCGCCCGAACGCCGTCGGCGACCAGGGCGCCCTCAAACTCTACGGCACCGGCCAGCGCGCGGCCTATGACCGCAAGCGCGTCTAGGGAGAACGATCATGGCTATCGACTATACGTCCCGCATCCCCAACAACGTCGACCTGTCGGATAACCGCCGCCTGCAGCGCGCGCTGGAAGACTGGCAGCCGAAATTCCTCGACTGGTGGCAGGACATGGGCCCGGCCGGCTTCCAGGCCCGCGAGGCTTACTTGCGCACCGCCACCAGCGTCGATGCGCAAGGCTGGGCGCAGTTCGGCTATGTGAAGATGCCCGATTACCGCTGGGGCATTTTCCTCGCCGAGCCGGAAAAGGACCGCAAGGTCAATTTCGGCGATCACAAGGGCGAGGATGCCTGGCAGGAAGTGCCCGGCGAATACCGCGGCGTGCTGCGCCGCCTGATCGTCACCCAGGGCGATACCGAGCCGGCCTCGGTGGAGCAGCAGCGCCTGCTCGGCCAGACCTGCCCGTCGCTCTATGACATGCGCAACCTGTTCCAGGTCAATGTCGAGGAAGGTCGCCACCTCTGGGCCATGGTCTACCTGCTCGACGCCTATTTCGGCCGCGACGGCCGCGAGGAGGCCGAGGCCCTGTTGCAGCGCCGCTCGGGCGACGACGACAAGCCGCGCATCCTCGGCGCCTTCAACGAGGCGACGCCGGACTGGCTCAGCTTCTTCATGTTCACCTTCTTCACCGACCGCGACGGCAAGTTCCAGCTCGCCTCGCTCGCCGAAAGCGGTTTCGATCCGCTGTCGCGCACCTGCCGCTTCATGCTGACCGAGGAAGCGCATCACATGTTCGTCGGCGAGACCGGCGTCAGCCGGGTGATCCAGCGCACCTGCGAGATCATGCGCGACTTCAAGACCGACGACGTGCGCAAGCATGGTGCTATCGACCTGCCGACCCTGCAGAAATACCTCAACTTCCATTTCTCGGTGTCGGTCGACCTGTTCGGCTCGGAAATCTCCACCAATGCCGCCAACTACTACACCATGGGCATCAAGGGCCGTTTCGACGAGACCCGCATCGGCGACGACCACAAGCTGACCGATGCCAGCTACAAGGTGCTGGAAGCCGACGGCGACAGCTTCCGCGAAAAGGAGGAAGCCGCCCTCATCGCGCTGAACGAACGCCTGCGCGACGACTATGTGGCCGACTGCGCCCGCGGCGTGATGCGCTGGAACCAGATCATCAAGCGCCATGGCATCGATTTCGAGCTCAAGCTGCCACACCGCGCCTTCCACCGCCAGATCGGCCAGTTCGCCGAGATGCGGGTCGACCCGCAGGGCCGCATCATCGGCCAGGCCGAATGGGACGCGAAACATCATGACTGGCTGCCGACCGACGAAGACCGGCTCTATGTGATCAGCCTGATGAAGCCGGTCACCGAGATCGGCAAATACGCCGGCTGGATCGCCCCGCCGGCCCGCGGCATCAACAACCAGCCGGTCGATTTCGAATACGTCCGCGCCTAAGCATCTGATTTTCCTCCCCTGACCACCTCCCGGGGCCCCGCAAGGGGCCCCGTTTTCATGCGCCCCTTCTTTTTTCCCGGAGCGCCCCCTATAAAATCCGGCATGTCCGCGCTGCCGATTCCCTATACCGTCCGCCGCACCGTCAAATGGGGCGAATGCGATCCGGCGGGCATCGTCTACACGCCGCGCTTCCTCGACTGGATAATCGAAGCCGCCGAAGGCTTCTTCGCCGACGTCATCGGCGTCGACTGGTTCCACCTGAACCAGCGCGACGGACTCGGCTCGCCCAGCGTCAGCACCCGCATCGATTTCCACAAGCCGATCAAGCATGGCGAGCCGTTCGCCATCGAGGTGCTGGTGCGCAAACTCAGCCGTTCGACCATCACCTACGCGATGCGTGGCCGCAACGGCGCCGGCGAGCTGTGCTTCAGCGCCGAGCTGGTATCCTGCATCATCGACAATGCCCGCATGAAGTCGGTCAGCATCCCCGACCCGATGCGCGCCAAGATCATTGCTTACCAGGCCGCTACCGCGGCCCTGCTCGAGGGAGAGACCCGTCCATGACCGAAGGCCACGGCTACACCAAGTTTTTCCCGGTGTCGTGGGAAGAACTGCACCGCCACTGCAAAGCCCTGGCCTGGCGCCTGCTCGACGCCGCGGAAAGCAACGGGGGCCACTACAAGGGCGTCGTCGCCATCACCCGCGGCGGCCTGGTGCCGGCCGCCATCGTGGCGCGCGAACTGGAAGTCCGCGTCATCGAGACGATCTCCTGCTCGACCTATGACGGCCTGAACCGCACCGACAGGGTCGACATCCTGAAACCCGCCACTGCGGCCATGGCCGACCAGGGCGAAGGCTGGCTGATCGTCGACGATCTGGTCGATACCGGCGTGACCGCGAAAGCCGTGCGCGCCCTGCTGCCCAAGGCGCATTTCGCCACCATCTATGCCAAGCCGAATGGCCGGCCGCTGGTCGATACCTTCATCACCGAGGTCAGCCAGGACACCTGGATCCTGTTCCCGTGGGACCAGGAGGCGGTGATGTCGAAACCGATCGTGGAACTGCGCGGCGGCGGCCGCTGAGCCGCCCGCCGTTCACTCGGCGCGCTTGCGCCCCGTCATCAGGGTCCACTGCACGGTTTCCTTGAGCACGCCGCCGAGGGCAATGTCGAAGGCCTCGACCACCGCAAGGATGTCGCCGCTTTTCGCCGGCGTCACGCGCTCGAAACTGGCCGAGGCGACAATCTGCTGGCGCGGCTGGGCAATCAGCTTGGAATTGAGCTTGATCCGGATCTGCGGAATTGCCGAGCCCGGCATCAGTTCGGCCTGGAATTCGCGCAGCTCGCTCTGCAGATTGAAATCCGAGCGCAGGCCGACCGACTGGCGACCGACCGAAACGATCTTGCCGGTGCTCTCGAAGCTTTCGATCAGCAGGGTCTGCACCATGCGCGGCACGCGTTCGGCCCAGCGCGCCTCGGGATAGTATTTTACCTCGTAGGGATTGGTCATGATGGCGATGCGGTGGGTGTCGAGCCCGCCGGCCGCATAGGGCTCTTCCACCACCAGCTGCCAGTCGGCGCGCGGCAGGTCCTCGATGAAGGTGGTCTTCGGCGACAGCGCATACAGGTTCGACGGCGGCGCCTGCGGCAGGATGCCACCACAGGCGGACAGGCTGCTCGTGGCGCCAAGCGCGGCGGCACCGGTCAGCAGGCGGCGGCGCGAAATGCGGATCGTCATCGTTTGTCTCCCTGCCCCTTGTATTCGGCGTCGCGATTGCCGAACAGCACCGCGCTCGGATCGTCTTCCAGCCGCTGCGCTACCCGCGACAGGCTGGACACCAGGATGCGCGCCTCGGTGATGAAGCGGCGGAATTCGCCGAAGCCGTCGGTGGTGATCGCCTGGATCGGCGCCCGGTTTTCGTCGACCATGGCCTGAATGCTGGCCAGCGTGGTGTTGAGCTGCTTCATCGAGACCTTGGCATCATGCACGGCGTCGGCAGCATCGCCATTGACCAGCCTGTTCGTGCTTTGCAGAGTCGTCTCGGCCTCGCTCAGCACCCGGTCGAGCTTTTCGGCAACCTGCCGCGCGGCATCCGCAGCCTTGGCGATATCGGCGCTGGTCTTGCCGAAATTGTCGAGCGCCGTGGCGATCGAGTCCTGCCGCGTCGCCAGGGTCTGCGAAATCTGATGCAGGTCGGCAATGAAACCGGTCAGGTTGTTCAGGTTCTCGTCGCTCAGCACTTTCGCAGCACGAGTCAGCAGTTCCGGTGCCGCCTCGACCAGGGTATCGATGGCCGAGGGCTTCGACTTGATGGTGGGGTATTTCGCGGAATCATCGCCACGCACCGGCTTGATCAGCTCGGCTTCCGGCGAACCCGGCGTGATCTGCACGTAGGACACGCCGGTGATGCCCTGCAGTTGCAGCGTCGCCTCCGAATCGGCACGGATCGGCGTGTCGGCAGCCATTTCGGCGGTGACCCGCACCCGGCTGGTGTTCTGCCGGTCGATACTGATCTGCGACACGGTGCCGACCTTGATGCCGTTGAAGCGGACATCGCCGCCGACGCCAAGCCCGGCCACCGAACCGTGGAAATAGATATTGTAATGGGCGACATCGCGGTCGACCTGGGATTTGGCCAGCCACAGCACGAACAGCACGATGGCGACCAGGAAGGCCAGCATGAAGCTGCCGATCAGCAGATGGTGTGCCCGGGTTTCCATAGCCTGCCCTCTTCTCCCGCCACCGCTCAGCGCGGCGGCGATCCCCTGTCCAAGTGTTCGGCGTCAAGTTGTGCAGTGACGGCTGCGGCCCGTGCGCGCGGCCCGTGGAAATATTCCCTCACCCAGGGATGCCGGTCCTCCAGCATGGCCGACATCGGCCCGCTGATCAGCACCTTTTTCTCGGCCAGCACGGCAATGCGGTCGCAGATCGCATAGAGCGAGTCGAGATCATGGGTCACCATGAAGACAGTCAGCCCCAGCGCCTGCTGCAGGTCGCGCACCAGCTGGTCGAAGGCGGCGGCACCGATGGGATCGAGGCCGGCGGTGGGTTCGTCGAAAAAGACCACTTCGGGATCGAGCGCCAGTGCCCGGGCCAGGCCCGCCCGCTTGCGCATGCCGCCGGACAGTTCGGCCGGCAGCTTGCGACCGGCATCGGCCGGCAGGCCGACCATGCGGATCTTGGCGGCGGCGATCTCGTCGAGCAGGTCCTGCGGCAGGTCGTAGAATTCCTTCAGCGGTACCTGGATGTTCTGCGCCACGGTCAGCGACGAGAACAGCGCGCCGTCCTGGAACAGCACGCCAAACCGCTGGCGCACCGCGCGCATCGCCTCGGCATTGCCATGGATCATATCCGTGCCCAGCAGGTCGATGCTGCCGGCGGCGATGCGGTTGAGCCCGATGATGCTGCGCAGCAGCACCGACTTGCCGGTGCCCGAGCCGCCGACCACGCCCAACACCTCGCCGCGCCAGACGTCGAGATCGAGGTTCTCGTGCACGATGTTCTCGTCATAGCGGTTGACCAGGCCGCGCACCCGGATCACTGCTTCGCGGCCATTGCTGGCTGAGGGTGTGGCCATCGTCACAGCCCCATCACGCTGAACAGGATCGAGAACATCGCATCGAACAGGATGACCAGAAAGATCGACTGCACCACCGAGCGCGTGGTCAGCCGACCGACACTGCTGGCATCCAGCTTGACCCGCAGGCCCTCGTAGCAGCCGACCAGGGCGATCAGCGAGGCGAAGACCGGCGCCTTGATGATGCCGAGCAGGAAGGTGGTCAGCGACACCGTGTCATGCAGCCGGCGGAAAAACAGGAAAGGATCGATGCCGAGGTTGCTCCAGGCCATCAGCGCGCCGCCGGCCAGGCCCATCAGGTCGGCGAAGAAGGTCAGCACCGGCAGGGTCAGCATCAGCGCGAAGACCCGCGGCAGCACCAGCACCTCGACCGGGTTGAGCCCCAGCGTGCGCATGGCAGCGATTTCCTCGTTCACCTTCATGGCGCCGATCTGCGCGGTAAAGGCACTGCCCGAGCGACCGGCGATCAGGATGGCGGTCAGCAGCACGCCGAGTTCGCGCAGCACGGAAATGCCGATCAGGTCGACGACGAAAATCTCGGCGCCGAATTTCTGCAACTGGCTGGCGCCCTGGTAGGCCATCACCATGCCGATCAGGAAAGACAGCAGCCCGACAATGGGGATCGCCCGCAGGCCGGTCTCCTCCATGTGGTAGACCATGGAGGTATAGCGCAGCCGGCCGGGATGCCGGGCCTCGATCACCATGGTCTCGACCACCTGGCCGATGAAAGCGACAAAGCGCCGGGCCTCGCGCAGGAAGAACAGGGTCAGCCAGCCGAAATAGACCAGCAGGTTGACCGCCCCGGTGCCGCGCCAGGCCGGCCGCGGCGGCTTGCGTTCGATCTCGCCGACATAGTCCAGCAACGTCTTGTATTCGGGGCGCGGGTCGGGCCATTCGACCGTGGCGCCCTGCTCGGCCATGCGATCATACAGCCGGTGCAGCAGAACGGCGCCGGCGGTATCGAGCTTGTCGAGCCGCGATGCATCGACCACCGCGCGGCGCTGGCCGGCCGCCCCCGCGCCGGCGATCAGTCCGGCCAGCGCCGCCGCGCTCGGCAGGGTCCAGGCCCCGGTCAGGCGCAATTGCAGCGCCGTGCCGGAACGCTCGATCGTCAGGCCGCCTGACGGCTGCGGTTTGGACATGATCCCCGGGCCAGAAAACGAGAAGGCTTGCTCTAGAGTTACCAGAAATGACAGTCTCGGCAAACAGATGCCGCAGTCCCCCGGAGCCCGTCATGCCCCGTTTTGCCGCCAATGTCAGCTTCATGTTCCAGGAAGACCCCTTCCTCGACCGCTTTGCCGCAGCGGCCGGACAGGGCTTCGAGGCGGTCGAGTTCACCTTTCCCTATGATTTCGCGCCGGCCGCGGTGGCGGCTGCCGTCCGCGATGCCGGGCTGCAGGTGGTGCTGTTCAACACGCCGCCGGGGGATTACGCGGCCGGCGAACGCGGCCTCGCCGCCCTGCCGGCGCGACGGCAGGATTTCCGCGCCTCCATGATGCGCGCCTTCGAATATGCCGAGGCGCTGGCCTGCCCGCGCATCCACGTGATTGCCGGGGTGGAGCCGCCCGGCGCCGACCGCAAGGCGTTGCGTGCCTGCTTTCTCGACAATCTCGCCTGGGCGGCCGAACAGGCTTCCGGCCTCGGGCTGACACTGATGCTCGAGCCGATCAACCGGCGCGACATCCCCGGCTTCTACCTGTACGACTATGACGAGGCCGAGCGCATCATCGACGAGATCAGTGCACCGAACCTGCGCCTGCAGTTCGACTTCTACCACGCGCAGATCACCCACGGCGACGTCATCAAGCGCTTCGAGCGCCAGCTGTCCTGCTCGGCCCACATCCAGATCGCCAATCCGCCGGACCGCCGCGGCCCCGGCCGGGGCGAACTCGACTACCGCTTCATCTTCGGGCAGATCGACGCGCTCGGCTATGACGGCTGGGTGTCCTGCGAATATCGTCCCGGCGACGAGGGCACCGTCGCCAGCCTCGACTGGATCCGCGACTACGGCGTCCGGCCCCGCTGAGTCTGGCCCGCGCTGAGTCCTCACTTCATCAGGGCGGGCAGAAACAGCACGATCTGCGGCACCGCGATCAGCAGGATGATCCGCACGGCATCGGCGACCACGAAGGGCACGATACCGCGGATCACCGTCTGCAGCTTGACCTGCCCCACCCCCTGGATGACGAACAGGTTCATGCCGACCGGCGGCGTGATCAGGCCGATCTCGACAATGGTGACGATATAGATGCCGAACCAGATCGCATCGATGCCGAGCGCCTGGGTGATCGGAAAGACCACCGGCAGGGTCAGCAGGATCATCGCCAGGTCGTCCATCAGGCAGCCGAGGATCAGGTAGAAGACCGTCAGGATCACCAGGAACATGGTCGGGCCGAGGTCGAGGCGCTGGACCTGCTGGATCAGGAACTGCGGCACATTGGTGCCTTCGAGAAAGAAATTGAACAGGCCGGCGCCGATGATGATCAGGAAGATCATGCCGCTGGTGCTGGCGGTTTCGACCAGCGAGGCCTTGAAGCGGTCGCGGCCCATGGTGCGGCCGGCAATGGCGAACACCAGCGCGCCCACCGCGCCGACCGAGGCAGCCTCGTTGGGCGAGAAGATGCCGCTATACATGCCGCCGATCACCAGGGCGAACAGCAGGCCGACCGGCCAGACCGTACGCAGCGTCCGCATCCGCTGCGGCCAGGCCATGCGTTCGCCGGCAGGCCCGAGTGCCGGGTTGAGCCGCGTGGTCACCGTGATCGCCAGCATGTAGAGCACGGTCCCCAGCAGGCCCGGCACCAGGGCGGCAATGAACAGCTTGCCGAGCGACTGTTCGGTCAGCAGGGCATAGATCAGCAGGATGATCGACGGAGGAATGAGAATCCCGAGCGTGCCGCCGGCGGCGATGGACGCGGTGGCGAGGCTGTCGGCATAGCCGTGCCGGCGCATTTCCGGCAGCGCCACCCGGCACATGGTGGCCGCCGTGGCCAGCGCCGAGCCGCAGATGGCGCCGAAGCCGGCGCAGGCGCCGACGGTGGCCAGTGCCAGGCCGCCGCGGTAATGGCCGAGGAAGGCATAGGCCACGTCGTAGAGCTGGCGCGACAGGCCGGCATAGGAGGCGAAGACGCCCATCATGACGAACAGCGGCACTACTGACAGGCTGTAGGGGAACACGCTTTCGAACGGCGAGGTGCCCATCACATAGGCGAGCCCGGCCCAGCCCTGCAGGTAGAGAAAGCCGGCAGCGCCGACGATGCCCATGGACACCGCCACCGGCACGCGGAGCACCATCAGCAGCAGCACGGCGGCGAAACCGATCAGGCCGACGAATGCGGGATCCATCAGACGATCTCCTCATCCAACGCTGGCGGCGTTGAGGCCGGCACCAGATCGCGACCGGCGACCAGGGCCGCCAGATGCCGCAGCATCACCACCAGCGCCACGGCGGCGGCAAAGAAGGCGCCGGCCAGCAGCGGGTACCAGAACCAGGTCATCGGCCAGCCGATGGTCTGGGACTTGTCGCCCAGCGTCGCCACAGTCTCGAACTGGCCGATGCCGTACCAGCCGATCGCCGCCATCAGCACCGCACCGAACAGGGCCGCCAGCGCCTTGCAAAAGGCCTGCAGGCGAAACGGCAACTGCTCGACGCCGATATCGACCGAGACATGGCTGTCGGCGATGAAACCGTAGGGAATGGTCAGGAAGGCGGTGGCGACGATCATCATCTGGGTGATGTCGACTGTGCCGATGATCCCCTCGCCACCGGCGTTGCGGATGACGATGTCCGCGCAGGTGATGATGCCGGCCAGCAGGGCACAGACGGCCCCGGCCCTGGCGGCCCAGGCGGCGGCGGTTTCGGACAGACGGTAGAGCTGGATCATGGGCAACCGGGGATGAAAGAACGGCCCGCCGCAGCCAGGACATGGCGGCGGCGGGCCGGGGGACGGGACAGGCTCAGTGCTTGCCTTCGTATTTGGCGACGCGCTGCTGCATCTCGGTATAGATCGCCCGGGCATTGGTGACGCCCTGCTTCTCGAGATCGCCGAGCAGCTTGTCGATGGTCGGCTTCAGCGCCGCGCGCCAGCGGGCCCGTTCGGCATCGGTCAGCGAGGTGATGACGTTGCCCTTCTTGCGTGCGGCCTCGAGGCCCGGCGCATCCCAGGCATTCCACCAGTCGCCGAACTTCACCGCCAGCGCATCGCCGGTGGTGTCGTCGATCGCCTTACGCACATCGGCGGGCAGGCTGTCGTACTTCTTCTTGTTCATGACGAAGTAGAAGCTGGCGGTATAGGACCGCGCATCGAGGTGATACTTGGTCACCTCGAACAGGCGGAAGGAATTGATCGGGTCCCACGGGAAGACGGCGCCGTCGATCACGCCGCGCTGCAGGTTCTCGTAGACATCGCCCGGCGGCAGGCCGACCGGGATCGCGCCAAGCTGCTGCAGCATGGCGTTGATCTGCGGGCTGGGCGACCGGATGCGCAGCCCCTTCAGGTCGTCCATGGTCTTGACCTGCTTCTCGCGGGTATGGATCAGGCCGGCATTATGGGCGTGCAGCGCCAGCACCTTCACGCTGTCGGGGAATTCCTGGGCGAAATACTTCGGGTACATGTCCCACAGGGTGCGACTGGCTGCGTTGGCGGTCTGCACCAGGAAGGGAAACTCGATGATGCCCATGCGCGGGAAGCGGCCGGCCGGCAGGCCGCGCAGGCCATGGGCGATATCGACCACGCCGCTGGACACCTGTTCGAGCTGGCGCGCCGGATTGCCGAACGGGCTGCCGCCCGGATAGATCGTCACCTTCACCTTGCCGTTGGTGCGCTTGGCGAGATCCTCGGCCCAGGGCTGCAGCCAGTCGCGCTGGATGCCGTGCCCCGGCGGCAGGAAATGGCTGAGCTTGAGTTCGATCTCCTGGGCGCGCGCCGGACCGGCGGTGCCGGTCAGTGCAAAGCCGGCGACGACCGCCGCGGCCATTGCTGCACGCGCCAATACCGCACGTGCCCATACCGCACATGCGAAGACTCCCGTCCGAATGGATGCCACGATTTTCCCTCCCGCAAAGTTTTTTATGGCCGGTCGCAGAATAGTTACATATGTAACTAAGGTCAAGGCAACGGCGGCATAGACGCCGCCCCGGCCCGCGCATAAGGTGCCGCGCGTCGGATTTGTCTGCCGACGAATGTTCGCGTGCGAGGACGAAAGATGGCGCGCCTGGTAACGGTTGCCGGTCTGGCCCTGGTTGTCGGCCTGTTGCTTGGGATCGGGTGGACGTCACTGCAGCGTTCCGCACTGTCGCCGGTGGCGCGCGCCGTGCATGAGCAGCAGCAGCCGGTGCTGGACACCGCGCCGACCGTCACCGAAGCCCCCTCCGACCACCGCGTGCTGACCGTCGCCAGTTCGATCCCCACCACCGCCATCGAGATCGGCACCATGGCGGTCACCACCGCCGAAAAGCTGGCCCGCGTTTCCGATGGCCGACTGGAACTGAAGCTCAACGAGCCGGGCACGCTGTTCCCGACCAGCGAATTGTTCGACAAGCTGTCGAACGGCGACGTCGATGCGGTCTGGGCCTCGACCAACTTCTTTGCCCAGCGCGACTCGGTCTTCTGGCTGTTCTCCACCGTGCCGTTCGGTCCGCCGGCCGGCGAATACCTCGCCTGGCTCGCCTATGGCGGCGGCCAGGAGCTGATGGACGCGAGTTTCGCCCGCTTCAACATCAAACCGGTGGTCTGCACCGTGCTGCCGCCGGAATCCGGCGGCTGGTTCCGCCGCGAGATCACCGGCGTCGACGACCTCAAGGGCCTGAAGATGCGCTTCATGGGCATCGGCGCCCGGGTCATCGCGCAGCTTGGCGTCGATACCGTGGCACTGTCGGGCGGCGACACCTTCTATGCCTTGCAGAGCGGCGCCATCGAGGCGGCCGAATTCTCGCTGCCGGCGATCGACCTGAAATTCGGCTTCGACAAGGCGGCCGGCCATTACTACTTCCCCGGCTGGCACCAGCAGGCCTCGCTGATCACCCTGCTGGTCAACGCCAAGGTCTGGGAAAGCCTCAGCGATGCCCAGCGCGGCCAGATGGAGGCCGTCTGCGGCGACAACATCCGCGAGAGCATGGCCGACGGCGAGGTCCAGCAGGTCAAGGCACTGCAGGAAATCCGCGCCAAGGGCATCGCCATCAGCACCTTCCCGCCCGCGGTGCTCAGCGCGCTGAAGGATGCCTGGGAGAATGTGGTGCGCGAGGAAAGCGCCGCCAATCCGGAATTCAGGAAGGCCTGGGAGTCGTATTCCAGCTTCCGCGAATCCTACGCGGCCTGGAAAGACCTCGGCTACCTGCCCTGATCTGCTGAACCGTTCAGGCCGCCAGCGAACGGCGCAACTGCCGCACCCGGCGTTCGACCGAGATATCCAGTGCCGCCGTCACTTCGAGGCTGCGGTCTTCCAGGGCATCGCCATGCGGGTTGGCGCGCGCGCGCGCCTCGACGGCGGCATCGCGGCGGCGCACCAGTTCGACGATCTCCGGCTGGAACAGCCGCAGCAGCCCGGCGATCCAGCCGTTGACCTCCGGCACCGTCCGGCGACTGCGGATCTCGAAATGGTCCAGCATGGTGATGACATCGCGGGCGGCATACCAGGTCTCGTCGGTGACCCAGCGGTTCACCGTGAACAGCCGGATCGGCAGGCCGTAATTGTCCATGGCGACACCGACGATGTGCGCCAGCGCGGCCTCGCCACGCGGCCAGTGCGCGCCGACCTGCGGTTCACCGGCACAGCGGCCGATGCCGGGTTTGGCATGGCGCATCGGCTCGAAGCGCTCGGACAGCACATGCGGGCGCTGGAAGATATGGAAATGACCATGCTCGCGCGGATCGCTGCGATGGGCGTGGTAATAATACTGCGCCCCGGTTTCCGGGTCGTAGACATCGCCGGCCGGATAATGCCGGCGCTCGAAGAACTCGTCCTCGCCGTGCAGCAGTTCGGCCACCAGATTGCTGCGGCGTGCCGCCAGTGACTGCTGGATACGCAGCACCTCGAGGCCGGCCGTCAGCATGCCCTGCAATCTTACGCGACCCAGATTCGCCATCATGTTCATTGGACGCCACACCTCCGGCACTCGGCGGGGCAGACTAGGCAGGCCGTTCTTAAGCGCTGGTAAATGCGGCAACGCGCCACTGTTCCCCGCCCGAGTCGCTGTGCTAGTTTTTTGCCGCTTTATGGAAATTCTGGTCTCGGGGGCGATTCGGGCCCCGGCAGAGCAGAACAACCGGCCGGACCCATAACCGGCCAGACCCGCTGAGGAGCCCCATCCGATGTCTCGCACGCTTTTCTCCGCCGTTGCCGCCCTTGCCTTCGGCCTCGGCATTGCCAATGCCCATGCCGCCGGCGATGCCGCCGAGGGCAAGAAGTCGTTCGCCAAATGCCATGCCTGCCACCAGCTCGTGGAAGGCAAGAACGGCGTCGGCCCCAGCCTGCATGGCCTGTTCGGCCGCAAGGCGGGCACGGCGCCGGGCTACAAGTATTCGTCCGCCATGCAGAGCAAGGGCGTGACCTGGGACGAAGCCACCCTCAGGCAGTATCTGACCGACCCTAAGGGCTTCGTGCCGGGCAACAAGATGGCCTTCCCTGGCATCAAGAAGGAGAGCGAGCTGGAAAACCTGATCGCCTACCTCAAGGACGCGACCAAGTAAGTACCTGACCGTAATTCCGTGCGAATGCCCCTTCCGTCCGGCGGAAGGGGCATTTCACGTTTAATAGTGTGAAATAAGAATATAACAGTCGTCACACATAAATTCATTGTATTCCACACTCCAAGATCATATCTCTTTCCCATGGACAACCGCACGAGCAGCCCCCGGATTTCCCCCGCCAGCATTTCGGCCGAAACGCTGCGTGGCTGGCTGGCTGCCGGCGAGGCGGTCCTGATCGACGTGCGCGAGCCCGAAGAGTTCGCCGACGAATACATCCCCGGCGCCGTGCTGGTGCCGCTGTCGACCCTCGATACCGCCGTCCTGCCGGACGCCAACGGCAAGCGTCGCGTGCTGAGCTGCCTGAGCGGCAAGCGCTCCGCGACCGCGCTGGAGCGTCTGGCCCGGCGCGGCCTCACCGACCTGCTGCATCTCGAAGGTGGCCTGCTGGCATGGAAGATCGCCGGCGGCGAAACCATCGAGACCGATGACGAGGCCGCCGCCGCCTGATCCGGGCGCCTGATCCGGGGCAGCCGTCGCCCTTCCCTCTGCCTGCCTGCCTTCGCTAAGGTCGTCCGGTCATAAGAACCGGAGGACACAATGCCCGTGCACGGCCCTGACGTGGTGCTGAACAATCCCGCCTATCTGCACGAGACTGCGCAGATCTACGGCAAGGTGCGGATCGAGGAAGGCGCCTCGGTGTGGATCAATGTTGCCATGCGCGCCGAGAATTACGAGATCGTCGTCGGGGCCTACACCAACATCCAGGATTTCGCGATGCTGCATGTGGGCGGCCAGACCGGCACCTATGTCGGCGCCCATTGCTCGGTCACCCACCACTGCACGATTCACGGCTGCACCATCGGCGACAACTGCCTGATCGGCATCGGCTCGACCATCATGGATGGCTGCGTGATCGGCAGCAACTGCATCATCGGCGGCCACACCTTCCTCAAGGAAGGCACGGTGATCCCGGATAACTCGGTGGTGGTCGGCAGCCCCGGCAAGGTGATCAAGACGCAGAACAACTATGTCCGCTGCCGCCTGAATGCCTGGCTCTATTATCGCAACGCGCTGGCCTACCGGCAACAGCAGTACCGCGACTGGGACGCCCCCGAAATGGCCCGCGCCGTCGGCGAGGAGATCGCCCGACTGACGGAAGAGCTGAAGGCTCTCGAATCCGCCGGAAAAGCCTGAATTCGCTGGTTTTTCGCTTTTTGCGCAGGAATGCCGCCATGGTCCCGTGTAGACCCACAGTAAGCAATGGCCGAGGCGGAGTTCTCCCGGATGCAAGCCACTCTCGCGCTGCCCGCGTTTTCCCTGTCCTGGCCGTCGGCCGGGGCGGCGGTACTGCGCCGTGACATGACGGAAGCCGACGACACGGCCCTGATGCTGCAGGTCGCCACCGGCGACCGCCGCGCCTACGGCCAGCTCGTCGAGCGTCATCTGCGCCATGCCGTCAACCTCGCCTACCGGGTGCTGTTCAACCGCGCCGATGCCGAGGAGATTGCCCAGGAAGCCTTCCTGCGGGTCTGGCAGCATGCCGGTCGCTGGCGCAGCGATGGCGGCGCCACCTTCCGCACCTGGCTGAACCGCGTCATCGTCAACCTGTGCATCGACCGCAAGCGCAAGCCGTCGATGGCGGCACTGGACGACCAGCCCGATCCCGTCGATCCGGCCAGCAGCCCCTACGACACGGTGCTCGGCGGCGAAACGTCGGCGCGGGTCGCGGCGGCGCTGGGAACCCTGCCCGAGCGCCAGCGCGCCGCCATCGTGCTGTGCTTCTGGGAAGGCGAAAGCAATATCGTGGCAGCCGAAACGCTCGGCATCACGGTCGGTGCGCTGGAATCCCTGCTGGTGCGGGCCAAGCGCGCGCTGCGCGACGCCCTCGACGACACACTCGGCCCGGACGCGGCCGGCGGCCCGGACAAGGAGTAGGCCATGAACCTCGAACGCTTTGCCGATCTGATCGCCGCCTACGGGACCAACCCGCAGCGCTGGCCGGCAGCGGAACGCCAGGCCGCACAGAGCCTGCTGGCCGCCTCGGCCGAGGCGCAGCGGCTGGTACAGGAGGCGCAGGCCTTCGATGCCCTGCTCTCAATATCACCCCTGCCCGCCATCGAACCGAGTGCCGCCCTGCGCAGCCGCATCATGGCGCAGATCGGCCCGGCTCCGCGCTCCGTGGCGGGTTGGCGCAGCCAGATTGCCGAAGCCATCGGCCTGCTGTTCCCCGGCGGCCGCATGATGCCGCAGCTCGCCGCCCTGACGCTGGCGCTCGCCATCGGCATCGGCGCCGGTTTCACCAACATCCTGCCGGTCGATACCCAGGACAACGATCTCGTCACGCTGCAGCTCAGTTCTGCCGTGCCCGTCTATCTGGAGGAGTAAGCATCATGAGCGCCCCCGACGCTGTCGCCGCGCCGCCGCGCAAGCCGCGGTTCAACCGATGGCTGGCCGCCGGCCTGATCGTCTCGGCCGCCGTGAACCTCGCCTTCATCGGCTGGGGCGCCGCCCGCTATATCCATCACAGCCGCATGGCCGACCGGCCGCCGAGCGGGCAGATCGAGGAACAGATCACCCGTCGCATGCCCGAACAGGCCGCCGCCGCTTTCCGCGCCGCCATCGAAAAGAACAGCCGCGTGCCGCGCGGCGCCTTCCTGCGCTTCCGCCATGACATCGCCGCCGCCATTGCCGCCGATCCCTATGACCGGGCCAAGCTGTCGGCCCTGCTCGACGAACACCGGCGCCGCCTCGATACCTTCCAGGAAGGCATCCAGTCCGGCCTGCTGGCGGCGGTCGAGGCGATGACGCCGGAGCAGCGCGAGCAGTATGCCCGGCGCATGCTGCGGCACGGCCCGCCGGGTGCACCGCCACCGGGCGCACCGCCGCGACCGGATGGACCACCGGGCCCGCCCGGCGCCGGCGGCCCGCCGCCGCCTCCACCGCCGGAGTAACCGCTTCACAGTCTGGTTGCGGCGAGCGGCCTTGTCTGGCCGCCGCCGGATGGCTAGCGTGAGTCTCCTAGGGAGACGCACATGCTAAACATCGTCATCACCGGCGGCGCCGGTTTTCTCGGCCAGAAACTTGCCCATGAGCTGCTGCAGCGCGGCACGCTGATCGGCCCGGACGGCAAGCCGCAGCCGATCGGCCGCCTGACCCTGTTCGACACCGTGGCGGCGCCCGGCCCCGACACGCCGCGGGTCACTGTCGTCACCGGCGATATCGGCGATGCCGATACCGTGCAGCGCCTGATCGGCAGCGACACCCATTCGGTGTTCCATCTCGCCGCCATCGTCTCGTCGGGCGCCGAAGCCGATTTCGACGGCGGCTACCGCGTCAACCTCGAAGGCACCAAGAATGTGCTGGAAGCCTGCCGCGCCATCACCAGCATCAACGGCAGTCACGTGCCGCGGCTGGTCTTCGCCTCGTCGGTCGCCGTCTACGGCGGCAAGTTGCCGCAGACCGTCACCGACGACACGCCGCAGCGCCCGACCACCTCGTACGGCAACCAGAAACTGACCGGCGAGCTGATGATCAACGACTACAGCCGCAAGGGCTTCGTCGACGGCCGCGCCATCCGGCTGCCGACCATCATGGTGCGGCCCGGCCGCCCCAACAAGGCGGCCTCGACCTGGGCCAGTTCGATCATCCGCGAGCCGCTGTCGGGCGTCGATGCCACCTGTCCGGTGCGGCCGGACAGCCCGATGGCCTGCCTGTCGCCGCGCCGCACCATCGATGCCTTCATCCGCATGCACGACCTGCCGGCCGCCGAACTCGGCGTCGACCGCGCCCTGCTGCTGAGCGGCATCCGCGTCACCGCCGGCGAGATGGCGGCCGCCGTCGAGCGCAACAAGGGCAACCGCAAGACCGGCACCATCCACTGGACGCCGGATGCCGCGATCCAGAAGATCGTCGACGGCTGGCCCGGCGCCACCCAGTCGGACCGGGCGAAGGCGCTCGGTTTCACCACCGATACCTCGATCGACGAGATCGTCCAGTCCTTCATCGCCGACGACCTCGACAGCCAGATCCGCAGCCTGCAGGCCGGCTGACCGGGCCTGATTTTTATTTTTGTCATGGCCGGACTTGTTCCGGCCATCCACGTCTTGCACTTTACAGAACCCAGACACGTGGATGCCCGGCACAAGACCGGGCATGACACCCAATATACAGGTTCCCCATGGCCAAACCGAGCAAGACGTCCCTCGACATGATCCGGCAGCTCGTCGAGATGCCGACGGTCAGCCGCGATTCCAACCTCGACCTGATCTACTGGATCCGCGACCATCTGAACGGCATGGGCGTGGCGGCCACACTGGTGCATGACGTGACCGGCAAGAAGGCCAACCTCTACGCCACGCTCGGGCCCCAGGACCAGCCGGGCATCATGCTGTCGGGCCATACCGACGTGGTGCCGGTCGACGGCCAGGACTGGCAGACCGATCCCTTCCGCATCGTCGAGAAGGACGGCCTGCTCTATGGCCGCGGCACCAGCGACATGAAAAGTTTCGTCGCCATCGCGCTGGCCTATGCGCCGCAGTTCCTGGCCCAGCCGCTGCAGACGCCGATCCATTATGCCTTCACCTACGACGAGGAAGTCGGCTGCCTCGGCGCCAAGCGGCTGATCGAGGTGCTGAAGGACATGCCGGTCAAGCCGCGCGCCTGCATCGTCGGCGAGCCGACCGAGATGCAGGTGATCGCCCAGCACAAGGGCAAGAAAAGCTGGCGCGTCGACGTGCGCGGCTTCGAATGCCACTCCTCGCTGATCCATATGGGTGCCAATGCGGTGGAAGCCGCCGCCGAACTGATCGCCTTCATCAAGTCGATGGCACGCCGGAAGCGCGACGGCGGTCCCTTCGACCGCGAATTCGCGCCGCCCTATACCTCGCTGCATACCGGCACCGTGCAGGGCGGCACCGCACTGAACATCGTGCCGAAGGACTGCAGCTTCCTGTGGGAGATCCGCTATCTGCCGCAGGACGATGTCGACGCGCTGTATGACGAGGTGGTCGCCTACGCGAAGGAAAAACTGGAGCCGGAACTGAAGGCCATCGATCCGGCCTGCGGCTTCAGCTTCACGCAGATTTCCGGCTTCCCCGGCCTCGCCACGCCGGACAGCGCCGGGGTGATCAGCCTCGGCAAGGTGCTGACCGGCGCCAACCGCATCTCCAAGGTGTCCTTCGGCACCGAGGCCGGGCTGTTCTCGGAGACCGGCATCCCCACCATCGTCTGCGGCCCCGGCTCGATCGAGCAGGCCCACAAGCCGAACGAGTTCATCGCACTCGAGCAGATCGCGCTCTGCGAAGCCTTCATGGACCGCCTGGTGGAGCGCGTCCGCGGCGACGCCCGCGCCCTGCCGATCTGACCGGACAGGCCTGCCGGGATAAATATCCGGTAACATTCCGGACCGGCCACCTTGAATGGCCGGTCCGGTTGTAGTGCAGCGCAGCATTATCTGTTACGGAGCCCCTCGTTATCCGTGACAGAATTGCCGTTGCATGTCCCAGCATCCAAATCTCGCGGCACTGGACCGTCATCTCGCCGAGGCCCGTCATCCGGATGTGGCGGCCTTCCTCCAGTACATGATCCGCATCCATCCCGCCGGCCGGCTGCCGGCGCGGGCGGATTTCGACCCGCGGGCGATCCCCGCCCTGCTGCCCGGCGTAGTCCTGGCCGAGGTGGTGCGGCTGGCGGACGCCGCGCCCCGCCTTCGCGTCACCGTGGCGGGCGAGACGGTCCGCAATGCGTCGCCGGTGCCGATGATGGGACGCTTCATCGACGAGATCGCCGCCGAGATCACGGATGGCCGGGTGATTGTCGACGTCCGCCAGAAAACCCTCGATAGCGGCACCTGCTATTACTGGTACGGGCCGCCGCGGATGCGTTTCCGTCTCGATTTCGCCAATCTGGAATATGTTCATTGCCCGCTGGCGACTGACGGCGCAACGATTGATCACATCATCTCCTTCTTCCATTACGAAGGCGCGTGATCGCCGCAGGGTGACGACCATTGCAGGCAGTGTGATGGCCGACACGACAGGGCATGGTTGCAGCTTTTGCAATGGTGCGGCGCAGCATTAGCTGGTAGCCATCCGCCGCCAGTGAAAGGTTGCCCCTCGTGCCGCAAGCCTCTGCCACGCGCCTGCCGCAGCTCAGCCTGCACCCCAATCTGGGTGCCCTGGGACCTGTGCAGGCGAGCGCACGCCTGTCACGAGTAAAGGCCCTGCTGGAATACTATGCGTCCATCCACCCGGCCGACCGGCTGCCGGCGCGCGCCGATTTCGATCCGCTCGCCATCCCCCGCCTGCTGCCGCATCTGATGCTGGTCAGGATCGACCGCGCCAGCCGGCGCTTCCGGGTCAAGGTGGTCGGCAATGCCGTGGCGATGGCCCTGCCGGTGCCCCTGCATGGCCGCTGGCTCGACGAGATCCGCCCCGAGGAAGGCCTCGACACCGCACATATGATTGCCGCACGGCAGGCCGTACTCGACAGCGGGCTGGTCTCCTATCTCTACGGCCGCACGCCGACCCGCTTCAGCCTCGATTTCGCCAACATCGAATACGCACATTGCCCGCTGGCCGGCGATGGCGTGCAGGTCGACCATATCCTGACCGTCTACCAGTCCGAGGCCATCGCCCGCGACGGCTGACCATGGCCGACCGGCCCGGACCGTTTGCGGACCGGTGGTGACCATTGCGGACCGCTGCTGACCAGTTCGGACCGGCACTGACCGTTGCCGACCGGTCGTGACCGCCGGTGACCGTTCCGCACCGTTTGGGACCACTGCGGACCGCCACGGACCGCTGCGCTTCGTTTCGCCATGCGGTTTCATGGCCGCTTCGCCTGCACAACCGACTCGCTGTCCGGCGTCTCGCTGTCCGGCTGCTGGCCGAGGGCCTGCCGGACATAGCGGCGAAACCGGTGACTGGTTTCGAGATGGCGCCAGACATGCTCCGGATCGATATGCAGCGCCGCCGCCACCGCCGCGACCGGCAGGCCCTCGGCCAGCAGCCGGGCGCCGCGGCGCCAGTCGATCAGCCGCGGCCGGCGCCGGCGGACCGGCCGCGCCCCGGGCTCGTCATGGGTCATCGCAGGGCTCCCCGCACTCAGGTCGCTATCCGGAACCATGATGCCATGGGATCATCCGCAGTTCAAAAACAAAAAGTGAACATTGTTGATTTTGGTCGTATACTGACAGGCGGCTACCGGCCCGCGGCCCGGCGATGCTAGGCTGCGGCCATGCCCGCCGCCGACCGTCCCCGCCCGCGCATCGCCATCACCTACTGCACCCAGTGCCAGTGGCTGCTGCGCGCCGCCTGGATGGCCCAGGAACTGCTGTCCACCTTCACCGAAGACCTCGCCGAGGTGGCGCTGGTGCCGGCCACCGGCGGCACCTTCTTCATCACCTGCGACGGCGAGACAATCTGGGACCGCAAGCGCGACGGCGGCTTTCCCGACGTGAAGACGCTCAAGCAGCTGGTCCGCGACCGTATCGACCCGCAGCGCGACCTCGGGCATGTGGATCGCTGAAGGCCGTGCCGGGCAGAAGCTTCCGGGGCGGAAATTTCTGCCTATTCCGATGTGAATGGTTAGTTCAGATTAACCATTCAATATATTGAAATATATTGATTTAATTTTACCTATTAACATCATTTCGATGGCATGCCGCTTGCTTCGCCGGACACGGAGCAATCCGGAGGAAAACCATGTCCACCATTCCCTCCGTCGGCCAGACCGGCGGCTATTACCCGCCGGTTGCCGGGACCGGCAAGAAACCCTCTCCCGTTGCCGACAGCGCCGACGTCGCGGCCACCGACAAGAAGACCGACAGCGTCGAGGACCAGTTCCTCGACTTTGCCAAGATGTCAGTCGCGGACCGCATCCGCGCGCAGTACCTCGGCGGCAAGGGCCTGACCGAGGAGGATCTGAAAAACATGGACCCGAAAGAGCGCCAGAAGATCGAGGATGAAATCCGTGAGCAGATCAAAGAAGCACTGAAACGATCCACGGAGAAGAAGGCCGGCGGTATCGTCAATATCACGGCCTGAGGCGGGCCACGCCCTGACCGGGGATTGCCGCCACGGGAACAATATGGCCTGAATACCCGTGGCTGGCCGACGGCACGGCGGCCACAGCACGAGGTCGGCCATGTCGGTTTTCACCTCCCTGCCCAAGTTCAGCTTCGACGTTGCGGACGGCGACAGCGGCGCCATTCCCGATCCCCGGCTGCGCGACCTCGCCCGCTACTGGTTCGCGCGCTGCCGTGACGGCCTGGTGCCGCGGCGCACCGATATCGATCCGCTGGAATTTCCGCCGCTGCTGCCCAACATCATCCTGCTCGACCGCATCGCCACGCCGCAGGGCGACCGTTTCCGCTTCCGCCTCGCCGGCACCGCGGTGGTCGATTTCGCCGGGCAGGAACTGACCGGGCGCTATCTCGATGAAGTGCTGCCGCCGACCTATTTCGAGTTCGTCGCGCTGACCCATCATCTGGCGATCCAGCGGCAGCGGCCGGTCTATGCCTCCAGCCTGTACCACGACAAGGGCAATTTCGTGAATGCGCTGACCTACCGGCTGGTCATGCCGCTGCGCATCAAAGGCGACGAACCCGAACAGATCATGGTCTGCCAGTTCTGGCAGCGCCGCGCCGAAACCGGCCCCTGGCGCGGCGACTGGCACAGCGTGAAACCGGAAATCACGGTGATCGCCGGCCTCGGCGGCTGAACGCCTCAGACCACGCGGTCGGCGTAGTCGCGATGCCGCCTGAGCCAGGCGGCGGCGTAGCTGCACAGCGGCGCCACCTTGACGTTTTCCGCCCGGGCGATCTGCATCACCCCTTCCATCAGCCGGCCGGCAGCGCCCGTGCCGCGCAGCGCCGGCGGCGCCTCGACATGGGTGATCGCCAGCACGCCGTCGCGGCGGCGGTAATCGGCAAAGACGGTCTGGCCGTCGACATCGAGTTCGAAACGGTGGCGGTCGGGATTGTCGGTGACGGTCACGAGAGGCTCCGTTGGTCCGGTGGCAAGTCTAGCGCCGGCCGCCAGCCGGCTCCTAGGGACTCCGCCCCAGATAATGCGCGACATCGGCCGGGAAGAAGCCGGCCTCGCGAACGGCCTCGCGCAGGCGGTCGGCGCTGACGTCGAAGCGCCGGGTCCAGTAGCGCAGGTCTTCGGCGGTGCTGACATTGACCCGGCTGTGCGGCTGTTCGGCCGGCGTGGCCAGCCGCGCGCGGGCCGCCGTGCCGGCATTGGCGGTCGGCCGGTCGCTCTGGGTCGCGCCCGCCGTGCTGGGCTGGCTGATCGCCACCGGATCGCTGGCCGGGAAGGTGCCCTCCAGCCCGGCATCGAGGTCGCCGGGGCGGTTGCGGCTGCGCCGGTCGCCCTCTTCCTGCCGGGCGGCGCCGGCCCGCCGGCCTTCGCCGTTTGCGGATTGCTGTCCGGATTGATTCTGGTGCTGGGACTGGGTCATGGCTGCCTCCTGAGGATGGCCGATGACAACAAAACGCCGGAGGCGCCCGATGGTTCCAGCCGGGTTCCAGCCGGTGCAAAAATATCTTCAATAAATATAGGGATTTAGACGGCTGCCCGGGCCGCATGGCTGTCCTGCCCGGCCGTCATTGCGGCGCAACAAATCTGTCCTTGTCACAAACCGTCCGGCCCCGTATAAACCCGGCAACTTCATCAACTTCATTGAACCCTAGAGGAATCGCGCCCGGCCGCCAGCCAGTTGGTCGACCGGGCCTTTCGTGCAAGCCATGCAGCTCCGCAATATTGCCATCATCGCCCACGTCGACCACGGCAAGACCACCCTCGTCGACGCCCTGTTGCGCCAGTCCGGCTCGTTCCGCGAGAACCAGCAGGTCGCCGAGCGCGTCATGGACAGCAACGACCTGGAGCGCGAACGCGGCATCACCATCCTGGCCAAGTGCACCTCGGTCGAGTGGCACGGCACCCGGGTGAACATCGTCGACACCCCCGGCCACGCCGACTTCGGCGGCGAGGTCGAGCGCATCCTGTCGATGGTGGATGGTGTGGTTCTTCTGGTGGACGCCGCCGAAGGCCCGCTGCCGCAGACCAAGTTCGTGCTGGGCAAGGCGCTCGGCCTCGGCATGCGGCCGATCGTCGTCATCAACAAGGTCGACCGCCAGGACGCCCGCCCGGTCGAAGTCCATTCCGAGGTCTTCGACCTGTTCGCCGCGCTGGACGCCAGCGAAGACCAGCTCGACTTCCCCTGCATGTTCGCCTCGGGCCGCAGCGGCTGGGCCGACGACAGCCTGGAAGGCCCGCGCAAGGACCTCGCCCCGCTGTTCGACCTGATCGTTCGCCACGTCCCGGCGCCGACCGTGGAGCTCGACGCGCCGTTCAAGATGCTGGTCACCACGCTGGAGGCCGACAACTTCCTCGGCCGCATCCTCACCGGCCGCATCTATTCCGGCAAGCTGAAGGTCAACAGCCCGATCCATTCGCTGCATGCCGACGGCAGCGAGATCGAGACCGGCCGCGTCACCAAGCTGCTGGCCTTCCGCGGCATCGAGCGCGTGCCGGTGGAGGAAGCCGATGCCGGCGACATCGTCGCCATCGCCGGCCTGACCACCACCACGGTGGCCGATACCATCTGCGAGCCCGCCGTCACCGAGCCGGTGCCGGCCAACCCGATCGATCCGCCGACCCTGGCCATGACCTTCTCGGTCAACAACTCGCCGTTCGCCGGCAAGGAAGGCAGCAAGGTGCAGAGCCGCGTGATCCGCGACCGCCTGCTGCGCGAATCCGAGGGCAACGTCGCCATCCATATCCGCGAGACCGAGGAGAAGGACGCCTTCCAGGTCGCCGGCCGCGGCGAACTGCAGCTCGGCGTGCTGGTCGAAGTGATGCGCCGCGAGGGCTTCGAGCTGTCGATCAGCCGGCCGCGCGTGCTGTTCCAGAAGGACGAGCAGGGCAACCTGCTGGAGCCGATCGAGGAAGTGCATGTCGACGTCGACGACGCCTATACCGGCGTGGTGGTCGAGAAGATGAGCCTGCGCAAGGCCGAGCTGCGCGACATGCGTCCGTCCGGCGGCGGCAAGACCCGCATCACCTTCCTCGCCCCGTCGCGCGGCCTGATCGGCTATCACGGCGAGTTCCTCACCGACACCCGCGGCACCGGCATCATGAACAAGATGTTCCACAGCTACGGTCCGCATCGCGGCCCGATTCCGGGCCGCCGCAACGGCGTTCTGATCGCCAACGGCACCGGCGAGACCGTCGCCTATGCGCTGTGGTACATCGAGGAGCGCGGCACCCTGTTCGTCGATCCGGGCACGCCGGTCTACGAGGGCATGATCATCGGCGAGAACAGCCGCGACAACGACCTCGAAGTCAATCCGATGAAGGCCAAGCAGCTCACCAACATGCGCGCCTCGGGCAAAGACGAAGCCGTCCGCCTGACCCCGCCGCGCAAGATGAGCCTGGAGCAGGCGATCAGCTACATCGGCGACGACGAGCTGGTCGAGGTGACGCCCAAGTCGATCCGCATCCGCAAGAAGCTGCTCGACCCGAACGACCGCAAGCGCGCCTCGCGCTCTGCCGACGCGGCCTGAGCGCGGCAGTTAACCGTCGCGACGACCAAAGGCCGGGGCAATACCCCGGCCTTTTTTCATGTCCGCAACTTCCCCGGGCGTCTACAACGCCTTGATTCACGACGGAAAACTCCGGCTACGTCGCACCTTAACATTTAATTAAGATGTAAATAATGCAACCCTGATGCGTTTTGCTATTGCCAATTGCCCAGTATCTATAGTTAATTCGCCGACAGATAGCCGAAAGAATTTGGCTGTCGGCAAGACATACCCGGATCCACGCTAGAAAAGCCTGGGAGACGACGATGGCCACCATGGCACTCGACCTGCAGCACATCCGCGTTCTGGTTGCGGACGGCAACACCTACTTCCAATCCATCATGCTCGGCATCCTGCACGCCTTCGGCGCGCGCAACGTCACTGCGGTCGCTTGCGGCGCCTCGGCGCTGGAATGCAGCCGCCAGACCGTCACCGACCTGGTGATCTGCGATGCCGCCCTGCCCGCGGTGGACGGGTTCGACCTCGTCCACAGCATCCGTTCGGAACACGGCAATCCCAACCGCTACACGCCGATCATCGTGCTGACCAGCCATGCCCAGGCCGGCAACGTGACCCGCGCCCGCGACTGCGGCGCCAATATCGTGCTGGCCAAGCCGCTCTCGCCCAATGCGCTGTACCAGCGGCTGGTCTGGATCACCGAGGACCCGCGCCGCTTCGTGATCGCACCCGGCTATATCGGGCCGGACCGCCGCTTCAAGGCGGACGACCTGCCGGCGGGCGGCGACCGACGCGGCGCGAAGCCGCCGGCGCCGGCGCCGGCCGCCGCGCCGCCCCTGCAGATGGCCCTGCAGTGAGTGCCGGAGACCGCCATGACTGACACCCCCGGACAGCAGGACACCGTCAAGATCATCGCCGTGAAGTCGCGCATGGCCCTGCTGGCCGGCAACGGCGGCGGCAAGTCGGCGGCGGCGATGATCGCGGCGGCCGACCGCTTCATCCAGGCCGAGCAGAGCCGTTTCCTCGCATGGGTGGTCAACGACCTCGCGGCGCTCGAGGCCCTGCTCGGGCGGCTGCATGACGGCACAGGCGAAGACGCCGCCACCGCCGAAGCGGCCTATCGCAAGGCTTCGGAGATCCGCGACCTCGGCGGCACCTTCGGCTATCGCCGGATCACCGACATTGCCGACAGCCTGTGCGAATTGCTGTACCGGCTGCGCGAAGCCGGGCTGTATAACCGCGCCGCCATCGCCATGCATGAAGCCGCCCTGCGGCTGGTCTGCACGGCGGCACAGCCCTCCGATGCCGCGGGCGAGGAACTGCTGGCCGGCCTGCGCCGCATCGTCGACAAGTATCCGCGGCCGCAGCCGGCCGGTGGCGCAACCGCTGCTCCGGCTCAGTCCCTGAGCGGCGCGCAGTAGCGGCGCGGGTTGCGTACCGTCTCGCAGGCGGCCTCGGCGGCCTTGCGGTCGGCAAACTCGCCCATGGTCAGCCGGGCATAGGACCCGCGGTTCGGGATCTCGGCCCACTCGATGCGCGGATCGAAACGGCCATACAGCTTCGGGTCCGCCTTCAGCAGGATTTCCCAGCCGGCAATCGCCTCTTCCTCGCTGCGGTATGACGCGAGATGGGCGCGCCAGGCGTCGTGATGCATGGCAGCCCCCTCGTCTTTCATGGTCGCGGGCGGTATGGCCTGCGCCGCGGCCATCGCTGCTGGCGGCGCGCCGGCCGGTGGATGATCGACGGCCGAGGGTGACGGGCGATAGCCGGCCGGCAGCCCGGCGGGCGGCGGCGGCATGGTCGGCGGCGGTGCGGTGACAGGCGGCTTCGCCATGGCGGCCGGCGGCGCTGCAACTGGCGGCTTCGCCATGGCAGTCGCCGGCGGTGCGGCCTTCGGCGCGGCCGGCGGTGCGGCCTTCGCCATGGCGGGCGCCACCGGCAGCGGCTGGGCGCTCGCCTGTTCTTCCGGCTTGTAGCCAACCGGCGGCGTGTTGTCCTGCGCGGTCAGGGTGGCGGTGCGCTGCGCCGCCCAGTTGGCCTGCGCGACACCCTCGCGGGTCTGCAGCACGGTGCCTGGCGGTGGGGGCGCTTCGCCATTGGGCATGGTCGCCGGCTGCATCGGCTGCACGGGCGTCGACTGGGCCGGCATCACCACGGTGGTGGCGGCGGGCGGACGCGGCGGATCGACCGTATCGATGCCGAGATCGCGGCGCGCGGCATAATAGGTGCTGCAGCCCGCCAGCAGGCCGCACAGCACCAGAGCAATACTGACGTTACGGCAGGTCATCGACTCGCCCCTTCCGCCGGCATTTTAGGCTGGCGCGACAGCCACATCCAAGGCAGAAAGACGGTTAACACACGGAGGAAGCATGCCTGTTCTCGACAAGGATACGGTTCTCCCTTCCCCTATCAGCCTTTAGGTAACCCCGAAAATCCGTGTTACCGGCCGTGTTACCACTCACATCTTGATTGTGTCGGTATTTCAGTCGATCACGGCGACGCTGTCCGACTGGTAGACTCGGCCGAGGGGGCACGCACATGGGATCACCAAATGAGGGCAAGTGCTGCGACGCGGTAATTCGCACGCTTGAGACACGACTGGGCCTAACCCGGACCGATCAGCGCTTCCCTGAATTGGAGCGACGCGATCCTCCCGTGGAGGTCGAGTTCCGCTTGGGGGATCAAGCATACGCGCTTGAGCACACCCAGATCGAATCCTTCCCGGGCCAGATACAGGCCAATCTCGACTTCATCTCGTTCATTGCGGGCCTCGAACCTGAGTTGACTGGGACTCTGCCCAAGCCGGGGACGTACACGCTGTTGTTGCCGATGTTCGTGAAGGTGCCTGCGGTTCAGGTCAAACTCGTACAGACGGCGATTATCGCTTGGGTGAAGAAGAAGGCCATCGAGTTACATGCGCGTGGACCAGTGCGGCCGCGTTCGCGCCGTGACGACTGGATAACGGAGACTCCACCCGATGTGCCTTACCCGCTTTGGATTAGCCGCACTGTCTACGACCATCCGGCTAATGCTCACTTGAATGGTTCGGTTATGATCACGCGGATCGCCCAATCCGATCTCGACAATCAACGCCCGGTTCGGATGGCCATGACGATGGAGAAGAAAAACCCTAAGCTGGTCCGGTGCAAAGCCGCTGGGGCTCGCACCATCCTTGTCCTCGAAGACAATGACATCTCGTTGTCGAATGACGCCATTCTATCGGAACAGCTTGAGAAGCAGACGGCCACATACACAAACATGCCGGATGAAGTCTGGCTGGTGTGGCCGGTCGGAGCGACATGGTACGTGCAACTGCTCTATAGTAGCGGGGTCTACCCAGAAGAGCGCGACATAACTCCCGTGGAAAGCGCCATCCTCCGCGATCTGACCAACTCTCAGGACAGGGGCTGACGACGCTCGTAGCAATCGATAATCATCTGAGACGTGGGCGGTGGGTATCCACCCGCATGTAGGCACAGACTTCTTGAGGAACAAGATTGGGTTACTGGTCATGTACGCACCATGTAACCAGAGCGGCGCTAATCCGGGCTAACGCAGGTTAATGCGAGCTAACGACAAACCCTTCATTTCCTGAAAAATTATCCGAAAATGCTTTGTTCTCAAGGGAGTCAAAAATCATGCCTGTTCTCGACATCAGGGCCGACGTCACCGGCAAGGTCTGGAAGCTGGAAGCAGCAGTCGGCGCGCAGCTCGGGGCCGGCGACGTGGTGATGATCCTGGAATCGATGAAGATGGAAATCCCGGTCGAGGCACCGAAGGCCGGCCGGCTAGCCTCCGTCGCCGTGGCCGAGGGCGACAGCGTCAAGGAAGGCCAGGTGCTGGCGAAACTCGAAGTGTAAACGGCCGGCGGTTCAGGTGTCGTCGCCCTCCGGGTCGGTCCGGGTGTCGCTCCGGTGCCGCGCGATCAGCGGCGCCTGCGCCAGCATGAAGGCAACGGTCAGGCCCATCAGGCCGAACACCTTGAAGGCGACCCAGACATCGGTGCTCTGGGTGCGCCAGACGATCTCGTTGAGCACCGCCAGCCCGGCGAACAGCAGGCCGCAGCGCAGGCTGAGCTGCCGCCAGCCCGCTTCGGTGATCTGCAATGCACTGCCGAGCAGCAGCCGCAGCGGCATCCGCCCGAGCGCCAGCCCGCCCAGCAGCACGGCGGCGAACAGCGCGTTGATCACGGTGGGCTTCATCTTGATGAAGGTGTCGTCGTGCAGCCACAGGGTCAGGCCGCCGAACACGCCGACCACCGCGGCAGTGACCAGCGGCATCAGCGGCAGCCGGCGCAGCAGCAGCAGCGACAGCACGAGACCGACGCCGGTCGCCGCCAGCAGGGCCGCCGTCGCCGGCATCAGTCCGGCCCAGGCATAGACGGCGAGGAAGACCGCCAGCGGCCCGTATTCGGTGGCGGGTTTCAGCCAGCGCGGCGCGGCGCGGGTCATGCGGCAGTCAGCGCAGCGCGGCAGCGATATTGCCGCCGTCGACGGTGGCGACGGCGGCCGTGGTCTTGGCGGCAACGGCAAGCTGCACGAAGGCCTGCGCCACGTCGGCCGCCTTCACCTCGCGCTTCAGCAGGTTGCCCGACATATAGTCCTTCTCGCTCAGGCCCCGCGCCTTCGAGCGCTTGGCGACCATATCGTCGGTCAAAAGGCCGGAGCGGATGCGGTCGGCATTCACGGCAGACGAGCGGATGCCCTGGTCGCCATAATCGAGCGCATATTGCCGCGACAGGAACAGCGTCGCCGCCTTGGGCAGACCATAGGGGCCGAAATCGGGACCCGGATTGACCGCCTGCTTGGAGGCATTGAACAGGAGACAGCCGCCGGTCTTCTGCTGCAGCATGACTTTCACGGCGGCCTGCGCCACCGACTGGTGGCTGAAGAAATTGAGCTCGAAGCTCTGGCGCAGCAGCGCGTCGGACACCTCGCCGATCCTGCCGCCCCAGGCATTGCCGGCATTGGAGACGACGATGTCGACGCCGCCGAAATGTGCGACGACCCTGGCGAAGGCCGCCTGTACGGCCGCCGGTTTGGTGACGTCGCAGGCGACGCCGAGGCCGCCGAACTTCTTCGCCACTTCGGCTGCTTTCGCGCCGTCGAGATCGAACACTGCCACTTCCGCGCCCTCGGCGGCGAAGGCCCTGGCCGTCGCAGCACCGATGGCACCGGCGCCGCCGGTGATCACCACGACCTGGCGGGCCAGCGGCTTCTCGGCGCCCTTGCCGAGCTTGGCCTGTTCCAGCGACCAGTATTCGACATCGAAGATGTCGCGTTCGGCGATGCTGGTGAATCTGCCGATGGCCTCGGCCCGGGTGATGATGCTGACCGCCATCTCGGCGACATCGCCGGCGATCACCGCATCCTTGCGGGTCTTGCCGACGCCGACGAGCCCAAGGCCCGGGATCAGCAGCGCGCGCGGCATCGGGTCGAGCATGATCTTCTTCGGCTGCACCCTGGCATTGTGGCGCTCGAAATACGCCTTGTACTTCCTGATGTAGCCATCGACCGCCTTCTGTGCGGCGGCGGCGAAGGCATCGAGCTTGCCGGCTTCCGGCGCCGGCAGCACCAGCGGCCACGGCTTGGTGCGGATCACATGGTCCGGCGTCACCGTGCCGGCCTGGCTGTAGCGCGCGACCTCCTTGCCGCGGGCAAAGGCCTGGATCTCGGCCGTGTCACGCAGGTCGAACACCCAGCGCAGGACCTCGCCGTCGGCGCCCACCGGGATGCTGAGCAGGCCACGCAGGATCGGCAGCACGTCTTCGGCGGCCGCAAGCTTTTTCGGCAGCGCCTTGCCCGGCGTGAAGACAGCCTTGCGGCCCTTGGCCAGATGCTTCTCGGCCAGCGAGACGAACTCGATCATCCGGTCATAGGCCTGCCTGGCGGTATCGCCGAAGGTGAAGATGCCATGCTTGAGCAGGATCAGGCCTTCGCAGTCCGGTGCCGCCTTCCAAGCGGCAGCCGCCTTCCTGGCCAGACCGAAGCCCGGCATCTCGTAATCGACCAGCGCGACGCGCCTGCCGTAAAGCTTGCGGCAGATCGCGGCGCCGTCCGGCTGGTCGGTGATCGCCAGCACGGCCGAGGCATGGGTATGGTCGATGAACTTGTGCGGCAGGAAGGCATGGAACAGCGTCTCGACCGACGGATTGGGCGACGATGCATCCAGCAGGTTGCAGCGCTGGATGTTGACCATGTCCTCGTCGGTCAGGCTGTTCAGCGCGATCAGCTCCTGCAGCGGCCCGAGCTTCACGGCCGGCAGGCCCGGCGGCTCGATCACCGCCATGTCCCAGCCCGAGCCCTTCACACAAAGCACCGCGACCGGCTTGCCGAGCGGGTCCGGCATGCTGGTCTTGACCGAGGTGTTGCCGCCGCCATGCTGCACCAGGGCAGGCACGCCGCCGAGCAGTCGGGTCGTATAGGTGCGGATGGCGAGGTCGGCATTGACGCCCTGCTTCGCGTAATGGGCGATGGCGGCCTTGGCGTCGCGGTCGGACCAGAGATTCTTCATCGGGGCACTTCCAATTGCTTCGGGCAGTTGCTACGGGCGGTTGCTTCAGGTGGTTGCTTCAGGCGAATTCGGGATAGAGGGCGACGAGGCCGGCTTCGGTCGCCTCGCAGGTGCCGCGTTCGGTGACGAGGCCGCTGACCAGCCGCGCCGGCGTGACGTCAAAACCGTAATTGGCGGCCTTGCTGCCTTCGGGCGTGATCAGCACCGGCACGATCTCGCCGGTCGTCGTGCGGCCGCGCATGATCGTCACTTCGTCCTCGCCGCGTTCCTCGATGGGAATCTCGCGCAGGCCGTCGCGGATCGTCCAGTCGATGGTGGAATGCGGCAGGGCGACGTAGAACGGCACGTCGTTGTCGCGGGCGGCCAGCGCCTTCAGGTACGTGCCGATCTTGTTGCAGACATCGCCCTGGCGGGTGGTGCGGTCGGTGCCGACGATGCACATGTCGACCCGGCCGTGCTGCATCAGATGGCCGCCGGCATTGTCGACGATCACCGTATGCGGCACGCCGTGACTATTCAGTTCCCAGGCGGTCAGCGAGGCGCCCTGGTTGCGCGGCCTTGTCTCGTCGACCCAGACATGCACCGGAATGCCCTTGTCATGCGCCTTGTAGATCGGCGCCAGCGCGGTGCCCCAGTCGACACAGGCGAGCCAGCCGG
Source organism: Ferrovibrio xuzhouensis (assembly GCF_042648965.1). NCBI lineage: Bacteria > Pseudomonadati > Pseudomonadota > Alphaproteobacteria > Rhodospirillales > Rhodospirillaceae > Ferrovibrio > Ferrovibrio xuzhouensis. The sequence continues at coordinate 260,854 of NZ_JBHRYJ010000003.1, forward strand.
CATTGCAGTGGGTCAGGATGTTGATGGTGCGCTTGCCGCCGGCCTGCGCATACAGCCCCTCAATGATGTTCAGGCCGTGGTTGCCGATTGCCGAACAGGTGGCGACATCCTCGTCGCAGATCTCGGCTGCTACCTTGTAGGCGAGCGCGGCGCGGTCCACGGCCGGCTGGTTGTGCAGTGCATTGCGCACGCGGTCGAGCGCCCATTTCAGGTTGATCGCGGTCGGCCGGGTCTCAAGCAACGCGGCATGTACCTTGTCCAGCATGGTGTCGGAAGCATTCTCGCGCATCGCCAGCGCCAGGCCGTAGGCGCCGGTGGCACCGATCAGCGGCGCGCCGCGGACGATCATCGCCTTGATGGCATGGGCCGCCGCTTCCCAGCTTTCCAGGCTGGTGGTGACGAAGTCGTGTGGCAGCCGGGTCTGGTCGATGATGCCGACCGACCAGCCATCGTCGTTGACCCAGATCGTGCGGTACGCTACGCCCTTGATCTTCATGTTCCGTCCTTCGCCCCGGAAACCGGAAAAACCACAGCAAAAGTCGCGCGGAAAGTAGCGGACCGGCCTGCCGGGGGCAATGCTGCGGGGGCCATTTTGGCCCCTTGTCACACAGGTTTCGCCCCATGCTGCCCGCGATCTTCCTGACTGTCGTCGTCGACCTGATCGGTTTCGGGCTGATCCTGCCGCTGCTGCCCTTTTATGCCGGCAGTTTCGGGGCCTCGCCTTTTGTCATTGCCCTGCTGGCGGCGGTGTTTTCCATCGCCCAGTTCCTCGCGGCGCCCCTGCTCGGCGCCCTGTCCGACCGCTTCGGCCGCAAACCGGTCTTCCTGCTGTGCACGGCGCTGACCGCCGGCGGCTACCTGACACTCGCCTTCGCCCAGACGCTGACGGTGATTTTCATTGCCCGGACGATTGCCGGGATCGGGGCGGGCAAGATCGGCATCGCCCAGGCGATCATCGCCGACGCCACGCCGCCGGAAAAGCGCGCCCGCGGCATGGGGCTGGTCGGGGCCGCCTTCGGCATCGGCATGATCCTCGGCCCGGTGCTCGGCGGCCTGCTGGTCGGACCCGATCCGCTGCACCCGAACTATCACCTGCCGGCCTTCGCGGCGGCCGGCGCCTCGCTGACCGCGCTGCTGCTCGCCGTGCTGACCATCCGCGAGACGCTGACGGTGCCGCTGGCGGCGCGGGCAGGCCTGCGCATCCGTCATCCGCTGGCCGCCCTGCCGCAGGTCAGCCGCGCGGCGCTCGCCTTCATCCTGATCAACGGGGTGATCAATTTCGTCTTTGCCCAGGTCGAGACGCTGTTCCCGCTGTTCACCGCGGCGCGGCTCGGCTGGCATGCCTATGAGGTGGGGATCGCCTTCACCTTCATCGGCGTCGTCGTGCTGACCATGCAGGGTGTGCTGATCGGGCCGCTGACCCGACGCTTCGGCGAAAGCCGGCTGCTCGCCGCCGGCATCCTGGCGCTGGCGCTCGGCACCGTGATGACCGAATGGGTTTTTGCCGAGCCGGTGATGGGCCTGTCGATCCTGCTGACCGCCGGCGGCTTCGGCATGATCAATCCGTCCATCGCCAGCCTGATCTCGCGCAGCGCCGGTGAAGGCCATGTCGGCCTGACCATGGGCGTATCGCAGTCGATGTCGGCGCTGGGCCGCGTGGTCGGCCCGGTCTGGGGCGGCCTGCTGTTCGAACAGGCCGGCATCACCAGCCCCTATCTGGTCGGCGGCGCCATCCTGCTGCTGACCCTGATCGCCGGCTGGCGCCATATCCGCCTGCCGCAGCCGGCCGGCGCCGCGCCATGACGGCGACCTACCGCGCCATGCTCTGCCGGCGGCTCGGCCCGCCAGATGTGCTGGAGCCGGCGGACCTGCCGCGCCCGGCCCTGCGGCCCGGCGAGTTGCGCATCGCCGTGCAGGCCGCCGGGGTGAATTTCCCCGACCTGCTGCAGGTGGCAGGCGACTACCAGCACAAGCCGCCCCTGCCTTTCGTGCCGGGCTTCGAGGCCGCCGGCGAGATCATCGAGACCGGTGCTGCGGTCAGCGACTGGCAGCCCGGCCAGGCGGTGATCGTGCGGACGCGCGGCGGCGGCTATGCGGATGAGATCGTCGCCACCGCCGACATGCTGCTGCCCAAGCCTGCTGCCTGGTCGTGGGCGGAAGCCGCCGCCTTTCCGGTTGCCGCCGCCACCGCCTGGGTGGCGCTGGTGCCGCGCGGACGGCTGACCGCCGGCGAGACCTTGCTGGTGCTCGGCGCCGGCGGCGGCACCGGACTGGCCGCCGTGGCACTCGGACACAGGCTTGGCGCGCAGGTTGTTGCCGTCGCCTCTTCGCCTGAAAAACGCGCGGCAGCGCAGGCGGCCGGCGCGGTGCGCTGCATCGACCCGGCCGAGGCCGGCTGGGAAAACACGCTGCAGGCTGACGCAGTGTTCGATCCGGTGGGTGGCGCGCTGTTCGCCACCGCATGGAAGGCGCTGGCGCCCGGCGGTCGCTGGCTGGTGGTCGGCTTTGCCGGCGGCACGCCGCCACGGCCGCCGGCCAACCGGCTGCTGCTGAAGCAAGCCGAACTGATCGGCGTGCGGGCGGGTGAACAGGGCCGCCGCGATCCGGCCGCCGGTCAGCGCCTGCAGGCGGCCTTGACGGAGATATTAGTCGGCGGCGAGATGCGGCCGCAGCTCGGCGAGACGTACCGGCTCGCGCAGGCCGCCGCCGCCCTGCAGGCCCTCGCCGGGCGCCGCGCCGTCGGCAAGCTGGTGCTGCGGCGCCGGTAGCGGGTTGCGCCGGCAGCGTTCGGCCGGCAGCGACACGGTGACCGTGGTGCCCTCGCCGAGCCGGCTGTCGAGGTCGAGGCTGCCGCCATGCAGCTCGATCAGGCTGCGCGACAGCGACAGGCCGAGTCCGGTGCCTTCATGGCCGCGCGACAGCGCACTGGCCACCTGGCTGAACGGCTGCTGCACGCGTTCGATATCCTCTTCGGCGATGCCGATGCCGCAATCGGCCACCCGCACGGTGACGCCGCCGCCGGGCTGCCATTCGACCGCCACCTCGACCCAGCCGCCTTCCGGGGTGAATTTCACGGCGTTGCTCAGCAGGTTGATCCAGACCTGGCGCAGGCGCCGGGAATCGGCCCAGACCGAAGCCGCCGGTACCGGCATGCTCTTGCGCAGGGTGATGCGGCTGGCCATGGCGCGTTCGCGCACCAGCAGCAGGCCGGCCTCCAGGCTTTCGTCGAGATCGTTCCAGTCCTCGTCCATGCTCATCTTGCCGGATTCGACCTTGGCCATGTCGAGGATGTCGCCGATCAGCGCCAGCAGATGCTCGCCGCTGGCGACGATGTCGCGGCAGTATTCGCGATACTTCGCGTTGCCGAGCGGACCCATCATCTCTTCCTGCAGCACCTGGGAAAAGCCGAGGATGGCGTTCAGCGGCGTGCGCAGCTCGTGGCTCATGTTGGCGAGAAAATCCGACTTGGCCCGGCTGGCGGCTTCCGCCTGTTCCTTGGCCTGCATCAGCTGCTGCTCGGCGCGGCGCTGGGCGCTGATGTCGCGGAACATGCCTTCGATCATCACCATGTTGCCGCGGTCATCGCTGACCCGGCGCAGCGTCTTCGACACCCAGATCACCGAACCGTCGCGACGGCGCATTTCGGAACGGAAGTCACGGGCATGGCCATGGCGGTCGAGCTGCAGCAGCAGCTCGCTGCGCCGGTCCGGATTGACATAGAGCTGCTCGCCGGCGCGGTTGACCGTCGCCAGCATCTCCTCCGGCGAGTGGAAGCCGAAGATGGTGGCGCCGGCCTGGTTGACCGCCAGCACACGGCCTTCGGGCGTGACCTGGATGATGCCCTCATGGACATTGTCGAAGATCTGGCGGTATTTCGCCTCGGCCTGGCGCAGCCGGATCTGGGCGCGCTTGCGCAGCGTGATGTCGGTGAAGATCGCGACATAGCCGCCGGGCTGCAGCCGGCGCCAGTCGAAATTCAGCCAGGTGCCATCGGCCAGCCGCACTTCCTGCTTGCGATCCGCCTTGGTCGAGGCATCGATATAGGCATTGATCCAGGCCTCGGCCTCTTCGGCGCGCAGGGTCAGGATGCCGCGCTCGATCAGCATGGCGAGGAAATCGCGGGCCGGCAGGCCGGGCCGCAGGTCGACCGCCGACAGCCCGAACAGCTGCGGCATCTGGCGATTGAAGCGCACCAGGCTGGGACCGGCATCCCAGACGGCAAAGCCTTCGCCGATCGAGTCCAGCGCGGTCAGCAGCAGCGCCTCTTCGTCGGGGACACCGGCGCCTGCTGCGGCATAGCCATCGTCGTGCCGCCCGAGGGCGGCAAAGAACGCGTCATCGTCCGTCTCCGGCCGATCGGTCACGGGGCCCTCCGGACGGGGCCGAATGTTATGGGCATGGGTGTAACGGGGGATGTAACAGGGCAGCCGCCCCGCCGTCGCAGCGACGGCAGGGGAATGGATGCACGCAAACGCCACCGGCAAGCGGGCTGCATCGGCTACCTCCCCCACCCGGGACCGCGCTTTATGCGAGTATCCCGAGGCCGCGATATTTGTCACACAAGCCAACCCCTGCTGCAACCGGATTCGGCGGAAACGGCAGTCCGGTTAGGGATTTGGCAAACCCAAGTTGGGCCGGGTTGTACCCCTTGCCACCCATTGGTAGCAAAAAGGCCGGCAGCTTTCGCCGCCGGCCTTTGCAACCCGCTCGATACCCTGACGACCGATCAGATGCAGTAGCTCTTCAGCGGCGGAAAGCCGTTGAAGCCCACCGAGGAATAGGTCGTCGTGTAGGCACCGGCGGACAGGATCAGGATCTTGTCGCCCACTTCGAGGCCGAGCGGCAGCTGGTAGTCCGCCTTCTCGTACAGGATGTCCGCGCTGTCGCAGCTCGGGCCGGCCAGCGAAACCGGGCCGGTCGGGCCGCCGTCGCGCGGCGTGACGAAGCGGTACTTGATTGCCTCGTCCATGGTCTCGGCCAGACCCGAGAACTTGCCGATATCGAGATAGACCCAGCGACGGTCGTCCTCGTAGTCCTTCTTCGAGATCAGCACCACTTCGGCCTGGATCACGCCGGCATCGCCGACCAAGCCGCGGCCCGGCTCGATGATGATTTCCGGCAGGTTGTTGCCGAAATGGCTGGTCATCGCCTGGGTGATCGCCTGGGCATAGGCCTCGAGCATCGGCACGTCGGACCGGTAGCGCGCCGGGAAGCCGCCGCCGAGGTTGACCATGCGCAGGTCGACATCGGCTTCCTGCAGCACGCTGAACATCTGCGCCACCTGGGCGACCGCCTTGTCCCACTGGCCGAGGTCAGTCTGCTGTGAGCCGACATGGAAAGAAATGCCGTAGGGGTCGAGCCCCATGCGGCGCGCCTTGACCAGCAGGTCGCTGGCCATGCGCGGCGAACAGCCGAACTTCTTCGACAGCGGCCATTCGGCGCCATCGCATTCCATCAGCACGCGGCAGAAGACCTGCGCGCCGGGCGCGGCAGCCGCCAGCTTCTCCAGCTCGATCTCGGAGTCGAAGGCGAACAGCCGCACGCCCTTGGCATAGGCGCTGGCGATATCGGTCTTCTTCTTGATCGTGTTGCCGAAGGAAATGCGGTCCGGGCTGGCGCCCTGGGCCAGGCAGAGATTGATCTCGCCGATCGAGGCGGTGTCGAAGTTCGACCCCAGCTTCTGCAGGCGGCCGACGATGGCCGGCTCCGGATTGGCCTTGATGGCGTAAAACACGCGCGCCAGCGGCAGCAGCCGCTTCAGCTCGCGATAGTTATGCTCGACGATGTCGAGATCGACCACGACGAACGGATCGGTCTCGGCCGTCTCGGCCAGAAACTTGTGCTGTTTCGGGGTGATCTGCCCCAACTCGACACGCGACCTGGACGTGGAACGTCGCAGACGGGTGACCGTGCGGCCACCATTGGCTGCAAGCATCGAAACCTCCCTCTCGGACCGGCTCTGAACCCGACACAGCTTGCGCTGTGCCACCAAAAGAGACGCGTTCGTCGTTGCATAACCTGCCAGGGGCCATCGGCACGTGCGGGTGCGTCAATGAGGCCGTATTTACAACAAACGGCCCCCATTGCAATAGGAATTAGGCCCTCGCCCCAAAAAAACTGCCGGCCGTGCCGGAAGCTGGCGACAGCGGCGGGGACACCGTGCCGTCGCGCCCGCCCGCGGACAACAAAAAAGCCGCATGACATGCGGCTTTCCTGAAATCCCGGCGGCGCGGCGGCAGCGACGGAATGCCGCGGCCTGTCGTCGGGCGCGCGCTTCAGTCGAGCGTGGCGACCTGCCCGGTGAGGCCGGAGAAGTCCTGCAGCCGCTGCGGGCTCAGCACCACCGGCATGCTCGGGCTGCCGAGTCCGACGATGCGGGTGGCCTGGCCGATGGTGTCGAGCTGCACGCTGCGGCCGCCGAAGCCGGCAACCTCGGCGCGGCCGACGCTGAGCAGGGCGACCTCGGTGGCATCCGGCCCGATCCGGCCGGCCACCGTCGCCGTGCGCACCGCCACGGTGCCGGTCGGCAGGACGATGTGGACGACGCCCGGATTGGCGGAATCGACATAGAAGCTGCCGCGCTCGAGCCGCAGCACAATCCGGTCAGCGGCGAACTCGTCGACGCTGAGCGTGCTGTTCGGCCCGATGATCACCACGGAATGGTCCTGCAGGATGAACTTCACCCCCGAACCGGGACCGCTGGCGATGCGGCCGCCGAGCATGACCGGCCGGCCCTGACGGGTTTCATGGCCCACCACCCTGGGAGCCGCCGCGGGCGCCGCGACCGGCTGCACCGCGGCGCCCTCTGCGGCACCGGGCGTGTCAGAGGCCGCCCAGCAGTTGGCAGCAAGGCCGGCCGCAAGCGCGACGGCGAGAGTGAGGGTTGCGCGCAGGGCGCGGCGACGCAGGGCGGCCATGGCACGGCTCCGGATTCGAGGGAAACGGGATTGCAGGCATTCTGCCGACAATCCCGCGAATCCGCAGCCGGCTTGCAGCCCGGGGGTTGTGACCGCTGCTACAGGCTGTCGTGTTTCAGTCGCGTTACTTGGTGCCGTAGATGCGGTCGCCGGCGTCGCCGAGGCCCGGCCGGATATAGCCATGCTCGTCGAGCTGGCGGTCGATGGCGCAGGTGAAGATGCTGACGTCGGGGTGGTTGTCCTGCATCACCCGCAGGCCCTCGGGAACCGTCAGCAGGCAGACGAACTTGATCTGCTGGGCGCCGGCCTCCTTCAGCCGTGTCACGGCGGCGGCGGCGGAATGCCCGGTGGCCAGCATCGGATCGACCACGATCACCTGACGTTCCCCCACATCCTCGGGCAGCTTGAGGTAATACTCCACCGGCACCAGGGTCTCCGGATCGCGGTAAAGGCCGACATGGCCGACGCGCGCCGAAGGCACCAGGTCGAGCATGCCGTCGAGGATGCCGTTGCCGGCGCGCAGGATCGACACGAAGCACAGCTTCTTGCCGGCCAGGATCGGCGCCTGCATCGGCTCCAGCGGCGTCTCGATGGCGGTCTTTTCCAGCGGCAGGTCGCGGGTCACCTCATAGGCCAGCAGCAGGCTGAGCTCGCGGACCAGCCGGCGGAACTCCGCCGTCGAGACCTCCTTGCGGCGCAGCAGGGTCAGCTTGTGCTGGACCAGCGGATGGCTGACCACGGTGACATTCGGAAACGCGTTCATCGCTTCAATCCCCCGATGCGATAGGTCGATGTTCAGAATACGGTGCCGTCGCTGACCACGTTGAGCGGCGGCCCGCCGCCTTCCCGCTTCTCGCGGGCGATCTTGCGGCCGGCGGCCCAGGTGCCGCCTTCGAGGATGCGCGCCAGCGGCATCTCGGCGCGGCTCTTGCCGAGCCGCTCGCGCACCGGATCGGCAATGCGATCAAGCAGGGCCAGGGTCAGCGCCCGCCATTCCACGACCGCCTCGTCCTCGACCGGGATCGGAAACGTCTTCAGCGCGTCGTGGCGCACGCTGAGCACGCCCATGTCGATGAACAGGCCGCCGTTGCGGTATTCCGGCAGGCCGGTCAGGTCGTCGAGGCCGGTCACCGTGATGCCGGCATCCTCGAAAATCTCGACCAGCGAATAGGTCAGCCACTGCGACAGCTTGTGGAACGGCACCAGACCCGAGGTGAGATCGCCGCTGACGATGCCGCGATGACGCCAGACGTCGCCAAGGTTGGCGCCGTCGAGGCTCATGCGCGACGGCCAGATCGGGCCGAAACCGTCCAGCACCGCGGCCAGGATCGCCCGCGCCGGCAGTTTGCCGTCCACCGCCCTGTGCTTCAGCCAGTCATAGAGTCCGCCGATGCGGTGGCCGGCACCGAACAGGTCGGGCCGGGCGGCCAGTGCCGCACCGAGATTGCGCATCAGGGCCGCGCGGCCATCGACGCCGACCAGCGGATTGCTGTCCGACACCTGGAAGGCATGGGCGATGGCGTTCGGCGCCAGCGGGCTGAGGCCCGTCGCATCGGCACGCAGCGGCTGGGTCTTGTCGCCAGAAAATAGCCCGGCACGGAAGGCGTGCAGGCTGGCCACCGCCAGTCCTTCGGAGCGGCCGATGGACTTGCCCGCCTCGCTGAAACTCCAGTCGGGGCCGGCACCGGCATCGAGCAGCACGCTGGTGACGCAGAGATCGAAGCGGATGCGGGCGATCTCGTCGGCATCGACGCCCTTCAGGCCGGCCGCAAGCTGGCCCCAGCGATCCACGCCCTGGGCCGCGAAATGCCGCCAGCGCGCGTGATAGGGGATCTGCAGGGTCGGATAGTTCTCGCGGATCACCTGCGCCACATAGTCAGCCGTGGCCGGCAGGCGGTCGAAATGCACCTGGAAATTCGGCAGCGCCTCACGCTCGCCAAGGGACAGAAGTTCGTGGCAGCGCGACCGGATCGCTTCCGGTGTGCGCAGCCAGGCCACGGCCTGCGCCGGGTCATTCAGATTGGTCACGCTGCTTACTCCGTCAGGCCGCGGCCCTTGGCCTGTTTCAGTTCCTCGGCATCCGGCACCTTCTCGGTGAAATAGCCGGCCGCCTTCTTGGCATCCATCTCGACCCTGGCATCGGCCGGGATCAGCGCGTCGGGGATCGGCACGCGCTCGACCACCGCGATGCCGCTGCTGACGATCGGCTCGTATTTCATGTTGCTCATCGAGACGAGCCGGTCGATGCGGGCAATGCCGAGCCAGTGCAGGATGTCCGGCATCAGTTCCTGGAACCGCATGTCCTGCACGCCGGCGACGCATTCGGTGCGCTGGAAGTAGGTTTCGGCGCGGTCGCCGGCCTCCTGCCGCTTGCGCGCGTTGTAGACGAGGAACTTGGTTACTTCGCCGAGCGCCCGGCCTTCCTTGCGGTTATAGACGATGACGCCGACGCCGCCCTTCTGCGCCTCCTCGATGCAGACCTCGATGCCGTGCGCCAGATAGGGCCGGCAGGTGCAGATGTCCGAGCCGAACACGTCCGAGCCGTTGCATTCGTCATGCACGCGACAGGCGATCCGGGTCTCCTTCTTGCCCAGCCTGGAGACATCGCCGAACAGATAGACGGTCATGCCGCCGATCGGCGGCAGGAACACCTTGAGGTCGGGCCGCGTCACCAGTTCGGGGAACATGCCGCCGGTCTGCTCGAACAGGCCGCGACGCAGTTCGGTCTCGCTGATCTTGAACCGCCGGGCCACGCCGGGCAGCCACCAGACCGGTTCGACCGCCACCTTGGTCACCTTGACGTCGCCATTGGCGGCAAGGATGTCGCCATCGGGCACCAGCCGGCCGGCCTGCACGGCCTGATGCAGCTCCGGCATGTTGATATGCGCCTTGGTGACGGCAACCGTCGGCCGGATATCCCAGCCGGCGGCGATCTGCCGGGCGAAGACCTCGCTGGTCATATGGCCCCAGGGATCCATCGAGACGATCTTCTCCGGGTCCGCCCATTGCGGAAACGGCCCGATCCGCTCGGCCGGCGCGGTGTTGGTCAGGTCGGGCTTGTGCTCGGCCTTGAGCTGGCCGGAGGCGATGGCGAGCGCGCGATACAGCGAATAGGCGCCGGAATGGGTGCCCACCGCATTCTTGCCGCCGGGATTCTGCAGCGTGGCGACGATCGGACCGCGCAAGCCCGGATCGGCAGCGCCCCAGTCGATCGGCAGCGGCTTTCTGCTGTCGGTCTTGCTGGGATGCGAGGTCAGCACGATCGACTTCGGCGCCGGCTTCTTCTCGTTGGGGATGTTCGGGATGTCGGTGGTGGTTGTCATGGTCTGTACCCGAAGGTTGAGGGACCCGCCTTGCGCAGCGGGGCAGCGAGACTGGCGAATTCACAGAGCAGCGGCCGGGTGTCGCGGGGATCGATGATCTCCTCGACCAGGAAGGCTTCCGCCGTGCGGAACGGCGAGCGCACCTTGTTGAGCCGGCCCTCGATCTGCTGCAGCAGGGCAGCCGGATCCTCGGCCTTCTCGAGATCGGCGCGATAGGCGGCCTCGATGCCGCCCTCGAGCGGCAGGCTGCCCCAGTCACCCGACGGCCAGGCATAGCGGTAGCGCAGCCGCGTATGATTGGAATGGCCGGCGCCGGCGACACCGAAAGCCTTGCGCAGGATCACCGAGCACCATGGCACGCTGGCCTGGTAGACCGCCGCCAGCGCGCGGGCACCATGACGGATGGTGCCGGCCTGCTCGGCCTCGGGGCCGATCAGGAAGCCGGGAATGTCGACGAAATGCACCACCGGCAGGTGGAAGGTTTCGGCCAGATCGACAAAGCGGGCGATCTTGTGCGCGGCATCGGCCGTCCAGCCGCCACCATAGTGATAGGGATCGCTGGCGAGGATCGCCACCGGCCAACCGTCCAGCCGCGCCAGGCCGGTGATCACCGAACGACCATACATGCGGCCCATCTCGAAGAAGCTGCCGTCGTCGAGCACGGCATCGAGGATCTCGCGGGTCTTGTAGACCCGGCGGCGGTCGCGCGGGATGACCGACAGCAGCGTCTCGTCGCGGCGGTTGACGTCATCCTGCGGTGCCACCCGCGCCGGCAGCTCGTAAACCGACTGCGGCAGGTAGGACAGGAACCGGCGCGCCGCGGCGAAAGCCTCGGCCTCCGTTGCCACCGCGAGGTCGACGGCGCCAGCCCGGATATGGATGTCGCTGCCGCCCAGTTCCTCCTTGGTCATATCGACGCCGGTGCGCGCCACCACCGGCGGACCGGCGATGAACATCTGCGAGATGCCCTCGACCATCACCGAGAAATGGCTGCTGACGGCACGCGCCGCGCCGAGGCCGGCGACCGAGCCGAGCGCCAGCGCCACCACCGGCACCATCGAGAGATTGGCCACCGCATGTTCCCAGCCGGGCAGCAGCGGCACGTAGGTGCGACCGTCCATCTCCAGCGACTTCACCGAGCCGCCGCCGCCGGTGCCATCGACCAGGCGGATCATCGGGATGCGCAGTTCCAGCGCCATCTGCTCGGCCATCACCTGCTTCTGCCAGATGGCGGCATCGGCGGCACCGCCGCGCACGGTGAAATCGTCGCCGCCGACCACGACGGGGCGGCCGTCGACGCGGCCGCGGCCGAAGACGAAATTGGTCGGGCTGAAATCGCTGAGGTCGCCGGCGTCGTCGTAAACGGCGCGGCCGGCAATGGCGCCGACTTCATGGAAAGTGCCGGGGTCAAGCAACTGGTCGATGCGTTCGCGCACCGTCAGCTTGCCGCCGTCATGCTGGCGCTTGATCTTGTCGGGCCCGCCCATGCGGCGGGCCATCTCTTCCCGCCGCCTGAGTTCGGCGACTTCGGCTTCCCAACTCATGCCCTTCCCTCCGGCCTGTCGAACAGGCCCGTGGCACTGGAAAGCGATGGATTGTAATGCCGGGCACGGCGGCCGGCAACGGCCTTGGGGCATCTCCTTGTGCCGGCTTCGAAAAAACCTGTCCGATCGGTCAGTTTATGGCAAAACCGGGATATCCGGCCAGCCATGTCACAGACCCCGCCCCTGCCCCGTCTATGTTCCAGACCGCGCATGGTGCGCGGCAGGAGACCGACCATGACCCCCCGTTTAACAAATCCCCACAAGCTGGCCCCCGAAGCGATCAAGGCGATGATGGCACTGGAGGCCAGCTTCGCATCCAGCGGACTGGAACCGGCCCTGATGGAACTGGTGAAACTACGCGCGTCGCAGATCAACGGCTGCGCCTTCTGCATCCACATGCACACCACCGACGCCCGCAAGACCGGCGAAAGCGAGATGCGGCTCTACATGCTGAACGCCTGGCGCGAATCCAGCCTGTACAGCGACCGCGAGCGCGCGGCGCTGACCTGGACCGAGGCGCTGACGCTGCTGCCGCAGACCGGGGCGCCGGATGCCGATTACGATCTGGTGAAAAACCAGTTCAGCGAGGCCGAACAGGTCCAGCTGACCATGCTGATCGGCGCCATCAATGTGTGGAACCGCCTGCAGGTCGGCTTCCGCGCCGCCCATCCGGTGGACAAGAAGGCCGCGGCCTGAGCCGCATCACACCCGGGCGATGGTGGCGAGCGCGGTGGCGACGATCTTTTCGCTGCCATCCTTCTCCGCGAAGACATCCGCCCGGGTGACCACCTGTCGGCTGCCGGCCTTGACCACGCTGCCGACCGCGGTCAGCCGCTCGCCGACCGCCGGCGACAGCAGGTTCAGCTTGTATTCCGACGTCACCACGTCGCCCACCACCGAGGCGGCCGCCCAGGCGCAGACCGTGTCGGCCATGTAGCCGACAATGGCGCCATGGGCGAAGCCATGATGCTGCGTCATGTCGCGGCGGATGGCGGCGGCGATGCGCACATGGCCGGCATCGAACTCGAGCAGTTCGGTCCCCACCCAGAGGGTGAAGGGGCTCAGCGCCATCGCCTGTTCCATGGCCTCGCGACTGATCCGGTCTTGCGGCACCGCCATGATGTCCTCCTAGCGCAGGGTTTTCTGCAGCAGCCGGCCGATGCGGCGCAGCGGCTCGGCGGAATGCTGGGTGCGGGCCAGCACGATGGCACCCTCCAGCGAGGCCAGCGCCCAGAGCGCCAGATCGCCGGCCTCCCTGGCCGGCTTGCCGTCGCGGCAAAGCTGATCCGCCAGCTGGTCGGCCCAGGCCTGGTAACCGCGCAGGCAGGCCAGCCGCAAAGGCTCGACGAAAGCGCCGGTCTCGACCGCGACGATGGTGAGCGGCGAGCCGTCCTTGCAGCCGGAAGCCTCCATCCATTCCGCCACCTGCGCCGCCAGCGCACCGATGGCATCCGCCGCCGAGCCGGTGCGCGCGATCGCCTCGGTCAGCGTGGCGCTGAAGCATGCGGCGGCCCAGTCAAGGGCGGCCACGGCGAGCTGCTCCTTGCCTTCCGGGAAGTGGTGATACAGCGAGCCCTTGGGGGCGCCGCTTTTCTCGACGATCTCGTTCAGCCCGACGCCGGCATAGCCGCGCCGCGACATCAGCTTTGCGGTCATGGCGACGAAGCGCTCGCGGCTGGTGGTGGCGCGCTTCACCGCCAGGCTGGTTGTCCGGGTCGCTGTCTTGGCCATGCCGGTATTATATAGACTGGTCTAGTGAATGAAAAGACCGAAAATACCCGCCCGGCCCGGCAGTGGAAGGGGAACCGGCACTTCTGGTTAAATCGCCGGGCCAGATTCGCCGCCCGCCGGAGCCCGACCATCGTGACCATAGACTTCGAAGCTGCGCGCGCGCTGTTCCTCGACAGCGTGAAGCGGATCGAGGCGGAGGATTTCCCCGCCGCCGAAGACCTGCTGTGGCGGGCCCTGCGGCTGGCGCCCGAGCGGCCGTCGCTGCTGTGCAATCTCGCGGCCGTGCTGTTCCGCCAGAGCAAGTTCGCCCAGGCACGCGACATCGCCGAACGGGCGGTCAAGCTGGACCCGCAATCGCCGCAAGCCTGGCTCAATCTCGGACGCTGCCGCGAACAGGATGGCGAGGCGGATGCCGCCGAGGCCGACTACAAGCGCGCCCTCGGATACGATCCGGATTATGCCGATGCCTGGTCGAATCTCGGCAATATCCATGCCGGCCGCCATCAGCTCGAGGAGGCGCTGGCCTGCTATCGCCGGGCGACGGCAATCCGTCCGGATTTCGCCGAGGCGATCAGCAACGAGGCCACCCTGCTGGCGCGCCTGAAGCGCTTTGCCGAAGCCGTCCGCCGCTTCGACGACGCCATGGCGATCAAGCCCGGCCTGCCGTGGCTGCGTGGCCTGCGCTGCCACGAGAAACAGGTGCTGTGCGACTGGTCGTCCTTCGACGAGGATTGCCGGCAGATCACCGCACAGCTTGCCGACGGCCGGCCGGCGAGCCCGCCGTTTCCGCTGGCCTCCCTGCCCGCCACGCCGGCCCTGCAGCGGCAATGCGCGGAACTCTACAGCGCCCAGATGTATCCACCGCAACCGCCGGAGCCGGCATCGGCGACACCGGATTCAGGCCGCCTGCGCATCGGCTATTTCTCGGCCGACTTTCACAATCATGCCACCGCCTATCTGGCCGCCGGCCTGTTCGAGCAGCATGACCGGGAACGGTTCGAGATCGTCGCCTTTTCCTTCGGGCCGGAGCGCCAGGATGCCATGCGGCAGCGGCTCGTGCAGGGCTTCGACCATTTCCATGACGTGCGCGGCCTGTCCGACCGCGACATCCGCCGGCTGGCGCGCGACAGCGGCATCCAGATCGCCGTCGACCTCAAAGGCCACACGCTCGACCAGCGCACCGGCATCTTCGCCGGCCGGGCGGCACCGCTGCAGGTCTGCTACCTCGGCTTTCCCGGCACCATGGGGGCGCCGTATTTCGACTATATCCTCGCCGATGACACGGTGCTGCCGCCGGAGCACCAGCCGCACTACAGCGAGAAGGCGGTCTGGCTGCCCGACACCTATCAGGTGACCGACAGCCGCCGGGCGCCGGCGCAGACCACCGGCACGCGGGCCGATCACGGCCTGCCCGGCGCTGCCTTCGTCTTCTGCTGCTTCAACAATCCCTACAAGATCACGCCGGATGTCTTTGCCGTATGGATGCGGCTGCTGCGCGACTGCCCGGGCAGCGTGCTGTGGCTGCTGGAATCCGCACCGGAGACCGGCGCCAACCTGCGCCGCGAAGCCGCCCGCCATGGCATCGACGGTGCCCGCCTGATCTTCGCCCGCTATGCGGAAGCATCGGCGCATCTGAACCGGCAGCGCCATGCCGACCTGTTCCTCGATACCTTCCACTACAATGCGCATACCACGGCGAGCGACGCCCTCTGGGCCGGCCTGCCGGTACTGACCCGGCTCGGCGAGGCGTTTCCCGGCCGCGTCGCCGCCAGCCTGCTGCGGGCCGCCGGCCTGCCGGAGCTGGTGATGCAGTCGACGGATGAATATGCCGCCCTGGCCGCGGCGCTGTATCACGACCGCGGGCGGCTGGCGGAACTGCGGGCACACCTCGAACAGACTCGCATGACCTGCGCGCTGTTCGACACCGCCCGCTTCTGCCGCGGCATCGAAGCCGCGTATCAGGCGATGTGGCAACGCCACCGGGCGGGCCTGCCGCCGGATGCCATCCGCATCCCGCCGCAGCCGCCCGGCGGCACCATCACTCAGAAACTGCCGGGATAGTTGCCGCCATCCAGCAGGACGTTCTGGCCGGTCATGTAGGCCGCCTGCACCGAGCACATGAAGGCGCAGACCTGGCCGAATTCTTCCGCCGTGCCGAAGCGGCCGGCCGGAATGGTGGCGGCGATCTTCCCGAATTCGGCCTCCAGTTCGGCGCCCTGCTTCTTGCTCTGGGCGCCGATGGTGCCCTTGAGGCGATCGGTCAGGAAGCGGCCGGGCAGCAGGTTGTTGATGGTCACGCCGGTCTTCGCCACCTGACGCGACACGCCGGCGACGAAGCCATGCAGGCCCGAGCGCGCGCCGTTGGACAGGCCCAGCACCGGGATCGGCGCCTTCACTGCGCTGGACGTGATGTTGACGATGCGGCCGAACTTGCGCTCGCCCATGCCGTCGACCACCGCCTTGATCAGCAGGATCGGCGTGATCATGTTGGCATCCACCGCCTTGACCCATTCCTCGCGACCCCAGTCGTGGAAATCGCCCGGCGGCGGGCCACCGGCATTGTTGACCAGGATGTCGATGGTGCCGGCGGCCGCCAGCGCCTCGGCACGGCCGGCCTCGGTGGTGATGTCGCCCGCCACCGTCTTCACCGTCACGCCGGGCGCGGCAGCACGGATCTGCTTCGCCGCCGCTTCCAGGGTCTCCGCGCCGCGCGCGGTGATGGTGACGTTGACGCCTTCCTTGGCCAGCGCCAGTGCGCTGCCGAAACCGAGGCCCTTGCTGGCCGCGCAGACCAGCGCGTTGCGTCCCTTGATACCGAAATCCATGACCGTGTCCTTTTGTCAGTCCGTTGGGGAGAAAAACGAAAATTGCCTGCTCATGCCGGCCCGACGCCCCAGTCGGTCAGAGCGTCCTCGCCGCCCTCGCCGCGCTGCGGCGGACGGCGGGCGATGCCGCCCGGCGTGCGCGAGAACCGCGGTGCCGGTGCCGGCTGGGTGACGCCGTCGGGTGCCACGAAACTGCCGCGCGCCGCCATATGCGGATGTAGCGGTGCCTCGTCAAGCGCCAGCACCGGCGCGAAGCAGATGTCCGTGCCTTGCATCAGCGCGCACCATTCGTCTCGCGTCTTCGTGCGGAAGCACGCCGCGAAGACCGCGCGCAGCGACGGCCAGTTGCGCCGGTCGTGCTGTTTCGGCAGGGTCTTCGGGTCGAGTTGCAGCACGCGGACAAGCTCGGCATAGAACCTGCCCTCGATGGCGCCGATGGCGACATGGCCGCCATCGCGGCATTCGTAGGTGTCGTACCATGGGGCACCGCTGTCCAGCATGTTGGCACCGCGCTCGTCGCTCCACATGCCGGCACCCTTCAGCCCGTAGAACAGCGTCATCAGCGAGGCGGCGCCATCGACCATGGCGGCATCGACCACCTGGCC
The DNA here is from genome assembly GCF_042648965.1 of Ferrovibrio xuzhouensis. Taxonomy (NCBI): domain Bacteria; kingdom Pseudomonadati; phylum Pseudomonadota; class Alphaproteobacteria; order Rhodospirillales; family Rhodospirillaceae; genus Ferrovibrio; species Ferrovibrio xuzhouensis. Next base: position 277,799 of record NZ_JBHRYJ010000003.1, read on the forward strand.
CCGGCCAGAGCCCTGGCGCTCGAACAGGGCCGCCAGCACGCCCATGGCGAGATAGAGCGAGCCGCCGCCGAAATCGCCGACCAGGTTGAGCGGCGGCACCGGCTTGCCGCCGGCCGGGCCGATGGCATGCAGGGCGCCGGTGAGCGCGATGTAGTTGATGTCATGCCCGGCCGCGGCGGCGAGCGGGCCGCCCTGGCCCCAGCCGGTCATGCGGCCATAGACAAGTCCGGGGTTGCGCTGCTGCAGGACGTCGGGGCCGAGCCCGAGGCGTTCCATCACGCCGGGGCGGAAGCCCTCGATGATCACATCGGCTTTCGCGGCCAGATCGAGCAGCAGCGCGACAGCCTTCGCATCCTTCAGGTCGAGGGCGAGCGAGCGCTTGCCGCGGCCGAGCAGCTCGTATTTCGGTTCCACCGGCAGGCCGAGATCGACATCGCCGGTGCGGTCGATGCGCAGCACGTCGGCCCCGAGATCGGCCAGCAGCATGCCGCAGAACGGCACCGGGCCGATCGCCGGCATCTCGATGACGCGCAGGCCAGTGAGCGGGCCACTCATCCCCCCTGCACTCATGCCTTGGCTTTCGGCGTCCACTCGGCCACCGGCAGGCCGGCCTTTTTCCAGTCGCCCATGCCGCCATGGATATGGGCGACCTTCTCGAGCCCCATCTCCTTCGCCGTGCTGGCCGCCAGCGCCGAACGCCAGCCGCCGGCGCAGTAGAAGATGAACTGCTTCTTCTCGGCGAAGACCGGCTTGTGATAGGGGCTTTCCGGATCGATCCAGAATTCCAGCATGCCGCGCGTGGCATGAAAGGCGCCGGGCACCATGCCTTCGCGCTCCAGCTCGCGCGGATCGCGCAGGTCGACGAACACCACGTCATCGCGGCCGAGCTGTTCGGCGGCCTGCTGCGGGGTCAGGGTCTCGATGCGGGCCAATGCCTCGTCGAGCATGGCTTTATAGCCTCTGGGCATGTTTCCTCCGTTTTTCTTTGTCCGGGTCCGGAAAATTATAGGTCAGCCCTGCCATGGATGCCATGGGTCGCGCCACAGCGCCGGCCATGGCCACAGCCGCGGCTGCCAGGTCCAGCCGGCGGCCAGCACTGCAGTGCGCAAGGCCGCCGCAACCGCATCATCGGGATCGCCGAGCAGCAGGTTGCTGCGCCAGTCTTCGGGCAACCGGACGTCGCCGTCGCCGTTCTCCACCACCTGCCCGACCAGCGACAGCACGTTGACGGTGCTGTTGCGGGCATCGAACTGCAGCTCGATGCCGGCCATCCAGGCGCGGCCGGCCAGACGGTCGAGATCCGGGTTGTGCAGGTTGTCGGGCGGCAGGACGGCAAGCACGCCGCCGCCATCGAGCAGCGGCAGCACCCGCAGCTTCTGGCCGCCGACCAGCAGGCCGGGCAGCCGCAGGCGCAGGGTGGAGATATCGGCGGGAATGTCCCGGTCCGGCACCTGCCGGCCTCCGGCCTCGATCAGCCAGGTCGTGGCTGCCAGCGCACACAGCACCCACAGCACGACGACCAGGCTATGGCCGCGACGGCCATGCAGCAGCCGCAACGGGCCGGGGAACCGCCGCGCCCGCAAGGCCGGCGTCGCCTGCCGCCGGCGGGCCAGCGCCGCATCGTCGGCGGCATAGAACACGAAGAGGGTATCGCCGATCAGCAGCCACTGGCCGCAGGCATAGCCGCGCGCCGTCTGTCCGGTGCGGAAGGACAGGCCGGCATCGGCATGCTCGATGCCCGATGTCGCGAAACTGCCGAAGGTGGCCGCCGCCGTCCCGGCCGCCACGGTGCCATCGGTAAAGCGGGCGGCGATTGTCGCCGTGCCGTCATCGAAGCGGGCAAACTCCGCGGCCTGGGCGGTCGGAAAGATCGGCCGCAGGTCGCGGTATTCGGCGGCATGGCGCCCGAAGACCGCCCAGGAATTCATGAAGCCGCCGTAGCGGGTGGCCAGCGCCACCGTATCGACCCGCAGACGGTGGGCCGCCCAGCGGTCGAACAGCCCGTAAAGCCCGGCCGGCAGCGCCACACCGCCGACCAGCAGCATCAGCAGCGCCAGCCACGGTGCCTGTGCCAGCAGCGCCTGTGCCTGCAGATCAAATCCGGCCCAACCGGACGCCAGTGCGGCAAGCTGCTCCACCCGGGGTTCCCCTCCATCTCTGCCCGCAGCATCCTGTTTGCCCGCAAACAGAAGGCAAAACAAGAGGATAGACGAATTACCGAAGCCTTAACGATTTCTTTGCCGCCGCCGGGCTATCCAACTCTGAGATACAGGCAAAGGATTCATGGCCCCGCTCCCTCCGTTTTCCGCTTCAATGAACCGCGATGACGTCTACCGCGTCGGCGGCCATCAGGTGAGCTACGAACTGCTGAGCACGCTGAAGCAGGCGAGCAGCAGCACCGGCGTCGACTTCGCCTATCTGGTGGCGCAGGCCGGACAGGAAAGCGGTTTCCGCCCCGATGCCCAGGCCAGCGGCAGTTCGGCCCGCGGCCTGTTCCAGTTCATCGACAGCACCTGGCTGCAGATGGTGCGCGACCATGGCGCCAAATACGGCCTGACCACCGAGGCGCAGCAGATCGGCACCAGCCCGGACGGCAAGCCCAGCGTGGCCGACCCAGCGATGCGGCGCGCCATCCTCAGCCTGCGTGACAATCCGCGCATCGCTTCGGCGATGGCCGCCGAATATGCCCGCACCAACCAGCAGGCCCTGTCGCGCGATCTCGGCATCCAGCCGGGCCAGACCGACCTCTATCTCGGGCATTTCCTCGGCACCAGCGGTGCCAGCAAGTTCCTCGGCGCCCTGCAGGACAATCCGGCACAGAACGCCGCCGCCCTGCTGCCGGAAGCCGCCGCCGCCAACCGCGGCGTCTTCTACGATGCCGATGGCCGCGCCCGCAGCGTCGGCGAGATCTATGCCGCGTTCCAGCGCAAGCTGCAGAACAACATGGCCGGCCTCGACAACCTGCAGACCGTGGTGGCCGGCACGACGCCGGTGCGCAACTCGACGGTTGCCAGCCACCTCGACGAGCAGCGCCGGATGATCGACCATGCCGTCAAGATGATGGCCTACGAGGCGCTGCGCGACGGCATGATGCGCACATCCCGCCTGATGCGCGACGACAACGAGCGCGACGGCGACAAGACCTGGGGCTGACGCCCCCCGGCCCTTTCTCTCCCTGCCCTATACGACCCGGGTCAGCACCGGCTTGCCGGCGAAATGGGCCGCCAGGTTATCCAGCACCAGCTGGCCCATGGCGGCCCGCGTGGCATGGGTCGCCGACCCCACATGCGGCGCCAGCGCGACGTTGTCGAGCTTCAACAGGGCCTCGGGCACCTGCGGCTCGTTGGCGAAGACATCGAGTCCGGCACCGGCCAGCCGGCCGTTCACCAGCGCATCGACCATCGCCGGTTCCTCGACCACGCTGCCACGCGCGATGTTGACGATGTAGCCCTTGCTGCCGAGTGCATCGATGACGGCGGCATTGACCAGCTGTTCGGTCTCCTTGCCGCCCGGACAGGCGATCATCAGGATGTCCACGTCCCGCGCCATGGCGACCAGATCGCCGTAATACTGCCAGGCGATATCGGCTTTCTTGCGGGGACCGAAATAGCGGATTTCGACGCCGAACGGTTCGGCGCGGCGGGCGATGGCCTGGCCGATGCGGCCGAGCCCCACCACGCCCATGACCTTGCCGCCCAGCTTGTCGGTCAGCGGCAGCTTGTCCTTGAGCCAGCGGCCCTGGCGCACGAAGGCGTCGCCCTGGGGAATCCGCCGCATCATCGCCAGCATCAGGGCCATGGCGACGTCCGCCACGTCGTCGGTCAGCACATCCGGTGTGTTGGTGACGATGACCTTGCGCTCTTTCGCGCAGTCGATGTCGATGGGGTCGTAACCGACCCCGAAGCTGGAAATGATCTCGAGTTTCGGCAGCGCCTCGATCAGCGCACGGTCGGCACCGACACCGCCCGAGGTCACCATCCCGCGAATGCGCGGGGCGATGTCTTTCAGCAGCGCCGCCTTATCCGCGGTCTGCCACAGGGCATGCACGGTATAATCGCGCTGCAGCGCCGCGTTGATCGGCAGCGCCGTGGTCTGCAGGATCTCGATGCCCATGCGGGCCCTCCCTCTCTCGACTGATATATGAGGGAAGAACCCTAGCGGGACGTATACGTTGCCGGCAAGGGCCGGCAGCTCAGGATGCCGGGTCGTAGGCCTGCGTGGCACTGCTGGCCTGCGGCTGCGGTTTGCGGAGCGGCGCCAGGTTCTGCAGGAACTGGTCGGTGCAGGCGTCCCAGGAATACTGCAGGGCCAGAGCCCGGCAGGCTTCCGGCGACTTGCCGAGCGCGCCCTGCACGGCCTTGCCCAGATCCTCGTCAAGGCAGCCGACTTCCGGATGCGGACCGACAATGTCGATCGGCCCGGTCACCGGATAGGCGGCAACCGGCACGCCCGACGCCATGGCTTCCAGCAGCACGAGGCCGAAGGTATCGGTCAGGCTGGGGAAGACGAAGACATCGGCGGCGGAGAAATAGCTGGCCAGATGGCCATTCTCCAGATAGCCGGCGAATACGGTCTCCGGATAGCGGGCGCGGTAACTCTCGAGATCCGGCCCGGTGCCGACGACCAGCTTGGTGCCATCGAGTTTCAGCTTGAGGAAGGCCTCGATGTTCTTGTCGACCACGACGCGGCCGGCATAGAGATAAATCGGCCGCGGCAGGTCGAGGACATCCTTCGGCCGCGGCTTGAAGCGCCCGACGTCGACGCCGCGCGACCAGGTCTTGAGATTCCTGAAACCCCAGTCGCGCAGGCTCTGCGCCAGGCTGTCGGTGGCCACCATCACGCCGGCCGAACCGCCATGGAACCAGCGCATGAAGGCATAGCTCCAGCTCAGCGGCAGCCTGGTCCGCTCGGCGATGTATTCGGGGAATTTGGTGTGATAGGCGGTGGTGAAGGTCAGGCCGTTGCGGGTGCAGTATTTGCGTGCCGCCATGCCGAGCGGGCCCTCGGTGGCGATATGGATGGCATCGGGCGCAAAGGCCTCGATCTGCTTCACCAGGCTGCGGTAGGGCAGGATCGCCAGCTCGATTTCCGCATAGGTCGGGCACGGGATGCGGCGGAACCGGTCCGGGCCGATCACCTCAACCACGTGATTGCGCTTTTCCAGCACCTCGCGGGTCTTGGTCAGGGTCCGCACCACGCCGTTGACCTGCGGGTGCCATGCATCAGAAACAATCAGAATGCGCATTGTCTGGTCTCGCCTTGCCAAGGTTCCGGCCAACACCCGGGAGCAACTCACCTGATTCGCCCATTAGATAGCGATTCGATGACAAGGCCGTGAAAGGCTGGGGATAAGTTGACGACAGACGTGACCGTTCGATGATAATCCACAGCCCTTTCCGGCAAAGGTGGAGGCAATCTGCCCGGAACCGGGCCCGGGCCGCCCCTGGGCCAATGTCGCTGCGCTGCAATACGTGCCGATTGCTGGGCTGCCGCGCCGTTGTCATAATCCAGGCACTCAACGGGATTCGGGGGAGTTTCCATGCGCCATGCCGTCTTTGCCGCCACCGCCCTGGTGGCGCTTGCCTGCCTGTCCGGCCTGCCGGCCGCCGCCCAGGAGAAAGTCGTCAACGTCTACAACTGGTCGGACTATATCGACCCGCAGGTGCTGAAGGATTTCGAGGCGGAGACCGGCATCAAGGTCCGCTACGACGTCTATGATTCCAACGACACACTGGAATCCAAGCTGCTGGCCGGCAAGACCGGCTACGACGTCGTGGTGCCGACCCAGTACTACATGGCGCGCCAGGTGCAGGCCAAACTGTTGCAGCCGCTCGACAAGAGCAAGCTGCCCAACCTGAAGACCCTCGACCCGGTGCTGATGCAGCGGCTCGCCCGCTTCGATCCCGGCAACGACCATGCCGTCATCTACATGTGGGGCACCAGCGGCATCGGCCTCAATCCCGACCTGATCAAGGCGCGCATGCCGAACCCGCCGGCCAACAGCCTGCACATGCTGTTTGACCCGGCCGTGGTGTCGAAATTCGCCGACTGCGGCGTCGAGGTGCTGGATGCCCCCGACGAGCTGCTGGTCGCGGCAATGAAGTATCTCGGCCTCGATCCAAACTCGAAGGATGCCGCCAGCATCGCCAAGGCCGAAGAGGTACTGCTGAAGGTGCGGCCCTATATCCGCAAGTTCCATTCCTCGCAGTACATCAACGACCTCGCCAATGGCGACATCTGCCTGGCTTACGGCTTCTCCGGCGACATCCTGCAGGCGCGCAGCCGCGCCGAAGAGGCCAAGAAGGGCGTGCGGGTACAGTACCTGCTGCCCAAGGAAGGCGCCCAGCAGTGGTTCGACGTGATGGCGATCCCCGCCGATGCGCCCCATGTCGACAACGCCCATGCCTTCATCAACTTCATCCTGCAGCCCAAGGTGATCGCCAAGATCACCAACGCCGTGCAGTATCCCAATGCGGTGCCGGCCTCGCTGCAGTTCGTCGACAAGGAAGCCATGTCGGACAAGGACGTCTTCCCGCCGGCCTCGGCGCTGAACCGCCTTTATACGGTCGAACCGTTCAAGCAGGCCGAGCAGCGCGTGCTGACCCGCGCCTGGACCCGCGTGAAGGGCGGCGGCTGACCCGATGCCGCTGCTGAGCATCGAGGGCGTCAGCAAGCATTACAGCGACGAGACCGCCGTCGACGCCCTCGATCTCGAGGTCGAGGACGGCGAATCCCTCGTGCTGCTCGGCCCGTCAGGCTGTGGCAAGTCGACCCTGCTGCGCATGATCGCCGGCCTCGAGATGCCCGATGCCGGCCGCATCCTGCTCGACGGACAGGACATCACCCATCTGCCGCCGCACCGGCGGCCGGTCAACATGATGTTCCAGTCCTACGCCCTGTTCCCGCATCTGAACGTGCGCGACAACATCGCCTTCGGCCTGCGCCGTGAAGGCATGGCAAAAACGGACGTCGCGAAACGGGTCGACGAAGCGATGGCGATGCTGGAGATCGCCGCCTTTGCTGCACGCAAACCGCACCAGCTGTCCGGCGGCCAGCAGCAGCGCGTGGCGCTGGCCCGCGCGCTGGTGAAGCGGCCCCGCCTGCTGCTGCTCGATGAGCCGCTCGGTGCACTCGACAAGCGCCTGCGCCAGCAGACCCAGGCCGAGCTGCGCCGGCTGAACCGCCAGACCGGCATCGCCTTCGTCTTCGTCACCCACGACAACGACGAGGCGATGGCGCTGGCCGACCGCATCGCCGTGATGCAGGCCGGCCGCCTGCGCCAGGTCGATCATCCGCGCCGCATCTACGACCGCCCGGTCGACCGCTTCGTCGCCCAGCTGATGTGCGACATCAACCTGTTCGAGGCCGAGATCGTCGCCGAAAGCGATGGCATCGTGCAGGCCCGCTGCGGCGGCCTCGACCTGCGGTTTCCCGGCGACGGCGCCCCGCGGGCCGGCGGCGGCTACCAACTGCTCGGCCTGCGACTGGAGCAGATCGAGATCGGCCGCGACCCGGTCACCGACGCGGCCAATACGGCATCCGGCACGGTCACCGACATCGACTATATCGGCGACATGACCACCATCGAAGTGCGCCTCGGCGACGGCCGCCTGGTCCGCGCCTCGCAGCTCAATGCCCTGCACGAGCCGCTGATGGACATCGACCAGACCGTCTGGCTGAGCTGGGATGCCGAAGCCCTGGTGCCGCTGTCCGATGCCTGACAGCCGCCCATGACCCGCCGCGGCCTCGCCCTGCTTGCCCTGCCGGCGGTCTGGACGCTGCTGTTCGTTGCCGTGCCGCTCGGCCTGATCTTCAAGATCAGCTTCGCCGAGCCGCTGCTGGCACAACCGCCCTATTCCGCGCTGTTCCAGCCCGGCGAATACGGCCCGGTGCTGAAGGCGCATCTCGACAATTACGCACTGATCGTCAGCGATCCGCTGTATTTGCGCGCACTGGGCAACAGCCTGCTCTATGCGAGCATTGCAACTCTGTGCTGCCTGGCCCTCGGGCTGGCCATCGCCCGCGCGGTCAGCCGGGTCAGCGCGAACTGGCAGCCGCTGATGCTGACCCTGATCATCCTGCCGTTCTGGACCTCGTTCCTGATCCGCGTCTATGCCTGGATTGCGTTGCTGAAGCCCGAAGGCCTGATCAACGAGGCGCTGATGGCGCTCGGCCTGATCGACACGCCGCTGATCATGATCAACACCGGTTTCGGCATCGTCGTCGGCATGACCTATACCTACCTGCCGTTCGCCATCCTGCCGATCTATGCCAGCCTGGTCGGCCAGTCGCCGCGGCTGGCCGAGGCTGCCATCGATCTCGGCGCCTCTCCGCTGCGGGCCTTCTGGCTGGTCACCGTGCCGCTGGCCCGGCCGGGGATTCTGGCCGCCGCCCTGATGGTGTTCATCCCGACGGTGGGCGAATTCGTCATCCCCGACCTGCTCGGCGGCTCGGCCACCATCATGCTGGGCCAGGCTTTGTGGACGGAATTCTTCTCCAACCGCGACTGGACCATGGCGAGCGCGCTGGCGGTGCTGCTGACCGCCCTGCTGCTGGCACCTGCCCTGTGGCTGCAGCGGCTGGAACTCGGCGGCAAGCCGGGCGTGCAGTCATGAGGCGCAGGGACCCCGGCGGCCTTGCCGCCATCCATGTCACCACCCTGGTCTTCGGGCTGGCTTTCCTCTACCTGCCGATCCTGCTGGTCATCGTCTTCTCGTTCAACGCCTCGCGGCTGGTGACGGTCTGGGGCGGCTTTTCGCTGCACTGGTACAGCGTGCTGTTTTCCACGCCCGCCTATCTGGAAGCGGCCTGGATGTCGCTGCGCATCGGCATCATCGCGGCCACGCTCGGCACCCTGCTCGGTACGCTGGGCGCCCTGGTGCTGACCCGGCTGCGCCGGTTTCCCGGTCGCGGCGCCTTCGGTGGCCTGATGCTGGCGCCGATGGTGCTGCCCGACGTGATCCTCGGTGTCAGCACCCTACTGCTGTTCATCTCGCTCGGCGTCGAGCGCGGCATCGCCACCGTGGCCATGGCCCATGCCACCATCGGCGCCGCCTATGCGCTGGTGGTCGTGCAGTCGCGGCTGGTCAGCCTCGATCCCAATCTGGAGGCCGCAGCCCGCGACCTTGGCGCCGGGCCGGTGAAGGCCTTCCTGCTGGTGACGGTGCCGAGCCTGCTGCCGGCGCTGGTCGCTGCCTGGCTGCTGGCATTCACGCTGTCGCTCGATGACGTGGTGGTGGCCTCCTTCGTCAACGGTCCCGGCGCCACCACCCTGCCGGTGCGCATCTACAGCGCCGTGCGGCTCGGTGTCTCGCCCGAGATCAACGCCATCTCCACCATCCTGATCGGCGTGGTCAGCCTGTTCGTCATCATCGCCAGCCTGCTGCACAAGCGCAGCCTGCTGCGCGGCAGCCGCTAGACCAGCACCCGGTCGAAGCGCCGCCAGAATTCGGCCTCATCGGCCGGCAGGCCAAAACGCATCCACTGCGGCCGCTGCTCGAAGATGCGGACGTGGATGCCCTGCTGCTGCAGCCGCGCGGCAAAGCCGGCCGCATCGGCAACCTTCGCCAGCCGGAACAGGCTGGTGCCGCCCAGCACATGGATGTCGCGATCGCGCATCATCTGGTCGAAGCGACGCGCCCGGGCGCGCAGCTCGTCGCGCATCGCCTGCTGCCAGCCGGTATCGGCCAGCGCCGCGGTGCCGATGGCCAGCGCCGGACCGCTGACCGCCCAGGGGCCGGCCGCCTGCCGCAAGGCGTTGGTCACCACCGGATCGCCCAGCACGAAGCCGAGCCGCAGGCCGGCCAGCCCGAAGAACTTGCCGAACGAGCGCAGGATCACCAGCCCCGGCCGGTCGGCTTCCGATGCCAGCGAGGCCTCCGGCACCACATCGGCAAAGGCCTCGTCGAGGATCAGCCAGCCGCCGCGGGCGGCGAGTTCCGCCTGCCAGCGCAGCAGCAGGTCGCGACCGAGCATACGCCCATCGGGGTTATTCGGGTTGACCGCGATCAGGATGTCGGTGCCGCCGAGATTGGCCGGCAGGCTGTCGGTCTCGGTCACGGCATGGCGCGCCGGCCGCCAGCAATGGGCATGTTCGGCATAGGTCGGTCCCAGCACGGTCACCCGTGCCGGCGCGAACAGCCGGGGCAGCAACTGGATCGCCGCCTGGGTGCCCGGCAGCGCCACGAGGCCCGCTTCCGCCGGACAGCCGTAACACTGCCGAGCCGCCGCCAGCAGCGCCTGTTCGGCAGCGGCTTCGGGCAGACGCTGCCAGGCATCCGGTGCAACCGCCGGCACCGGCCAGGGCAGCGGGTTGATGCCGGTCGACAGGTCGAGCCAGTCGCCGGCGAAAGCATCCGGCATCGCCTTCAGCGCGGTCAGGTCGCCGCCATGTTTAGGCACCGCCGATTGACTGGGGCCGGCCGTCTCGCCCATGGTGGCCTTCATGTCGGTCATGGTTGATGATCTTACGGTGACGGCGGCGGCGATCAACCTCTGGATCCTGGCCGCCGCGCTCGGCTTCGATGCCATCATCGGATATCCGGATGCGCTGTATCGCGCCATCCGGCATCCGGTGGTGTGGATCGGCAGCCTGATTCGCAAGCTGGACATGGCCCTCAACCGGCCGGACTGGCGCAACAGCCGGCGCCGTGCCGCTGGCGCACTCGCGGTGTTGGTCGTTGTGGCGATCTGCGGCGGCGTCGCGACCAGCATCAGTATCGTTCTGCACAGCCTGCCGTGGGGCTGGCTGGCCGAAGCCGTTCTGGCCGCCAGCCTGATCGCCCAGCGCAGCCTCTACAGCCATGTGGCGGCCGTGGCCCGCGGGATGCAACAGGACGGACTGGCCGGCGGCCGCGCCGCCGTGGCGATGATCGTCGGTCGCGACCCCGACAGCCTCGATGCCGCCGCCGTCAGTCGCGCCGCCATCGAGAGTCTGGCCGAAAACTTTTCCGACGGCGTGGTGGCACCGGCTTTCTGGCTTGCCGTCGCCGGCCTGCCCGGCATCGTGATCTACAAGGCGATCAACACCGCCGACAGCATGATCGGTCATCGCAGCGACAGATACCGTGCCTTCGGCTGGGCGGCGGCGCGGCTCGACGATCTGGTCAACCTGCCGGCTTCGCGCCTGTCCGCCCTGCTGCTCGTCCTCGCCGCCGCTCTGCTGCCCGGTGCCCGGCCGGCCGCGGCCTTCGGCGCCGTCGAGCGCGATGCCGGCCGGCACCGTTCGCCCAATGCCGGCTGGCCCGAAGCCGCCATGGCCGGGGCATTGGGCCTGAAACTCGCCGGGCCGCGCCGTTACGGCGATGCCTGGGTCGAAGATCACTGGATGGGTGGGCCGGACGGGCGGGCGGCGGCGGACGCCGGCGATATCCGCCGCGCGCTCCGCCTCTATGTCGTCGCCTGCAGCCTGCTGGCGGCTGTGGTGGTGCTGTCGGCTATCGCGCTGCAGCGATGAGCGCGTCGACGTCGAGATGGCGCTCGATGGCTTCGGCCAGGGCATCGAGCGCTGCCTCGACGCCGCCCTCGTAATCCCCGAGGCCGAAATCCCGGCCGGCCAGCGCCGACAGGAAGGCGCGGCGGAAACCATCGCCAGCGAACAGGCCATGCAGGTAACAGCCCGCCACCCGGCCGTCATCCGACACCGCGCCGTCATGGTGGCCGGCCAGTCGCAGCAGCGGCCGCGTGGCATCCGGCCCCATGGTCGCGCCGACATGCATCTCGTAGCCGCGGATCGCCTCGCCGGTGAAACGCTCGTAGCCATGGGTTTCGACCAGCGTCTTGCTGCCTTCCAGCACGGTTTCGACCTGCAGCAGGCCGAGGCCCTCGACGGCTTCCGGCACCCCCTCGATGCCATGCGGATCGGCGATACTGCGCCCAAGCATCTGGAAGCCGCCACAAATCCCGAGCACGCGGCCGCCGCGCCGCAGGTGTCCGGCGAGATCGAGGTCCCAGCCCTGTTCGCGAAAGAACTTCAGGTCGGCAATGGTGGCCTTGGAGCCAGGCAGGATGACCAGCGCGGCATCGCCCGGCAGCGGCTGGCCGGGCTGCACGAAGACCAGCCGTACGCCGGCTTCCTGCCGCAGCGGATCGAAATCGTCGAAATTGGCGATGTGTTTCAGGCGCGGCACCGCGATCACGACATCGCCGGCGCCATCGCCCGGACGGTCCAGTGCGACGGCATCCTCGGCCGGCAGGCGGCCGACCTCCGGCAGATGCGGCAGCACGCCGAAACTGCGCCAGCCGGTGCGATCAGTGATGATCCCGAGCCCGTCGTCGAACAGGCTGGGGTCGCCGCGGAACTTGTTGATCACATAACCGGCGACCAGCGCACGTTCATCGGGCTCCAGCAGGACATCGGTGCCGACCAGGCTGGCGATCACGCCGCCGCGGTCGATATCGCCCACCAGCACCACCGGCACGCCGGCACGCCGGGCAAAGCCCATATTGGCGATGTCGTTGGCGCGCAGGTTGACCTCGGCCGGCGACCCGGCTCCCTCGACGATGACGAAATCGGCATCGGCCTGAAGCCGTGCGAAGCTGTCGGCGACGAAAGGCCACAGCTCGGCCTTGCGGCCGAGATAACCGCGCGCGTCGGTCGTGCCGTGCATGCGGCCCTGCACGATGATCTGCGAGGTGCGGTCACCCTGCGGCTTCAGCAGCACCGGATTCATGTGCACGCTGGATGCAACCCCGGCGGCGCGGGCCTGCAGGGCCTGGGCCCGGCCGATCTCGCCGCCCTCCGCGGTGACGGCGGCGTTGTTCGACATGTTCTGCGGCTTGAACGGCAGCACGCGATGGCCGCGCCGCACCAGCGCCCGGATCACGCCGGCACACAGCACCGACTTGCCAACATCGGACCCGGTGCCCTGGAACATCAGGGCGCGGGCCTGCGCCGGCCCAGCCGTCACTTCAGCACCAGCGGCAGACCGGCCGCCGTGAAAACCACATGGTCGGCCACCTGTGCCACCGCCTGGTTGAGCCGGCCCTGATGGTCGCGAAAATTGCGGGCGAGCTTGTTGTCGGGCACGATGCCGAGGCCGACCTCGTTGGAAACCAGCAGCACGGGAAACACCACGGCCTGCAGGGCCGCCAGCAGCTCGGCGGTCTCGGCGCCGATATCACGCCCGGCATGCATCAGGTTGGACAGCCAGAGCGTCAGGCAGTCGATCAGCACCACGCCGCTTTCCGGCGGCAGGGCACGCAGCACTTCGGCCACCGCGACCGGTGCCTCGATGCTGCGCCAGCGCCCGCCGCGGCGGGCCTTGTGTTCGGCGATCCGTGCCCGCATCTCGTCATCGCGCGCCTCGGCGGTGGCGATATAGACCGCCGTGCCATCGCGCCGCTCGGCCAGTTGCTCGGCCAGGCGCGACTTGCCGGAGCGGGCGCCGCCGAGGATCAGGGTGATCCCGGCATCATGACGCAGGCCAGCGGCCACCGCCATGCGATCAGGCCTTCACCGGTTCGCGCACCTTTTCGCGCAAGGTGACGAATTCCTCGGCCGCCGTCGGGTGCACGCCAACCGTGGCGTCGAAATCGGCCTTGGTGGCGCCCGCCTTGATGGCGATGGCGAGGCCCTGGATGATCTCGCCGGCATCGTCGCCGACCATATGGGCGCCGACCACCCGGTCGCTGCGCGCATCGACCACCAGCTTCATCATCACGCGGCCCTCGCCGCCCGATACGGTCGCCTTCAGTGGCCGGAAGGTCGTGCGGTAGACGTCGATCTCGCCATACTGCTTGCGGGCATCGTCTTCGCTCAGCCCGATGGTGCCGACCGGCGGCTGGCTGAACACGGCGGCCGGGACATTGGCATGATCCATGGAGCGCGGCTTCTTGCCGAACACCGTGTCGGCAAAGGCATGGCCCTCGCGGATCGCCACCGGGGTCAGGTTCATGCGGTTGGTGACGTCGCCAACGGCGTAGATGTTCTCGACGCTGCTGCGCGAATATTCGTTCACGACAACGGCACCCTCGGCGTCGGTCTTCACGCCAACCGCTTCGAGACCGAGACCGTTGGTGTTCGGCTGCCGGCCGGTGGCGGCCATGACCGCGTCGGCTTCCATGGTGTTGCCGTCGGTGAGATGCACCAGCAGGGCATTGCCCTGCTTTTCCAGCCTGGCCACATCGGTCTTCAGCCGCAGGTCGATGCCGCTCTTGACCAGCTCGCCGGCCAGGTGGCCGCGAATATCGTGATCGAAGCCGCGCAGGATCTGCTCGCCGCGGTACAGCTGCGTCACCCCGGCGCCAAAACCATTGAAGATGCCGGCGAATTCACAGGCGATATAGCCGCCGCCGATGATGATGATGCGCTTCGGCATCGCCTTCAGGTGAAAGGCCTCGTTCGAGGTGATCATCAGCTCGGCGCCGGGCACCGCCGGCTTGACCGGGTGGCCGCCGGTGGCGATCAGGATCTTGTCGGCCGTCACCGCCCGGTCATTGATGACGACGGTATGGGCGTCCTTCAGCGTGGCGCGACCGTCGAAGGTCTTCGCGCCGGCATTCTCGAACAGGCCGCGATAGATCGTCTCGAGGCGACCGATTTCCCTGTCCTTGGCGGCGATCATGGTCGGCCAGTCGAAGCTGGCCGGCGGCGCCGTCCAGCCAAAGGCGGCGGCATCCTCGAAATAATGGCCAAAGGCCGAACCGTAGACCAGCAGCTTCTTCGGCACGCAGCCGCGGATCACGCAGGTGCCGCCGTAACGGTATTCCTCGGCCACCGCGACGCGCGCGCCATGGCCCGCGGCGATCCGGCCGGCGCGCACGCCGCCCGATCCGCCACCGATCACGAAGAGGTCGAAGTCATACTGGCTCATAGGGGTCCGGTCCTTCCGCATACTCCGCAGGCAATTCATGCCCACGACCGACGCTGGAGATCAAGGTCCGAACCTCGGGATAGCGATGGGCTGTCGCAATGTGGTGCAGACGGAGCGCTTCGACAAGCGCGCCGCCGCGCCCCAGCAGGCGGTCGGCATGGCCGACCAGCACCGTATTAGGCCAGGCCCGGGGCCGGATATCGGCGAGCGCAGCAAAAATATCCGCTTCCCGCCCGGGGTTGCGCTGACTCATCAGGGCGATGGCAGCCGCCGTCGAGCGGGACACCCCGGCGTAGCAATGCACCAGCAGGTGACGGACTTGTGATCCGGCCAGTTTTTCGCCGACCGCCAGGATTGCCGCCATGTCGGCCTCGCTGGGCAGGGCCCGGGCCGGCTCGGCCGTCACGATGTCATAGAACCGGAAGTCATCGCGCCGGGCGGCCGGATGGTGGACATAGCCCTCCGGTTCCGGCGTCCCGGGATCGAGGATGCCGAGGATATGGCTAACCTCGCCCTGCTGGCCGAGTTCGGCAACGCCGCAGATGCTGAGCCGGAACGGCAGCAGTCCGCGTTCGACGACACTCATTCGCCCGCCCTCATTCTACCGTCACCGACTTGGCGAGGTTGCGCGGCTGGTCGACATCGGTGCCCTTGAGCACGGCGACATGATAGGCCAGCAACTGCACCGGAATGGCATAGAGGATCGGCGCCACGAAAGGCTCGACCTCGGGCAGCACAACGGTGGCGAAGGTGCGGTCGTCGACATGGGCCAGGCCCTTCCTGTCGGACATGAAGATGACCTTGCCGCCGCGTGCCATCACCTCCTGCATGTTCGAGATGGTCTTCTCGAACAGGCTGTCGCTCGGCGCGATCACGATCACCGGGACCACCTCGTCGATCAGGGCGATCGGGCCGTGCTTCAGTTCGCCGGCGGCATAGCCCTCGGCATGGATATAGGAGATTTCCTTCAGCTTCAGCGCGCCTTCCAGCGCCAGCGGGAAACACGGGCCGCGGCCGATATACAGCACGTCGCGGGCATCCATGATCTTCTCGGCCAGGGCATGCAGGTCGTCGTCATGGTTCAGCACTTCTGCTGCCCGCGCCGGCACTTCGACCAGCGCGGCCATCAGCCGGCGCACCTCCTCGGCCGGCAGGGCGTTGCGTGCCTGCGTCATTGCCAGGCTGAAGGCTGCGAGCGTCACCAGCTGGCAGGTAAACGCCTTGGTCGAGGCGACGCCGATTTCCGGGCCCGCCTTGGTCAGCAGGATACCGTCCGCCTCGCGCGCCATACTGCTTTCCGGCACGTTGACGATGGCCAGCGTTCGGCCGCCCTGGGCCTTGACGTAGCGCATGGCGGCAAGCGTGTCCGCGGTCTCGCCCGACTGCGAGATGAAGATCGCCAGCCCCTGGGTGTCGACCGGCGCCTCGCGATAGCGGAACTCGGAAGCGACATCGACCTCGACGCCGATGCGGGCATAACGCTCAAGCCAGTATTTCGCGACCATGCCGGAATAATACGAGGTACCGCAGGCGACGATGGTGATCCGCGTGATGCTGCCGAGATCGATACCGAGATCGGGCAGATGGGCCAGACGGTCTTTCGGGCCGATCACGGTATTGATGGTATCGCCCATCACCGCCGGCTGCTCGTAGATCTCCTTCAGCATATAGTGGCGATAGTTGCCCTTGCCGATCATGGCGCCGCTGATCGCGGTCGCGCGCACCACACGCTCGGCCGGCTTGCCGTCGGCATCGAGGAACCGCGCGCCGGTGCGGCTGAGGATGACGCAGTCGCCTTCTTCCATATAGGCGATGCGGTCGGTCAGCGGCGCCAGCGCCAGCGCGTCCGAGCCGAGATACATCTCGCCATTGCCGAAGCCGACCGCCAGCGGCGCGCCGCGACGGGCGCCGATCAGCAGGTCTTCCTCGCCATGAAACAGGATGCCGAGCGCAAAGGCGCCGCGCAGCCGGCCGAGTGCCGCCAGCACCGCCTGTTCCGGCGACTTGCCGTCGGCCAGATACTGGTCGATCAGCCGCAGCGCCACCTCGGTATCGGTCTGGCTCTGGAACTTGTGGCCGCGCGCGATCAGCTCCTCGCCGATCTCGCGGTAATTCTCGATGATGCCGTTATGCACCATGGCGACCCGTTCGGTGGCATGCGGATGAGCATTGGCTTCGTTCGGCGCGCCATGGGTGGCCCAGCGGGTATGGGCGATGCCGATCAGGCTTTGCATCGGCTCGTTCCGCAGCTTGTCTTCCAGCCGGACGATCTTGCCCTCGGCGCGGCGGCGCTCGATGGCGCCGGTGGCCGACAGGGTGGCGATGCCCGCCGAATCATAGCCGCGGTATTCCAGCCGCTTCAGGCCATCGACCAGCAGGGGAACAACGTCACGCGAGCCGATGACACCGACGATTCCGCACATGGAAAAACTCCTGCTACTTCTTCTTGGCCTTCTGGGCCGATTTGATGGCGCGGAACTTCGCGGCGAAGCCCGGTTTGTCTTCCTGCCTGCCGCGGCCGACGCTGAGCGCATCGGCCGGCACGTCACGGGTGATCACGCTGCCGGCGGCGACGATGGCGCCGGCGCCGATCTTCACCGGTGCGACCAGCGCCGAATTCGAGCCGATGAAAGCCCCGGCGCCGATATCGGTATGCGACTTGAAGTAGCCGTCGTAATTGCAGGTGATGGTGCCGGCGCCGATGTTGGCTGCCGCGCCCACCCGGGCGTCGCCGATATAGGTCAGGTGATTGACCTTGGCGCCCTTCTCGATGCGGGCATTCTTGATCTCGACGAAGTTGCCGATATGCGCACCTTCGGCAATCGCAGCACCGGGCCGCAGGCGGGCGAAGGGCCCGATGGTGGCGCCGGCGGCGATGCTGGCGCCCTCGACATGGCTGTGGCTGCGGATCAGCACATCGTCGCCGACCGTAACGCCGGGGCCGAACACCACGAAGGGTTCGATGGTGACATCGCGGCCAAAACGGGTATCGGTGCGCAGGTATACGGTCTCCGGCGCCGTCATGGTGACGCCGGCGGCCATGGCCTGCCGGCGCAGGCGCTGTTGCAGCGCCGCCTCGGCGACCGCCAGCTCGGCGCGGTTGTTGATTCCCATCACTTCGACCGGATCGGCTTCGGTCACACGGCAGGTCCAGCCCTGCGCGCGGGCATGCTCGACGATATCGGTCAGCAGGTATTCGCCCTGGGGATTGCGGTCGGTCAGTTTCTTCAGCAGGGCCGGCAGCCGCGCGCCATCGATGGCCATCAGCCCGGCGTTGCACAGGCGGACGGCGCGTTCGGTCGCATCGGCATTCCTGTATTCGACGATCTTCTCCAGCGCGCCGTTGCGGCCGACGATCAGCCGGCCATAGGCGGCAGGATCGGCCGGCGTGAAGCCGGTGATCACGGCGGCCGGATCGGCCTTGGCCCGGCGCGCCGCCAGCAGGCGCTTCAGCAGGTCCGGGGTCAGCAGCGGCGTGTCGCCATAGAGCACCAGCACATCGCCGGTGAAGCCCTTCAGCGCCGGCAGTGCCGCCATCACCGCATGTCCCGTGCCGCGTGGCGGGTCCTGCACGACGACCGCGGCCGGCGCCACTGCCTGCGCCAGGTTCTCCTGGCCCTTGCCGACCACGACCACGACACGCTCCGGCTTCAGTGTGGCGGCCGCATCCAGTACATGGCGGACCATCGGCAGGCCGGCCACCGGATGCAGCACCTTGGGCAGCCGCGACTTCATCCGCGTGCCCTGGCCCGCCGCCAGGATAACCACTGCTGTTGTCCGTTTCGCCATCGATCCGATCCGTGTAGAAAAGCTGCGTCAGGAAAGCGATTCGCCGCTGCAACGCGGCGGGACAGTGTCATAGCTGCCGGGGCGGATGGAAATCAAATGCTCTTTCCGTCTGTTTCAGGCTCTTTCAAAATGTAACATCATGATTCGCAAAGCTATTCTCTTCGATCTGGACGGTACGCTGGTCGATACGGCGCCCGATCTCTCGGCCGCCACCGACCACGCGCTGCAGCAGGTCGGCCGGCCGGCCGTGGGCCTTGCAGCGGTGCGGCAGATGGTTGGCGACGGCGCGCGGGCCATGATCGAGAAAGGCATGAAGGCGACCGGTGGCATGCCGGCGCCGGATATCTTCGAAGCCGCATTTTCGGCCTTCCTGACCTACTATTCCGCGCATCTGTCCGATACCAGCCGGCCCTTCCCCGGTACGGTCTCCTGCCTGGCCCGACTGGCCGAGCAGGGCTATGCCATGGCGGTCTGCACCAACAAGCCCGAAGGCCTCAGCCGCAGCCTGCTCGACCAGCTCGGCCTGTCCGGCTTTTTCAGCGCCGTGGTGGGTGGCGACACCCTGCCGGTCCGCAAGCCCGATCCTGCCCATATCCACGGCACGCTGGAGCGCATGACAGGCGCCCCCTTCGGCTGGGCCGCGATGGTCGGCGATTCAGCGAACGACATCAATGCGGCGAAAGCCGCCGGCCTGCCGAGCGTGGTGGTCAGCTTCGGCTATACCCGCATTCCGGCTGCCGAGCTTGGTGCCGACCGGCTGGTCGATCATTACGACGACCTGCCGGGGGCCCTCTCCGCACTGGGCGGCTGACCCCATTCCACCACCCGCTGCCGCGGCAAGTGGGCGGTGACCCGGGTTCCCTCGCCCGGCGTCGATTCGATCTGCAGTCGTCCGCCATGCATGGTGACAAGGCGCTCGCTCAGCGGCAGACCGAGGCCGGTGCCGGACTGCATGCGGGTCATGGCATTCTGGATCTGGCCGAAGGGCTGCATCGCGATCCGGATCTGCGCCAGCGTCATGCCGATCCCGGTATCCGCCACCACATAGGCAAAGCCGCCGTCTTCATCGGGCCCGGCCGACAGGGTGACGCGACCTGCCGCGGTGAACTTCACGGCATTGGTCAGCAGATTGATCAGCACCTGCAGCAGGGCACGCCGGTCGGCGCGCAGATGCACCGGTCGCGCCGGCGGCACAATGTCCAGGGTAAGATGCGCCTGCACCATCTTCTCGCGCACCAGGCGCACCGCCGCATCCATGATCTCGCCGGCATCGAATTCGTCATCGGCCAGCTCGAACTTGCCGGCCTCGACCTTGGACAGGTCGAGGATGTCGCCGATGATCGCCAGCAGATGCTCGCCGCTGGACAGGATGTCGGCGGCATATTCCCGGTAGCGCGGCGGGCTGACCGGACCCAGCATCTCGTCGCGGATGATGGTCGAAAAGCCGTTGATGGCATTGAGCGGCGTGCGCAGCTCGTGGCTCATGTTGGCGAGGAATTCCGATTTCGCCCGGTTCGCCTCCTCGGCGGCGCGCTTGGCCGCCAGTGCGCCGGCCTCGGCCTGTTCCTTCAGGTCGAGCAGATGCCGCTGCCGGAACAGCAGCAGCACCAGGCCGAGCAGCAGCGCCGCCGCGAAGGCGGTGAGGATGCCCACGCCATTGGCGAAACGATCCAGCCGGCTCTCCTGCAGCAGCAGCATGTTACGCGCCATCTCGCGCGATTCCGCCAACAGCGTGACCAGCTGTTTCTCGGCATCGCGGGCCCGGCCGTACATCAGCGCCATGGTGGCAACGGATTCGGGAGCCTGCCCCGGCACGCCGTTGTCGAACCAGGACTGCAGATCCTGGATCACCGGGTTGGCGACGGCATACATGCCGGCCGCACCCACCATGTTGTCGAGATTGTAGTTGGCCCGTAGCACGTCGGCCCGGCGGCGCGCCTCGCCCAGATAGATCGCCACACGCTCGCGATTGACCGCGATCGGCTCGCGACGCCAGATTTCGATCGCCCAGGCCAGATAGCTGATTTCGCGGGTCAGGGTTTCCGCATCGCGCTCCTGGTCCAGCAACGTCACCGGCAGGTCGCGCGCCACCGAGGTCAGGGTATCCTGCAGATAGACGGCAATGCCGATGGCGCCCAGCACGATCAGGGCGACGGCGATGCGGGTCTGGCTGCGCCCGAACCCGAACTTCATTGCAACAGACCATGGTCCCGGTAGAAACGCGCCGCACCGGGATGCAGCGGCAGGGTCCGCCCGGTCAGCGCATCGGGCAGACGGATATCCGCGCCGCGCAGATGGCCTTTCACCAGAATCCGGTGGCCGCGTTCACTCCACATGGCCGCAAGCATATTTGCCACCAGATCGTCCGGCAGATCTGCGCGCACCAGCAACTGCGCCCCGACCATGAAGGTCGTCACCGCCGGGGTGCCGGCATAGGCATCGGCCGGAATCTGACCGCGATTGAGGAACGGGTTGGCCTTGATCAACCCGTCGATCTGGCCATCATCAAGCGACAGCAGCGTGGCATAGCCGGCTCCGACGGCGTCGGCGACGGATTTGGCCGGCCAGCCGGCGAGAATAAAAAAGGCATCGAGCTTGCCGGCAACCATGCGGCTCATGGCGAGGTCCGGCTTGATATAGACGCCGCGCAGGTCGTTATCCTGCATGCCGTAGGCGGCCAGCAGGTTGCGCACATTGATCAGGGTGCCCGATCCCGGCTCGTCCAGCGCCACCGGACGGCCGCGCAGATCCGCGAAGCGGCGGATGCCGGCCGTGCGCCGCACCACCACATGCATCGCCTCGGAATAGAGATGCGCGAGGAACCGCAGCCGGTCATGCGCCGGCCGGCCGGCGAACAGCGCCGTGCTGCGGAAGGCCCAGTCGGCCACGTCGGCCTGGACCAGCGCGGCCTCGATCTCGCCATTCTGCAGCGCATCGACGTTGGATACCGAACCGTTCGACGTCTGCGCCACGGCGATCAGACCGGGCACGCCACAGCGCGCATCGGGACAGTCGGTGCCTTTCGACGTGTCGCTGATCGCCCGCGCGATCAGGCTGCCGATCGGAAAATACGTGCCGCCCTGGCCGCCGGTGCCGATCCGCAGGAACCGCGGCTCGGTCCGCGCCGCATCCTGCGCAGCCACCGGGCCGGCCGCAACCATGCCGGCAACCAGCAGGACAGCCAGCCCCCATAGCGGCAGCCGGCTCCGCCTCACAGACCCGGAGTCCGGATTATTCCGCATCCGGCTGCTTGTCCGGGGCCGCCCGGGCGAAAGCCTCGATCTGGGCGCATTCGGCGGCGATCCGCTCGACGGTCGGACAGGCCGACAGGTCGCATTTGAAGCGGCGGGCATTGGCCACCTGCGGCACCAGGCAGATGTCGGCGATGGTCGGGCTGTCACCGTGACAGAAGCGGCCGGTTGCCGGATCCCTGGCCAGAATGGTTTCGACCGCCTGCAGGCCGTCCTCCACCCAGTGGCGATACCAGGCATCCTTCTTGTCCTCGGCGACGCCAAGGTCCTTCATCAGATAGCGTAGCACGCGAAGGTTGTTGATCGGATGAATATCACAGGCGATCGCCTGGGCCAGTGCCCGGACCCGCGCCCGTTCGACCGGGTCGCGCGGCAGCAGGGCCGGTTCCGGGCGGGTTTCCTCCAGATATTCGATGATCGCCAGCGACTGGGTCAGCAGATGGCCGCCATCATCCAGCGTCGGCACCAGTTTCTGCGGGTTGATTCCGGCATATTCGGGGGAAAGCTGGTCATTCTTTTGCAGATGGATGAAGCGGTAGTCGTAGGTCAGCCCCTTGAGATTGAGGGCGATCCGGACCCGGTATGCAGCCGAAGACCGGAAATAACCGTAAAGCAGCATCTGTTCCTCCTCATAGTGGCGGGATTTTACTGCAGAAGCGTGACATTACAAAGCCTTGTCAGATTCCGTGGCGGCCGGTAAAGGGTTGCCCCTCTCCGCCGGCCGCACTATTGTCGGCGCGCTTTTCCGGTCCCATCTGACAGTCTTGGGACAGAACAAGCACCGGGGTGATCAGGTCATGCAATTGACGATCAATGGAGAGACCCGCGACGTTGCGGGCGCGGCAACGGTGGCGCAGCTGCTGGCGTCGCTGGAACTCGATTCCCGCAAAATTGCCATCGAACTGAACCGCGAGATCGTGCCGCGCTCCGCCTATGGCGAGACCGGCCTGAACAGCGGCGACCGGATCGAGATCGTGCATTTCATCGGCGGCGGCAACGCGCCCCTGGGTTCTGGTCTGGACGATTATTTCGAGGTCGCCGGCCGGCGCTTTCGCTCGCGCCTGCTGGTCGGCACCGGCAAGTACAAGGATTTTGAGCAGACCAGGCTGGCCATCGAGGCCTCGGGCGCCGAAATCGTCACCGTGGCGGTGCGCCGGGTCAATGTGACCGACCGCAACCAGCCGATGCTGGTCGATTACGTCGATCCGAAGATCTATACCTACCTGCCCAATACCGCCGGCTGCTTCACCGCCGACGATGCCGTGCGCACCCTGCGGCTGGCCCGCGAGGCCGGTGGCTGGAAGCTGGTCAAGCTCGAGGTGCTCGGCGACCAAAAGACGCTGTATCCCGACATGGAACAGACCCTGGCGGCGACAAAGCTGCTGGTCAAAGACGGCTTCGACGTCATGGTCTATTGCGCCGATGATCCGATCGCGGCGAAGAAGCTGGAAGACCTCGGCGCCTGCGCGATCATGCCGCTGGCCGGCCTGATCGGCTCCGGCCTTGGCATCCAGAACCCGGTCAACATCCGCATCATCATCGAGAATGCCAGGGTGCCCGTTCTGGTCGATGCCGGCGTCGGCACCGCCTCGGATGCCGCCATCGCCATGGAACTGGGCTGCGACGGCGTGCTGATGAACACGGCCATTGCCGAGGCGAAAGACCCGATCCGCATGGCCCGCGCCATGAAACTGGCTATCGAAGCCGGCCGCCTTGCCTACCAGTCCGGCCGCATGCCGAAAAAGCGCTATGCCGATCCGTCATCGCCGCTTGCCGGCCTGATCTGACCCTTATCGAGTTCAAGGCTGCCGCTCCGTGGAGATCGACATCAATCACCTGATCGCCGACTACCACGACTGGTTTTACATCATCACGTTTCTCTGGACCTTCCTCGAAGGCGAGACATTTGTGATTTTTGCCGGCGCGGCGGCCAGCCAGGGCTCGCTCAGCCTGTACTGGCTGGTGGCGGCTGCATGGCTCGGCAGCTTTGCCGGCGACCAGCTCTATTTCCTGGTCGGGCGGCGGTTCGGCCATCGTTTGCTGAAGCGGTTCCCCAAACTGCAGGGCGGCGTCAACATCGCCCTCGACATGCTGCACAAGTACCATATCGGCTTCATTCTCAGCTTCCGCTTCATCTACGGCGTGCGCAATTTCTCCTCGCTGGCCATGGGCATGAGCATGATCTCATGGCCGCGCTTCGCGCTGCTGAATTTCATTGCCGCCGGCCTGTGGGCCAACAGCTTTGTCTGGGTCGGCTACATGCTCGGCGTCGCCTTCGAGGCGGTACTCGGCGATATCGCCAAGGACTTCGGCCTGGTGATGCTGGGGATATTCGCCACCGTCGGCATCGTGCTGTTCTTCGTGCACCGCCGCGGCAAGGCGCGCTTCCAGGCGCGCATCGACGCCCAGAAGCAGGCCGCCCATCCGGCGGCTCCGGCGCCGGAAACGACGCCGGAGCCGTAAGCCGGCTATTTGCCGCCCGGCAAAGCGCCTTCCTTGACCAGCACCTCATGGGCCGCCTTGAAGGCCTCGAGGCCGGCCGGGATGCCGCAATAGGCGGTGGCATGCAGCAGGATCGCCTTGATTTCCTCGACCGACACCCCGTTGGTCAGGGCGCCCGTCACATGCAGCTTCAGCTCATGCGGCTTGCTGAGCGCCGTCAGCATGGCCAGGTTGATGATGCTGCGGGTCTTGCGGTCGAGCGTCGGGTCGCCCCAGGCCCAGCCCCAGGCCCAGGCGGTCGTCGCGCGCTGGAAGCCCATCATGAAGTCATCCGCCTTGGCCAATGACTCATCGACGTAGTCGGCGCCAAGAACCTCGCGACGGATCGGCAGTCCCTTGTCGAACAGGGCTTTATCTTCGGACACAGCGGTCATCCTTTGCTTGAGCGAAACGGCAGGTACCGCCGCAAGCTTAGCAAAGCCGGCCGGGATCAGGCCAGATCGTTCATCTTCGCATTCAGCTTGTCGATGATGCGGTCGAGCTGCTGCGCCTCGTCCGGCGTCAGCGCGGTCAGCAGGTCGCGCTCGAAGCCCAGCGCCAGCGGCGCGATCTCGGCATAGACATCGGTGCCGCGGGCCGACAGCGTCAGCCGCGACCGCCGCTTGTCGGCGCCATCGCGCACGCGCTCCAGCAGGCCCTTGCGCTCCAGCCCGGCCACCGCCCGGCTGACCGTCACCTTGTCCATGGCCGAGCGCTCGGCCACCTGGTTGGCGCTGAGGCCCGGATAGCGGCCAAGATTGGCGATGACCCGCCATTCCGGAATGCTGATGCCGAAGCGCACCGCATAATGCCGCGACAGCGCACCGCTGATCCGGTTGGTGATCACCGACAGCCGGTACGGCAGGAAACGTTCCAGTGTGAGCGGCCCCCTGGCCATGCATCCCCCAGTTTCAGTCCCGATGACGGGCTTTTGCCTTGAAATTAGTTTCAAGTGTAACTATTATGACAGGCAATCGCAATGCCGAACACGGCACCGCCCCGCACACAACCCGGGAGGCATTCTCTCATGACCGATCTCTTTGAAAACCCCATGAACACCGACGGCTTCGAGTTCATCGAATATGCCGCGCCGGAGCCCGAGAAGCTGGCCGCGCTGTTCGAGCGCATGGGCTTCATGGCCGTGGCGAAGCACCGCTCGAAGAACGTGACACTGTACCGCCAGGGCGACATCAATTTCATCCTCAATGCCGAGCCGGCCAGCTTCGCCCAGAGTTTCGCCCGCATCCACGGCCCGTCGATCTGCGCCATGGCCTTCCGCGTGAAAGATGCCGCCGCCGCCTACAAGCGCGCCATCAAGCTGGGCGCCTGGGGCGTCGAGCAGCATGTCGGCCCGATGGAACTGAACATCCCGGCCATCAAGGGCATCGGCGACAGCCTGATCTACCTGGTCGACCGCTACGGCGAGCGTGGCACGATCTATGATGTCGATTTCATGCCGCTTCCGGGTGCCGAGCGCAATCCGGCCGGCTGCGGCCTGACCTATGTCGATCACCTGACCCATAACGTGCATCGCGGCCGCATGTCGGAATGGTCCGCCTTCTACGAGCGGCTGTTCAATTTCCGCGAGATCAAGTATTTCGACATCGAGGGCAAGCTGACCGGCCTGAAATCCAAGGCGATGACCAGCCCCTGCGGCAAGATCCGCATCCCGATCAACGAAAGCTCGGACGACAAGTCGCAGATCGCCGAATACCTCGACGCCTATCACGGCGAAGGCATCCAGCATGTCGCGCTCGGCACCAGCGACATCTATGGCACGGTCGGCAACCTGCGCGGCCGCGACGTGCCCTTCCAGTCGACGCTGGATACCTATTACGACCAGGTGCCGGACCGCGTGCCCGGCCACAACGAAGACCTCGCCCGGCTCAAGGAACTGCAGATCCTGGTCGACGGCGCCCCGACCGAGAACCAGGGCCTGCTGTTGCAGATTTTCACCGACACGGTGATCGGGCCGATCTTCTTCGAGATCATTCAGCGCAAGGGCAACGAGGGCTTTGGCGAGGGTAATTTCAAGGCGTTGTTCGAATCGATCGAACTCGACCAGATCCGCCGCGGCGTGCTGAAGGCCAACTGAACAAGCCCGAGTCCACAGGAGGAACCCCATGGCCAAGACATGGATACCGATGATCCATAGCGAGGGGCAGGCATCGCGCCAGGCGCATGTCGCCCTGCCGGAGGGCACCTTTGAGCGCGAGATGGGCAAGGAGGGCTTCTTCGGTCCTGCTGCCCATCTCTACCACCAGAACCCGCCGACCGGCTGGATCGACTGGGAGGGCCCGCTGAAACCGCGCGCCTTCGACACCACGAAATTCGCCGACGCCGTCGACTGCCCGTGGCAGGCACGCCTGCTGCTCGGCAATGCCCATGTCAAATACCGGCATCTGCTGCTGACCGCGGCGATGGACCATCTGGTGCGCAATGGCGACGGCGACGAGCTGCTGTTCGTGCATGACGGCGACGGCGAGCTGTTCTGCGACTTCGGCCACCTGTCCTATGCCGAAGGCGATTACATCATGCTGCCGCGCGGCACCATGTGGCGCCTGGAGCCGGCGCGGCCGAGCCGGTTCCTGCTGATCGAGGCGACCAACGACAGCTATCGCCTGCCCGAGAAGGGCCTGGTCGGTCCGCATGCGATCTTCGATCCCGGCGTGCTGCAGATTCCGGCGCTCGACGATGCCTTCCGCGCCCAGCAGCAGAAGGGGCCGGCGTCGGGCGGCCGCAACTGGCGCGTCGTCATCAAGCGGCGCGACCAGCTCTCGACTGTGACCTACCCCTACAACCCGCTCGACGTGGTCGGCTGGAAGGGTGACCTCACGGCGGTGAAGCTGAACTGGCGCGACATCCGTCCGCTGATGAGCCACCGCTATCACCTGCCGCCGTCGGCGCATACCACCTTCCTGGCCTCGCGTTTCGTCGTCTGCACCTTCGTGCCGCGCCCGATCGAGAGCGACCCGCAGGCCCTGAAGGTGCCGTTCTTCCACAACAACGACGATTACGACGAGGTGATCTTCTATCACCGCGGCGAATTCTTCAGCCGTGACAACATCCATCCCGGCATGATCACCCTGCACCCCTGCGGCTTCCCGCACGGCCCGCATCCGAAGGCTTTTGCCACTGGCGCCAAAGCCGCAAGGAAAGAGACCGACGAGGTCGCGGTGATGCTCGACACCCGCGATGCGCTGGATGTCGGCGCGGCGGCCGAGAGCGTCGAATTCGGCGGCTATGTGGCGAGCTGGAACCCGCAGGGTTTTCGCCAGGCCGCCGAATAACTGCAGCCCAGGTCCAGGGAGTAAACACGCGATGAAACTCGCTTCGCTGCGCCATGGCCGCGATGGCCGTCTTGCCGTTGTCAGCCGCGATCTGAAAACCATGCTGCCGGTCGACCGGCTCTGCCCCTCCCTGCAGATGGCACTGGACAGCTGGAGCACCACGGCGCCGCGCCTGCAGGAGGTTTCCGATGCCCTGAACCAGGGTACTGCATCGGGCGCCATTGCCTTCGATGCGGCGAAGCTGGCCAGCCCCCTGCCCCGCGCCTATCAGTGGTGCGATGGCTCGGCCTACCTCAATCACGTCGAGCTGGTGCGCAAGGCGCGCAATGCGGTGATGCCGCCGGAATTCCTGCACGACCCGCTGATGTACCAGGGCGGTTCGGACGACTTCCTGCCGCCGACCGCCGATATCGCGGTGGCCGACGAGGCCTACGGCATCGACTTCGAAGGCGAGGTCGCGGCGATCACCGGTGACGTGCCGATGGGCATCGATGCCGCCGGCGCCGCCGGCCATATCCGCCTGCTGATGCTGGTCAACGACGTCAGCTTGCGCAACCTGATCCCGGGCGAGCTCGCCAAGGGGTTCGGCTTTTTCCACGGCAAGCCGTCGACGGCTTTCTCGCCGGTGGCCGTCACCCCCGACGAACTGGGCGACGCCTGGAAGGACGCGAAAGTCTGCCGGCCGCTGGTCACCCACCTGAACGGCAAGCAGTTCGGCGCCCCCGATGCCGGCACCGACATGCAGTTCAGCCTGGCCGACCTGATCGCCCATGCGGCCAAGACCCGCAACCTGCGCGCTGGCTGCATCGTCGGCAGCGGCACGGTCTCCAACCGCGATGCCTCGAAGGGTTTCTCCTGCCTGGCCGAGATCCGCATGATCGAGACCATCGAGAACGGCAAGCCGACGACACCATTCATGAAGTTCGGCGATCACGTGCGGATCGAGATGTTCGATGGCGCCGGCAAGAGCATCTTCGGCGCCATCGACCAGACAGTGGTGAAATACGCGGCCTAGAAGCTGCCTAGAAGCTGGTCGTATCGCCGGGCTGCATCTCTCGGATCTCGACCGTCTCGCCCTGCAGCGCCGCCTTGTACTGCGCCGGCGTGCCTGCCAGTTGCGGGATGGTGCCGTAATGCATCGGGATCGCGTATTTCGGATGCAGGATGCGGGTCGCCGCCGCGGCATCATTCGGGTCCATCACGAAATGCCCGCCGATCGGGATCAGGACGAGATCGGGCCGGTAGCGGTCGGCGATCAGCGTCATGTCGCCGAACAGTCCGGTATCACCCATGTGATAGATGGTGAAGCCGTTCTCCAGCCGGATGATGAAGCCGACCGGCTCGCCGCCGACATGCACCTCGCGCTTGCCGTTGTTCATGTAGATGAACTCCGACGAATGCTCGGCTCGGGTCTGGGTGATGCTGATGCCCGGACCCAGCGGGAAGATGGTGCCACCCTTGTTCATGCGCGGCGCCTGGTCGGTGGTCAGCAGCCCCACTTCGACCAAGGTGTCGGCCAGGCCTGCCGGTCCCCACATCTTGATGTTCTGCGCCTTCACGATGGTGGCAGCGTCGCCGAAATGGTCGCCATGGCCATGGCTGACCAGGACCACATCGATCCTGCCGAGCCGGCCGAGATCCTTCCATGCCGCCGGCGTCTTCGGATTCTGGGTGATGAAGGGGTCGATCAGGATCACCTTGCCGCCCGGGGTGGTGATGCGAAAGGCCGACTGGCCGAGCCACAGCAGTTCGGTCTTGCCGCCCAGTGTCTGTCCACCTTGCGCCTGCGCCGGAGCTGAGGTGCCGGGCAACGCCCAGCCAAACAGAAGCGCAACAGAAACCCACAGAACGCGTGTGATATGCCGCATGACGCATCCTCCCTATGGTTCAGTCAGCCTGACCGGCTTTGCCGGCCGGGACAACAGAGTCCATATGGACCGGTTCGCCGTGGCGCACAGGGTGTGCCGGCACAGACGGTAC
This sequence comes from Ferrovibrio xuzhouensis, assembly GCF_042648965.1. Taxonomy (NCBI): domain Bacteria; kingdom Pseudomonadati; phylum Pseudomonadota; class Alphaproteobacteria; order Rhodospirillales; family Rhodospirillaceae; genus Ferrovibrio; species Ferrovibrio xuzhouensis. Next base: position 307,403 of record NZ_JBHRYJ010000003.1, read on the forward strand.
TGTGATGCCAGTCACCCACTGACAGCGGACAAGACGGGGACTGCCGGTTATGCTGCCCGCCCAACTGGCGGGAGGACATATCGATGGCGCTTACACTCTATTACGGCTCGGGCTCACCCTTTGCCTGGCGGGTCTGGCTGGCGCTGGAATACAAGGCGCTCTCCTACGACCTGAAGGTGCTGTCCTTCGACCGCAGGGAGCACAAGACCGCCGATTACCTGACCCTCAATCCGCGCGGCGAGGTGCCGGTGCTGGTCGATGACGGCTTTGCCCTCTACGAATCCAATGCCATCGTCGAATACATCGACGAACGCTGGCCGGAAGGCCCGGCGCTGTTTCCCGGCAACACGGCAGAGCGCGCCATCCAGCGCCGCATGATCCGCGAGATCGACAACCACTTCGTCGAGGCGGTCGAGCATCTGGTGCTGCCGCTGATGAAACCCGACCTGCCCGATGCCGCCGAACGCAGCGCCCAGGGCATCGCCGAACTGCGCACGGAATACGCCCATTGGGAAACCGCCCTGGCCGGCGACTGGTTCGGCGGCACGGCGCCTTCGGCGGTCGACCTCACGCTCTATCCCAGCGCCGCCATGCTCGGCCGCATCGAAAGCCGCAAGCCCGGCACGATGCCCGCCGACCTCGCCGGCCCGAAGATGGCCGCCTGGCAGGCCCGCATGCGCGCCCTGCCCATCGTCGAGAAAACCTGGCCGCCGCACTGGCGCTGACCCGGACGCCTTTTCCAGCCATGCCTCTGACCCGCAAAGACGCCCTTCTGGTCGGCGAAATCCTCAGTCGCGCCGCCGCCGCGGAAATCATGCCGCGCTTCCAGCGGGTCGCCGGCCTGCAGATTCGGGAAAAGACCTCCGCCTTCGATGTGGTGACCGATGCGGATGAAGCCGCCGAGGAGGCCATCACCGCGGCCCTGCGGCAGGCCTTTCCTTCGGCCCGGATCATCGGCGAGGAAGCCGCCGCCAAAGATCCGAAACTGCCGGACAGCATCGCCACGGCCGATCTCGCATTCATCATCGATCCGATTGACGGCACCAAGAATTTCACCGCAGGCCTGCCGCTGTTCGGCGTCATGGCCGCGGCGACCATCAGGGGCGAGGTCGTTCTCGGTGCCATTCACGACCCGGTCTGCGGCGACACCGCACTGGCCCTGCGTGGTGAAGGCGCCTGGCTGCAGGGCGATACGGCCGCCAAAGCCGACCTGCGCGTGGCGGCGGCGGTCCCGGTTTCGAAGATGGATGCCATTGCCGGGACGAATTTCCTGCCCGAGCCGTTGCGCGGTACGGTCGGCCGCAACCTGCCCAAGCTGGCGATGCATTCCTGGCTGCGCTGCGCCGCCCATGAATACCGCATGGCGGCGGCCGGCCATTGCCACCTGCTGCTCTATAACAAGCTGATGCCGTGGGACCACGCCGCGGGCTGGCTGCTGCATCGGGAAGCCGGCGGCTACAGTGCACATTTCGATGGCTCGGCCTATCTGCCGTCGCACACGACCGGCGGCCTGCTTTGCGCTCCCGATCAGGTCAGCTGGGAACAGGCCCGCGCGGCCCTGCTCGACTGACGCCGCCTACCCGCCGGCGCCCACCGCGCGATCCGACACGAACGGATTGTTCACCCGTTCCTGCCCGAAGGTCGACAGCGGGCCGTGGCCGGGCACGAAGGTGATGTCGTCGCCCAGCGGGAACAGCTTGTCCCGGATCGAGCGGATCAGGTCGGTATGATTGCCGCGCGGAAAATCGGTGCGGCCGATCGAACCCTGGAAAAGCACGTCACCGACCAGCGCCGCCTTTGACGGTGCATGGTAGAACACCACATGCCCCGGCGTATGGCCGGGACAATGGATCACATCGAGCACCAGATTGCCCACCGTTACCTGGTCACCATCTTGCAGCCAGCGATCCGGCGTGAAGCTGCGGCTGGGCGGAAAGCCGTATTGCCGGGCGGCAGCCGGCATGCCGTCGATCCAGAATTTGTCGTCCTCGTGCGGCCCCTCGATCGGCAGGCCGAGCGTCTCGGCGATGTCCATGACAGCACCGGCATGATCGAGGTGGCCATGGGTGACCAGCAGCTTCTCCAGGGTCACGCCGCGGCGCTTCGCCGCCTCCAGCAACCGGTCGGGCTCGCCGCCGGCATCGACCAGGGCGCCTTTCATGGTTTCCGGGCACCAGATCAGCGAGCAGTTCTGCTGGAACGGCGTGACCGGATTGATTTCGCAATGCAGCCGCGGCGTCTGGTCCGTCATCGTCGTCATGTCCTGGCAATATCCACATTCGGCTGCCGCAAACGGAAGGCCGGCAGCAACACCGTCACCACGGTGCCGCGGTCCGGCTGGCTCTGCACCGTCAGCTCGCCGCCATGCAGCGCCACGAACTGGCGGGCCAGCGGCAGTCCGAGGCCGGTGCCCTGGGCGCGGCGGGCCTGCACGCTGGCCGCCTGTCCGAAGGGAATCAATGCCCGCTCCAGATCCGCTTCCGACATACCGATACCATCGTCCTGCACGGCCAGCAGCATCCCGCCAGTCTCGGCAACCTCCACCCGGATAACAATGCGGCCACCGGCCGGTGTGAACTTGATGGCATTGCCCACCAGATTGAGCAGGATTTGACGGATCAGGCGTTCGTCGGCCCACAGCAGCGGCAGGTCGGCGCCGGCCTGGACCTTCATCGACAGGCGGGCGGCGGCGCCCTGCTCGCGCAGCAGCCCGCAGACCTGGTCGGCGATGTCGCCCACGTCGACCAGGCCTTCGTCGAGTTCGTAATGTCCGGCCTCGACCTTCGAGAGATCGAGAATGTCGTTGATGACCGCCAGCAGATGCCGGCCGCTTTCCAGAATGCTGGCCGAATATTCCTGGTAACGCTCGCCCAGCGGACCGAACATCTGCTGGGTCAGGATTTCCGAAAAGCCGATCACCGCGTTCAGTGGCGTGCGCAGCTCATGACTCATATGGGCAAGGAACCGTGACTTGGCCCGGCTGGCCTCCTCCGCCGCCCGGCGGGCTTCCTGCGCTTCCTGCTCGCTGGCTGCCAGTGCAGTTGCCGATTGCTCCGACGACCGGTGCAGCACCAGCTCGGCGCGGAAGCTCCACCACTCGCGGAAGGCCAGCACCACCACCAGCATTGCGGTCGGTGGCAACAGCCAGGGCACGACGCCGCGAGCAAGCGTCTGGTAACTGAAAAATGTCAGTGCCACCAGTACGGCAATGACGGCCACGGGCAACAGCCGGTCGAAGACATAAATCCGCCGGCCTGCCTTGCGGTTGCCGGCAACCGCAATCGTCTCGCGCACCAGTCGGTATTCATAGGCACCCCAGCTCATGCAGCCGAATCCCACCAGCCACAGCACCGAAATGCTGTCGCCGCTGCTGAAGCCGTTGCCAAGCAGGCTGGCGCTGTACAGCACCGACACCACGGCATGACACGCAAGGCCGAGGATCAGCAGCAGCAGCGGCCGGCGTTTCAGCCCCCAGCGGAAGACGCCATAGCAGAAGAAACCGAACAGCATGGCCGCGAGGGAGGCAACGGGATAGGCAATACTGATGAATGTCGCAGTATCGAACCGCTCGATCCCGCTCAGCGTGTCATGCAGCACCAGGGGCACGGCGACCAGCATGCCGCAGAGCAGGATCAGCAGATTGCATATCTGCAGGACGGTGACGCCAGCCGGCCCGCGCAGCGGCCGGTACAGCGCAATGCCGAAGGCAAAGATCGGCGCGAACAGCAGATAGAGATAGTCGGCGACCGAGGGAAACGGCGCCAGTTGCCGGTCGACCAGTTCGATCCAGTCCCAGACGAGTTGCCCCGCCAGCCAGACCAGGCAGGCCAAAGCGACCACGGCCCAGGCCCGGCTGTCCCCGGCCAGCAGGCTGCTGCGGCTGGCCTGCCAGCATCCGGCCGCCGTCACGGCTGCCGCCAGGGTCCAGGCCAGATCGGCCCAGGCGGCCTCGATATACGGATAGCCTGTAAACAGGGCCTGGCCGACGACGAACAGCACCAGCCCGCAAATCCAGCCGGTCAGGAAAATGATACGGGAAGGCTGGGCCATCGGCGGCAGATTACCCACAATCGTTTGACGGGCACAGCGCCCGCAGATTTCACCACAATAGAAAGTTATCGTGGAAAATCAGGGCTTAGCATTTTATCAAATCTGACGCACCCGTTCGATTGTCACGACCAGAACGGGGCTCGAACATTTGCCTGCCCGATCCGCGCGCCCTGCCGCATCAGCCCCGGCAATCAACGGGTTGCCCGCTGACGGCCGATGGTGTACGGCAAGCCCTCGGGCCGGTTCCGGCCGGATGGAGCAGATCGACGCATGGCAAAGCAGCGGCAACAGGCGGCGCGCGGCACGGGGAAAATCCGTCCGACCGCCTATGTTCTGAACGGTCCCAACCTGAACCTTCTGGGCAAGCGCCAGCCGGAAATTTATGGCCGCGCCACCCTCGCCGACGTCGAGGCCCTGTGCCGCAAGGCCTGCGACGGGCTGGCCCTCGGCCTCGTCTTCCGCCAGAGCAACCATGAAGGCCAGCTCGTCGACTGGATCCAGGAAGCCCGCGACAAGGCCGCCGGCATCGTGATCAATGCCGCCGCCTATACCCATACCTCGGTGGCCCTGCTCGATGCGCTGAACGCCGCCGAGAAACCGGTGATCGAGGTGCATCTGTCGAACATCTACCGCCGGGAAAGCTTTCGCCATCATTCCTACATTTCCCCTGCGGCCACTGGCGTGATCTGCGGCCTGGGACCGAAGGGCTATGTGCTGGCGCTCGAAGCGCTGGCCGATATGATCTGAACCAGACACCACCAAGCGATTTAGACACAGCAAGGAGTATCCCATGGCCTCGGCGCCGAAGGATAAGGACGGCAAGTCCGCCAGCAGCCGCATCGACCAGCAGATGATCCGCGATCTCGCCGACCTGCTGAACGAGACCGGTCTGACCGAGATCGAATGGAGCGAAGGCGCGCTCAAGGTCCGCGTCACCAAGGGCGGCATGGTAGCTGCGCCCGTCTATGCCCCGGCCCCGGCGATGCCGGCGGCATCGGCCCCGGCCGCTGCAGCGGCAGCCGGCGGCGACGCCGACCTCAACAACCATGCCGGTGCAGTGAAATCGCCGATGGTCGGTACCGTCTACGTGGCGGCCGAGCCCGGCGCGGCGCCCTTCATCAAGGTCGGCGATACCGTCAATGCCGGCCAGACCCTGCTGATCGTCGAGGCGATGAAGACGATGAATCCCATTACCGCCCACAAGGGCGGCCGCGTCAGCCGCATCCTGATCGAGAACCAGCAGCCGATCGAGTTCGGTCAGGTTCTGCTGATCATCGAATAGCGCGGTCAGCCCCATGTTCGACAAGGTGCTGATCGCCAACCGCGGCGAGATCGCGCTCCGCATCCATCGCGCCTGCAAGGAGATGGGTATCCGTACGGTGGCGGTGCATTCCACCGCCGATGCCGATGCCATGCATGTGCGCCTCGCCGATGAGTCGGTCTGCATCGGCCCGCCGCCCTCGAACCAGAGTTACCTGAACATCCCGGCGATCATCTCGGCCGCCGAGATCACCGGCGCCGACGCGATCCATCCCGGCTACGGTTTCCTGTCGGAAAACGCCAAGTTCGCCGAGATCGTCGAGGCGCACGATATCGTTTTCATCGGCCCGACCTCAGAGCATATCAAGCTGATGGGCGACAAGATCACTGCCAAGGAAGCGGCGAGCGCTCTCGGCATCCCGGTGGTGCCCGGCTCGAAGGGTGCCGTCGAGGACGAGGCACAGGGGCTGAAGCTTGCCGCCGACATGGGCTATCCGGTGTTGATCAAGGCCACCGCCGGCGGCGGCGGCCGCGGCATGAAGGTGGTGCGCTCGCCCGAGGAATTCGGACCGGCGCTGGCGCAGGCCCGGTCGGAGGCGCGCAACGCCTTCGGCAACGACCAGGTCTATGTCGAGAAGTACCTCGCCCGCCCGCGCCACATCGAGATCCAGATCTTCGGCGACGGCCAGGGCAGCGCGGTGCATCTGGGCGAGCGCGACTGCTCGCTGCAGCGCCGCCACCAGAAGGTTCTCGAAGAGGCCCGCTCGCCGGCACTGAACGACAGCCAGCGCAAGAAGATCGGCGACATCGCCGCCAAGGCCATCGCCAAGCTGAATTACCGCGGCGCCGGCACCATCGAGTTCCTCTACGAGAATGGCGAATTCTTCTTCATCGAGATGAACACCCGTCTGCAGGTCGAACATCCGGTGACCGAGATGATCACCGGCCTCGACCTGGTGCGCGAGCAGCTGCGCATCGCCGCCGGCGCGCAGCTCGGCTATACCCAGGACGACATCAAGTTCAACGGCCATGCCATCGAGTGCCGCATCAATGCCGAGAACCCACGCACCTTCGCGCCCTCGCCCGGCCGTGTCACCGAATACCATGTGCCCGGCGGCCTCGGCGTGCGCGTCGACAGCGCATTGTACAGCGGCTACCAGATCCCGCCGCATTACGACAGCCTGATCGGCAAGCTGATCGTGCATGGCACCAACCGCAACGAATGCCTGATGCGGCTGCGCCGCTCGCTCGAGGAATATGCCATCGGCGGCCTCGAGACCACGATCCCGCTGCATCTGGCGCTGATCAACGAGCCGGATTTCGTCAACGGCGCCTACGACATCCACTGGCTGGAAGAGTTCATCGCCCGCCAGGGCTGAAGCAGCTTTTTTCGACGGGACTTGCGGGGCAGGCTGACGCGGCGCGTCGCCTGCCCTAAGCTTTCCGGCGATGAGTGTCCGCCCGGAACCCCTGACCCCGGAACTACTGCTGCAGGCCTATGCCCGCGGCTATTTCCCGATGGCTGACCGGGCCGATGATCCAGGTTACTACTGGGTCTATCCCCATTATCGCGGCATCCTGCCGCTCGACGGCTTTCACCTGCCCCGCCGGCTGGCCCGGGTGGTGCGCAGCGGGCGGTTCCGCGTCGTCGCCGATCATGATTTCGCCGCGGTGATCGCCGCCTGCGCCGAGCCGACCGACCATCCGCTGCGCCAGAACACCTGGATCAACGACACCATCCGCGACGCCTATATCGCCCTGCACCGGCTCGGCTTCGCGCACAGCGTCGAATGCTACGACCAGGACGGCCATCTGGCCGGCGGGCTGTATGGCGTGCGGCTCGGCGCCGCCTTTTTCGGCGAAAGCATGTTCAGCCGGCAGGCCGAGGCCTCGAAAGTGGCGCTGGTGCATCTGGTAGCCCGGCTGCGCGCCGGCGGCTTTACCCTGCTCGACACCCAGTTCGTCACCGCGCATCTGAAACAGTTCGGCGCCACGGAAATCCCGCGCGCGCAGTATCTCGAGCTGTTGCATGATGCGCTGCCGCGCAGCGCCGATTTTTACTGCTTCGGCGCCGAAGTGCCGCCGGCACTGGCCTTGCAGTCGATCACCCAGACGTCATAGACGGGATGCTCGAGCGGATTGAGCGCCGGGCTCGACGCGAACATCCAGCCATGGAAGCGCTCGACCGGCTCTTCGCCGGGCCGCTGCTCGATGATGTCGAGATAGGCCGCGCTCTCCGGCGGATATTCCGGCGGCCGCTTGCGGCAGGTCCGCACCGTCACCTTGAGCGTGCCGAAACCGATCGTCTGGCCGACCGGCGCCTCGAAGGTGTAGATGCGCGCGGTGATCTTGTCCAGGCCCTGCAGCACGGCGATCGGCATCGGGTTGGACGGATATTGCGGCGTATTGTCGCTCGGTGTCGGCAGCGGCGGGACGGCCGTCTGTTGCCCGGCTGCCGGCCCGGCAGCAATGCCACCGGCCAGCAGGACCAAACCAACGGAACGCAGAAACCGGGCAGAACGCAGCAAACGGGTCACGGGATCATTTGGCCGGCGCAGGTGCGGCAACAGGTGACGGCAGGTCGGTAGCGTCGCCCTTGTCTTCCTTGGCCTTGCCGCCGGTGGCGCTGAAAATCGCCTGGCCGATCAGATCCATCAGGTTGACCGAACCCTGCGTATACTGCACCGCAGCACCCGGCTTCAGCATGGTCTCGCTGCCACCCGGCTCGACCGACAGGTAGTTGCCGCCGAGCAAGCCTTCGGAGGCGATCTTCACGGCGGAATCCTCGGGCAGCTGGTAGCGGCTGTCGACCGTGAAGGTGATCACCGCATTATAGGTCTTGGGGTCCAGCGTCTGGCCGACGATGGTGCCGATCTTGATGCCGCTGAGCCGCACGTCACCGCCATTCACCAAGCCATCCGCACGGCTGAAATGCGCCTGCAGTTCATAGCCCTCGATCCGGCCGCTGCCGATGCCTGCCGTGGAATAGGCAAACGCCAGAAAGACGCCGGCGACGACAAGCACCACCGCACCAATCAGGGTTTCCACCAGATTGCTGCTCATGCTGCCGCTCCTGTGCTGATGCCCGACATATCGTTCCGATGATCGCTGCGCACCCTATTCAGGCTGCCAGGCCTGATAATCGCCGGTGGCATGGGGCCGGTGGCCGCCGCGGGCGACGCTGCCCGGCGGCTTGTAGGCGAACGGCGTGCCGGACAGGTTGGGCAGATGCTCTTTTTCCCACGGCTTGTGCTCGACGCCATGCACCGGCGCGTCATCGACCGTGTGATGCAGCCAGGCATGCCATTCCGGCGGCACCTTGGAGGCTTCCGGCAGGCCGTTGAACAGCACCCAGCGACGGCGGCCGCCCTTTTCGCGGAAATAGCGGTTGCCGAACTGGTCCTTGCCGACCGCTTCGCCTTTCCACCAGGTGAACAGCTTGGTGCCGATAAGACTCATGGGTTGCCTACCTCGACCGGGAATCCGGGCTGAAAACCGGGCGGACTATGGCATTCCGGCCCCCGGCAGGCAAGTCCCGCCCCGCCCGTCCGGCGCCCGCGGCCGCAGCCATCATATTCGGAAATCTCATCTTTTTTCAGCCAGAAAGCCGCGCCGGACCGCCTCGACCAGCAGGCCGTCGACATAAGCCCACAACTGCGGTGAGGCATCGGCGATCAGCGCCCGGCGACTGCGCACCTGGTCGAGGGTGACGCCGTATTCCTTCCAGGTGCCGCCCTCGGTGTGGAAGTTGTGCAGCATGGGCTGCACCCGGTCGAGCGCCCGGGCGAATCTCGCATCTGCCGTCTCGCGGGCCTCGAATTCCTCCCACAGGGCGCGGAGCCCCTCGCCCTGCCCGTCGGGCAGCAGGCCGAACAGCCGCTCGGCCGCCTGCTGCTCGCGGGCCGCCTTATCGGCCTCGGCCGCCGCGTCATAGAAAAACGCGTCGCCGGCATCGATCTCGACCAGGTCGTGCAGCAGCAGCATATGGATCACCCGGCCGATATCGACGCCGGGTTCGGCATATTCGGCCAGCACCAGCGCCATCATCGCCAGATGCCAGGAATGCTCGGCGTCGTTCTCGCGCCGCGACTGGTCGATCAGCAGGGTGCGTCGGATGATCAGCTTCAGCTTGTCGATCTCGAGGATGAAGCCGATCTGCTGGTGCAGACGCTCCATGGCAGGCAGATCCGGAGGCTGCTGGTTCATCGCCGGCCTCAGCGTGCCGTGATCAGGGCGATTTCCTGGGCGAATTCACGCGCCAGCTCCAGTTTTGCCGTGCTTTCAAAAGCCGGGTATTTCGCCGCCGCCGCCTGCAGGGCCGGGTTGTCCCGGGGCAGATCCTCGGGCCGCAGGATGTCGCTGCCCTTCACCTGGCCCCGGCTGCCGAGTCCCAGCACCGCCCGGGTGATCGCGGTGGTCAGCACGCGCTGGCCCTCGCCGCTGGCGAAATAGGTGTCCAGCGCATCGAGCTCGGGCTTGGTGTAGCTGGTCGACGCGGCATTCACCACGGCAGACCGGAAGCGCGGGCCTGCGGTCGGCGCCCGCTCGCGCAGGGTGGCGGCGCGGGCCTTCTGCTCCGGCGTGTCGGCCGGCAGGAAGTTCAGGTAGAGCTGCACCACGGTATCGACCCGTTTTTCGAGGCCGATCGTGGTCATCAGCCGCTCGGCCGCGGCCCGGGTGGCGACACCGCCGGCGGCGGATTTCGCCCCGGTCCGGGCCCCCGTCTGAGCCCCGGCCGGCAGGGCGGCCAGAGCGAGGAAAAACAGGCAGAAAAGAACAAAGGCGCGACGCATCCGCGAATCCTCACAAACTCAACGAGTCATCAGACAGGCTGAATATGGCAAAACCCTGTCAAATCAGAAATCTACCATATACAGGGTTTGTGCGGTTGACCCTACTTCTCCCCCTCACCTAGATTTAGTCCTCGTTGCGGCCTGCTGGTAACCAGATATTGGGGATTTTGCCCGAAGATTGGCGTACCATCCAGAACACAACATATTGATTTCTTTAGGTTCGGGCGGGAGATTCAGATCATGCGTATCCAGCGGCACTTCACGGTGGCAGGCGACGACGCTTACGCAGGTCTGGAATGGAAGACCACGACCAGTGAAATCCGCAACCCGGATGGCAGCACGGTGTTCCGGCTCGACCAGCTGGAGGTGCCGGCCCAGTGGTCGCAGGTGGCCGCCGACGTGCTGGCGCAGAAGTATTTCCGTCGCGCCGGCGTGCCGGTCGCGCTGCGCCCGGTGCCCGAGGAGGACGTCCCCGACTTCCTGTGGCGCCGCGAGGCCGACACGGACGCTCTCTCTGCTCTGCCCCAGAAGGATCGCACCACCCAGGAAATGAGCGGCCGCGAGGTGTTCGACCGGCTGGCCGGCACCTGGGCCTACTGGGGCTGGAAGGGCGGCTATTTCGACAGCGAAGCAGATGCCAGCGCCTATTTCGACGAGATGCGCTTCATGCTGGCGGCGCAGATCGCGGCGCCGAACTCGCCGCAATGGTTCAACACCGGCCTGCACTGGGCCTATGGCATCGACGGCCCGGCCCAGGGCCATTACTACGTCGATTTCAAGACCGGCGAACTGACCAAGTCGGCCTCGGCCTACGAGCATCCGCAGCCGCATGCCTGCTTCATCCAGTCGGTGCAGGACGACCTCGTCAACGAGGGCGGCATCATGGACCTGTGGGTGCGCGAGGCGCGCCTGTTCAAATACGGTTCGGGCACCGGCAGCAATTTCTCGAAGCTGCGCGGCGAGAACGAGCGGCTGTCGGGTGGCGGCAAGTCGTCGGGCCTGATGAGCTTCCTGAAGATCGGCGACCGCGCCGCCGGCGCCATCAAGTCGGGCGGCACCACGCGCCGCGCCGCCAAGATGGTGATCTGCGACATCGATCATCCGGATATCGAACAGTTCATCGACTGGAAGGTGATCGAGGAACAGAAGGTCGCAGCCCTCGTCGCCGGCTCCAAGCTCGCCAACCTGCATCTCAACCGGATCATGCAGGCCTGCGAGACCGGCACCGGCGAGGCCGGCTTCGATCCGAAGCAGAACGTAAAACTGCGCCGCGAGATCGTTGCCGCCCGCAAGGCGATGCTGCCGGAGAACTATATCCAGCGCGTCATCCAGTTCGCCAAGCAGGGCTATACCGAGATCGATTTCCCGACCTATGACACCGACTGGGATTCGGATGCCTATCTCTCGGTCTCGGGCCAGAATTCCAATAACTCGGTGCGCGTCTCCGACACCTTCCTGCGTGCCGTCGAGCTTGATGGCGACTGGACCCTGACCCGCCGCGTCGACGGCAAGGTCGCCAAGACGGTGAAGGCGCGCGACCTGTGGGAACGCGTCGGCCATGCCGCCTGGGCCTCGGCCGATCCGGGCATCCAGTTCGATACCAGCATCAACGACTGGCATACCTGCCCGGCCGATGGCCGCATCAATGCGTCGAACCCGTGCTCGGAATACATGTTCCTCGACGACACGGCCTGCAACCTCGCCTCGCTGAACCTGATGTGCTTCCGTCAAGCTGACGGAAAGTTCGATGTCGAGGGCTTCCGCCATGCGGTGCGGCTGTGGACGGTGACGCTGGAAATCAGCGTGCTGATGGCGCAGTTCCCGAGCAGGGAAATCGCCGAACTGTCCTACAAGTTCCGCACGCTCGGCCTCGGCTATGCCAATCTCGGCGCCCTGCTGATGTCCTGTGGCTATTCCTACGACAGCGACGCCGGCCGTGCGCTGTGCGGCGGCATCACCGCGCTGATGACCGGCGTGTCCTATGCCACCTCGGCCGAGATGGCCGGCGAGCTCGGCCCCTTCCCCGGCTATGCCGGCAATGCCGACAGCATGCTGCGGGTGATCCGCAACCATCGCCGCGCTGCCCAGGGCGACCATTTCGGCTATGAGGGCGTCACCACCCCGCCAGTGCCGCTCGACCATGCCAGCAGCAGCGACGCCGCCCTGGTCGCCGCCGCCGAACAGGCCTGGGACCAGGCGCTGGAGCTCGGCACCGCCCATGGCTTCCGCAATGCCCAGGTCAGCGTGATCGCGCCGACCGGCACCATCGGCCTGGTGATGGACTGCGACACCACCGGCATCGAGCCGGATTTCGCCCTGGTGAAGTTCAAGAAGCTGGCCGGCGGCGGCTATTTCAAGATCATCAACCGCACGGTGCCGCTGGCGCTGCGCACGCTGGGCTACAATGAACAGCAGATCACCGCGATCATCGACTATGCCGTCGGCCACGGCACCCTGAAGGGCGCGCCGGGCATCAACCACGACATGCTGAAGGCGAAGGGCCTGACCGAGGCCGATCTCGCCAAGGTCGAGCAGGGCCTGCGTGGCGCCTTCGACATCAAGTTCGTGCTGAACCGCTGGACGCTCGGCATCGAGGCCTGCCGCGCACTCGGCTTCACCGACGCGCAGGCGAGCGATCCGGCCTTTGACCTGCTGACCGCGCTCGGCTTCACGGCGGCCGAGATCGCCGCCGCCAACCTCTACTGCTGCGGCGCCATGACGCTGGAAGGCGCGCCCGGCCTGCGCGACATGCATCTGCCGGTGTTCGACTGCGCCAATCCCTGCGGCAAGGAGGGCACCCGCTTCCTGTCGGCGGAAAGCCATATCCGCATGATGGCGGCGGCCCAGCCTTTCATCACCGGCGCGATTTCCAAGACCATCAACATGCCGAATGTCGCCTCGGTCGAGGATTGCAAGCAGGCTTACATGCTGTCCTGGAAGCTCGGCTGCAAGGCGATCGCGCTGTATCGCGACGGCTCCAAGCTCAGCCAGCCGCTGCAGGCCCAGATGCTGGAAGACGATACCGCCGAGGATGCCGTAGCCGAGACCATCGCCGAGCAGGTTGCCGCGGCGCCGGCCGGCCAGCGCGCCCAGATCATCGCCGAGCGCATCGTCGAGAAGCATATCGCCGGCCGGCACAAGCTGCCGCTGCGCCGCAAGGGCTATACCCAGAAGGCCATCGTCGGCGGGCATAAAGTGTATCTGCGCACCGGCGAATACGACGAAGGCAAGCTCGGCGAGATCTTCATCGACATGCACAAGGAAGGCGCCGCCTTCCGCAGCCTGATGAACAACTTCGCCATCGCCATCTCCATCGGCCTGCAATACGGCGTGCCGCTGGAAGAATTCGTCGATGCCTTCACCTTCACCCGCTTCGAGCCCTCAGGGCTCGTGGAAGGCAACGACGTCATCAAGATGTCGACCTCGATCCTCGACTATGTGTTCCGCGAACTCGCCGTCAGCTATCTCGGCCGCACCGACCTGGCCCATGTGCAACCCGACGACCTGCGCCACGATGCGCTCGGCGCCAAGGAGATCCCGGCGGCAGCGAAAGTGCAGGTCGAGAACGAGATCATCAAGGTGGCGTCGAACGGCTATATCCGCTCCAACCTCTATGTGCTGAAGGGCGGCCAGGACCGCGCGGCGACCGCCGGACTGCAGGCCACCGGCACCGATGGCCCCGTCATGCATGTCACGGCCGACACCCACGTCGAGATCACGGCGCCGCTCGGTGCCGCGGGCGGCAACCGCACCATGGAGCGCATCGCCGAGGCCCGCATGAAGGGCTACGAGGGTGACGCCTGCCCGGAATGCGGCAACTTCACCCTGGTGCGCAACGGCACCTGCCTGAAATGCGACAGCTGCGGCAGCACGACCGGCTGCAGCTAGGCGGCTGCAGCTAGGCGGCTGCAGCTAGGCGGCTGCAGCTGACGCCCGACCAGTTCTCTCCTCCAGGAGAAGCCCCGGTCACCCAGAAGGGGGACCGGGGCGATTTATGTCCGGGCCGGCAAATTATGCCCGGCGGGCAGAAACTGCCCGTCACACAGCGATAATATTTTAATAAATACATACGGTTACAAACCGGCCGCGGTGGCCCCGCGCTTGCAAGTCCGTAGGCGGATCAGCAAGAGGCCCGCCATGACCGTCAGCACCGCCTATGCCTACAGCAGCACGATCTATCCCGGCACCGTCAAACCCGCCTCTTCCGACACCGGCAACACGGGCAGCGGCACCAATAAGCCGACAGACGTCATGGCGGCCACCGACCTGCGCCAGGATGTCGGCGTCGAGGTGACCCTCTCCCCTGCCGCGCTGCAGCTTCTGGCCCAGCAGGCCGCAGCGGCCAATACCCCGGACCTGGAAGCCCAGATCACCGAGAAGATGAAGCAGGTCCTCTCCGCCATCTTCCTCGACAGCGCGAAGGAAGCCGGCCAGGCCGACACGGCGCTGCCGCCGCTGACCGGCGACGCCACAGCCGACGCCAGCCGCAAGGCCGCGGCACAGCAGGCGACCGATTTCATCCACGGCAAGGCCGCCAATCCCTTCACCGGCAAGACGCCGGCCGAGCTGGCGGCGGTGATCGTCGACAAGGACGGCAAATACACGGTGAACGAACGCCGCGCCGCCTACAGCGAATTCGCCCGCCAGGACAATGCGCGGATCACCGACGAGCTGACGCCGAAAACCGATTTCGACAAGAAGGTGAACGATGCCGAGGTGCCGAAGTCCGGCACCAAGGACCGGCTGGCCTCGGCCAAGGCGGCGACCGACTTCGTCAACGGCGTGGCCAAGGCGAAGAACCCGTTCGACGGCAAGACCCGCGACGAGCTGACCGCCATCATCGACAACGACACCGGCGACTATACCGTCAACGAGCGGCGCGCCGCATTGCGTCAGCGCGACACGCTGGAAAAGGCGGTACTGACCGATCTCGCCAAAACGCCGAACCTCGACGAGCAGTTGAAGAACAACAGCGAGACCATTGCCGGTGCCACCGACCAGCAGGTCGCCCGCGAACGCTCCGCCACCCGCTTCGTCAACGGGCTGGACAAGACCAATCCCTTCGCCGGCCTGACCCGCGAGGAACTGAATGCCGTCGTCTACGACGAGACCAAGAGCTACACCACCAACGAGCGCCGCGCCGCCTATGCCGAACTGAAGCAATACCTGCCAGCCGGCTCGGTGCCCGCCGACAGCAGCAGCAGCACCGACAGCACGTCAAACAGCAGCAACAGCAATACCAGCAGCAATCCCTACAACACCGGCGGCGCCTACAGCCAGTACATGACGCAGCAGCTGATCCGCGCGCAGAACACCAGCTATTTCCTCAGTCTGCTCGGCGGCGGCAGTGCCGGCGGCGGCTTCAGCCTGGTGAACTTCCTGTCCTGACGCACATCAGGCCGCCGATAAGCAAAAACCCCGGCCTCCGCAAGGAGGTCGGGGTTCGATGTGCCGGCTGCTGGGCGGGATTGGGGGAATCCCTGCAGCAGTCGTATCGTGGGGGATCGCCGCTCAGGCCGAGATATCGACCGAATGGCCGACACTGCCGCCGACGGGCAGCGGGCCCTTGGCTTCGCTGGCCTTGACCGAGGCGGACTCGGTGGCGTCGTTGTCGTTGTCGCCATCGTTGTCCCCGCCGGCCGGCTTGGCCGACTGGAGGGAGGCAAGGGCGGCGGCCGAACCCGAAGTGATCGAGCTGATAGACATCTTTCTGCTCCTGTATGATATGCCTTCTGGCACGGCGTCACGGTATGCCGCGGACCTTACAGGCGGCTGACAGACCGCACATGTATCATTCCGGTAACCCTCTTATGCTGATCCGACATGCCTCCCGACGGTGGTCCTCGCCGATTATCTGCCTGTTCCTGCTGGCTTTTGCCGGAATACCCGGGGGCGCCGCCGCAGCCGGCCGCGACACACCGCCGCAGGCCGTTACTGGGCCACAGCACATCACTGCACCGCAGGCCATTGCCGGGCCGCAGGCCATCCTGGCCGCCGTGAATACGGCGCGGGCCGCGGCCGGCCTGCCGGCGCTCTACTGGGACATGCGGCTGGCAACCGCAGCCGCCCGCCAGGCCGCCGACCTGCAGACCTGCGGCCAGCTCAGCCACACCGGCTGCGACGGCAGCGACCTCGCCCGGCGGCTGCGGCTGGCGAACTATCCCTATCGCGCCGGTGCCGAGAATCTGGCGCTCTGCGCCTGCGACGCCGCCGCGGTGGTCGGCCTGTGGATGGACAGCGCGGGCCATCGCCGCAACCTGCTGAGCGCCGCGGTCGAGGCGCTCGGCGCCGACGTGCGCCGCGATACCGGCGACCCGCGCCGTGTGCTATGGGTCCTCGTTCTCGGCAAACCTGCCATGGAGTGACCGCGTGACAGAGCCCGCCAATACTGAGCCTGCCAACGAAGCCCGCTATCGCGCCAACTTCCGGGACGAGGTCGATGGCGCCCGCCTCTACCATGCGCTCGCCGAGGCCGAACCCAATCCCGATCTCGCCAAGGTCTATGCCCGGCTCGCCGCCATCGAGGAGGCCCATGCCGAGGTCTGGCGCAAGCAGCTCGAGGCGCTCGGCAAGACCATCCGCAACCCGCCGCCGGGCTGGCGCACCCGGGCGCTCAGCTATCTCGCCCGCCGCTTCGGGCCCGCTTTCGTGCTGCCGGTGATCGGCGGGCTCGAGCGCGCCGACAGCAGCAAATACGACACCCAGAGCGAAGCTGTCGCCGGCGGCCTGCCGCAGGACGAACGCTCCCATGCCCGCATCCTGCAGGTGATCGCGCAAGGCGTGCCGAACGGCCTGCCCGGTGCGGCGCTGGCGCGGCTGGAAGGCCGGCACCGCAGCGGCGGCAATGCGCTGCGCGCAGCCGTGCTCGGCGCCAATGACGGGCTGGTCTCCAATCTCTCGCTGGTCGCCGGCGTTGCCGGCGCCACCATCGACAGCCGCACCCTGCTGGTTACCGGCATCGCGGGCCTGGTCGCCGGTGCCTGCTCGATGGCGATGGGCGAATGGCTGTCGGTCAATTCGGCGCGCGAGCTCTATCAGGGCCAGATCCAGACCGAGGCGATGGAACTGGAACAGGCGCCCGACGAGGAGGTCGAGGAGATCGCCCTGATCTATCAGGCCAAGGGCCTGCCGGAGGCGGAAGCGCAGGCGCTCGCCGCCAAGATGATGGACAACAAGCAGACCGCGCTGGATACCCTGGTGCGCGAGGAACTCGGCATCGACCCCGAGGAACTCGGCGGTTCGGCCTGGACCGCCGCCGGCACGTCCTTTGCCCTGTTCGCCATCGGCGCGGTCTTCCCGCTGCTCGGCTTCATCGCGCTCGATGGCGAGCAGGCGGTGCTGGCCGGCATCGTCGCCAGCGCCTTTGCGCTGTTTGCCATCGGCGCCGGCACCAGCCTGTTCACCGGCCGCGGCCTGCTGTTCTCGGGCGCGCGCCAGATGGCGATAGGGCTCGGCTCGGCGGCGATCACCTACGGCATCGGCAGGCTGATCGGAGTGAGTTTGGGGGGTTAGCCCTGCCCGAAGGCGAGCTTCAGCGCGGTGCCCATTTCGGCGATGGCCTGGCCGGCCTGCGGGATGGCGCGGCCGAGCAGCACGAAGCCGTGCACCTGGCCGGCGAATTCGCGGAACACCACCGGCACGCCGGCCTTCTTCATCGCCATGGCATAGGCCTCGCCCTCGTCACGCAAAGGGTCATGGCCGCCGACCAGCACATAGGCCGGCGGCAGGCCTTTCAGGTTTTTCGCCAGCAGCGGCGAGGCGCGCCAGTCGTCGCGGTCCTTCGGTCCGGTCAGATACTGCGCCTGGAACCAGTCCATCGCCGCGCGGGTCAAGAGATGGCCCTCGCCGAAGCTGTCATGCGACGCGGTGCCCATATGCATGTCGGTGGCCGGATAGATCAGCAACTGATAGGCGATCTTCGGCGTGTTCTTCGCATCGCGCGCCAGCAGACTGACCACGGCGGCGAGATTGCCACCGGCGCTGTCGCCGCCGACCGCGAGCCGCGCCGGGTCGATGCGCAAGGCCTTGGCCTCGCTCGCCACCCATTCGACGGCGGCCAGCGCGTCGTCGACCGCGGCGGGGAATTTCGCCTCCGGGCCCATGCGGTAATCCACCGAGACGACGGCGCAGCGGCCCTCGTTGGCCAGCAGGCGGCAGACCACATCATGGGTATCGAGGTCGCCGATCACCCAGCCGCCGCCATGGAAAAACACCAGCACCGGCAGCGCATCCTTCTTCGCCGCACCGGCCGGCCGGTAATAGCGCAGCGGGATCGGCCCGGCCGGACCGGGCGCGGCGAGGTTGTCGATCTCCGACATCTCCGGCGCCTCCGGCGTCACCGCGGCGCGGGTCTGCTTGTAGAGCTTGCGCGCTTCCGCGGGCGACATGGTCGAGAAGTCGGGGCGGCCGGCCTGGCGGACGGTTTCGAGGAAGGCTTGCGCGTCTTTGTCCAGCATGGCGAGGCAATCTTCTTCTTGTGATTTGCGGGCGGCAGGAGATCAGCCGAGGCCGGGAAACAGCCCCCGCAACCCGTTGGCGAAGATTTGAACCGCTACGGCGGCCAGCAGCAAGCCGAAAATGCGGTTCAGGATGTTCAGGCCGGTCTGGCCGAGCCGCTGGCCGATCGGCACCGCCGCTTTCAGGATAATCCATACCGCCAGGCAGATCACAGCCAGAACGCCCACGCTGAGGGCATCATGGACCCAGCCATGCCCTTTCTGCATGTGGATGACGGTAGCCGAGATCGAACCGGGGCCGACCAGCAAGGGCATCGCCAGCGGCACCACGCCGACGGCATCGCGGTCGCCGGCCTCGGCGCCCTCTTCCGGCGTATGCTGCTGCGGGCTGAGTTTGGCGTTGATCATGCTGAGCGACATCATGAACAGCACGATGCCGCCGCCGACCTGGAAGGCCGGCAGGCTGGTGCCGAGCAGGCGCAGGATCAGGTCGCCGGAAAATCCGGCGATCACCAGGATGGCGAAAGCGGCCAGGGCCGCCGTGCGCGCCGTGCCCGAGCGGTAGCGCGCCGAGCGGCCGTCGGTCAGCAGCAGGAATAAGGGGATCGCCGCGAAGGGATCGAGAATCGAGAACAGCGTGACGGCGAAGCGGACATAATCGAGCTGTTCGAGCATGGCCGCCCCGCCTTCACATGATCAGGATTTTTTATCAGTGTCGGGCGCGACGACACGGATATGCAGCTCGCGGAGCTGCTTCAGGGTCACTTCGCTCGGCGCCTGCATCATCAGATCCTGCGCCTGCTGGTTCATCGGGAACAGCACGATCTCGCGGATGTTCGGCTCGTCGGCCAGCAGCATGACGATGCGGTCGATGCCCGGCGCGATGCCGCCATGGGGCGGGGCGCCGTATTTGAACGCATTCAGCATGCCGCCGAACTTGCCCTCGACCACATCGGGGCCGTAGCCGGCGATCTCGAAGGCCTTGTACATGATCTCCGGCTTGTGATTGCGGATCGCGCCCGACGACAGTTCGACGCCGTTGCAGACGATGTCGTACTGGAAGGCGTTGATGGTCAGCGGGTCCTGGGTGTTCAGCGCGTCGAGCCCGCCCTGTGGCATCGAGAAGGGGTTGTGGCTGAAATCGACCTTCTTGTCGTCTTCGTTGTATTCGAACATCGGGAAATCGACGATCCAGCAGAACTTGAAGACGTTCTTCTCGCAGATGTCGAGTTCGTCGCCGATGCGGATGCGGGCCTGGCCGGCCAGCTTGGCCGCCGGCAGCTCCTTGTCGCAGGCAAAGAAGATCGCGTCGCCGTCCTGCAGGTTGGCGAGTGTCTTCAGCAGTGCGACGCGGTCGGCATCGAGGAACTTGGCGATCGGGCCCTTGGCCTCGCCGTTGTCGAAGATGATGTAGCCAAGCCCGGCAGCGCCTTCCTGGCGCGCCCAATCGTTGGTCTTGTCGAAAAAGCTGCGCGGCCGGCCGGCGGCACCCGGGGCCGGAATGCCGCGCACCACGGCACCGTTCTCGATATTGCGGGCAAACACGCCGAAGCCGGAGCCGCGGAACACCTCGGTCACGTCCGCGAGGATGATCGGGTTGCGCAGGTCCGGCTTGTCGGAGCCGTATTTCAGCATCGCCTCGCGATAGGGAATGCGCGGGAAATCGACCGGGCCGCAGTCGCGCCCGTTGGCGAATTCCTCGAACACGCCGTGGATCACCGGGCCGACCGCGTTGAACACGTCATCCTGCTCGACGAAGCTCATCTCGACATCGAGCTGGTAGAACTCGCCCGGGCTGCGGTCCTTGCGGGCATCCTCGTCGCGGAAACAGGGCGCGATCTGGAAATAGCGGTCGAAGCCCGACACCATGATCAGCTGCTTGAACTGCTGCGGCGCCTGCGGCAGGGCATAGAACTTGCCGGGATGGATACGGCTCGGCACCAGGAAGTCGCGCGCGCCTTCCGGCGACGAGGCCGTCAGGATCGGGGTCTGGAACTCCATGAAGCCCTGGTCGGTCATGCGGCGGCGGATCGACGAGATCACCTTGCTGCGCAGGATGATGTTGTTGTGCAGGCGCTCGCGCCGCAGGTCGAGGAAGCGGTATTTCAGGCGGATGTCTTCCGGGTATTCCTGCTCGCCGAACACCGGCATCGGCAGGTCCTGCGCCTCGCCCAGCACCTCGATCGAGGAGACCACCACCTCGACACCGCCGGTCGGCAGGTTCGGGTTCAGGGTCTCGGCGGTGCGGGCGACCACCTTGCCGGTGACGCTGACCACATATTCCGAGCGCAAAGCCTCCATGGCGGCGAAGGCATCCGACCCGGTCTGGGTGACGCACTGGGTGACGCCGTAATGATCGCGCAGGTCGATGAACAGCAGATTGCCGTGATCCCGCTTGCGATGGACCCAGCCGGCCAGCTTGACCTCGGCGCCGACCTGTTCGGGGCGCAGTTGACCACAGGTATGGGTGCGGTAACGGGACATGGCAACCTTCAGCAGACGGGAGCGCGGGAATCCGCAGGAAAACCGTGAAAATACAGGGGGAAAAGGCCCTGTCGGGGCCGGAAAGTCAAGGCCGATCCTAGGGCAAAATCGGCGCCGCCGCACCTGTCCGGCCATTGGGCCGCGCCCCGGAGCATGCTATCAGGCCAGACATGAATGCTGACCCGACCCCGATTACCACCACCGACGCGCTGAGCCGTTTCTGCGAGAGCCTCGCCGCGGTCCCCTATGTCACCGTCGATACGGAGTTCATGCGGGAAACCACCTACTGGCCCAAGGTCTGCCTGATCCAGATCGCCGGCCCGGACGAGGCCCGGGTGATCGACCCGCTGGCCGACGGCCTGTCGATGGAGCCGCTGTTCACCCTGCTGCGCAACCGGTCGGTACTCAAGGTCTTCCACGCCGCCCGCCAGGACCTCGAAATCTTCACCAAGCTGATGGGCGAAGTGCCCGCCCCGCTGTTCGACACCCAGGTCGCCGCCATGGTCTGCGGCTTCGGCGACCAGGTCTCCTACGAGCAGCTGGCCGCCAAGCTGGCCGGGGCGCAGATCGACAAATCGTCGCGCTTCACCGACTGGGCGCGCCGGCCGTTGAGCGAAAAGCAGGTCACCTACGCCCTGTCGGACGTGACGCATCTGCGCAAGGCCTACGAGAAGCTGGCCGCCCGGCTGGAGAAATCCGGCCGCGCCCACTGGCTGGACGCCGAGATGGCAATCCTGGCCGATCCGGCCACTTACGAGCTGCCGCCGGAGAATGCCTGGAAACGGCTGAAGCCGCGCACCACCAAGCCGGAATACCTCGCCGTGCTCCAGGCCGCCGCCGCCTGGCGCGAGGTCGAGGCGCGCAACCGCGACATTCCGCGCCAGCGCATCATCCGCGACGAGACCCTGATGGAGATCGCCGCCCATCCGCCGAAGGCGGCCGAGGACCTCGAACGCATGCGCGGCCTGTCCAAGGGCTTTGCCGAGGGCAAGATGGGCGCCGGCCTGCTGGCCGCGATCGCCGCCAAGCTGGCCGGCCCGAAGGACGGCTGGCCGGTGGTTGAACGCGAGCCGGAACTGCCGCGCGGCATCGGGCCGCTGGTCGAGCTGCTGAAAGTGCTGCTCAAGATGAAATGCGACGAGCATGACGTCGCCCAGAAGCTGGTGGCCAGCTCCGCCGACCTCGACCGCATCGCTGCCGACGACAAGGCCGAGGTGCCGGCCATGGAAGGCTGGCGCCGCGAGCTGTTCGGCAACGACGCCCTGCGCCTGAAGCATGGCGAACTGGCGCTTGCCGCCAACGGCAGCAAGATCAAGCTGGTCGAACTGAAGGCCTGAAGCTGCCTACTTTCCCTTGACGATCCGCACCTCGCCGGTGCGGTTCATCGCCTTGGCCATCGCCTCCATGCGGCGCTGCACGGCTTCGCCATCGAGGGCTGCATGCTGCGCGGGGATTTCCAGCAGGATGCCATTGCCGTTCGGCTTCAGCCGGCACTCATTGAGAATCCCCGGCACGCCACCCGACAGTGTATGGGCCAGCCGGATCGCCAGCCCGATCCGCAGGGCATAGTCGATCTCGCCGGCATTCAGCAGCTGCCAGGCCGGGGCCGCGGCCGGATCGCTGACCGTACCGGCGTAGCGGGCGAACATGGCCAGCGCCAGTGTGGCCCGCTCGCTCTGGGTGATATTGCCGAACGGCGCATGCAGGATCAGGCCGAGCGACTGCTCGCCGCGATAATCCGGATGCACGCGCCAGGAGACGTCGAACAGGATGCTGGCCGCCAGTCGCAGGCGCTGCTGCCCCGGGCTGTCGCGCTCGAACAGCGGCGCGATGAAGCTGTCGATCTCCTTGCCGTGCTCGCCGAAGCGGCTCTCGCGCATCGCCATATGGATGCAACTGGCCAGCATCGGGTCTTCGCTGCGCTGCCGCTCGTCCAGCATCGCATAGGCGATGCCTTCGCGCAGACCGTTGGCCGAGAAGATGACCTCCTTCGGCTCCAGCGCCTTGAGCAGGCGGCGCAGCACCAGGGCGGCCAGCGGCAGCGAATCCTGGCGGCGCCGCGGCACGCCCTCGACGCGGGCCAGCGACTCCTTGCTCTGCTTGGAGATCAGGCGGGCGAAGTCATTCGCCTCGCCGCGCGCCAGCGTATACTGGTGGATGATGTGCAGCGGGCTGTGCTTCTGCGCCATATGGACGCGGGCGATGGCGCGCCACGAGCCGCCGACGGCATAGAGCGCCTTGCCCTTCCACTGCTTCAGCCAGCCGACCTCGGCGAATTTCTCGTCGACGAAAGCCTTCAGCACGCTGTAGGAGCCGAGATTGGCAATGCGCAGCGGTCCGAGCGGCAGGGTGATGCTGTCGCCGATCTTGTGGCCGTCGACCGCCACCAGCTCCAGGCTGCCGCCGCCGAGATCGCCCATCACGCCACAGGCCTCGGGGATGCCGCTGAGCACGCCATAGGCCGAATAGGTCGCCTCCTCGTTGCCGGTCAGGATGCGCACCGTCTCGCCGGTATCGCGCTCGATCTGCGCCACGAAGGCGGCACCGTTGCTGGCATCGCGCACAGCGGCGGTGGCGACCACCTGCAGGCTGCGCACATCCATCCGGCGGGCCAGCGTGACGAAGCGGCGGATCGCGACGAGCGCCTGCCGCGAGCCGTCGCCATCCAGCGCGCCGGTCTCGCTGAGGCCCCGGCCGATGCCGCACAGCACCTTTTCGTTGAACATTGCGGTCGGCAGCCGTGCCGGCTCGTCAAAGACCACCAGACGGACCGAGTTGGACCCGATATCGATAACGCCAAGCGGCAGCAACGCCTGCGCGGCAACGCTCTTGAGGGCCGATTGCGCTACTGCCATCCGGTATCCGTGATCACGCCTTGCCGTTGGCGGGTTTTAGCTGGAGGCGCGGAATCGCCTCCGGTTTCTTGAGCGCCTTGCCGCGGCCGGACAGGCTCGGGTTGGTCATGAAATAGGTATGCGCACTGAAGGCATCCGCTTCGGACGATGCCCGCGTATAGGTGTCGTCGGGGCCGAGATACCAGCTCTGCGCCTGGTCCTTCAGGGTGGCAACCATGATCTGGTCGAGAATCTGCTCGTGCACCGTCGGGTTCTCGATCGGGATCAGCACCTCGACGCGGCGGTCGAAGTTGCGCGGCATCCAGTCGGCCGAGGAAATGAACAGCTTGGCATCGGCCGAGGGCAGTCCCTTGCCGGCACCGAAGCAGACGATACGCGAATGTTCGAGGAAGCGGCCGATCAGGCTGCGCACGCGGATATTCTCCGACAGGCCTTTCACGCCGGGCCGCAGGCAGCAGATGCCGCGCACCACAAGATCGATCTGCACTCCGGCGCAGCTGGCCTCGTACAGCGCATCGATCACCACCGGATCGACTACGCTGTTCATCTTGGCCCAGATCGCCGCCGGCCGGCCGGCCTCGGCGTGGCGGATTTCTTCCTTGATCAGCTCCAGCAGCCGCGGTCGCAGGGTATAGGGCGAGATCGCCACCTTCTTCAGGTTCTCCGGCGGCGCATACCCGGTCAGGAAGTTGAACAGGTAGGTGGCGTCGTGGCAGAGGTCCGGATCGTCGGTGAAAAAACTGAGATCGGTGTAAACCCGCGCCGTATAGGGATGATAGTTACCGGTGCCGAAATGCACATAGGTGCTGAGCTGGCCGCCCTCGCGACGCACCACCAGCGAAATCTTGGCGTGGGTTTTCAACTCGATGAAGCCGTAGACCACCTGCACGCCGGCACGTTCCAGGTCGCGCGCCCATTTGATATTGGCGGCCTCGTCGAAACGCGCCTTCAGTTCGACCAGCGCGGTGACCGACTTGCCGGCCTCGGCCGCCTCGATCAGCGCGCGCACGATCGGGCTGTCGTCGGATGTGCGGTACAAAGTCTGCTTGATCGCCACCACCTGGCTGTCGGCGGCTGCCTGGCGCAGGAACTGCACCACGACGTCGAAGCTTTCGTAAGGGTGATGGACGACGATATCCTTGTGGCGGATCGCCGCGAAGCAGTCACCGCCGAAATCGCGGATGCGTTCCGGGAAGCGCGGGCTGAACGGATTGAATTTCAGCTCCGGCAGATCGTCGATGATCAGCCGCTTGGTATCGGCCAGGCCGAGGATGCCGTCGACCACGATCACCGCCTGCGGAATGACCTCGAGCTCCTCGCAGACAAACTTGCGCAGGCCGTCGGGCATCTCGGCGTTGATCTTGAGACGGATCACGCTGCCGCGCCGGCGCCGCTTCAGCGCCGTCTCGAACAGGCGGACCAGGTCTTCGGCCTCTTCCTCGATCTCGATGTCACTGTCGCGGGTGATGCGGAACTGGCCCTTGCCGAGAATCTCGTAGCCCGGGAACAGCTTGTTGATGAACAGGCCGACCAGGTTCTCCAGCGACAGGAAACGGATGCCGTCGCCCGGCAGGCGCACGAAGCGATCGACCTGACTGGGCAGCGGCAGCAGCGCATTCAGGCTGCGGCCGTCACGAATCCGACGCATTTGCATCACCATCGCGAAACCCAGATTGGGGATAAACGGGAAAGGATGTGCGGGATCAATGGCCAGA
The DNA here is from genome assembly GCF_042648965.1 of Ferrovibrio xuzhouensis. Classification (NCBI taxonomy): domain Bacteria; kingdom Pseudomonadati; phylum Pseudomonadota; class Alphaproteobacteria; order Rhodospirillales; family Rhodospirillaceae; genus Ferrovibrio; species Ferrovibrio xuzhouensis. The sequence continues at coordinate 333,016 of NZ_JBHRYJ010000003.1, forward strand.
GGCGTCAGAACCGGAAAGACCTGTTCGAGGAAATAATCCTCGAGCCAGCGCAACTCTTCGGCCTTCAGCAGGTCCGGTTCCAGCACATGGATACCGGCCACGCCGAGTTCGATGCTGAGCGCCTTCCAGCAGGCCTGCTGCTTGATCATCAGCTCGCTGGCCGCCTCGTTGATCACCACCAGCTGCTGGGCCGGGGTCAGGCCGTCCTGGCTGATCTCCTCGATGCCGGCCTTGACCTGGCCGTAGAGGCCGGCGACGCGGACCATGAAGAATTCGTCGAGGTTGTTGGCCGAGATCGACAGGAAGCGCAGGCGTTCGAGCAGCGGATAGCGCGTGTTGTTGGCCTCTTCCATGACGCGCAGATTGAAGGCGAGCCACGACAGTTCGCGGTTGATGAACCGCTCCTTGGGGCTCAGCGTGATCGCCGGCTGTGCCTTGGCGACCGTTTTCGCCGTGGGGGCCGACTGGAGATTTTCCGCTACCTGCTGCATATCCGATGCCTCTGCCGTTACCGGCGAACCGTCCGCGGGAACATGGTCCACCCTCCCCGCCGGCCGGCGCCTTCGGGTATAGGTCTAACGATGCTTTGTGTCAAAGCGGCGACACTTGGCCGACGGTCCGGAAAAGAAGGATAAGCTCATGCTCCGCCTGTGGCTTTTGCGACACGCCAAGTCCGCCTGGGACGACCCGGGACTGGACGATTTTGCCCGTCCGCTCAGCCCGCGCGGCAAGAAAGCCTGCCGCCATATGGCGCGCCATATGGCCGAGCGCGGCATCCATCCCGACTTCGTGCTGTGCTCGCCCGCCACCCGCACCCGCCAGACCTGGGAGCGGCTGGAAAAACGCCTGCAGCCGGTAACTGCCGGGGCCGAGGACGACAGCGACCGGCCGCGGGTCCGCTTCGAGCCCTCGCTGTATCTGGCCGAGCCGCCGGCGCTGTTCGCCATCATCCGTGCTGCGCCCAAGCGCTGCCGCGAGCTGCTGCTGATCGGCCATAATCCGGGTCTGGAGGAATTCGCCCAGCGCCTGACCGGCAGCGCCGCCGGCGATGCCCTGCCCCGCCTGACCGGCAAGTTTCCCACCGCCGGTCTGGCCGAGCTGACCTTCCCGGTGACCACCTGGGCCGAAATCACCCCGGAAAGCGGCTTTCTGGCCAGCTTCGTGGTCCCGGCCCAACTTGGCGAGTGAGTCTGGTTACCTATGCGTAACTTCAGAACATCGAAAACGGGAACAGACGGGGCGCATGAGGAGCATTTGCCTGCTCGTGATATATCGGTGATTCCGATCACACATAGAGAAATAATCGTTTTGATCGCAATCCTCTCAGATGTCATATTGATAATAATTCGCATCTGAGAGGTGCCGCCATGTCTGCCCTGATTACTGCCATCGCGTCCCGCGGCGAGCCCGGCCAGAGCCCGGGCCTGCAGGCTGCCCTGCGCCGGCTGGTCGGTCCCGGCCTGCTGGTCGCCGTCGGCTATATCGATCCCGGCAACTGGGCCACCGACATTGCCGGCGGCACCGCCTATGGCTACAGCCTGCTGACCGTCGTGGTGGTCTCGAGCCTGCTGGCCATGGCGATCCAGACCCTGGTGGTGCGGGTCACCATCGCCACCGGCGAGGATCTCGCCACCCTGACCGCCCGCATCCTGCCTCGCCCGCTGGCCCTGCTGTCCTGGGCCGCCGGCGAAGCGGCGATCCTCGCCACCGCCCTGGCCGAGCTGGTCGGCGGCGCCATCGCGCTGCGCCTGCTGGTCGGCCTGTCGCTGGAAACCGGCCTGCTGGTCACGGCCGCCGGCACGCTGGCGGTGATGCTGCTGTCCAAGGGTCATGCCGGCCTGCAGGAAAAGCTGGTCAACGGCCTGATCGCCATCGTAGCCGTCTCCTTCATCGCCCTGCTGGTGGCGGCGAAGCCCGATGCCGGCATCATGGCGCGCGACATCGCCAATGCCGGTCATGTGCTGGGCCATGATACCGGCGCCCTGCTGATCGGGCTGGGTATCCTGGGTGCCACCATCATGCCGCATAACCTGTATCTGCATTCCGGCCTGCTGGCCGAGCGGCTGCGCGACCTGCCTGCTGGCCGCGAACGCCAAGCCCTGCGCACCGCAACCGGCGATACCGTGCTGTCGTTGAGTCTGGCCATGCTGGTGAACGCGGCGATCCTGATCGTCGCTGCCGCCTCGCTGACCGGCGGCACCATCGCGGTGGCCAGCCTCGACGACGCCCATGCTGCCATGGCGGTGGTGCTGGGCGGCGTGATGGCCACCGTCTTCGCCATCGCGCTCTATGCCGCCGGCCAGTCCTCGGCGATCACCGGCGTGCTGGCCGGCCGCATCCTGACCCGCGGCTTCCGCGGCCGCGAGAGCCGGGCCTGGTTGCGCGGCATCGTCACCCGGGTGGTTGCCGTCGCCATCGGCTTCACGCTGATGACCCGCGGCGGCGGCCAGAGCCCCGACCAGCTGCTGGTGCTGAGCCAGGTAGTCCTCTCGCTGGCCCTGCCGTTTGCCCTGGCGCCGCTGGTGGCGATTGCCGCCCGCCGCGAGCTGATGGGCCGGCTGGCGCTCGGCCGCACCACGATCATTGCCGCGGCGGCGGTGACCGCCCTGATCATCGGGCTGGACCTCTACCTGCTGGCCGATGCCGTGCTGTGAGAATCCGGGCGTCACCGATACCGGTGGCGCCCGGATTCTTGTCAATTCTCGCGGCCCGGCGTGCTGGGCATTGACGGCAGATCGGGTAAAATCCGGCCGCCATGCTCGACCTGCCGACGCTGCTGCTGCTGCTGACCGTGACCGTGACATTCCAGGGCCTGATCTGGCTGCTGGTCTGGGCGACGCAGCGCCATCTGTACGAGCTCAGGTTCATCGCCGCCGGCTTCATCATCTTTGCTGGCGGTCTGCTGCTGCAGTCGTTCCACGGCTATGTCTCGCCACCGGCGTTGCTCATCACCTACAACTACTGCATCCATATCGGCGCCGTGCTGATCACCCATGGCCTGGCCCGTTTCCTCGGCCAGCGCGGCAATCCGCCCCTCATGCTCGCCTGCATCGCCACCACTGTGCTGTTCTGGCCGGCGGCCATCGCCATCGCGCCGGAGAACATCGCCGTCCGCATCATCGCCAGCGACACGATCGCCACGGTTCTGGTCGGCTATATGATGCTCAGCGTGGGCCGTGACCGCAGCCAGCCCAGCGTGCTGCGCTGGTTCACCTTCGGCCTGTTCGCCACCGATCTGATCGCCCTGAATGCGCGGACCGTGGTCGCCCTGTTGCATTATGACAATCAGGCGATGCTGCTGACCAATGCCGTGCAATCCTGGTATTTCTTCTACTTCAACATTTTCATCACCGGACTGTTCCTGTCGCTGCTGCTGATGGTCGGCGTGCGGCTGTCGGCCGACCTGCGCCGCAAGAACGAGGCGCTGTCGGACGAAGTGGCCCAACGCAGCCGCCTGCAGGACCGGCTGACCGCCAGCCTCGATGCCGAGAAGGCGCTGCATGAAGAACAGCACCAGCTGTTGCGCATGGTGACCCACGAATTCCGTACGCCGCTGGCCATCATCGACCGCGCCGCCGAAATGATCGACGTGGTGCTGGACGAGAAAACCGACACGGTGACCCGACGACTTGCCAGCATCCGGGAGGCCGTGCAGCGCCTGCTGCAGCTGACCGACCGCTTCCTCAACACCGAGCGCCGCAGCGACGCCCTGCTGCAGCCGGAACGGATCGATATCCCGGCCCTGTTCGACATCGTCGCCCGGCATTTCGACGGCATGGATGCCGCGCCGCGCCTGCGTTTCGCTGCCGACGCGTCCCTGCCCTATTACTGGGGCGACCTCGACATGCTGGCCACCGTGCTGATCAACCTGATCGACAACGCCGTGAAGTATTCGCCGGAAGACAGTGCAATCGACATCGTTGCGCAGGCCGCGCCGGACGCCATTCTACTCAGCGTTACCGACCGCGGCATCGGCATCCCGCCGGCGGAGGCCGGGTTGATCGGCCGGCGCTTCTTCCGCGCCTCGAACACCAAGCCAGCCACCGGCACCGGTCTCGGGCTGCACAACGCCCGGCAGCTGCTGGATTATCACCACGGCCGGCTCAGTCTGCAGCCGGGACCGGCCGGCGGCACCATTGCCACCGTATACCTGCCGCTGCCCGGGCCGGCGCCGGCCATCAGCGAAGCAATCCCCGCATGAGCCGCATCCTTGTCGTCGAAGACGAACCGTCGCTGCGCACCGACCTGGTCGATTACCTGGCCATGCGCGGCTTCGCCGCCGAGGGGGCCGGTTCGGCCCGCGAGCTACGCACGGCCCTCAAGGGCAGCGAGCCACCAGCCATCATCATCCTCGACATCGGCCTGCCCGACGGCAACGGCTTCGACCTTGCCCGCGAAATCCGCAGCAATCTGGATTGCGGCATCATCATGCTGACGGCACTCGGCGAGGCCGACGACCGCGTGCGCGGCTTTGACAGCGGCGCCGATATCTATCTCGTCAAACACAGCACCCTGCGCGAGATCGAGGCAACGGTGAACAGCCTGCTGCGCCGCCTGCAGGACCCGCAGCCTGCCGCCGGCCGGCAGCCCGACCTCTGGCTGCTCAGCCGCAGCACCTGGCAATTGCAGGCGCCGAACCGCCGCGAGGTCAAACTGACGGCAACCGAGCTTGCCTTTGTCGCCGCCCTGCTGGAAAACGCCGGCCAGCCCTGCTCGCGCGATGCGTTGACCCGGCTGATGGCGCGGCCGCAGACCACCTGGGACAACCGCCACCTCGATGCCGTGGTGAACCGCCTGCGCCGCAAGATCCGGGAAACCACCCATATCGAGGCGCCGATCAAGATGATCTATGGCCGTGGTTACGCCTTCAGCGCGCCGGGCCAGATCGAGGCCTGAGCTTTTCTTCCGTCGCCGGGCGCGCTAGCATCCGGCCATGGGCGAGGTAATCAGCTTCAGCAAGCAGCGCAAGGCGCGCGACCGCAAGGGCGCCAAGGTCAAGGCGGCGGAAAACCACAGCCGTTTCGGCCGCAGCCGCGCCGAGCGCGAAGCGGAAGAAAAGGCCGCAGCCCGCACCGCCCAGGACCTCGACGGCAAGAAAATCGATTAGCTGGCGGCTTCGTCCAGCAGGCGGCGCGCCAGCGCCACCGTCACCGCCCGCCCCTCCGACAGGGCAGCGGCATCCAGTGCTGCCACCCAGTGCCGCGCGGCATGGAACGAGCGCTCGATGCGCGGCACCAGATAACGCACGACATCCTCGCCGACATGGAGCTGCCGGTCGCTGAACAGCTTGACCAGCACCGCCGCCAGCAGGGCATCGTCCGGCGGCGCGATGCCGGCGGCCGGCATCGCCTTCAGCCGCGACATCAGGTCGGGCAGCGTATACGACCATTGCGCCGGCGGCAGGCTGCCGGTCTGCAGCAGGCCGTGGCCACGTTCGCGCATCAGGTTGACCAGATGGAACAGGGCCACGGGGTCTGCGCCGCGGTCAGCATCGTCGAGACCGAGCGGCTGCCGCGCCAGACCGTCCACGGCGTCTTTTGTCAGGTCAGCCGGGACGATCAGGCGGGCATTGCTCCGCGCCGCCCAGATATGCGCCAGATGGGTCTTGCCGCTGCCCGCCGCGCCATGCAGTACCAGCGCCTGGTTCGGCCAGTCAGGCCAGCGATCGAGCCAGCCGAGCGCGGCTTCGTTGCCCGCGGCGACGAGGAAGTCCTCGCGCGACCAGGACACCGGCAGCGCGAGGCCCAGACTCAACTGCCCCCTCGTCATGGCCGGCCGCCGGGGGGCCTTCCGCCATGGTAGAGCAGGCTGTCGCGGTAGCGGTTCAGGGCAAAGCGGGTCAGCACGCCGATCACCGCGAAGACCGGCACCGCCAGCAGGATGCCGACAAAGCCGAACAGCGCGCCGCCGGCGAACAGGCCGAACATGATCCAGACCGGATGCAGGCCGACCCGGTCGCCGACCAGCTTCGGCGCGATGAAATTGCCTTCGAGGAACTGTCCGACCGCGAACAGCGCCGCCACCGCCGCCACCCAGATCCAGTCCGGCCAGAACTGCGCCAGCGCCACGCCGATCGAGACGATGAAGCCGAGCGAACTGCCGACATAGGGGATGAACGAGATGGCGCCGGCCATCAATCCGATGAACAGGCCGAACTGCACGCCGAGCAGCGACAGGCCGAGGCCGTAGAAGGTGGCGAGGATCAGGCAGACCAGCATCTGGCCACGCACGAATCCGGCCAGCACGCGATCGACCTCGCGGGCCTGTTCGCGCACGGTCTCGGCGTGGTCGAGCGGCAGGTAGTCGTTGATATGGGCGATCATGCGATCCCAGTCGCGCAGCAGGTAGAAGCTGACCACCGGGGTCACCACCAGCAGCGACAGGGTGTTGAACAGGGCCGCGCCGCCACCCCACAGGCCGGCCAGCACGCCGTTCACCACCTTCATGGCCTGTTCGGAGTTGCCCTTCAGCGCCGTCTGCAGGCCGCTGTCGAGATCGATGCCGAAACGGCCCGCGATATGCTGCAGGTATGGCAGCGCATAGTCGCGCAGGGTGGCAAGATACTTCGGCAGGTTGCCGACGAAACTGTCGAGCTGGTGCACGATCACCGGCACCAGCACCACGACCACGGCGGCGATTACGGCAAAGAAAACAATGACGATCCACAGGGTCGCCATGGTGCGCGACAGGCCGCGTTCTTCCAGCCGGTCGGCCACCGGATCGAGCAGGTAGGCCGCCGCCATCGCCACCACGAAGGGCAGCAGGATGCCGCGCAGCAGTACCAGCAGCACGATGAACAATGCCAGGATCAGGCCCCAGGCGAGCCACTGCTGGCGCTGGCTCACGGTTTGCGCCCCTGCAGCACCCAGTAGCCGTCGCGCTGGTCAAGCTGGACGTCGCGCTGGGCAAGTGCCACCGAGAGCTGGCCGGGCTCGCCGTAATAGTCGATCAGCACCTGGGCGTCGCGATGCGACAGCCGCAGCACCTCGACCTTGCGGATCAGCGGCAGGGCACCCAGCGTGCCGCGCAATTTGGTCCATTCCGCCAGGCTGGCAAAGCTGGCCGCGGCGCTGAGCTGGCCCTGCTTCTGCAGGTCGACCACGGTCAGCCGCTTCCAGCGCGCCTCGATGCGGCGGGCGATCTCGATGGCGCCGCCGGTCAGCGCCTCCTCCAGGGTGCCGCCGACCGACTGGTAGGTATCGAGCCGGTCGAGAAAATCGGCGGTGCCGGCGTGGTAGGGATAGATCTCGACGCGGACATTGCCGGGGTCCTGCTGCTGCAGGGTGGCCGACACCACCACGACATCGTCGAAGCCGCGCTGGCGGGCAAAGGCGAGCAGCTGGTCGGCACTGCCGAGCAGGCGGTCGAGCGGCGGCGCGGTGCCGCTCGGGTCGGCCGGGGCGACCGACAGTGGCACCAGGCCGTCGGCCTCGGGCCGGCGCAGCCAGGCATCGCGCCAGGGATTGTCGGCTTCCCACAGCCGGTTGCCGTCCGGCGACTGCCAGACCGGCACCAGCAGGATCGGCCGGCTGCGCGTCTCGGAATAGACCAGCCGGCTGTCCTGCAGCAGGCGGCGCACGGCATCGGCGCGGAACTGCACGGTGATGGTGGCGATGTAGCGGGTCGCCGAGGTGCGTTCGTCGCCGATCTCGAAACCGGAGATGATCTGGTTCAGCAGGGTCTCGCTGGCCCGCGGCAGCCGGTCGGCATCCTCCGGCAGGGTCAGGCGGCGCAGCAGCAGGGTAAAGGCGCGGCGCTCGCCTTCGGCGATGGCAATCGGCCGGGCGGCGGCGGCGCTGTCGGCGCTGGCATCCACCGGCACTTTGGCCACGGTAAACGGGTCCGCCGGCGGCGGAGTCTGGCCTGGCGTCTGGGCCAGGGTCTGGGCCAAGGTCTGGGCATGCGCCGGGCACAGGGCCGCGACCGCCAGGAGCAAGGCGAAAAAGGCGGGAATACAGGCCCTTAGCGGGCGACCATGGAGCATTGCAAAGATAAGGGGAATGAGTATGTTGGCCGGCATCCACCATAGCCCATCGTGGAGGCCATCATCAACACGTCGCCGCTCTATAAGGCAGCCGGGGTCGACATCGACGCCGGCGAGGCTCTGGTCGATGCCATCAAGCCGCTTGCCGCCGCCACCCGCCGCAAGGGTGCCGATGCATCCCTCGGTGGCTTCGGTGCCCTGTTCGACCTCAAGGCCGCCGGTTTCGTCGATCCGATCCTCGTCTCGTCGACCGACGGGGTCGGCACCAAGCTGAAAATCGCCATCGAGACCGGCCGCCATGACGGCGTCGGCATCGACCTCGTCGCCATGGTGGTCAACGACATCCTGGTGCAGGGCGCCGAGCCGCTGTTCTTCCTCGACTATTTCGCCACCGGCAAGCTGGAGGTCGAGACCGCGAAAAGCGTCATCGCCGGCATCGCCAAGGGCTGTGAGATGGCCGGCTGCGCCCTGATCGGCGGCGAGACTGCCGAGATGCCGGGCATGTATGCCGCCAAGGATTATGATCTTGCCGGTTTCGCCGTCGGCGCCGCCGAGCGCGGCCGCCTGCTGCCCCAGGGCGTCAAGGGCGGCGACCTGCTGCTCGGCCTCGCCTCCTCCGGCGTGCATTCCAACGGCTTCTCGCTGGTGCGCAAGGTGATCGCCGACGCCGGCCTCGACTTCGAGAGCCCGGCGCCTTTCGTGGCGGGCCGCAGCCTCGCCGAGGTGCTGATGGCGCCGACGCGGATCTATGTGAAGAGCTGCATGCCGCTGGTGCGCGACGGCCTGATCAAGGCGATGGCGCATATCACCGGCGGCGGCCTGGTCGACAACATCCCGCGCGTGCTGCCCGACGGCACCGACGCCATCGTCGACGCCACCGGCTGGGCGCTGCCGCCGGTGTTCCGCTGGCTCAAGACCGCCGGCAGGATCAACGATGCCGAGATGGCGCGCGCCTTCAACTGCGGCATCGGCCTGGTCGCCGTGGTCTCGGCCGACAAGGTCGACATCGTCGAGCACAAGCTGAAGGCTGCCGGCGAGCAGGTCTTCCGCATCGGCATGATCGAGGCGCAGGAAGACACCGCCGCCGAGCCGATGGTGTCGATGCGCAACACCGACACCGCCTGGACCTGATCCCGTGACGGACTCCGGGGCCGGCCGCAAGGCGGTCGCGATCCTGATCTCGGGTCGCGGCAGCAACATGGCCGCGCTGATCGATGCCGCCTGTGCGCCGGATTACCCCGCCCGCATCGCGCTGGTGCTCTCCAATCGCGCCGATGCCGAAGGGCTGGCCGAGGCGCAGGCGAAGGGCATCGCCACGGCCGTGATCGAGAGCAAGGGCAAGGACCGGGCGGCCTTCGATGCCGAACTCGATGCCCTGCTGAACGCCAGTGGCATCGACATCGTCTGCCTCGCCGGCTTCATGCGCCTGCTGACCCCCCAGTTCGTACAGGGCTGGAGCGGCCGGATGATCAACATCCATCCTTCGCTGCTGCCGGCCTTCAAGGGCCTCGACGTGCATCGCCGCGTGGTCGAGGCCGGCGCGAAGATCACCGGCTGCACCGTGCATTTCGTGGTCCCCGAGATGGATGACGGCCCCGTCATCGCCCAGGCCGCCGTGCCGGTGCCGGACGGCGCCACGGCCGACGACGTGGCGGCGGCCGTGCTGGCGCAGGAACATGTGATCTATCCGCAGGCGCTGCGCTGGCTGGCGGAAGAGCGGCTGGCCGTCAGTGGCAATACCGTGACGGTGCGTGATGCGGAACTGGCGAAGAGCGCACTACTCTCACCACTTCCCTGACCGTCACCCTCGGGCTTGACCCGAGGGTCCCATTTAAATGGGATGCCCGGATCAAGTCCGGGCATGACAAGCGAGAGACGAAAAAAGCCCGGCATTGCTGCCGGGCCTTCTGCATTCCGAAGTCCGGAAGGACTTAGCCGACGATTTCGGTGCCGGCGAAGAAATAGGCGATTTCCACGGCGGCGGTCTCCGGGGCGTCCGAGCCGTGCACCGAGTTGGCCTCGATGCTCTCGGCGAAGTCCTTGCGGATGGTGCCCTCAGCCGCATTGGCCGGGTTGGTGGCGCCCATCACGTCGCGGTACTTGGCGATGGCGTTCTCGCCTTCCAGCACCTGCACGACCACCGGGCCGGAGATCATGAAATCAACCAGGTCCTTGAAGAAGGGCCGCGCCTTGTGCACGCCGTAAAAGCTCTCGGCCTGGGCCTGGCTCATCTGCATGCGCTTCTGGGCGACGATGCGCAGGCCGGCGGCCTCGATCTTGGCATTGATCGCGCCGGTCAGGTTGCGGCGGGTGGCATCCGGCTTGATGATCGAGAAGGTGCGTTCAATTGCCATGGGGGCAGTCCTTTGGGCATTGGATAAAAATCGGTGGCGGGTATATAGAGGCTCCGCCGAGGACCCGCAACCGTCCCGGCCCCTGCAAACACCGGCCGCCCTCCCCTGGCCCCTGGACTTAAGTTATTAATAATGTTGTCTTTTCGTGAGCTGACCTACCGGATTGCCGGTCGCGTGCTGCTGGACCATGTCTCGGCGACGATCCCGGCCGGCCACAAGGTCGGCCTGGTGGGACGCAACGGCACCGGAAAATCGACCCTGTTCAAGATCATCTGCGGCGAACTGCAGACCGAGACCGGCGGCGTCGAACTGCCCAATGACTGCAAGATTGCCAAGCTGCCGCAGGAACCGCCGGACGGCGAGCAGAGCCCGATCGCCTATGTGCTGGCCGCCGACAGCGAACGCGAGGCGCTGCTGATCGAGGCCGAGGCACTGGAAGACGCGACCAGCATGGAAGATGCCGAGCGCATCGCTGCCGTGCACATGCGGCTGGCCGAGATCGACGCCCATACCGCGCCGGCCCGCGCCGCCGTGATCCTCGCGGGCTTAGGCTTCGACGAGGCGATGCAGAACCGGCCACTCGGCAGCTTCTCGGGCGGCTGGCGCATGCGCGTGGCGCTGGCCGGCTGTCTTTTTGCTGAACCTGATCTTCTGTTGTTGGATGAGCCGACCAACCATCTCGACCTCGAGGCCTCGCTGTGGCTGGAGGGCTACCTCAAGACCTATCCGCGCACGTTTTTGCTGATCAGCCATGACCGGCATTTCCTCAACAGCGCCATCGAGCACATCCTGCATATCGACAACGCCAAGCTGGTGCTCTATCGCGGCAATTACGACAGCTTCGAGACCGAGCGCCGCCTGCGCATGGAGCAGCAGACCGCTTTCGCCACCCGTCAGGCCGAACAGCGCAAGCATATGGAAGACTTCGTCGCGCGCTTCCGTGCCAGCGCGTCGAAGGCACGGCAGGCGCAGAGCCGGCTGAAGATGCTGGCCAAGATGCAGCCGATCACGGCCGCCATCGAAGACCCCAGCGTGATCTTCCGCCTGCCCGATCCGGAGGAACTGCCGCCGCCGCTGATCGTGCTGGACCATCTCACCGCCGGCTATGTGCCGGAGAAGCCGATCCTGCGCCATCTCGACCTGCGCATCGACATGGAAGACCGCATCGCCATGCTGGGTGCCAACGGCAACGGCAAGTCGACCCTGGCCAAGATCCTCGCCGGCACGCTGAAGCCGCAGGCCGGCAAGATCCAGCGCAGCGGCAAGCTGCGCATCGGCTATTTCGCCCAGGACCAGGACGAGGTGCTGGACGAGACCCGCACGCCGGTCGAGCATCTCGCCGACCTGATGCCGAAATGGACCATCGAGCAGCTGCGCACCCGGCTCGGCAGTTTCGGCCTGACCCGCGAGAAGGCGCAGACCGCCGCCGGCAAGCTGTCGGGCGGCGAGCGTGCCCGCCTGCTGTTTGCCATGGTCACCTACCATGCGCCGCATCTGCTGATCCTCGACGAGCCGACCAACCACCTCGATATGGACACCCGCGATGCGCTGGTGCAGGCGGTGAACGAGTTCAAGGGCGCCGTCATCCTGGTCAGCCATGACCGCCACATGGCCGAGGCCTGCGCCGACCGCTTCTGGCTGGTCGGCGACGGCACGGTGCAGGATTTCGACGGCGACCTCGATGATTACGCGAAGCTGCTGGCCGACCGCCGCCGCGCCGCCACCACCGTGAAGCTGAAGGGTGGCGGCAAGAGCAGCGGCGATGCCGGCTCCGCTGCCGACCGCAAGGCGGATCGCAAGGCCGCCGCCGCCGCGCGGCAGGCGCTCGCGCCGCTGCGCATCGCGGTGCAGAACGCCGAAAAGGCGATGGCGAAGGTGAATGCCGAGATGGCGAAGCTCGATGCGAAACTCGCCGATCCGAAGACCTATGAGACGCTGTCGCCGGCCGCGCAGGCCGAACTGCAGAAGCAGCATGGCGAGATGGCAAAACAGGTTGCCGCCGCCGAGGAAGCCTGGCTCGATGCCCAGGCGAAACTGGAACAGGCGCAGGCCGAAGCGGCGTAGATTTTACACTGCGTCAGCCCCGGCCCCGACCCGGGGATCTCTCGCCATCCTGCCTGAGATGGCCGGGTCAAGCCCGGCCAAGACGGGATTGGTATCGAGGGATTACCCTTCCGCCTTCTTGACCCAGCCGCCGGTTTCTTCCGACTGCTGCCAGTAGGTCAGGCTATGGCCGGCGTCTTTTGCCCGCTTCCAGCGCGCGCGGGCGGCCGAGACCGCCTCTTCGTCATTGCCGTCGAACAGGTCGCAGACCCGCGTATAGGCCGAGACATCGGCCGCATCTGCGCCATCGACCAGGAACAGCAGTTCGGCGTTGTTCGGCCGCTCGTCGTCGGTGGTCAGGTAGATCGGCTGGCGGTCGCTGAAGCCGTCGGCCTTGAGGCCATGCGGCAGGAAGCTCGCCCGCCCCCAGGTCCACAGCTCGCCGTTCAGAGCCGCGATGCGTTCTTCCGAGCCGCCTTTCACGACGGCACGCCATCCCCGTTGCAGGGTCTTGTCGAGCAGTTCCGGCAGCACCTGTTCAAGGCGCCGCAGGGTCAGGTGGTAGAACAGCATTTCAGCCACGGGACACCCGCAACCATCCCCTCCTCGTCACCCTCGGGCTTGATCCGAGGGTCCCATTCAATGGGATGCCCGGCCAAGAAGAGATCCTGGGTCCGGGCATGACAAAAAAGGGCATTGCCTCAGCGGTCCTCGTAGTGGTCGGCAACCAGGCGGTTCAGCAGCCGCACGCCGAAGCCGGTGGCGCCCTTCGGCACGGTGGCCTTGTCCTTCTTGCTCCAAGCCACGCCGGCGATGTCGAGATGCGCCCAAGGCGTCTTGTTGACGAAGCGCTGCAGGAACTGGGCGGCCGTGATCGAGCCGGCGCCGAAACCCGGCCCGGCGATATTCTGCATGTCGGCGATCGGCGACTTCAGCCCCTCGTCATAGGCATCGCCGAGCGGCAGGCGCCACAGCTGCTCGTCCTCCGCCTTGCCCGCCGCCGCCAGCCGTTCGGCCAGCACGTCGTTGTTGGCGAACAGGCCGGCATGCTCGTGGCCGAGCGCCATGATGATGGCGCCGGTCAGGGTGGCGAGATCGACCATGAACTGCGGCTTGAACTTCTCCTGGCAGTACCACATGGCATCGGCGAGGATCAGGCGGCCTTCGGCATCGGTGTTCAGCACCTCGATGGTCTGGCCGGACATGGATTTCACCACGTCGCCCGGCCGCTGGGCATTGCCATCCGGCATGTTCTCGACCAGGGCGACGACGCCGACGGCATTGACCCTGGCCTTGCGGCCGGCCAGCGCCGCCATGGCGCCGATCACGGCGCCGGCGCCGCCCATGTCCCATTTCATCTCTTCCATGCCGGCGGCCGGCTTGATCGAGATACCGCCGGTGTCGAAGCAGACGCCCTTGCCGACGAAGGCAACCGGCTTGCCGCCCTTCTTGCCGCCGGTCCACTGCATGGTGACGAGCTGCGATTCGCGCGACGAGCCCTGGCCGACGCCGAGCAGCGCGCCCATGCCGAGCTTCTTCATCTCGGCCTCGCCCAGCACCTGGACCTTGACGCCGAGCTTGGCCAGCTTGCGGCATTCCGCCGCAAGGGTCGCCGGATAGATTACATTGGCCGGCTCGGTCACCACATTGCGGGTGATCTCGACGCCGTCTGCCAGCTTGGCGAGCGGCAGATGCAGCTTTTTCGCCAGGGCAACGGCCGAGGTCAGCACCGTGACGGTCTTGAGCGCCGGCTTGTCCTTGTCCTTCAGGGTGGTGCGGTACTTGTCGAAGCGATAGCTGCCCAGCCGGGCCCCGAAGGCCGCCCGGGCCGCCGCCTCGGCGGCCGGCAGGACGCCGCCCTTGGGGACTTCCGCGGCAATCGCCAGATCGGTCTCGCCCGACAGGGCCAGCCGGCGCACGGCATCGCCGCCCAGCGCCTCGAAGGCCGCCGGCTTGAGCTCGGTCGGCTTGCCGAGGCCGGCCAGCAGCACCCGCGCCAGCCCGGCACCCGGGACCAGCAGTTCCAGCCACTGGCCCTTGGCCCCGGTAAACCGCGGCGCCGCCGCCATCGCCCGGGTCAGCGCCCCGGCCAGCGCTTTGTCGGCGGCCTGGCCGAAACTGCCAAGCTGGCGGCCGTCGGCGACCGTCAGGACGAGGCTGCCCCGCTTGGGCATTTTGCTGTCGGCAATATCGATTTTCATGGCTGGCGATCCGCTGTTTTTCGGTCCGGTTCCTGCCCGCACTATAGCGGCCGGCAGGCGCGCCGATCAATCCGCCGGGATGCCGCGAATCGCCGAATCTGCTTTTCTTACCAAGCCCTTCTTTTCAGAGCATGGCGGTGGCGGCAAGGCCCGGAATAGGTATACTGCCGGCCATGCGCGGGGTTACCAGCTACATCGTGCGGCAGATCGCCTGGCCGCTGGCTTTCGCCACTCTTACGCTGACCGGCGTGATCTGGCTGACCCAGTCCTTGCGCTTCATCGACCGCATCGTGAACAACAACCTCTCGCTCGGCAGTTTTTTCTATCTGACCATCCTGGTCCTGCCCAGCATCACGGCCATCATCCTGCCGGTCGCCACCTTCTGCGCGACGCTCTATGCCTTCCACAGACTGGCAACCGATTCCGAGCTGATCGTGCTGTCGGCTTCGGGCTTCAGTCGCTTCGCGCTGGCCCGCCCGGCGCTCTATATCGGCACCCTCGTCATGGTGGCGATGTATACTACCCTGCTGTATCTGCTGCCGATCGCCACCACCACGTTGCGCAACACGCAATACGAGTTCCGCAACGATCTGGCCGGCATGGCGTTGCTGGAAGGCGTGTTCAATACGCCGACCGACAACCTCACGGTCTACATCCGCGAGCGCGAGCCGAACGGCGACATGCTGGGCGTGCTGGTCCACGACAACCGCAACCCGGCCAATCCGGTCACCATGATGGCGGAGAAGGCAACGCTGATCCGTACGCCGGATGGCCCCCGCCTCTACATGGTGAACGGCAACCGGCAGCAGATCGATCCGCAACGGCGCACCCTGTCGCTGCTGTATTTCGACAATTACAGCCTCGATCTTGCTTCCTACGCGAAAAAGGAAGGCCAGGCCTGGCGGGAGCCTTCGGAGCGCTTCATCAATGACCTGCTCTATCCGGACCTGAACGACCCGTCGGATGTCGCCAATTACAACAAGCTGGTGGTCGAGGGACACCGCCGCATCGTGTCGCCCCTGTATGTGCCGGCGCTGATCCTGATTGCCGTCGCCAGCGTGATCGGCGGTGAATATAACCGCCGCGGGCACGGCCGCCGCCTGGTCACCGGCGCCGCTGCCGCCATCACCCTGCAGATCCTGAGCCTGATCGTCGCCCATCTCGCGACCAAGTCGATCACCTTGCTGCCCCTGCTGTATATCACGCCCCTCACCTTCATGGCCGGAGCCCTGCTTCTGCTGCGCGAACCCGTCCGGCGACGGGTGATCGGACGGGCCTGATGCGGCAGTCGACAACCCTGGCCCTGTATCTCGGCCGGCATTACCTGATGGCCATCCTGTCGGTTTTCATCGTGCTGACCGTCCTGGCCTACAGCTTCGACACCGTGGAACTGCTGCGCCGCGCCACCGGCAAGCCCGATGCGACCCTCGATCTGGTCATGCAGATGTCGCTGCTCAAGCTGCCGTCGCTGACCATCAAGCTGTTTCCGTTTGCCACATTGTTCGGCAGCATGCTGGCACTCAGCCGACTGACCCGCACCCAGGAACTGACGGTCGCGCGTGCATCGGGCGTGTCGGTCTGGCAGTTCCTGTTCCCCGGCCTTGCCATCGCCTTCATGCTGGGGGCCTTTGCCATCACGGTCTACAATCCGGTCTCGGCTGCTCTGCTGGCCCGCTACGAGAACATCGAGGCGCGAGTCCTGCGGGGCAGCAGCAGCATCCTTGCCGTGTCGTCCGGCGGCCTCTGGCTGCGCGATACCGATGCCAACGGCCAGATCGTCGTGCATGCGCTGCGCAGTGCCAAACAGGGCGTGCAGCTCTATGACGCCATCCTGTTTTACTACAACAGCAACGACCAGTTCATCAAACGTATCGATGCGTCTTCCGCCTATCTCGAACATGGCTACTGGATGCTGCAGAAAGCCGTGGTCAGCTATCCCGACCGACCGGCCGAATGGCACGACACGCTGCGCGTCACTACCACCCTGACGTCCGATCGCATCCAGGAAAGCTTTGCCTCACCGGACACCATTTCCTTCTGGCAGCTTCCGTCCTTCATCGACACGCTTGAAGCCGCCGGCTTCTCCGCGGTGCGCCACCGGCTGCATTTCTACAGCTTGCTGGCCCTGCCAGTTCTGCTCTGCGCCATGTTGCTGGTTGCGGCCAGCTTCAGCCTGCGTCTGGCCCGCGGCGGCGGCATCGGATTTATGCTGGCGGGTGGCGTCGCGGTCGGGTTCCTCTTCTATTTCAGCGTCGAGCTGATGCAACCTTTCGGTCTTAACGGTGCCCTGCCGGTACCGCTGGCCGCATGGGCACCCACTGCTGTTTTCGTGATGCTCGGTATTTCCCGGTTGTTCCATCTGGAGGACGGATGAACGGCTTCCGCCTCCCTGCCCTGCCTCTTGCTGTGCTTGCAGTCTGGTTGGCGACAGCCCTGCCGGCGCCGGCTGCGGCCCAGCAGGGCAGCAAAAGCCCGGTGCTCGTCACTGCAGACACACTGAAATATGACCAGTCGCTCGGCCTTGTCTCCGCCGAGGGCAAGGTGGAACTGTCACAGGATACCCGCACGCTGCTTGCCGATATGGTCACATACAGCGAACGGGACGACAAAGTGACGGCCAGTGGAAATGTCTCACTGATGGAGGCCGACGGGTCGGTGCTGTTCGCCGACTACATGGAACTGACAGGCGGCATGCGCGACGGCTTCATCCGCGACGCCGCGATGCTGCTTTCCGACAATTCCCGCGGCGCAGCGGCTTATGCGGAACGCCACAACGGCAACACCACGGTGTTGCGCAAGGCGATCTATACCACCTGCTCCCTCTGCGCATCGGATCCGTCCCGCCCGCCGCTCTGGGCGTTGAAAGGCGAACAGGTCGTTCATGACCAGGCGGCCCAGGAAATCCGCTATCGCGACGCCACCTTCGAACTGTTCGGCGTGCCGATCCTGTACACGCCGTATTTCAGCCATCCGGATCCGACCGTGAACCGCCGCAGCGGCTTCCTGGCACCGAGTTATCTGTCCGACACTTTTTTCGGACAGGTCGTCAAGGTCCCCTACTATTACGTCATTGATGATGAAAGCGACCTCACCCTCGTCCCGCAATATACCACCAAGCAGGACGGTCAGCTCTATGGTGAGTATCGCCAGCGCACCAGTTCTGGCGAAATACAGGTGGACGGCAGCTTCACCAGCCCCGTCGATAAGGTGAACGGTGACGGAAACATCGAATCCGGCGACCGGTACCGCGGCCACATCCGTGCCAACGCAGCTTTCCGCGCCAATGACGACGTCACGCTGGGCGCAAACATCTTCCGCGCGAGCGACAAGACTTACCTCAGCCGCTACAGCATTCCCGACCGCCCGTCGGCCAATGTGCTGACCAGCCGCCTCTATGGTGAGGCGATCAACGATCGCAACTATTTCGGGGCGAATGCGTTCGCCTTCCAGAACCTGCGCACCAGCACCACCAATGGCCTGACTCCGGTGACCGACAGCGCCGAACCGGTCGTGGCTCCACTGTTCGATTATTCGCTGTCGACCGATCCGGGCGACCATGGCGGCCGCTGGACCTTCGATGCCAACATGGCTTCGCTGTACCGGGCGACCGGTTCAGACTACCGCCGCCTCTCCGCGACGGCGACGTGGAGCCAGCCGTATTACGCCCCCAGTGGCGAAGTCTATACCGCCACGGCCATGCTGAAGACGGACGGCTACTGGCTGAACGATGCCGACCAGGCCCTTGGCGCTGCGATGAACTCCGGGCAGGAAAATTTTACCGGCAGGGCGATCCCCCTGGTGGCACTGGATTGGCGCTACCCGCTGGTCCGGGACGACGGCAACTACCGGGAACTTGTCGAACCGATCGTGATGGCCGTCGTTACCCCCTATGGCGGCAACCCCAAGAGCATCCCGAATGAGGATTCGCTCAGCTTCGAATTCGACGAAACCAATCTCTTCAGCCTGAACCGCTTCCCCGGTTACGATCGCTGGGATGGCGGCCCGAAGCTGAACTATGGTCTGCGCAGCGCCATCTATGGTCCAACCGGCGGCTATTCGGAACTGCTGGTCGGCCAGTCGCTGCGGGCCAAAAGCGACGATACCTTTGCCGCCGGCAGCGGCCTCAGCGACCAGTGGTCCGACTATGTTGCCCGGCTGACCGTCTCGCCCGGCCGTTATTTCTCCCTTGTGGACCGCGTCCGCGTATCCCAGAACGAAGACCTGACCGTGCAGCGCCATGAAGCGACGGCGACGCTCGGCTCGAGTCTGACCTATCTGTCGGTGACTTACGGAGAACTTGGCGCCAACGACTTCGTCAACGATACCGGCGACCGCGAGGCCGTGGCGGGGACGCTCCGTACCCAGTGGACAAAATACTGGAGTACCGAATTCCGCCATACCCGGGATCTGGGTGCCGATGGCGGTTCGCTGCTCAATTTCGCCGCCTTGCGATATACTGACGAATGCTTTGATATCATGCTGGTGGCGCAGCGGACCTTCACTCTCAATGAGGACATAAAGCCATCGACAACGATCGGCGTTCGATTCCGGATAGCAACATTCAACTGAGCCAGCCATGCAGCGCCTGACCATTATCCTCTTCGTTCTTTTCGGCCTGGCCGCCAGCCTACTGCCAGTGGTGTCGACTGCGCAGCAGCAGCAACCGCAGGACCTGCAGCGCATCGTGGCGCTGGTCAATGACGAAGTCATATCGGTGCGTGACCTGATAGAGCGCACGCGCGTCATTATGGTCACCGGCAATCTGCCCGATACACCCGAAGTCCGCCGCGCCGTTCGCGATCAGGCCATGCGGTCCATGATCGATGAACGCCTGGAGATGCAGGAAGCGAAGAAGCGCGGCATCAGCGTGCCTCAGGCCGACGTCGATTCCGCCGTTGCCCGCCTGGAGGAGCAAAACCATATACCTGCCGGCCGTTTCGAGGATTTCACCGCCCGCGCCGGCATCGACGCCTCGGCCATTATTGACCAGATCCGGACCGAACTGACCTGGGTTCGTATGGTCCGGTCACGGCTGAGCGCGACCACGGTGGTGACCGACGAAGAGATCGATGAGGCCATTGCCAAGCTCAAGGCCTCGGTTGGACAGACCGAAGACCTGCTGTCGGAAATCCTCATCCCGGTCGATTCGCCCGATCAGGAAGAACCCCAGCGGCAGACCGCGTTGAAGATCATCGAACAGTTGCACAAAGGCGCGAGCTTCCCGGCCCTGGCGCGGCAGTTCAGCCGCGGCACGACGGCCGCCGCCGGTGGTGACATGGGCTGGGTCACGCGCGGCATCCTGCCGGAAGAAGTCGAAACCGTCGTCTCGAAGATGCAGAAGGGTGAGCTTTCGCCGCCGATCCGGACGATCGGCGGCTACCAGATCATCCTGCTGCGCGAGCGTCGGCGTATCGCCCTGCCGGGTGTCGAGGATACCAAGGTCACACTGAAGCAGATCCTGCTGCCGCTGGCGGCGAATGCCAGTCCGTCCGACATCCAGACGACGGTGGGACTTGCCAATACCGTCCGCACCGGCATCCGCAGCTGCGACGATGTCGAGCCGCTCGCCGCGCAGCTCAAGGCGCCGGGCTCCGGCAGCCTCGGGACCCTGCGGCTCGGCGATCTGCCGGAGAATTTCCAGCAGGCGATCAGTCCGCTGAAGGTGAATGAAACCTCGCAACCCGTGGTCGCCGCCCGCGCCGTCCACCTGTTCACCCTGTGCGGCAAGACCGAGCCCAATGCCTTTGATCGCAACCAGATCAGGCAACGGCTGATGGTCCGCAAGGCCGAGCAGCTGTCGCAGCGGTATCTGCAGGACCTGCGCCGCGATGCCACCATCGAATTCCGCTGACCCTGTCGCGCCGGCGCCGCTCGCCCTGACCATGGGCGAGCCTGCCGGCATCGGCGGCGAAATCGCCCTGCAGGCCTGGCTGCGGCGCGACCGCGAACAATTGCCGCCGTTCTTCGTGCTGGACGACCCGGCGCGGCTGGAGGAGATCGCCACGCGCTTCGGCTGGCAGGTCCCGTTGCAGCAGATCGCCAGCCCGGCGGAAACGAACTCCTGCTTTGCGACCGCATTGCCGGTACTGCCGGTGCCGCTGGCCGCCCCGGCCCGGCCCGGCCGGCCCGACACGGCTAACGCTCCCATGGTGCTGCAGGCCATCGAACAGGCCGTGGCTTTTGCCCGCAATGGCGCGGCCGGCGCCGTGGTCACCAATCCGATCCACAAGGCGGCGCTCTATGCCGCCGGCTTCCGCCATCCCGGCCATACCGAGTATCTCGCCGCCCTGTGCGGCGGCGTCACCCCGGTGATGATGCTGGCCTCCGACCGGCTGCGCGTCGTCCCGGTCACCATCCATGTTTCGCTGCGCCAGGCCATTGCCCTGCTGACCACCGACTTGATCGTCGAGACAGCGCGGATCACGGCGGCCGACCTGCGCGACAAATTCGGCATCCCGCGGCCACGGCTGGCGGTTGCCGGGCTCAACCCCCACGCCGGCGAGGCCGGTGCGATGGGCGACGAAGATGCGGCCATCGTGGCCCCGGCCGTCGAGCGGCTGCGTGCCGAAGGCCTCGATGTGAGCGGCCCGCTGCCGCCGGATACCATGTTCCATGCCGCGGCCCGCGCCGGCTACGACGCCGCGATCTGCATGTATCACGACCAGGCGCTGATCCCGATCAAGACGCTGGATTTCGACCAGGGCGTCAACGTCACCCTCGGCCTGCCGATCATCCGCACGTCACCGGACCATGGCACGGCCTTTGATATCGCCGGCCAGGGCATCGCCAGCGCCGACAGCCTGGTTGCCGCCCTGAAAATGGCCGGCGCCATGGCCCGGCATCGCCAGTATGTCCGCAGCCATTGAGGCCCTGCCGCCGCTGCGCGAGGTGATTGCGCAGCACGAGCTGGCCGCGCGGAAATCGCTCGGCCAGAATTTCTTGCTCGACCTCAACCTCACCCGCAAGATCGCCCGCGCCGCCATGCCCTGGGTGGCCGGAACGGTGATCGAGATCGGTCCGGGCCCCGGCGGCCTGACCCGCGCCCTGCTGCTGGAAGGTGCGCCCGCCGTTGTCGCCGTGGAGCGCGACGAGCGCTGCCTTGCCGCGCTCGCCGAGCTGGTTACGGCCGCCGCCGGCCGGCTGCGACTGCAGCCGGGCGACGCGCTGGAAACCGACATCGCCGATCTGGCGCCGCCGCCCTGGCAAATCGCCGCCAACCTGCCCTACAACATCGCCACACCGCTGATCCTCGGCTGGCTCGCGCGCGCCAGCCAGATCGCCCGCATCACCGTGCTGGTGCAGAAGGAAGTCGCCCAGCGCCTCGCCGCCCCGCCGGGCAGCGACCATTACGGCCGGCTGTCGGTCGCCGCCCAGTGGCGCTGCGAGGTGCGGATGCTGTTCGACATCGGCCCCAAGGCCTTTGTGCCGGCGCCCAAGGTAACGTCGACCGTGGTGGAACTGCAGCCGCGCCCGGCGCCACTGGCCGAGGCCGATCCGAAGAAACTGGAACGGATGACGGCTGCCGCCTTTGGTCAGCGCCGCAAGATGCTGCGCGCCGCGCTGAAGCCGCTCTGGCCGGATGCCGAAGCGAAACTGATTGCCACCGGAATTGACCCGACACGGCGCGCCGAGACCCTGTCGATCGAGGAGTTCTGCGCGCTGGCCCGGCTGCTGTAGGGTCTGCTAACCGCCTTCGCGCAACCGCTTGACGAAATCGACCAGCCCGAGCCCGCGATGGCGCTTCAGCCGCTCGGCCTGCAGGATGGCATAGACCTGACCGAGGCACTCATCGACATTGTCGTTGATGACGATGTAGTCGTATTCGGCCCAGTGGCTGATCTCGTCGGCCGCCTTGGCCATGCGGCGCGCCACCACCTCGGCGGAATCCTGCGCCCGGGTATGCAGGCGCTTTTCCAAGTCGCGGGTCGACGGCGGCAGGATGAAGACGCTGACCAGGTCCTTCTCGGCGCGCTGGCGCAGCTGCTGGGTACCCTGCCAGTCGATGTCGAACAGCACGTCCTGCCCGGCCAGCAGGCGGCGCTCCACCTGTTCCTTCGGCGTGCCGTAGTAATAGTCGAACACCTTGGCGTGCTCGAGCAGCTCCTGCCGGTTCACCATCAGACCGAAATCCTCGGCGCTGATGAAGTGATAATGCGTGCCGTCCTCTTCGCCGGGCCGGCGCGGCCGCGTGGTCACCGAAACCGACAGGTGCAGGTTGCGGTCCATCTCCAGCAGGCGGCGCGAGATCGTTGTCTTGCCGGCGCCCGAAGGTGACGACAGCACCAGCATCAGGCCGCGGCGGGCGATATCGGTATGCGGGGCTTTGCCGCTCATGATCAAGGTCCGTCGCTATTCGATATTCTGGGCCTGCTCGCGCAGCCGGTCGATCACCAGCTTGAGGTCGAGGCCGATGGCGGTGAGTCCCGCATCGAAGGCCTTGGAGCAGAGCGTGTTGGCTTCGCGGTTGAATTCCTGGGCGAGGAAATCGAGCTTGCGGCCCACCCCGCGGCTATCGCCGCCGCCGATCAGGGCCCGGGTCGCCTCGATATGGGCATTCAGCCGGTCAAGCTCCTCGCGCACGTCAAGGCGGGTGACATGGATCGCCAGTTCCTGCGCCAGACGGTCCTCACTGACCGGCGGGCTCAGCGCCAGCAGATCATCAAGCTGCTGGCGCAGCCGGCGCCGCAGGGCCTCGGGCCGCACCGCCTCGACCTCGCGGGCGCGCCCGGCCAGGGTCGCGATCTCGTCGAGCTGCGTGGTCATCAGGGCCGCCAGCTTGGTGCCCTCGGCGGCGCGGCTTTCGACCAGGCGGTCGAGCGCCTGCGCGAAATTCTGCTTCAGCGCGGCCTCAAGCGTCTTGCGGGCGCCCTCGTCCTCCAGCGTCGCCATCGGTTCGACCACACCGCGCACTGCCAGCAGGCCGTCCAGCCGTGGCGCGCCGATGCCGCGGTCTTCCAGCCTTGCACCCAGCGCCAGCAACTGGTCGAGCAAGGTCTCATTCAGGCGGTAGGCCGGGGCGGCGTCGGTCGTCTCGGCGATTTGCAGGTTGAGGGTGACATTGCCGCGCACCAGCCTGGACTGCGCCAGCGCCCGCATTTCCGCCTCGATGCCGTCAAACCCCGGCGGCAGACGGAACCGCAGTTCGAGGCCGCGACCGTTGACGGATTTCAATTCCCAGATCCAGGACTTTCCAACCGCACGTCCGTCGACGCGGGCGAAACCAGTCATGCTGACAAGCGACACGAGTCCCCCAAGGGTGTTAATTTGGCCCGCACTATAGGGGCAAATCCACAGGGGGTCGAGGCTAAGACATGGCAGGACAATCGCTTTCCGGCATCCTGATCACCGGTGCCTCAAGTGGCATCGGCGAAGCGCTGGCGCGCCTCTATGCCGCGCCCGGCATCCTGCTGGTGCTGACCGGTCGCGACGCCGCCCGCCTCGAAACGGTGGCTGCCGCCTGCCGGGCCAGCGGCGCCACGGTCGAGGCCCGCACGGTACCGGTCACCGATGCTACCGCCATGAAAGCGCTGGTTGAGGAAACCGCGGCACGCTGCCGGCTCGATCTGGTAATTGCCAATGCCGGGGTGTCGGGCAGCTTCAGGACCTGGGATGACTTCGACGCTTACGTCCGCAGCATCACCGGCGTGAATATCGACGGCGTGCTGAACACGGTGAACCCGGCCATCCCCGTGATGGTAAAACAGGGCGGCGGCCAGATTGGCATCGTCGCCTCGATCGCCGGACTGCTGGCGATGCCCGGGGCCGTGCCCTATTCCTCGACCAAGCATTTCGCCCGCACCTATGCCGAGGAACTGCGTGGCCGGCTGGCGCCGGAAGGCATCCGCGTCTCGGCGATCTGCCCGGGCTTCGTGGTCAGCCGCATGACCGCCCGCAACAAGTTCCCGATGCCCTTCCTGATGGATACCGAAAAGGCCGCGCGCATCATCCGCACCGGCCTGCAGCGCAACCGCGGCCGCATCGCCTTCCCCTGGCAGATGCTGGCGCTGGTGCGCCTGGCCGGCCTGCTGCCCTATCCGCTGCTCGACCGGCTGCTGCGCCGCACGCCCCGCAAGGACTGACGCCTAGCGTTTCTGGCTGGCGCGATATGCCGCGACATTGCGCAGGTGCTGGTCGTAGGTCTCGGCAAAGACATGGCCGCCCCTGCCGTTGGCAACGAAATACAGGAAGTCGTTCTGCTCGGGCTGCAGCACGGCGGCCAGGCTGGCCCGCCCCGGATGGTTGATCGGCGTCGGCGGCAGGCCGGCATTGGCATAGGTGTTCCACGGCGTGTCCTGCCCGAGATCGGCGCGGGTCAGCGGCCGCTGCTGTTCCGGGTCACCATGGGTGATGCCGTAGATCACCGTCGGATCGGCCTGCAGCTTCATGCCGCGCTTCAGGCGGTTGAGATAGACGCCGGCGACCCGCGGCCGCTCGGCGGCGAGCGGGGTTTCCGCCTCGACGATGGAGGCCAGGATCACCGCCTGCTCGGGACTGGCCAGCGGCAGATCGGCCGCCCGCTCCGGCCACAGTCGCGCCAGCAGGTCCTGCTGGGCCTTGCGCATGCGGGCGAGCAACTCGCCCCGGGTATCGCCATGGATGAAGTTGTAGGTCTCGGGCAGCAGGCTGCCTTCCGGCACCGCCTCCTTGGGCCAGTCGCCTGACAAAGCCGCATCGCCGGAAACCAGCCGGCGGATTTCAAACGTGCTGAGGCCCTCGGGGATAGTCAGGTGATGCACCACCACACGACCGGCGGCGATCCGTTCCAGCGCGGCGCGCGGCGTCTCGCCTGGGGCAAAGGCATATTCGCCGGCCTTCAGATGCGGCCCGAGCCCGGTCTGCCAGGCGGCAAGCTCAAGCAGTCGGGCATCGCCGGCAACGCCGGCATCGGCCAGCAGTCTGGCGATCTGCCCGACATGGGCACCGCGCGGCACGATCAGGGTGACATTCTGCTGTGACGGGCCGGGCACATCCAGCCAGTGCAGGAACCAGGCGTAAGCTCCGCCACAGGCCAGCGCCGCCACCAGCACAATCGCCAGCAGCGCGCGCAGGAGGCTTTTCATCGCGGAAATTTAAGCGTCGTAGCGCTTCAGCACCAGCGAGGCATTGGTGCCACCGAAGCCGAAGGAATTCGACAGGGCGGCGCGCACCTCGCGCTGCTTGGCCTTGAGCGGCACCAGATCCATGCCCTCGGTCGCCTCGCTCGGATTCTCGAGGTTCAAGGTCGGCGGCACGATGCCGGTCTTGATCGCGAGCGTCGAGAAGATCGCCTCGACGGCACCAGCAGCCCCCAGCAGATGGCCGATCGCCGATTTGGTCGAGGACATCGACAGGCTGGCCACGGCATTGCCGAACAGCCGCTTTACTGCCTTCAGCTCGATCTCGTCGCCCAGCGGCGTCGAAGTGCCGTGCGCATTCACGTAATCGATCTCGGAGGGCTGCATCCCGGCACGCTTCAGTGCCATCTGCATGCAGCGGAAGGCGCCATCGCCGCTCTCGTGCGGCGCGGTGATGTGATAGGCGTCGCCCGACATGCCATAACCGACGATTTCGGCATAGATCGTCGCGCCGCGGCGCTTGGCATGCTCGAGTTCCTCAAGCACGACGACGCCGGCACCTTCGCCCATGACGAAACCGTCACGGCCCTGGTCCCACGGCCGCGAGCCGGCCTTCGGGTTGTCGTTGAAACCGGTCGACAACGCACGGGCGGCGGCAAAGCCGGCCACACCGAGCGGGCCGATGGTCGCTTCGGCGCCACCGGCGACCATCACATCGGCATCGTCCCACATGATGATGCGGGCGGCATCGCCGATGGCATGCGCACCGGTCGAGCAGGCCGTCACTACCGCATGGTTCGGACCCTTGAAGCCGTATTCGATGGAAACATGACCGGAAACGAGGTTGATCAGGCGGCCCGGCACGAAGAACGGGCTGATGCGGCGATGGCCCTTCTCTTTAAGCGTGATCGCCGCTTCCTCGATACCGTTCAGGCCGCCGATGCCCGAGCCGATCAGCACGCCGGTGCGGCAGCGCTGTTCCTCGTCGGCCGGCACCCAGCCGGAATCCTTCACGGCCTGCTTTGCCGCCGCCAAGCCGTAGACGATGAAATCGTCGACGCGCTTGCGTTCCTTGGCTTCCATCCATTCTTCGGGATCAAAGGCGTCGCTGCGATCCGGGAAATCCGCTTTCAGCGGCACCTGGCCGGCGATCCGCGCCGGCATTTCGGAGGCATCGAAACGGGTGATCGGGCCGAGGCCCGATTCACCATTGATCAGACGGGTCCAGGTCGCTTCAACGCCACAGGCAAGCGGCGTTACCAGGCCGAGGCCGGTGACGACGACACGACGCATGGCGAAACCTTTCTGACAGAAACGGAGCGGATAACTGGCGGCGGCGTCAGCGGGCTTACGACGCCGACTTCTCCTTGATGAAGTCGATCGCGTCCTTGACGGTCAGGATCTTCTCGGCGGCATCGTCGGGGATCTCGACGCCGAATTCCTCTTCGAACGCCATCACCAGCTCGACCGTGTCCAGGCTGTCCGCGCCCAGGTCATCGATGAAGCTGGCCGTCTCGGTAACCTTCTCTTCTTCGACGCCCAGATGCTCGACGACGATCTTCTTCACGCGCTCAGCAATGTCGCTCATTTCCAAAGTCCTTGTGGTTGTGGCTGCCTGCGCCGTACCGAAACGGGGGCAGCCGGCAGATGGGGGCCTCCCTTACCATAGAAACCCCACGCTTCCAAGATGTTCTGCCGAAGCCGAAGCACCGATTCTACGCCGGATTTCCGGCTTAAATCATGGCCATACCGCCATTCACATGCAAGGTCTGGCCGGTCACGTAGGCGGCTTCATCCGAGGCCAGATAAACCACGGCGGCAGCGATTTCCGGACCCTGACCGAGTCGGCCGGCCGGAATTTTCTGGGAAATCGCCTCTTTCTGCTGGTCAGTCAGCACATCGGTCATGGCGGTCTGGATAAAGCCCGGCGCCACGCAATTGGCGGTGATATTCCGCGAGGCCACTTCCTGGGCCAGCGACTTGGTCATGCCGGTCAGACCGGCCTTGGCGGCGGCATAGTTGAGCTGGCCCGGATTGCCGGTGGTACCGACCACAGAAGTGATGCTGATGATCCGGCCCCAGCGGCGCTTCATCATGCCCTTCAGCGAGGCCCGCGCCAGCCGGAAGGCCGCCGTGAGATCGACATCCAGAACGGTCTGCCAGTCTTCGTCCTTCATGCGCATGGCCAGGCCATCGCGGGTGATACCGGCATTGTTGACCAGGATGTCCACCTGGCCCATCGCGGCCTCGGCCTTGCCGATCAGGCCGTTCACCGCTTCCGCATCGGCGAGATTGCAGGGCACCACATGGACGCGGCTGCCGAGCTTGCCGGCCAGTTCCTGCAGGACGGCTTCACGGGTGCCCGACAGCGCCACCGTGGCACCCTGGGCATGCAGCGCTTCGGCAATGGCATTGCCGATCCCGCCCGTGGCACCGGTGACAAGCGCGAATTTGCCGGTCAGATCGAACATCCCGTCTCTCCTTGAACGCTGAACGTGGTCGGCTGCTGCTTACAGGCTTTTCGCCCAGGCTTCCAGTTCCGCCGGCGTGCCGACGCTGACCGGCTCGACCTCCTTGTCGATCCGCTTCATCAGTCCGGCCAGCACCTTGCCCGAGCCGAGCTCGGCGATCCGGGCAACGCCCTGCGCCTTCAGCCACAGCATGCTTTCGCGCCAGCGCACCAGGCCGGTGACCTGCTGCACCAGCAGTTTGCGGATCGCATCCGGATTCGATTCCGCCCTGGCGGTCACGTTGGAGACGACCGGCAGACGCGGCACAGTCATCGTCACCTTCGCCAGCGCCTCATTCATGGCATCGGCCGCCGGCTGCATCAGTGCGCAATGGAACGGCGCCGAGACCGGCAGCAGCATGCCGCGCTTCACGCCCTTGGTCTTCGCCACCTCGATGGCGCGCTCGACCGCGGTCTTCTGGCCGGAGATCACCACCTGGCCGCCGCCATTGTCGTTGGCACAGCCCAGCACCTCGCCTTCGGCTGCCTCGGCCACCACCTGCTGCGCGAGGTCGAGTTCGGCGCCCAGCAGGGCCGCCATCGCGCCTTCGCCCACCGGCACGGCCTTCTGCATCGACTGGCCGCGCAGCTTGAGCAGGCGCGCGGTATCGGCCACCGACAGTGCTCCCATGGCGCAGAGCGCCGAGTATTCGCCCAGCGAGTGGCCGGCGGCATACTGGCCCTTGGCGGCGAGATCGACACCGAAGTCCTTCTCGACCACGCGAACCACGGCCAGGCTGGCCGCCATCAGGGCCGGCTGGGCATTCTCGGTCAGCATCAGGTCGGCTTCCGGCCCCTCGAACATCAGCACCGACAGCTTCTGCGACAGGGCGTCATTCACCTCTTCGAAAACCTGCCGTGCGGTGGCGAAGGCCTCGGCCAGCTCGCGCCCCATACCGACGGCCTGGCTGCCCTGGCCGGGGAACACATAGGCACGGCTCATAGTCGAACGCTCCTGCTGTCTGTCAGCGCCGGGGACCGGCGAAAATGTCGCGCCAGTCATAAGCGGCGGCCCGGTCCTGTCAAGCGTCCGCGCCGGCAGATCGCCGGAGCGCATCGCCATAAGTTATTGATATTTCTTATATTGCCAGATTGCACCGGCGCGCCAGGATATGCGGCTCAGCCGCATCTGCAGACTTTGCCCGGGCGGCCAGATCGGTTATAGTAAAGGCGGAATTAAGGAGCCATCCGTGGAAGCAACGGGCGTCAAGCAGCAACTGTATCTCGTCGGGCTGAAAGTGGCCCGCGACTCGCAGCTTGCCGTGCTCAGCGCGGTCAGCGCCGGACTCGAGAACATCAAGCAGATCACCAAGGCATCGGCGCCGACCGCTGCCGGTGTCGGCGGCCAGATCGACATCAAGGCCTGACCGCCGCTTCCGCCACGAACAAAAAGCCGGTCCGCATGCGGACCGGCTTTTTTATTGGCTAACCGGCGCCGGCGTTAAGCCGGCCGCCTGTTACTAGGTGTCGAAAGCGCCCGAGCGGATGGTATCCGGCAGCTTCTCGAGGCCATGGGCGGTGACCGCCTTGCCGAAAATCGAGGTCAGCTCGGCCAGCGCCATGCTCATCGCAATGGCTGCCACCACTTCGCGGTTGATCCCGCCATTCACCAGAGCTTCCCAGGTCGCGACGAAGGATTCGCGGGTGACCTTGCTCTGCTCTTCTTCCGTCATCGACATTGGGAATGCCCCCTCTTTTGCCAGTCGTGGCGCGTTATTCTGCCACCTTCTCTTCGCATAATTTGGTTACCGAAAGCTAAACCGTCTAAAAAAGCAGAAACCCTGTTGGGCCTATACTAGCAGATCGTTACCCCTGCGCGACAGCCCGCTGCCGGGCGGCGGCGACCATCTCCTGCCAGATCGGCCGGGCCCGGTCGAGCAGCACGGCGACCGCCTCACCCGGCTCGCTGCGACAGATGCGGACAGAGTCGTACCAGGGGGTCCGTGTCCCCTGGTGGCCCCAGTACCACAGCACACCCCGTTCATCGGGCAGCAGGATCAGGGTCGGCAGGCCGAGCCCGGCGGCCAGATGGGCTGCGGCCGTACTGATCGTAACCACGAGGTCGAGAGCGGCAATCTGGGCGGCCTGGTCGTCGATGCTCGCCAGCGGATCGATCTCCGGATCATGCCGTACCGACAGACCGGTCGCCGCCTGCGCCTGTGCAATATCCTCCGCCACCTGACCATATTGCAGCGACACGGCATGCAGGCCGGGCTCGCTGAACAGCGGCGCCATATCGGCCAGCGCAAGCGACTTGGCCCGGCCATTGGCAGCGTTGCGGCTGCTCCAGGCGACGCCGACCAGCAGATCCTGCGGCGCCAGGCTGGCGCGATAGCGCGCCCGCAGCCGGTCGCGCAGATGCGGTTCGGCACGCAGATATCCGGCAGGCTGGCTGGCGAAGCTGGCCTTGTCGGGCCGCACCAGGCCGCCGAGATCGCCGAGCGGGCGCTGGCAGGCAAGGTTCAATCGCATCGGATCCAGACTCGCGTCGTCGGCCACGACTTGCAGGAACGGGAACGAGCGGGCAAACAGCGGCACCAGGCGCCGGTCCGTCGCAACCACCAGCTCCGCCCCCGTCGCCGCCAGGTCGGGCAGCAGGCTGCTGTAGAGAATCTCGTCGCCGACGCCCTGCTCGCGCCACAGCAGCAGGCGGCCAGGCGGCGGCTGCCGGCCATCCCAGCGCGGCAGGCCACGGCTGCCATCAGGCGTCGTCCATCCATCGCTTTTCCAGCGCCAGGCATAATGCGGCCAGGCTTCGGCGTAGCGTTCCTGCCGCAGGCGCATGATCCCGAGGTTGTTGTGACTGGTCGCATCGTCAGGATGGTCGGCGAGCACCGCCGCATACAGGGCTTCGGCCTCATCGAACTGCTTGCGCAGCCCGTGGATATTGGCGAGGTTGCCGCGTGCCGCCGGCAAGGCCGGATCGCGCGCCAGCGCCTCATGGCACATGGCCTCGGCGGCATCGAGGTCGCCACGGCGTGCCTCCAGACCGGACAGATTGGCATAAAGCTCCGTCCGCTCCGGATCCAGGGCGATGGCCTTGCGGTAAGACACACAGGCGTCCTCGAGCCTGTCCTGCCTGGCATAGACCAGGGCAAGGTCGGCCCAGGGGCCAGGCTCGTCTGGCCGTCGTGCCGCCATGGTCTGCAGGAACGGCAGCGCCTTGTCATTGGCGCCGAGACGGGTCAGGGCAAAGCCGAGAGCGGACACCGCGGCAAGGTCGTCCGGCTGGAGACCATGCAGACGCTCCAGCAGCGGCATCGCCTCGGCATAGGCCTCGCGATCGAGCAGCAGCTTGCTCAGCAAGCCGAGGCAAACCGCATGTCCAGGATCGATGGCAAGAGCGGCGCGACAGGCTTCCTCGGCGGCGGCGGCTTCGCCTTCGGCCACGGCGATGCCGCCGCGCAGCACATGGCGTTCGGCCGCCGGAAGATCATAGCCATCCAGCAGGTCCGCCAGCTGCCGTGCGGCGGCACTATCTTTTGCCGCGAGGCTGCGTTTTGCGAGATTCAGCACCTGTGGCGCAAAGCCGGGGGCTGACGCCAGAATGCTGTGCAAGGCAGGCAGCGCCTCCGCCATGCGGCCGGCCTGCCATTCGGTCGAGGCCAGATTGAAACGGGCGGCGACATAACCCTGATCGGCCTGCAATGCAGCCCGGAAATGCTCTCTGGCAGCATCCCATTCAGCCGCCGCCTGCGCCAGCAGGCCGAGATTGTTGTGGGCTTCGGCATTCGCAGGGTCGATGGCCACGGCCGCAGCATAGGCCACCTGCGCGGCCGGGCGGTCGCCCAGCGCCCTGCAGATGGTGCCGAGCGTGTTGCGGTAGGCAGAGACATTCGGATCGTGGCGAACCGCGGCCTCGACGAAGGGCAGGCCCTGCTCGGGATGTCCGGCCTGCTCCAGTGCCATGCCTACCAGATGCAGGGCGTCGGTATTGTCGGGCCGGTCGGCAAGCACCACGCGGTACAGGGCAATCGCCGCATCCAGGTTGCCGTGCTGGTGCTGGTCAACCGCCTGCTGCAATCGCCGGCGCCAGTCCGGAACCGCCCCCGTCATCGAGACCGCCGCAGCGTCAGGCCCCGGGCTATTTCAGCCCGTCCATGATGTTACGATTGATGGCAATCAACGGTTCGACATCCGTCGACTGTCCCTGGGTGATCTTGTCGGTATGCTTGTTGACGAAGATGCAGATATTGATCAACGCGACCTTGAGGTCCTTGGTCATGCGGTTTGCCTCGTCCAGCACCTCGGGCATCAGGTGGTTCCAGACGTCGCGGTTCCAGCCAATGGCATAGGCGATCTTCGCGACCTCGGCGGGATGAGCGCTGCCCATGAGCGGGCGGACATCCATCAGGGCGCGGGTCACCGAGGAGAAAAGGCGGTATTCAATCTGCCGTGGCGTCTCAAGCGTGTTCTGGGCTGTCAGGTAAGGATTTTTTCCCGACATCAAGCAGTCTCCTCTCCACCTCGATCAGGCGTCGAGCCAGTTTCAGGAGCTTGAAATAGTCCTTCTGGACCAGTGCCGCCCCAATGCTGGCTACGATGGCATGAGTACTCGGGGCAGCCTTAACGAATTCCAAACAGGCGCTTTTTATCTGCGGATAATATTCGTCGAATTTTTCTTCCCACAGATATGCCAACTGGCAGAGATAGTAGATTTTCTTCCCCAGGCTATCAACATCCTCCGGCCGCATGATGTGCTTCTCGCGGAGGAAGGACGCCTTGTTCTCGATGATGATGCTCGCCGACTTCGACAGGCTCAGCACCGCCCGGTTCAGAATGAACTTCTCCCCGGCCTTGAGCGTAATGATCAGCGGCACGCGCATCCGGAGGGGTTTGGCCCTCCGCTCCGTCAGTTAACTCGTCCGACAGGGCTATCCGGGTTCGCGGGCGTCGTCAAGCAAACCCGGCGCCAGCCGCGATCCGGTCGCCTGCGGACAAAAAGAAAGGGGGCCCGGAGGCCCCCTTCCCGTACCCGAAGCTGGCTTCGGTTATTAGCGGAACAGGCTGAGCAGCGTGTTGGGCTGCTGGTTGGCGATCGACAGCGCCTGGATGTTCAGCTGCTGGCGCACCTGCAGGGACTGCAGGGTGGCGCTTTCGGCCGCGACATCGGCGTCGACCAGGGAGCCGAGGCCCTTCTTGGTGGCGTCGACCAGGTCATCAACGAAGCCCTTCTGCAGGGTGATCGAGCGCGACTGGGCCGCGACCGCCGCAGAGATCGAGTTGACCAGCGACTCCAGGGTGCCGAGGTCGGCAATCGCCGAACCGTAGTTCGATGCCGCGGTGTAGTTGGTGGTGAACAGGCTCGAGAAGCTCGAAACGGACGAGGACAGATCCGAACTCGTCTGCAGGGTCAGCGAGGTGCCGGTGACGTCAGCCACGAACGACACGGCGGTGCCGGTGGTGCTGGCGCTCAGCAGGTTCTTGCCGTTGTAGGTCGCCTGATTGACGTAGTTGGTGATCTGGCCGATCAGCTGGTTGACATCATTCTGATACACGGTGCGCTGGTCGGTGGTCAGCGAGCCGTCGGCGAGGTTGGCGAACTTCGCCTTCACGTCACCGATCAGGTTCGAGATACCGGTCAGCGCGGCGGCGGTCACCTGGCCGAGGCCTTCACCGGCAGCCAGCGAGGACTGCACCGAGGCATAGGCCTTGATGTTGCCGCGGATGCCCTGGGCAACCGCGAAGACCGCGGCGTCGTCGGACGCATCGGCGACCTTGAAGCCGGTCTGGACTCGCTTGGAGGTTTTGTCGAGGTCGGAGTTGGTGGTCCGGAGGGACGACAGCGCGACGAGCGCACCAACGTTGGTATTGACGGAATTAGCCATGGTCTGACTCCTGTTCTAGGATCAATAGAGTTATGCCCTCTTTTGAGAGCTTCCGCTTTAGAGCAGATCGCCGTCACAAGGTCAATATCAAAGTTGCAATGCCCGGTTACTCTTTCGCGGGGTGTTATCGGGTTTTAACCCCAGTCACGGCCGGCAGGCACGTGCGCTCCTTGCGGAATTTTTAATAAGATATTGAAAGTTATAAATAAAAATAACAATCTCTACGGCCCGATTGCGGCCGCGAGGGCAGCCGTCCAGTCGCCGGCCTGTGTCTGGCGTGTAATCCGTACGCTTCGGTACCACGGACAAATGTTTCCGCTTACAGGCCAGTACCACAATCGGCCCCGCCCGGCCGGCAGCAACAGCCGGCATGGCACCCCCAGCCCACCGGCAACATGCACCGTGGTGTTGCTGACCGTCACCACGTCGTCGAGAGCCGCAACCTGGGCGGCAAAGCCGTCGAGATCGCGGAAGCCGTCGATGGCCGGGTCGTCGTGGATGGCGATGCCAGCCCCGCGCAATGCGGCGAGATCCTCGGCGCAGTCGCCGTATTGCAGGCTGATCCACTGGATGCCGGGCTGCCGCAGGGCCGGCAGCAAATCATGCACCGGAATGCTTTTATCGACGCCAATGCGGCGATTGGTGCTGCGCCAGCTCAGGCCCACCAGCCTGCGATCGCCGGCCATCGCCTGATAGCGCGCGCGCAGTGCCGTCCGCCGCGTTTCATCCGCCACCAGGTCGATGCCGCCGGCGGCAAAATCCCCGGCCTCCCGCCGCAGCCAGCGACCGAGACTGCCGAACGGACATTGCGCCGCCGCATCAATCGGCGTGCCGCGGGCGACCACCGTGATGCCATGCGGCGCCAGGCTGCGGCGGAACAGGTCAACCAGGCGCGGGTCGACGGCAACGGCCACCCGCGCACCGCTGCGCGCCGCGGCATCACGCAGCATGGTGCCATACAGAATCTGATCGCCGACGCCCTGCTCGCCCCACAGCAGCAGGCCGCCACCCTTCAGCGCTGCGCCGTCCCAGCGTGGCAGGCCGAGGCCCCAGTCGCGCTCGTCGTATTCTTCGTTGCGCCAACGCCATTCATATTCCACCCAGCCTTCGGCATAGGCGCCAGCCGACAGCCGGAACAGACCGTAATTCATGTGCACACTGGCCGCATTCGGGGCCAGTGCCAGCAGCAGGCGGAAATGACGGCCCGCAGCGGCGGTATCGCCAAGATCCTCCCACAGCAGCATGGCAAGGTTGTTGCGGGCCGGCACGTGGCCAGGCTGCAGCGCCAGCGCGATCTCGAATTCGGCTGCCGCAGCGGCCGCATCGCCACGGCCGCGCAGCAGATTGGCGAGATTGTAATGCCCTTCGACATAGCGCGGGTCGAGCGTAACGGCCCGTTTATAACTGACTTCGGCGTCGGCCGGACGGCCGGCAGCCAGCAGCGCCGTCGCCAGATTGCCGTGCCATTCCGCCTGATCGGGAACCTGGGCAATGGCGCGGCCGATCAGGTCTATGGCGCGCAGGTGGTCACCATGATGATCAGCCAGCAGGCCCAGCAGATGCAGGGCGTCGGGCTGGTCCGGCTGCTGCGCCAACACGGCTTCATAGCAGCGCTGCGCCGCAGCCAGATCGCCGGCCTGATGCCGCCGCACGCCGTCCTGCAGCAGGCTTTTCATACTGCCCGTCACGCGACGCTGCCCTGCAGGTGCCCGCGCATTGCGACGGCAACTGCCGCAATCGTTCCCCGCCAGTCATTCGCGACGCCGGCCGGCTGCCGGAACAGCCGGACCTGCGGATACCATGGGCTGTCGTCACGCTCGAGATGCCAGTACCACAGCCGGCCGAGGCCGCTTGGCACGAGGACCCAGCAGGGCGTGCCGGCGGCGGCGGCGATATGGATGCCGCTGTTGCTGCAGCCGACCAGCAGGTCAAGCGCCGCCGCCTGTGCTGCATAGCCATCGAGATCGTTCAGGGCATCGACTGTGTCGTCGTGCAGGATGTCGATGCCATGCTGCTGTTTCAGCTGCAGGCGTTCTTCGGCCGTATCGCCATACTGCATATCGACAAAGAGAATGTCGCGCCGGTTCAGCACCGGCAGCCAGTCGACCAGCGGCGCGCTTTTCAGGGTACCGAGGCGGCGATTGATGCTGCGCCAGGTGATGCCGACGATATGCCGCCTGCCAAAGGATTCGTACCGCGCCCGCAATGCCGTCACGCGCGCCGGATCCGGTTTGAGATAGGCGACGGGCGGCGGCGCTGCCTGCAGATCGGCGCGCAACCAGGCACCGATATCGCCAAGTCCGGCCTGCACATCGGCGCCGGCTGCCAGTCGGTCGATCTGCGCGGCATCCACCGGCACGTCGACCGGTTCGACGCGCAACCCGGGGATCGACCGGGCGAAGAGTGGCACCAGCCGCGGATCACAGCCGAACACGATATCGGCACCGGATTCCAGCAAGCCCGGCAGCAGGCTGCCGAACAGCACCTGATCGCCGATCCCCTGCTCACCCCAGACCAGCAGTCTCTGCCCCGGCCGCACCACGCCGTCCCAGCCCGGCAGTCGCGCAGCGAAGGCCGCACCGCGCGGGTCAGGGTTGCGGGCCGTCATTCGCGCCCGGTAGAGCGGCCACGCCTCGGTCAGCCGGCCGAGCGACATCAGCAGCAGGACCCGCTTGAAATCGGTATCAGCCAGGATTTCCGGCTTGCGCCCACCGGTGACCCGCAGAGCCGCCTCATAGTCCTCAAGCGCGCCGTCGTAGTCTCCGGCATGTTCGCGCGTCGTGG
Organism: Ferrovibrio xuzhouensis; assembly: GCF_042648965.1. NCBI lineage: Bacteria > Pseudomonadati > Pseudomonadota > Alphaproteobacteria > Rhodospirillales > Rhodospirillaceae > Ferrovibrio > Ferrovibrio xuzhouensis. Next base: position 369,773 of record NZ_JBHRYJ010000003.1, read on the forward strand.
CGCGGTAACTGAGGGCGATGCTGTTATCGGGATACAACGCGACCAGCCGGTCGCAACAGGACACCGCCTCGTCTATCCGGCCGGCCAGTGACAGGGCCGCCGCGTAACAGGCCAGGGCTTCAAGCTGGTCCGGCGCCACCTGCAGCGCATGGCCCAGAACCCCGAGCGCGTCCTGCGGCTGCTGCAGGCGCACATACAGGTCGCCCAGGCCGGTCAGCGCCTCGATGCGATCCGGCTTCAGCATCAGGACCGCACGGAATTCGGCAATGGCTGCGGCACAGGATTTGGGCGTATCGATGGCCGCCAGCGTATTGGCCAGATTCTCCCGGTAACGCAGATCCGCCGGTGCCAGGGCAATCGCCTTGCGATGCTGCAGCAAGGCCTCGGGATATCTAGCCAGCAACCGCAGGGCAATGGCCAGAAGATCGCGGGCAACGGCATCCGACGGCAGGCCTTTGACCGCCGCGACAAGATGCGGCAAGGCATCGCCCGGCTGCCGGCGCCGCATCTGCAGCCGCCCCAGTCCCAGATGTGCCGCTGCATTCCGCGGCATCGCCTCCAGTGCGGCCGTGTAGTGCCTTGTCGCACCGATGTCATCGCCGCGACTGGCCAGCAGATTGCCGAGATTGACATGACCATCGGCAAAGCGCGGATCGATGGTCAAGGCCATCCGGTATGCCGCCTCCGCCTCGTCCTCACGTCCGAGCGACAGCAGCGCATTGCCAAGGTTGCCATGATAGACTGCCATCCGCGGCGCCCGCGCGATCGCCCGGTTAATCAGGCCCACCGCCTCTTCGTGCCGCCCCTGCTGGTCGGCAATCACTCCCAGCAGATGCAGCGCATCGGGATGGTCCGCCGCCTGCTGCAGCACCGCTTCATAGCCCTTGCGGGCAGCATCCAGATCGCCGCGATCATGGGCGTCCAGCGCCGATTGCAGCCGGGATGCAACGCTGTCGATCTGCTCAGCCATGGTCGCCCAGCCTGCGGCCGGCCTCGGCCACCACCGCTCCCCATTCACCGGCCCGCTGCTGACGCAACAGCCGGATGCTGGCATACCAGGGGCTCGTTTCGCCTTCCCGCGGCCAATACCACATGCGGCCGCGCCCGGCTGGCAGCAGCACATAGCAAGGCATCCCGAGCGCGCCGGCGATATGCACTGTCGAATTGCTGCTGCTGACCACGCAGTCCAGCGCAGCGATCTGCGCGGCCAGGCCGTCGAGATTGCGCGTCGGGTCGATCCCGGGATCGCGGTGAACGACAATACCGTGCGCCTGCATCAGCTGTTCGATCTCGGCGGCAACCTCGCCATACTGCAGGTTGATCCAGACATACCCCGGCTGCAGCAGCAGGGGCAGCAGCGCCTCGAGGCTGAGGCTCTTGTAGTCGCCCAGATGGCCATTGGCACTGCGCCACGACAGGCCGACAAGTTTGTCGCCCGGCCGCCCCAGGGCGGCATAGCGGGCGCACAGGCGGTCACGCAGCCCGGTGTCGGCCTTGAGGTAGATACCCGTGCCGAAATCCGCCGCTGACTGGCGAACCAGCGCACCAAGGCTGCCGAACGGGCATTGCGCGACCGCGTCAGTCGCGGCCCCGCGCGCCACAATGCGGATGCGCGGATCGGCAAAGCTGCGCGCGAACAGCGGCACCAGCCGGTCGTCCACCGCGATCACGAAAGCCGTATCACCGCGCGCCAGTATATCCGGCAGCAGGGTGCCATACAGGATCTGGTCGCCGATGCCCTGTTCGCCCCACAGCAGCACCGGGCCATCCGCGGACATCCCGTTCCAGCGCGGCAGTCCGAGGCTCCAGTCGCGTTCGCCGAACTTGGCCACGTTCCAGCGATGCTCGTATTCATCCCAGCCCGCGGCATAGTCTCCCACCGACAGCAGGAACAGGCCGTAATCCATGTGGCCTTCCTGGTTGTCGGGGGCGATTTCCCGTAGGCGTTTGAAAGCGGCCCGCGCCTCGTCCGGCCGGTTGGCCAGCCCGAGGGTATAGGCCAGGTTCTTCTGCGCCGAGGCAAAGTCGGGCCTGATCGCCAGGGCCTGCCAGTAATGCGCGATGGCCTGATCGAAGGCTTCGGCCTCGAGGTGCTCGTTACCGATCCCGTTCAGCGCCGCCACATCGCCGGGCTGGAATTTCAGCGCCGTGCTGAAGGCGTCGAAGGCCTCCGCGCGGCGATCGAGCCGCCGGTAGGTGATGCCGAGCATCGAGTGGGCCGGTCCGTAATCCGGCCACAGCTGGACTGCTTTTTCGAAGAGAGGCAGTGCGCCTTCGACCTGCCCGCGATCCATCAGGCAGCGGCCGCGTTCCACCAGCAGGCCACCATCGACCATGCCGGCGGACAGCGCGTCATCCAGCAGGCGCTCGGCCTCGTCGAGCCGACCGGTCTCGCGCTGCGCAGCGGCCAGCTGCCGCAGGACGAACGGGTCGCCGGGCTTGCACGCGACCGCGCTTTTCAGCAGCGCCAGTGCCTCGTCGACAGATCCTTCCTGGCGGGCGATCAGGCCGAGGCGCAGTTGTGCATCGCCGTTGTCCGGATCGAGCTTCAGCACCAGATTGCAGGCCCGGCGCGCATCGGCGAGATACCCGCCCATCTGCAACTTCTTGGCCGTAACCAGCGCGTGCTGGATTTTCTGAGATATCGCTTCTGGCAACATGGCTGTCTCTGGCACTGTTATGCCATGAGCGTTAACGGAATCGAAATCCCCTGCCGCCCGGCACCGGCAATATTCCTTCCGGCCCGGCTGCCGCGACTCGGCCGGAGGCCCTGATGCGTCTGCCGCGCCTCGCCGCGCCCGCGGCGCCGGAAGCGCTCGACGGCCCGCCGGCCTTTGCCGCCGCCCTGCGCCATGACTATGGCAGCTACCTGGTGTCGCTCGGCCTGATCAGCCTCGGCAACGTCGTGCTGCTGCCGATCATCACGGCATACCTGCCACCCGCCGATCTCGGCCTGTACAGCCTGGTCGAGACGACAATGATCCAGGGCATTACCTTCAGCCTGCTCGGGCTGAAATTCGCCTATCTCTATTACTATGCCCATGCACCGGCCGGGCAGCGGTCCAGCCTGTTCGGCGCCACCCTGTTGCTGGCGGCAGCCGCCAGTCTGTTCGGCGGATTGGTCCTGTGGGGGCTGTTCAGCAGCGCCACGATCATGGCCCGCTTCGATACCGTCCCGCTGTCGCAGGCCTGGCTGGTTGTGCCGTTGCTGACCTTCGGGGCGATGCAGACCATCCTGATGACCGAACTGCGGGCGGCACGGCAGGCCTGGCTGACCGGCGTCATCGCCGTCGGCCAGCTGGCGATCAGCCTGCTCGGCAGCCTGCTTCTGGTGGCCGTCTATGGCCTTGGCCTCACCGGCCTGCTGTCCGCCCAGCTGATCACCGGCTGCCTGGTGACCGGCCTGACCCTGTCCCTGATGCGGCACCGCCTGCGGTTTCACTGGCAGCCGGCACAGATGCAGGCCCTGCTGCGCTACGGCCTGCCGATGATGGGCAGCCTGATGCTGCGCTACAGCCTCGACACGCTGTGCCGCTTCCTGCTTGCTGCCCTGGTCTCGATCGAAGCCGCCGGCCTGTTCCTCGTCGCCAACAGCATTGCCACGATCTTCGACAGCCTGCTGGCGCTGCCTTTCTTCACGGCCTGGGGCGGCCTCGTGCACCATGCCCTGCGCCGGCCGCTGGCGGCGAGAATCGTCGGCCATGCCGCCGGCCTCGCCATCGCCCTGAGCAGCCTGCTCGTCCTGGCCATCCTGGCAGCGCGGCCATGGCTGTTCGATCTGCTGGCCCACAGCCCCATGCCCGAGGCGGCCGGGTTGTTCACGCTGCTGCTGCTCGGCAAGGCCGTGATGCTGGTCCGCTCGCCGCTGACGGCCGGCATCCTGGTGACCGGACACACCGGCTGGGCCACCGGCAACAGTCTGCTGGGCCTTGTCGTGTTTCTGGTCCTGATCTATCCGCTGGCCCGCCTGTGGCAGGTCGAGGGCATGGCCGCCGCCCTGCTGATTGCCCATACCACGACAACGCTGGTGCTGGTGGCGCAATCCTGGCGTCATTGCCGGCCGCAGATCGACGGCAGGGCCCTGTGGCTCGGCGGTGTCGCCCTCTGCGGCGCCCTTCTCGGCCTGACGCCTGCCGGCAGTCCTGCTATTCTCGCCGCCCTGCTGGGTGCAGCACTGGTCGCCGGACTGATGGCATGGCGTCACCCGGCTGACACCGAACCGGTATAGTGGTGCCGCATGACCGTCCGCAATCTCGACAAGATGTTCTCGCCGCGCTCGGTCGCCGTGATCGGTGCCTCCGAGCGGCCGATGCGCGTCGGCACCGTGGTACTGAACAATCTGATCGAAGGCGGCTTCAACGGTGAGCTGTGGCCGGTCAATCCGAAGTACCGCATGCTGCAGAAGCGGCGCTGCTTTCCCTCCATCGCCGCCCTGCCGGCGGCGCCCGACCTTGCCGTCATCTGCACGCCGCCCGCGGTCGTGCCCGAGCTGATCACGGCGCTCGGCGAGATCGGCTGCCGCGCCGCCGTGGTGCTGACCGCCGGCCTGTCGCAGGGCACGCTGCCCGACGGCCGCAGCCTGCAGCAGGCGATGCTGGAAGCCGCCAAACCGTATCTGCTGCGCATTCTCGGCCCCAACTGCGTCGGCCTGCTGGTCCCCGGGCTGCGGCTGAACGCCAGCTTTGCCCATACCAGCGCCCAGCCGGGCCAACTCGCCTTCGTCAGCCAGTCCGGCGCGCTGTGTACCATCGTACTCGACTGGGCGAAGCAGCACGGCATCGGCTTCAGCCACTTCATCTCGCTGGGCGATTCCGCCGACGTCGATTTCGGCGACATGCTCGACTATCTGGCCAGCGACCCGCAGACCCGCGCCATCCTGCTGTATATCGAGTCGGTCAAGCACGCGCGCAAGTTCATCTCGGCCGCCCGTGGCGCCGCCCGCAACAAGCCGATCGTGGCGGTCAAGTCCGGCCGCAACGCCCGCGCCGCCCAGGCCGCCGCCTCGCATACCGGCGCGCTGGCCGGCGGCGACGACGTCTATTCGGCCGCCCTGCAGCGCGCTGGCATCCTGCGGGTGGACGGCATCGAGGAACTGTTCGACGCGGTCGAGACGCTGGCCCGCACCCGCCGGCTGCCCGGCGAGCGGCTTGCCATCGTCACCAATGGCGGCGGCCCCGGCGTGATGGCGGTCGACAAGCTGATCGAATATGGCGGCAAGCTGGCCGACCTCGCCCCCGCCACGCTGGCCCGGCTCGACGCGACGCTGCCGGCGACTTGGTCGCATGGCAACCCGGTCGACATCATCGGCGACGCCCCCAGCGAGCGCTATGCCGATGCCGTGCATGCCGTGCTGGAAGACCCCGGCGTCGATGCCGTGCTGGTGATGCATGCACCGACCGCGATTGTCCCGTCGCTGCAACCGGCACAGGCGGTGATCGAGGCGGCGCACGGCAGCATGAAGAACGTGCTGGCCTGCTGGTCCGGCGGCGATGCCGTGCGTGACGCCCGCAAGGCCTTTGCTGCCGCCGGCCTGCCATCCTTTGCCACGCCGGATGCCGCCGCCCGCGCGTTTGTCCATATGGTCGACTACCGCCGCAACATGCAGAGCCTGATGCAGACGCCGGCGGCCCTGCCTGAGGATTTCCGCCCCGATTATGCCGCCGTTCGCGCCGTGATCGAGACCGCCCTGCGCGAGAAGCGGCGGATGCTGAACGAGATCGAGGGCAAACGGATTCTTGCCGCCTATGGCATCCCGGCGGTCGCCACCGAGGCGGTGACCAATGCGGCCGAGGCGGTTGCCGCCGCCCACCGGACCGGGTTTCCCGTTGCGCTGAAAATCCTGTCGCCGGATATCACGCATAAATCCGATGTCGGCGGCGTGGCGCTGAATCTCGGCAACGCGGCCGAAGTGCAGTCGGCGGTCGAGACCATGGCAGCCCGCGTCCGCGCCCAGCGGCCCGAAGCCCGCATCGACGGCTTCACCATCCAGCCGATGCTGCGACGCGCCCGCGCCCACGAGTTGATCGTTGGCGCCCTGACCGACCCGATCTTCGGACCGGCGATCATGTTCGGCCAGGGCGGCATCGGCGTCGAGGTGATCGGCGACCGCGCGGTTGCCCTGCCGCCGCTCAACCTGCATCTGGCCAACGACCTGATCGACCGTACCAAGGTCAGCCGCCTGCTGTCGGGTTATCGCGATTTCCCGCCGGTCGACCGCACGGCGCTGGCCACCGTGCTGATCCGCGTCGCCCTGCTGGTGGCTGACCACGCCGAAATCCGCGAACTCGACATCAATCCGCTCTACGCCGACGACCAGGGCCTGATCGCGCTCGATGCCCGCATGGTGATCGCGGCGAGCAGCGTCATCGGCCATGACCGGCTGGCCATCCGGCCCTATCCGCAGGCGCTGGAAGAGACCGTGACCCTGCGCGGCGGTGAAACCGTGCTGCTGCGCCCGGTGCGGCCCGAGGACGAGCCAACCCATCGCGATTTCGTCCAGCGTGTCTCGGCCGAGGATTTCCGGCTGCGCTTCTTCTCGCCGATGCGCCACCTGCCGCATTCGGAAATGGCCCGCTTCACCCAGATCGACTATGAACGCGAGATGGCGTTCATCGCCACCCGGCCGGGACCGGACGGGCAATCGGAAACGCTGGGCGTGGTGCGCGCGATCACCGATCCGGACAACATCCGCGCCGAATTCGCCGTGCTGGTGCGCAGCGACTTCAAGGGCCACGGCCTCGGCGATATCCTGATGCACAAGATCATCGACTATTGCCGCCAGCGCGGCACCCGCGAGATCATCGGCGACATCCTGCGCGAAAACCAGGCGATGCGGAATCTGGCGACGGAGCTCGGCTTCCGGGCCACCACCACCAACCTGGGCACCGATGTGGTGGAAATGCGCCTGCCCCTGCAGCCGGCCGCCGACTGACCGATCGCCGACTGACCGATCCCCGGCTGACCGATCCCCGGCTGACCGATCTTGGGGCGGGGGATTGCCCCGGCCCATCCCCCTCACTATGTTAGCAACAGGGAGGACGGCTCGTTTTTGTCCGTTTTCCGGGCAGATCAACAGGCAGCCGGTATCATGCAGGACCCTTTTGGCCGTTCCATTTCGTATTTGCGCGTTTCGGTCACCGACCGCTGCGATTTCCGCTGCGTCTACTGCATGTCGGAAGACATGTCGTTCCTGCCCAAGACGGAAGTGCTCAGCCTCGAGGAACTCGACCGGCTCTGCGGCACCTTCATCCGCATGGGCGTGCGCAAGCTGCGCCTGACCGGCGGCGAGCCGCTGGTGCGCCGCGGCATCATGACCCTGATCGACAGCCTCGGCCGGCACCTGCAGACCGGGGCGCTGGACGAACTGACCCTGACCACCAACGGCAGCCAGCTTGAGAAATACGCTGTCGACCTGTTCGCTGCCGGCGTGCGCCGGATCAACGTGTCGCTCGACACCCTGCAGGCGGACAAGTTCGCCGCCATCACCCGTTGGGGCAAGCTCGACAAGGTGATGGCCGGGCTCAAGGCCGCCAGGGCGGCCGGGCTGCAGGTCAAGATCAATGCCGTTGCGCTGCGCGGCGTGAATGACGATGAATTCGACGAGATGATCGCCTGGTGCGGCCGCGAGGGCTTTGACCTTGTGCTGATCGAGGTGATGCCGATGGGCGAAATGGGCGATGCCACCCGGCTCGACCAGTATCTGCCGCTGTCGATGGCCCGGGCGCAGATCCAGCGGCGCTGGACCCTCGACGAGAGCGATTATCGCACTGGCGGGCCGGCGCGCTATTATACCGTGCGCGAAACCGGCGGCCGGCTCGGCTTCATCACCCCGCTGACCCATAATTTCTGCGAGAGTTGCAACCGGGTGCGGCTGACCTGCACCGGCACGCTGTATATGTGCCTCGGCCAGAACGATGCCGCCGACCTGCGCAGCCCGCTGCGCGCCTCCGACGGCGACGCCGATCTGGAAGCTGCCATCCGCGAGGCGATTTCCCGCAAGCCGAAGGGCCATGACTTCGTGATCGACCGCCGGCAGGCGCCGACCGCCGTGCCGCGTCACATGAGTGTCACCGGCGGCTGATGCTGCGGCCGCGGGGACTGGCCCGGCCGGCATGCCGCCCTCTATACTGCCGCCTGATCGCGTCGCCCCTCCTCCTCCATCCCACCGGAACGGCATGACTGGATTCAGCAAAATCGCCTTTGTTGCCGCGCGCGGCGATGCAGCCGGGGCGGCACGCGACCGGCTCGCCGCCCGCTATGGTGACGCCAAGCCGTCGGAGGCCGAACTGATCGTGGCGCTGGGTGGCGACGGCTTCATGCTGCAGACCCTGCACAAATACATGACCCGCAACGTGCCGATCTACGGCATGAATCAGGGCACGGTCGGCTTCCTGATGAACGAATACAGCGAGGCCGACCTGCATGAGCGGCTGGCCGGCGCCAATGTCGCCGAGTTGCACCCCCTGCGCATGCGCGCCGTCACCGAGGGCGGCGCCGAGCACGAGGCGCTTGCCATCAACGAGGTCGCCCTGCTGCGGCAGACCCGGCAGACCGCCAAGCTGCGCATCACGATTGACGGCCGGGTCCGCGTCGAGGAACTGATCTGCGACGGCGTGCTGCTGGCCACGCCGGCCGGCAGCACCGCCTATAACCTCTCGGCGCATGGTCCGGTGCTGCCGCTCAATGCCGGCGTGCTGGCACTGACCCCGATCAGTGCTTTCCGGCCGCGGCGCTGGCGCGGCGCCCTGCTGCCGCGCGCGGCAAAAGTGAAGATGGACGTGCTGGACAATTTCAAGCGGCCGGTTTCGGCCACCGCCGATTTCAACGAGGTCCGCGACGTCGTCGAGGTCGAAATCGCCGAAGCGCCGGATATCCGGCTGCGCCTGCTGTTCGATGCCGGCCACGATCTTGAGGAACGCATCCTCACGGAACAGTTCATTTCCTGACCGCGGTGCCACCGGCAGAAAAGAAAAACGCCGCGGCGCGCGCCGCGGCGTTTTCCGTGATCGAAGGTCAGTCCCTTACTGGGGCTTGACGTCGTTCGGATAGGTATACTGGTCGGCACGCGCCTTGTAGACCAGCCCCTTGCGGGTCGCCCACGGCGTCACCTCGATGTGGATCGGGATCAGCGCCTGATCGTCCATCGCCATCTTCGAGGCCTTCTGCAGCAGTTCGCTGCGCTTGGCGTCGTCGACGGTCTTCAGCGCCTCGTCCAGCACCGCATCCATCGCCGGGTTCGAATAGCGGCCCTTGTTGGTACCGCCGAAACCCTTGCTCTTGTCCGGCGTGGCGACCAGCGAGCGCAGCGGGTCCGACATTTCGCCGGTACCGGCACCCCAGCCCGCGAGATAAGCCGAGTACTTGTACTCGTCGCGGTTCTTGAAGAACACGGTCTTGGTCACCGCCTCGACCTTGGTCTTCACGCCGACGCGAGTCCAGAACGAGGCGACCGCCTGGGCAACTTCGGCGTCGTTGATGTACCGATCGTTCGGCGTGCCCAGCGTGATCTCGAAGCCCTTCGGATAACCGGCTTCCGCCAGCAGCTTCTTGGCCTGCTCGGGATCATACTTGTCCGGCTTGGCATCCTTGCGGGTGCCGAACATCGGATACGGCAGGAAATCGCCGGTCGGCTGGCCGAGGCCCTCCATGATGCGAGTGTCGATCGCCTCGCGGTTGATCGCCATCGACAGCGCCTTGCGGACGCGGACATCCTTCAGCGGGTTCTTGCCCTTCACATCCGTAATGCCGACCGCCTCGTCACTATGGCTGTCGAGATGGATGTAGATCAGCCGGTTGGACACCGCCTGGCTGATGCTGACCTTCGGGTTGTCGCGCAGCTTCTTGAGGTCGGCCGGCGGGGGATTCTCGATCATGTCGACGTCGCCGGCCAGCAGGGCGGCAACGCGGGCCGCGTCATTCGACATCGGCCGGTAGATCACCTTGTCCCAGGTCGGCTTGCCGCCCCAGTAATCCGGGTTGGCAGCCAGCACCAGCCGGTTGCCGCGGATCCACTCGACGAACTTGTACGGCCCGGTACCGACCAGGCCCTCGCCGTTGTTCAGCTGCTCGGTGGTCATGCCCTCGGCCACGCCAGGCTTCGCCGCCTTCGCCGACATGATCGCCACGCGGCTCAGGTCGGTCGGCAGCAGCGGATAGGGTACCTTGGTGGTGAAGTCGATGGTATAATCATCGACCACCTTCATCGCGGTGATCGAGCGGGTGAACAGCGTCATCGGCGACGGGCTGTTCGGCACCTTGGCCGGCCGCTCGATCGAGAAGACGACGTCCTTGGCCGTGAACGGCGAGCCGTCGTGGAACTTCACGCCCTGGCGCAGTTTGAATTCCCAGGTGGTGTCGCTGGTCGGCTTCCAGCTCGTCGCCAGGCCCGGCGTCAACTTCTGACTCGAATCCTGCAGCACCAGCGTGTCAAAGATCGTGTAGGCGATCTGGTTGTTCGGACCGAGATTGTGGTAATGCGGGTCCAGCGAACTGGGTTCCGCCGACAAGCCGATCTTCAGCTCGGCCGCCTGCGCGGAAGCGCCGCCGAGCGACATCATTCCGCACGACAGCAGGGCAGCCGCCGCCAGCGTTTTCCATTGCATCGTCATACTAGTCTCCCCGTTGCGGCGCATACGCCGATCTGACGGCGCAGCTTGCCGATTCACGTCGCGGCTGACAAGGTTTTGGTTAGACGATGAGTGCAACCGCGAAGGCGATCAGCGCAAAACCCGCGATACGGTTGATCCAGTGCCGTGATTCGTCGCTGATGCGCTGCCGCAAGAGGCTGACGGTGCCGCTCAGGATTGCCCACCAAAGCAGCGAACCGGCGAAAACTCCGGCAACCGCTGCGACCGAAGCATGCAGCGGCGCACCGGCGGCCAGTCCGAGCGCCGCGAACAGGGCCGCAAAGGACAGAATCGTCGTCGGATTGCTCATGGTCAGCAGGAAGGTCACGACCAGCAGGCGCAACGGCGGCGCCATCGCCGGCGTCACCGCCGCCTGGGCGGCCGCCCCCTGTGTGGCAGGCCGTGCCGTCATCGCCCGCCAGCCGAGCCAGGCGATCAGCGCCGCCCCGCCCCAGCGCAACCAGTCCTGCACCGGCCCGGTCACCCCGGCCAGGGCGGCAAACCCCGCTGCCGCCAGCGCCGCGTAGACGGCATCGGCCACCGCCGTGCCGATGCCGCCGCTGAACCCCGCCCAGAAACCGCCGGCCAGACAGCGCTGGATGCACAGCACGCCGATCGGCCCGACCGGCGCCGCCACCGCCAGCCCGAGCAGGATGCCGCGCAGCAGCAGTTCGGCATCGTCCATCATGGGGCGGCCATCATGCGCCGGGCGGAACCGGAACGGGCAGGACCGGGCTGTCCTTGGCCGAGGAGAGCACCACCACGCTGCGGCTGCGCGGCACGCCCGGCAGGGTCTTGATGCGCCGCGCCAGCAGGTCCTCCAGCGCGACAATGTCGGCAGCGCGGACCTTGAGCAGATAGGACCAGTCGCCGGTGACATGGTGGCATTCGAGGATCGCCGGCTCGTCCCGCACCAGTGCCAGAAAGGCCGGCTCGTGCTCCGGCCGCTCGATCAGCACCTCGACAAACGCCAGCACCGGACAGCCGGCCGCGGCCGGGTCGACCAGCGCCGACCAGCCGCGGATCGCGCCCTGGCGTTCGAGTTTTTTCAGCCGTTCGTTGACGGCGGAGACCGACAGGCCGACGGCGGCGCCGATCTCGGCATAGCCGGCACGGCCGTTTGCCTGGATAAACTGTATGATTTTGCGGTCAAAATCATCCATGACCGCAAAATATACATGTAAATCGGAAAATTACAGGAAAATCATGCCGGAACGCCCAGGCCGATCGGGCAACTGACGCCGGTGCCACCCAGCCCGCAATAGCCGGCGGGATTCTTGGCCAGATACTGCTGGTGATATTCCTCGGCATAATAAAAGGCCGGTGCGTCGAGGATTTCCGTGGTGATCCGGCCCCGCCGGACCGCCGTCAGAGCCGTCTGGTACAGGTCGCGCGAGCGTTCGGCGGCCTGACGCTGGGCCGGCGAAGTGACGTAAATGCCCGAACGGTACTGGGTGCCGACGTCATTACCCTGGCGCATGCCCTGGGTCGGATCATGGTTTTCCCAGAACACCCGCAGCAGGGCGTCGTAGGACATCACCTTCGGGTCGAACACCACCCGGACCACCTCGTTATGGCCGGTCAGGCCGGTGCAGACCTCTTCATAGGTCGGATTCGGCGTGTAGCCGGCGGCATAGCCGACCGCGGTGCTGAATACCCCGGCGCCGGCCTGCCAGAATTTCCGCTCGGCGCCCCAGAAACAGCCCAGGCCGAACAGCGCCAGTTCCATCCCCTCCGGAAACGGCGGCGCCAGCGGATTGCCATTGACGAAATGGCGCGCCGGCACCGGCATTACCGCGTCACGGCCCGGCAGGGCGCGCTTGGGCTCGGGCAGTTCGGTCTTGTGGCGGGGGGCAATGGACCACATGGCTCTCTCCAGGATCTGATGGCAGCCGGACCTGATGGCGGCTGTGCACATAGATTGGGTGGCCCGGGGACCGGGTCAAGACAGCTTTCCGTGAGCGGCCATTCCGCCCGCAGCCGGCCCGGGGTATGGTGCCGGACACAACGATAAAACGATAACATAACAGTCCGCCTCATGAATCCTGCTGCCTCCCCCCGCCTGTCCGGCGCCTTCTATACCCGCCTGCTCGGCCAGGGCACGCGGCGCGGGGTGACCTCGATGATTCTCGGCATGGCCTCCTTCGTGACTAACGACATGCTGACCAAACTGGCCAGCATGTCGACGCCGACGGGGCAACTCGTCTCGATCCGCAACATCACGGCGACCCTGCTGATCCTCGGCCTGATTGCCGTGACCGGCCAGGCACGGGAACTGCGCCGGGTTGCCGATCGTGTCATCCTGCTGCGCAGCAGCCTCGATGTGGTCGCCACCATTCTCTACCTGATCGCGCTCTTCCACATGCAGATCGGCAACATCACCGCGATCAATATGGCCACCCCGCTGGTGATGACCGCGGCCGCCGCGCTGTTCCTGCGGGCCCCGGTCGGCTGGCGCCGCTGGAGCGCCGTCGCCGCCGGCTTCGTTGGCGTGATGCTGATCGTCCAGCCGCGCGCCAGCGGCTTCAACGCCTATTCCCTGCTGGCGCTGGCCGCCGTGGTCTTCATCGTCGCCCGCGACCTGACCACCCGCCGCCTCGACCCGGCGATCCCCTCGCTGGTGGTTACGCTCGCCAATTCGGTCTTCGTGCTGTGCAGTGCACTGGCACTGTCAACCATGGAGGGCTGGGTGACGATCGGGCCGCGCGAATACGCCCTGCTGATCGCCTCGGGACTGTTCCTGATCTGCGGCTATCTGCTGATCGTCGATGCGTTCCGTCATGGCGACCTGGCAACCGTCGGTCCGTTCCGCTACACGGCACTGGTCTGGGCGCTATTCTTCGGCCTCGTCGTATGGGGCGATATCCCGAACAGCCTCGCGATCGTCGGCATCGTCATCGTGGTGGGCAGTGGCCTCTATGTCCTGCACCGCGAACGGCTGAAGGCACGCGATGCCGCGATGGACGGGCCGGCATGAGCGAGCCGCGCCTGAAAGCCCGGATCGTCGTGCAGGCGATCCTGCGCCGCTACGATCTGGAGGCGATCCCCGCCTATATCCGGCGCAGTGGCGATCCCGATGCAGGCACCATCCTGCTGAAACTCGCCATCAGCCGCGACAGTGCCATCATCCTCAGCCAGGCGCGCGACGCCGACGGCCGGGCCGGCTGGCTGCGCGTCGGCGGCGATCAGCCGCTTTCCGAACAGGACGCCGAGGCCGCCATCGAGAAGGCAATCCGACGCGACCCGGATCTCTATGTGATCGAGATCGAGGACAGCAAGGCCCGCATCCTGGTGGACGGCCTGCTGCTCTAGCGACCGCGCCGGTGGCCGCCGTCGATTTCAGAATATTTCTTCTCACCGACACGACATGTTTCAACGCCGGTGCGTCCGGTCGCTTTGTAACGGCGCTTGTCTGCCGTCAGCCTTTCGTTGTACCCGCGCCAATCCCCTGCCTAGGTTGACCCCGGCCCGAACGGCCAGGTGCAATCCTAGAACAGGAGACGATCATGTCGAATTCCGTCAATACCAACGTCGGCGCCCTCGTCGCGCTGTCGTCGCTGCGCTCCGTTAATGGTGAGCTCGACAAAACCTCCAAGCAGGTCCAGACCGGTTACAAGGTTGCCGATGCGTCCGACGACGCCGCGGTGTTCGCGGTTGCCCAGGGCATCCGCGGCAACATCAAGGCCTATGCCTCGGTGCAATCCTCGCTGGCTGCCGGTGAAGGCCTCGGCCAGGTGACCGCTGCCGCGCTGACCGGCGTCTCGAACCTGATCGGCGACGTGAAGGCGAAGTTCGCCAACCTCGCCGACGGCTCGCTGACCACCGACCAGCGCACCGTGTACCAGAATGATGTCACCCAGCTGATCGGCCAGATCCAGAATTACGTCAGCCAGGCGACCTACAACGGCAAGAACCTGCTGAGCGCCAGCACCACCGGCACCGCCGTGTCGTTCGTGGCCGACGTCACCGGCACCACGCTGACCCTGCAGACAACCTCCGACCTGGCTTCGGCCGTGTCGACCTTCTCGAGCCTGTTCACCACCAACTACACCGCGGCATCGAACTACGGTTCGGCGATCAGCGACCTCGGCACCCTTGAGTCGCTGGTGAACTCGCTTTCCGCTTCGGTGGCGGCGCAGTCGCAGTCGATCACCCTGCAGAAGGGCTTCGTCGACGACCTGGTCGACGCGACCAACAAGGGCCTCGGCGCCCTGGTCGACGCCGATGTCGCGGCCGAAAGCGCCCAGTTGCAGTCCCTGCAGGTGCGCCAGCAGCTTGCCATCCAGGCGCTGTCGATCGCCAACCAGCAGCCCAACACGCTGCTCAGCCTGTTCCGCTAACCGGCGGTCCGGATCCGGGAGGGGCCGCCACCCCTCCCGCCTTCCGGCATGCAGGCAAGGTTCGATTGCGCGTTTCCGTCGGGCGGCATTCCGTCTGAAATATTGTGAACTTGTGTTTCAACGGCCGTTTTCCGCCCTTTTCCTGCCATTGAACCCCTAGATTAGAAGGGGTGACCGGCATGATCGGCTCGTCCGCCGCCAGCGTTGCCGGACCGCAGCCAGAAAGGCGGTGACATCATGACCATCGATCTCAGCGTTCTGTATGGCAGCGCCAGCACGACCAGCAGCACCGGCACGCAATCCGCATTGGCCGCCTTCAAGAAGCTGCAGGCCACGGCCGAGGCGAACCAGGCCGCCGACAGCGCCAGCACGACCGCCGAGAAGCTCGCCGCGCAGCTGCGCGATATCGACAATGCCGGCATCCAGACCCGGAATGCACAGTACAAGCAGATCAACGCCCAGGTCGAAAGCGACCAGACCTATTTTCAGAACCGCATCGCCACCGCGACATCGGTCGACGAGCTGCTCAGCGACAACCGCTTTCTCAAAGTCATCGCTTATGCCAACGGCTATGGCGATACTTATACCACCAACCCGCAGCACCTGCGCGATATCCTGACCAGCGATCTCAACGACCCCAATTCCGTGGCGCGTCAGGGGTCCGTGCAGGATCTCGAATTGGCGAAGAAATACAACTTCGGCGCCACCGGCACGCTGACCGACACCAACGGCAATGCCGTCGGCCTCGATGCCAGCGGCAATATCGTCAACGATAATACGGCCGTCACCCCGCTGCCGGCCAGCCTGGCCAAGTTGCGCAACATCACCGTGAATTCAAACGGTTTCGCCCAACTCGACCCCTCGGGTAACCTGGTGATCGCCGGCAATGTCGGAAACAGCGATGCCAACGCCTACAGCAAGGCACTGAGCAAGACGTTGCTGACCGAGGAGACCGCCCCGGACAGCACCGATACGAGTTACGAATACGACAGCGAGGATTATCAGCGCTATATCCAGCGCACCGATGTCCAGACGGACGTGCAGTATTTCAAGGACAACATCGGCTCGGTGAAGACCGAAGACGACCTGTTCAAGAATACCCGGCTGCTGAACTTCATTCTCAAAGCCTACGACCTGGAGAGCGACGAACAGTATCCGGGCAAGATCCGCCAGATCCTCGACAGCGACCTGACCGACGTGAATTCTTTGGCAAACCGCTTCCAGGACCCGCGCTACCAGCAACTGGCGAAGGACTTCGATTTCTTCAATTCCGGCACCACCAAACTGACCAGTTCGTCTACCGTCGACAGCATCGTCAACAAGTACCAGCAGACGTCCTACGAACAGAATCTCGACGAGCAGGCACCCGGCGTGCGCGTCGCCATCGAATTCGAGCGACGCATCAAGGATGTCACTTCGACCGTGCAGGTGCTGGGCGATTCCGTGTTGCGCGAGGTCATCACGACGGCGAATTACATTCCGCCGGAACTGGCCTACCAGGACACCGATGCCCAGGTGGCGACCGTCGAGAAGAAGGTGAACGTCACCGATCTGGCAAAGGACCCGACCGCCGCCGAGAAACTGGTGGAGCGTTATCTCGCCATCAAGGACAGCGGCAGCAGCGGCAGCTCGGGGAACAGCTACCTGCTCGACCTGTTCGCCTGACCTGCCGGCCGCACCCAGGCGGCCGGCCCCGGCCAACCGTCACTTCAGGTAATTGATCAGCGACAGGTTGAGCAGGCTGTTGGTCACGTAGTAGCTGGCCTGCAGCGCCGTCTGCAGGTTGGTAATCGTGGTCGACACGACGGCTGGATCCACATCCTGGATCTTGCCGATGCGAATCTTCAGCGTGTCGACCGTATTCGCCTGCTGGCTCTGGATCTCGGTGAGCTGCTGCTGATTGTAGCCGTTTGCCGAGGCGATGCTTTTGAGCTGCGAGATCGCGGTGTTCAGCTGGTTGCGCGCATCGTCCACCCGGGCCTGGTAATTATTGGGGTCGGTGGTGACATCGGCGGACGCATCGCGGAAACGGACGACGGCGTCGATCAGGGTCTGGAAACCGTCGGCGGCACCGGACACGCCGTAGGAGACCTGCTCGCCGTCGTCGACATAGAGCTGCACCTGGTTGGAGTCGAAATACCCCTGCACCGTGCCGGTGGTGTTCAGGTAATAGTTCGCAGCGGTGGCATAGGGCGCCGGCGGAACCGCAGCGGCATTGGCCGCCGGCGTGAAGGTCGTGTAGTTGGTGCCGGGCACCGCGCCGGCGGCATAGGTGGTCGATATGGACGACAGCGGCGCGATGCCAAGCGGATTGTTGGAGTAATTAGTGCCCGAGAACAGGTAACGATCGCCGTCCTTGACCTGCAGCAGGGTGCCGATCTGGTCGAGCAGGCTGTTTGCCTGTACCGCCGGGGCCGAGGTCGCCGCGAAGGACGGGTCGCGATTCTCGATCATCATCGACTGGGCATTGGTGGCCAGGTCGATGATATTCTCGATCGTCACGGAATACAGGTTCACCCGGTTGAGCGCCGTCTGCACGCCGGAACTGTAGTTCTGCACGGTGCCGAGCTGGGACTTCAGGTCGCCGAGCTGCTGTGCCTGCGACGAAACGCCGACCAGGCCATTGGCCTTCAGGCCGCTGGAAAGCTGCTGGGTCTGTTGATTCAGCATGACGTTCAGCAGGCTGATGTTGCGGGTCAGGCCGAGCTGGCGGCCGAGCTGGCTGCTTCCGGTGACGGCTACCATGGTTAGCTCCCGACGCTGATGATCTGGTCGAACATCTGGCTGACCGCATTCATGATCTGCGCCAGCGCAGCATAATTGTTCTGCAGGGTTTGCAGATTTGCCATCTCGGTATCGACATCGACGGCGGTGAGATTGAGCATTTTCTGGTTCAGGGCGTTCTGCAGGTTGTCCGCCGTATCGCGGTTGGTCTCGTTCTCGTCGGCCGCCTTCGCGTGGTAGGCAAGGACGCCGTTCATCAGGCCGAAGACCGTCACATTGGAAATCTGCAGGCCGTTGGCTGCTCCGGCCGGGTTGACCTGCGCCGCGGTCAGCTGGGTGGTCTCCATCGCCTGCTGCACAGCACCCATGCGCGTCGCATCGACGTTCGCCGGTGTCGTTACCAGCGCAGGGTCGACCGCAAGCGTGCCGGACGGGTCGGCGGCATTGAAGGTGAAGAACTGCTCCACACCGGCGGTCGCCGGATCGTCATAGGCATTGTTGACGACAGTGGCGACATTGGTGGCAAGGCTGTCGAGCTGGTTGAAGAACTTGGCCAGCGTGCCGACATTCGGGTCGTTGCTCGACAGGGCGGCCGCGCTGCCATCCAGATAATTCAGGTCCGCCGTAATCGCGCCGGTATGAAACCCGTCAGTGACATCGCTGCCGGCCCCGTTGGTGATGGTATTGGTGGTCGGATTGTAGGTGAACGTCTGCGTCGACGAACCGGCGACGATCTGGGACCCGGTCTGGGTATAGACGCTCATCGACCCATTGCTGTCGACGATCGTGTTGACGCCGACCAGGCCGGCCATCTTGGTAACCTCGGCGTCGCGCAGATCCTCCAGATCGCCAGTCGGGTTGCCGGCCGCCTTCTGGCTGACGATCTGCGTGTTTAGTTTGGCGATCTGCTGGGCGGCATCGTTGAGCGTGCCGACATTGGTCTGCAGGTCCTGCTGGGCCTGGGTCTGCAGCTTGGATTGCAGGCCGGACAACCGGTTGATCTCGGAACAGAGTTCCTTGCCGCGCTGCACCACCAGGCCCTTGAGTGCGGTATCTTCCGGCGTCGCCTCGAGCTGTTTGACCGCATCCTCGTAATTCGTCATCAGCGTCGACAGCGTCGCCGCGCTGCCGGTGCCGTTGCTGGCATCGAGCGCGTCGGCCAGCCCCTGGGCATTGTCGGCCGCCACCGACAACTGCTGGAAACTGGCTAGGGCGCCGTAATAATCCTTCTGGATTTCCGGCGCGACCGCCCGGGTGATGCTGGAGACCAGTGCCGCCTGCGGCTGGCCGCCCGCGCTGGGTGTGGTCAGGTTGACGACCTTGCGGCTGTATCCCGGGGTTTGCGCATTCGACACGTTACCGGACACCACCCCGATCTGGGACTTGATGGTGGACAGCCCGGTAACGGCCGTATTGAGTGCGGATGAAAGCGACATGTCGGTCGACCTCTCGCCTAGATGACGGGCTGCTGCGACATCACCGGATGATGTTCAGGGTGTCCTGCAGCAGCTCGTCTGCCGTGGTCATGATCTTGGCATTCGCCGAATAGGCGCGCTGCGCCACGATCAGCTTCGAGAACTCGTCGGCGATATCGACATTCGATTCCTCGACGGCCGACGAGACGAAGTCGCCGGCGCCGCTGGCACCCGACTGCACCAGCACCGCCGCCCCCGAATTCGGCGTGGCGACAAAGGCATTGCCGTTGACGCGGTCGAGTTCGGTGGGATCGTTAAACTTGGCGATGGGAATCTGGTAGAAGGTTTTCACATTGCCGTTGTCGAAGGTGACCGAGACGGCACCGTCGGAGCCGATCGCCAGGCTCTTGAAGGTGCCCTGCGGCACGCCATCCTGCTTGAAATCGTTCAGGGTCAGCGTATCGCCGGCATATTGCGTGGTGCCCGACGTATTGCCGTATGACCCGAGGTCGAGGGTGATCGCCTGCGCACCCGAACCGAAATCGAGATTGAAGCTGAACGAGGCATCGTCGTCGACCGCGCCGGCCGCCGAGGCGGTCAGGCCGCCCGCCGAGGTGAGGCCAGAGAGGGTGCCCGGGGTGACGGTGCTGCCGCCGACGGCGCCGCCGAAATCGACAACCGCCGGGCCGAAGCTTGACGGCGTGCTGCCCGGCACATTGACCTGCAGCGACCATTGGTTGCTGCCGAGGCGGGTCCAGATCAGGTCGACATCCTGGGCATTGCCCAGCGAGTCGAAAATCTGGATCGAACTGGCCGGCAGGGTGGCCGGCAGGTTGCCGCTGGCGTCCTGCACGTTGGATGGCAGGTTGGCCGAGTAGTTGACGAGATTGGTGGCGACCGGTGCATCGAGCAGGTTCGACACCCGCACCTGCTCGGTATGCGAGGTATCGATCACGCCTGTCGCCGGATCGACCGGCCAGGCCTGCAGATAATAGCCCGACGAGTTGACGAGGTAGCCGTCGTTGTTCTGGTTGAAGTCGCCGACGCGCGTGTAATAGCTGGTCGTCTCGAAGGTCGGCAGCCCGGTGGTCGCATCAACGCCATTCGCCTTGGACACCGGGATGAAGCCGTTGCCGCTGATGGCGACCGAGGTGGTCGCGCCCGGCACCTGGGTGATCGAGCCCTGGATGTTGTTGGCGAAGAAGGCGTTGTTCAGCACACCGCCGGGCGAATGGGTGTTCGACTGCGCGCTCGACTGCGTGATCAGCGTCTGGAAGCGCGATTCCACGCGCTTGTAACCGGTCGTGCTGGCATTCGCGACGTTGTCCGAGATGTAACCGATGGCGGTGGACTGGCCGTTCAGGCCCGAGATCGCCGTCTGCATCGCACCTGTGATCGACATGGTCTTTCGCTCCGAGTGAAAGTTGTTTCGTCCGGAGATCAGCAAGGACCGTGCCGATTTATGACTCTCATCCTATTTCCGCCGTTTTCGGCGGTTTCCACTTTCACACCCTGATCCGTTAACAGATCGGCGAAAATTCCTACCCGGCAGCTTTTTCCAAGGTGGGAAAATTCTGCTTAGTTTATAGCTATTTACCAGTAAAAAGCACAATTTTTCCAGTCCATTTCTGGTTACATCTATTAACATTATTGCGATTTGTTTCCATACGTAAAATGACATGAGAAAAGAACAAAAATAGATCAATGCTCTAATGAATTCCGGGGTTTATCGTGATCGCTGCTTGCGACGAGAGACGGCCGCATGGCCACCGCCCCGCCCCGCCCCGCTGTCGCGGAGCGGCCGATTGCCGCCGCCGGCATCGCAAAAACGCCGGCATGCCGTCCGGCACGCGGCTTGCTCTATCTGTCACGACGCAATCACACGGACAGACCCATGACCATCTTCGGATCGATCAATACGGCAGTGGAGGCCCTCAACGCCTTCTCGGTGAAGATCGGCAATATTTCCGACAACGTCGCCAATGCCAGCACCACTGGCTACAAGACGGTCGACACCCAGTTCTCCGATCTGGTCGCCACCCGGTTTCAGGGCAGCCCGGTGCTCAACGCCACCCGGCAGGGCGGTGTTACCGCCGCCTCCACTTTCGCCAACCGCAGCCCGGGACAGATCGTCCCCGACGACAGCGGCAGTTCGGCCGCGGTCAGCGGCAACGGTTTTTTCCCCGTTGCCAAGGCCACCGGGCTCGATCCGGTCACCGGGGAGCCGACCGGCTTCGAGACCACGACCTATTACACCCGTCAGGGCGACTTCCATCTGGATGACGGCGGCCACCTGGTCAATTCGGCCGGCTATTACCTGATGACGGGGACAGTCAGCGGCGGCGGGTCACCGCAGGTCTTTACCATCAATACCGCCGACCCCGCCCTCGCCGCCGGCCTGTCGGATGTCAGCATCAATGACGGCGGCATGGTGGTGGCCAACCTCTCCGACCACAGTACCGTCAAGCTCGGCCAGATCCTGCTGGCCAACTTCCCCGAGCCCGATGGGCTCGACCGTGTCGACGGCATCGCCTTCCGCGAGACCGCCAAATCCGGCGGCGTGGTCTATGGCAGCGCCGCCGACGCCGGCAACAGCGCCGGCGTCGGTACGGTGAAGGGCAGCGCGCTGGAGCTGTCGACCGCCGACACGACGGACCAGATGACCCAGCTGATCCAGACCCAGCAGGCCTACTCGATGAACAGCCAGATCATCACGATATCGAATGCAATGCTGCAGACCGCGGTCAATCTGAAGACCTGACGGCCGCGCGGCGGGGCCGCGTCAGGCGGCCGCGCTGCAGGGCAGCGCGATCTCGACTTCCAGGCCGTGCGGCCGGCGGTTGCGCAGCCGGATATGGCCGCGATGCTCGATGATGATGGTCCGGGCAACGCTCAGGCCCATGCCAAGGCCGCCGGTCTCGCTGTTGCGCGAGGCGTCGACGCGATAGAACGGCTCGAAGACCTGCTCCAGATCGGCCTCGGGGATGCCCGGCCCGCTGTCGCGGATAATCACCCGCGCGCCGAGCGGATCATCTTCCAGGATGACATAGGCGTAATCGCTGTATTTCACCGCGTTATCGATGACGTTCATCAGCGCGCGTCGCATCGCCGTCGGCCGGCAGGCCACGATCATATGGGCCGGCCCGGCATATTCCACCACGGCGCCGGCATCGTTCCGGTCGTCGCACAGGCTGCCCAGCAAAACCGCCAGGTCGACGCGTTCGACCTTTTCGGTCCGCGGGTCGAAGGAGGCGAAGGCCAGCAGCTGGTCGGTCAGCATTTCCATGAAATGCAGTTCGTTCAGCATGCGCTGGCGCTGGTCGGCATCCTCCATGTACTCCGTGCGCAGCTGCAGGCGGGTCAGCGGCGTGCGCAGGTCATGCGACAGCGCCAGCACCAGCTCCGACCGGCTTTGCACGAACTCGTTGATCTTGGCCTGCATGTCATTGATGGCCGCGGCAATGGCACGGAATTCCGCGGGCCCGCGCTCTTCGAGGCGGACCGGATCCTGCTCGGCGTGCCAGCTGCGCACCGAACTGACGATCGCCTTGAGCGGCCGCAGCAGCCGCCAGGTCGACCAGAAGGCCAGGCAGCCGATGATGATTGCCATCAGCGTCAGCCACAGCACCGGCAGCAGCCAGTGCGGCAGGCCCGGTTCCGGCCCCTTCGGCACCAGCACATGCCAGTTATCGTCAGCATCCTTCAGCCAGACGGCAAAGACGCCGGGCACCAGAAAATTCTCCACGTTTTCGTTGCCGGGCGGCGGTCTCATCTCCGGCGGCCGGCCGGGCGCAAGAAAGATATGCAGCGGCAGTCCCAGCGGCCCGGCGCCCCGATGCAGCCGCCGTGGCGTGATGCGCACTTCGCTGATCCGGCTGTTCTTCACGGCCTCCCGTAGCCGCGCCTCCAGGTGATAGAACGGCCAGGGTGCCGGTTCACGGTGCAGCAGCAATTCGTCCTCGTCCGCGGGAATCTCCTCGAACTCGGCCTTGGCGTCGATCGCGCCGGTCTGCGCATAATGGGCAATGTCGCGGACGATGGAAGATGCACTGTAGAGCGGCAGTTCTTTCGGCCGCGCCCAGTCGATCAGCAGGATCGTGCCGATCTGGGTGCCGACAATGCCCAGCAGAATGGTAATGGCAATGCGCCAGGCAAGGCGGTCACCGGCCAGCCTGCCCAGCCCGCGCCCCAGCCCCGCGGTCAGCCCGTGGATCATGCGTCCTGCAGTTGATGGATGTCCGGGGTGAATATATAGCCGCCGCTGCGGACTGTCTTGATCAGGTCGGGCATGTTCGGATCGACTTCGATCTTGCGGCGCAGCCGGCTGACCTGGACGTCGATGCTGCGGTCGAACAGCACGCTGGACCGCCCGCGGGTCAGGTCCAGCAACTGGTCACGGCTGAGCACGCGCTGCGGATGCTCGACAAAAGCCAGCAGCAGATCAAATTCGCCCGAGGTCAGCGGCAACAGGGTGCCGTCCGGCGAGCGCAATTGGCGCTTGCCGATCTCGAGAACCCAGCCGGCGAAACCATAGGCCTGCGGCCGGTTGGCGTCTTCTGCATTGGCCAGAGCCGCGCGGCGCAGGATCGCATTGATGCGCGCCATCAGTTCGCGCGGGCTGAACGGCTTGGTCAGGTAGTCGTCGGCACCAAGCTCAAGCCCGAGTACGCGATCGGCCTCGCTGGACAATGCCGTCAGCATCAGGATCGGAATCGTCATTTCCTGGCGGATGCGGCGGCAGAGCTGCAGCCCGCTTTCGCCCGGCAGCATGAGGTCGAGGACGATCAGGTCGAAACGACCGGTCCGCAGGGCCGCCATCATGCCCTTGCCATCGGCGGCCGGCGTCACCCGGCAGCCGTGCTCGCCCAGGAACCGCATCAGCAGGGTGCGGATCTCACGGTCGTCATCAACAATCAGAATGTGCGGGGAGCGTGACATGGGGAAGCCGATCGAATCTTGTTGTCAACATGATGCCAGTGCGCTTCCGGCAATAAAAGTACCGGATTGTAACAGTGTGTTGCGATCCGATATGGAACCTATTCGGCGGTTTTCAAACGGAAAAATTGAATGCGACGGAGATCCGGATGCCGTCTCCGTCATAGCTCTGTACAGAATGGGTTAACCATGAGGGGAAGATCAGCAGCTTTCCGGTCTCCGGCAGGACGCGTTCGCCGAGTCCCGCCGACACACAGCCCTTGATCGCCATCTTGAGCAGCGGATTGTAGGCCATCGGCAAAGGCCCGCGCGGATCGTAGAACTCGATGGCGCCGCCCATGCCCTCGCGACCGCCGATCCCGCCATCGTCGACATAGAAACAGCCGGACCAGAAGCTGCCCGGATGGCAATGCACATCATTGGCGTGGCCGCTGCGGTTGATGTTGGCCCAGGCGTTGACTTTCCACGGCAGCGTCTGCCGCGCCAGCCCGTCGGCGGTATAGACCATGGTGATCCGGTCGATGGCGGCGCGGATCACCCGGAAGATCTGGGTGGCCGCCTCGCCGCCCCAGCTCAGCAGATCGTCCTTCGACTGCCAGCCGCCCCGGTTGCTGTGTCCGACCCCCGCATCGCCCTGCGACCGCTGCACGATGGTCTCCCGCAGGTCGCGCAGCAGCCCCTCGCACCCCGCCAGCCGCATCTGCACCAGCGGCGTGGCAAACAACTGGCGAATCTCGCTGTCAATCTCGGCTGTCATCGTCGCTTAACTCGCCTGACGGTATCGCGGTTCGGGGTTGCCGTGGAAATCGTGGCTTCCGGTGTGCGTCAGCCGTCCGACCGTATCCAGCCAGACTTTCCCGCCAAGCCGACGCCAGCGCCAGCAGAAGGCAAAATCCTCGCTGAGATATGTCCGCGTGTCCGGTTCGATCAGGCAGTCGAACAGGGCATAATGCTGCCGGTTCGACCGCGGTCCCTCCGTATAGGCGTGCGTGCCGGAATAACCGAGCCCCGCGTAGGCCGCAGTCATTGTTTCCAGCACTTCACGGGCAATCAGCATGAAACCGGTCCCCGCATAATGCCCGGTGACAAAGCCATCGCGATCCTCGCGCCCCTCACCCGAGCAAGGCAGGCCGCAATAGTACAGGGCATCCTCTTCCTGTTCCGCACGGCCGCGCATGGCTGCCTGCTGCCAGTCAAGCACCTTCAGCGGATACAGGCCGGCGACCAGCGGTTCACCGAATTGCAGCATGCGCGCCACCTGGTCCGGCGAGAACGAGATATCGGCATCGACGAACAACAGGTGGGTTGCCCGTGGCATGTCGAGAAAATTCGAGACCAGGGTGTTGCGGCTGCGCGTGATCAGCGAATCATTGCCCAGCAGCGCCAGGCCGACATCGAAGAAACTGCCGCTGGCATACTGCATCAGGGCGATGACCGACTGCATATAGAGCTGGTGCACCTGCCCGCCGTAGCAGGGGGTGGATACCACGACAAGCGGGCGACTCATGCTTCAGGCCGCCGCACTGCTGTCATCCTCGCCGGATGAATCACTGCCGTCACTGGAGCCCGAGGAATCGCCGGTTCCCGCATTGTAGACGCCGACCACGTCTTCGGGCAGCACGCGCTGGCCGGCGACCATCAGGTATTGCTGGCCATCGACCGTCTCGAGGCCTTCGACATAGCCGCGCGTATACACATTCACGCCGTCGAGCGACTTGCCGCTGGAATCCTTGGCGGTCACTTCCAGGGTGTAGGTGCCGTCGGCAAGCTGGTTGCCGTTGTTGTCCTTGCCGTCCCACGACAGTTCGATCCGGCCGGCAGAGTCGAGATTGAGATCGCCGGATGCGGCGCTGACCGATCGCACGACGTTGCCGCTCTTGTCGAGGATGTTGTACTGCACGGAGGTGGTTCCCTCCGGCAATTCATATGACCAGTAGGTCGTATTGCCCTGCGTCAGCGTGGCATCCGCGGAATCGACATCGACCACCTTGCCGACATAGTTCAGGTTGCTACTGTTCTGCTGCGATTGCATCAGGGAGATCATCGTCTCCAGGTTCTTGTTCATGTCGATCTGCTGTTCAACCTGGCTGAACTGCACCAGCTGCTGCGTGAACTCGTTGCTGTCCATCGGACTGGTGGGGTCCTGATTCTTCAGCTGCGTGGTCAGCAGCGTGAGGAACGTGTTGAAATTCCCAGCCAGCGACGTCGCCGCCGAACTGGCGGCAGAACTGGAAGCCGAAGCATCCGTTGAAGATGAGACACCCGAAACCATGGCAAGCCTCCTTCGTTCATCAGGCCTGCCTCAGGGTTTACGACGCGGGGCGCGGGATAGAAGAAGAAAGTCACGCGCGAAATCTCAGGTTACAAAGTTATTTGTCGAAATAAATCAAATACATATCCAATCTTCCTGGCAACGGAAGAGGCCCCGCCTGCGGCTGCAGGCGGGGCATTCATCCAATCGCCTCCGTTCAGGCAGATGCCGAAATCGAAGACCCGGGCAGCGCGTTCAGACCGAAGGCATCCTGGGTCTGGGCATACTGCTGCGTCTGGCTGTACTGCTTCAGCCGCGAGAGAAAGGTCTGCACGAGATCGCCGGCCGAACTGTCGGCGGTCTGCGCTGTCGACGTGCTGCTGTCGCTGTCGTCATCCGTCGTGTCCAGCAGATCGAGCAGCGATGTGTCGCTGTCGCTGTCGTCATCGCTGCCGTCGACCTTCTTGCCACCGTGATGATGGTGGTGGCCGCTCCCCTGCACGCCGGCCGGCGGCGCCCCGGCCTGGGCATTCTCCTGCGCGGAAATCAGATTGCTTTGCAGATTCTCGGCAAGCTTTTTGAATTTGGCGTCGAACTCGGTGCCGGAAACCTCTCCGTCACCGTCGGTGTCGAAGGCGGAAATAACCTTGTCCGCCGTCAGACTGCTGGAAGTGCTGCCCGTGCTGTTGCTCTGCAACGTGTCGAGCAGCGACTGGATCTCATTCTTGTCGAGCTTGCCATCGGCATTGCTGTCTTTCTTGGCAAACAGCTGGCTCAGGGTTTGCTGCAGCGGGTTGGAACCGCTGCCGATACTGCTGACCATAGGACCTCCTGATCCGGATCTCGCCCAATGCTGAAGCGGCGCAGCGGCGGCGAATGCCGTGCGTCCTCCGGATCGATCCCATCAAGCTCCGTGCCAGACGGTCTGAATCACAACAGATTGATTTACATATGAAATATTGCTACGGAATGTTTCGAAATCGCTCTCCCGGCTGCCACCCGGCAAGTTCGTACCGGCAGGAGCTGCCACGTTTGTTGCACGGGCCCGCAGGCAATCTTCGGACATGCCGCCGCCGGGGGGCGGCATACCCAGCCTGCGGCGATGCCGGTATAGTCGGGCAAGGAACGAATCGGGCCAGTCCGCATGCGTGTCGTATTTGCCGTCAACGGCGATCCCAGTAAGCCGATCACGCAGGCCGCGTCGCTCGCCAGTGCGCGCTATCGCGGCCTGATTCCAGCCGGCGAAATGGCCCGCCGGCAGATCCGTTCCGAGGTGTTCACCGTCTTCGATCTGCTGCGGCCGAACTTCGATACGGACGGTATCGATCTGCTGGTCCTGCACCAGCCCAAGCACGATATCGTGGCCGCCCAGAACGTGATCGGCGTGCTGCTGGAACGGCTCGACATGATCCGCCGCAATGGCGGCGTCATCGTCATCGATGTTTCGGATTTCAAGTTCGGCGACAGTTTTCGCGCCATGCTTCGCCAGATCATCGGCGAGGCGAGAACCGCGATGTACCACATGATCCTGAACGAGCTGTTCGCCCGCTGCACGGCCATCACCACGCCGACCGAGAATCTCGCAGACCAGATGCGCGGCGCCCTGCGGCAGCCCGCACCGGTCTATGTCATCGAGGACGTGGTGGAAGTGGCACGCGGGGAGCCGCGCTTCGCCCCTGGCGACACGCTGAACATGCTGTGGTTCGGACAGCTGGTTTCTCATGCCGCCGCCCTGCAGAAATTCGTCCATACCGACCTGCCGCGCATCGCCGGCACGCGCCCCGTGACGCTGACCATGCTGTGCGAGCCGGTGAGCGCCGAGGATGCCGCCAGGTATTTCGGCCCGTCGCCGGAGGCCCGCGGCATCCATTTCGAGCAATGGTCGGTTCCGGCACTGGACCAAGCCCTCGCCCGCTGCGACCTGGTCGTCCTGCCGGTCGATACCGAGGCGGCCGGGGCAAAGGGCAAGAGCAACAACCGCGTCCTGCAGTCGCTCTATGCCGGACGCTGCGTCGTGGCGCACCCGCTCGACAGTTTCCAGAAGCTCGGCGATTTCGTCCGCCTCGACAGATCGATCCCCGCAGCCATTGCCGCGACACTCGCCGACCCGGCCACGGCGGTCGCGTGTGTCCGGCAGGGCCAGGCCTACCTGGACCAGCATTACACCCCGGCCGCCATCACCGACCGCTGGCTGGAAATCTGCCGCGACCTGACCGCCAAGCGGGAGCCGGCACCATGAGGATCCTGGCGATCGCCAGCCACCTCTCGGCAACCCTGTCGATCCATCTGCTGCGTCCGCTGCAGGGCCTTGGCGGCTTCGAAGCGCCGCTGCTGACCCAGGATGCCATCGCCAAGCTAGTAGCCTCCGCGCCTGGCGCCAATGCCTCCCAGGTCGCCGCGTTCCTGCTCGACAAGGTGAAGCCCGACCTTGTGTTCTCCAGTCGCTATAACGACATCCTCGCCGAAGAGCTGGTACTGGCCTGCCGCCAGCGCAATCTGCCTTTCATCTTCCACATGGACGACAACCTGATGGAAGTCTCGCCTGACCAGGGCGCAGACAAGGTGGCCTTCTACCAGCATCCGGCACGCCTGCGTGCCCTGCGGGTCCAGATGGAGCAGGCTTCGCTGGCATACTTCAGCACGGAGGCCCTGCGCGACCGCATGGTCGAGCTCGGCATCACCATGAACAGCTATGTCGGACCGATCTGCGCGGCCGTCGATCTGCTGCCTGATCTTGCGCCTGCCGCCGCGCAAGCGCCGCTGGTCTTCGGCTATGCCGCCAGTGCCGGCCATGGCGAGGATCTGAAACTCGCCCTGCCCGGCATCCGCGCCGCGCTCGAACGTTTCCCCACCGCCCGTTTCGAACTGATCGGCTCGGTGGCGCCGGTGGCGGAGCTCGCCGCCTTCGGCGACCGCGCCCGCTACGAGCAGCGCTTCATGCCCTACGACGATTACGTCGTCGACCTGCGCCGGCGCGGCTGGAGTCTTGGCCTCAGTCCGCTGTGCAACAATCCGTTCACGCGGATGAAAACCTATACCAAATGGGTCGAATACACGGCGGCCGGAATCCCGACGATCGCCTCTGATCATCCGGTCTATCGCGAGTGCTGCGCCGGCGGCGCCGCCCGTCTGGTCGGCGATGGCGACTGGCATGACGCCCTGCCCGCACTATTGGACGATGCCGCGGCGCGACAGACGATGCTGGCCACCGCGCGCGCGCGGGTCGGCCGGGACTACACGGTAGCGCGGCTGCGCGAGCAGTTGCTGGAAGCGTTCCGGCGGGCCGGCGCCTCCCCATAATCCGACCGGCCGCCATTTCCGGCCTTCTTAACCGGCAATTAAGCAGTTGCCCGTGGTATACAGGCCTCGGACCGACGCCGGGGAAGCAGAGGCTGCGTCATGGAAAAGAAAAGCTGGAGTGTCGTCGACCTGCCGATCGCGCATGACCTGCGCGGCAACCTGACCGTCGTGGAGGGAACCCGCCAGGTCCCCTTCGATATCGCCCGGGTCTACTATCTGTATGACGTGCCCTCGGGCTCCGAACGCGCCGGCCATGCGCATCGCCAGCTGCAGCAACTGGTGATCGCCGCCTCGGGCAGCTTCAGCGTCCTGCTCGATGACGGCCGGACCCGGGAAACCGTCTTCCTGAACCGCTCGCACCTGGGCGTCCTGATGGGCCCCATGGTCTGGCGCGTGATCAACAATTTCTCGTCCGGCGCCGTCTGTCTCGTGCTGGCCTCCCGCCATTACGAGGAGGCCGATTATATCCGGGATTACGACACCTTCCGGGTGGCGGCGACCGAGCGCTGGCGACAGGCCGGTTAGCGGTTTGATAACCGGTGCCCATGCAGGTTAGCATCTGACCGGCATGTCCCGCTGCCGGGGCATTCCGGATACCCTGACCCGGTACCCTGCCCCGGATAACCTGAACGAGAATGACCCAGGCGATGTCCGTCCCCTTTTTCGATATCGGCCCGACCCATGCCGAGATTGCCGGCGAGATGGATCGCGCCTGGCATGCCGTGCTGGATCACCGCCATTTCATCATGGGCGAGCGGCTGGCCGCTTTCGAGGCCGAGTTCGCCGCCTATTGCGACACCGCCCATGCCATCGGCGTGGCCAATGGCCTTGATGCCCTGACCCTGATCCTCGATGGTCTCGGCATTGGCCCCGGCGACGAGGTGATCGTTCCTGCTCATACCTTCATCGCCACCTGGCTGGCGGTGTCGCGGGTCGGCGCCCGGCCGGTGCCGGTCGACTGCGAGGCCGCCACCTGCAACATCGATCCTGCCGCCGTCGGCGCCGCCGTCACCGGCCGCACCCGGGCGGTCATCGCCGTGCATCTCTATGGCATGCCGGCGGCAATGGCGCCGCTGCAGCAGCTCTGCACCGCGCACGGCCTGCATCTGATCGAGGATGCGGCGCAGGCCCATGGCGCCACCGGCCAGGGCCGCAGGACCGGCAGCCTCGGCATCGCCGCCGGCTTCAGTTTCTATCCGACCAAAAACCTCGGCGCGCTGGGCGACGGCGGCGCTGTGGTCACCAGTGACGACGCACTGGCCGCCCGGGTCCGGCTGCTGCGCAATTACGGCTCCGAGCGCAAATACGAGCATCTGGTCGCCGGCTACAACTCACGGCTCGACGAACTGCAGGCCGCCCTGTTGTCGATCAAGCTGCGGCAGCTCGACCGTCTCAACGACCAGCGCCGCCAGATCGCCACCCGCTACCAGTCCGGCCTGGCCGGCCTGCCGGACGTCACGCTGCCGGCCGTTCCAGACGATTACGCGCCGGTCTGGCATCTCTATACGATCCGCCATCCGCGCCGCGATGCGATGATGCAAAGCCTTGCCGCGGCCGGCATCCAGACCCTGATCCATTATCCGGCGCCGCCGCACCTGCAGCCGGCCTATGCCGCGCTGGGCTACGCCGCCGGCGCCTTCCCGGTGGCAGAAGCCATCGCCCGCACCACGCTCAGCCTGCCGATCTGGCCCGGCATGAGTACAGAACAGGTTGACGCGGTGATCGCCGCGGTGACCACGGCCGCACATCAGGACAGCAACAAGGTGAAGACCGCATGAAAGGTATCATTCTCGCAGGCGGTGCCGGCACCCGGCTGCACCCCGCCACGGCGGTGACCAGCAAGCAGCTGATCACTGTCTACGACAAGCCGATGATCTACTATCCGCTGACCACCCTGATGCTGGCCGGCATCCGCGAGATCATGGTGATCACCACACCGCGCGACCAGGTCGCTTTCCGCAGCCTGCTCGGCGATGGCAGCCAGTGGGGCCTCAGCATCACCTATGCCGTGCAGCTCGAACCCAAGGGTATTGCCGAGGCCTTCATCATCGGCCGGCATTTCCTCAACGGCGAACCCTGTGCCCTGGTGCTGGGCGACAACATCTTCTACGGCGAGGGTTTCGTACAGGTGCTGCGCCGGGCCGCCGCGAAACAGGACGGCGCCGTGGTGTTCGGCTACTGGGTGGCCGATCCGGAACGCTACGGCGTGCTGGAACTCGGGCCCGGCCGCAAGCCGGTGGCCATCATCGAGAAGCCCCAGAATCCGCCGAGCAACTGGGCGGTCACCGGACTGTATTTCTACGATCGCGAGGTCTGCGATATCGCCGCCGCCCTGAAGCCGTCGGCCCGCGGCGAGCTTGAGATCACCGACCTCAACAACGTCTACCTGCAGCGCGGCAAGCTGGCAGTAGAACTGTTCGGTCGCGGTTTCGCCTGGCTCGATACCGGCACGCCGGACAGCCTGCTCGAGGCGTCCAACTTCATCGCCACGGTCGAGAAACGCCAGGGCCTGAAGATCGCCGCGCCGGAAGAGATCGCCTGGCGCCAGGGTTATATCGACGACGCCCAGGTGGCGAAGATCGCCGCCGCCTATGGCAAGAATGCTTACGGCCAGTATCTCAGCCGCATCCTGCGCGAGGGCAAGGACCGGCTGTAACAGCCGGAGACCGGGGGACAATCGCCATGCGCATCATTGCCACCAACCTGCCCGACGTCTTCATCATCGAGATGAAGAGCTTTTTCGACGACCGCGGCTTCATCAAGGAGCTGTGGAACGCGCCGCGCTATCTCAACCACGGCCTCGGCGTCCCTTCCGTGCAGACCAATTTCTCGCGCTCGCGCGGCGGCGTCGTCCGCGGCCTGCATTACCAGGAGCCGCACGGCCAGGGCAAGCTGGTCACCGTCACCGCCGGCGAGGTGTTCGACGTCGCCGTCGACATCCGGCGCAACTCGCCGACCTTCGGCCAATGGGCCGGCACCGTGCTCAGCGGCGACAACCATCACCAGCTGTGGATTCCACCGGGTTTCGCCCATGGCTTCTCGGTGCTCAGCGACAGCGCCGACTTCCTCTACCAGTGCACCGCGCCGTACGATCCGAAATGCGAGCATGCGATCCGCTGGGACGATCCGGCGATCGGCATCGACTGGCGGGTCAAAGAGCCGGTGATCGCGGACAAGGATCGCGCCGCGCCGCTGCTGGCGGATGCCGACGTGCTGCCGCCCTATTACCCGCTGCCGGGCCTGATCGTCTCGCCGAACGGCAAGGCCTGAACCCATGCTGCGTGTTGCGGTGATCGGCGGCAGCAACGGCCAGCTGGCCCGTTCGCTGTCCGAGACCGCAGATGCCGGCTGCATGGTCAGCCTGCTCGGCCGGCCGCAGGTCGATCTGGCTGAACCTGCCGGCCTGCCGGAAATGCTTTCCGGCCTGCTGCGCGATCTGGCGCCGCAGATCGTCGTCAATGCCGCCGCCTATACCGCCGTCGACCGCGCCGAAAGCGAGCCGGACGCTGCCTTCCGCATCAACCGCGACGGCGCCGCGGCGGTGGCGCAGGCCTGTGCGGCGCTCGGCCTGCCGCTGGTGCATGTCTCGACCGACTATGTGTTCGATGGCAGTGGCGACCGGCCCTGGCGCGAAGACGATGCCTGTGCACCCACCGGCATCTACGGCCGCTCCAAACTTGAAGGCGAACGTGCCGTGCAGGCGGCGCTGCCTGCAGCCGTGATCCTGCGCACCGCCTGGGTGCACAGCCCGTTCGGCGGCAACTTCGTCAAGACCATGCTGCGGCTGGCCGGCGAACGCGACCGGCTGCGCGTCGTCGCCGACCAGCAGGGCTGCCCGACCTACGCCCCCGATCTTGCCGCTGCGATCCTGACGCTGGCGCAGCGCCGTGTCGCGGCACCGGACGACCCGGCCCTCGGCGGCATTTTCCATCTGGCCGGCAGCGGCGCCACCAGTTGGTTCGGCCTGGCCGGCGAGGTGATGACGGTCTCGGCCCGGTTGGGTGGCCCGCACCGGCCGGTCGATCCGATCACCACCGCCGATTACCCGACCCCGGCACGGCGCCCGGCCAATTCGGTGCTTGATTGCAGCCGCATCGACGCCGCCTACGGCATCCGCCTGCCAGACTGGCACGCCGGCGTCGCTCGCTGCGTTGCCCGCCTGCTGGATACCTGAATCCGGAGAAAAAGAAGGCCGCCGCCCGCGGGAGACGGGGGGACTGTGGGCGGCGGCCAGACCGGTATGACCTCGGGGGCAGGTCAGCCGGGTAAACGTGTTGCGGAACGGGTTGCCCGGATCAGGCCGCCTTGAAGAAGGCCAGCAGGTCGGCGTTGATCACATCGGCATGGGTGGTCGCCATGCCATGCGGGAAACCCGGATAGGTCTTCAGCGTGCCGTGTCTGACCAGCTTGATCGACAGATGCGCGGAATCGGCGATCGGCACGATCTGGTCGTCCTCGCCGTGCAGGATCAGCACCGGCACGTCGATCGCCTTCAGGTCCTCGGTGAAATCGGTCTCCGAGAAGGCCTTGATGCAATCGTAATGGGCCTTGGCGCCGCCGATCATGCCCTGGCGCCACCAGTTGTCGATCACGCCGGGATAGACCTTGGCGCCCGGCCGGTTGAAGCCGTAGAACGGCCCTTCCGGGATATCGCGGTAGAACTGCGCCCGGTTGGCCGCCAGTGCGGCGCGGAAGCCGTCGAAGACCTCGAGCGGCAGGCCGCCCGGATTCTTCTCGGACCTGACCATGACCGGCGGCACCGCGCCGATCAGCACGGCCTTGGCGACACGGCCTTTCTCGGCGCGCGCGACATAGCGGGCGACCTCGCCGCCGCCGGTGGAATGGCCGACATGGATGGCCTGCTTCAGGTCCAGCGCCTTCGCCAGCGCGATCATGTCGGCGGCGTAGGTGTCCATGTCGTTGCCGGTATCGGTCTGGGTGGAACGGCCATGGCCGCGGCGGTCATGGGCGATGACCCGGTAGCCCTGGCCGAGGAAGAACAGCATCTGGGCATCCCAGTCGTCGGCGCTGAGCGGCCAGCCGTGATGGAAGACGACCGGCTGCGCGGATTTCAGGCCCCAGTCCTTGTAGAAGATCGTGGTGCCGTCGGTGGTGGTGATGGTGCCCATGGTCTGGTTCTCCTGTGCTGGATGGCTGTGCGTGGCAGAAGACGTGCGGGCCGGGGCAAGCCCCGGCAGGGTCGCGAGCGCCGCCGCACCGGCACCGGCCTTCAGCAGCATCCGCCGCGATTGGCCCGCGCCACGATACCCTGCGCCATTGTACCCTAGTCCGGTCATGCCCGCCCTCCTGGCTGCGTGTTCTGTCGGGATCGGCTGATCCGCCCGGTACCGCCAAACTACCGCCGGACCGAGCAGGCTGGAATCAGACCAAGGGCATGCGGCCCTATATCTTGGTATAGCCGGCGCGGGTCGCTAGAGTGACGGCACCTCCCACTGTCCCACCCCGGATATCGCCATGACCGACCACAGGCTCGAGCCCACACCGCAAACCGTTCACTGGGGCTTTTTCGACGCCACGCTCACGCCCGCCGCCACCATCCAGTCGGGCGACCGCATCACCATCCGCACGGTGTCCGGCGGCAGGGAATGCCTGCCCGCCGAGGGCAGCGGCCTTGCCGTGCTGCCCGAACACCGCGCCATCCTCGACACCATGACCCCGGTGATGCCGGGCCATCTGCTGACCGGCCCGGTGGCGGTCGACGGTGCCGCGCCCGGCGACGTGCTGGAGGTGCGCATCGAGGATGTCCGCCTGATCCAGGACTGGGGCTGGAACGTCAACCGGCCGCTGCGCGGCACCCTGCCCCATCGCTTCCCGGAAGGCCGCATGCTGCAGATCCCGATCAGCCGCAATGCGATGACCGCCGCCTGCCCCTGGGGTTCGACGGTGCCGCTGCGGCCGTTCTTCGGCGTCATGGGCGTGGCGCCGCCGGCCAATTACGGCCGCGTCTCCACCATCGAGCCGCGTGAATACGGCGGCAACATCGACAATCGCGAACTGACCGCCGGCACCACGCTGTACCTGCCGGTGTTCACGCCGGGCGCGCTGTTCTCCACCGGCGACGGCCATGCCTGCCAGGGCGACGGCGAGGTCAACCTGACCGCACTGGAAACCGCGCTGGAGGGCGACTTCACCCTGGTGCTGCACAAGAAGAAGCGCCTGCCGCGGCCGCGCGCCACCACCGCGACGCATCTGGTCACCATGGCCTTCGACCCCGATCTCGACGATGCGGCGGTGCGCGCGCTGGAAGACATGATCGATGCGCTCGGCGCCAT
Source organism: Ferrovibrio xuzhouensis (assembly GCF_042648965.1). Taxonomy (NCBI): domain Bacteria; kingdom Pseudomonadati; phylum Pseudomonadota; class Alphaproteobacteria; order Rhodospirillales; family Rhodospirillaceae; genus Ferrovibrio; species Ferrovibrio xuzhouensis. The sequence goes on from NZ_JBHRYJ010000003.1 coordinate 405,656, forward strand.
TGCCGGGCTGGCCGCCAACGATGCCTACGCGCTGTGCAGCCTGGCCTGCGACATGCGCATCACCCAGCTCGTTGACGGCAACAAGGGCGTGCATGCCATGCTGGCCTTCGAGCGGCTGCCGCGCCTCGACCGCGCCGCCATCGCCGGCTTCTAGGCTTCCAATATATCTCTGGTTTTGAAGGGAAAAATGGTGGCTGGAGGCGGATTTGAACCGCCGACCCAGGGCTTATGAGTCCCTTGCTCTACCAACTGAGCTATCCAGCCACTGTGCCGTGGGGCGGCGCATGGAATACGCAGCCCGGCCGCCAATGTCAAGCTTGCGGCAACATGTTGATGCGATTGGGCGAAATCAGGCCGCGGCACTCGTCCCGGCAGCCTGCGACGCGCGCGCGATCCAGCCGCCGCCGAGCAGGCGGTCGCCATCGTAGACCACGCCGGCCTGGCCCGGCGCCACGCCGAATTCCGCCGTCATCAGGTCCAGCCGTGCCGTGCTGGCCCCCGCATCCGTCTCCGGGCCCGGCCGGATCACCGCGGCGACCGCCGGCTGCGCCGAGCGCAGCTTGACGGTGACCGCGCGCCCTTCCGGCGGGATCGGCTGCGCATCGAGCCAGTTGAGCTCGCGCAACAGAACATCCGTGCGGGCCAGCGCCGCCCTGGGGCCGACAATGACACGCCGCCGCGCCGCGTCGAGCCGCAGCACATAGAGCGGCTCAGGCCCGGCGATGCCGATGCCCTTGCGCTGGCCGACGGTGAAATGGATCACGCCGTCATGGCGGCCGAGCAGGTTGCCCTGCGCATCGACGATCTCGCCGGCCTCGGCGGCCTCGGGGCGCAGCTTGGCTACCACGGAGGCGTAATCGCCGTTCGGCACGAAGCAGATATCCTGGCTGTCCGGCTTGTCGGCGACGACCAGCCCGAAGTCTTCCGCCAGCTTGCGCACGGCGGGCTTTTCCAGACCGCCCAGCGGAAAGCGCAGGTAGTCGAGCTGCTCGCGCGTGGTCGTATAGAGGAAATAGCTCTGGTCGCGGCGCGGGTCGGCGCCCTTGTGTAATTCGGGGCTGCCATCTGCAGAAACAGCGCGCTGCACGTAATGGCCGGTGGCGAGGCAGTCGGCGCCGAGGTCGCGCGCGGTCTCCAAGAGGTCGCGGAACTTGACCCGCTGGTTGCAGCGGATGCAGGGGATCGGCGTCTCGCCCTGCACATAGCTCTCGGCGAAGTCGTCGATCACCGACTGGCGGAAGCGGCTTTCGTAATCGAGCACGTAATGCGGGATGCCGAGCCGCGCCGCCACGCTGCGCGCATCATGGATATCCTGGCCGGCGCAGCAGGCGCCCTTGCGCGCAATGGCGGCGCCATGGTCGTAGAGCTGCAGCGTGATGCCGATGACGTCGTAGCCCTCGCGCGCCAGCAGGCCGGCCACCACCGACGAATCGACCCCGCCCGACATGGCGACCACCACGCGGGTTTCGGAGGGCGGCTTGGCGAAGCCGAGGCTGTTGACTGTATCGCTCATCATGCTCTCTGCAGGGCCGGGCGGCCCGGCGCGGCGGACTATAACGCGGAGGCCGGCGGGGACAAGAAAAAGCCGGCGGGGCCCGGCGGTGACCGTTTCCGACCGGTGCGGACCGCTGGTGACCGCTGCGGCCCGCCGGTGCCCGTTCCGGCCCATTCGTGACCGTTCCGGCCCGCTGGTGACCGTTTTGGACCGTTTCGGACCGCTGGTGACCGTTTGGGACCGTTGGAGACCGTTTTGACCCCGGAATACATCCTGCACGGGCATGAATGTGGAATTCCCGCAACCCCTTGCCCGCCATGATCACTGGACATTGCGCTCCAGTGAACATAGATCGAACGGAGGCTCTTTCAACCCCGGACGCCCCATGCCGAACCCCCAGCCGCAGGCCCGGCCTGCCACCGGCCAATCCAATACCGGCCAGCCGGCGCAGGACATCAGCACCCGCATCGACGCGCCCTTTGCCGCGGTCGACCGCTTCCTCGCCGATCCGCTCAACTGGCCGCTCTGGGCGGCAGGGCTCGGCACGCTCAGCCGCGACCCGGCCAGGGGCTGGACCACCCGGAGCCCGGACGGCCGCACCATGCGGGTGGACTTCGCCCCGGCGGAGGCGGCCGCCGGCATCCACGACCATACGGTGACGCCGCCCGACGGCGGCGCCGTCATCACCGTGCCGCTGCGCGCCGCAGCCGCCGGCGACGACGCCACCCTGGTGACGCTGACCCTGATCCGCCAGCCGGAGATGGACGATGCCGCCTATGCCCGCGACGCCGAAGCGGTCGCCGCCGACCTGCAGCGGCTGAAGGCAACGCTGGAGCGGCATTAGAGGGCGCGGCGGTTCGCACGCAGCGCGCACACCGCACATTCCCCCCATCGTCATGCCCGGGCCTGACCCGGGCATCCACGACAACTCCCGGGCGGGAAAAAGCCGGACACTTACATCAAAAGCAACCTGAGCGGGTCGCCAAGCCCCCCGGAAAAATCGTATGCTGATTCGCCGGCCTGGGGGGCTCATGAGTCAGCTGCTGATCAACGCATATCTGGCCGATCTCGACCGGCTGAAAAAGGCATCTGGCTCCAAGCGGGAGTCGGTAATCCGCGAGGCCTTCAAGGATCTGCTGAAAGCCTGGGGCCGCAGCCAGGGCCTGCAGTTCATTCCCGAGCATGAATACATTACCACCACGAAAGAGCGGCGCTATATCGATGGCGCCCTGCTGCATGACCTGCGCGTGCCCTTCGGCTACTGGGAAGCCAAGGACAGCAACGACGACCTTGACGACGAGATCGCCAAGAAGTTCAAGCGCGGCTATCCGCAGACCAACATCATCTTCGAGGATTCCACCGAGGCCGTGCTGATCCAGAACCGGCAGGAGGTGATGCGCTGCAGTGTCACCGATGTGGACAATCTGGAAAAGCTGCTGGAGCTGTTCTTCGGCTACCAGCGGCCGGAGATCGCCGACTTCCGCAAGGCCATCGAGCAGTTCAAACAGGACCTGCCGGAGGTATTGAAGGCCCTGCGTGCCCGCATCGACGACGCCTATGCCGGCAACAAACCCTTTGTTGCCGCGGCGCGGGATTTCCTGAAACAGGCACAGGACACCATCAACCCGGCCGTCACCGACGCCGATATCCGCGAAATGCTGATCCAGCATATCCTGACCGAGGATATCTTCGCCCGCGTCTTCGGCCTCGGCGACTTCCATCGCGAGAACAACGTCGCCAAGGCATTATATAAGCTGGAACAGCATTTCTTCCGCGGCGACGTGAAGCAGAAAACCCTGGCGGCGCTGGAGCCCTATTACGCCGCCATCCGCTCCACCGCCGCGCTGATCCAGAGCCATTCGGAGAAGCAGGGCTTCCTCAAGGCGATCTACGAGAATTTCTACAAGGTCTACAACCCCAAGGCCGCCGACCGCCTCGGCGTGGTCTATACCCCGCATGAGATCGTGCGCTTCATGGTCGAAGGCGCCGACTGGCTCTGCGAGAAACATTTCGGCAAGACCCTGATCGACAGGAATGTCGAAATCCTCGATCCCGCCGTCGGCACCGGCACCTTCATTGTCGAACTGCTGGAGCATTTCCGCGGCCGCCCGAAAGAGCTGAAATACAAATACGAAAACGAGCTGCATGCCAACGAGGTGGCGATCCTGCCCTATTACGTCGCCAACCTGAATATCGAGGCGACCTACGCAGCAATCATGAACGACTACAACGAGTTCCCCAATCTCTGTTTCGTCGACACGCTGGACAATGTCGCAGGCCTGAAAGCCTCCAAAGCTGTTACCGGCGATCTTTTCGGTGCAATGAGCGAGGAGAATGTCGAGCGCATCCGCCGCCAGAACAAGCGCAAGATCAGCGTCATCATTGGCAACCCGCCCTATAACGCCAACCAGCAGAACGAAAACGAAAACAACAAGAACCGCGAATATCCGGAAATCGACCGGCGGATCAAGGCAACCTATATTGCCGCCAGCACGGCGCAGAAGACCAAGCTCTACGATATGTACTCTCGTTTCTTCCGCTGGGCTTCGGACCGCATCGAAGACGACGGCATTGTTGCTTTTGTAACCAATCGCAGCTTTTTGGAAAGCCGTACCTTTGATGGGTTCCGGAAGGTTATCACAGAAGAGTTCAACGAAATATATGTTCTCGACCTTGGTGGTGATGTGCGCGCCAACCCAAAATTGTCGGGCACCAAGCACAATGTCTTCGGCATCCAAACCGGCGTGGCGATCAGTTTCCTGATCAAGCATAAAGGTGCACATGGCTGCCAAATATTCTATGGACGGCGTCCGGAGTTCGAAACGGCAGAGGACAAGTTAACATTCTTGCTGGGTGCAACCATTAAAGATGGCGTCGATACAACGATACAGCCAGATCCGAAAAACAACTGGCTAAACATCACAGCCAACGACTTCGACCAATACCTCCCGATTGCCAATAAGGAGACAAAGGCCGCCGAAAGAAGTAGTCAAGAAAGAGCCATCTTCAAACTATTTTCTCTCGGCGTTGTGACCAATAGAGACGAATGGGTCTATGACATTGATAAAAATGCGTTGATGAACAAAATCGATTTCCAAGTTGATCATTATGCCGACGCCTTGAGTAAGGTAAAAGCGCTTCCCAAAGGCGCCGACGTTCTTCCGGCGTTAGAAGGATCCCCAATTAAGTGGACTCGACATCTAAAGAAAATACTGGAAGGCCGAAAGACAATAGAAAAAATGAGAGCAGACTATCGAACTGCGCTGTATCGACCGTTCACAATTCATAATCTGTACTTTTCTTATGCTTGGAACGAGGTTCAATATCAGACGCCACTAATATGGCCATCTCCAGAAGAAAAAGCCCAAGCAATCTGTTTTACCGTAGGAGGAAGACTAGACTTCTCTGCATTTGCCACAGATCACACTCCCAGCCTGACCGTTCTCTCCCTCGATGCAAACCAGTGCTTGCCGAGAGTCTATTTTTCTGACGATGGCGCACATGTCGACAACATCACCGACTGGGCACTGACGCAATTCACCACCCATTACGGCGACAAGGCGAAGATCACCAAGGACGACATTTTCGCCTATGTCTATGCCGTCCTGCACGACCCGATCTATCGTGAAAAATACGCGCTGAATCTGAAGCGCGAATTCCCCCGCATTCCTTTCTATGAGAATTTCCGGCGCTGGCGCGACTGGGGGCAGGAACTGCTCGATCTGCATATCGGCTATGAATCCGCAACGCCCTTCGGCCTGAAACGCACCGACACAGCCGACGAAAAAGCCAGGGCCGCCGGACAGGCGCCGAAGGCGATCCTGAAATCCGATCATGATACCGGCGTCATCATGCTGGATTCCGAAACCCAGTTGGGCGGCGTACCGGCGGAAGCCTGGCGTTACATGCTCGGCAACCGCTGCGCCATCGACTGGGTGCTGGACCAGCACAAGGAAAAGACCCCGAAGGACCCGACCATCCGGGAGAAATTCAACACTTACCGCTTTGCCGACCACAAGGAGAAGACCATCGACCTGCTGCAGCGGGTGACGACAGTCAGCGTGGAAACCGTCACCATCACCGACGCCATGCGCAAGGCGCCCCGCTGACCGTTGGACCCTCGGGTCAGGCCCGAGGGTGACGGCCTGTGGTGCGGTGGTCCGTGAGGGTGACGGTCAGTGCTGTGGCGGCATTAACGGGCGCGGCGGTTCGAGCCATAGCGCGCCACATATTCCCCCATCGTCATGCCCGGGCTTGACCCGGGCATCCACGCTCCATCAACGGCTCTCCAAAAGAAAACGTGGACCCTCGGGTCGAGCCCGAGGGTGACGGTCTGTGCTGTAACGGCCTGTGAGGGTGGGATGACGGTCTGTGCTGCGGCACCGTTCCTCGTGTCGCGATGCGACAGGGCGGCCACCAGCGACCACCATCCGCCCGCCTCTCTGTCCCTGCTACTCCGGAAATTCCGCGTATTGCGGCAGGTCGTCGGTGATCGTGAACCACGGTGCCTTCGAGCCGGTGAAGATGTGGCAGCCCGGCCGGATCGATGGCGCGTCGGTCAGCGTGCCCAGGGTGACATGCACGAAGGCGCCGTCGCGCACCACCGACCACAGCAGCGAGCCGCAGCGGCGGCAGCGGGCATCATGGGCAGCACGGGCAACGTCGGAGGCCTCGCCACCGGCGCCGTCATGGGCCGCGTCGTGGGCCGGCGCGCCGGCGCGGTAGGACATCAGGTCGTCTTCGCCGACAGTGACGCGCAGCCGGTCGCGGGCGATGCCGGCGAACGGCTTGAAGGCGGCGCCGGTGGCGCGCCGGCATTGCGCGCAGTGGCAGTTCATCGCATAGGCGAAGGCATCGGCCACGGCATAGCGCACGGCGCCGCACAGGCAGGAGCCGGCGAGATCGCGCGGCGCATCGGTCAGGGCAGGCCCGGTCGCTACAGGCCCGGTCAGTACAGGTTCGGTCACGGCGGCATCTCCTTCCGGCATTTCGTCCGGTGCGGCGGCGCAGCGTAACGCGGCGGCGGGATGCGAAAAAGCGATTCCGGTCACCGGCGGCCGGCGGGGTTTCGCGCCGGCCCGGCAGGCGCTATGACTATCCGCCGGCCGTGCCGCCGCACCACAGAAGGAAGCAAGCATGCCCAAGGGTTACTGGATCGTCCGCGTCAGCACACGCGAAGCCGCGCGCTACCCCGAATACATCGCCGCCGCGAAGCCGGCCTTCGAGAAATACGGCGCGCATTTCGTGGTGCGCGGCGGGCCTTACGAGGCGATGGAAGGCAACGCCCGCGAGCGCAACGTGGTGGTCGAGTTCAAGGATGTCGCCACGGCGAAGGCCTGCTACATGAGCCCGGAATACCAGGCCGCCAAGGCGATCCGCACCGCCATCGCCGACGCCGACTTCATCATCATCGAGGGCGCCTGAGCCAAAGCACCCCGGCGGCGAAAATTCCGGAACCGGCGCCGATCAAGCAGCGTTATACTGCCGTCATGACCAGAACACCCGCTGCCGCCGCAGGCCGCCCCGGCGGCACCATTGCCGATGCCGGCCTGATGGCAACAGTTCGGTGCAAACTCGGCCGGCGCAAACCCGGCCGGCGCAAGCCCGGGCGGCGCGACTGACGGCATGCCGCAGTTCGATGCCCCCCAGGTCTATGCATCGCTGGCCGGTTTCGCCGTCGCGCTCGGCATCGGCCTGCTGATCGGCGCCGAACGCGAGCGGCGCAACACCGAACCCGGCACCGCCGGCATCCGCAGCTTCAGCGTCGCGGCCCTGGCCGGCGCGGTCGGCTTCGCGCTCGGCGGCATGGTGCTGCTGGCGGTGGTCGCCGGTGGCTGCGCCGCGCTGGCGGTGGCGGCCTACCTGCGCGGCCCGCGCGAGCGTCCCGGCATGACCACCGGGGTGACGCTGATCCTCACCGCGCTGCTCGGCGGCCTCGCCGTCGAGGCCCCGGTGCCGGCCGCCGCGCTCGGCGTCACGGTCGCCGTGCTGCTCGCCGCCCGCACGCCGCTGCACCGCTTCGTCCGCCAGGTGCTGACCGAGGACGAGCTGCGCGACGGCCTGACCTTTGCCGCCGCCACGCTGGTGATCCTGCCGCTGCTGCCCGACCAGGCGGTCGGGCCGTTCGACGTGCTCAACCCGCGCCGCATCTGGATCGTGGTGATCCTGGTGATGGCGATCGGCGGCACCGGCCATATCGCGGTGCGCGCGCTGGGGGCCCGGTTCGGCCTGCCGCTGGCCGGTTTCGCCGGCGGCTTCGTCTCCAGCACCGCCACCATCGGCGCCATGGGCGCCAAGGCGGCGAAGGCACCGGAGCTGCTGGCGACGGCCAGCGCCGGGGCGATCCTGTCGACGGTGGCAACCGTGATCCAGCTCGCCCTGCTGATCGGCGCCACCAGCCTGGCCGCGCTCGAGGCGCTGGCGCTGCCGCTCGGCGGCGCGGCGGTGGCCGCCATCGGCTACGGCGCTGCCTTCACCCTGCCCGTCCTGCGCCGCCCGCCCGAGAGCGAGCCACCGCCGGGCCGGCCGTTCCGCCCGGCCACCGCGCTGCTTTTCGCCCTGATGCTGGCGGCGATCCTGTTCGCGTCCGCGGCCCTGCAGGCCTGGCTCGGCGAGGCCGGCCTGCTGCTCGCCACTTTCCTCTCGGGCTTTGCCGACACCCATGCCCCGGCGATCTCGGCCGCCGCGCTCGCCGGCTCGGGCCATATGGCGCCGCAGGGCGCGGTGCTGCCGGTGCTGGCCGCCTTCAGCAGCAACACCGTCAGCAAGATCGCCTTCGCCGCAGCCGGCGGCGGCCGCGCCTTCGCGCTGCGCGTGGTGCCGGGCCTGCTGCTGGTCGCCGCCGGTGCCTGGGCCGGCTGGCTGCTGGAGTCAGTGCTCTGACAGCAGCACGGCCAGCGCATGCTCGCCGACGATATAGAGGCCGAGCACCAGCAGGGCCCAGAAGAAGACCTTGCGGAAAGCGGCCTCCGACAGCCGGCCGCGCAGGCGGCGGCCGACGGTCATGCCGAGCATCGCCGGGATGACCGCGAGGGTCGATGTGCCGAGCAGCGCGGTCGGCAGCAGGCCGTGACCGCCGAGCGCCACCGCCAGCGCGACGGTCGAGGCCATGAACAGCATGCCCATCGCCTGCACCAGCGCGTCGCGGCTGAGGCCCAGCGCCTGCAGGTAGAGCACGCCGGGCACCACGAAGCTGCCGGTCAGGCCGGTCAGCACGCCGTTGACGATGCCGACCAGCGGGCCGGCGACGGCTTCGCGCCCGGGCGCCAGGCGGAAGGCCGGCCGGGTCAGGCCGAGCACGGCATAGGCGACGACCAGCGCACCGAGCAAAGCCGCCAGCCAGCCGGCATCGGCGCCCTTGAGCGCGCTGCCGCCGAACCAGATCGCCACCGCGGCACAGCCGAGGAAGGGCCACAGCCGGCGCAGCAGCACGCGGAAATGCCCGCCGCTCGCCACCTGCCAGATGTTGGTGACGAACGACGGCACCAGCAGCAGCGCCATGGCGGCGCGGATATCCATGGTGGCGGCGAACAGGCCGAGCGCGATGGTCGGCAGGCCGAGGCCGATCACCCCCTTCACGGTGCCGCCGAGCAGGAAGACGGCGGCGATCCAGAGCAGCGTCAGAACATCGAAGGGCACGGCAGACTCCGGGGCAAGAAACAGTCGCAGCGGATGGTATGGCAGGGCGGAGCGCCGCGATGCTTCGGTTCCGGCCGAAGCGTGGCTTACGCTGCGGCAGGCGCGGATGCAAGGCCTGCGGCGGCTGGGCGGCGGCGGCCGATCCGTGCCAAGCTGGCGCGACAAAAAACCATCGGGAGCGCAACCGCCATGACCGGATCACCGTCCATCCTCGCCGCCGGAAATGTTGCCGTGCTGACCGGCGCCGGCAGCGGCTTCGGCCGTGAACTCGCCCTGCTCTGCGCCGCGCGCGGCATGAAGCTGGTGCTGGCCGACATCCAGCCGGCCGCACTGGACGCGACCGTCGCCCTGCTGCCGGCGGGCACCGAGATGCTTGCCCTGCCCTGCGACGTGTCGAAGGCGGCCGAGGTGATGGCGATGGCGGAGCAGACCTACGCGCGTTTCGGCGCCGCCCATCTGCTGTTCAACAACGCCGGCGTATCGGCCGGCGGGTTCTCGTGGCAGAGCACCGAGGATGACTGGAGCTGGGTGCTCGGCGTCAACCTGATGGGGGTGGTGCACGGCATCCGCGCCTTCGTGCCGCGCATGCTGGCGGCCGGCGACCCGGCCCATGTGGTCAACACCGCCTCGGCCGCCGGCCTCGTCTCGGTGCCCGGCTCCAGCATCTACTGCGTCAGCAAGCATGGCGTCGTCACCCTGTCGGAATGCCTGTACCATGAGCTGCGCGGCGCGGCTGCGACAGTCAACGTCTCGGTGCTGTGTCCGGCCTTCGTGCCGACCGGCATTCTCGATTCCGCACGCAACCGGCCGGCGGAACTCGCGCGCGTCAATCCAACGGCGGAGGTGTTCGCCGCACGACGGCAGAAGGCGATCACGTCGGGCCGGCTCAGCGCCGCCGACATCGCCCAGGCGGTCGCCGATGCGGTCGACGCCAACCGCTTCTACATCCTGCCGCACGAGCGGATCAAACGCGCCATCGAGGTGCGCATGCACGACATTCTCGAGGGCCGCCAGCCGACCGACACGATGCCGAAGTAGGCAATCGGATGCCGGCCGATCCGCCATGGTGGCAGAAATCTCCCGACCGCCCTCCCCCGGTAGGGGTAATCGAACGGTAATGGCGGATTACCGGAAAAACACTACTGGCCCGAAACCACTTCGGGCAGGGTCGTGGCGCCGGCGGATTGCCCCGGCCTTGAAACACGAACCTATGAGAGACCTCAGCCATGTTCAGCTTTTCCGGCACGATGTCTGGCAGCGACATGCAGGGCCAGATCACCGCCATCAACCGCGCGCAGGCCGTCATCGAATTCGCCCTCGACGGCACCATCCGCGATGCCAACGAGAATTTCCTGAAAGTCATGGGCTACAGCCTGGCCGAGATCAAGGGCAAGCATCACAGCATCTTCGCCGACCCCGCCTTCGCACAGAGCGCCGAATACAAGGCGTTCTGGGACAAGCTGCGCCGCGGCGAATACGAGGCCGCCCAGTACAAGCGCATCGGCAAGGGCGGCAGGGAAGTCTGGCTGCAGGCCAGCTACAACCCGATCCTCGACCGCAAGGGCAAGCCGGTGAAGGTGGTCAAGTTCGCCACCGACATCACCGAACAGAAGCTGCAGATGGCCGATTTCGAGGGTCAGCTCGCCGCCATCGACAAGGCGCAGGCGGTGATCCAGTTCAATCTCGACGGCACCATCCTTGAAGCCAACGAGAATTTCCTGAACGCCCTGGGCTACACGCTGGCCGAGGTGAAGGGCAAGCATCACAGCATCTTCGTCGAGCCGGCCTATGTCCAGAGCCCCGAATACAAGGGCTTCTGGGACAAGCTGCGCCGCGGCGAGTATGACGCCGCCCAGTACAAGCGCATCGGCAAGGGCGGCCGCGAGGTCTGGATCCAGGCCAGCTACAACCCGATCATGGATGCCAGCGGCCGGCCCTACAAGGTGGTGAAATACGCCACCGACGTGACCAAGCAGGTGCAGGCCGCACACATGATGCAGCAGGCGGTCGCCGAGACCCAGAGCGTGGTCGAGGCTGCCAAGGCCGACGACCTGACCCACCGCATCCCGCTCGACGGCAAGACCGGCGATATCCGCACGCTGTGCGCGGGCGTCAATGACCTGCTCGACGGCATGAGCGGCATCATCGCCGACATCAAGGTGGCTTCAGATACCATCGCCGCCGCCTCGGGCGAAATCTCCACCGGCAGCCAGGATCTGGCGCAGCGCACGGAAAGCCAGGCCGCCTCGATCGAGGAGACGGCCGCCTCGATGCACGAGGTCACCACAACCGTGAAGCAGAATGCCGATAACGCCCAGGCGGCGAGCCAGCTCGCCGTCGCCGCCCGCGATACCGCCCAGAAAGGCGGCCAGGTGGTGCAGGACGCGGTCGTCGCGGTGACCCAGATCGAGGAAAGCGCCGCCAAGATCAGCGACATCGTCGGGCTGATCGACGAGATCGCCTTCCAGACCAACCTGCTGGCGCTCAATGCCAGCGTGGAAGCCGCGCGTGCCGGCGAGGCCGGCAAGGGCTTCGCTGTCGTCGCACAGGAGGTGCGTGCGCTGGCGCAGCGCTCGGCCAATGCGTCGAAGGACATCAAGGCGCTGATCAACGCCTCGAATGCCCAGGTGAAGACCGGTGCGGGCCTGGTCAACCAGGCCGGCAGCTCGCTGACCGAGATCGTCAGCGGCGTCAAGAAGGTGGCCGATATCGTCGCCGAGATCGCGGCCGCCAGCCGCGAACAGTCGACCGGGCTGGAGCAGATCAACACCGCGGTCGGCAGCATGGACGAGATGACCCAGCGCAATGGCGCGCTGGTCGAGGAGACCTCGGCCGCCGCCCAGTCGCTGGCCAACCAGGCCGGCGAACTGGCGGCCCTCGTGCAGCGCTACCGCATCAGCAGCACCGCCCGTCCGGTGCAGAATGCCGCCGTCGTGCCGCTGCGCCAGCCGGCCACGAAGCCGGCGGCAAAGCCGGTCATGAAAAAGCCGGCGGCCAACGATCCGGTCCGTCCGGCCCGTGCTGCCGCGCCGAAGGCCGGCGGCGAAGAATGGGCGGAATTCTGATGAGCAAGGAGCGCACGACCATGGCCAGCGACAGCAACGACGCGATCCATGAATACCTGACCTTCATGGTCGACGGCCAGGATTACGGCATCGACCTGCTGTCGGTGACCGAAATCCGCGGCTGGACGGCCGAACGGCCATTGCCGAACAGCCCCTCCCATGTCCGCGGAGTCATCAACCTGCGGGGCCTGGTGATCCCGATCTACGACCTGCGCATCCGCCTCGGTGCGCCGGCGGTGCCCCCCACGGTCAGCAATGTGGTGATCGTGGTGCAGGCGGCCGCCGGGGATTTCGGGCTGCTGGTCGACAGCGTCTCCGACATCCTGCCGGTGGGCGACAGCGAGCGGCAGCCGGTGCCGAGCACCGCGGTGTCGTCCGACGACCGCTTTCTTGCCGCCCTGGTCGCCCGCGACGCCCGCATGGTGTCGCTGATCGACCTCGACCAGCTGGTCACGGCCGGCGCCGCGGCAGAAACGCCGCTGCTGGCCGCCTGACTCCGGCGTCCGGATTATTTCCCGCGTCATCACGGCGCCCTTCTCGCGGGGGGCGCCGTTTTTCTTTGCCGCTGTTCTGCTGCTGCCGGGGTGCCTGTTTCAGGCGCCGGCGAACCAGCGGGCCAGCGGCACGAAGGTACCGAGATTGGTTTCACGGGCGAGCGCGAGATCGGCGGCTGTGCTGCCGAGCATGAAGATCTCGTGCCGCTGCACGCCTTTCGTGGCAAGCAGGCGGCGCAGGCGCCGGCCACGCTGACGGTCGCCCTCGTCCAGCCGGAACGGCAGCACCAGCAGGTCGGCCACGATACCGAGCGCGGCAATGCGGCTGGCCAGCGCCTTGCGCGCCGCGCGGTCGAGCGGACCGAAGGCGGCCTCGTCGACCAGCAGCAGCAGGCGGCCGCCGAAACGGGCGACATGGGCGGCGACATGCGGGTTGGCCTGCAGGCCCGCCCCGGCCAGCAGGTAATGCAGCGGCAGGATTGCCGCCGAGAGATGGCAGCCGGTATCGAGCAGGGCCGCCGTATAGTCGCGGTAGCCCAAGCCCAGCTTTTCGGCGCGGGCCAGGCGGCGCAGCGCGATCTCGCGCGGCGGCGTCTCCCACACCTTGCCCAGCGCCCGGCGCCAGGCCCAGCCGCGGAATGACATGTCGAGCGGCGGTCCGCCGTTATGGCCGATGCCGGCATAGGCGAAATCCGGCGAGCGGCGCAGCAGCAGCTCGAGATTGGGATGGCGGGGATGGAAGTAGCGGTCGCCCATAACCACCAGCATCGGGCAGCAAAGCCCGCGCTGTCAATCGGTCAGCAGCGCCCTACTCGTCGTCGGAGACGTAGGGGTTCTTGCCCTTGCGCAGGAACATGCGGATCGGCACCCCCTGCAGATCGAACACCCCGCGCAGGCTGTTGATCAGGTAGCGCTGGTAGCTTTCGGGAATGAACTCGGCGCGCGGCGCGAACAGCGCGATGGTCGGCGGCCGGGTCTTGATCTGGGTGGCATAGCGGATGCGGACATTGCGGCCGCCGGCCATCGGCGCCGGATTGCGGGTGGTCGCCTCTTCCAGCCAGCGGTTGACCTGGGCCGTCGGAATCCGCTTGTTCCAGCGCTCGTACTGGCCCATCACGGCGGGCAGCAGGCGGTCGAGATGGCGGCCGGTCAGCGCCGAGAAGGTGACGACGGGAATGCCGCGCGCCTGCGGCAGCGATTTTTCCAGCCGCTCCTCGATGTCCTTCAGGGCCAGCGCACGATCCTCGACGGCGTCCCACTTGTTGACCGCGATGACCAGCGCGCGGCCTTCCTGCAGCACATGGTCGGCGATGGTCAGGTCCTGCTTGTCCATGCCGAGCACGGCATCGAGCACCAGCACGACGACCTGCGCCATGCGGATGGTGCGCAGGCTGTCGGCCACCGACAGCTTTTCCAGCTTGTGCTCGATACGCGACTTGCGGCGCATGCCGGCGGTGTCGACCAGGCGGACCACGCGGCCCTGGTACTGCCACTCGATGCTGATGGCGTCGCGGGTCAGGCCCGGCTCCGGCCCGGTCAGCAGGCGCTCGCTGCCGATCAGCTTGTTGATCAGGGTCGACTTGCCGGCATTGGGCCGGCCGACCACGGCGAGCTGGATCGGGCGCATCGGATCGTCGGCCGGTGCCGGCGCGTCCGGGTCGATGTCGATGTTGAATTCGTCGTCGCTCAGCTCGCGGGGATCGAGTTCGTCGCCTTCGTCGCCGAGTCCGCCGGCGGAGGCGACATGTTCGGCCAGCACCTCGGCCAGGTCGTACAGGCCCTCGCCATGTTCGGCCGAGACCGGCAGCGGATCGCCGAAACCGAGGCCGTAGGCTTCCGCCATGCCGCCGCGACCGGCACCGCCCTCGCATTTGTTGGCGAGCAGGATCACCGGCCGGCCCTGCCGGCGCAGCCAGTTGGCGAAATGCGCATCCAGCGGCGTGACGCCGGCGCGGGCATCGATAACGAACAGTACGGCGGCAGCCTCGGCCACGGCGGCCTCGGTCTGCTGGCGCATGCGGCCGGTCATGCTCTCGACGTCGGAATCCTCGAGGCCCGCGGTATCCACCGCGGTGAATTCGAGATCGCCGATGCGCGCCGCGCCCTCGCGGCGGTCGCGGGTCACGCCCGGCGTATCGTCGACGATGGCGAGCCGGCGGCCCACCAGGCGATTGAACAGGGTCGACTTGCCGACGTTGGGCCGGCCGACTATGGCGATCTTGGCGGTCATGGTTTCCGGTTCGTCAGCGATAGGCGCTCAGCGTCGCGTCATCGGTGATGACGTAGACGGTATCACCGGCCACCACCGGCGAGACCGACGCCTTGTCGGGCAGGCTGACCTCGCCGAGCAGGTCGCCGGTATAGGGCGAGATCGCCAGCAGGCGCTCGTCGGTCGAGGCGACCAGCAGGCGGTCGCCGGCCAGCACCGGGCCGTACCAGGTGATGATGCCCTTGTCGATCTTGGCCTTCGGGTCCTCGTAGCGGCGCAGCTGGCGGATCCACTTCACCTTGCCGTCCTTGCGCGTCAGGCACAGGATCTCGGCGTCGATGGTGATGGCATAGATATAGTCGCCGGCCACCCAGGGGGTCTGGATCGAGGGGATCACCCGCTCCCAGACGCGCTCGCCGGTGCGCAGGTTGATGGAGACGAAGCGGCCCGACTGGCTGACCGCATAGACGCGGCCGCGGTCGATCACCGGGCGGCCGTTGATGTCGTTGAGCGCGCCGGCCTGGCTGATGCGGGCGGCGGCGCGGACCAGCTGCTCGCCCCAGGCGACCACGCCGGTATCGGCGCGCAGGGCCAGCACCTCGCCGGACGAGAACGGCGCGATCACGGTGTTGCCGTCGACCGCCGGATTGGCGGCACCAAGGAAGCCCGCCTGCTCGGTGACGGCAGAATGGCTCCACTGCACGTCGCCGGTATCGGCGTTCAGCGCATTCAGCGTGTTGTCCAGCGTAATGACGAAGACGCGACCGCCATCGACGGTGGGGGCGCCGCGGATCGGCAGCTTGAGTTCCGCGACCCAGAACAGCTTGCCGGTCGAGGGCTGCAGCGCCAGCACGTCACCGTAACCGGTGCTGACGAACAGCTTGCCGTCGTAATAGGCGAGACCGCCGCCGATGGCGCCGGCTTCCTCGCCATGCGGGGTCAGGTCGACATGCCACAGCCGCCTGCCGGTCTTGGCGTCGAAGGCGCTGACATCGGACTCGGCATCCATCGCATAGATGCGGCCCTCGGCGACCACCGGCTGCGACAGGATGCGCTGTTCGTCATCGGCCGAGCTGCCGAGGTCGGCAGTCCACACGCGCTTCAGCGTCGGCCCGAGCGCCAGGTGATACATGGCGTGGCCGGGATAGCCGCCGCCCTGCGGCCAGTCGGCATTGGACCAGGGCTTGGGCAGTTCGACCGGCACATCGGCAAGCTGGGGATCGGGATCGAGCTGGCTGTCGAAGGCCAGCACCGAAATCCGCTCGCCGGGGATATTCACTTTCGTGTCGCTGTAGAACCAGCCCTGGATCGTGTCGCAGCCCGACAGGGCAAGCATCGACACCAGCCCGGCCGCCATAAACAAAACACGCCGCATGCGCCCCTCGCTCCTGCTCACCTGCGCGCCGCCGTTACTGCTGGACCGGACCGCCGAGCGCGGCCAGCATTTCGGCCGCACGACCGCGCAGGCCGGCCGGCGCCACGGCATCGTCGGCCAGACCAGTCAGCAGCTTGCGCGCAGCATCGCGGTCGCCAGCCTTGAGTGCCACCAGCGCCTTCAGTTCAGTGACGCTGGCCGCCCACGGGCTGCCGGCAGAGACCGCGTCCAGCCGCTGCTTCGCATCGGCCGGCGCCAGCGTGTCGAGGCCATGCGCGACGGCGAGATAGCGGGCGAGATCGCGCAGCCGGCCATCGACCGCGCTGTCGGCGGCAATCGCGTCATAGGCCTTGATGGCGCCGGCAACGTCCTTGCCCTCGATCAGGTTGGCGGCCTGCTGGAAACGCGACAGCACGGCATAGCCGCCGCCGGCCGTACCGGCCAGTTCGCCGAAGGACTTCGCCGCATCGAGCGGCTTGCCGGCCTGCGCCTCGTTCAGCGCGGCGGTGAAAGCCGCGCTGGCAGCCGCCGCCCTGTCGGCGCGATAGTTCTGCCAGAACTGCCAGCCGCCGACCGCGGCGAGCAGCAGGATGACGGCAGCGATGATCAGGGGGCTCCAGCGCTTCCACAGGGACTGCATCCGCTCCCGGCGGACTTCCTCGTCAACTTCATCGATAAAATCGGCCACGCCTGACTCCTGCCCCTGCGATACGCAACACGGAAACTGGCCGGCCTTGTGGGGCCGGCGCGAAAGCGGCGCGTACATTACCCGGATCACGATCCGATGGCAAAGCCCCGGAAAACCCCGGTTTTCTCGATAACCATTTGATAACTAATAGAGTCTTGGCGAATGAGACAAAAACCGATAGGCTGCGGGCCAGATTGAAGCCGTCGGGTCCATCCTGAGCGCTACCGGGCAACCCGAAACGGGGGGAACTTCCTTCATGGTTCGCAGCATCCTGTCTCTTGCCGCCTTGGCCACCGTGGCTCTGGTTGCCGCCGGCCCGCTTGCACCCGTCCTCGCCAAGGAACCGCGCCGGACGATGGTGCTGATCCCGTTCGAGAACGAACGCGCCACCGACCGCGGCGACCGCGCCCTGGTCAGCCTGAACGAGGATATCACCCGCCTGCCCGGCTTCCGCGTCCTTGAGCTGCCGGTGGTCGATGGCCGCCTGGGCCAGCATGCCAAGCTCGACGATGTCGAGATCTATTTCCCCTTCGGCACCGTGGTGGTGGCCACCGCCGAGTTCAACCGCTATCGCCCGGCCCTGGTGGCCAGCGGCGTGACCACGCCTGAATCGATGCTCGATCCGCGCTACGACCGCGTGCGGGAGTTTGACCGCCAGCTCGGCCGCGTCTGCGCCAGCGAGGCCGATTACGACGGCAACACCATCGAGATGCGGATCAACGCCGCCAACAAGATGATGTCGGTGGTGCACGTCCTGCCGGCCAAGTTCCGCGGCCCCGATGCCGCCGCCAGCCCGTCCTATCGCGTGGTCAGCGGTCTCGACATGCGCTTCCTGAAGATGAAGGAACCGTCTGCCGACGACCTCTATCGCAAGTGCCTGCATCCGGGCGGCACCCGGCTGACCCAGAAGAACTGACGGCCCGCACCGTCCTCCGGCCGGTCTGCCGCCGGCTCCCGCCATGACCCGGATTGCATGACCCAGATTGACTGGCTGCAGCTTGCCGCGCTCGCCATGTGCGGCCTGCTGATCCTGCCTGCCGCGCTGCGCCTGCCCTGGGGCAACCGCCGCATCCTGCTGTTCGTCGCCGCCTGGCTCGCCATCTTCGTGGTGGTCAGCCTGCTCTGGCGGCTGGCCGGAAATTAGCCGGGACCCGCTCACCTTCCGGTAAGCGCCTGTTCACAGGAATGTTCCTCGCCAGAGCCGGACGGATCGGGCCACAATTCCGCGCCCCGTTTCCAACCATTCCGGCAGCCCGCTGCGGCCGCCCCCTGGAGGACTCCATGACAGACGACCTGCTGAGCCTGCTGCCGAAGGTGGATTTCACCCGGCGCGGCTTCGTCGCCACCACGCTGATCTCCGGCTTCACCATGGCCGCCGGCCCGGTCATGGCGCAGACCGCCATCCATACCGACAGCACCGGCCTGACCGCCGGCCCAGTGCGCATCCCGGTCGGCATTCCGACAGCCGACGGCGCCCTGCATGCCTATCGCGCCATGCCGCAGGGCAACGGCCCCTTCCCGACCATCCTGGTGGTGCAGGAAATCTTCGGCGTGCACGAATACATCCAGGATATCTGCCGCCGCTTCGCCAAGCTCGGCTATCTCGCCGTGGCGCCCGACCTGTACCAGCGCCAGGGCGACATGACCAAGATCACCGACGTTCAGGGCGCCATCGCCATTGCCGGCAAGGTACCCGATGCCCAGGTGATGAGCGACCTCGACGACACCGCCGCCTGGTGCCGCACCAATGGCGGCGATCCGGCGCGGCTCGGCATCACCGGCTTCTGCTGGGGTGGCCGCATCACCTGGCTCTACGCCGCACATAACCCGTCGCTCAAGGCCGCCGTCGCCTGGTACGGCCGCATCCTCGGCCAGCAGAGCGAGCTGACGCCGAAGAACCCGATCGACCTGGCGAGTGCGGTGAAGGCGCCGGTGCTCGGCCTCTATGGCGCCGCCGACCAGGGCATTTCGGTAGACAGCGTGCACCAGATGGAGGCAGCCCTGCGCAACGCCGGCAAGGAAGCCGAGTTCCTGATCTACGACGGCGCGCCGCATGCCTTCTTCGCCGACTACCGCCCGAGCTATCGCAAGGAGGCGGCCGAGGACGGCTGGAAGCAGGCCATTGCCTGGTTCAAGCGCCATGGTCTCGGCTGAGGCTGAACGGATGCCGGCAGCATGCTAGGCTGGCGCCGTCCCTGACGGAGTCGCCTGCATGCTGCTTGTTCCCACCATTGCCGCCGCCAGCGCCATCCAGGGCGTCGGCCTGTTCGCCGCCGCGCCGATCGCCAGAGGCACGGTGATCTGGCGTTTCGAGCCGGTGTTCGACCGCATCATCCCGGATGCCGATGTCGCCGGCCTGCCCGAGGTCGCCCGCGCCTTCATCGAGCGCTACGGCTATATCACGCCGCAGATTCCCGGCGGCTGGGTGGTCAGCCTCGACAATACCCGCTTCATCAACCACAGCGAAACGCCGAATACCGACAACACGCAAGCCGACACCACGGCGGCGCGCGACATCGCCGAGGGCGAGGAGATCACCGCCAACTACGGCGAGTTCTGCGACTTCACGCTGGACTGACCGCCGCCATGGCGCAGACGTAAAAAAAAGGCCCGCCATCCGGCGGGCCTTTTTGCAAGTGGCGGAGGACCGGCTTACAGGCGATCCTTGAGCTGCTTCGAGGCCTTGAAGCGGACCGACTTGGAGGCGGCGATCTTGATTGCCTCGCCGGTCTGCGGGTTGCGACCCTTGCGGGCGGCCCGCTTGCTGACCTTGAAGGTGCCGAAGCCGACGATGGTGAAACCGCCCTCCTTCTTCATCGCCTTGCCCATGGCCTCGAAAATCGCGTCGACGGACTCGCCGGCGGCAGCCTTCGAGCAGCCGGCGCTCTCGCGGACGATTTCGATCAGATCAGCCTTGTTCATCTCCAGTCTCCTCATGTTCTGCGGGGTACACCCGCGGTACAGAACCGGTCGACAGGGAATCGGAAGCTCCGCAGCGGGTAGTTGCAGTTACCACAATCGTTTGCCGGTGCAAGCGATCCGCCCGGCCGACTCGCCCTGACTCGTCCGCACACGGCGCCGAATCGTCCGTATCGGTTTGATCTTGGTCAATGCGGCCATCGCGGTCCCTGCTAAACTGCTTCCCGTAAAAACACGGCAACAACAAAATGCAGGGGAGAAACCGTCATGCCGCTCGTCGACCAGCTTTACCTTGCCGGCTGCATCATCGCCTTCGTGGCTTTTGCCGGGGCGCTGCTCTACGGCAGCCTGACCTCATCCTAGCCCGGCTGGGCGCCTCGCTCAGCGGGCCCCCTTAACGAGCCAGCGCCGCCTCGGGCAGCAGGCGGCGCAAGTCACCGTCGAGCACCCGCGCCCTGGCAATGGCGAGATCGGGCGCCAGCCAGCGGTCTTCGGCCATCATGGCAACCTCGCCGCGCAGCAGCGCACAGGCGGCGCCGAGCCGCGCGCTGGTCGCCAGCGGCGCACGCAGGTCGATGCCCTGCACGGCGCAGAGATATTCCACCCCGAGGATGCCGGCGAGATTCTCCGCCATCGCCAGCAGGCGATATGCGGCATGCGCCGCCATCGAGACATGGTCTTCCTGGTTGGCCGAGGTCGGGATGGTATCGATGCTGGCCGGATGGGCGCGCTGCTTGTTCTCGGACGCCAGCGCCGCCGCCGTGACCTGGGCGATCATGAAGCCGGAATTGATGCCGGGATGGGGCGCCAGGAAAGCCGGCAGGCCCGACAGCACCGGATCGACCAGCAGCGCGACGCGGCGCTCGGCAAGATTGCCGATCTCGGTCAGCGCGATGGCGATGGTATCGGCGGCGAAGGCCACCGGCTCGGCATGGAAGTTGCCGCCGGAGAGAATATCCCCCGCCATGCCGTTGTCCTGGGGGAAGACCAGCGGATTGTCGGTGACGCCATTCGCCTCACGCCCCAGAGTCTGCGCGGCATAGTCGAGCAGGTCGCGCGCCGCGCCCATCACCTGCGGCTGGCAGCGCAGGCAATACGGGTCCTGCACGCGCGGATCGCCGGTACGGTGCGAGGCGCGGATCTCTGAGCCTTCGAGCAGGCCCTGCAGCAGGAAGGCCACCGCGATCTGGCCGGGCTGGCCGCGGGCAGCATGGATGCGCGGATCGAACGGCGTGTCGCTGCCGGCCGCCGCATCCACCGACAGCGCGCCGGTGACCAGCGCCGCGGCGAAACAGTCTTCGGCGGCGGCCAGGCCGGCCAGTGCCAGCGCGGTCGAGACCTGGGTGCCGTTGAGCAGGGCGAGCCCCTCCTTGGGCCCAAGCACCAGCGGCTGCAGGCCGGCGGCAGCCAGGCCTTCGGCGGCCGGCATCTCGCGGCCCTGCCAGCGCACCCGGCCCTCGCCGATCAGCGGCAGCACCAGATGCGCCAGCGGCGCCAGATCGCCCGAGGCGCCGACCGACCCCTGCGCCGGCACGCAGGGCAGCAGGTCGGCATTGAGGAAGGCGACCAGCGCCGCCAGCGTGTCCCAGCGGATGCCCGACAGGCCCTGGGCGAGGCTGTTGATCTTGAGCAGCAGCACCAGCCGCACCACGGCATCGGGCAGCAGCGGCCCGGTGCCGACGGCATGGCTCAGCACCAGGCGGCGCTGCAGTTCGGTGACCTGGTCGGGCGGAATGCGCTCGCGCGCCAGCTTGCCGAAGCCGGTGTTGATGCCGTAGACGGCGGCCTCTCCGGCAGCAGCCCCGGCCACCCGCGCGGCAGCGGCATCGACGGCCGGACGCACCGCCGGCTCGGACAGGGCGACCGTCATCGGCCCGGCGCGGAAAAGCGCCAGAAGATCGGCCAGCGGCAACTGGCCCGGCTGCAGGCGGTAGACCATGCTTATGCCTCCCGGCGGCCGTGCGATTGGACGGCAGCCCATGATAGCCGATACCGGCCAGCCTAAACTTTTTGGCTTTTGGTTGTCTATACAGGAGCATTTGACTTGCCGGCTTTCGCGCCATGGTCCTAAATTGGGCACAGGGGCCGGCCCGTGGCGGGACGGCCAAACGCAATTTCGGGGGATCTGACGATGACGACGCGTCGAATCATGGGTGCATTGGCAATCGCTGGCGCCGCCACACTGCTGGCTTCGGGCCCGGCGGCGCGGGCCGCCGACATGCCGAAGGTGGTGCTGGGCATGAGCGGCTGGACCGGCTTCGCGCCGCTGTCGCTGGCCGAGGAGGCCGGGCTGTTCAAGAAGCACGGCGTCGATGTCGAGATCAAGTTCATCCCGCAGAAGGAACGCCACCTGACGGTTGCCGCCGGCGCCACCCAGGCGGTCGCCACCACGGTCGACACCTATGTCGCCTGGACCTCGGCCGGCATCCCGCTGACCCAGGTGCTGCTGCTCGACAAGTCGAAGGGCGGCGACGGCGTCGCCGTGCGCAGCAACATCAACTCGATCAAGGAGCTCAAGGGCAAGACCATCGCCGTCGACGGCGCCGGCACCACGCCGTATTTCGTCCTCATGGTGATGCTGCATCGCAACGGCCTCGGCCCCAAGGACGTGCAGTTCGCCACGCTGGCACCGAATCCGGCCGCGCAGGCCTTCGTCGCCGGCCAGTATGACGCGGCCTCGACCTACGAGCCGTATCTCAGCTCGATCCGCAACGCGCCGAGCGCCGGCAAGATCATCGCCACCACGATCGAGTATCCGGTGGTGGTCGACATGCTGGCCTTCCAGCCCGACTACATCAAGAAGAACCCCAAGACCGTGCAGGGCGTGGTCGACGGCTATTTCGACGCGCTGGCGATGATCAAGTCGGACCCGAAGAAGTCCTACGAGATCATGGGAGCCAAGGTGAAGCAGACCGGCGAGCAGTTCGAGGCCTCGGCCAAGTTCATCGCCTGGCAGGACAAGGCGGCCAACCAGGCCTATTTCAAGGGCGACCTGCAGGCCTTCATGAAGGAAGCCGCCGACATCCAGTTGCAGTCCGGCGTGATCAAGAAGATCCCCGACCTCAAGCCGATGGTTGACGCCAGCTTCCTCAAGTAAGCATCGCGGGTTTTTCGTGTTCGAACCTCTCAAGCCGGTTTCCCCGGGACGGCGCACCGTCCTGGGGATTCTGTTTTTCGTACTGTTCATCGCCGCCTGGGCCGGGGTGACGCTCGGCGGCATCGTGCCGCCGCTGTTCCTGGCCGATCCGCTGAAGGCGGCGCTGGCCGGCGTCTCGCTGTTCACCGAATACGGTTTTCTCGGCGATATCGGCGTCACCGTCTGGCGCGTGCTCGGCGGCTTCATCATCGCCGCCGTCTTCGCGGTGCCGCTCGGCATCCTGATGGGCGCCTTCAAGAACGTCGAAGCCTTCTTCGAGCCGTTCATCTCGTTTGCCCGCTACCTGCCGGCCTCCGCCTTCATCCCGCTGCTGATCCTGTGGGCCGGCGTCGGCGAGGCACAGAAGCTGGCCGTCATCGTGATCGGCTCGTTCTTCCAGGTCGTGCTGATGATCGCGGTGATCGTCGGCGGCAGCCGCATCGACCTGGTCGAAGCGGCCAAGACGCTCGGCGCGCGCAACAACGGCATCGTGCTGCGCGTGCTGCTGCCCGGCGCGGCGCCGCAGATCGCCGAGACGCTGCGGCTGGTGCTCGGCTGGGCCTGGACCTACGTCATCGTCGCCGAGCTGATCGGCGCCCAGAGCGGCATCGGCCATATGATCATGGACAGCCAGCGCCTGCTCGATACCGGGCAGATGATCTTCGGCATCTTCGTGATCGGCATGATCGGCCTGGTCTCGGACTTCCTGTTCAAGAAGGCCAACCAGACGCTGTTCCCGTGGTATTTCGTCAAGTGAGCCTCCCGTGAGCAAGCTGCAGATCGAGACTGTCAGCCGGGTGTTTCCCGGCATGCGCGGCGGTGCGCCGACCCGCGCGCTGGAACCGACCAGCGTCAAGGTCGAGGACAACGACTTCATCACCATCCTCGGGCCCTCGGGCTGCGGCAAGTCGACCCTGCTGCGCATCGTCGCCGGCCTCGACCAACCTACCACCGGCCGGGTGCTGCTGGACGGCCAGCCGGTGAGCCGGCCGGGCCCCGACCGCGGCATGGTGTTCCAGTCCTACACGCTGTTTCCCTGGCTGACCGTGAAGCAGAACATCTGCTTCGGCCTGCGCGAAAAGGGCATGCCCGAGAAACAGCAGGCCGAGATCGCCGCGCATTTCATTGCCCAGGTCGGGCTGAAAGGCTTCGAGCACCATTTCCCCAAGATGCTGTCGGGCGGCATGCAGCAGCGCACGGCACTCGCCCGCGCACTCGCCAACGATCCGAAGATCCTGCTGCTCGACGAACCGTTCGGTGCGCTCGACAACCAGACCCGCGCCCTGATGCAGGAACTGCTGCTCGGCATCTGGGAGGCCTCGCGCAAGACCGTGCTGTTCGTCACCCACGACATCGACGAGGCGATCTTCATGGCCAACCGCGTGCTGGTGATGACCGCGCGGCCCGGCCGGGTGAAATGCGACATCGCCATCGACCTGCCGCATCCACGCCATTACACCGTGAAGACGACGCCGGAATTCGCGGACCTCAAGGCGCGGCTGACCGAGGAAATCCGCGTCGAATCGATCCGCGCCGCCCAGGACGAACATTAAACCGGCAGAGTCCCGACCATGAAGATCCGCCCCTTCGCCGCCGCCGACCGTGCGGCCGTCATCGCGCTGTGGCAGGCCTGTGACCTGACGCGGTCGTGGAACGACCCCGATACCGATATCAGCTTCTGCATCAGCCGGGCGGAATCGACCATCCTGGTCGGCGAGGCGGACGATGGCCGCATCGTTGCCAGCGTGATGTGCGGCCATGACGGCCATCGCGGCTGGCTCTATTACCTCGCCGTCGATCCCACCCTGCAGAAATCCGGCCATGGCCGCGCCATGGTGGCGGCGGCCGAGGCCTGGCTTGCCGCGCGCGGCGTGCCCAAGGTGATGCTGATGGTGCGGCCGGAAAACGACAAGGTGCGCGCCTTCTACGACGCGCTGGGCTATGCCATCGAGGAGCGGCTGGTGTTCAGCCGCCGCCTCGACGGCAGGTAACCGGCCCCCGATCAGCCCAGCGCGAGGAAATCCCGCTTGCCGATCTCCACGCCCTTGTGGCGCAGGATGTCGTAGGCCGTGACGATGTGGAAAAAGAAGTTCGGCAGTGCGAAGCCGAGCAGGTAATTCTGGCCGGTGAAGTTCAGCTCGCCACCGCCGGTCTTGACCGTCACCGGACGTGCGGCGGCCTCGTTGAAGGCGGCCTTGTCGATGCCGGTGATGAAGTCGAGCGTCGCCTGGATGCGCCCATGCAGTTCGGCAAAGGTCGCCTCGGTATCCGGATTGCTCGGCGGCGTCACGCCGGCCGGCCGCGCCGAACCGAACTTGGCGGCATCGCAGGCGGCCTGCACCTGGCGGGTCAGCGCATACATATCGGGCGCCAGCCGTGCCTCCAGCAGCTCCGTCGGCGCCAGGCTGTGGGCGGCGGCATGGGCTTCGCCCTTGTCCAGCAGGGTGGACAGCACGGTGAGTGCCTTGGCGAAAACCGGCACCGAGGCATCATACATCGACAGCGACATGGACATTCTGCTCCTGCAGCATGGACCGGCCCGCCCCTGCGGCCCGGCATCGGGGGATAGAGGCCGCGTCATCTATCGCGGGCCAGCCAGAAGTCCATGGGCAGGAAGTCCATTGCAGAAACGTCTACGGGCCGCGCGGGCTGCCCTGCAGGGTGTCCCGCACGGCCTCCAGCACCTGGGCCTCGCGCACGCGGTCGAAATACCGGCGCAGCAGCGGCAGGGCGGTGCCGAAATCCTGCACCACCAGCACCCTGTCCATGGTCTCGCCGTCGCAGCCCAACGGCAGGCGCAGCACCCGGTAGCGCAACGGCTCGCCCAGGCGGCTGATGACGCTGAGGCTGACATATTGCGGCTGCAGGTCCTGCTGCATGTCGCAGAGGCAGTTCCACAGCAGCAGGCCATGCTGCCGCGGCACGAGGTCGAGCACCGAATGGCCGGTCCAGTCGAGGCCGGTCAGTTCGCGCGATGCCGTGCCGGCCAGCCGGTAGCGGAAATCGGGCGGATCATCGACCACCTCGATCAGCATCAGCCGCGGCAGGATCATCTTGAGTTCCAGCGGATCGAAATCGGCGCGGGCCGGAATCCGCTGGCTGCCGCGCTTGCGGTTCCACAGGTCGAGCAACTGGCGGAAGTCGCCGGAATCGATCATCTCCAGCGGCAGATGCGTGTATTGCACACGCCGATCCTTCAGGTCGACCTGCACCGGCTGATGTCCGGGCATCGCGGCCCTCCTCCCGCCGGTCTTGGGCCGGCTGGACCTGAGCCTAGCCCGGTCAGGCCGGCGGGCAAAGCCGGAAGCGCGGCCTAGCCTGTGACTTTCAGCGCCGCGGCATACTGATCGGGCTTGAATCCGGCCATCAGCCTGCGGCCGGTATCGAGAATGGGCCGCTTGATCATCGCGGGCTGCGCCAGCATCAGCGCGATCGCCTTCTTCTCGGTCAGCCCCGCGCGGTCGGCTTCCGGCAGCTTGCGAAACGTCGTGCCGGCGCGGTTCAGCACCGTCTCCCAGCCCAGCGCCTTGCACCAGGCCTCGAGATGGGCGCGGTCGATGCCGGCTGCCTTGTAGTCGTGGAAGCTGTAGGCGACGTCATGGTCCTGCAGCCAGGTGAAGGCCTTCTTCATGGTGTCGCAGTTCTTGATGCCGTAGATGGTGATGGCCATGGCGGGTCCGTCCGGTCGAAGGGCTGACCCCTTTCTTGCCGCAAATTCCCGACGGCGTCAAAAGACCTGCATCCGAAATACTTAGGTATTGAACTAAGTATTTATCCGGCCTATGGTCCGCCCCGCCCCGATGGGCGGCGCAACCGAGGAGGCCCCCTTGCAAGCAGCAGCAGAAACGGTCGACGGCGTTTTCCGTGCCCTGTCCGACCCGACCCGCCGCCATGTGCTGGAGCGGCTGAGCCGCAGCCCGGCCTCGGTCAGCGAGCTGGCGGCGCCCTTCGACATGGCGCTGCCCTCGTTCGTCGCGCATCTGCGGGTGCTGGAGGGCAGCGGCCTGGTGCGGTCGAAAAAGACCGGCCGGGTGCGCACCTACCAGCTGGTGCCCAGGCGCCTGAAGCTGGCGGAAGACTGGCTGGGCCGGCAGCGCGCCCTGTGGGAGCGCCGCCTGGACCAGCTCGATGATTATCTCTTGGCCTTGAAGGAGACTGAAAAATGACGACCTCGCCTGTCTGGACTGTCGACCCCAAGCGCGACTTGGTGCTGGAGCGCCTTATCGACGTGCCGCCGGCCCTGGTGTGGAAGGTCTGGACCACGCCGGAGCATCTCAAGCACTGGTTCGTGCCCAAGCCCTGGACCATCACCGACTGCGAGGTCGACCTGCGGCCGGGCGGCGTTTTCCGCTCCGTCATGCGGTCGCCCGAGGGCCAGGAGTTTCCCAATATCGGCTGCTATCTCGAGATCGTGCCGCAGCAGCGGCTGGTCTTCACCGATGCGCTGCTGCCCGGTTTCCGCCCCTCGGAAAAGCCGTTCTTCACCGCCATCCTCGAGCTGTCGCCGCACGGCAGCGGCACGCGCTATGTCGCCACGGCCATTCATCGCGACGAAGCCGGCCGCAAGCAGCATGAGGAGATGGGCTTCGAGCATGGCTGGGGCACCGTGGTGACCCAGATGGTCGCCTATATCAAGGCGATGTAAGGCTGGGTGGGCGGCCGCCGCCCGGCGCCTCAGCCGGGCGGTGCCGCCATTCTCAGAACGTCGCCGTCATCGGGTCCGGGCCGATGCGGCCGTCCCTGGCATCCAGCGCGGCGATCTTCGCCATGTCTTCGGCATCGAGGGTGAAGCCGAAGACGTCGAAATTCTCCTTGATGCGGCTGGGTGTTACCGATTTCGGGATCACCACCAGGCCGCTGTCGAGATGCCAGCGGATGATCACCTGGGCCGCTGTCCGCTTGTGTTTTGTCGCGATGGCGCCGATCACCGGATCCTGCAACAGCTTGCCCTGGCCGAGCGGGCTCCAGGATTCGGTGGCGACCTTGCGGGCGGCATCGGCCTCGCGCAGGGCCTTTTGCTGGAAGCGCGGATGCAGCTCGATCTGGTTGAGCACCGGGGCAACACCGGTCTCCGTGACGATGCGGTCGAGATGCTCGGCGGTGAAATTCGACACGCCGATGGAGCGCACCCGCCCCTCTTTCTGCAGGCGGATCAGGCTCCGCCAGGTATCGACATAGAGTCCCTTGCGCGGCGCCGGCCAGTGGATCAGGTACAGGTCGACATAGTCGAGCTGCAGCCGCTGCAGGCTCTGCTCGCAGGCCTTCAGCACGCTGTCGGTGCCCTGCGCGTCGTTCCACAGCTTGGTGGTGACGAAAATCTCCTCGCGTTTCACGCCGGCGGCACGGATGCCCGCGCCGACGCCCTCTTCGTTGTTGTAGATCGCCGCGGTATCGACATGACGATAGCCGGCCTGCAGGGCGGTGCGCACCGCCAGCGCCGCCTCGTCGTTCGAGGCCTGCCAGACGCCGAGCCCGAGCTGCGGGATGGCATGGCCGTCATTGAGGGTGATGGAAGGCTGGGAAGGCATGATTGACTCCACGGATCATACGGAAGGGCCCCTGACAATAGGGCGCGCATGACCGGTGGAACAGGGTCGATGTCCTGGTCACCCCGGGCGGCGGTAAGCCACCTCGCGGTGACCAGGACATTCTTACGCGTCAGGCAACCCGTTTATCCGAAAGTGAAGGCATAGGCGCGCACGCCGGCGCCTTCAAATTCGATCGCGAAAGTGCGGTCGGCGATGTCACCGGATTGTCGCACCAGCTGGTAGAGGCGCGTGTCCTGCAGGCTGCCCCAGCCTTCGGCATCGACATCGGCGCCATGGTCGGCGCCCGGCGCGGCGCCGTCGATAGTGACGCGGAAGCGCATGGCCTGGCCCGGTGCCGGCGGCCCCATCACCAGATGCAAGTCGCGGGCATGGAAGCGATAGACGATCCGGCCGGCCTCACCGTTCAGCGTGGCGAACTCCCCGCCCACCGTCCAGCTGCCACCCAGACCCCAGTGGTTGAGCCGCAGCGTGGCAGGCGCCCGGTAGAACGCCTCCGTGTCTTCCGTCTGGCCGCCCGGCGAGGCGAAGCCGCGGGTCTGGGCATAGCCGACATAGGTTTCGCCCGAGTGCAGATCGCTTTCGTCCGGCGCCACCTGGGCACCGCTCGCCTGCTCTCCGCCAAGCGGCATCGCGACGGGTGCAGCGCGAGCTTCCGACAACAGGGTCTGGATCAGCCGCTCGGAATCGTCGTAGCGCCCCTCGCCCAGCACGCGATGGCGGACCTGGCCATGGGCGTCGATGAAATACAATCCCGGCCAGGCAACATTGCCGAAGGCCCGCCAGATGCCGAAGTCGTTGTCGATCGCCACCGGGTAATGGATACCGAGGTGGCCCAGTGCCTTCTGCACATTGCCGGCATCCTTCTCGAAGGCGAATTCCGGCGTATGCACGCCGATCACCACCAGGCCGCTGTCGCGGTATTTCTCGGCCCAGGCCCGCACATGTGGCAGCACGCGCAGGCAGTTGATGCAGGAATAGGTCCAGAAATTCACCAGCACGACCTTGCCCTGCAGGTCCTGCGGCCGCAGCGGCGCCGTATTGAGCCACTGCTGCGCGCCGAGCAGCGCCGCCTGCGGCCCGGTCAATGGCCGTGGCCGCGGCTCGCCCGGTTCGGCTGCCCGTGCGTCGCCGATCAGGGCAAGCAGGCAGTTTTCGATCTGCGTGGTGCCGGCCGAGGACAGCCGGGTGAACAGGCCGACATCGAGGCCGCTCCAGATCGCCACCACGCCGGCGATGACGGTGGCGCCCGACAGCCGCCGCAGGCCGTCGCTCCAGCGCGCCGTGCGCAGCCTGCCGGCCATGGCCAGCAGACGCCCGCCGAACAGCAGGCCGGCCGCCAGCGCAGTCGCCGCACCGGCGGCATAGGTCAGCAGCAGCAGTGCGGTATCGGCATTGGGGCCGCGCAGGGCGGCGCCGGTGAGGATCAGCCCCAGCACCGGCCCGGCACAGGGCGCCCAGACCAGCCCGGTCGCCAGGCCGAGCAGCAGCGAGGCGCCGGCGGTGGCGCGGCCCTCCGCCTGCTGCGACAACCGGCCGCCGAGCGCTGCCAGCGGCGCCAGCAGCCGGTCGGCCACTGCCGGCACCAGCAGGGTCAGGCCGAACAGCGCCATCACCGCCAGCGCGATGCCGCGGCCATAATGGTTCGCCGCCACCGCCCAGTGGCCGGCGACGGAGGCGAGGCTCGCCACCGCCGCGAAGGCGATGGCGAGACCCAGCAGCATCGGCAGGCCGCCGCGACGGAACGGCAGGCCGACCCGCGCCAGCACGAAAGGCAGCACGGGCAGGATGCAGGGCGTGGCGATGGTCAGCAGCCCCGCCGCATAGGCCAGGATCAACAGGGTCATGGCGAACTCCTTCAGCCGCGGTCGACGTCGAGCACGGCCTGGGCAAAGGCCCGCGGTGCTTCCTGCGGCATGTTGTGGCCGATGCCGCCGGTAATCAGGCGATGCTGGTAGCGGCCGGTGAACTTTTTGGCATAGGCGGCCGGATCGGGATGCGGCGCGCCGTTGGCATCGCCTTCCATGGTGATGGTCGGCACCGTGATGACCGGACTGGCCGCCAGCCGCCGTTCCAGCGCGTCATACTGCCGTTCGCCGTCGGCGAGGCCGAGCCGCCAGCGGTAATTGTGGATGACGATGTCGACGTGGTCCGGATTGTCGAAGGCGGCCGCCGAGCGGTCATAGACGGCGTCGCTGAACTTCCACTGCGGCGAGGCGAGCTGCCAGATCAGCCTGTTGAAGTCGTAGCGGTTCTTCGCATAGCCGTCGCGACCACGCTCGGTGGCGAAATAGAACTGGTACCACCATTGCAGCTCGGCTTTCGGTGGCAGCGGCATGCGGTTGCCCTGCTGGGTGCCGATCAGGTAGCCGCTGACCGAGACCAGCGAGCGGCAGCGCTCCGGCCACAGCGCCGCAATGATATCGGCGGTGCGCGCGCCCCAGTCGTAGCCGGCGATGGCGGCCTGCGCGATGCCCAGGGCATCCATCAGGGCGACGATATCGGCGGCGATGGCCGACTGCTGGCCGTTGCGCACCGTGGTATCCGACCGGAAGCGCGTGGTGCCGTAGCCGGCCAGGTAAGGCACGATCACCCGGTAGCCGGCCGCCGCCAGCAGCGGTGTTACCTCGGTGAAGCTGTGGATGTCGTAGGGCCAGCCATGCAGCAGGATGACGACCGGGCCATCGGCCGGCCCGGCCTCGGCATAGCCGACACTGAGCCGGCCGGCCGCGACCTGCTTGAGCGGGCCGAAGCCGGCGCCGGCGGCCCTGCCCTGCGCCCGCGCCGTGCCGGCCCCGAGGCCGCCGAGCTGGCTGGCGGCCAGGGTCGCGGCGGCGGCGCCGAGCAGATGGCGGCGGGAGATCTGGAGTGTCTTTGCGCTGGTCATCGCGGTCTCTCCCGGCTCAGGCCGCTGCGGCGGGATCGAAGGCCCGCAGTTCGACCGCGATGTTGCCGGTGAGCGCCCGTGAATACGGGCAGAGCCGGTGCGCCGCCGCGACCAGTTGCGTCGCCGTGGCAGGATCGAGACCGGGCAGGCCGACATGCAGCCGGGCCGCCAGGCCGAAATCGCCGGCCGCCGTGTTGCCGAGATCGACCTCGGCATCGACGGCAACGCCGGCCGGCACCGCGACCTTCAGGTCGCCGGCGGCGCGGCGGATCGCGCCGATGAAGCAGGCCGACCAGCCGGCGGCAAGAAGCTGCTCGGGGTTGGTGCCGGCACCGTTGCTGCCCGGCGGCGACAGCCGGACATCGAGGCGGCCGTCGCTGCTGCGCGCGGCGCCGTCGCGGCCGCCGGTGGTGCGGGTCTTGCCGGTATAGAGGACTTTTTCGAGCTGAGTCATGGGGGGCTCCTGGGGCAGTTGGTTTAATTCGGTTCCGATTAGATCGGATACGAGTGATTTATCCGGCCGCGCCCACCGAGTCAAGCTTCCGATTTCATCGGATGCGATCTATATTGGGTGTTCGCGATCACCTTCCCGTGTGCCGACGAGGACGCCCCCATGCCCGCCGCCAAAAAGACCAGCCGCAGCGCCGCTGCCCCCCGGCTTGCCGATTTTCTCTGCTTTACCGTCTATTCGGCCAACCTGGCCTATGGCCGGGCCTACAAGCCGATCCTCGCCAAGCTCGGCCTCACCTACACCCAGTACATCGCCATCGTGGCGCTGTGGGAGGAGGACCATCAGACCGTGCGCGGCCTGGGCGAGAAACTGTTCCTCGAATCGAACACGCTGACCCCGATCCTCAAGAAGCTGGAGGAAATGGGCTACCTGCGCCGGCAGCGTGATCCGCAGGACGAGCGGCAGGTGGTGGTCAGCCTGACCGAAGCCGGCCGCCTGCTGCGCGAGAAGGGCCTGACCATGACGCTGGTGAAGGAATCCGGCCTGCCGCCGGAGGAGTTTGCCAAACTGCAGAAGGCCGTCGCGGCGTTACGCAACAACCTGCTGAAGGCGGCAAAGTCGCAGGACGGGGATAGCGACTGAGCGGGCCTCAGCCCTTGTAGCGGATCGTCACCTTCGCCGCGGCGGCGCGTGCGGCGGCGCGGGCCTGGTCGGCATCGCCGTCCCTGACCAGCGCCAGCGCCACGCCCATGCGACGATACGGCCGCGTGGTCGGCTTGTTGAAGATGCGCAGGTCGATGTCGGTGCCCGGCGCCGGCGACTGCAGCGCCGCGGCCAGGCCCTCGACGGTGAAATCGGTGGCGTCGCGGTCGGCGAGGATCACGGCGGACGCGCTCGCGCCATGCTGGGTGATCGCGGGGATCGGCAGGCCGAGGATGGCGCGCGCATGCAGGTCGAATTCGGTCAGGTTCTGCGAGATCAGGGTCACCATGCCGGTGTCATGCGGCCGCGGCGACAGTTCCGAGAAGATCACATCGTCGCCCCTGACGAAGAACTCGACGCCGAACAGGCCATAGCCGCCGAGATTGTCGACCACGGCTGTTGCCTGGCGCTGTGCCTCGGCGACGGCCGCCGCCGTCATCGGCGTCGGCTGCCAGCTTTCCTGATAATCGCCGCGTTCCTGCCGGTGGCCGATCGGCGGGCAGAAGACGACGCCGTCCCGCGTGCGGATGGTCAGCAAGGTGATCTCGTAGTCAAACGCGATGAAGGCCTCGACGATCACCCGCTTGCGGTCGCCGCGCATGCCGGCCACGGCGTAATCCCAGGCCTTGTCGATATCGGCCGCGGCCTTCACCGTGCTCTGGCCCTTGCCGGATGACGACATCACCGGCTTGACCACGCAGGGCATGCCGACCGAGGCCACGGCGGCGCGCATCTCGTCGAGCGATTCCGCGTAGAGATATGTCGAGGTCGGCAGGCCGAGTTCGGTGGCGGCGACCTCGCGAATGCGGTCGCGGTTCATCGTCATCTGCGTGGCACGCGCCGAGGGCACCACGTTGAAGCCGCGATCCTCGTAATCCTTCAGCACCTCGGTGCGGATCGCCTCGACCTCGGGGACGATGAAATCCGGCTTGTGCTTTTCAATGGCGGCGCCGAGCGCGGCACCGTCCAGCATCGAGAAGACCTCGCATTCATCCGCCACCTGCATGGCCGGCGCGCCGGCATAAGCGTCGCAGGCCACCACATGGGCGCCGAGCCGCTTGGCCGAGATGACGAATTCGCGGCCGAGTTCGCCCGAGCCCAGCAGCAGGATTTTCGCAGTGGCGGTCATGGTCTTCTTCCCCAGCTTCCGGCCCCGGGCCGGTCGGTCAGTCACCCGCCTTCATTGGCCAAAACCGGCAGTTTTTGCAAGCCTGCCCCGGGGGGATATCGGCCCGGTCCGCGCCCGGCCGCCATACCGCTGCAGGATCGGCGCGGTATTTCGGATGGGACAGATGGGGTGCGCCGACGGCGACGCCCGTCGGCCGGATGGGACGCTGCTGCGTCATGCCTTCGGCTGTACACAGCGACGGCCGGCCCCCAGCCAGGTCAATTCGGTGGCCGGTCCGCCGGTGGCCACGGCCAGCCCGCATAATCGGTCCGGCCCGCATAGACCGCCGAGATTGCGTCACTTCAGGACCAGCCTAGGATCACGCCAGATGCCACCTGCCGGCAACATAGAGAAGCCATAGACGGAGGGCCCATCATGTTCCACATATCCCGCTCTGCTATCGTGATCGCAATCCTGGTCGGACTCTGGACCCCCGGACCAGCTCGCGCCGACGCTCTTGGAGACCTGAACGACATATTCAAAACTTCGTACAAAGCGGCCGCCGAGGCAAAGCGCCAGGACCTTCTGAGCACCGCGCCCGTTTTCGTCAACCGTTTTGGCACTATCGAATTTTACAAACCCGGCACCCTGGAACCCAAAAGGTTCAAGATGGCAGAAGGCATCTACAATGATGCAAAAACAGTAGCGCACATCCCCGCCGCACTTTTCACGCATTTCACAGCAGCCGGCCCCGTTGGCTCAGGAAGGGAGATTTCAGGAAATGAAATCGAGTGGCTTGGAACCTATTTAGGAAAGCTCGAGTCCTCCAAAGCAGCGCTGCTAGAAAAGGCCTATCCCGAAATACAGGATATTCCGGAATATGGAGAGGGCAACTACGACTCGCTCGTCAGGATACCTCAGCTCACGATGATCGACGGCACAATCGCTCTCGTCGACCAGCTCCTCACCTCAAGGAAGTTGACTCCGCAATGGCTGAACGATCTCAAGGCGACAACAGAGGACGGCATAAAAGCCAGCCTTACAGCAGCGGCGACTTCGCAGCTCACCCAGTTCCACGCTCAAATGATCAAGTGGAGAAATGAAAATAAAACTCTAGAATGGCACGAGGCCGTCGTGGTGATCATCGGCATCCATCAGGCCCGCAGAAAATACCTGCAGCGGCAGTTTTTCGACAAACTTCTGTACGACGATCCCGAACTCGAAGATCACGTTGTTTTCGCCGAGACCCTCACCCCTTTTGCACCGCCCCAAGGTGGCCGCGCACCCGGCCCCGTACAGGACGCCCAGCTCCTCCTGGCAAAAGTGATGCTGGACAAGGACCTGTCATCCTACCTTTTCGGAAATCGCTATCGCTTGCAATGGGACTTACTCGGCGCACAACCCGCCGGCATCATGTCCTCATGGCCGCAATTCCTGCCGCAGTAAATACGGCCACTGCCGCCTGACGCAACTGCCGTCGACGTCCATTGCATGCGGCGCACCCTCTCCGCCCACCCAATGGTACCGGTCGGCTTCGAGGGAATGCGTAAGTCACGCGGTTAATGCTTCCGACTTTGCTGAAGCCGGCCCTGTGGGCCGCTCACGACTTCCCGGGAAACGGGACGCCCTTGGTGGTGAAGCGCCGCGGACCGCCGGTGCGGCGCCCCGGTCCCTGCCCCGGCCGTTGCGCCGGGCTCCGGGTGCCGCTGCCCTTTGCGGATCCGGGCGGCTGGCCGGCCGGCACCAGCTGGTGCGGCAGGGAGCCGATCAGGTCGGCGCGGCCCATCTTTTTCAGCGCCTCGCGCAGCACCGGCCAGTTCTCGGGGTCGTGGTAGCGCAGGAACGCCTTGTGCAGGCGGCGCTGGGTGAGGCCCTTGATCGTCTCGACCCTGTCGCTGGCGCCATGGCGCACGCCGCGCAGCGGATTGACGCCGGTGTGGTACATGGCGGTCGCGGTCGCCATCGGCGACGGCAGGAAGGTCTGCACCTGGTCGGCGCGGTAGCGGTTCTTCTTGAGCCACAGCGCGAGGTTCATCATGTCCTCGTCGGTGGTGCCCGGATGCGCGGCGATGAAATACGGAATCAGGTAATATTTCTTGCCGGCGCGCTTGGTGGCCGCGTCGAACATCTCCTTGAAGCGGTCATAGGCGCCGATGCCCGGCTTCATCATCTTGTCGAGCGGGCCGCGCTCGGTATGCTCCGGCGCGATCTTCAGATAGCCGCCGACGTGATGGGTCACCAGCTCCTCGATATATTCGGGGCTCTTGACCGCGAGGTCGTAGCGCACACCAGACGCCACCATCACCTTCTTGATGCCTTTGGTCTCGCGGACCTTGCGATAGAGCCGGATCAGGTCGTCATGCGAGGTGTTCAGGTTCGGGCAGATATCGGGGAACACGCAGGACGGCCGCCGGCAGGCCGCTTCGATCTTCGGATCCTTGCAGGCCATGCGGTACATGTTGGCGGTCGGCCCGCCGATATCCGAGATCACCCCGGTGAAGCCCGGCGTGCGGTCGCGGATCTGCTCGATCTCGCGCAGGATCGAGGCTTCCGAGCGGTTCTGGATGATGCGGCCCTCGTGCTCGGTGATCGAGCAGAAGGTGCAGCCGCCGAAGCAGCCGCGCATGATGGTGACCGAGAAGCGGATCATGTCCCAGGCCGGGATCTTCGCATCGCCGTAGGACGGATGCGGCGCCCGGGCATAGGGCAGGTCGTAGACGGAATCCATCTCGTCGGTGGTCAGCGGGATCGGCGGCGGATTGAGCCACAGGTCGCGGTCGCCGTGGCGCTGCACCAGCGGCCGCGCATTGCCGGGATTGCTCTCGCGATGCAGCACGCGCGAAGCCCGCGCATAAGCCTCCTTGTCCTGCTCGGCCTGTTCACAGGCCGGCAGGCGGATGACCACATCGCCGGGCTGGCGCGCGGCGCCTTCGTCGGCGCTATCGAGATCGTCGGCATGCAGTTCGGTGTAATGCTCCGGCACGCGGCGGAACAGCGCGACGCCACGGATGCTGTCGAGATCGGCGGGCGCCTCCCCGGCTGCGAGGCGCCGGGCCACCTCGACCACGGCGCGTTCGGCATTGCCGTAGAGCAGCAGGTCGGCCTTGGCATCGGCCAGGATCGAGCGGCGCACCTTCTCGGACCAGTAGTCGAAATGCGCGATGCGGCGCAGCGAGGCCTCGATGCCGCCGAGGATGACCGGCACGTCCTTGAACGCCTCGCGGCAGCGCTGGGCGTAGACGATGGTGCAGCGGTCCGGCCGCCGGCCGCCCTCGCCGCCCGGCGTATAGGCATCGTCATGGCGCAGCCGGCGGTCCGCCGTGTAGCGGTTGACCATCGAATCCATGTTGCCGCCGGTGACGCCGAAGAACAGGGTCGGTTTACCCAGCGCCCGGAACGGCGCGGCCGACTGCCAGTCGGGCTGCGCGATGATGCCGACCCGGAAGCCCTGGGCCTCGAGCAGCCGGCCGATGATCGCCATGCCGAAGCTCGGGTGGTCGACATAGGCATCGCCGGTCACCAGCACGATGTCGCAGGCATCCCAGCCGAGCGCCTCCATCTCGGCGCGGCTCATCGGCAGGAACGGCGCGGCCTGACGGCCAGCCCCCTGCTGAAAGGTGGCCGGCGGCATCAGGGGGCTCAGGGTGCTGGTCTGGGTCTCCATGGCGCCACGCATAGGCCTCCATGGCAGCAAATTCAACTATTAACGCAGACAGCGGGCCGCTCGCCGCATGGTTTCCCCCTCTCACCCGTCAGTCATCGGCCGATGAATGCTCATGCCTTCATGCCCGATGCCGGACAATCGCGCTTCAATCCAGCCAACGACCAGCAATGGAAGCTGCGCCGAGGGATATGCAGTCGCGCGTGCGCCGGGAGCAGTACACCAGGGCCAAGGAGGACATCTTCGTGCGCACCAGCATTTCCGAAGCGCCGCGACATACCGTCGAAGGCAACGACAAGAAGCATGCGCGACTGAACCTGATCGCGGACCTGCTCTCGGGGATTCCCTACGAGGAGGTCCTGCACGAGGGCCTCACGCTGCCGGGCCGGGTGTTCGATCCGCATTACAAGGTTGCACCCTGCCGGCGGAGTTTCATGTGTCGCAGAAGTATTGATTTTGAGAGAAGTCCGAGGTGCGGTCATTCCGTAAAATGCATAAAAGGGTAAAGGTGATAAATTCCAACTGTTTCTATTCAATGAAATAGCAGTCAATGTCGCCTGGATGGAGACAACTATAGTCGTAAGTCCCACATTGCATGAGTTACTTGCCAGAACGACAATTGGCCCCATCGATCATTCAGCCCTTCAGAATCAAGTGTCAGACGCCCTTGATGGCTTTCACACGATGAAGTCTAGCGAAAATTTATTTATTTCAGACATTCCCAACACGACAGACTGGAAACCACTCAAGAACCATTACATCACAAGTCACGCCACAAGTAGCCTCATTGATTTATTTGATCAGGACGAAGGTGGGCAGCAGGAGCAGATCGGAATCTGGCTTACAGACAATCTTCATCCTCGCGGCGTGTTCCACAGCCCAAAAATCCCCGATGGCAAGAAATTGCGGGAACTCACCGACATTCTTTTTAGTCACGAATATGGTTCAATCCTTATTGAGTCGAAGGCGATTTCCTTAACCACTCGAGCCTCTCTACCCAATAGATCAAAACTTGCACGAGATGTGTCCAGCCACATCGCAAAAGCTGCGAAGCAACTCCGCGGCGGCATACGACAGCTAAAACAGAATACACTTGTGTTTAACGATGCCGGAATTGCCCTCGACATTGAGCGCACAAAACCGATGCACGGCATCATACTAATTCCAGATTTAGATTTAGTTGAGAATCGGGCTCTATACGGAACTCGGTTTATTACAGATTTTATGAGCGCCACCGGGAGCTTTATTCATATACTTGACACTTCGGAACTGCTTCGCATTGTGCAAGCCGCAGAAATGATCGCCGCGCGAGGAAAAACCACCACGCCGATGATGGCATTCGATTATTACTTAGTCGAACGCGCCAGAAAGAGTGCTGAAGCTGAAACTCTTTGTATCGAAGTTCTATTGCGTTTTGCTGATAACTAAGAAAGCCCATCTTCGCTTCAAACTGCAGACTTACGCCACCCATTCAATGACCGCATGACCAAGCCTACCAGCCCGGATGCAGGCCCGGCGCTTCCTGGCCGGTGCGCGCCACATACTCCGTGTAACCACCAGTGAACTGGTGGACGCCGTCGGGCGTCAGTTCCAGCACGCGGTTCGACAGCGCGGCG
The DNA here is from genome assembly GCF_042648965.1 of Ferrovibrio xuzhouensis. Taxonomy (NCBI): domain Bacteria; kingdom Pseudomonadati; phylum Pseudomonadota; class Alphaproteobacteria; order Rhodospirillales; family Rhodospirillaceae; genus Ferrovibrio; species Ferrovibrio xuzhouensis. The sequence continues at coordinate 444,646 of NZ_JBHRYJ010000003.1, forward strand.
AGAAAGTGGCAGTCGTGCGAGACGAACAGCATGGCGCCCTCGAAATCCGCCAGCTCCGCGACCGGCATGTCCTTACCGCCATTGTCCTCTTCCTTCTGGTCGCGGGTCCCGAGGCTAGGCCTTGCCATCGCCTTCGAGGAATTGCGCATTGCGGCGTATCACCTGGGGCGGTTGACCGAACGTCCGGATGAATGCGCGCCGCATCCGCTCGCGGTCCGCAAAGCCGGTTTCGGCGGCGACCGTCTCAATCGGATGGCGTGTCTGCTCCATCATGACGCGCGCGGCCTCGATCCTCAGGTGCTCGACCGCCTTGGCGGGGGACTGGCCGGTTTCGGCACGAAACGCGCGACTGAACTGGCGCGGGCTGAGACTGGCCACGCCGGCGAGTTCCTCGACCGACAGTTCGGATCGAAGATTGCGCCGCGCATAGCCAAGCGCCGTCTGGATCCGGTCACTCTTGGCATCGAGTTCGAGCAGCGCCGAATGCTGGGACTGGCCGCCGGCCCGGCGGTGATGCAGCACCAGATGCTGTGCCGCCGTTCGCGCCACGTCCGCGCCGAGGTCATTCTCGACCATGCCCAACGCCAGGTCGAGGCCGGCCGTCATGCCGGCCGATGTCCAGATCGACCCGTCCGCGATGAAGATCCGATCCTCATCGACCTTCACCGCCGGAAAGCGCTCGCGCAGCAGGCGCGCGCTCGCCCAGTGCGTCGTGGCGCGGCGGCCATCGAGCAAGCCGGCCTGCGCAAGGATGAAGGCGCCGTTGCAGATCGCGGCCAGACGGCGCGAATGGCGCGCGATGGTCTGCAGATAGCCGATGGTGCCGGCGCCGGCCGGGACCACTTCGATCCCGCCCGCGACGATCACGGTATCGTGGATGCGCAGGTCGAACGGATGCGTATCGATCATCACGCCGAATGACGTGCGGATCGGGCCGCCGGTCTCCGATACCAGGTGCAGGTCATAGACCGGCTCGTCCGCCAGCAGGTTGACGAATTCGAAGACCGTCAGCGCGGCCATGCTCATCACCTGGAATTGGGGTCCGACCACCAGTGCGACCGACAGCATGGGTGCTTTTCCTTCTGTGTCCTGAAAGGTGGCATATACGACATTTGAGACAAAAGCAAGTGCGCCTAGGTTCAGCGGGCGGCAACACGCCGTTGCATGTTCCTCCCGCAACCAAGGACTTCCACCATGACATCCCAGACCAACAAAGGAACCGCCCTGATCACCGGTGCCTCCTCCGGCATCGGTGCGGTCTATGCCGACCGTCTTGCCGGACAGGGCTATGACCTCATTCTGGTTGCCCGCGACCAGGCCGGCCTGGAGGCCAAGGCGAAGGCGCTGGCCGGCACAGGCCGCGCGGTGCGCACCGTGGCCGCAGACCTTACCAAGGCCGCCGAAATCGCCAGAGTGGCCACGATCCTGCGCGACGACGAAGCCATCACGCTTCTGCTCAACAACGCCGGCATCGGCGCCACCGCGCCCCTGCTCGCTTCGGATATCGATGCGCTGGAGGCGATGATCGCCCTCAACGTCACGGCGCTGACGCGCCTGACCCATGCCGTCGCGCCGGCCTTCGCCCGGCGCGGCCAGGGCACCATCATCAATGTCTCGTCGGTGACCGCGCTGGCTCCCGAGCTCTTCAACGGCGTGTATGCCGCGAGCAAGGCCTACGTCCTCACCATGACCCAGGCCCTGCACCACGAGCTTGCCGAAAAGGGCGTGCGGGTCCAGGCGGTGCTGCCGGGCGTGACCTCGACCACATTCTGGGCCACCGCCGGCCTGCCGGTCGCCAACCTGCCGGCCGGCATCGTCATGACGCCCGATCAACTGGTCGATGCGGCGCTCGCCGGTCTCGCCCAGGGCGAACTGGTGACGATCCCCTCGCTGCCCGATGCCGGCGACTGGGCGGCGCTCGAGACTGCGCGCAAGGCCCTCGCCCCCAACCTTTCGAAATCGGCGCCTGCGGCCCGCTATACGGAGACTGCCACGCGCGCCGCGTGAAACATCCGGACAATCCATCGAAACGACGGATGCCCTTCCGTCCCGCTCTTCCCGTATCCCTAAAGGAAACTTCAACATGAAACCGTTCCATGCCGTTCTCGCCGCTTCGGCTGTCGCCGCTTCCGCCCTTGCCTTCGGCACCAGTGCCGTGGCGGCGGACAAGCCACCGGTCGTTCTGGTTCACGGCGCATTCGAAGACGCGCAAATCTGGGGCCATGTGAGCGCCAGGCTGAAAGCCGACGGATACAAGGTCGTGACCGTCGATCTGCCCGGCCGTCCCGGCGACCCGGCAGCACCGGACAAGGTCAGCCTCGACCTCTATCGCGATACCGTGGTCTCGGCGCTCGGCAAGCTGCAGCGTCCCGCGATCGTGGTCGGGCACAGCTTCGGCGGCATCGTCATCGCCGATGTGGCAGAGACGGTGCCGGCGAAGGTGAAGACGCTGGTGTTCGTCGCCGCTCTCCTGCCGCAGGACGGCGACTCGCTGGTGTCGATGACGGGCAAGGACGCGGATGCGCAGATCGGTCCGCATCTGAAGATCGACAAGGCCAGGGGTCTCGCCTCGGTCGAATATTCGGCCCGCGCGGACCTGTTCGCCAACGGCGCCCCGGAGGCTGTCCGCAAGGCGATCCCGCATGGGATCGTGGATGAACCCCTCGGCCCGCTGGCCACGCCGGTGCATGTCACGGCCGCCAATTTCGGCCGGGTCGACAAGGTCTACATCCACACCGCGTTCGACCATGTCATCAGCCCCTCGTTCCAGGCACAGATGGTCGCCGCCACGCCGGTCCGTGAAGAATTCACGGTGCAGACGGGGCATACCCCGTTCCTGACCGAACCGAAGAAACTGGCCGAAGACATCGAGGCCGCCGCGAAGTGAAATCCCGGAAGGCGCGGCCGGTCGGCCGCGCCTTCCATCTCGCCGCCAGTCCCGTTCAATAGTGTCAGGCGGTTTGGCGCCTACTTACCCGCCCGGATGCAAACCCGGCGCTTCCTGGCCGGTGCGGGCGACATATTCGGTATAGCCGCCGGTGAACTGGTGCACGCCGTCCGGCGTCAGTTCCAGCACGCGGTTCGACAGCGCCGCGAGGAAATGGCGGTCATGCGAGACGAACAGCATGGTGCCCTCGAAATCCGCCAGCGCCGCGACCAGCATCTCTTTCGTCGCCATGTCGAGATGATTGGTCGGCTCGTCGAGCACCAGGAAGTTCGGCGGGTCGAACAGCATCAGGGCCATCACCAGCCGCGCCTTCTCGCCGCCCGACAGCACGCGGCAGGCCTTCTCGATGTCGTCGCCGGAGAAGCCGAAACAGCCGGCCAGCGTGCGCAGCGCCGGTTGTCCGGCCTGCGGAAACGCCTTGTCCAGCGTTGCGAAAATCGTATCGTCGCCGTCCAGCAGGTCCATCGAATGCTGGGCGAAATAGCCCATCTTCACACTGCTGCCCAGCGATACGCTGCCCTGGTCGGGCCTGGCATCGCCGGCCACCAGCTTCAGCAGCGTGGATTTCCCCGCGCCGTTGGCGCCCAGCACGCACCAGCGCTCCCGGCGGCGCACCTGGAAATCCAGCCCGGCATAGATCGGCTGGCTGCCATAGCCCTTGTGCACATCGCGGAACAGCGCCACGTCCTCGCCCGAGCGCGGCGGGCTGCGGAATTCAAACTGCACGGACTGCCGCCGCCGCGGCGGCTCGATCTTCTCGATCTTGTCCAGCTTCTTCACCCGGCTCTGCACCTGGGCGGCATGCGAGGCGCGCGCCTTGAAGCGCTCGATGAACTTGATCTCCTTGGCCAGCATCGCCTGCTGGCGCTCGAACTGCGCCTGGCGATGCTTCTCGTTCAGCGCGCGCTGCTGGTCGTAGAAATCGTAATTCCCCGAATAGGTGGTGAGCGCGCCGCCATCGATCTCGACGATCTTGCCGACGATGCGGTTCATGAACTCGCGGTCATGCGAGGTCATCAGCAGCGCGCCGTCGTAGGTCTTGAGGAAGGCTTCGAGCCAGATCAGGCTTTCGAGGTCGAGATGGTTGCTCGGCTCGTCGAGCAGCATGCCGTCGGGCCGCATCAGGAGAATACGGGCCAGCGCCACGCGCATCTTCCAGCCGCCGGACAAGAGCCCGACATCGCCGTCCATGCGGTCCTGGCTGAAGCTTAAGCCCGCCAATACCTCGCGCGCCCTGGCCTCCAGCGCATAGCCGTCCAGTTCCTGGAAGCGGCCCTGCACCTCGCCATAGCGCTCGATGATGGCTTCCATCTCGTCGGCCCGCTCGGGGTCGACCATGGCGGCCTCGAGCGCGGCCATCTCGGCGGCCAGCGCGCTGACCGGCCCGACGCCGTCCATCACGGCGGCAACCGCGCTCTGGCCCGACATCTCGCCGACATTCTGGTTGAAATAGCCGATGGTCATGCCGGTATCGATCGACACCTGGCCGTCGTCGGGCTTTTCCTCGCCGACGATCATGCGGAACAGCGTCGACTTGCCGGCGCCGTTCGGCCCGACCAGCCCGGCTTTCTCGCCCTTCTGGAGGCCCATCGACGCATCGATGAACAGAATCTGGTGGCCGTGCTGCTTGCTGACGTTATCGAGGCGAATCATGCGGTCCGTACTAACTGAAAGAGTCCGATAACGCCTCTATTCCCACTCGATTGTTTAATTCGATCATAAGCCATTGAAAAGGCTGACGAAATAACACCAAATGACGGGCGAAAGCCGACGCACGGGCCGTCAAAAAGTTACGCTTTTGATTTTAAAGGAAAAATTGCCGAGAAATTTTTTTTGACGTTTCAGCGTCTATCGATATCAGCCGGATGACTCTCACCTCATCGAGTGAGGCTCGGTGCATCAAACTCTCGCTGAAAAAGTACCGTCACCGACGTGTAGCGCGACTCGGACGGCAGCGCTAGCACGCAGCCGTCCGAGATCGGTTCATTCAAGCTCGAGCTCGGTAGTCCCTGCCCCTGGTAACGCGGCTCGTTGCGATTGATTGAAGACTGGCGAGAACGTAGAAAGCCTTCGCTGCGGCGGTGTGGAAGGACACACGGCCAGCAAAGGTCCGAGATGGTGACGAAAAGGCAGCGGCGCAATGGCTCGGTGCGCTAAGCCCATCCACCAGCCGGTTTCGAGTCCGGTCCGCGGCACTAGCTCGTCCAGAATTTCCAAGCCCGTCTCTCCATCTTACTCGAAGAGGATGACTTTTCAGGTCCTGAACACGCCCCGCTAACGCCGATCGAGCTAGCGATATACTTCTTCTGACCGTTGGCAGATCGACGCGGGTCCATGCGCAAAGGCTGTGCCCGCAGATCCACACGAACTGCTCGGCGTCCGGCCATGGCCATGGCACCCGAGGTCGCCGAGAGGTTGTGACGGGTCAGCGAGAAACTCACGGGCATGTCGTTTCCCCACCGTGGCTGAACGGGGGCGGTGTGTTCCGTATCCGAAACAGTTCGTGCGCCGGCGCGTCGACAGCAGCGGTGGCGTCAGATCCTCAATACTTCCGCAACCTGCCAGTCTGGAGAAATTGTATGCTTCATGCTACACAACCTAGAAATCCGTAGCACGAAGACGGCAGGCTAGCCGCCGCGACGGGTGGCGGCCGCTAGGAGGGGCTCCTTCGGCTGCTAGAGCTGTGGGGGCAAGCGGTGATCCTGACGGACAACGAGACTAAGGTCGACCTTCTCAACAACGAGGCGATCGCAACAACCATCATCAAACTCCTGCGCGACCGGCCCGATCAACCAGTGACTGTTGGTGTCCACGGTGATTGGGGCGCCGGCAAGTCTAGCGTACTGGAAATGATTGAGGCCGGCTTCGATGGCGAAGCAAAGGTCCTGTGCCTCAAGTTCAATGGCTGGCGCTTCCAAGGATTTGAAGACGCCAAAATTGCGCTCATCGAGTGCATCGTTACCGGCCTCATCGAAAAGCGACCCACTCTCACCTCGGCGGGCGAAACGGTCAAGGATGTCTTTCGCCGGATCGACTGGCTCAAGGTGGCGAAGAAGGCTGGTGGGCTCGCCTTCACCGCTTTTACCGGAATTCCGACGCCCGATCAGATTCAGACCATCGTCTGCACCTTGGAAGGCTTCCTCGCCGATCCGGCAAAGCTCGCCACCAAGGACAATCTCGAAGCCGCCGTCGAAGGCGTGAAAGGCCTGTTGAAGCCGAAGGGTGAAGGCGACTCGACCAACGTTCCGGAGGAGATCAACGCATTCCGAAAAGCCTTCGACGATCTTCTCGACAAGGCGGGTGTCGAGCAACTCGTCGTCCTGATCGATGACCTCGATCGCTGCTTGCCCGACACCGCGATCGAGACCTTGGAGGCCGTCCGTCTCTTCGTCTTCACGTCGCGCACCGCCTTCGTCGTCGCCGCCGACGAGGCGATGATCGAATATGCGGTGCGCAAACACTTTCCCGATCTGCCGGACACCACCGGTCCGCAGACATATGCCCGGAACTACCTTGAGAAGCTCATCCAGGTGCCCTTCCGCATCCCTGCGCTGGGGGACACGGAAACGCGCACCTATGTGACGCTCCTCCTTGTCGGCGCCGAACTCGGCGACAACGACGCGGCGTTCAATGCCTTGATCACGGTCGCTCGTGAACGGCTTAAGCGCCCGTGGACCTCCGGTGCGCTCGATGCAGCCACCGTCAGAACCGCTCTCGGGGACAAGGCTTCGCGCGCCAACAATGCGTTGGCGCTCAGCGATCAGATCGGACCGATCCTCGCTAGCGGAACCAAGGGCAATCCGCGTCAGATCAAGCGATTCCTCAACACGCTCGTCTTGCGGCAGCGCACCGCCGAAGCGAGAGGGTTCGGGGATGACGTCAAGCTGCCGGTGCTCGCAAAACTCATGCTCGCCGAGCGGTTCCTGCCCCGCCTCTTCGATCAGATCGCCGCGGCCGCCGCGGCGGCAGCAAATGGCAAATGCCCGGACCTGTCAGCACTCGAAGCGGCGGCGACCGCCAAGGATGACGCGAAAACTGCGGCCAAGCCGGAGAAGGCCGCTGCCAAAGGCGACGACGCCGTGAAGTCGACGCCCAAACTGGAAGCCGTGAAGTCGACTGAGAGCGCGCTTTTGAGCGAGTGGCTATCGTCGCCTGCGATCAAAGCCTGGGCGGCGGTGCCAACCGCGATCGGTGGCGAGGATCTTCGCCCCTACCTCTTCGTCGCCAAGGACAGGAAAGATTATTTCGGCGCCGCCTCAGTGCTCGGCCACCTCGCCGCCGTGGTCGAACAGCTCTTCGGCGGGAAATTCGCGGTGCAGGGCCTCGAAGCCGATCTCAAGCGCCTGGCCACGCCTGAAGCCGCGCAGATCTTCGAAGCCGTGCGCGGCCGCATCGTCGGTGGGGACAGCTTTGACACTGAGCCGCCTGGCGCGGCGGGTTTGGCGGTTCTCGTCAAGGCTCATCCGACCTTGCAGGCCAATCTCGTCGATTTCCTCGAAGCGCTCCCGCGAGATCGTCTCGGTCCATGGGTCTGCGGCGGCTGGGAAGGTGTTCTCAAGGACGGCGATGCGACCCAACGCTTCGACCGCCTTCTTCAGACCTGGGGCAAAGAAGGTGGCGCGATGCTCAAGGCGGCGGCCATGGGTGTTCTTCGCACCCGCCAGGGAGTCCGCTGATGGGCACCTCCAGTGCATTCGGCGGCCAGGGCGGCGGGACGCCCCTCGTTCCAAGCTGGCTAGGCGATGACGGCGCACCGCCTGCCGCTCCAGACGGAGCTCCTCCTGATGGTGGACCACCAGACGGTCCGCCCGCGGATGCGCCAGCAGACGGTGCCCCACCAGCCGCTCCCCCGGCACCGCCGGCTCGCCCGCCCATACCGCCGGTAGCCGATCCCGCGCGCTTCTCAGCGGCTCGTAACAACTTCTCGCGTTTCGCTGGTTCGGGCGGCAGCGACCGCAAGAGCCTCGGCCGAGCAGTATCGCACTATGTGGGCTCATCGTCAGGCGGCGCGCGCACGGCAGCCGCAAGGATGGGATCGGCGCGCGGCGCAGGCAGCCGCCTGCTTGGCTTCCTGTCAGACGCCGTTGCGCGCGGCGCGACCGAAGCGCTTCGGTCGCTCAACCTCGGCGCCCTCGCAGGCCGCCCTATCGAAGAAATCTTTCTCGGTTTGGCGGACTATGTGTGTCCTGACGGCGGTTCGATCGACGAAGGCATCGCACGCGAAGCGTTCATCGAAACCATCACGGACCTCGCCGGTGCAGGCATTACCGACCTCGACGGGCTCACGGCTGACCAGATGCAGACCGTGTTCGAACTCTATGCGACCAACGCGATCGAAGCACGGCTCTGCAACGACATCGGCGCGAAGACGATCACCCTGCCGTCGGATAGCCGCGAAGCCGCGCGCGTGCAGGCGCAATTGAATGACTTCGTTCGGCGCGGGGTGGCTGATGCGCTCACGGTCGCCCGCGCCGCAGCTGCCGCGCTGACGCCCGATCGCGTGCTCCAGTTCGTCGGGCGCATCTACGAGCAAGCGTTCGGGATCTTGCAGATCATGGGCGATGCGGAGGCGGAAGGCGCATGAGGAGACACGTCATTATAGGCCGATACGGCCCCGGCGACCGCAGCCGCTTTCCACTTGGCGATGGGGAGGTCGAAACCCGCCTCGACCTGGTTGTCGGCGAGCGAACACTCGATCACGGGATCGGCCGCGCAATCGGCGATCTGTCGCGGCTTGGCGTTCATCCTTCAGAGATCGGCGTGGATATCCTGGTCCTGGCCGCCCACGTCCACGCTGCTGACACGCGCATTTCGCGGGCGAGTGAATCGCAGGATGGCTGGACCCGCGAAATCCGGCTGATCGTCCCGGTTTCCGATCCTGATCGATGGACAGCCGTCGCGCCGACCTTCGTCCGGATGCTGAACTTTCTCACCGGCGACCGCTGGTCGATCGCGTTTCGCGCCCGACCGCGCCGTTTCGTCAGGGTCGCTCCCGCACGCCCTGCTCGGCTCATCGGTCCTCCCTTCGACGACCTCGCCCTCTTCTCGGGCGGCCTCGACAGTCTCATCGGCGCAATCGATGCCCTCGAGAATGGCCGTACACCGCTTCTCATCAGTCACGCTGGCGAAGGTGCGACCAGCGATGCGCAGTCCACCATCTTCGACACATTGAAGACCCACTATCGAGGCCGCGCCTTCGATCGCTTGCGCCTCTGGATGGCATACCCGGACGGTTTCGTCCGCGGTTCAGGCGGAGAGAACACGACCCGCGGCAGGTCGTTCCTGTTCTTCGCCCTCGGCGTCTTCGCTGGAAGCGGCCTTGAGGGGGCGTTCACCTTGAAAGTTCCCGAGAACGGCCTCATCGCCGTCAACGTGCCGCTCGATCCATTGCGCCTCGGCGCACTGAGCACGCGCACGACCCATCCGTTTTACATCGCCCGTTGGAATGACGCCCTCCATGGGCTCGGCCTGAACGGCAGGATCGAAAATCCCTATTGGGATAGGACCAAGGGCGAGATGGTCGCGGCCTGCGCCAACGGCGCGTTGTTACGCCGCCTCGTACCCTCATCGCTATCCTGCGCGTCCCCAACCAAGGGGCGCTGGCAGGGTCTCGGCACACAGCATTGCGGCTATTGCCTGCCTTGTCTCATCAGACGGGCAGCACTCGTTGCCGGCCTACACCCCGATCCAGATCCCACCGTCTACACGGTCGATGACCTCACCGCCCGCGCGCTCGACACACGTCAATCAGAAGGCGTCCAGATTCGCTCTTTCCAGCTTGCGATCGAGCGGCTTCGCGCCCGGCCGGCGCTGGCGCCGATTCTCATCCACAAACCGGGGCCGCTCTTCGATGAATCGCCGGCTCGGCAAACCGCCCTCGCTGGCGTGTACCGGCGCGGCCTTGAAGAGGTTGGAGCACTCCTGGCAGGTGTGAGGACGCGGCCGGGATGACCGAGAATGCTCAAGCCGTCGGTGTCGATTTCCACTGCCATCTCGACCTCTATCCCGACCATGAGGCCGCGATCGCAAGGGCAGAAGCCGCTCGGATCTACACGCTGACCGTCACGACGACACCAAAGGCCTGGGCGCGCAATCATGAACTCACGCGTCATACCCGCTTCGTGCGCGCTGCGCTCGGGCTGCATCCGCAGCTTGTCGCGGAGCGCGCCGGCGAACTGCCGCTATGGGAGCGTCACCTGCCTGAGACACGCTACGTCGGTGAAGTCGGTCTTGATGCCGGCCCGCGCTTCTACAAATCGCTAGATACCCAAAAGCATGTGTTCCGCAGCGTCCTTGAGCGATGCGCAGAAGCCGGTGGCAAGATTCTCACGGTCCACAGTGTCAGAAGCGTTCCAGCGGTGCTCGCGATGATCGAACAATATCTCCCGCAGGATCGCGGCACCGTCGTGCTTCACTGGTTCACCGGAAGCAAGAGCGAGGCTCGACGTGCGGCGACGCTCGGCTGCTATTTCTCCGTCAATGCCGAGATGACCCGCTCGGATCGCGGCCGCTCCCTCGTCTCCGACTTGCCCATCGATCGGATACTGACGGAGACAGACGGCCCCTTCACTCAGGTTGACGGTCGTCCCAGCGAGCCCGCTGACGTAAAAACCACGGTCGCCGCGATCGCCAACGTCCGGAGGGTCCCGGTCGATACCGTCACGACAGCGGTAAGATCGAACCTTCGCTCTCTACTGAGGTGATCCCCCTCAAGGGGGTCTAGGAAAATTGTAATCTTCGTGCTACATATCTGGCCAATCTGTAGTGCGAAGGTGCCAAAATGCCTACTCCACACAACCCTCCTGCTGCGGTGCGGCGCGCACTGCGCAAGCTTGGAGCGGACATCCATGATGCCCGTCGACGCCGACGGCTGCCGATGGCGGTCGTAGCCGAGCGCGCCTTCACGTCTCGCTCGACATTGCAAAGGGTCGAAGCTGGGGACACCAATGTCAGCGTCGGCATTTATGCCGGCGTCCTGCAGGCGCTTGGCCTGCTCGACGGCCTGGGCCAGGTCGCCGACATCAGCAACGACAGCGTCGGCCAAGCGCTTGCCAGCGCCGATCTGCCTAAGCATGTCCACCTCAAGCGGCCAATCGGATCGTCCCGCGATGACTGACTTCGAGGTCCATGTCGATTTGGACGGCCGCACACGCCCGGTCGGACTGGCGAGGAGCAATCGCGTCCGAGGCACCGAGACCATCCTCTTCGAGTATGACGGCGCATGGCTTGAGGACCCGGACCGCTTCTCCCTGGAGCCAGCCCTTGCTCTGACCCGTGGCGCCTTCGCCCCTCCTGCCGGTCTTGCGACTTTCGGCTCCATCGGTGACTCAGCGCCGGATACCTGGGGCCGGCGCCTCATGCAGCGCGCCGAACGACGTCTCGCCGATCGGGAAGGCCGCGCGGTTCGCACGCTTGTAGAAAGCGACTACCTCCTTGGCGTCGCCGATGAGACCCGGCTTGGCGCGCTCCGATTCCGCTGGGTCGGCGAAGAGATTTTTCAAGCGCCGATCCGTGCGGGCGTTCCTGCCCTGATCGAGCTTGGCCGATTGCTCCAGATCACCGAACGGGTTCTCCGGGACGAGGAAACGGATGAAGACCTGCAGCTCATCTTTGCCCCAGGCTCCTCCCTTGGCGGTGCCCGCCCGAAGGCGTCGGTCATCGACCAACATGGTCATCTCTCCATCGCGAAATTCCCGAAGGAGACCGATGACTACAGCATGGAGACCTGGGAAGAGATCGCGCTGCGGCTGGCCGGCCAGGCAGGTATCGCCACCCCTCAGCACGAGCTGATCGACGTCGCCGGCAAGGCGGTCATGTTGTCGCGACGCTTCGATCGTGACGGGGCGATCCGCACCCCGTTCCTGTCGGCGATGGCGATGATGGGCGCCAAGGACGGCGAGCGCGGCAGCTATCCGGAGATCGTCGATGCCCTTGCTCAACACGGCGCCCAGGGGAAGACGGACGCCCACGCCCTCTATCGGCGTGTCGTCTTCAATGTCCTGATTTCCAATGTCGACGACCACCTCCGCAATCACGGTTTCCTGTGGCTGGGAAAAGCGGGCTGGTCTCTCTCGCCGGCATACGACCTCAATCCCGTTCCGACCGATCTCAAGGCGCGGGTGCTGACGACGAACATCGATCTCGACGAGGGCACCTGTTCGCTCGATCTGCTGGAGGCGGCGTCGGAGTTTTTTGCGCTCACGCTGCCGCAAGCCCGCGCGATTATCAAAGAAGTCGGGACCGTGACCGCCACCTGGCGCGATACAGCCAAAGCGGTCGGCGCGCGCACGGCCGAGATCAACCGCATGGCCAGCGCCTTCGAGCATGACGATCTCAAACAGGCGCTGGCGCTATGACGAGGACATTTCTTCACAGCTTCGAGCCAGCGACAGCGAGCCCTATCACCGGCACCACCGTCGACCTGGAGGTCTCAGAAATCGAGGACGCCGGCATTCGGGAAGTGCTGCAGACGCCCGGCGCGGCCTACGGTGCGTGGTCGATCCTGGACGCATTGCTTGCACCGACCGGCGCGGGAACGCCGTTCATCTTCAAGGAGCCGCTCGGACAGGCGCGTGAAGTCAAAGTCGCCCTGTCAGGCCTGTTCGGGCGCTTCGTCGCTCGCGCCTATCTTGAGCGCTATTTCAATCTCTCGATCTTCGCCCATCTCGGCAGCCGAACGATCGATCTCGATCGTCGCCGGCGGGTCAAGGTCACGCGCCTGTCGCGTGGCGATCTGCCCGATTGGATCGCCTGCGCCGCCGACCTGTCCTCTCTGACGGTGGCCGAAGCGAAAGGCTGCCATGATGTCGGAGGCCCGGCAAAAGCGCTGGACCGCGCCTGGACGCAAGCCGGACGGATCAACATCACCGCACAAGGCCGCAAGGTCACGGTGAAACGCATTGCGATCGCAACGCGCTGGGGCATGGCTGCGGCAGGCCCAACCGAGGCCCACCTCTCGGTTCGCGATCCGATCGATGAAGGCGAGCCCATTGATCCCCAGGAGAAGGATGCACTCTTCATCGGGCTTCTGCGCCTGCACATCGCCAACCTGATCAAGCCACTCGGCCACACCGAGCTGGCTGGCGCGCTCTACCGCATCACCCACCAGCCATTCGCGCGCAGGCTCCAAGACGACCTCGGGCGCGCCCGGGCGCTGCTGGATGCGGCTCCGGTAAGGGAGGTAGAGAAAGCGACTGCTATGGGCGGGCTGATCGGCGGGATTGTCACGCGTGCGGGGCCGGTCACCGATGCCGACGCCGCGCCCGCCGACCAGGAGGCGCTCGCCCGCCTCAACCTCCGACCTGTCTTCGTTGGGATCGAGCGCGACCTCATCCGCGCCGCCATCGACGCGGAGCCGCAAGCTGTGCGTACTCGCCTGACCCAGACCGTTCATCCGGATGAATTTGCTCGGCCTGACCGCGCCGGCGGCTGGATTGTCCCACTCGGTCAGGAGCGACGCATCACTGGCGGCGCCTGAACCGCCGAGCACCGAGAACATAAGCATCATGGGGAAACAGCCGACCACACCAGACACGGCACGATCAGGGGGCAATAATGGAAGCGCAAGAGAACGATCTCTCGAATGAGGCGGCGGCGCTCGCCGACATCCTCAAATGGTCAGTGGACCTGCCGGCCTGGCAACGCGATGCGCTGCGCCGGCTGTGCGGCCAGACCAAGTTGGAGGCAGCCGACATCACGGCCTTCGTCGCGATTTGCAAGGGTGACGCGACAACCGTCCCGCTCGACGCGAGCCACATCAGGGACCCAGCGGCCAGCCATGCCGTCGTCAGCCTCGGTGCCCTCCACAGCCTGTCCCACGTCAATGCGCTGGCGCCGGGCGAACGCCTCTCGTTCGGCAAGACGGGCCTAACCGTCATTTACGGCGACAACGGCGCCGGCAAATCCGGCTATGCCCGCGTCCTGAAGCAACTCTGCCGGGCGCGCTCGCCGAAGGGCGACGCGATCCTTCCAAACATCTATGCGGCCGGCTCCGGCACCCCAGCCGCCAGCGTCGACTTCTTCATCGGCGGACAGAAGCGAAGCGCGTCCTGGACCCAGGGGAACGCCCCCGATCCAATGCTCTCGGCCGTCAGTGTCTTCGACTCGCGCACTGCCAATGTCCATGTCGAGAACACCAACGATCTCGCCTACACGCCGCTGCCGCTCCGAATCCTCGCCGGTCTCGCGCAGGCATGCCAGGATGTGAAGGCCAAACTGGCTTCCGAGATAAAGGCGCTCCAAGAGCAAACACCCGCGATCCTGTCGAAGCCCGAATGCAAGCCGGACACGCCCGTCGGCAAGCTGATCGCCGGTCTGTCGGGCAAGACGAAGCAGGACGCCGTCGAGAAGTTCGCGGGCGTGACAGCGGAAGAAGAAACTCGGCTTCAAACGCTCACTACCGACCTGGCCAGCGATCCTGCGCGCACGGTTCGGCAGCTCCAGAGCCAGGAAGCCCGCATCAAGTCGGCGATCGAGCAGCTCGAGCGGCTGCTGGCCGCCGCCACGGACGAAACCCGGGCAGCGCTCCGCAACGCCCATACGCACCTTGCAACGGCGCGCTCCGCCGCTGCCGCCGCCTCCGCTAACCTGTTCGCCGATGAGCCGCTGCCCGACATCGGCTCGGACGTCTGGAAGGCCTTGTGGGAGGCAGCCAGGGATTATTCCCGCGCATCCGCCTATCCCGACCGGCCGTTCCCCGTGACCGAGATTGGAGCCCATTGCGTCCTCTGCCAGCAGCCGCTCAGCGAGGAAGCCTCGAAGCGGCTCAGCAGCTTCGAGGCTTTCGTACAGGACGAGAGCAAGCGCCGTGAACAGGAAGCGGCGGACGCGTATGACAAGAAGCTCGAAGAGGTCTCATCGCAAGCCATCTCGATGAAGGATCTCGCCGCGATCATCGCGACGATCCGCGATGATATCGGCCAGGAGGAGGTCGCAGGCACCCTTCGCCGCGGGATCCTGCACCTGGCTTGGCGGCTGCGCGCCATTCTGCGAACCCATAGCCTCGCGACTCTGCCCGATCTTCCGCCCCCAGCCACCATCTCGCTCGATCCACTACGCATGGCCCTCAGCGGTGTTGCTACGCGTATCGAAGGCTTGCAGTCGGAGGCCAGCTCACCGCAGCGCGCAGCGCTCATCGCCGAGCGCGACGGCCTTGCGGACCGCAAATGGGTCGGCCTGGTGAAAGCCGATGTGCTTACACAGATCGAGCGCCTCAAGGCCGTCGAGGCGATCGAGAAAGCCAACAAGGACACAGCCACGAACAAGATCACGACTCAGAGCGCGCGTATCGCCCAAGCGCTCGTCACCAACCGCCTGCGCGGAAGGTTCGCGATCGAGGTGGACAAGCTCGGCGTCGCGGGTCTCGCCATCGAGCTTCAGCAGGCCAAGACCACCGCTGGCGTCCCCTTCTTCCAGGTCCGGCTGATCAACAAACCGAACGAGCCGGTCGGCAAGGTCCTCAGCGAAGGCGAGCATCGTTGCGTCGCGCTGGCCGCCTTCCTCGCCGAGCTGTCGACCATCGATGCGCAGTCAGCGATCGTGTTCGACGATCCTGTCTCCTCGCTCGACCATTTGCATCGCGACAGGGTCGCCGCTCGATTGGCCGAGGCCGGCCAGACACGCCAAGTGATCGTTTTCACCCACGATATGGCGTTCTTGCTTCTTCTCGATGAAGCGTGCCGGGCGACGAAGGACCGGGAAGCGACGCCGGTCGCGTACCGCCTGATCAGCCGTGGCCCGGAAAATACCGGCTATTGCCATCAAGACCCGCCCGCCAATGTCATGCCGCTCGACAAGGTGATCGACGGGATAAAGGCCCACCTCGCCAACGTGAAAATCCATCATGAACGCGGCGATCAGGCAAGATGGCTGCGCGAGGTAACGTCCTTCCAGGACCAACTCCGCACGACCTGGGAGCGCGCCGTCGAGGAAGTGGTCGGGCCGGTAATCCGCCGCCTGTCCCGTAAGGTGGACACAACGGGCCTCATCAAGCTCACAGTCCTCACCGATGTCGATTGCACCGCTATGCGTGAAGCGTTCGGGCGTTGCTCGGCGCTCCTTCACAGTCAGCCCGGTGAGATCAATCCGCGGCTGCCCGCGCCATCGGCAATCGAAACCGAAATTGACGCGCTAGAAAAGTGGATCGCCGATATCCGGTCGCGGCAGGAGAAGGCCGCATGATGATGAAGCTTCAGGCCACGCGGCCTCGCGTCGGAGGCGCCCCTTTATGGTGAAATGGTCCGAGCTGAAACGGGCGTCTGACATCGTCCTGGCCGTCTGGCCCCACTACCGTCCCCTGTTCGAGCGCTGGTTCATGCAGGAGCTCATCGACAAGGGCGAACTCGCGCCGATCTGGCGCGAGCGCATGGTGCCGGGGGATAACGACACCGTCTTTGCCGACCATTATCCCGATCGCGAAGCTGCCATCGCGGCCGCCAATGCACTCAATCCAACCTTGCGGCAGGCACTCTCCGCGCGTCCCATGGACCCCGTCGTCAAGCGATCGCTCGAACTCAAGATCGACAAGGCCCTGCAGGCGAAACGGCGTCTGCAAGACGAAGAAGTGCTGATGCTAGCGGAAGCCTTGCGCCGTCACACCGATGGCGAGCCGCCCGACGCCGCCGCCCTGAAGCTCGCGCCGGACTCCGAGCGCTATCGTCAGGACCTCGCCGAACAACTGGCCAAAATGCCCTATCTGAGGGTGGCAAAAGTGGGTCGCTCGAACAACCGATGGACCCACGCCCTTCTATATCTGGGCCCGGATGGCGTTTGGTCGAAACCCTATCACGCCGGCGAGAAGGCCGCACTGACCGCCGAACGCGCGAAGATCGCCAATGGATTCGGTCTGAGCGCCAGCACTCATTGGGGAAAGGCAAAGGCCAAAATCCGACAGATCCTTTTGCCCCGCGCCAATCAATTGCTTCAGCTCGCGAGCGTTCAGCGGATGCTCGCCGAAGCTCTTGCACGAGGCGAACGTGTGCTGGTCTCAAACGGCATTGTATTCTGGTACGAGCCGGATGGTGGTGTCGGCTGGCAGGTCAAGGAGACATCGTCGACGCGCGAGTCCGAAGGCGCGACGATCTGGAAGGAAGGGACGATCCTCTCCACCAATCACGGCCGCCTCGTTGTGCTGCCGTATGTCAAGGAGGACGGTGAGCACGTTCGCGGACACACTAAGAACGGCCCAAATGACGGACGTGCCTTGCCACGTCACCGTGATCATTATGTAGAGATTCCGTTCTCGCTCTACGACGGCGACCTCATGATCGGCTTGTTCGGCGAACTTCCTTACGAATGAAGAAGTGGAGCGCTAGCGATCTAAACAGGAATAACCATGGCTGCTGATTGGACGCCGGTATTCGTCCTGCCGAATATTCCGCTGGAAGCTGCGATCGGCTGCGAGATCGCCGCGCTCGCTCCCGCGCACGATCGCCGCGTTGCGGCCCTCAAGCGGACGCACCCGACGCTCAGGCGCTTCCTCAACCGTTTCGCCGATAACTTCGGGCAGAAGTTCGAGCCCTCGGTCCTGATCCTGAACACGGCCGCACCGCCGACCTTTCGCGACGTCACGGCGCTGGCGAGCTTCCGCGACCTCATCGCGCTCTCCGCGGTCACGCACGGCCGGGCGCTGGAGCTTCGATATCCGCGCGGGCATCGCGTGCTCTTCGGCGAGGCCTTCGCGATCTACCCCTGGATGCTCGACCGACACTATGAGGATGTGATCGGGAGCACACCGGCAATCCTCGGCACGCATGAGCTCTCTCGCTTCAAAGGCCAATCGTCGCCGGCCCTATTCCGCACGTCACTCGGCGAAAGCGACATCGACCAGCCGCTCCTTGCCGCGCTCATGGCGCGCTGGCGTCGACGCTATGAAGCTGCAGAGCCCGCCTGGGAGGACGTTGCGCTAATGCGCTCGCTCGACATGGCGTATAACGCCTCGCTCTTGCCGGCCGGGACGGATACGACGTTCTACGACGTCGGGCGGGTCGTCTCGCTCTGGGTCAGCGCTTTCGAGATCCTCGTGCATCCTGGCGGAAGCGGGCAGGCCAACCGGGACAAGGTGTTCGAGATGATCGAGCGGACGCCGTGGGCAAACCCGGAAATCGGCCAACTCGCGCACGACACGGGCGGCAAGACCAAGGTGAAGCGCACCTTGGCATCTTGGCTCTATCAGGTGCTCTACGAATGCAGAAACGACTTTCTCCACGGCAATCCTGTCGAGCGCAGCAATCTATACCTCACCACGCCGCAGCGGACGATTTTCGAATATGCCGCGCCGCTCTACCGTATCGCGCTGACAGCATTCCTTCCGCTCACATACGGCGTCACGATGCCATCGGCCAAAGACGCGCCCGCGTTCGGTGCCTATATCGCCGATCGCATGGACTTCATGGGACCGCAGAAATCTGCGGAGGAAGCGCTCTTGACCGCGACGCGCACGCCAGCGGGCCGCGCCGCGCGACGCGCACGCGTCACTCGCCCTGCTCCCTAGTCGACTGGGCCAGCGTCGGGCTCCGCGATCAACTCTTCCGCCAGCTCCGAAAGCCACGGCGACACGTCCTCGATCTGGACCGCGCCGGCGTGGACGGCGTAATAGTCCCGGACCGTCCGAAACGCCTCGCCGAAGCGGTCCGCGAATATCTTCTGCAACTTGTCATTCCGGCTCAGCACGCTCGATAGGGCGCGACCGCCCCGCAGGAATTTGAGCGCGTGTTCGGTGCCGAGCAGATAGAGATATTTTCGCTTCGCCGTCGGATGCTCCGCGAGCAGCAGATAATCCTTGAACACGGAATTCTGGCGGATCGATTCCGCGCCGCCCCGCCATCGAATGAATTTGAACTCGGCGACCCGCAGGTTGGTCTCCAGGTCGAACTCGCGCCCGGTATTCCCGGCGCCGAGCGAGACATATTCGACCCGCTCCTCTGGTTCGAGGATGTGCGGAAGGCAGAGCAGGATGCCGAGCGCATGGATCGTCACATTGATCTGCCCGGCCAGGCGCTTCATTTCGGCCGCCGCGGCCAACGCCTCCCGACCCACGCCAGCGCCCTCGAGAAAGCTATCGCAATCCTTCGCTGCCACACCGCGCACCGCGCTCTCGATCCGCGCAAGCGTCTGCGTCAGATCGGGGCCTGTGAACCGCAATAGCAGATCGCGAATATTCGCAGGATTGGTCACGCGCCCGCCTGGCCGGCGAAACGAAGCCGATCGATCTGATTATAGTTGATCACCGCCGAGTCGGCGCCGATCACCGGAAATCGGCTCACCACGTAATGCACGACCTTGTCCATCCCCAGTTCCTGCTTGAGTAGATGCTCGCGACCCCGCTCCTTCTTCAGCGCGCGCGTATAGTAGTTCGTCAGGGATCGGTTATATCGGACGAACAGCGCGCGCTCAGCCTCAATCTTCGAGAGATCAATCCAATTATTCTTGCACTGAATGTTGAAGATGACACCGCCGCGCGTGGCGACGACGTCGAACTCCTTCCGATTGATCCGTTTGATGTTCGTGACGGTGAATCCCATGCGCTCAAGATCGCGTTTCACCATGTCTTCGAAGATGAAGCCCGCGTGGATCTGAAAGCGCCGGCGGCTGCCGAGGTGGACATTCTTGAATGCGTAGAGAAAGCGCGACAGAAGGTTGACGTTCGAGACGATCCGATCCCCCAAATCCAAGAACGGCTGATAGGCATTGGTGTTCGTCGCGTAGTTCGAGGGCTTGTTGACGAGGAGCGCCTCAAGCTCGGCGGGGTCCAACTCGGACTGCGCGCGCAGCATCGAGCGAAACTTCTCCTTCTCGATCTCAACGTAATAGTCGTCGCGGCAATGGCGCGCGAAGGCGATCACCAGCAGGCCCATGGCGGAAAAGTCGGAGTCCTTGAGGCCGAATGCCTCGTAGGTCGCGCCGATCAGCCTCACTCCGTTGCGCAGTTCGGCGGCTGAAAAAATCTTCCTTCGATCTAGCGCCTCCATGGCGGGCATCGTGAACTGATCGCCGCGCAGCTCAGCCATCACATGGATCGACGCGCGCTCCGGTTCGAGAAAGTAGTCGTCCAAGGTCTCGAAGCCGTGGCTCGCCATCGCGCCAATGCTGTCAATCTTCAGATGGAAATCCGGCAGCACATCGAGAAGCGCGAGCTTCTGGTGAAAGCCGGTGATCGCGACGCAGCTATGCTCGACCTGCGGCAATAGGACCGTGAGCGCATCGTATGACTCAAGAACCGCCGAGCCAGAGCATGCATAGGGCATGGTGTAGAGCAGCGAGACGAAGTGACGTCGCCGCGACTGAAAATAGTCGACGGCGCCGCCGATCGTGTCGAGCGTGATCTGAGCGCTACGGGCGTCTTGGCCATGCATGGCGAAGGCCACACCCATCGCGCCCGCGTACAGCATGGTCCGCGTGAACCGAGCAATCACCGACGGCTCGAGATGGGGCGCGAGCGCCCGGCGCACCGCCAGCCATGTCGGACCCGGATTCGAAACGAACGGATCGTCCAATCGTATCGCGCACAACCAGGCCCGGAGCTGATCATCCGCAATCCCGAATTTCGGCAGGTTGATGAACTCCTCAACCGCTCGGATCGTCTCATGCCACGCAGCCACCGCGTCCTCGCACCGATACTGCGCAAGGACGGAGAGCACGCCGTTGCCGTGCGCGGCCAACTGGCTCTCAATAAGGGCCTTCGCCTCATCTCCCGATATCGTGCGCGTGGCGCCGCCAGCACCGCCGCTAACCATTGCGGCCCGGTCTGATGGTTTCGACCAGTGTTCCTTCAGCGACGAAGCGCGAAAATTCGCCCCGCTGTGTCGGCACGCCAAGCTCCAGGGCCTGCAGCACCTCGCAGTATTCTTCCCGCCTGACATGTAGCTGATAGTCGTTGCACATGCGCTGTAAGGTACGTTGGGCCAGGCTGAATTTCGAGACTGCTGCGGACCGATTTCATGGGAGGGGAATGCTTTCCCCTACGTCCGAGCCTTCGTCTCGGCCGACCCCTTCTGCGGGGAGACCCCGCAACGCCCCCTAGAGTGAGAGTGCGGACAGGCTTTGCCCGTGACGGGTTGAGGGCTGGGAGAGAGGCTTCCGGCGCCCGTCGCGGAGATCCGCGATGTCCAGAAAGATCGCAACTGCTCGCGCCGGCCAGGACCGGGCGAGCCTCTATGACGAAATCACCGACAAGATCATCGCCGAGCTGGAGGCCGGGCGCATCCCGTGGGTCCAGCCCTGGGGGACGGCGGCGGCGAAGGCGCCGCTGGCGTTGCCAAGGAACGCCGCCACCGGCCGGCATTATTCCGGAATCAATGTTCTGATCCTTTGGGGCGCGGTCGTCGAACACGGCTTTCCCGGCCAGAGCTGGCTCACCTTCCGCCAGGCGCTTGCGCTCGGCGGCAATGTCCGCAAGGGCGAGCGCGGCACGACCGTCGTCTATGCCGACCGCTTCGTACCCGACGACGAAAAGCGGCGCGCCCGCGAGACCGGCGAGGAACCCCAGGCGATCCCGTTCCTGAAACGCTTCACGGTGTTCAACGCCGCGCAGTGCGAGAACCTGCCGGATGACATCGCGATCGTCGCGCCGCCACCGCCGCCGGGCCTGATCGAACCCCAGATCGAGGCGCTGATCCGCGCGACCGGCATCGACTTTCGCATCGGCGGCAACCGCGCCTTCTACGTCCCGGCGCTCGACTATGTGCAGGTGCCGCCGCCCCAGGCCTATTTCGAGCCGATCAACTGGCACCGCACTGCGCTCCACGAGCTCGGCCACGCCACGGGCCATCCGTCGCGTCTCGGCCGGGATATGGCCGGCAGTTTCGGTTCCAAGAAATACGCGTTCGAGGAGTTGGTGGCCTTATCCTGACTCTGTGATCCTGTCTCAGAATCATGCATTGGAGGCGCCTCACCACGGCTCCGGTGAAGCTCTTCAGACGTCCGGGTCAAGCGTTCCCGCAGCGTAGCGAGGACAACGCTTGACGCGGCGGCGGCACGACAAGCTGTTCATGGGGTGCAGGCTAAGTCCTGCACCCCTGCCACGCGGCGAGCGGGAGAGCGCGAGGGGAACCCCTCGCATTCTAAACAATGAAGTTGCGCCGAAGGCGCTCCGCTTGGGTATCGTGCGTGCATTTGTATTTTACCGATCTTGACACTATTTCGCGTCCGCTTTTCCTTGATGACCTTGCAGTGAGCCTCGCGCCCGGTGCGCTCGACGCGGTCGAGCGCACCGGGCTGATTCACGGCATGCCGTTCATCCTGATGGATGACGGCAGCTACGATCTCGCTCTCAACCGGTTCTTTCGTGCCTGTCCTGCTATGGGAGCGCGATCGCCGAACACGTGGCGCTCCTACGCCCGCGACATTCTCGTCTGGGCGCGCTTTCTTGTCGAACGGCGCGGCGGCAAGACGGTCTGGCAGGCCGGCCGCGACGATGTCCTGGCCTTTCACCGGGCGCGTCGGCTGTCGGCAGCTCCCTACCGCATCTCGGCTGCGAGCTGGAACCGGAGCGTTGCCGCGCTCGACAAGCTCTATCGCTGGGCTGTCGAGGAAGGAATCATTGCGATCTCGCCCTTCAGCTACGGCGCCACCCTTCGCAGGGCCGGCGGTAGCCGCGCAGTGCTCGCTGTGACGACGAACCGTGCCCGCGAGCGCGCCGCGCGGCGCCACGATACCCGTTACATCGATCTTGGCCGCTACCTGCTGTTCCGCGAGGTGGGATTGCGCGGCCGGCTTCCCGACGGCTCGGAGGACGCGACGTGGCGCGGCCGCAACGGCGAGCGCAATGCGTTGTTTGCCGAGCTTCTCGTCACGACCGGCCTGCGGCTGACAGAGGCCGGCAGTCTGCTGCTGAGTGAGCTGCCGCGCCTGACCGATCCCGAATCGCGCTCGGTGCCGTTCGATCTCCCCGGTCCGATCGCCAAGGGCGGACGACCACGGCGCATCCGCGTTCCCCGCCGGGTACTGAGATTGATCGGCGACTATGTCGATCTCGAGCGCACGGTCTCTGCCGCGCGCTCAGAGCCTTCGGTGTCCGATCCGCTCTGGCTGATGCTGGAGGACGGGAAGGCAACAGACGCGGCGGGCAAGCGTGTCCGGCTCGACCGTCTGACGCTGGGCGAACGCCGCCGCGTGCTGGTCGGCACGCCCGGCCAGGCGCAGCATGCCTTGCTCTGGCTGACTGAAGGCGGCAAGCCCGTGCCCTCGGCGACTTGGGAAGCTGCCTTTCGGCGGGCCTGCACCCGCTGCCGCCGTTTCGGCATCGAGGTCGAGGTGACGCCACACACGCTGCGGCACACCTTCGCCGTCAACATGCTCTCCATGCTGATCCGCGAGCAGATCGGATCCGTGTTCGATCCGCAGGACCAGCACGGCGCAGCCTATCGGCGGATTCTCGGCGATCCTCTGCAGAAGCTCCAGCACCTGCTGGGGCATGCGAGTATCACCAGCACCTACATCTATCTCGACAGCCTCGCCGAGGCGCAGGAGCTGGTCGAGGCCGCCGCGGATCGCTGGGCCGAAGACACGGCTGGCGGCGCGGCATGACCGCCGCGGCGGCTCCATCGGTGCGGCGGCCGGGTCGCCGCGCCCTCTTTCCCGAGGCGCTGCCCGATCCCGAGGGCGAGGCCGCCGCTGCGATCGCATCGCTGCGCTTTACCGTCACGCTGGCGGATCGCAGCAAGACGATCGACCTGACGATGCTCGCCGGCCGCAAGGCATTGGCGCGGACCTTTGCCGGCGCGCTCTGGCGCGCCTGCCAGGTCGGTGGTCCGGCCGGCTCGATCTCGACGGCCTACGCCTATGCCAATGCGCTCAAGACATTTTGGCGCTATCTCGATTCCGCCGGATCGCACGTCGCCCGTCTCTCCGACGTCAGTGCCGTCTGCATCGACGGCTTCGATTCCTGGATGGAGGGGAGCGGCCTGCATCCCAATCACCGCCTGCACCGCATGAGCAAGGTGCTCAACCTGCTGCGGCTTGCCGAGGCCGCGGAGCCCAGCCACCTGCCGCCCGATGCCTCACGCCGGCTGATGTACACGAGCGATCGGCCCGGCGTGCGCGCCAGGCCGCGCGATGCCTATGGCGATGATGTCGCCGCGGCATTGCGGAAGGCGGCGCGCACCGATCTCGCCGCCATCATCCGCCGCTTGGGCGAGGCCGATCGTATTCCGGCGGTCGAGGATTCCGATCGGAGCAAGGCGCTGGCAGCAACCCACAAACAGGTAATGGAAGTGATCGACGCGGAAGGCGTCATCGGGCACAGGCACCCTCTCTTCAAGCGACTCTACACGCTCCGCCGCGAGAGTGGCCTGCCGAACGATCGCCTGATCCACGATCTGCATGGCCGCCGGCATCTCATCGCCGCCGATCTCGTGCCGCTCATCGTGCTTATCTCGCTCGACACCGGCATGGAGATCGAAGCGATCAAGGGCTTGCGAGCGGACTGCCTGAAGAACCCGGCGGGCGGCTATGTCGAGATCGAGTATTGCAAGCGTCGGGCGCGCGGCGCCGAGTGGAAGCGGCTGCGTGTGCGCGACGGCGGTTCCTCGACGCCGGGCGGCTTGATCCGCAAGGCGCTGCAGTGGACCGGTCCGGCGAGAAGCCGGCTCGGCGCCGACACGCTCTGGGCGCACTGTGCCTGGGGCCGCCTGACCCCTCGGGTGCTCAGCATGAAGGAGCTCGCGGCTTCATGGACGCGCCGGCACGGCATCCTTGATGAGCGGGGCCAACGCCTTCGCCTCAATCTGACGCGCCTGCGCAAGACGCATAAGGCGGCATGGTACCGGCGCACGGGCGGCCAGCTCGACCGCTTCGCCGTCGGCCACACTGTCGCGGTCGCGGCCGACCACTACGCCGACATTCCCGCGCTTCGTCATCTGCACGAGGCGACAATTGCCGACGCCATGACCGATGCGCTCGACGCCGCGTTCCCCCCCTGTGTCCTGTCGTCGGAGGAGGAAGCGGCCGTCCAGACCGATCCCGACAAGGCGACCGGCCTTCCCGTTGTCGGCGCCGCCGCGGTCAAGGCGCTGTTCGGCGGCGAGCAGGACGTCTGGCTCGCCAGTTGCGGCGGCTTCTACAACAGCCCGTTCGGCTCGGAGGGAGAGGCCTGTCCGTCCCCCTTCTGGGGGTGTCTCGAATGCAGCAATGCCGTGGTCACCGCCCGCAAGGTGCCCGCGCTCCTGGCCTTCCTCAACTTCATCCGGGCGCAGCGGCAGGTGCTGAGCGAAGCCGACTGGATCGCCAAGTTCGGCCGGGTTCACGGACGCATCGCCGAACAGATTCTGCCCCGGTTCGCCGACGCCGAGATCGAGGAAGCCCGTCGGATTGGGTCATCGGACCCCGCGCTCCTCTACCTGCCGCCCGAAGCGAGAGCGCCATGATGCCGGCACCGATCAAGCTGCCGCAGCACGCGTCGCTGCCTTCGGCCATTTATGGCAACGACGAGCCCGTGCTTGCCGGCGTGGCGGTCAGGGGCGATGCCGACCGCACGCGACTTCCGCGCTTCGGTGACGATCTTTGGGACCTGGGCGCCGCCATTTTCCGGGTGAACGCCCGCTACAGCAATTACCGGCTGAACCTCGCCCGCATCGCCGATCCCGTCACGCGGCGGCTGGCGAAGGAGTACGTGATCGCCCGCCTGCGCATCCATGTGCCGGGATATCGGGCGCCCTGCGGCGCGACCTCGGCGATCCGCCTGCTGCGCTACATCCAGCATTTCGCCGCGTTCCTCCGCGCAAGGACTGGCGCCGTCGATCTCAGCCGGATCGATCAGGCGCTGCTCGACGCCTATCTGGCGTATGCCCGTGACGGCGGACGGCGAACGCCTCACGAGACGGTGAAGTATGTCGAGGTGCCGATCGACCTGCATCACCTGGCGCCATGGCTAACCGGCGGCGGCATCGGTTTCCTGCCGTGGCGTGGACGTGCGGCGCACCGCGTTGCCGGCCGGCCGCCAGCGCCCGCCGAGAACGCCACGCCGCGCATTCCCGAGCCGGTCATCGGCGCCATGCTGCGCTGGGCGCTCAAGTATGTCGAGGTCTATGCGCCCGATATCCTCGCGGCGCGGGCCGAGCTTGACGCTCTCGAAGCCCGCTGCGCCCGATTGATGGCGCGGGACGCGCGGGCCGGACGGGCCGTGGCCAAGAACTATCGCGCCCGCGTGGCCAAGTGGCTCGACGTGCGCCGGGCCATGGGCCGAGGCGTGCCGATCTGGGAGCACGCGCCCAATGTGGCCCGCCGCATCGACCCGCTCACCGGCGAAGAGACCCCGCCCTACAATCTCCATCTGATGCGCCTTCACGCCGGCGCTCCGCAGAGCGGCCGCATCAGCCAGTCCGAGCCGACTGCACGACTGATCGAGAAGGCAGCCGCCGAGCTCGGAACCGAGATCGGCGGGCTCGATACGCCGATCTCGATCGATCCGGACACCGGACTGCCATGGCGCGAGCGCTTCGACGGCCTCAGCCTCGCCCGCGAAGAACGGATGTTGCAGGGCGCCTGCTATCTCGTCTGCGCCTACCTCACCGGCATGCGCGACAGCGAGGTGCAGGCGATGCAGCCGGGTTGCGTGTCGCCGGTGCGCAGCGCCGACGGCCTGGTCGAGCGGTACCGGCTGCGCAGCACGGTGTACAAGCGCCATGGCGCGCGCGGCGTCACGGCCGACTGGATCACGATCGAGCCCGTCGCTCGCGCCGTCGCGGTGATGGAGGTTCTCTCGGCACGCAATCGCCGAGAGAAGGAACTGTCATCCTTGTGGGTGGCGCTGAAGGACTGGCCCTGGAGCAACGATCATCTCGGGATGGGTGCAACGCCGACACTCAACCTTTTCCGCGAGGGCCTCGACACGCGCTCGGAGGCCGCGCCGGCGATTCCGCGCATCGGCGACGAGCCTTGGAAGTTTACGACCCGGCAGCTCCGACGCACGATCGCCTGGTACATCGCCAACCGGCCGTTCGGCACGGTCGCCGGCAAGATCCAGTACAAGCACGCCTCGGTCGCCATGTTCGAAGGCTATGCCGGATCGGCGCAGGCCGACTTCCGCTTGGCGATCGAGCGCGAACGTGCACTCGGCCAGCTCGACGACATTGTCGCCCATTACGAGGCCTATCTTCGCCGTGAAGGCCCGGCGGGACCGGGTGCTGCGCGACTGCGACGCGAGTTCGGCCGCGTGCAGGAGGAACTTGGCGATCTTCCCGGCCGGATCTTGGACCGCAAGCGGCTGCGCACCATGGTTGCCCATCTCGGGCGGACCCTGCATGTCGGTTTCCTCAACGACTGCCTGTTCGATGCAGCGACCGCGCTCTGCCTCACCGGCGCGCCAGATGCCGAGCGGACGGCGCCGGCCCTATCGCGCTGCAGCCCCGACCGGTGCCCGAACGCCTGCCTGACCGCCCGGCACCGCGAACCGTGGCAGGCCTCGATCGTCGAGGGCGAAGCGCTTCTGGCCGACCGGCGTCTATCGCCGCTGCAGCGCACGGCGATCCTGCGGGACAACGAGCGCAAGTGCCGGCTGATCGCGCCTCTCATGGACGGTGACGCATGACCGCGCTCGGGCCGAAGAGCCAAGCGGCGCTAAGGGCTGCCATGAAGCGGTTGCTCGACGGCCGCCCTGAACGCACCGACGGGGCGCTGACCGTCGCCAACCTGGCGCGCGAGGCCGGCGTCAGCCGAGCGACGGCGAACCGGGCCGGCGATCTTCTCGCCGAGCTCCGCGCGGCCGAAGCCCGCCTGCGGCGATCGTCGCCCAGGGCCCTCAAGGAACGCATCCATGCTCTGGAAGCGGAACTACGCGCCGTGCGTGGTGCCGAGATGGCGGAGCTGCGGGCGCTCACCCGGACGCTCGCGCAGCACATCCAGATGCTGACGTTGCAGCTCGCCGAGCGAGATGCCGTCATCGAAGGTCTGCGAGCGGAGCTGTCTCGATCCGTGGACGCCAGGGTCGTCCCGTTGCGGCGTCCGCCTCTGGACGGCACCGGCTGACAGCCGCGCTTCATCCTGACCGGTCCAGGCGCCGCTCGCCGGTCATGGCTGCCTCCCGTGCTCGCCCGTCGAGGCAGGGCTCGGGTTGTGGCAGACGCTGCCGGCCCATCAACCCTGTTCCGCACCAGCACCGAGAACAGGGTGTGACGGCCCGGCTTCCCGCGTCTGCCCCTGCCGCCTCGCCCTCGACGGAGAGGGCGAACACAGGAGGCAGCCATGACCACCGATCGCACACCCCAGCCCCGGAACGACATCTACGAGCGTGTCACCAGCCAGATCATCGCCGCCATCGAGGCCGGCGCCGACCAGTACCGGATGCCCTGGCACCACGACGGATCGGCCATCACTACGCCCGTCAACGTCGCCTCGCGCAAGGCCTATCGTGGCGTCAACGTCATCGCACTCTGGGCCGCCGCGCACGCCGCCGGCTTTCCCGCCGGCATCTGGGGCACCTATCGCCAGTGGCAGGCGCTCGGCGCCCAGGTCCGCAAGGGCGAGCGCGGGCACCTCGTCGTGTTCTGGAAGACCGTCGATCGCCACGGCAAGGCAGACGTACAGGACGGCGACGAGGATCGCGACGAGCCCGCCCGGCGCATGTTCGCCCGCGGCTACACGGTCTTCAACTGCGCGCAGGTCGACGGCTACACGCCGCCCGAGATACCGGTGCTACCCGAGGCCGAGCGCATCGAGCGGGCCGAACGGTTCTGCGCAGCGCTCGGCATCGACATCCGCCACGGCGGATCGCAGGCCTGTTACCGCCCATCCACCGACCACGTGCAGATGCCCGACTTCGCCTGCTTCCGCGATGCCGCAGCCTATTACGCCGTGCTGCTCCACGAATGCGGGCACGCCTCCGGCGCCAGGCATCGCCTCGACCGTGATCTCTCCGGACGGTTCGGCTCGGCCGCCTATGCTATGGAGGAATGCACGGTCGAGCTCCTGAGCGCCATGATCTGCGCCGACCTCCATCTCAGCGTCGAGCCGCGGCCCGACCACGCCAGCTATATCGCCTCCTGGCTCGAGGTGCTTCGCTCCGACAAGCGCGCGATCTTCACCGCCGCAGCCAAGGCGCAGCAGATCGCCGACTGGCTGCACGCCCAGCAGGGCAACGCTTGCCGGAACGACGTCAGGGGCGCCGCATAGGCGCTCCTCGACCCGATCAGTTGACAGTTCGCTCCCGGAACAGCGCCTCAATCAGCGGACATTCCGGCCGCGTGCCGTCGGCGCATTGCGCGACGACGTCCTTGAGCACCCGCTCCATGCGCTTCAGGTCAGCGATCTTCGCCCGCACATCGTCGAGATGCGCGGCGGCGACCGCGCTTGCCTCGGCGCAGGGCTGGTCGCGTTCGTCGACCAGGCGCAACAGCTCGCGGATTTCGTCGAGTGAGAAGCCGAGCTCGCGTGCCCGCAGCACAAAGCGAAGGCGCCGCTCGTGCGTCGTGTCGTAGCTGCGGTAGCCGGCCGCCGTGCGCGGTGGCTCGGGCAGGAGCCCGACCTTCTCGTAGTAGCGCACAGTCTCCAGATTGCTGCCCGTCCGCCGGGCGAGCTCAGCCCGCTGCAGGCCCTTCACGCCAGCGTGATCGCGCATCGCAAAAATCCCTCTTGACCCTGTAGTTGCTACAGACCGCATGGTACTGCGCAATGAGGATTTCGGCAAGGAAAGCGAGATCGGACATGGATATATCGCGACCCAGCACGGCGGGCATGACGTCCGCCACGACCGACGTGCTCGCGTCGGACCGAGCCGAAGTCGGACGGCAGCGCCTGGTCGCCGTCGGCGGCATTCTCGGCGCGCTTGCCGCCTCCTCGTGCTGCATCGTCCCGCTCATCCTGTTTAGCCTAGGCATTGGTGGCGCCTGGATCGGCAATCTGACGGCGCTCGCGCCCTACAAGCCGCTCTTCGTCGCCGGGACGACGGGCGTTCTCGGCTACGGCTTCTATCTCGTCTACTGGAAGCCGAGGCGGGCCTGCGCCGAGGATGCTGCCTGCGCGCGCCCGATCCCCAGCCGCATTGTCCAGATCGCGCTCTGGTTTGCGACGGTGCTCGTCGCGGCCGCCTTCGCATTCGACTACGTCGCCCCGCTGCTGCTTTCCGCCTGACACCAAGAGGAGACCCGTCCCATGAAGAAGAGTTTGAGTGCTCTTGCTTTGATCATGTCGGTGATGACCGCGCCTGCCGTGTTCGCTACCGAACGCACAGTCACCTTCGCCATCGACAACATGACCTGCGCCTCCTGCCCCTACATCGTGAAGACCTCGATGGCGGCGGTCCCCGGGGTCTCGACGGTGGCCGTCTCGTTCGAAGCCAAGACCGCGACCGTGACCTTCGACGACGCGCAGACGACCCCGGATGCCATCGCGGCCGCCAGCATGAATGCCGGCTATCCGGCCCGCCCGACGCAGGAGCAAGGCAGTTGACATGCATGACCGCGCCCTGATCCGCACCGGCGCCGCAGGCGCCATTGTCGTTGCGATCTGCTGCGCGGCGCCACTCCTTGCCGTGCCCCCGCCGCTGGCCGGCCTCGGCGCGTGGTTGACGGGTTCGGGTCTGGTCGTGCTTTCCCTGATCGCCGCG
Source organism: Ferrovibrio xuzhouensis (assembly GCF_042648965.1). Taxonomy (NCBI): domain Bacteria; kingdom Pseudomonadati; phylum Pseudomonadota; class Alphaproteobacteria; order Rhodospirillales; family Rhodospirillaceae; genus Ferrovibrio; species Ferrovibrio xuzhouensis. The sequence continues at coordinate 475,128 of NZ_JBHRYJ010000003.1, forward strand.
GGCCTCGGGCTTGTCGCCTGCGGCATCCATCATCGCCGTGCAAAGGTCGTCTGTTCCAACACGAAGATTCTGAATGAAGGCCTGAAGCCATGAACGATTGCTGCACATCCTCCGCGTCCCGCGACAAGGCGACGGTTTCTACATCCGCAACGGTGCCGAGCTTGGCCGTGCGGCCGGGTGTGACGTTTCCGGACTGGTCGGTGGTTTCGTCACCCGTGGTGAAGGAGGCCCTGCTGGCCATGGTCGGCTCCGACCATGTGCTCAACCGCTGGAGCGGCTACGAGGCGGCCACGGATCGCGTGCGCGTTGCGTTGCTACAGCTCTACGCCGAACACGGGCGAGCCCCGACCCCAAGCGCGCTTGCCAAGCGTGCGGGGCTGAGCGAGGAAGCCGTCCGTGCGCTGCTCGAAGAGCTCCGCCGTCGCGACCTCGTCGTACTCGATGGCGACATGATTGTCGGCGCGTATCCCTTCACCGACCGCGACACCGGCCACCGGGTCACACTGGACGGACGCACTCTTACTGCGATGTGCGCGGTCGACGCGCTCGGCATCGGCGCTATGACCGACCAAGACATCTCGATCGTCTCGCGCTGCCGCCACTGCGGCGCGCCGGTCCGGATCACCACGCAGGAACGGGGCCGGGCTCTGGCCGACGTTGAGCCGACGACGGCCGTCGTATGGCTCAGCGTCCATTACGAAGGCGGATGCGCTGCGAACTCGCTGTGCACTGCAACATCCTTCTTCTGTTCCGACGATCACCTCGCCGCGTGGCGCCGGCAGCGTCCTGCAGACGAGCCGGGATTCCGGCTGTCGATCGAGGAAGCTCTCGAAGCAGGTCGGGCGATCTTCGGGCCCAGCCTTGCCGGAATCGGCACAATCGCCGGCCACGGCAACAACGCGGCCGAGACACAAGGTGAGCCTCAATCGTCGGGCGATACGGCATCGCCGGACAGGCCCGTGACGCATCGGCGCCTTGGCACGAATGGCCGCAACAATGGTTCCTACGACCTTGCCATCATCGGCGCCGGCTCGGCCGGCTTCTCGGCCGCGATCACGGCAGCCGATCAGGGCGCCCAGGTGGCCCTCATCGGCAGCGGCACCATCGGCGGCACCTGCGTCAATATCGGTTGCGTGCCGTCGAAGACGCTGATCCGCGCCGCCGAGACGCTCCACAATGCCCGAGCCGCGGCACGTTTCGCCGGCATCACGGCCGAGGCCGAACTGACCGACTGGGGCGGAACCGTCCGTCAGAAGGACGCGCTGGTTTCGGAGCTACGTCAGGCCAAGTACGCCGACCTGCTCCCGGCTTACAACGGCATCGCCTATCGCGAAGGGCCGGCGCGCATCGTGGACGGCGGCGTCCAGGTGGACGGCACGTTTGTCTCAGCCGGCAAGATCATCATCGCGACCGGCGCGCGACCGGCCGTCCCTGTCATCCCAGGCATCGAGACCGTGCCATACCTGACGAGCACGACGGCGCTTGATCTCGAGGCGCTGCCCCGATCTCTGCTCGTGATCGGCGGCGGCTATATCGGGGCCGAACTCGCCCAGATGTTCGCCCGCGCCGGCGTCGAGGTGACGCTGGTGTGCCGCTCGCGTCTCCTTCCGGAGGCCGAACCCGAGATCGGCACGGCGCTGACGGGGTATTTCATGGACGAGAGCATCGCGGTGATTTCCGGCATCACGTACCGGACGATCCGCAAGACCGCGGACGGTGTTGCACTCACTGTCCATCGCGACGGCAAGGACGTCACGATCGACGCCGATCAGGTGCTCGTGGCGACGGGCCGCGCGCCCAATATCGAAGGTCTCGGGCTCGCCGAGCATGGGATCGCTCTCTCGCCGAAGGGCGGCATCTTCGTCGATGACCGCATGCGCACGACAAGATCGGGCGTGTACGCTGCCGGCGACGTCACCGGTCACGATCAGTTCGTCTACATGGCCGCCTACGGTGCCAAGCTCGCGGCGAAGAACGCCCTCAACGGCGACAGCCTGCGCTACGACAACAGTGCCATGCCGGCCATCGTCTTCACCGATCCGCAGGTGGCGAGCGTCGGGCTGACAGAGGCGGCTGCGCGGACCGCCGGCCACGCCGTCCGTGTCTCCACGATCGGTCTCGACCAGGTGCCGCGCGCGATTGCCGCCCGAGACACACGCGGGCTCATCAAGCTCGTCGCCGACGCTGGCAGCGGCCGGCTGCTCGGGGCGCATATCCTCGCACCGGAGGGAGCCGACAGCATCCAGACGGCGGCCCTGGCAATCCGGCACGGCCTCACCGTCGACGACCTCGCGGATACGCTCTTTCCGTATCTCACCACCGTTGAGGGCCTGAAGCTCGCGGCTCTTGCCTTCGACAAGGACGTGGCGAAGCTCTCATGCTGCGCCGGCTGAGCCGTGAAGGCTCGGATGTCGAACGTGACAATGTTGGAGGAGATCTAGTGGCGAAGAGATATGACCTTGCGATCATCGGCACGGGAACGGCTGCGATCGTAACAGCACACAGGGTTCGTGCGGCTGGCTGGAGCGTCGCCGTCGCGGACTTCCGGCCCTTCGGGGGCACCTGCGCCTTGCGCGGTTGCGATCCGAAGAAGATGATGGTCGGCGGCGCCGAGGCGGCTGATCACGCCTGGCGCATGAGCGGACGTGGAATCGAAGGGGACGCGACGCTCGATTGGACGGGACTGATGGCCTTCAAGCGCAGCTTCACCGATCCGGTACCGCAGAAGCGTGAGAAAGCCTTTGCCGACAAAGGGATTCACGCCTTCCACGGTCACGTTCGCTTTATCGGCCCGAATGCGCTCGAGTTCGGAGGAGAGAGGATCGAGGCGGACCGTATCGTGATCGCCGCCGGCGCCGAGGCCGTGCCGCTCGGCATTCCGGGCGAGCAGCACCTGATCACCAATGAAGGCTTCCTGGAACTGGAGAGCCTGCCTGAACGCATCGTCCTTGTCGGCGGCGGTTATATCGCGGCCGAGTTTTCGCACATCGCGGCGCGCGCCGGAGCACAGGTCACAATTCTTCAGCACGGGAAGCGAATGCTCAAGCAATTCGACCCCGATCTCGTCGGCTGGCTGATGGACAAGTTCAGCGAGCGCGGCATCAATGTCCGCACACAGGCAGGGGTGACCGCCATTGAGAAGGTATCAGACGGCTATCGCGTCCGGGCGGACTGTCCTGACGGCGAACTCGATATGGACGCAGATCTGGTCGTCCATGCCGCGGGTCGGGCGCCGGCGCTCGCGACGCTCGATCTCGATGCCGGGAGCGTAAAGCACCATAACGGGCGGCTGGCGTTGAACGGATTTTTGCAAAGCGTCTCCAACCCCGCGGTCTACGCAGCAGGTGATGCCGCCGGCCTAGGACCGCCGCTCACTCCGGTATCAAGCCATGACGCGAAGGTAGTCTCGGCGAACCTGCTCAACGGCAACACGGTCAGGCCTGAATACACAGGCGTTCCGAGTGTCGCCTTCACCATCCCGCCGATCGCAGCCGTCGGCATGAGCGAAGCCAAGGCGCGTGAGAAAGGCCTGAACGTTCGCGTAAAGACCGAGCGCGTGGACGGCTGGTTCACCGCACGCCAGCAGGCCGAGACGGTGTATGGCTTCAAAACGTTGGTCGACGCGGACACTGACCGCATCCTCGGCGCCCATCTTGTCGGTCCGCACGCTGACGAAGTGATCAACATCTTTGCACTGGCGATCAGGCAAGGGCTGACGGCAGAGCAGTTGAAGACCACCATGTTCGCATATCCCAGCGGCGCGTCAGATATCGGCGAGATGCTTTGAGCGTAAGTGAGGTGGTCGACCGGTACGGCCGCGGAGCAGTCTGCACGAAAGAAATCCCTTCACCAGTCGCATTCGGTTCGCTGAGCAGTCGTAAAAACCACGAACCGCAATGCGAAGAGCAGCCCTCCAGATACTCCCGAGTGTCTCACCCGTTCTAAAACCGCGCAACGCCGCCAGATCGGCTGGTTTCGGCTGATGAAAGTCCGCTGAGACAGCTTGACTGTTCAGATAACGCGCCGAGATGAACGCCGCCTTCTGCTGTGCCTCGCTCGGCATCGTTCCGACCGTGCGCCATGCCGACTACATCGGTTCGTGGCTTGAGGTGCTACGGGAAGATAACCGCGCCATCGTCCGCGCAGCCTCGCAGGCGAGCAAGGCGGCCGACTGGCTGCTCGGCTTCGCCCCCGATCTCGCGTTGCGAACGCCGGAGCTGGACGATGAACGCGAGGCGGCGTGAGTGAAGCTTCGGTGGATATCGGTGTGTCGCGTCTATCTTTGCTCGCAACTTCCGGTGATTTCTGGAGTAATTAGGAATCGAAGCTGAGACGGTGCGCCAATGGAGAAGTACCACATCAAACTTACGAAAGAAGAGGCCGAGCTTTTATCGAAGATCGACCTCCGCTCTCATCATCCCCATCATGACGATGGTCGTGCAGCATATCTGAATAACCAGGAGCCGATCCTGGCACTTCTCAAGTTGCTGAGCGCGCGGAAAGCCGTGCCGGAGGTGCGCCTCAGCTATTGGAATGATCCCAACTATCGGACCGGCCGCGTCAAGGGCTCACGCAAGGGCCTGTTTGAGCGGAATGGATGCACCGGCTCCGATATCTACACGCATCCTCATTTCCTTGAGCATCTGCGTTATTTTCTGTTCGGGACCGAATTGCCGGAGCCCGTTGTCAAAGAGTTTGAGGCGAAGGTGGGCAACCCTGAATGGGTTTCTTCGAGCGACATCGTTCCGATCGGCAAAGCGGCGCGTGAGCTGACGCGGAGATACCGCTTGGATATCGCCGATGCACCTGAGGAGTTTTTTAAGCTCTGCTTGGATATGGGACTAGGTCTCAGCACGGCTGAGAGCGTGATGCGATCGGTCAAGCAGGTGCGGTAGCTGGGTAATCGCGATGAGTGCAAGAACAGCGATAGCACCGACGACGGCCGCAACCGCAAGCGACCACGCCGACTGGATGCTCGGTTCCTTAGCCGGCGAGACGCTCGTCGCCCGTCCCGATTGCGAGGCGGCCTGAAACGGCCCTGGCCTTGATCGGCGCGTTGTCGAACTTATGTATCGCTCTGCTTCGCATGATGGCGCTTCGCCGTCAGCCCCGATTCCGATCAGGGCCCCGTCCTCCAAACGTGGAGGTTAACCGGCGCAGCCCCGCGGAGGGGCGCGTCGTGTGCGGCAGTTTTCTCCGAGGGCCACTTTCAACCTTTGGAGAAACATCATGCCACGTAAGTCAGCCCCCTATACCGATGCAGAAATTGCGCTTGCGAAGCGCCTCTTTGCCCAAGCGCAGGCCAGTGGGACATTGAAGCCCCCACGCGGCCTCATCGCGATCGCACTGAGCAACGGATATCGTCAATCCGTCTCGCAGACCGTGACCTATCGAGACTACCTCCGTGACGCGCGGCAGAGGCTTTCGCTTCGTGTCGGCGTCAGTGGTGGGCGTCGCCGGAAGTAGAGGAAGAGAGCGGATGGGATTTCGTGACGGGTTGGAGGTCGAGAGAGAGGCTCTCGGCCGCCCGTCGCGGAGTACATCCCGATGGCTACTGCCGTTCAGAAGATCACCCTGTCGTCCTCGCGCGACATCCCCTTCAACAAGCTGGCGCTCAGCCAGTCCAACGTCCGGCGCGTGAAGGCCGGCGTCTCGATCGAGGACCTGGCGTCCTCGATCACCCGACGCGGCCTGATCCAGAGCCTCAGCGTCTTCCCCGTCGTCGACGCCGAGGGCAACGAGACCGGCATGTTCGAGGTACCCGCCGGCGGTCGCCGCTTCCGGGCGCTGGAGATGCTGGTCAAGCAGAAGCGCCTCGCCAAGATCGCGCCGGTTCCTTGCGTGGTGCGTGAGCGCGACAGCGGCATCCTCGCCGAAGAGGTCTCGCTCGCCGAGAATATCGAGCGCGCGCCGCTCCATCCCCTCGACCAGTTTCGCGCCTTCCAGGACATGCGCGACAAGGGCATGAGCGAGGAAGAGATCGCGGCCGCCTTCTTCGTGCCGGCGCAGGTCGTGAAGCAGCGGCTGCGGCTGGCGTCCGCGTCGCCGGCGCTGCTCGATGTCTATGCCGAGGACGGCATGACGCTGGAGCAGCTCATGGCGTTCACCGTGTCGAACGACCACGCCCGCCAGGAGCAGGTCTGGGAGGCGATCAAGGACGCCTGGTCGAAAGAGCCGTACCAGATCCGGCGCATGCTCACCGAAACCACGGTGCGCGCCTCGGACAAGCGGGCCGTTTTCGTCGGCGTCGAGGCCTATGAGGCCGTCGGCGGCGTCACCATGCGGGATCTCTTCCAGTCCGACGATGGCGGCTGGCTGCAGGACCCGGCGCTGCTCGACCGGCTGGTCGCCGAGAAGCTGAAGGCCACGGCCGAGGCGATCGCGGCCGAGGGCTGGAAGTGGATCGAGGTCGCGGTCAGCTTCCCCTATGACGCCACCCGGGGCCTGCGCGAGCTGCAGGGCGAACCGCTCGACCTCTCGACCGAGGAACAGGCCACCATCGAGGCGCTCAACGCCGAATACCAGAAGCTCGAGGCCGAATATGAAGGCGCCGACGAGCTGCCGGACGACGTCGACCAGCGGCTCGGCGAAATCGAGACGGCGCTCGCCGCCTTCGAAACCCGGCCGGTGCGCTTCGAGGCGGACGACATCCCCCGCGCGGGCGTGTTCATCAGCATCGCCCACGACGGCAGCCTCGACATCGATCGCGGCTACGTCCGGGCCGAGGACGAAGCGCCGATCGAGATCGAAGGCGAGACCGGCGTGGAAGGCGGCGGCGATCCGGCCGAGCCCGTGGTGCAACGGGCGGTCATCACGATCGGCGGACAGCCCACCGAGCCGGAGGACGACGAGGACGACGCGATCAAGCCGCTTCCCGATCGCCTCGTCACCGAGCTGACGGCCCATCGCACCCTGGCGCTGCGCAATGCGTTGGCCGGCCACCCGCATGTCGCGATGACCGCGCTGCTGCACAAGCTGGTCTCCGACACCTTCCAGCACCGCATGTACAAGGGCGCGATGGAGGCCTCCGTCAGCCACGTCTTCTTCCCCGTGCAGGATGACGCGTTGAAAGACAGCCCGTCGGCGCGCGCCGTGCATGAGCGCCACGAGGCCTGGGCCGGCGACATCCCCGCCAAGGACGACGCTCTGTGGGATTGGCTGGCGGCGCTCGACGATACCAGCCGGATGGCGCTCCTGGCGCATTGCGTGAGCTACGGCGTCAATGCGCTCTACGAGAAGCCCAACCCGTATGGCGGCAACGGCGTCTCGCAGCACGGCCTCGACATGCGGCTCGGCCAAGCCGACCGACTGGCCCGCGCGACCGGCCTCGACATGGTGGACGTCGGCTGGCGTCCGACCGTCGGCAACTATCTCGGCCGGGTCACCAAGCCCCGCATCCTCCAGGCCGTCCGCGAGGGCGCTGGCGAACAGGCCGCGCAGCTCATCGACCACCTGAAGAAAGGCGACATGGCCAAGGAGGCCGAGCGCCTGCTGGCCGACTCCGGCTGGCTGCCGGAACCGCTGCGCCTGGTCACCGAGACCGAGGCGGCCACGCCGGAGACCCAGACCGGCGGCGAGGATGACGGCGCGGCACTGCCCGACTTCCTCGCGGGTGATGACGAGGAAGCCCCCTCCGAAGACGAGGAACAACACCTCGCCGCGGCCGAGTGAGCGCAGGCGGAGCGGCTTCGGCCGCTCCGCCCATTCCTCCAACGCAAGGAGCAGCGCCATGTCGCAATCTGCCCCGGCGCCCCGGCGCGTCGTCTTCCAATATCTCGTCCCCGTGCATGTCGAGGTCGAGGACGGGCTCGTTGCCCACGTCACCGTCATCGACGAAACGCCGGTCAGCGATCCCACCGTCGTCGAGGGCGACCCCGCCTATCTCGACGACGCCGTGCGGGCCGCCGACGACGGTCAACCCTGGCCGTCCTGGCAGTTCAGCTACTAGCCCGACCGCCCTTCGATCCCTCCCGAGCCCGGCCCAGCGCCGGGCTTTTTTCGTTTCAGGAGCCCCCCGCCATGACCGATTTTCTCACTCGCTATTCATGCCTGCTCGACGTCGGCACCGCCGCCAACGCCGCGAGCGCCTTCGACATCTACACCGCGCTGATCGCCGAGAACGGCCGCGAAGACCCGCCGGCCGAGCCGTTCATGCTCTCGCTGACGCCCGAGCACGGACCGGCCCGCCTTTGGCTGCGCGATCCCGGGAGCGCCGACCAGCAGCTCGCGATCACCTTCGTGACACGCTGCGCCGAGGCCTTTGGTCTGACCGGTCGCTGCGGATTCCAATGGGCGAACATCGCCTCGGACCCCGTCGTCAACGGCTTCTCCGGCGGCGCCCATGTCCTCGATCTTTCGACCGGTCAGACGCTCGAATGGATCAGCACCGGGCGCTGGCTCGCCGACCGACTTGGAGAGGGAGGCGCGCGATGAGCATTCCCGACCATACCCGCGCCAACTTCCAGACGCTGCTGCGCGCCGCGACCAGCGGCGACCTGGCGTTGATGGAATGCACCGAGGTCGCGACCGGCGAGACACGCTACGTCATCTGCGCCGTCGGGCGCGATGCCGGCGACTACGTGTTCACACCGTTCGGCCATCTGGCCGACGGCAATCCCTTCGACCTTTACCGTCCGCCCGAGGCCTCGACCTGAGGGCGGACGCGCTCGAAGAGGTCCGCGACGATCGCGCGGGCCCTGGCCGGAAACGCCTCGTCACCGGCCGGCACGACGAACCTGTCGAACGCGTGGTTCGGATAGTAGGCGTTCAGCACGGAGACGACACCGTCCAGCTCGGCCACCGCCTCCAGACCTGCGGCCTTGGCAAAGGCCAGCGCCTTCTCCAGATCGTGGCGGACATCCCGACGACAGCGATCGTCGCTCCAGCCCTGGGCGACGAGGAACGCCTTCAGCGCCAGCTCGGTGGCAATGGCGACCGCGTAGCAGACCTCGCACGCATCGCCGCGATCGGCAGAGGCTGCGCTCGGCAGGAAGCCTTTGCCATTGGCGAAGAACGTGGCTGCCAGCTCGCGGTCGATGTCGCCCGCCGCTACCAGACCGCGACTTCCCACTGGCCGTTGACCCGCGCGAAGCCGATCGGGCGGTTCTGCGGCGCCGCACCGGGCTTCGCCGGGTCCATGACGAGCTGCGTCATGCAGGTCACGCCGGGTCCGACGCCGCCCGGCGAACAGTCGCCGAGCTTCAGCGCCGCACGTTCGAGCGACGTGCCCGTGAATCGGCGATAGCGCCGGACGGCGGCCGTCGCTTCTTCCTCGCTCGGCTGCGCCACGCCCGCGGTCATGGCCGGAGACGCCGCGACGGGCGAGATCACCGGCCGGAGAACGAGGCCCGCGCCGAATCCGACTACCAGGCATCCCGCCGCAATGATGCCGATCGCGCTTCCCTTCATGCCGTCTGCCTTCCTCGCCCGGCGCGGCGAGCCCGTGAGAGGAGACGCCGCGGCTAATTTTCCCAACCGAGATTAGCGTCCCATCGCCGCCGCCGGAAGGCGGAGCAATGGGACGGGCGCCAGCCGCGCCAGAGTGAGAGGTCGGCCGGGACGGGTTTGAGCCCGTCCGGTCGAGAGAGAGCGCCGGACCGGCTCGTCCGTCTTCCGCTCTTTCGAGGTATCCTCCATGCTTCACGCTCCCGTCTCCGGAGCCGCTCCGGCGGCCTCGCTTCCGCTCGCGCCCGACGCGCCTCCGGCCACCGCCATCCTGGCCGCCGCCGCCCATCTCCTTCCTCATCTCGAACAGGGTCGGCCCGTCGGTGCCGCGATCCTGCGCTCTGCCATGGAACAGGCCTTCGGCGCGTCCGACGCCAGCGGCGCTTGGGACTGGAAGACGGCCTACGACGCCTGCGAGGCGGCGACCGTCCTGTTCCTGCGCAAGTACGGAAAGCCGCTTTTCCGCAAAGCCGCGTCTCCGGCCGCACGGCTCGCCGCGCTGACCAAGATCGCAGGTCTGCTGCCGACCCATACGCGCCGGTCCGAGGAAGCCCAGACCTTCCAGCAATTCTCGACGCCGATCCCGCTCGGCCTGGCTGCGCTGACCGCCGCATCGCTCACGTCCGCCGACCGGGTGCTGGAGCCTTCGGCCGGCACGGGCCTCCTCGCTCTCCTCGCGGAGATCGCCGGCTCCAATCTCATCCTCAACGAGCTGGCCGAAACCCGTGCCGATCTGCTCGCATCTCTCTTTCCGGCTCTGATTGTCACGCGCTTCGACGCCGCCCAGATCGACGATCATCTCGATCGCGCTGCCATTCCCAGCGTCGTGATCATGAACCCGCCATTCTCGGTCATGGCGAACGTCTCGGGACGCGTGGCGGATGCCGCCTATCGCCATGTCGCCTCGGCGCTGGCGCGGCTCGCGCCGGGCGGCCGGCTGGTGGCGATCACCGGTGCCAATTTCTCACCTGAGCTCCCGGCTTGGCGGGACAGTTTCGTCCGACTGCAGGAGCGCGGGCGCGTCGTATTCACCGCGGCGATCGCCGGCTCCGTCTATGCGAAGCACGGAACGACCATCGAGACGCGCCTGACCGTCATCGACAAGGCGCCGGCCGAGGATGCCGCTCGCGTCCCCGAATCCGCCGGTCTTGCGCCGGACGTCGCAACGCTGCTCGCCTGGATCGAGCGGGACGTCCCGCCACGGATGGCCGTCACGCTGCCGACCGTCGCGACTGAGCCCGCTCCGCGCACGGTGCGCGGCTATCTCGCCCGGGTCGCGTCCGCCGCGCCGGCGCGCCGCATCGCTGAAATCGAGGGCGTGCCGCTCCACTATGAGACAGTAGACTGGACCCCGCCCGAGGGAGGCCGCCTGTCGGACTCGATCTACGAGCCCTACGTGCTCCAGTCGATCCGCATCCCGGACGCGCAGCCGCATCCCACCAAGCTGGTGCAATCGGCCGCCATGGCGTCGGTCGCGCCCCCGAAGCCCGGCTACCGCCCGACGCTTCCGGCCGCGATCGCCAGCGACGGCGTGCTGTCCGACGCCCAGCTCGAGACGGTGATCTATGCCGGCGAGGCCCATGGCGAGTATCTCGCCGGCGCCTGGACCGTGGACGAGACCGCCGATCTCGTGAGCGCCGCGCCGGACGATGCGCCGAACGCCGTCCGTTTCCGCCGGGGCTTCATGCTCGGCGACGGCACCGGCGCCGGCAAGGGCCGCCAGTCGGCCGGCATCATCCTCGACAACTGGCTGCAGGGCCGCCGCAAGGCCGTCTGGATCTCCAAATCCGACAAGCTGCTGGAGGACGCACAACGGGACTGGTCGGCGCTGGGCATGGAGCGCCTGCTGGTCACGCCGCTCTCGCGCTTCCCGCAGGGCACGCCGATCCGGCTGAACGAAGGCGTCCTATTTCTAACCTACGCTACGCTACGGTCCGACGACCGCGGCGAGAAGCTTTCGCGGGTCAAACAGATCGTCGAATGGTTGGGCTCCGATTTCGACGGAGTGATCATTTTCGACGAGTCCCACGCGATGCAGAACGCCGGCGGCGGCAAGGGAGAACGGGGTGGCGTCGCCCCGTCGCAGCAGGGCCGTGCGGGCCTGCGGCTCCAGCACGCGCTCCCGAACGCCCGCATCGTCTACGTCTCGGCGACCGGCGCGACCACTGTCCACAATCTCGCCTATGCCCAGCGGCTCGGCCTGTGGGGTGGCGACGATTTCCCCTTCGCCAATCGCGCCGAATTCGTCGAGGCGGTCGAGAACGGCGGCGTCGCGGCCATGGAGGTGCTCGCCCGCGATCTGCGCGCGCTCGGCCTCTACACGGCCCGGTCGCTCTCCTATGACGGCGTCGAATATGAGCTGATCGAGCACCAGCTCACGCCCGAGCAGACCCGCATCTACGATGCCTATGCCGGCGCCTTCGCCATCATCCACAATCACCTCGATGCCGCGATGCAGGCCGCCAACATCACCGGCGACAGCGGCACGCTGAACCGGCAGGCGAAGTCGGCCGCACGCTCGGCCTTCGAGAGCGCCAAGCAGCGTTTCTTCGGCCATCTGCTGACCAGCATGAAGACCCCGACGCTGGTCCGCTCGATCGAGCAAGACCTGGCGGACGGGCACACCGCTGTCATCCAGATCGTGTCGACCGGCGAAGCCTTGATGGAGCGCCGCCTGGCCGAGATCCCGACCGAGGAATGGAACGACGTGTGCGTCGACATCACGCCGCGCGAATATGTCCTCGACTATCTCGCCCATTCCTTCCCGGTGCAGCTCTATGAGCCGTTCTCCGACAGCGAGGGCAATCTGTCGTCGCGGCCGGTCTACCGGGACGGCCAGCCCGTCGAGAGCCGAGAAGCCGTCGCCCGCCGCGACGAGCTGATCGAGCGGCTCGCATCGCTGACGCCCGTTCCCGGCGCGCTCGACCAGATCGTCCAGCGCTTCGGCACCGATGTCGTGGCCGAGGTCACTGGCCGATCGCGGCGCGTGGTGCGCAAGGGCGAACGTCTCGTCGTCGAGAACCGGGCGGCGTCGGCCAATCTCGCCGAGGCGGCCGCCTTCATGGACGACCAGAAGCGCGTCCTCGTCTTCTCAGACGCCGGCGGCACGGGGCGCAGCTATCACGCGGACCTTGCCGCCAGGAACCAGCGCCTGCGCATCCACTATCTCCTGGAGCCTGGCTGGAAGGCCGACGCCGCGATCCAGGGGCTCGGCCGCACCAATCGCACCAACCAGGCGCAGCCGCCGCTGTTCCGGCCGATCGCCAGCGACGTGAAGGCCGAGAAGCGCTTCCTCTCGACGATTGCGCGCCGGCTCGACACGCTCGGCGCCATCACGCGAGGGCAGCGTCAGACCGGCGGCCAGGGCCTGTTCCGTCCCGAGGACAATCTGGAGAGCCCCTATGCCCGCGATGCGCTTCGCCAGCTCTACCTGCTGCTGGTCCGCGGCAAGGTCGAGGGCTGCTCGCTCGACCGGTTCGAGTCCGCCACCGGCCTCAAGCTCATGGATGACAACGGCATCAAGGACGAGCTGCCGCCGATCACCACCTTCCTCAATCGCCTACTGGCGCTGACCATCGACCTGCAGGGCGTGCTCTTCACAACGTTCGAGCAGCTCCTGACCGCCAAGGTCGAGGGTGCGATCCGCAGCGGCGTCTACGATGTCGGGCTTGAGACGCTGCAGGCCGAGAGCTTCGTCGTCACCGACAGCCAGGTGATCCATACCCATCCGGGCACCGGCGCCGAAACCCGACTGCTCACCATCATCCGGCGCGAGCGCAACCGGCCGATCACGCTCACCGATGCGCTCGACCATCTGTCCGACCCGCGCGCTCGGCTGCTGGTCAACGGCCGCTCCGGCCGGGCCGCGGTGCAAGTCCCCGCGCCGTCGATGATGCTCGACGATGGCGAGATCGAGCGCCGCGTCTGCCTGATCCGGCCCATGGAGCAGCACTATGCGCCGCTACGCATGATGGACGAGACCCATTGGGAGGAAGCCGATCGCGCTCGTTTCGCGGCCGCATGGTTGGCGGAGCTGAACGACGTGCCGGAGTTCTCCGACAGCACGATCCATATCGTCGCAGGGCTGCTGTTGCCGATCTGGAAACGGCTGCCGGACGAGTCGACCCGCGTCTATCGGCTCCAGACCGATGCCGGCGAGCGCATCATCGGCCGTCGCGTCTCACCCGCCTGGGCGGCGAACGCCACGACGACGGGCGCCGCGTCGCTGACGCCGGAGCAGGCCTTCGGGGCCCTGATGGACGGCACGACGATCCTCGACCTCGCCGAAGGCCTTCAGCTTCGCCGCGCACGCGTGATGAGCGCCCACCGACTGGAGCTGACCGGATTCACCGAGGCCATGCGCGACCGTCTGCGGGCCTATGGTCTCTTCAGCGAGATCATCTCGTGGAAGCTGCGCTTCTTCGTGCCGGCCGACGCCACAGGACCGACCGTTCTCGCAAAACTTCTCGACACGTTCCCAGTCGCGCGCATTTCCGAGCGGGAGGCCGCGTGATGGCCCGCCAGGACGCCTCCGATCTTGCACATCGTCTGCGCCGGCAGGCCGAGGCAGTGTGCCGTCACTATCTCTCCAACGGCCGCCGCGAGGGCGGCTACTGGCTGGTGGGCGACGTGCGCAACACGCCGGGTCGCTCGATGTATGTCCGGCTCAAGGACTCGCCGAAGGGCCCCTCCGGCAAATGGACCGACGCTGCAACCGGCGAGCATGGCGATCTCCTCGACGTGATCCGCGAGAGCTGCGGCCTCATCGACTTCAAGGACGTCGCCGACGAGGCCCGGACCTTCCTCAGCATGCCGCCGCCGGAGCCGGAGCCCCACCAGCAGCATCGGCAGAGCCCGGCGCCGCACGGTTCGCCCGAAGCGGCACGACGGCTGTTCGCCATGTCGCAGCCGATCATCGGCACCCACGTACAAGCGTATCTCCGTGAACGCGGCATTACGGATTTACGCGGAACCGGAAATCTGCGCTTCCACCCGCGCTGCTACTATCGACCCGACGAGAATTCGCCGACCGAAACATGGCCGGCGATGATCGCCGCCGTCACCGACCTCGACGGCAGAATCACCGGGGCGCATCGCACCTGGCTCGATCCGCGCCGTCGCGACAAGGCTCCGATCGACACGCCACGGCGGGCAATGGGCGACCTTCTCGGCAACGCGGTCCGCTTCGGCATCGGCGGCGAAGTGATGGCGGCGGGCGAAGGCATCGAGACGGTTCTGTCCCTCCGGCAGGTCCTTCCCCACATGCCGATGCTGGCGGCGCTCTCTGCGGCTCATCTCGCCGCGATCCTGTTCCCCGACACGCTGCGGCGGCTCTACATCGTCCGCGACAACGATCCGGCCGGTGACGGCGCTCGCGACAGCCTGATCGAACGGGCGAACGCGGCCGGGATCGAAGCGATCGTCATCTCGCCCGAGCTGGGCGACTTCAACGAGGATCTCCGCACCCTCGGCCTGGACGCACTGCGGATGGAAGCCCGGTTGCAGGTCGCACCGCAGGACGTGGCCCGCTTCATGGCGTTGGCGGCATAGCCGGCAGGAGAATGGGCGTGCGCGACGCCGCCGTGCTCGGCGGATGCGTCAATTCGTCGAAGGGGGACCGCGCCTCGGCCTTCGAGAGGGCGATCGGCCCACAAGCCGGACAGCCGGGCAATGGCGGCGGCCGACTATTTTCCGGCGCGGCCTGAAGGCCGCTTTCCATCGCGAGACAAAATAGCCGGCCTTAGCCATCGAGCCCTGCGCTTGCGCTCCGGGTGCCCGGCCGTCCGGCTGGTGGGCTTCGTCGCCATGAAGGCCGCGACGGTCGCGGTCCAACCGACGGAGCATCCCATGCGCGAGCACGACGACTACGAACCGCACCACGAATCCTCACCCACCGACCATGTCCTCAACGAACTCCAGCTCCACGGCTACCGACCCTTCGCCGACGAGCCCGACCAGAGGCTTTTGCCCGATGGCAACGCGGTCGCAGGTGCGGTCGCCGACATCTTCGACGCTCTGATCGGCACCCTGGAGGATACGCGCCTCGAACCCGACCTCGACGATCTCCTGTGGTCGACGGTCAACGTCTTCCACCGCGCCACCGAACGGATCGGCCGAGAACTGGACGACAACGAGCAGGCCCAGAAGCGCGCGCAGCGGGAGCAGGACGGCAGCGAGGTGAAGTCGGTCGAGCTGGAGCGCCTGATCGCCGAGGGCATGACCCTGATCGAGCGCCAGAACGCCTTCGAGCTGATGCGCGACCAGGCCGCCGATCACTACGAACGCCACGTCGGCAAGGCATGGCTACCCCGCAGCGGATCGAAGGTCAACCATCGCAACCTCACCGCAGCGATGATCGACAGCCGGGACTTCCTCATGGCGAAGAAGCGCGCCGATCAGGAAGCGCTCCTTCCGCCCGGGCCGAAGATCATCGTCACCGGCGGGCTCGAATTCGACGACCACCGGCTGATCTGGGCCAAGCTCGACCAGGTCCACGAGAAGCACCCCGACATGGTGCTGATCCACGGCAAGTCGCCGAAGGGCGCCGAGAAGATCGCCGCGCTCTGGGCGAAGAATCGCAATGTCCCGCAGATCGGCTTTGCGCCCGACTGGACGAAGCACGGTCGCGCGGCGCCCTTCAAGCGCAACGACGAGATGCTGCAGATCGTGCCGAAGGGCGTGATGCACTTCCCCGGCACCGGCATCAACGACAACCTCGCCGACAAGGCCAAGAAGCTCGGCATCCCGGTCTGGAAGTTCGGCGGCGCGTAAGCGCCGCCATCTTTCACCTTCAACCGTCCCGACAAACGAAAGCGTTCAAGGCTGCTGGCGCCAGAACTGCGTGCTGTAGTTGTTCAACCCGCGACTATGCGAGTCGACTGTCGCTTGGAAGGTGTCCGGGATCTTGTCTCCCTCACCGCCGTCCCTGAAATAGTCCCTGACCGAATAGAGCGCGCCTCTCATCAGGTGCTCCCAGGTTTGATAGAGCGTGTTTTGTAGGTCCTGCTCTTGCTTCGCGGCGCTCGGCTTTCGCTTGGGGGCCGGCCTCGTATAGTCCGGACGCAGATCGACGTCATGGACGAAGGTTATGTGGCCGAACTTCCACTCGTCATCGACCGTCCCGCGCCACCGATAGCTCACCCTGACACTCAGATGTTTGCTGAAGCGATGAGGCGGCATGATCTGGTCATCAACGGTGAAGAGCTGCGCGTCTTTCTGTTCGGTTTCCAGCCGTTGCTTCATAGCCCCGACGGCGAAGGTCAAATCATGCCCTGCGCGGCGGAGAGCGTCTCCCGTTTGCGCGCGCTTTAGCGGCGCCTTGGCCTCGCGGTGTCTAGCCAAGGCCCGCTCGAAAGCATGGAGTTTCGTTGCGATGTAGGTGCCGCAATTTCCGAGACGCAGACGGTGCAGATCACCCGATCTTTCCTCTCGGATCGCCTGATCGATGAGCCTGTCCAATTCGCTGGCGTCGATCGTCGCGATGGCGACCTGTTCATCGCGTGGGATGGTGATCTCTCCCATGCCGGATATCCTCTTTGTTTCTGATGAGGCATCGCTGTAACCGCCTCGGGGCTCCAGGCGCAGACGCCGAGTCACCTAGTGCAAGAATAGCCGACACGGAGTGACTTCGCACGGCTAAGCGCATGAGGTCTCCGGACTGATCTGTGCCTCCACGTAGAGCAAAGCACCCCCCGCTTATCTGCGCTGATCCTTGGTCCGACTGATCGCTTGACGCCATCAACCCGTAAAGGGTCGGCTATGCGAGCATGCCGCCGCTGCGGCTGCGCCTGCGCGGTGATTGCAGCGCTCAGTCCGACACTTCGGGCGCCTGTCAGCGGGGGATGGTCCTCCGCTCGAAACAGGAGCCGGATCGATGTCCCTCAACGACGCTCACGCCTTCGCCTTCAGCCTCGCCACCACGCTCATGGCCGCCATCGTCATCTTCCAGGCCGGCGACGGCACCCTCTCGGTGACGCCCGCCAGCGAGTATGACGGCGACATCGCCGCCATCGTCCATGATTATGATCCGTGGGAGATTATGAGCAGCTTTGCTTGGCGCTCGACCGAAGCGGCAGCGATGGTCGAGCGCGCATATTGCGCCACGCATCGCCCACCATCACCCACAGGAAGTGGAGTTCAGATCGCCGAAAACTTGACACGCGCGGCGAGCTTCTCCGCCGCTTCCTTGCGCTCGCTATAGCGATTGGTGAGATAAGCGGAAGGGCCGCGCGTCAGCAGCGTGAACTTCATCAGCTCCTCGACGACATCAACGACGCGATCATAATAGGGAGACGGCTTCATCCGGCCGTCCTCATCGAACTGCTCATAAGCCTTGGCGACCGAGGATTGATTCGGAATCGTGATCATGCGCATCCAGCGGCCGAGGACACGCATCTGATTGACCGCATTGAACGACTGCGATCCGCCGCTCACCTGCATGACCGCGAGCGTCTTGCCCTGAGTGGGCCTGACCGCCCCGATCGACAGCGGTATCCAGTCGATCTGCGCCTTCATGACACCCGTCATGGCACCATGGCGCTCCGGACTGCACCAGACCTGGCCCTCCGACCAAGCTGATAGCTCGCGCAGTTCCTGAACCTTTGGATGATCGACGGGCGCATCGTCCGGAAGCGGCAGGCCGCTGGGATTGAAGATGCGGGTCTCGGCGCCGAAAGCTTCGAGAAGACGCGCGGCTTCCTGGGCCTGAAACCGGCTGAACGATCGGCCGCGCAGGGAGCCGTAGAGCAGCAGGATGCGCGGCGGGTGCATCGGCGGGTCTGGGGTTAGCGCAGCCGTCGTCGGACGTTCGAACGCATCAGCATCGATGTTCGGCAAATCCGCCAAATCGGGCACCTGCATCACGGCGCTTCTTTGACGACGCGCGGCGCTGGTTGGCCGCGCTCGTACCAACTCTTCGATCGGTTCACGATCCACACAACGGTGAGCATGACCGGCACCTCGATCAGCACGCCAACCACGGTGGCTAGTGCCGCGCCGGACTGGAAGCCGAACAGGCTGATTGCGGCAGCGACCGCCAACTCGAAAAAGTTGGAGGCGCCGATCAGGACGGAGGGGCCGGCAACGCAGTGCTGTTCGCCCGAAATCCGGTTCAGCAAATAGGCAAGACCAGCATTGAAATAAACCTGGATCAGGATCGGCACGGCGAGCAGCGCGATCACCAGAGGCTGTGCGATGATCTGTTCGCCCTGGAAGCCAAACAGCAGAACAAGCGTCGCCAGCAGCGCCACGAGGGAGACCGGCCCGAGCCTGGCCAGCAGCCGATCGAGGGCGGTTTGTCCGCCGGTCGCCAGCAGTTGGCGCCGGAGAAGCTGCGCAATTATCACCGGAATGATGATATACAGGACCACCGACAGGACGAGCGTGCCCCACGGCACGGTGATCGCGGAGAGCCCGAGCAGCAAGCCGACAATCGGTGCGAAGGCCACGACCATGATCGCGTCGTTAAGCGCCACTTGGCTCAGCGTGAAATGCGGTTCGCCCTTGGTCAGGTTGGACCAGACGAACACCATTGCGGTGCAGGGCGCGGCGGCAAGGATGATGAGTCCGGCAATGTAGCTATCGATCTGGCCAGCCGGCAGGTACGGCCGGAACAGGTATCCAATGAACAGCCAGCCGAGCAGCGCCATCGAGAATGGCTTGATCGCCCAATTGATGAATAGGGTGATGCCGATCCCGCGCCAATGGCGGCCGACTTCGCCGAGCGCGGCGAAATCGATCTTCAGCAGCATCGGAATAACCATCAGCCAGATCAGCACGGCGACCGGCAGATTGACCTTGGCGATCTCCGCAGCACCGATCACCTGAAATGTGCCGGGCATGATGTGCCCAAGCGCGATGCCAACGACGATGCACAAAGCAACCCAGAGGGTGAGATACCGTTCGAATGTGGACATAGCTCTTCCTTACGCCGTGGCTACGCGGCGGCCTTCTTCGTCCACCACGAGCTCTCCATCCTCCTTGATGAACTCCCCCTGCTGGGGCGGCAGCAGATTGAGCACTTCCTCGGAAGGACGGCAGAGCCGAACGCCTTGTGGCGTCACAACGATCGGCCGGTTGATCAGGATCGGATGCGCCATCATCGCATCGAGGAGATGGTCATCCGTAAGGCTCGGATCGCCCAGGCCAAGCTCCACATAGGGCGTGCCCTTCTCGCGTAGGAGCGCGCGAGAAGAGATGCCCATGCGGGCGATGAGCTGCTCGAGCATCCTCCGCGAGGGCGGCGTCTTCAGATACTCGATCACATGCGGCTCGATACCGGCATTACGGATCATCGCCAACGTGTTGCGCGAGGTTCCGCAGTCGGGATTGTGGTAGATGATGACGTCCATGATGTGCCTCACGCCGCGCTCGTGCGAGGCGACGTCGTGCCTTCGCTTTTGCCGATCTCGCGCAGCTTCGTGCCGAGTGCGATCTTGTCGAGGCTGTCCAGCGGCAGCGCCGCGAACACCCCGATGCGCGTCTTCATGTAGCGAAACGCGGTGACGAAGGCCGCTTCCTTCTGGACGTCGGAGCCTTCGACCGCAGCCGGATCCTCGATTCCCCAATGCGCCGTCATCGGCTGACCCGGCCAAACGGGGCAGGTCTCGCCGGCGGCGTCGTCGCAGACCGTGAACACGAAATCCATGACGGGCGCGCCAGGCTCCGCGAACTCTTCCCAGCTCTTGGAACGAAAGCCATCCGTCGGATAGTCGAGGCTGCCGAGCACCTTCAGCGCGAAGGGATTGACCTGGCCCTTCGGCTGGCTGCCAGCCCAAAAGGCGCGGAAATGACCGGCGCCATCTTTGCGCAGAATGCCTTCGGCCAAGATCGATCGGGCGGAATTGCCGGTGCAGAGGAACAGCACGTTATAGATACGGTCAGCCATGAGCGACCTCCTTGGACGACGTTTTTTGTGATGGGCAGCAGGGAGACAGGTCGGCGATCAGCGGCGCGCACAGCTCCGGTCGGCTGCCGCAGCAATCCTTGACGAGGAAGCCAGTGAGCCCTCGCACCGCCTCAAGCTGGGCGCGATAAACGATGGAGCGGCTCTGGCGCTCGGCCTCGATAAGACCGGCGCGGGTCAGAATGGCGAGATGCGTCGACATGGTGTTGTGGGGCACGTCCATGCGGCGTGCGACCTCGCCGGCCGGCAGGCCATCGGGTTCGTGCTCCATCAGAAGCCGAAACACCCCCAGCCGGGTGGGCTGGGCGAGCGCCGAGAAGGCGAGGATGGCTTGATCTGCGTCCATACGTCGAGACTACTGGACATATGGAGATAATGCAAGCCGCCATCGACGGTGCGCGAAGAGACGACTCCGTCCAGGCTATCTGTTGAACTGCACATAATCCGGAGGCCTGCTCGAAATCCCCACAAATGGAGATCGAGCATGCCAACACCCCTTCGCCTTCAGCTCAGGATCGAAGATCCAGACAATGTTCTCTGGCCCATCATGGGCTTCTACACCGACTATCTCGTGTGCAGCCGTTATGGAGCCAAGCGCCGTCGCCGATATACGGCCTCAGCTCTTCACTTTGGCGACTGGTTGCACGGCCAGGGCGCTGGACCAGGCGACATCGACGAGACTCGGATAGGCCGGTTCCTCACGGGCCACTTGCCCACCTGTTCGTGCGATCATCCGACCCCTCGCGGACTTATCCTCAACAGAGCGGCGCTCAACAATCT
This sequence comes from Ferrovibrio xuzhouensis, assembly GCF_042648965.1. Taxonomy (NCBI): domain Bacteria; kingdom Pseudomonadati; phylum Pseudomonadota; class Alphaproteobacteria; order Rhodospirillales; family Rhodospirillaceae; genus Ferrovibrio; species Ferrovibrio xuzhouensis. The sequence goes on from NZ_JBHRYJ010000003.1 coordinate 496,255, forward strand.
TCTCCGCGTGCTGCGGAGGCACAACATCGCCGCAACACCCGCGCCTGACGCGATCGAACTGGAACTTGCCCGGTTCGATGCCGAGATGAACGATGTCTGGGGGCTGACGCAGGGTACGCGAGATCACCGTCGCCGCATCATCCGACGGCTTCTCCGCGAACAGCTTGGCACGGGGTCGATTGAGCTTGGTGAGATTAGGCCCAATGCTGTTCGGACTTTCGTGCTAGGTGATCCTGACCGAAGCACCAGCACAATCCGTGTTATGGCTGGGGCGGTCCGCTGCTATCTTCGTTATCGCGCGCTGGTCGGTGACGATGTTGCTCATCTCCGCAAAGCCGTGCCGCGGCCCGCGTTCTGGCGAGATGCAGAACTGCCGGAAGCTCTGTCGGCAGCAGATGTCGAGCGATTGCTTTCTGCCTTCGACAAGCCTTGTCCGTCACGCCGGCGGGGCTACGCCATCGTACGTTGTCTAGCTGATCTCGGCTTGCGATCGAGCGAAGTCATCCGGTTGACCCTTGATGACATCGATTGGACGGAAGGCGTCGTGAGAGTGCCCGCCGGGAAAGCTCGGCGTTCGGACATCCTTCCGCTCTCGCCACCAACCGGCGAAGCGATTGTCGACTATATCCTGAACGAGCGACCCGCGACCGCTCGCCGTGAGGTGTTCGTCCGCCACGTCGCACCGCTCGGCGAGCCGGTTGGGAGGCGCGTCGTGCAGAAGACGCTGCATGCCGCCTACGCTCGGCTCGGCTGGGACCGAAGCCGTGTCCACATCCTCCGACACACGCTCGCAACCCGGCTGGTCAACTCCGGCGTATCGATGAAGCAGATTGCTGACGTCTTGCGCCACCGGAGCATCGTCACCTCCGCCACATATGCGCGGGTCGACGTTGCACGGCTGTCCTCTGTCGCATTGCCGTGGCCGGGAGCAATCGCATGAGCGCCCCGGTCACAATGCTCGCGCGCGCCGAGGCTTACCTCGCCGAGCGTCGTCGGCTCGGATTCGCGCTGGATCGGTCAGGCAGTCTCACATTGGCCTTCGCCCGCTTCGCCGATGCAACCGGCCACGAGGGTCCGCTCGCCTCCGCCATAGTGCTCCGCTGGGCAAAGGAGCAGGCGGTGTGTGCCGATCCCTTCACCTGGGCGCAGCGCCTAAACGTACTCCGGCCGTTCGCGCGTCATCTGGCCGACGCAGAATCGGGAACCAGCTTCCCGGAGGGCGCGCCGTTTGGACGCTCGAAGCGCCGGATCGCGCCACACATCTTCACACCAGCCGAGGTGAACGCGCTCATTACGGCCGCGCGTACTCTTCCTGTGTTTGGCGCTGGCCCAGCCACGTTCCCGACGCTTCTCGGCCTCCTTGCCGTAACGGGCCAGCGCATCTCCGAAGCGCTGCGTCTTCGATGCGGCGACCTCGACGAGGCTGTCACCTGCATCACGGTGAAACACTCCAAGTTCGATAGGACGCGCATTGTGCCGTTACACCCAACCGCGACGGTGGCTTTGCGAGATTACCTGCGGACGCGGGCGAGGCTCGGCTCGACCGATCGCTCTGCGCCGCTCTTCCTCGACGAGCGAAGCGGCGAGATTCTACGTTATGGCGCCGTGCGTCGAGCATGGCTTCGGCTGACGGAAGACCTCGGCATCGTGCCGCGCGGCGGGCATCAGTTCATCCGCATCCACGATTTGCGGCATACCTTCATCTGTCGTCGGCTGATGCTCTGGCAAGCCGAGGGTACAGACATCGACAATGCAATGCTGGCGCTCTCGGCCTATGTCGGCCACGTCAATCTCGGCGACACGTACTGGTACATGCAGGCTGTCCCCGAACTCATGGCGCTGGCCGGAGACCGCTTCGAGAGTCTTGCATTGCACTTTGGGGAGGCGCGCCATGGTTGAGGCAAACCCTTCGTTCCCGATGCTCCTCCAGCGCTTCTTCGTTGATTATCTTCGTCAGCAACGCGCTGTCAGCTCCAACACAGTCGCGGCTTACCGCGACACGTTCAAGCTCCTGCTTGTCTTCGCGCAAAAAACGATCCGCAAAGCGCCGACGGACCTCGTCCTGGCCGACCTGGACGCCACGCTGATACTCGCCTTCCTCGACCATCTCGAGAGCGAGCGGAAGAATACTGTGCGGAGCCGCAATGCGCGCCTGTCAGCCATCCGATCGTTCCTAAAGTATGCCGCTCACCAAGACTTGACCGCGCTCGCGGTCATCGAGCGCAGCCTGGCCGTTCCGCAGAAGCGTCACGACAGAGCCGTGCTCGGCTTCCTGACCCGCCCCGAGATGGAGGCGATCATAGCAGCCCCCGACTGCACGACATGGGCGGGCCGGCGCGATCAAGCCCTGTTCACGCTCTTGTACAACACTGGTGCCAGGGTCTCTGAGGCGATCGACCTCAAGGTCGGCGATGTGGTGCTCGATGTCTCACCGGTCGCGCACCTGCACGGCAAAGGCAGAAAGCGCCGAAGCGTGCCGCTGTGGAAGTCGACCGCGGCCATGATCCGGCACTGGCTACCCCGCCTGACAGATGCCAGCCCTCGGGCGCATCTGTTCCCAAGTGGGCGTGGCCAACGACTGTCGCGATCGAGCGTGACTCAGCGGCTAGGGCAGGCAGTTGCCCAGGCGGCGTGCACGCTTCCGGCTCTTGCCGACCGGCCGATCTCGCCTCACACCATCCGCCACACCACGGCAATGCACCTATTGCAATCAGGCGTGGACATCACGGTCATCGCGCTGTGGTTAGGCCATGAGCATCCGAGCACGACACACATTTACATGGAGGCGGATCTCGCCATGAAGGAGCAGGCATTGAGTCGGCTCCAGCCGATCGTCACTGCGCCAACGCGGTATCGCCCGCCGGACCAACTCATGGCCTTCCTGCAATCGCTATAATTATGCGCAGCCCGATCTCGGTCGAGCTGCGTGAATCCGGCTTCCTCAGTCTGAGCTGCTCATAATCTCCCACGGATCATAATCATGCTTATGCACACCTGCGCATAATCACGAGATCGATCCCTTCGCCCCCTGACCGGGGCGAGCCGCCTGGTCCTGCGGAAATCGTCGAAGATTTCCGCTCCCGGCGCCGTCGGTCTTGCGCTATATTTCGGGTGCGCCGTGGTGGTGGTGGAAGGCGCGACCGTCAGATCTTGTCCTTACGGAGGCCACCACCATGATCATCCTCGCAATACTTGCATCCCTCGCAGCGATAGGCCTGCTTTGCTGGCTGCTGTTCACGCTGGCCGTGTTCGCGTTGCCGGCATTCGTCGGCGTGACCGCGGGCGCTTGGGCATACGGCACGGGCGCCGGCATTCCCGGCGCCATCTTGGTCGGCGCCGTCGCGGCCGCCATCACGCTGGCGGCCGGACATCTGCTGATCACCCTCGCACGGCCGATGTGGCTGAAGCTGATTCTGGCCGCCGCCTTCGTCGCGCCGGCGGCGATCGCCGGCTTCCATGCGACCCATGGCATCGTGAAGCACATCATGCCTTCCGACGCATGGCAGATCACCTTCTCCGTCATCGGCGCAGTCGCGGTCGGCATCACCGCCTTCGCGCGGGTCGCAGGAATGGCGGCGGCCCCGGGCCCGTCCGGCCGGGATCTCGCGCGGGCCTAATCTTCGTCATCGCCATTGAGAGGGCCAGATCAGCATGGGCGGGTGGCTCCTCGTCGTCTCACGCTGTCGCGATGGAAGCGCGCGGCGCGGATCGACGCTCGACCCCAAGAAGCGGTCTTCGTTGGAGCGCTGCCGTGGCAGGACCATGTCTCGGCGGCACACCGAACACCCGGCGCGGCGATCTCCCTGAAGGCGGTGGAGGGCCAGGATGCAACAGCGTGGGCCTGCAGGGAGGAGACGAAGCCGGTGACCATGGCTGCGACGCCGGCTTGCCGATGCGGGACGGCCGCCATCTTCTCCGTTGTCTGACCGTGCCTCGACCGCTCCAAGCGGCCTCTTCAATGGCCTGATCTGGCCGAAGGTCGGCTGCGCCTCGATCGCCTATGACGCAACAGCCGCGTCAAACTTTCTTCCCCTGCCGGCTGAAGCCGTCATTCCTCGCGAGGCAAGAAAGCCCTCCTTAGCTGTCAAGCCCCTTCGGGGTGCGCCGTCGATCGCCTCCGGCCTGCCGATCGCCATCGAGGCCGCAATGCTGCGGGCTCGGAAACGGAAAACGGAGACTTACAATGGCGACCATCGGCACCTTCAAGAAGACCGGCTCGAACGAGTTCACCGGCGAAATCGTCACCCTCAGCGTCCAGGCCAAGAACGTGCGCATCGTCCCCGACCAGCGCGCCACCGGCGAGAACGCCCCCAGCCACCGGGTCCTGGTCGGCCGCGCCGAGATCGGCGCCGCCTGGTCCAAGCGCTCCAACGAGGGCCGCGACTATCTGGGCCTCAAGCTCGACGATCCGAGCTTCAACGCCCCGATCTACGCCAACCTCTTCGACGACGAGGAAGGCGACACCTTCTCGCTGATCTGGTCCCGCCCCAACGGGCGGCGCGGCGACTGAGGTCCCGCGCAAGGCCCCGGCCGGAAGGCCGGGGCCTTCGGCTATGCCGACGACCGGATCAGTTCGCGCAGGACGGACGCAAGCGTTGGTCCCGGAGGCTCTTAAAGCTGGCCTTAGCCTCCTAGAACGACTATTATAGTCGTAGTTCTAGCGTGTTGGTTCGTGTCGGTGGGAGGTGATCATGCATGATCACCGCCCGACAATCACGGGCCGCACGCGCGTTGCTCGGATGGAACCAGGAGACGCTCGCTGACAAGGCCCAGGTATCACTGACCGCGCTGAAACGCCTCGAATCCGCGAGCGGCCTCGAGGTGTATGAGACCACGCGCGATCAGGTCCGGCGGGCGCTTGAAGGCCATGGCATTCTCCTTCTGACCACCGACCAGGGCGAAGGCGTGATGGTGGTCCGTGGAAAAGCCGACAAGCGGTAACACCCCAAAGGGCAAGAAAGCGGCACGCTTTGATCGTCGCCGTCTGCAGCGTAGCTTTTGCTGCGGTGCAACCGGGATGTGGTTAACAAATAGCTCCGGAATGGATTAAAATGATTCTAGAGGATCGTTGTGACGCAGACAGATTTTCTAGACCAGCCGCCGGAGAGCGCGGTGCTCACGACCTATGATCGCGAGCACATGAAGCTCTATCTGCGCCTGCTTGATGCGGCCACCGATGGAGCTGACTGGCGCGAAGCGGTCGAGATTCTCTTCGGTCTCGATCCCGACCGCGACCCCCAGCGCGCCCAACATGTTCATGACACCCATCTCGCCCGTGCCCGCTGGATGACCACCCACGGCTATCGCGAGCTGGTGCGCGAAGGCTACCGGCACTGAGCCGTGGTGATGCCGCCGCGGCAACACCTGTTGCCGGGCCAGGGACTTCCTTCGCATCGCTCAACTGGGAATCGTATCCGGCTCAAAACGCACGAATAATGCGAGCCAGGAGGATTTCGATGTCGCCCGATACATCCCGGTGGCGATCGTCATCAGACTACGATTACGTCGATCAACTCACTGCCCCCGACATCGGCTGGGAATGGTTGCGGCGAAACGAGGATTACCAGCGCGACTATGCAGAGTTCAGCAGCGCTCCGAGCGAGTCTGCGTCGGTGATCGAGCGCCCTGGTCGACAATGGGGGTTGCGATTTCCTTGTTGCCCCAGCTCTGAAGTCGACCGAGGCGCGAGTGTTCTGGCTTCCGCAAGAAGACACCGGATCGGTCATACTAACGCCGGCGCCGGCATCCATTGCCGCCGGTAGCGCGCCCCTCGCGCTGCCCGAACAACCGCTGGATGAGTCAACCGATCACGGCCTCCACGTCCTGCACGATTTGAGCAACGGGCAACGCCTGCACCTGGCGCTTCCCGCTGACGGATCGGCCGACCAGCCACTCGTGGCCGTGATCCCGCTCGGGATCGAGGGCTTCGATCGCTTGGAGGCGGTCGCCCGGCTTCTGGCGTCCCTGCACGGCCGCGCCATTCCACCCGACACGCGCCTCACGCGTCAGCAGCTGGCCCGCGCGCGTCGCATGTTGCAGGCGGTCGACGGTCACCGCGTTGGCGCAAGCCAACTCGAGATCGCCCAGGTACTCTTCCGGCTCAAGCCCATCCGGCGCGACGACTGGCAGAACGCGCCGGAACGCTACGCAACCATGGACCTGATCAAGGATGGCCTCGCCATGATCACGGGCGGCTATCGCAAACTGCTTCGTCATCGTCGCCGACCATAGCCGGAGCATACGCGAATGGCGGTGTGGGAATTCAGCACCCCCCAACTCCCCACTCCATCTACGCGGTTTCCCTTCGCCATCGTGGCCTTCGTCAGCCGCTGAACGCCAGCGGCCCCCACGGACACCACGGAGGCCCGATCATGACGCCCAATCTCAGCGCATTGCCGCCGCGCTTTCTACGCACCAAGGAAGCCGCGCACTTCCTGGGCTTGTCCGCCCGCACCTTGGAGAAGCACCGCACCTACGGGACCGGCCCCTCCTATCGCAAGCTCGGCGGCCGTGTCGTCTACGCCGTCGATGACCTGCAGGCCTGGACCGAACGCGGCGCCGTCACCTCGACCTCCGATCCGCGCGGCACGCTGCTTCCCGCCAAGCGTCATGATCCCGCGCCGCCCGCGCGCACCGGCCGCTACGCGCGCTGACCGCGTCGGGCTCCCTCTCAATGTCGGCGCGAGATCGCCCAGTCTCGGAGCGCGGACAGCTCGATCTGTTCCACGCGCTCCCCGGCGACTTCGCCCCGCGCGACGCGCAGGATCTCATGGCCTATCCGTTCTTCTCCCTCTCCAAATCCCATCGCACCGCGCCGATCGACTTCGTCGCCGGCGACGTGTCGATCCGCGTCGAGGCGGTGCCCGATCATGGCATGGCCACCATCTGGGATGCCGACATCCTGATCTGGGCGGCAAGCCAGATCGTCGAGGCGCGCGACGCCGGCTTGCGCACTTCGCGCCTGATGGCGGCGACGCCCTATGAGATTTTGAACTTCATCGGCCGCGGCGTCAGCCTGCGTGACTACCAGCGGCTGAAGGCCGCCCTGGACCGGCTTCAGTCGACCACCGTCGCCACCTCGATCCGCCAGCCGGCAGAAGGGCGCCGGCATCGCTTTTCCTGGATCAACGAATGGCAGGAGCGCACCGACCGCAACGGCAGACCGGCCGGCCTCGAGCTGATCGTTCCCGACTGGTTCTATCGCGCCGTCCTCGACGACGCGCTCGTGCTGACGATCGACCGGGCCTATTTCGATCTCACCGGTGGCCTCGACCGCTGGCTCTATCGCCTGGTGCGCAAGCATGGCGGCAAGCAACGCAACGGTTGGCGCTTCGACTTCCATCATCTCCACCAGAAATCGGGCAGCCTCTCTCCGTTCAAGCGCTTCGCCTTCGAGCTGCGCGACATCATCCGTCGCCAGCCGCTGCCCGGCTACATGCTGTTCATCGAAGTCGAAATCGGCGGCCGCGTGCTGCTCGCCTTCGAGCCGTCGGCACCCTGTGGACAAGCTGTGGACGGCCTCGTGCTATCGGGAACCCGGACTATCGTGCCATCGGGAACCGCTGGCACGTGCTATCGGGAACCCAAACAGGGCATAAGCCACGGAAAACAAAACCGGAATCGCGCCCTTAACTTAGAGTCTAACCAAGAATCTAACTTTAGAAGACGCGCGCGCGATGTGGAAAACGTCGTCGGCCGTCCTGAAAGCCCACCGCGCCTGTCTCTCGATCCAGCATCGGGAGAGGCGGAATGATCGTCGCGCTTCTTAATCAGAAAGGCGGCGTCGGCAAGACGACGCTGGCCCTGCATCTCGCAGGCGAATGGGCCGCCAGAGGAAGGCGCGTCACGCTGATCGACGCGGACCCGCAGGGCTCGGCGCTCGACTGGTCGCAGCAGCGCGCTCGCGAGGCGCTTCCGAGGCTCTTCGGCGTCGTCGGCCTGGCGCGCGACACGCTGCATCGCGAGGCCCCGGAGCTGGCGCGCGATGTCGATCACATCGTCATCGACGGGCCGCCGCGTGTCGCCGGGCTGATGCGCTCGGCGCTGTTCGCCGCCGACCCGGTGCTGATCCCGGTGCAGCCATCGCCATTCGACGGCTGGGCCTCGGCCGAGATGCTGTCGCTGCTCGGCGAGGCGCGCATCTATCGCCCGGAGCTCGCCGCCCGCTTCGTCCTGAACCGCTGCGGCGCGCGCACCGTCATTGCCCGCGCGACGGCCGAGACCCTTGCCGATCACGACCCGCCGGTGCTGGGCGCCACCATCGGCCAGCGTGTGGCCTTCGCGGACGCGGCGCAATCCGGCCGGCTGGTTTCCGAAGTGGACGAAGACAGCCCCGCCGCTCGCGAGATTGCCGCGCTCTGCGCCGAGATCGAAAGGATCGCGCCATGACCGAGCGATCCCCGAAGCGCAGTTTCGCCACGCGCCCCGCCAATCCCGAGAGCTGGATCAAGGCGTCCGACACGCCGTCGGCGCGCGGGTCGGCCGATGGCGGGTACACCGCCCGGCTGACCATCGACGTCACGTCGGAGCTGCGCGGGCGCATCAAGATCGCCGCCTTCCAGCGCGGCGTCACCGTCGCCGAGATGCTGCGCGACCTGCTCGCGCGCGAATTTTCCAGCACCGAAGGAGACCCGTCATGACCAGCGCCGCGGCCCCCCGCGTGCGCGGCGGCGCTGCGCCGGCCAGCCCGCCGCCCTCCACGACACTCGTCGAACTGACCTGGATCGAGAAGAAAATCGAGAACTGGATCCGGTTCGGCCACGACAGCTACGAGCAGATCCTCGATCGCCGCCGCCGCGTCCTGGGCTTTCCGCCAAACAGCACTTTCGCCTTCGTCCGCTGGGCGGCGAACGAGTTCGGAACGATCATCTCGCGCATCGACATCGTGCGCGCCGTTGGCGCCGGCGAGCCGTTCCAGACGCTGCCCTTCGTGCGGCCTGGCGGCGACATCCTGCTGAAGATCGAAGGCTGGCCCAAGGTCGAGCGCGTGCTGCAGGCCATCGACGCGATCGAGGCGATCGGCGTCGATCCGGTCGATGTGTCGCCCGATCACTGGCGGCACATCCACAACCGCCTGACCGCTGGCGAGGCACCGCGCGTCTACAGCGCCGAGCAGCATCGGGCCTTCCTGCTGCGCCGGAGGGCCGAGCCATGAGCCGCTTCGGCTACGTCATGGCGACGTATTTCGCGGCGATGGGCATCGTCATGGCGGCCGTCCTTCCGCTGCCGCTCAAGCTGATTTGGAACGCGTCCGCGAGCGTGCCGATCGGGCTTTACATGATCGATCCCGACCATCTCCCGGAGGTCACCGACCTCGTCGCCGTCGACGCGCCCGAACCGCTCGCGACCTTCCTGGCCGAGCGCGGTTACCTGCCGCGTGGCGTGCCTTTGATGAAGCGCGTCGCCGGCGTTGCCGGGCAACGCGTCTGTCGCACGGGCCGCACGATCTCGGTCGATGGCATCGACATGGCCGAGGCGCTTGATCGCGACCGCTCGGGCCGCGCCCTGCCGAGCTGGCAAGGCTGCCGCCTCATCGCCGTGGGCGAGATCTTCCTCATGAACTGGCAGGTCCGCGACAGCCTTGACGGCCGCTACTTCGGACCCGTCTCGACCGACACGATCATCGGCCGGGCGACGCCTCTCTACACCGATGAAGACGGCAACGGCCGCTTCGAATGGCGCGCGCCAACGCGGTGACGCGCGCGTCCATCCCGTCCTCCACCGCACAGCAAAGGAGCCTTCGCATGCCCCAGATTGGAGAATTCACCCGCACGAAATCGGGCTATTCCGGCCGTATCCGCACCCTCTCGCTCGACATCGAACTGACGGTCGTTCCGGCCGAGCCGTCCGACGCGGAGAACGCGCCTGACTATCGTATCCACCTCCACGACGAGGACGGACCGGAGGTCGGCGCCGGTTGGAAGCGCACCGGCGAACGCGCCGGTGACTACGTCTCGTTGCAGCTCGACGATCCCGTCTTCGTGCAACCGATCCGCGCCAACCTGTTCCAGTCCGGCGACGACAAGACCGCCTGGGGCCTGCACTGGAACCGCCCGCCCAAGCGCGGCGATCGGGATTGAGCCGATGCGCTGGCCATCCCCATCAGGTCCTCAAGTCACCGCTGCCGGGCGTCGTCGCGCCGCCCGGCATGCAGGCGCCCTTCTCCTTTCCGGCCTGCTTCTCATCGGCGCACCATCGGCCGTCACCCTGGCGCAGAGCGCGCCGGTCGAACGCCCCGCTCCGGCCGATCCCTATGCCGCTCACATCGCGGAAGCGGCACAGCGCTTCGGCATTCCGGCGGCCTGGATCAGGGCCGTCATGCGCGTCGAAAGCGCGAATGAGGTGCGCGCCGTCTCACTGAGGGGCGCGATGGGCCTGATGCAGATCATGCCCGACACCTGGGCGGGTCTGCGCGCGCGATATTCGCTCGGAACTGATCCCTTCAATCCGCGCGACAACATCCTGGCGGGCGCGGCGTATCTGCGCGAGATGCACGATCGGTACGGCTCGCCCGGCTTTCTCGCCGCCTACAATGCGGGACCCGGCCGATATGAAGACTATCTCGCCGGCCGTCCCTTGCCCGCCGAGACGCGCGCCTATGTAGCCGCCCTCCTCCCTATCTTCGGCGGCGGTGAACTGACCGCTCCGGCGACCGTCGTTGCCGCCGCCGATCCGCAAGCCTGGACTCGCGCGCCGCTGTTCATCGCGCAATCCGAGCGCACATCGGCGGCCGAGCCTGTGCAGCGCGGCGGCAATCGGGACGATGCTCCGGCAGCACCGACCGCGCGCGATGTCTCCGCGGTGGTCGCGCAGTCCGGCGGCCTGTTCGTCGCCCGCAATCGTGCGGGAGAGCCGCAATGACGGCATTCGCACTTTGGCGCGGTGTGGCGGACTTCCGGTCAGGTTGGGCGGAAGGATGGGGCTGGCAGGGAAACACGACCAACAGACGGCGAGATAAAAGCGCATGCCCGAAACGCTGTAAGCCTCTGAAGAGGCTTGCGTTTTGGCGTGCATGGCGGTCGGTCGCGGGCATGAAGCCCGGTTTTTGCGAAGGATTTCAAGGCTTCCGTATGCACGGGCCTGAATTGCCACTGCCCGGAGCCTCAATATGAGCGAGGGCGACAGCGATTTTCGTGTCCGGCCAGGGCGCATCAAAACCACACGCGCACCGAAGGCGAAGAGCTTCCTCAACCAGGTGCTGCGGGCCGCGAAGAAGGCGGGCCATACCGGCGTGCCGGCGTCAGGCAGACGCGCTTCCGGCTATGGCCGATCGACCTTCGGCCGGGGACGCGGCAGTTTCAGCCGCAGCCGCCTGTTCTCATCGTCCCGCCGCGTTGTCGTCAAGGCGCGCGTCGTGCGTCACCAGGGCCGGTCCTTCCGCTCCGCGCCGCTGTCAGCGCATCTCTCCTATCTCAAGCGCGAGGGCGTCAGCCGGGACGGAGAAAAGGGCGTCATGTTCGACGCCGGCTCCGCTCGCGCCGACGACCTCGCCTTTGCCGATCGCTGCAAGGACGACCGGCATCATTTCCGGCTCATCGTCTCGCCCGAGGACGCCGGCGAGATGACCGACCTCAAGGCCTTCACGCGCGACCTCGCACTGCAGATGGAAGCCGATCTGGGGACGCGGCTCGACTGGGTCGCCGTCGATCACTGGAACACCGATAACCCCCACGTCCATCTGCTCGTGCGCGGCGTGGACGAGACCGGCGCCGATCTCGTGATCTCGCGCGACTACATCAGCCGGGGCCTTCGCTCGCGCGCCGAGGATCTGGTGTCGATCGAGCTTGGCCCGAAGCCCGAGCATGAAATCCGCAATGCTCTGGAGAAGGAAGTCACCGCGGAACGCTGGACGCGACTCGATGTCGAGATCCGCGGCCACGCCGACGACGTCGGCGCCATCGACCTTCGCCCTGGGTCAGACGGCCCCGCCGATCCCGAGACCCGCCGGCTGATGATCGGCCGCCTTCAGCATCTGGAAAAGATGGGGCTCGCCGCTTCGGCCGGTCCCGGCGAATGGATGGTCGGGCTGGAAGCCGAACGCCACCTTCGCGATCTCGGCATGCGCGGCGACATCATCAAGACCATGCACCGCGCCTTCACCGAGCGCGGCCAGGATCGCGGTGTCGCCGACTATGTCATCGAGGACGGCGCCGGCTCGCCGATCATCGGCCGGCTGGTCGATAAGGGTCTCCACGACGAGCTGACCGGCGAAGCCTATGCCGTCATCGACGGCACCGACGGCCGCGCCCACCATGTCCGCTTCCGCGGCATCGAAGCCTTCGAGCATGCGCCACCGCTCGGCGGCATTGTCGAGGTTCGGCGCTTCGGCGGACCAGAGGACCAGCGGCCGACGCTTGTACTCGCCACCCGTTCCGACCTCGATCTTCGCGCTCAAGTCACCGCGCCAGGCGCCACCTGGCTCGACCACCGTCTGGTTGAGCGCGAACAGATGCCGCTCTCTTTTGCCGGGTTCGGCCGCGAGGCGCGCGACGCCATGCACGCCCGCGCCGAACATCTCGCTGACGAGGGCCTCGCCCGCCGCCAGGGTCAGCGCATCATCCTCCAGCGCGATTTGCTCAGCACGCTGCGCCGCCGCGAGCTGGACGCCGTGGGCGAGAAGCTGTCGGCCCAGACGGGCCTGCCCCATGTGAAGGCCGCAACCGGCGAGCATGTCTCGGGCACCTATCGCCAGCACCTGACGCTCTCCTCGGGCCGCTTCGCCATGATCGACAACGGGCTCGGCTTCCAGCTCATGCCCTGGTCGCGCGAGATCGAACGCAAACTCGGCCAGCACGTCGCCGGCGTCGCCCGCGATGGCGGCGGCATCGAGTGGAGCCTCGGGCGCAAGCGCGACCTTGGCCTCTAGCCACGAACAAGAAGACAAGGAAGCAGCGCATGTCCGCGACCAAAATCCTCTGGAGCCAGATCACCATCGTCTTCCTGATCGTACTGATCACGACCTGGTCGGCGACGCAGTATGTCGCCTGGCAGCTTGGCTTTCAGGCGCAGCTTGGAGCGCCGTGGTTCAGGCTATTCGGAATGCCGATCTACTTCCCCCCTGCCTTCTTCGCCTGGTGGTTCTCCTACGACGCCTATGCGCCGGAGATTTTCACCAAGGGCGCCTTCATCGCCGCGTCGGGCGGCTTCGTCTCGATCGCGGTCGCCATCGGCATGTCGGTCTGGCGCGCGCGAGAAGCGAAGAACGCCGAGACCTACGGCTCGGCGCGCTGGGCCGAGAAGGGAGAGGTGAAGGCGGCCGGGCTGCTCGGCCCGGATGGCGTGGTGCTGGGCAAGCTGGAGCGCGACTACCTCCGACACGACGGGCCCGAGCATGTGCTGTGCTTCGCGCCGACACGCTCCGGCAAGGGCGTCGGCCTGGTCGTGCCGTCGCTGCTGACCTGGCCGGGTTCGGCCATCGTCCACGACATCAAGGGCGAGAACTGGCAACTCACCGCCGGCTTCCGGGCGAAGCATGGCCGCGTGCTGCTGTTCGATCCGACCAATCCAAAGTCCGCTGCGTACAATCCGCTGCTCGAGGTGCGCCGCGGCGATTGGGAAGTCCGTGACGTCCAGAACGTCGCCGACGTGCTGGTCGACCCGGAAGGTTCGCTCGACAAGCGCAATCACTGGGAGAAGACCAGCCACTCGCTGCTGGTCGGCGCGATCCTGCATGTCCTTTACGCCGAAGCGGACAAGACGCTCGCCGGTGTCGCCGGCTTCCTCTCGGATCCGAAGCAGCCGATCGAGACGACGCTGAAGGCGATGATGACCACGCCGCATCTCGGCAAAGCAGGGCCGCACCCCGTCGTCGCGTCCACGGCGCGCGAGCTGCTGAACAAATCCGACAACGAGCGCTCCGGCGTGCTCTCGACCGCCATGTCGTTTCTCGGCCTCTATCGCGATCCCGTCGTCGCAAAGGTGACGCGGCGCTGCGACTGGCGCATCGCCGATCTCATCGCCGATCCGCGCCCGGCGACGCTCTACCTCGTGGTGCCGCCGTCCGACATCTCGCGAACCAAGCCGCTCATCCGTCTGGTGCTCAACCAGATCGGCCGGCGCCTGACCGAGGACCTGCATGCGAAGGAGCGCAAGCATCGCGTGCTGATGATGCTCGACGAGTTTCCGGCGCTCGGCCGCCTCGACTTCTTCGAGTCCGCACTCGCCTTCATGGCGGGCTACGGAATCAAGAGTTTCCTGATCGCGCAGTCGCTGAACCAGATCGAGAAGGCTTACGGGGCGAACAACTCGATCCTCGACAACTGCCATGTCCGGGTCAGCTTCGCGACCAATGACGAGCGAACGGCGAAGCGTGTTTCCGATGCGCTCGGCACCGCGACCGAGATGAAGGCGATGAAGAACTATGCCGGACACCGCCTGTCGCCTTGGCTCGGCCACCTCATGGTCTCACACTCCGAAACCGCCCGCCCGCTGCTTACCCCCGGCGAGGTGATGCAACTCCCGCCCACCGACGAGATCGTCATGGTCGCCGGCACCGCGCCGATCCGAGCGAAGAAGGCACGCTACTACGAAGATGCCCGGTTCAAGGAACGGGTGCTGTCGCCTCCCGATCCGCAGAAATCCGGGCGCACGTCCCGCGCTGACGGTTGGTCGACGCTCTCCCCACAGAGACCCGACGCGGCGCTGCTGGCCGAGATGGAGAAGACAGAGGGCGACCAGGCCAATGGCGGCCTGCGCCGGGAACCCGAGCTTCCCGATCATGTCGCCATCGTCAAGGAGACGACCGACCAGACGCCGGCGGAGGAGTTCGCGGTTTTGCTCGACGAGGAGCCCGAGGACGTCGCCCGCCAGCGTCAGGCGCTGCGCCGCCAGATGACGGGCGTCGCGCGTCAGGTCTCGCTCGATCCCAATGACGGCATGGTCCTCTAGGAGACGGCGATGCGGGACCGCCTGAACCTCACCTTGCCCGTCGAGATGATCACCCGGATCAACGAGCTGTCGGAACGCAAGAAGATCCCGCGATCGGCCATCGTCGAGGCAGCCGTGGCGTCGTTCCTGTCGCCCGATGCCGCCGATCGGCGCGAAGCCGCCTTCACCCGCCGGATGGATCGGCTCTCCCGCCAGGCCCAACGGATCGAGCGCGATCTCGGCGTCACGGCCGAGACGCTGGCGCTCTTCGTCCGCTTCTGGCTCACGATCACACCGCCATTGCCGGGCGACGCACAGGCCTCGGCTCAGATCAAGGGTCGCGAGCGCTTCGAAGGCTTCGTCGAAACGCTCGGCAAAAGACTTCAGAAGGGCCAGAGCTTTCTACGAGAAGTCCCTGACGACGTAGGCCCCCTCCCGTCCGAGGCGCATAAAGCGGAAGGTCAGGACCCATAGTGCGGCCCTCGTCACTAGCCTTTCTGGCGTTAGCAGCCGATCAGCGCTCTATGGCTCCGCCACTTAAGCCTGCCTTAAGCCACAGAGCCGACGCCTCCGGATAGCCGCCCCTCGCGTATATTCCGGAGCCTGTCCTTGATCGCCAGATTCGTCCAACCGCTGACCACACCTTTCCTGCTGCTCTTCCTGCTGGTGCTGTTTCCCGGGCAGGGTCGAGCACAAGTCATGCCGTTGCCGGCAGATCAGGCCTTCCATCTGTCAATCTCCCGACAGCCGAATGACGCCGTCACCTTCAAATGGACGATCGCGCCCGGCTACTACCTGTACCGCGACCGGATCAAGGTGACGGTCGGCGGAGCGGACATGCCGGCTCCGCTCGTCGGGCACGGCATGTCGAAGGATGATCCAACCTTCGGCCCGACTGAAATCTATCATGATGAAGTCGCAACCACGGTCTTGAGGGACGCCATACCGGCCGACGCCGACAAACTGCTGGTCACCTATCAAGGCTGCCAGGAAGGCGGCATCTGCTATCCCCCGATCACGCGGCATGTCGATCCAATATCGCTGGCACTGACTGATGAGCGCGCGAGGCCTGAGACTGCGGCAGCTGGCGAATGGCAGGCGCCGCCGTCGGCTGAGACGACCCAGGCACTCGGGATCACGCTTGCCGCCGACGAGAACGGCGGACTGATCGCATCTCTGCTGAAGGACGGCGGCGTCCTGTTCGTGCTCGGCAGCTTTCTCGTGTTCGGCATCGCCCTCGCGTTCACGCCGTGCGTCTTTCCGATGTACCCGATCCTGGCGGGCGCAATCGCCCGGGCGGGGGAACGCGTCACGCCGCTGCGAGGCTTCACGCTCTCCGGTGTCTATGTCCTCGCGATGTCTTCGGCCTTTGGCCTGCTCGGGATCGCCGCCGCATGGTCAGGACAGAATCTCCATATGGTTCTGCAGTCGCCGCTTGCCGTCGGGGCTGTCGCGATCCTGTTCGTCGCGCTCGCGCTCTCGATGTTCGGGCTCTACGAGCTGCAGTTTCCATCGCGCTGGGTGACTGCCCTCGGCACAGTTGGACAAGGTAGCCGCGGGTCACTGACGTCCACGGCTGCGCTCGGATTCACGTCCGCACTGATCGTCGGGCCTTGCGTCACCGCGCCGCTCGCCGGCGCGCTGCTCTATATCGCCCAGTCCGGCAACGTCGCGCTTGGCGCCACGTCGCTCTTTGCGCTCGGGATCGGCAAGGGCATCCCGTTGATGATCTTCGGCACATTCGGGCCCCAGGCAATGCCCAAAGCCGGACGCTGGCTTGTCAAGGTGAAGGAACTCTTCGGGCTCGTCTTCCTCGGGCTCGCGATCAGCATGCTTGCCCGCTTTGTGCCCACGACCATCACAAGCGTGCTCTGGGGGCTGCTCGCCATCGGAACAGGGGTCTGGCTCGGCGCAATTGATCTCATCCGCTCCAGGACCTGCATGACCTGCCGCGTCGGCCCGGAAATGCTCGGTATCGGCGTCGCGATCTATGGCCTCATTCTCGTTGCCGCCTCCGTCGGCGGACAGTTTGGTGGCGTTCACATCCCGACCCTATCGAATGACGGTGCCGGGGACGCACCCGCAAAGGAAAGCTTTGTCGCCGTGGCGAATGCGACGGACTTGTCGCAGCGCGTCGCCTCCAGCGCCGGTAGGCCAAGCCTCGTCTATGTCACGGCCGACTGGTGCGTCACCTGCGCCGTGATCGATCGAACGGTCCTTCCGGACGCCACCGTGCGCGACCGCCTGGCAGGCTTCAACCTCGTCAAGATCGACGTCAGCGGCAACACGCCCGAGCAGCAAATGATGATGAAGTTTCTGCGCGTCGTAGGTCCACCAACAATGATCTTCGTCGATCCGAAGACCAAGGAAGTGCCGGCATCGCGACTGATCGGCGACATTACCGTGGACGCACTGCTTGCCTCCGCAGGCAAGGCAGAGAGCATCCAGTGAACGCGGTCGCAATCGGGCCATTGATGTTTTCTGGCGACCGGCTCGCAGCGATCCTTTCGATCGCCACCTTCATGCTGGTCTCCACGATCCTCTCGGCTCGCGTTGATCGCCGGATCCGACACTGGTCGACCCAGGCCCTGATCGTCGGCCTGGTCGCCGCTCGTCTCGGCCACGTCGCCCTTCATGCCGACAGCTTCCTTGCCGAACCCTGGCGCGTCATCGCCGTCTGGCAGGGCGGCTTCTCGATGTCGACGGGTCTGGCAACTGCCGTTTTCGTGACGGCCTTCTATCTTCGCCCCCTGCGCACCGGGCTCGCGGCGGCCTTTACCCTTGGCCTCTCGCTCTTCGTCTGGATCGTCACCCTGCAACTGACGGCGGCGACCGCCGGCCAGCCCGCGCCGACCCTGGCGTTCCAGCAGCTCGATGGCGCGCCGCTGGCGTTCGCCGACACCGGTGGCAAGCCTGTCGTAGTCAACATCTGGGCGACATGGTGTCCGCCATGCCGACGCGAGATGCCCTTGCTTGCCGAGGTCGCGGCTTCGCGTAGCGACGTCACTTTCCTGTTCGCCAATCAGGGCGAAGGACCCGACCAGATCAAATCCTTCCTCGCCACGCAGAAGCTGGCGCTCACCCATGTGCTGCTGGATCAGGGCCTGTCGTTGCCACGCCATTATGGGACGCCCGGCATTCCGGTGACGTTGTTTCTACGCCGGGACGGCACGCTGATGACCGCACATCTGGGTGAGATCTCCCGCGAAGCGCTGAACGACAACATCGCCCGCCTGCAGGAGGCCCCATGATTTGCAGACCAGGCACTCTGCTTCTGGTCCTTCTCGCCATGGATCTCACTGGCTGCATCGCAGGACCGTCGAGCTCGTCCTATTGCCCCATTCCAGAACGCGCAGGCGCATCTGTAGTCATCACCGATCGCGCTCTTTGGACGGTTCCGCCCGCCAAATCACCCGGCCTTGCTGACGACGGCAGCACGACGACCAGCGCCCCATGAAGTCACGCCGGTCGCATCATTTCCGAAAAACCAAGCTTAAGAGTTCCCCCATCAAATGTTGACATCCAGAAGCCTCTCCCTCCTTCCATCCCTGTTTCTCACCAGCATGTTGCTCGCAGCCTGCACCACGACCGAGCCGCGCCTTGCCATGACTGCGCCTGTCCCGAGGGTCAATCCGATCGAAGTCGCCCGCTATGCCGCGCCCCAAGGCGAGAAGTTTCCGGTCGCGCCGATCGACCTTTCCAAGATCGATCCGAAATATCTTCGCCAGCAGGTTGATTATCCAACTGACCAATCCCCGGGCACCATCGTCGTCGATACCGAGGACCGCTTCGTCTATCTCGTGCAGGAAGGCGGCAAGGCGTTGCGGTACGGCGTCGGCGTGGGTCGTGAAGGATTGGAGTTCAAGGGCGCGGCCAAGATCGGCTACAAGCGCGAGTGGCCGCGCTGGACGCCGACGCCCGACATGGTCAAGCGCGAGCCTGAGAAATATGTGAAATGGGAAGACGGGATGGACGGTGGAGCGACAAATCCGCTCGGCGCCCGTGCGCTCTATCTCTTCAAGAACGGCAAGGACACGCTATTCCGGATTCACGGAACAACCGAACCCTGGAGTATTGGTCACGCCGTCTCCTCCGGCTGCATCCGAATGATGAACCAGGACGTCATCGATTTTTATGGCCGCGTGCCTTCAGGCGCAAAGGTCGTCGTGCTGTAGGTCGCCTGGCATAGAACGCACCCAGCACTCGACGCGCGGTCAAACCGCCGGCAGAGCGATCGACTTCGGCCGGGCGGCGACGTGCCTGGGCGACATGACCCATGAATGAACCGGCGACAATGCCGACCACGAACAAACCGATCAGGCTGGCCGGCACGGGGACCTGGGCAGCCCTTGCTCCAGCCCAACACCAAGCCTTGTCGAGTTTCCGCTCATGAAAGTGCCGAACAGCCAGCCGAGCTTCAGAAAACCAGAGCATCGAAATAACCGCCAAGCTCGGCGAGACAGGTCGCGATGATACGTTCGCGACGTCGATGACTGATCACGAGAGGGAAATCACCTCAGTTCTTTTCCGTCAGCAATCATTCTCGAACAACAGGATGATGCCGCAGGATCTCGGAATCGTTTGTCACAGATGGATATAGACGAATCCCATTTGTTGCAGGCGCGCGAGTTCCGCAACGCCACTCGGTACGATATCGTCTTCCTTGACGCCGTATAGCTGGTGCCAATCGAGCTTCCGCTCTCTCAAGGTGTTGGCGCAGACCAGGAAGCGCACGCCCTTTTCGCGCAGCGCATCGATTTGTTTCGCCAGATCCCTATCGCTCTGCGCCATCTGGAAAAGGTCGACGCCGGCGCCGTGATCGACCACGCGGATTTCAACATGATCCTTTCCGACCGCCTCGACATGGTTATTGATGCTGTTCAGCATCCGCTTGAAGTAAGTAGCATTGTCGGGCGCGCCGCCATTATTATGATAGACGACCTTCTGGTCGGTGTAGTAACCGGCTGGAGCGGCGTTCACTGTCGTTGCACTCCATGCCAACAAGGTCATCGCCGCGACAAGTAACGTCTTGAATGATCGTTTCATAGTATCGTCCTCATTATCATCGAGCTGTTACTGCGCCGCCGGCTTGCTCTTTCCACCGGCCCCCGCCTGCCTCAGCGCCTTCAGCCTGTCGCGGATTGGTTGGAAGGGCCCGTATTTGTGCTGGTCTTGGCTGAACCCATCGACATACGGGCCATATCCGGCATCGACGGCCTTCTCGGAGCCGACCGGATAATCCTTGTCGACGTCTTTCTTTTGCGGCCGGTCCATCGACTCCACGTAGGCCGCGACATCCCAGGCCTGCTCGGGCGTGAGCAAGGGCTGATCGTGGGTGGTGCCGTTCGGCATGTTAGAGCGAATGAAGTTCGCGGCCGAGATCAACCGCCCCATCCCAGCGCCATCGTTGAAGCTGCCCGCTCCCCATAGAGGCGGGAACTCGTAGCCCTTGCCGTCGCCAACGGCCCCCACCCGCTTGCCCTGACCGTCGGCGCCATGACAGGCAGCGCAGTTCTCGGCGAATACCTGGGCGCCTGCTTTCGGCTCTGCTGCCCGCGTCAACTCCGGCATCTCGCCAGAGCCGCGCCCCGGCGTCTTTCCGCCGATCGGACGGCCGGTTGAGAGAAACTTGATATAGGCAACGAAGGCTTTCATCTGATCGGAATCGACTGGCAACGGCCGGCCATTGAGACTGCGGGTCATGCAGCCGTTGATTCGATCCTCGAGCGTTCCGACTTCGCCCTCGCGCGCTCGATATTGCGGGAAATCGGCAAAGACGCCGACGAAGGGCAGCCCATACTGTTTTGTTCCCGCTTCGAGGTGACAGCTCTGGCACGACATGTTGCTGCCGGCGAAACGCTTCGCGGGATCGGCCGCTTCGGGTCCGATATGCTTGTAGGTTTCAACGGTTAGGTCGCGGCCCATCCGCACCATCCGGCCCCAGGGATCATCGGGTAGCTTTTCGATGTCGGGGACGGTCCATGCGGCGGCTTGGGTGCCGGCCGTCGCGGCAGCCGAAGACGCGGCGGCCGTGACACCATGCGAGGCGGTCGCTCCACTTGCCGTCTGCCCCATCTCGCCGAACCCGTGTTCGCCGAAATAGGTCAACATTGCCACGAATCCGAAGCCGAGGGCCCCACCGAAGAAGATCTTTGCAACGCTTCGCCAGTTCATGGCGCATTCCTCCCATTGGCCGCGCTGACGCGCCACAAGACCCGCTGGCCAGATGTTCGCATCCACATCTTCGACATGACGCCGCAGGACCAAGTCAAAGCCCTTCATACCGGACTTCTCGACCTCGCGATCGCGCTGGACACAGGTGCGGATCTTGAAATCGATCGTGAACTGATCTGGTCGGAAACTGCCGCCATTGCAGTCCCAGATAATCATGCGTGGAGCACGCTTTCAGAAATCGGGCCCAGTATCCTCGCAGACCAAGCCGTCGTCTTGAGCGGTTCCCCTCATTTGGAGCGCTTCGACCACCGGGTCGTCCGACACCTCGCCGAATGCGGGATAAAGCTTCGCGTCATTGCAGAGACTGAATGCTTTCGAACCAAGCTCTCGCTTGTAAAGGCGGGCGCCGGAATCGCCTTCTTGCCGGAAGGCCTCTCAAATTCCATTGCCGCAGACCTAGTAGTCAAACCTATAGATCTAAGCATCGACGTGTTTGCTGCATGGCCCTCCTACGAGCTGTCGGGGCCGGCAGCAGAGTTTCTGCGTACGATTCCCCAAACCGTCTCCGGGGACGACTAAGCAATCGGCCAACAATCCAAACTCTGATCTCGCCGTTCTCCTGTATTTGCACGCTAGGCTACTACGACGATCTAATCTTGTTGAACCGGCCGGATTTCTGGCTCTTTTACTCATCCCCGATCCAGGGCCGCGCGTCGTGCGCGCCCGCGAAAGAACGGGGACGACGTGGCGGCAGCACACCAGAAATCAGAAGCGATCATGCGGGGTGCGCGCATGCTGCGCACCGCCCTTGGCCCCGCCATCGCCCGGTTCCTGGAAGATCCCGCGATCGTCGAGGTGATGCTCAACCCCGACGGACGGCTCTGGATCGACCGTCTTTCCGAGGGGCTCTCCGATACAGGCGAGCGGCTCTCCGCCGCCGACGGCGAGCGGATCGTGCGCCTGGTGGCGCACCATGTCGGCGCCGAGGTGCATCCGGGTAGCCCCCGTGTCTCGGCCGAGCTGCCCGAGACGGGAGAACGGTTCGAGGGCCTGCTGCCGCCCGTCGTCGCGGCCCCGGCCTTCGCTATCCGCAAGCCCGCCGTCGCAGTGTTCACCCTGGACGATTATGTCGCCGCCGGCATCATGACGGGCGCGCAAGCCAACGCGCTGCGCGATGCCGTGGCGTCCCGGCAAAACATCCTCGTCGCCGGCGGCACCTCGACCGGCAAGACGACGCTCACCAACGCGCTGCTGGCCGAAGTCGCCAAGACGGACGATCGCGTCGTCCTGATCGAGGATACGCGCGAGCTGCAATGCGCCGCACCCAATCTCGTTGCGCTGCGCACCAAGGACGGTGTGGTCTCGCTCTCCGATCTGGTGCGCTCCAGCCTGCGGCTCCGCCCAGACCGGATTCCGATCGGCGAAGTTCGCGGCGCTGAAGCCCTCGACCTGCTGAAGGCCTGGGGCACCGGGCATCCGGGCGGCATCGGCACCATCCACGCCGGCACCGCGATCGGCGCGGTGCGTCGCCTCGAGCAACTCATCCAGGAAGCCGTCGTCACGGTCCCCCGCGCTCTGATCGCCGAGACCATCGATCTCGTCGCCGTGCTTTCCGGCCGCGGCGCTCAACGCCGTCTCGCCGAACTCGCCCGTGTCGATGGGCTGGGCCCGACCGGCGACTACGCCATGACCCACGCAGCATCCAAACCATCGGGAGATCCAGCATGATCCGTCACTCGCTTCGCATAAGTCGTCACATCGCGACGGCGGCCTCCGTCGCCTTCCTGTCGATCGCAGTGGCGCCCGCCGCCCACGCGTCGGGCTCGTCCATGCCGTGGGAACAACCGCTCCAGCAGATCCTCCAGTCGATCGAAGGTCCGGTCGCCAAGATCATCGCGGTGATCATTATCATCGTCACCGGTCTGACGCTGGCCTTCGGTGATACGTCGGGCGGCTTCCGCCGGCTGATCCAGATCGTCTTCGGCCTGTCGATCGCGTTCGCGGCCAGCTCGTTCTTCCTGTCGTTCTTCTCGTTCGGCGGCGGGGCGCTCGTTTGATGGCCGGCATGGTCGACCTCTCGGCCGAAGTGCCCGGCTTCTCCGTGCCCGTCCACCGGGCGCTGACTGAGCACATCCTGCTCGGCGGCGCACCGCGCTCGATCGCCATCCTCAACGGCACGCTGGCCGCGGCGCTCGGCCTCGGCCTTCGGCTCTGGTTGGTCGGCCTTGGCCTTTGGGCCATCGGCCACTTCGCCGCCGTCTGGGCGGCCAAGCGCGATCCGCAATTCGTCGATGTCGTGCGCCGCCATCTGCGCATCCCCGGCCACCTGGCGGTCTGAGGAGGCGCACCGATGCTCAATCTTGCCGAATATCGCAATCGCAACACCCGGCTCGCCGACTTTCTCCCCTGGGTTGCCCTGGTCGGCGACAGTGTTGTGCTCAACAAGGACGGCTCGTTCCAGCGCACCGCCCGCTTCCGCGGCCCCGATATGGATTCCGCCGTGCCGGCCGAGTTGGTCGCCGTCGCCGCCCGCCTCAACAACGCCTTCCGGCGTCTGGGCTCGGGCTGGTCGATCTTCGTCGAGGCGCAGCGCCATGCCGCCGCGACCTATCCCTCCAGCATGTTTCCCGATTCAGCGTCCGGTCTGCTGGACGCCGAGAGGAAGGCAGATTTCGAGGAAGCGGGCACGCATTTCGAGTCGAGCTACTTCCTCACCTTCCTCTATCTGCCGCCGGCCGAGGACGCCGCGCGCACCGAAGCCTGGCTCTATGAGGGACGAGAGCAATCGGGCGTCGATGCCCATGAGATCCTGCGCGGCTTCATCGACCGCACCGATCGCGTGCTGCAGCTCGTCGAAGGCTTCATGCCGGAATGCGTCTGGCTCGATGACGGCGAGACGCTGACCTACCTGCATTCCTGCGTCTCGACCAAACGCCACCGCGTCCGGGTTCCCGAGACGCCGATGTATCTCGATGCCCTGATCGCCGACCAGACGCTCACCGGCGGTCTGGAGCCGAGACTGGGAACGGCGCACCTGCGCGTGCTCACCATCGTCGGCTTTCCCACAGTGACCACGCCTGGATTGCTCGACGATCTCAATCGGCTCGCCTTTCCCTATCGCTGGTCGACACGCGCCATCCTGCTCGACAAGACCGATGCGACCAAGCTGCTGACGAAGATCCGGCGGCAATGGTTTGCCAAGCGCAAGTCGATCGCCGCCATCCTGAAGGAGGTGATGACCAACGAGGCCTCCGTCCTCGTGGACACCGACGCGGCCAACAAGGCGGCGGATGCCGACCTCGCCCTTCAGGAACTCGGCGCCGACTATGCGGGCCAGGCCTATGTGACGGCGACCATCACGGTCTGGGACGAGGATCCGCGCATCGCCGCCGAGAAGCTGCGGCTGGTCGAGAAGATCGTCCAGGGCCGCGATTTCACGGCGATGCCGGAGACGATCAACGCGGTGGACGCCTGGCTCGGCTCACTGCCCGGCCACGTCTACGCCAATGTTCGGCAACCGCCGATCTCCACGCTCAATCTCGCCCACATGATCCCGCTCTCGGCGGTGTGGGCGGGGCCGGAACGGGATGAGCACTTCGGGTCGCCCCCCTTGCTCTATGGCAAGACCGAGGGAAGCACCCCGTTCCGGTTTTCCCTTCATGTCGGCGATGTCGGTCACACGCTTGTCGTCGGCCCGACCGGCGCCGGCAAGTCGGTGCTGCTGGCGCTTATGGCGCTGCAGTTCCGCCGCTATGCCGGCAGCCAGGTTTTCGCCTTCGATTTCGGCGGAAGCATTCGCGCCGCGGCCCTGGCGATGCGCGGCGACTGGCACGACCTCGGCGGCGGCCTGACGGAAGGATCAGATTCCTCCGTCGCGCTTCAGCCGCTGGCCGGAATCCACGAGGTGCAGGAGCGCGCCTGGGCGGCGGACTGGGTCGCCGCGATCCTGCTCCGCGAAGGCTTGGCCGTAACGCCCGACGTCAAGGAGCATCTCTGGTCGGCGCTGACCTCGTTGTCCTCTGCGCCCGTCAACGAGCGAACCATCACCGGCCTCGCCGTCCTCCTGCAATCCAACGACCTGAAGCAGGCGCTGCGGCCCTACTGCGTCGGCGGGCCCTATGGCCGGCTGCTCGATGCTGAAGCCGAGCATCTGGGTGAAGCGTCCGTGCAAGCCTTCGAGACCGAGGGCCTGATCGGCACCGGCGCCGCGCCCGCGGTCCTCGCCTATCTGTTCCATCGCATCGAGGACCGGCTCGACGGCCGGCCGACATTGCTCATTGTCGATGAAGGCTGGCTCGCGCTCGACGACGAAGGCTTCGCCGGCCAGCTCCGCGAATGGCTGAAGACGCTGCGCAAGAAGAACGCCAGCGTCATCTTCGCCACGCAGTCGCTGTCCGACATCGACAATTCCGCCATCGCGCCCGCGATCATCGAGAGCTGCCAGACCCGTCTGCTGCTGCCGAACGAACGCGCGATCGAGCCGCAGATCACCACGATCTATCGCCGCTTCGGTCTCAACGACCGCCAGATCGAGATCCTCGCGCGCGCCATGCCGAAGCGCGACTACTACTGCCAGTCACGACGCGGCAACCGGCTGTTCGAGCTGGGCCTGTCCGACGTTGCGCTGGCGTTCTGTGCCGCGTCGTCGAAGCAGCACCAGGCGCTGATCGCCGAGGTGTTCGCCCGGTCGGGCCGCGACGGCTTCCTGCACGAATGGCTCGCCGAATGCTCGCTCGGCTGGGCGGCGGACCTCATCGCCGACCTCACCAACGTCAGCTCCCAGACCGTCATTCCCACCAGCCAGGAGGTATCGTCATGACCCGCTATCGCTCCCGCACGCGCGCCGCCCGGCTCGCTCTGTTCATCCTGGCCGCGCCGCTGGCGCTGACGCCGATATTCGCACCTCCGGCCGCGGCGCAATGGATCGTCTACGATCCCACCAACTATGCGCAGAACGTGCTGACAGCGGCCCGCGCACTGCAGCAGATCAACAACCAGATCACCTCGCTTCAGAACGAAGCGACGATGCTGATCAACCAGGCCCGCAATCTCGCGAACCTGCCGTTCTCCTCGCTCCAGCAGCTTCAGCAGTCCGTGCATCGGACACAGCAGCTCCTCCAGCAGGCCCAGCGGATCGCCTACGACGTCCAGAACATCGATCAGGCGTTCCGCACCACCTACGGCAACGCCTCGATGACGGCTTCCGAACAGCAGCTCGTCGCCCAGGCGAAGGAGCGCTGGCAGAACACCGTAAGCGGCCTGCAGGACTCCATGCGCGTCCAGGCCGGCGTCGTCGGCAACATCGACACCAACCGGACGCAAATGTCGGCGCTGGTCGGTCAGAGCCAGGGCGCGACGGGTGCTCTTCAGGCGACGCAGGCCGGCAATCAGCTTCTCGCGCTCCAGGCGCAGCAACTCGCCGACCTCACGGCCGTCGTCGCGGCCAATGGCCGGGCGCAGGCGCTCCAATCCGCCGAGCAGGCCGCGGCGGCCGATCAGGGCCGCGAGCAGCGTCGTCGCTTCCTTACTCCCGGCGCCGGATATCAGCCCGGCAATGCCCGGATGTTCCCGAGCGGAAACTGAGGGCGCGACCATGGACGGAAAGATGTTCGCCCGCCTCGGCGCCATCGTCTTCATCGCCGTGGCCGTCACCGCCACGGCGATCGAGATGACCAGACACGAGGACGCGCCGATCTACCAGAGCGTCGATCGATCCGGCGCCGAGAGCGTCGATCCTCTGCGGGCCGAACTCATCCGCTGCGCAGGGATCGGCGAGGCCGGTCCGCGCGACCCTTCCTGCCTGCGCGCCTGGGCCGAGAACCGTCGCCGCTTCCTGGCTCCCGGGGTCCGCCCCGCCGAGCGGTTGCCCGATGCACCGCAGTCGCCGCACCCGACGGCGACCATCCCGGCGCCGGCGGCTCCGCTCCAACCCGAAGAAGTCAGGTAAGATCATGGGCGGCACCGGCGTCATCGACCATTTCCTGGAGGTCTTCACCCGCTACATCGATTCCGGCTTCGGGCTGCTGAGCGGTGAAGTCGCGTTCATCGCCACGACGCTGATCGTCATCGACGTGACGCTCGCCGCCCTGTTCTGGAGCTGGGGCGCTGATGACGACATCATGGCGCGGCTGGTCAAGAAGACCTTGTTCGTCGGGGTGTTCGCCTACCTCATCGGCAATTGGAACAACCTCGCCAGGATCGTCTTCGAGAGCTTCGCCGGCCTCGGCCTGAAGGCATCCGGCACGGGCTTTACGACGGCCGAACTTCTGCGCCCGGGCAAGGTTGCGCAAACCGGCCTCGATGCCGGCCGGCCGCTGCTGGAGTCGATCTCCGGCCTGATGGGCTACTGGTCGTTCTTCGAGAACTTCATCCAGATCGCCTGCATGTTCCTCGCCTGGGCGCTGGTGCTGCTCGCCTTCTTCATCCTCGCGATCCAGCTCTTCGTGACGCTGATCGAGTTCAAGCTGACGACGCTCGCGGGCTTTGTCCTCATTCCCTTCGGTCTCTTCGGCAAAAGCGCCTTCATGGCCGAGCGCGTGCTGGGCAATGTCATCTCGTCCGGCATCAAGGTCTTGGTACTCGCTGTCATCATCGGCATCGGCTCGACTCTTTTCTCCGAGTTCACCGCCGGCTTTGGAGGCGCAACGCCGACCATCGACCAGGCCATGGCGATCGTGCTGGCCGCGCTCACACTGCTTGGCCTCGGAATTTTTGGGCCTGGAATTGCCAATGGTCTGGTGAGTGGCGGTCCTCAACTCGGCGCGGGTGCGGCCGTCGGAACCGGTCTTGCAGCTGGCGGCATGGTCGCCGCCGGCGCCGCTACCGTAGGAGCCGTTGCTTCCGGCGGCGCGGCGGCGATCGGCGGTGCGGCCGCCGCTGCGCGCGGTGGGGCTGCCCTCGCGGGCGGAGCGTCCACCGCCTACAGCCTCGGCTCGGCGGGCCAGTCGGGTGCGGCGGGCGTCGCTTCCGGTCTCGGTCGCGTTGCACGCGCAGGCGCTTCCGCCGCTGCCTCTCCGTTGAAGCGCACCGCGTCGCGTGCTGCCGACAGCATGAAGTCGAGCTTCTCTGCCGGCGCCAAATCCGCCTTCGAGGCGACGGGCGGCTCCTCGACCGCGGGCACGATTGGTGGCGAGACGGAGGCCGCCAACGACGCCTCCGCCAGTCAGAGCGCCTCTTCCCGTCAGGGACCGCCCGACTGGGCCAAGCGCATGAAGCGCTCTCAGAACATCACGCATGGCGTCCAGGCCGCCGCGCATGCGGTCCGCTCTGGTGACAGCCATGGCGGCGGCTCTTCCATCAACCTTTCCGAAAGCGACCGCTGATGAACCTCTTCAAACGACCAGCAACCCATTACGGCAAATCCCCCGAACCCGAGACGCCTTATCAGCGCGCCGGCCAGGTCTGGGACGACCGCATCGGCTCGGCCCGCGTGCAGGCCAGGAACTGGCGCTTGATGGCGTTCGGCTCGTTGATCCTGTCGGCGGGCTTCGCCACCGCGCTTGTCTGGCAGTCGGCGCGCGGAACGATCGTGCCCTGGGTCGTGCAGGTCGATCGCCTCGGGCAGTCGCAGGCCGTCGCACCCGCGATTGCCGACTATCAGCCGACCGATCCGCAGATGGCCTGGCATCTCGCACGCTTCATCGAACAGGTCCGCTCGATCCCGGCCGACGCCATCATCGTCAGGCAGAACTGGCTGCGCGCCTACGAGTTCACCACCTCGGCCGGCGCGATGGCGCTCAACGATTATGCCCGCGCCAACGATCCCTTCACCAAGGTCGGCAAGCAACAGATCTCGGTCGACGTCTCGTCGGTCATCCGCGCGTCGCCTACGAGCTTCCGCGTCGCCTGGATCGAGCGGCGCTATCAGGACGGCGCTCTCGCCGAAACATCGCGCTGGACCGCCATCCTCACCATCGTCGTGCAGCCGCCGCGCACCGCCGAAAAACTCCGCGCCAATCCGCTCGGAATCTACGTCAACGCCATCAACTGGTCACGGGAGCTGGGACAATGAAGTCGTCTTTCCGTAAAGCCGGAAATCCGGCTTCACACACATACGTCTCTCCGGCTTTGCGCAAAGCCGCGCTGCCGATCATTCTCCTCGCGACAACCGCGCTCGCCGGCTGCGCCACGGCGCAGAAGCCGCCCGAGATCAGCTATGACGACGCAGCGCCCGCCGTTCAGACGGTCGATCCCCCGGCGCCCGTCACCGTGGTCGAACTTCCCCGGCCGCTGCCACTCCCCGGGCAGATGAAGCCGGTCGAAACGACGCGGAGCGCGCCAGAGCCGACCGATCCAGCGGCTCGCGTCAATCAGGCCAATGCCGCCGCGCGCATCCAGCCCGTCCGTAACGGCTTCATCAACTCGATGCAGGTCTATCCGTTCACACAGGGCGCGCTCTACCAAGTCTACACCGCCGTCGGGCAGATCACGGACATCGCACTCCAGCCCGGCGAGCAGCTCGTTGGCTCCGGACCCGTCGCCGCCGGCGACACCGTGCGTTGGATCATCGGCGACACAGAAAGCGGATCGGGCGCGACGCGACAGATCCATATCCTGGTGAAGCCAACCCGCGCCGAGCTCATGACGAACCTGGTCATCAATACCAACCTGCGCACCTACCACATGGAGCTGCGCTCGACCGAGCGCACCTATATGGCTTCGGTCTCCTGGCAATATCCGCAGGATCAGCTCATCGCGCTGCGCCGTCAGAACACCGAGGCGCAGGCTGCCCAGCCAGTCGCCACCGGCATCGATCTGTCCCGTGTCAATTTCCGCTACGAGATCGATGGCGACCGCGCGCCGTGGCGACCGCTCCGCGCCTTCGATGATGGCCGCCAGGTGTTCATCGAGTTTCCACGCGGCATCGGCCAGGGCGAGATGCCACCGCTCTTCGTCGTCGGGCCGGAGGGCAACACCTCCGAACTGGTGAACTACCGGGTCCGCGGCAACCACATGATCGTCGATCGGCTCTTCGCCGCCGCCGAGCTGCGCTTCGGCGCGGGCGATCGCCAGAAGCGCGTGCGCATCACCCGCACCGACGGGAGGCCGGCATTGTGAGCGACA
The DNA here is from genome assembly GCF_042648965.1 of Ferrovibrio xuzhouensis. Classification (NCBI taxonomy): domain Bacteria; kingdom Pseudomonadati; phylum Pseudomonadota; class Alphaproteobacteria; order Rhodospirillales; family Rhodospirillaceae; genus Ferrovibrio; species Ferrovibrio xuzhouensis. The sequence goes on from NZ_JBHRYJ010000003.1 coordinate 526,357, forward strand.
TCGATCCCCGGAAAGAGGAAGGGCCTGAACCGGACAATGTCGAGCAGCCTCTGATCGGCGAGCCCGCGCCGCCAATGCGGCTGCGCGCCGAGGCGCCGCGCGTCACGCGCTTGTCGAGGAAGGTGTTGGCCGGTCTCGGTCTCGTCGCCAGCCTCGGGATCGGCGGCGCGCTGATCTACGCGCTCCAGACCCGCGACGGCGGCCGGCCCAATGAAGAGCTGTATTCGACCGACAATCGCGCCACCGCCGATGGTCTTGCCGGTCTGCCGCGTGACTATACGGGGCCGGTGCTGGGGCCGCCGCTGCCCGGCGATCTCGGCCGCCCGATCCTCGATGCTCAGACCCGAGGCCAGCCGGTCCCGGTTCCCGGCATGGCGACGCCCAGCCCAGGCCTCAGCGCAGAGGAACAGCGCCGGCTTCAGGAACTGGAGTCGGCGCGGACAGCGCGGCTGTTCGCGTCCACGGAAACCAGGACGACCACGCCCGCGGCGGCCTCACCAGGCGCGACGCCGATCGCCAATCCCCAACTGCCTCTGCCCGATCTGACGAGCCTCGGCCTTGCACCGCAGCCCGCCACTCCGACCGCCCAGGACCGTCAGCTTGCCTTCCTCAACGTCGCCGCCGATCGGCGGACCGTCTCCCCGGATCGCGTCGCGGCCCCGGCATCGCCGAACATTCTGCAGGCCGGCGCGGTGGTCCCGGCGGCGCTGATTACCGGCATACGCTCTGACCTTCCCGGCCAGATCACCGCCCAGGTGACCGAGAACATCTACGACAGCCCAACCGGCCGCATCCTGCTCGTGCCGCAGGGCACGCGTATCATCGGCCAGTACGACAACGGTGTCGGCTTCGGCCAACGCCGCGTGCTGTTGGTGTGGAACCGGCTCATCATGCCGAACGGCCGCTCGATCGTGCTTGAGCGCCAACCCGGTGCCGATTCTGAGGGGTATGCCGGCCTCGAGGATGGTGTCAACTATCACTGGGGCGAACTGTTCAAGGCCGCCGCGCTCTCCACCATCCTCAGCGTTGGCGCTGAGGCAGGATCGTCCGGTCAGGACAGCGACATCGTGCGGGCGCTGCGTCAAGGCGCGTCAGATAGCGTCAGTCAGACCGGTCAGCAGATCGTCAGCCGCCAGCTCAACATTGCGCCGACGCTTACGATCCGCCCGGGATTCCCGGTCCGCGTGATCGTCACCCGCGATTTGGTACTCGAACCCTATGGAGGATCATGATGGCGAAGCTGAAACTGGGACCGATTACCGACGACAAGCCGGTTAAGGTGACTGTGGAACTCCCCGCAGCACTTCACCGGGATTTGGCTGCCTACGCCGATGCTCTCAGCCGCGAGCAGGGGCGGCCGATCACCGATCCTGTGAAGCTGATCGTGCCGATGCTGGAGCGGTTCATTGCGACGGATCGGGGCTTTTCGAAGACGCGCCGGGACAGAGAGAGTGCGCATCAACCACCGTCAGCGAAGGACTAGCCGTTTGTGATTGAGGCTTCCTTGCAATCGTGGGGAGAGAGCCCGCCCCAGTGCGCGGCACCGATAGAGATCGTGAACGTCGTCTTCACGAAGCGAGCGCCTCAAGAATGGGACACTCCGGCACCTCATCGCCCGAGCACTGGGCGGCCGTCTTGGCGAGAATGGTCTCGATACGGCGAAGGTCCGCGATCTTGGTGCGAACATCGGTCAGGTGGTGCTCGGTCCTGGTCTTCACCTCGGCGCAGGTCTGCGTGCCGCCATCGACCAAATCGAGAAGGCCACGGATGTCCTCGATCGAAAAGCCAAGTTCGCGTCCGCGCAGGATGAAGCGTAAGCGGCGAACATGAGCGTCGTCATAGATCCGATAGCTGTTGACATTGCGCGGCGGCTCCAAAAGGAGGCCGATCTTCTCGTAATAGCGGATGGTCTCCAGATTGCAGCCTGTCCTGCGCGCCACGTCACCGCGTTTCAGTCCCCTCCTGATTCCGTGATCCACCATGAGAAAAAAAAACCTCTTGAGCCTGTAGTTACTACAGAGCTTAACGTGTCCTCGACTCGAAATGAAGGGAGATTTTGAATGCGTAGTTCCAGCTCGAATCTTGTCGGCTCGCCAGGCGTCGGCAGCGCTGATAAGCAGCGTGACGGCTGGCTTGTAGCGGGCGGCGTCGCCGGCGCTATCCTTGCGTCCGCCTGCTGTGTCGTGCCGCTGCTGCTGGTGACGCTAGGCGTGTCCGGCGCCTGGATCGGCAACCTGACCGCGCTGGAACCCTACAAACCTTATGTGGCGACTGTGACGCTGGGCCTGATCGGGCTTGGCTTCTGGCGTGTCTATTTCCAGCCCAAAGCCGCGTGCGAGGAAGGCTCCTACTGCGCCCGCCCTCAATCCTCGCTCATCACCAAGTCTGCCCTCTGGATCGGTGCGGTCGTGACCTTGCTTGCCGTCACTATCAGCTGGTGGGCTCCCCTCTTTTACTAGGAGACGTAACCATGAAACGAAACATGAAGACCGCCGCCGCAACGATCGGTCTGGCGGTTGCAGGAATACTGTCGATAGGCGAATTGGTTCCGTCCTCCGCACTATCGGCCTCGGCGCAGGCCGCCACAACCGCTCAGCGGGCGGTATTCACCATCGAGAACATGACCTGCGCCTTGTGTCCGGTAACCGTCAAGAAGGCGATGGAAGGCGTGGCGGGTGTTAAATCGGTTGCCATCGATTTTGACGCCAAGACCGCAACGGTCACGTTCGATCCGTCCAAAGCGACGGTTGCCGCCATCGCTCAAGCCTCGACCAACGCGGGATATCCCGCGCACGCGACGAAAAGCTGACGAGATGAACGACCGGACACTCCTCAGTGCCGGCCTCATCGGGACGGTGATTGCGGCGCTGTGCTGCTTCACCCCGGTGCTTGTGGTGCTGGCGGGCGTGGTCGGCCTGTCGGCAATCGTCGGCCACCTCGACTATGTCTTGCTGCCGGCACTGGTCTTTTTCATCGGCCTCGCCGTCTACGCCATGCGACGTCGACCAATCCACGCCCGCGCTACTGGCCAAGCCAAGAAATAGAGGAAATTCATGTCCGACTGCTGCACGCCGCGAAACAACAGCCGTTACGATCTTGCCGTCATTGGAGCGGGGTCTGCAGGATTTTCCGCCGCTATCACCGCTGCGGAACAAGGCGCAAGTGTCGCCCTGATTGGCCACGGCACCATTGGCGGCACCTGCGTCAATGTTGGCTGCGTTCCTTCCAAGACCATGATCCGCGCAGCAGAAGCCCTGCATGGGGCCCGCGCCGCGAGCCGCTTTCCCGGCCTTGCGGGTGAGGCCCATGTCAACGACTGGCGTCAGTTGATCGCAGCGAAGGATGATCTGGTCACCACACTCCGGCAGATGAAATACATCGACCTTTTGCCTGAATATAATGGGGTGGCCTATCTCGAGGGCGCGGCGCGCCTCACCGAGAATGGCGTCGCGATCAACGGCAGCGACATCGCCGCCGAGAGGGTTATCATTGCGACCGGCTCGTCGCCCGCCGCGCCGGATATCCCGGGCCTGGCGGACGTGCCTTGGCTGACGAGCACGACCGCTCTGGATCTCACCGAGCAGCTTGGCTCGCTTCTGGTCGTCGGCGGTGGCTACATCGGCTGCGAGTTGGCGCAGTTGTTCGCCCGCGCAGGGACGAACGTGACACTCGTTACGCGCTCGCGTCTTGTTCCCGAGGCAGAGCCGGAAATAGCCGAGGCACTGACCCGGTATCTGACGGATGAAGGCATTACGGTTCGCGCCGGGCTTACCTATTCCCGCATCGAACACCGTGATGGGAAAATCGTGCTTACCATTGACGTAAGTGGCAAAGCGGAAACGCTAACAGCCGAGCAGGTCCTGATGACCACTGGCCGAACCCCAAACACGATTGGCCTTGGGCTGACGGAAGTCGGTGTCAAATTGGCGTCCCATGGCGGCATCGTCGTGGACGACCGGATGCGCACTTCTAAATCGGGCATCTATGCTGCCGGCGATGTGACCGGGCGTGACCAGTTCGTCTACATGGCGGCCTATGGTGCAAAGCTCGCGGCGCTGAACGCCCTCAACGGCAACAGCCTCGCCTACGACAATGCGACGATGCCCTGGGTTGTGTTCACCGATCCGCAGGTTGCGGGCGTGGGCCTGACCGAAGCCGCCGCGAAATCGAGGGGCTTTGAGACGAAGATATCCATCGTACCGCTCGACCAGGTACCGCGCGCGCTGGCGGCTAGGGATACACGCGGTTTGATCAAGCTCGTCGCCGATAAGAAGACCGACCGTCTTCTGGGTGCCCAAATCCTCGCACCAGAAGGCGCCGACAGCATCCAGACCATGGTGCTGGCGATCAAATTCGGGATGACCACTCATGACCTCGGTGCCACGATCTTTCCCTATCTCACCACAGTCGAGGCACTAAAGCTTGCGGCGCAAGGCTTCGGGAAGGACGTGACGAAGCTCTCGTGCTGCGCTGGGTGAGGACAAACAAGATGTAGTCTTTCGCAGTCAGGCGTCTGTGCACACGTTCCATGGATCGCAACCTGGCCCAGGTCCTGATCCTCCATCGTGTTCAATCATTCTTGCCTAGCTCACAAATTCGAAAATCGGGAACGATATGCGACGATTTGATTCGAAGTTTCGGAGTCAACCTTCTCGGTGCCGAGTTCCCCAGGAGCAGATCAACACGCTTGATCCCAACGAGCGCGTCCTGGTGTCCGGCCGATCCTGGGTCGGCCGTCGCATTTCGCTGGATCGGTCGAGTTGGCCTCTGCTTCATCTGCCAGTATCCATAGCGTCCTCGTGCTGGCCGACTTCCCGGAACGTTGCGCCTATGGCATGGTTCGGTCCATGAAAGTCGGCATTTGGCTCCGCAGGCTGCTCCCGATCCTTGCGATCGTGGGGCTCGTCGCCGGACCGTTCACCGCACCGGTGACGAGCGCCGCGATGGCGGCCGCCTCTGATATGTCCATGCCCCAGATGGCGGACGACATGCCCTGCTGTCCGCACGAGAAGCCGGCGGTTCCGGACTGTCAGAAGACCTGCCCATTGATGGCGACGTGCATGGCCAAGTGCTTCTCGGTCACGCCGACACTTTCGAGCCTGGCCTTCATTTTTTGGGATCAGAGCGATGCCATGCGCCCGAGCGACGTCTTGGGCGACGCGCTCGCGATAGAGCCCCCAGCTCGACCTCCTCGAACCTAGAACATCGCCGGCGTTTGCGCGCCGGGCTCGTGTCGCCCCAGCGAGGCTCGGGCGGCCGAGAGCGCGTGGCCATAGGCCGCGCAACGCCGGGCCATGTGCACGGTGCTTCGATGAATCTGGGATTTTCAAACTATGACGACCTTTCCTATGAAGCGCGCCGCTGCGGCGGCGCTCGCGGCCGTGCTTTCCGTGGCGGCCCTCTCAACGGCGCGTGCCGACATCACGGACTATGAGTTTCGGCTCGTTCAGATGGACGTCAAGCAGGGCAACGGCGCCATTGTCGCTGTCCGGCTCGTCGACAAGCGATCCGGTAAGGCAGTTCCCGATGCCGTCATCTTCGCGACCCGAATCGACATGGCGCCTGACGGCATGGAGACGATGGCGGCGCCGATCGAGGCTCTGCCGTCGACCGAGCCGGGTGTCTATCGCTTCAAGACCAACTTGATGATGGCTGGCGGCTGGCGGCTTTCGCTCGGCGCCAAGATCCAGGGTGAGACCGGAACGATTGAGAACAAGCTGGTCCTGAAGGCCGTACCGTGAAACGGATCGTCCTCACGGGCCTCACCCTCGCCGCCGTTCTGGCGGCGGGGGTCGGAGGCTACTGGGCCGGCGTCCGGGGTCTCCCGGTAGCCGGCCTCCGCGACTGGCTCGGTGTCGAGGGGACCCTTGCGGCTGAGCCGACCGGCACGGGAACGGTGATTTATTATCAGGACCCCGACAGCAAGCCGGTCTATTCGGCGATGCCGCGCCAAACCGCGGACGGCCGCGCCTTCCGCGCCGTTCGCGCCAGCGAGGACGTGAGCTTTGAGGACACGCCGGCGGGAACGGCGGAAACGACCAGGCAGGCAAGCCCTCGGCGCATCCTCTACTACCGCAACCCAATGGGTCTGCCTGACACGTCTCCTGCGCCGAAGAAGGACGCGATGGGGATGGACTACATCCCCGTCTACGCCGGCGAGGATGACGGCGGCTCGGTCGTGCGGGTGTCGCTCGGCAAGCTCCAGCGGACCGGCGTGCGATCTGAGCTGGTAGTTCGGCGGACCGTTGGCAGACTGGTGCGAGTGCCGGGAATAGTGCAGCTCGACGAGCGGCGCATCTCCGTGGTTGCTACCCGGAGCGACGCATTCATCAACGAGGTGGTGAACGTCACGACGGGAGACCGGGTGACAAAGGGCCAAGTGCTCCTTCAACTCTATTCGCCGAACATCGCCGCCGCCGGCGCCCAGTTCCTTACCGATCTCAACAGTGGCGGCCGCGACACCGCTCTCGGCGGCGCCCGCCAGCGGCTGGAGAATCTTGGGCTGCCGCCTGAGGCGATCGCCGAGATCGAGCGCACGCGCAAGGTGCCATTGTCCATGACATGGCGCGCGCCGCGTGATGGCGTTGTGCTGGAACGGAATGTCGTCGAAGGCATGAAGGCAGGCCCGGGCGACGTGCTGTTCCGCCTCGCGGACATCTCGACCATCTGGGTGCTGGCGGACGTGCCCGAGTTCGATCTCGGTGCGGTCCGCATCGGGGCGCCGGTGACGATCCGGGTCCGAAGCCTGCCGGGACGCAGCCTCACCGGACGCGTGTCGCTGATCTACCCGCAGGTCGGCGAAGCGACACGCGCCACGAGGGTACGGATCGAGATCGCGAACCCGGACGGCGTTCTGCTTCCCAACATGTATGCCGAAGTAGAGATCGGTTCCGGCGGCGCCGCGCCCGTCGTTGCCGTGCCCGACAGCGCGTTGATCGACACCGGCACGCGGCAGGTGGTGATCCTTGATCGTGGAGAAGGCCGGTTCGAACCGCGCGACGTGAAGACCGGCTTGCGCGGCGAAGGCTTCACCGAAATCCGCCAGGGCGTCGCGGAGGGTGACCGCGTTGTCGTCGCGGCGAACTTCCTGATCGACGCCGAAAGCAATCTGAAGGCGGCGCTGCGCGGCCTGACACAGCCGGAGGCACAGCCATGATCGCTCGCCTCATCGGCTGGTCAGCTCGCAACCTCGTGCTCGTCTTCGTCGGCACGATCTTTGCCGTTGCCGCCGGGCTCTATGCGCTGAAGACACTGCCGCTCGACGCTATCCCCGACCTCTCCGACGTGCAGGTGATCGTCTATACCAATTATCCCGGCCAGGCGCCGCAGGTGGTCGAGGACCAGGTCACCTATCCGCTCGCGACGTCAATGCTGACGGTGCCCAAGTCGAAAGTCGTGCGCGGCTTCTCCTTCTTCGGCGTCTCCTTCGTCTACGTGATCTTCGAGGACGGCGCCGATCCCTATTGGGCCCGCAGCCGCGTACTCGAATATCTCAACGCCGCCTCCCAGCGGCTGCCGGCGGGTGTGACGCCAACCCTCGGACCGGATGCGACCGGTGTCGGCTGGGTCTACCAATACGCCGTCGTCGCCAGGGAGATGACGCTCGCCGAGTTGCGTTCGCTGCAGGACTGGGTGATCCGCTTCGACGCCTCCAAAGCGGAGGGCGTCGCGGAAGTCGCCAGCGTCGGCGGCTTCGTGAAGCAGTATTCGATCGTGGTCGATCCGAATCGGCTGCGGGCGTTGGGCATCCCGCTCGATCGGGTGCGCGACGCCGTCAAGGCCAGCAACGCCGATGTCGGCGGCCGCACTGTCGAACTCTCCGAGTTCGAGTTCATGGTGCGCGGCCGCGGCTATGTCCGCAGCGTCGCCGACATCGAGAACGTGGTGCTGAAGACCGACCGCGGCGTGTCGCTGCGCGTGAAGGATGTCGCCCGCGTCGAGATCGGGCCGGACGAACGGCGCGGCATCACCGAGCTCAACGGCGAAGGCGAGGTCGCAAGCGGCATCGTCCTGCAACGCTTCGGCGCCAACGCGCTGACTGTGATCGAGAACGTCAAAGCGCGACTTGCCGAGATTTCGTCGAGCCTCCCCAAGGGGGCTGAGATCGTGCCGGTCTATGACCGTTCCGAGCTGATCGGCCGGGCGATCGAGACGCTGAAGGGCACGCTGATCGAGGAGAGCATCATCGTCGCGCTGGTCTGCGTGGTGTTTCTGCTGCATTTGCGCAGCGCGCTGGTCGCCATCCTCATGCTCCCGGTCGGCATCCTGATCGCCTTCGCCGCGATGAAGACGATCGGGCTTGGCTCCAACATCATGAGTCTCGGCGGCATCGCCATCGCCGTCGGCGCCATGATCGACGCCGCCATTGTGATGATCGAGAACGCCCACAAGCATTTGGAGCGTGCGCCACCGGACAAGCGGCGCGTCGAGATCCTGATCGAAGCGGCAAGCCAGGTCGGGCCGGCCTTGTTCTTCAGCCTGCTCGTCATCACCGTCTCCTTCCTGCCGATCTTCACGCTGGAATCGCAGGAAGGCCGGATGTTCGGCCCGCTCGCCTTCACAAAGACCTTCTCGATGGCCGCCGCGGCGCTGCTCTCAGTGACGCTGGTGCCGGCCTTGATGGTGGTCTTCGTGAGAGGCCGGATCATCCCGGAGCACCGTAACCCGATCAACCGTTTCCTGATCTGGGTCTACCGCCCGGTTATTCGCGGTGTCCTGAAGGCCAAGACGCTCACCATCCTCGTCGCGCTCATTGCGCTTGGCATCACCGTCTGGCCGGCGCGCCAATTCGGGTCGGAGTTCATGCCGAGCCTCGACGAGGGGACGCTGATGTACATGCCGACCACCTTGCCGGGGATCTCCGTCACCAAGGCCGCTGAGCTGCTGCAAATGCAGGACCGCATCATCAAGAGCTTCCCGGAGGTGGCCTCGGTCTACGGCAAGGCGGGGCGTGCGCTGACCGCGACCGATCCGGCGCCGACCGAGATGTTCGAGACCATCATCAATCTGAAACCGAAGGGTGAATGGCGGCCAGGCGTCACCATCGACAACCTGAAGGCCGAGATGGACCAGGCGCTGCAATTTCCCGGCGTCTCCAACGCCTGGACCATGCCGATCCGTGCCCGTATCGACATGCTGGCGACCGGCATCCGCACGCCGGTCGGGGTCAAGGTGTTCGGCACCGATCTCACCCAGATGGAGCAGAGCGCCCGTGAAATCGAGCGGGTGCTGCGGTCGGTGCCAGGCACATCGAGTGCCTATGCTGAGCGGGTGTTCGTGGGCTATTATCTCGACATCGTGCCGGACCGCGACGTGCTGGGGCGCTATGGACTGGCCATCGGCGACGTCCAAGGCGTGATCGCAAGCGCGCTCGGGGCGGAGACGGTGACCACCACAGTCGAGGGCCGCGAGCGCTACGCTGTCACCATCCGCTATCCTCGCGACTTCAGGAGCGATCCGCAGTCGATCGCCCGCGATGTGCAGGTGCCGTTACCGGGTGGTGGAACGGTGCCGCTGGGCGAAGTCGCCAAGGTCGAGCTCACGCGCGGCGCCACCTCGATCCGCACCGAGAATGGCCAGCTCGCGGTCTATGTCTTCGTCGATATCGCCGGTCGGGACCTGGGTGGCTATGTCGCCGAGGCGCAACGGGTCGTCGCGAACGAGGTCAAGCTGCCGCCCGGCACCTATGTCGCGTGGAGCGGCCAGTTCGAGTATCTCCAGCGCGCCGAGGCGCGGCTGAAGATCGTCGTACCGGTGACACTGCTGGTCATTTTCCTGCTGCTCTACCTCAACTTCCGGGCACTGACGGAAACGCTCATCGTCATGCTGTCGCTGCCCTTCGCGTTGGTCGGCGGCTTCTGGCTGATGTGGTGGCTCGGCTTCAACATGTCGGTCGCCGTGGCCGTCGGCTTCATTGCCCTTGCCGGCGTCGCCGCCGAGACCGGCGTCATCATGCTGATCTATCTCGAACAGGCGATGGCGGAACTGAAGGCTGAGCGAGAGGCGGAAGGACGGCCCTTCACCCGGACGGATCTCTATCAGGCGATCATGCTCGGTGCTGTCGAACGGGTACGGCCAAAGATGATGACGGTCATTGCGATCACGGCCGGCCTCGTCCCCATCCTGTGGAGCACCGGCACGGGCTCGGAAGTGATGCAGCGCATCGCGGTGCCGATGATCGGCGGCATGGTCTCCTCGACCGTGCTGACGCTGGTCGTGATCCCGGCCGTCTACGGGCTGATCAAGGGCTGGCGGTTGCCGCGGAGTGTGGTCGCCGATGAGACGGTCATCGAACGGGGTCCAGCCAGCGTCAAGGCGGCCGCCGAATGAGAGGAGGTCCCAATGATGCACGACATGATGGGAGCCATGGGATGGGGCATGGGCCTCGCCAGCCTTATCGGCATTCTCGTCCTGGTGCTGGCGATCGCTGCCCTCGTGAAATACGTCTTCTTCCGGTGAGGTGCGCATGCGCTCGCTCTTTCGGAGACAGAACGCGACGACTGATGATCGGCGCCCGCACAAGCGGTCGTCACGGACGTGCTGTCGCGCCCCTCCTGGGCGGCTGAGACTCTGCCCAAGCTGATTGTGACCCGCGATCCGAACTGCGGCTGCTGCGGGGGCACGCAACCATCTCAAATTGCTTTTCCGAGCGGCGGCCTGACCATCTAAAAAACTATGCTTTTCGGCCACGATCGCAAGCCAATGGAGGCCGAAGAAGATGAATTCGTGTAATTGGCGGTGAAAAGCGAGCCGGAAGTGTCGCACGCCCTTCGTGCAAAGCATTGATCGACCGCTGGGCTGTAAGCATGCCGGACAAGCTTATCGGCGTCGATTCGGCTTCACAAATTCAACGGCTTGATCCTGCTCTTGTCGCCCCAACCGATCCGATTCGGGCAGAATCTGCCTTAGGGAGACGCTACCAGCTCGGGCAAAGAGGAAAGCGACGTCACCTCGCAATCGGGCTTTCCCGGAAGCCGTTCGGGTCGCTGCCCGTACCGGTTGCACCAGACGACCCGCATTCCGAATGCCGATGCCGCATGGGCATCCCATGCGTTGGACGACTGGAACGACAGCGCCGATGCAGGCAGACGAAGTCGCTCCACCGCGAGCTGATAGACCTTGGGATTCGGCTTGAAAACCCCAACCTCCTCGACGGAGAGCACCGCGTCGAAGAGTCCGCCGAGGCCCGCGCCGTGGACCGCGGCGTCAAGCATCGCCGGCGTGCCGTTCGATAGGATCGCCAGCCGCAGCCCGGCCGCCTTGAGCCGGCGCAGGACCTCCGGCACCTCCGGAAAGGCGTGAAGGGCGAGATAAAGGCCCATCAGGCGCGCGTGCAGGCCGGGGCTGGCGATGCCCAAGGTCTCCAGAGCGAAATCGAGCGCGTCGCCCGTCACGCGGTGAAAGTCCGCGTGCCGCCCCTGCGCGGCGAGGAGCCATGTATATTGAAGCTGCTTGTCGCGCCAGAGCGCGGTCAGCGGCTCGGTCTTCTCGCCGAGCACATCCTTGCACCCTTTGGCCGCGGAGGAAAAATCGAACAGTGTGCCGTAGGCGTCGAAGACGCAGGCCCTGATGTTCTTGAGCGGCGCGAGACTCATGCGGGCTTCCTCGATGTTCGATCATGCGCTTCGTCCGAATATCGCTCTGCGAGGATCATTGTTTGTATTTCCGGACGAAACGCCGATCGATCCAGTCTTTCCAATACCAAGTCCAACGTCCCTCTACCGACCATTTGCCGCGAGACGCCACTGCATAACGGTTGCCTGTTGAGATGAGGCTCAGCCAGATCTTTGGGGGAGCAAAGGACTGAAGCTGCCGACCGGAAGCATATCGGCGCAGATTCTCACCAAGGACCGGTCCCTGGCGCACAGCAATGACTCCGGCTTTAGGCTGAGGACCGTCCACCAAGCCAGCCGCGTCGCCTGCGCAAAAGATGCCCTCATGAGACTTCGACTGCAAATGGCGATCGACTGCGACGAAGCCGGCATGGTCAAGGGCCAAACCTGACCGCGTGAGCCAGTCCGCAGGACGCACGCCGGTCGCCCAAACAAGGACATGTTGAAATCCGGCGCCGGAAAGACCGCGTGTCGCGATCACTTCAATGTCAGGCCCGGATAGGAACGTCACCCCGCGCCCTCGCAGGAGCCGAGCAACTCGTTGCCTTACCTTGGCGGGAAAACTCGGCAGGATGTCGTCGCCACCAACCAGTGAAACCCTGCTTTCGGCAATTCGGCCTCCAGCGAAAGGCATCTGCATCAATCGATGCTGGATCGAGAGAGCGAGTTCCACGCCTGCGGCCCCGGCACCTATGACCGCAATTCGCAGAGTTGGATCGGCTTCGATCACGTCCATCAGCCGCGTCCAGTCCTGCGCGAAGTCATCAATGGGCTTGGCCGCAACGCATCGTTCAGCGGACGTTCCGGTGGAACAATCCGTCACGGCTCCCGTGTTGATCGAGATGACGTCCCCCGCGATTTCGCGGCCGTCGCTGAGCAGAATCGAGCGTCGTTCAGCGTCCAGTCTCGTAGCCTCTGCTACCACAAGCGCGCAGTTGGCTCGTTGCGTCAGCGGCGCAAGTGGAACGTGGATCTCGTCCGCCGAGTAGTGACCGGCCACGAAGCCGGGCAGCATTCCCGAATATGGCGCGTGCGCACCCTTGGTGATCAAGCTCAGTCGCACGCCCGGTTGGGGACGGCGTCCGAACCGTCTGAGGACTTCGAGGTGTGCATGACCACCACCGAGCAGCACGATATGCATCGCGTTTCGCAATCGCCCCCTACTAATTTTCCATTTGATGCCGAGCGTTTCATCTATTCCGTGCTGAACCAAATCTCGCCATAGAACGCCTCGGCACGGCCACCATGGTTGTCGGCGTCCGTCATTAGGGCGACAGCGTCGATTTCTGAGATGTCTTCTCTGAACGCCCTCTTCAGGTCGGCCCTAAGATCGCGCTTGTGGCGGACCCATTTGTTTAAGGTTTGAGTACCAGAGTCGATCGCGAAGAGATGAACCTGTTTTGTAAAGGGGCTCGGCCAAAGGCTTCCGGCGGGATGTTGGCTCGCCCAGACATAGTTGAGCGATAGGGAACTGGTCCCCAGGATGCCGCGCTCGACAACGACATAAATCCGCGCGGGAAAATCGTCGCCGGCTTTTGTTCGCTCATCAATGCCAGGGAAAATGTTGGTAACTTTCCACGACCAGTTAAGAAAAGGGGTTTTGCTCAAATCGATCTTAATCTTTCGGAAGCGGCCGGATGCGGAAGCGTCCGCAACGGCCTTTAGGACCGCCGAATTGATCTCTGGATCGATAGCGAATGTGTAGCTCGTCTCTCCCTTGAACGAGCGGCTTTCCCAGGCGTTGAGTGCGCCATCCGAAAAGCGGCTGATCGCGATCGCGTCTCCTGCTGCCACGGTGGGGACGGTTCCTGCGAAGATCAGTCCTGCGAACGACAGCGCGATGCCAAGTCTCATAATTTTCTCTCCGAGAAGATACGCCACCCCCACCACCAGCGCGTCGCCGTGGTGATGAGAGCAAGGATCGTGAAAACCCAGGCGATGGCGGCAAAGCTCGCCGGCCGGAGGCACATTGCCGCGAACGCCACGAAGGTCTCGCCCCCTTCGGTCAAGCCGCCGAGATAGTAGATTCCCTTTTGGGGGTACGATGTCGATGAGACGCCTCGCTTTGCTGCGATCACAGAAAATGCCAGAAAGCTGCTACCTGTCCCGACGAAGGCGAGCAGTAGAGCTGATGCGGCCAAGGCATTTTCTGCAGGATCGGCGAGCGCGAAGCCAAACGGAACCGTGGCGTAGAAAAAGAAGTCGAGGGCGATATCCATAAACGCGCCACGGTCGGTAGGACCCCGTTCGCGTGCGATAGCACCGTCGAGTCCATCGAAAATCCTATTCAGGATAATGAAGGCCAGCGCCGTTGCGTAAAGTCGTTGGGCCACCAGGCCAGACGCCGCCAACCCGAATACAAATCCGCACAAGGTTATGCTGTCGGCGCTAACACCCCGTACCGAGAGCCAGCGGGCGGGACCTTGCAGCACCCTTCTCTGCGAAGTCAGAAGATGACGGTCGAACACAATCGAATCTCCCCGACCGTTATCCGCGCTGCCATTTGAGCCAGCGCTCCGACAGAGACAGCGCCCAAGCGGGAGTGTGCGCCCTACGCCACTCCCCGGCGACAGCCTTGTTGGCTTCCATCCACCCCGGATAAGGGTGGATCGTGCGCAGGATCGCGTTGAGCCCCAGACCGTTTTTCATAGCGAGTGTGAATTCCGCGAGCATGTCCCCGGCCCTCGCGCCGATCAGAGTCGCCCCAAGAATCCGGTCCTTGCCCGGCGCCGTCAGGATTTTGACGAGGCCCTGATTAGCTTCGTCGGTGATGGCCCGGTCGAGTTCCCCTAGGTCATAGGTCGTGACCTCGAACGCCACACCCTTGCGGTGGGCCTCCTCCTCCGTCAGCCCGACCCGGGCGATCTCCGGATCGGTATAGATGACGATCGGAAAGACGCTGACATCAACGGTCCATGACTTGACGTTCCCGAACAGCGCGTTGATGGAAGCGAACCATGCGTAGTGTCCGGCCGCGTGAGTGAACTGGAGTTCGCCGATCACGTCGCCCGCGGCGAGAATGCTTGGCAGTCTTGTCCGGAGTCGACGATCCACCACAAGGCGGCCGTTCTCCAAAAGCCCGAGCTCTTCCAGACCGAAACCGGTCACACGCGGACGGCGACCGGCGGCGACCAGCACTCTGTCGAAGGGAATAGCGCTCCCATCACCAAGGAACACCGTGCATTGTCCGTCAACGCGCTCGAACCGGTCTATGTCGACCCCGACTTGGAGTTCGACGCCATCGGCAGCGAGGATGGAATGCATCGCTTTGCCGACTTCTTCATCCTCCCGCGCCAGCAGACGCGGCGCAGCCTCCAGAAGGACCGTTCGGCATCCGAGGCGGGCGAAACTTTGAGCAAGTTCGCAGCCGATAGCCCCGCCGCCCACCACGAGCAGCGTGCGCGGCAGGGTGGCAAGAGACCATACAGTTTCCGAGGTAAGCGGCTCCATCCGCTCAAGGCCAGGAATCGGAGGGAGCGCCGGCTCGGCGCCCGAGGCGACAACAATGCGACGGGTGGTCAGCGTTCGATCCCCGACCGCGACAGTCCAGGGGCTGGTGAGGCGCGCGGAGCCGCGGATCACCTCTACGCCCAAGCCTTGGTAACGTGCGGCGGAATCGTGCGGCGCGACGCGCGCAATGACGCGCCTGACGCGCGCCATCAGCGCCGGAAAGTCGGCCTCCAATGCCCCCTTGAGGCCGAATTGTTCGGCGTAGCGCGCCTCCTTCATCAGCTTGGCGGAGCGGATCAGTGCCTTCGAGGGCACGCATCCCGTGTTCAGGCAGTCGCCGCCCAATTCGCCGTGCTCGATGAGGGCGACGCGCGCCTTGGCGGCGGCGGCGATATAGGCGGTCACGAGCCCGGCAGAACCGCCGCCGATCACCACCAGATTGTAGTCCGCAGTCCGCGGACGAGGCCATGGTCGTAAGAGCGCACGCTGGTCCCACCACCCTTGAGCGGCTTTGACAGCAAAGGGCAAGAGCGCGAGCGCTGCGAACGCCATGAGAAGACGCCCGCTCAGCAGGTCGCCGGCGCTTTGGAGCGAGCCAAGCTCACTTCCCGCATTCACGTAGATGATGGTCGCCGGCAGCATGCCGATCTGGCTGACCCATGCGAAGGTGCGCGCCGGCATCTGGGTGAGACCCATCGCGACATTGATCGCGAAGAAGGGAACGACCGGCACGAGCCGCAAGCCGAACAGGTAGCGGCCGCCATCGCGCCTGATTCCCTCGTTCAGTTTCTCCATCAATGGCGCGAACCTGGCCTCGACCACACGGCGCAGGAGATAGCGCGCCGTGAGCATGGCGAGCGTCGCTCCCACTACGCTGGCGAATGAGACGATGACGGTTCCGCCCAAGAGGCCGAACAGGCTTCCCGCCACCAGCGTCAAGGCGGTTCCGCCGGGGATCGAAAGCGATGTGACCGCAACATAGACGAGGAAGAAGCTGAGCGCGCCCAGGAACGGGTGCACGCCGAGCCAGCCCTGCCAAGCGCTACGGTACTGAGCGAGCGCATGCCAATCGAGAAGGCGCGGACCTCCCATAGCGACGAAGACGATCAATGAAGCGGCGATGGCCACGGCGATGGCCAGTCGCGGGCCAAGCCGCCGGGATGTTCTAACGCGCTTCATTTTGGGCCTTCAGGAATAGTTCGACCGATGGGCCGGTTGGCAGGGTTTCGCCCGTGTCTGTGCGGGGGCACGTCTGTGCCCGCCGAAAGGTCAGCCGGGTGTCTGTTCAATTCGCCAAGCGGCGTCACACGCTCACCACCTCGCCACGCGCCGGGTAATCGATCTTCACGACGTAATCGATGGCGCTGAGGATGTCCGCGAAGTGCGGCCGCGCGAAAGGCATCGTCTGGATACTGCCGAAATAGAGGGTACCGTCCGGCCGGATAAGGTAGAGCGCGGGCTCGGAAAAACGGGCGGGCTCGTCAATTCCCAGTGACGTTTTTCCTCTTCCGGCCGAGACGAACAGGCCCCATCGGCGGGCCGTCGCGAGATCGAGCCCGTAGCCAAGGGGGAGTCGAGCCAAACCCCACGCCGATTTGGCCTCCTGGGCCCGCTCCGCGGTGTCCGACGAGATCGCAACGACGGCAACGCCCCGCGTTTCGAAGTCATCGAGCTTGGCCTCCAACTCCTTGAGTTGGGCTTTGCAGATCGGGCAGTGCAGGCCGCGATAAAACACCACTAGGGTGAACGTCCTGGACCTTTCCGCCGTGATCTCAAAAATCCCGCCGCCGGCCAGATCGACAGCGAGCGCCGGGACCGGCTGGCGAGGAAATAGGGTGATGAGATCCGTCATAGTTTGCCTTCCAGTTTACGGTGGATCGGTCAGAATTGCGTAGTCAGACGGGTGAGCCAGGCAGGCGAGACATCGACCAGGAACGTCTCGAGCCGCTTGTCGAACCCGGTCAGGATCAGTGCACCGACAGCGACGAGAAGGCTCCCGAGGAGCGATCTGCCGCCCCGGCCGACACGAAGCAGCCGTTCGCGCCATCCCATCATGACGTCGCGCGAGACAAGGCCCAGCACCAGCAGCGGCAGCGCCGCCCCGAGGCCGAAGCTCAGCATCACAATGGCTACCTGGCCGAGGTCTTTGCCCTGCGCAGCGAGAACGGAAGCCGCACCGAGGGTGGGGCCGACACATGGGCTCCAAACCGCCCCGAGCAGCAGGCCGACGGAGAACTGTCCTTTCAAGCTCGCTGTCGCGAAGCCGCCGAACCGATGCTCCGCCCATCCGCTGACTGGTCCCGCCGCCGTCGCCAACTGGCTTTGAAGCTGCGGCACGACCAGGACGATGCCGACGGCGATCAGCAGAACGGCCGCGACAGCACGGAAAATACCGGCATCCAATCCGATGGAGAAACCGATGGTGGCGACGAACAGGCCGATGGTCACGAAGGACAGCGCAAGTCCACTCGCCAAGGCCAGCGGCCCGAGCCGATGTTGCGAGACCGCCGCGCCCAGAACCAGAGGCAGGAGCGGCAACACGCAGGGAGACAGCGTCGAGAGGACGCCTGCCAGGAAGGCGAGGAGACCATCTCCGGCACTCATGGGTGACGACTCCTTCCGTGCGCTCTCATTTGGCGACCGTCGATTTCACGAGGGAGCCGATTGAATCGGGGCTCGTATCGCCCACCGACCGTGCGGTCTCGACCTTGCCTCTGAATGCGATAAGCGTGCTCTGACTCTGAGCGCGGAAATCGCGGACGACCGGCTTCTGGCTGTCGAAGTCGACCTCGAAGATGACCAGGGCCTTGTTCTCCGGCAGTTCGGCGAGTGCGTCGACGATCGGCTTCTGCGCCTTGCAGGTCGGGCACCAGCTCGCCGAAATCTCTACGAGAATGGGCGAACCCGCCGCCTGAGCCGCCGCGAAACTCTTGGCATCGAATGACTTGCGTTCTGCGGCCAAGCCAGCGTGCATCATCGCCAGAACGGCGAAGGCGCCAACGAAGGCGGACAGGATGGGACGCGTCTTATTCATGAGAATCTCCTTGATGGCTGATGCTTGTAATTTTAGATCGACCGATCTAAAAACCAATGACGATGCGTCCACCGCGCGTTCACATTGCAAGGAGCGATCCGTGGGGCGACACCGAGCCTTTGAAGAAGAAGCGGTCCTCGACGCCGCCGTCGAGTGCTTCTGGCGTAGAGGATATGGCGCGACTTCGGTAAGAGACCTCGCCGCCCACATGAAGCTGGGTGGCGCGAGCCTGTACAACGCCTTCGGCGACAAGCGGGCTTTGTTCGCTCGCGCGCTGCAGCACTATCTCGACCGATCGTCCCGCCGCCGGATGGCGCAACTCGACGCCGCCGCCGATCCGCTCGTGGCGCTGCACGTCTTCTTCGCCGATCTGATCACCGCCTCCCTCGCCGATCGTCGCGGCGGCTGCCTGCTCGTGAACTCCGCCATGGAGGTCGCACCCTTCGACGCCGAACTGGGAAAGGACATCAGGGCCGGTCTCAAGGAAATAGAAGACGGCTTTCGCCGCACAGTAGAACGTGCCCAGCGTGAGGGTTCCGTACGCTCTTGTGAGCCCAGCGAGGATCTCGCGAGGCGCCTGCTTTCGGCCGTCATTTCCACGCGTGTGCTTGCTCGCGTCGCCGATGATCGCGCACTCCTCGAGAGCATCGCCCACTCTGCGCTTCCCCCTTTGGACGGTTGAACCGAGCCATGAACAATTCGTCTGCCACCTCGGAGACACCATGATCGAACGTTTCATTTCCCACTCGTTAGAATCCGGCGTTCCGCGCAGATCATTGCTCGTCGCCGTGTTCGTCGGCACTGTCCTGAACCTCATCAACCAGGGCGATGCGGCCCTCAGCGGAGGCGCAATCAATTGGACCAAGATCGCGCTCACTTTTGCCGTGCCTTATTGCGTCGCGACTTACGGCGCCGTGTCTTATCGACTGCGCCAAGAGCGCGACGCCCTCTCGTCACAGGCTGCTTCTCACCAGCACGCCCCCCCTTCAGGAAACAGCGCAGAGACCGAGCTGCACGCCCTTAGGTCTCCCGAACGCGGGAGCCGTTACATCGGCGTGAGGATTGAACCATGACGACGGCGCTCCTCTGATGCTCGAGGGGTCATCACCTGCCCGCACTACGGCGCTGCGACATCCGAAACGATGCCGACCGAGGCGTGCCTGTTCTTCGACGCACGCACGGGATGCGACCGTAGGGAACCGCCCGCGGCAAACCCCGCATGTTGCAAGACAATGAAACGCTCAAGACCGGGCAAAAATCGGGAGCAGTGATGGGCGGCGGGGAAGATCATACAGACAAGAAGGACACCGAATCGGACGCGTTCCTCGCCCGCCTGCGCGGGCGAGACGAGGCCGCCTTCCGGTATCTCGTGCGCAGCCTTCACGGCGCCATGATCAGCCTCGCCCGATCGTTCGTAAGAAGCCGTGCGACAGCCGAGGAGGTGGTTCAGGACACGTGGGTCGCCGTCATTACGGGCCTGTCCGGGTTTGAGGGGCGATCATCCCTCAAGAGCTGGATCTTCGGCATCCTGGTCAACAAGGCGCGGACGCGGGGGGTGCGCGACGGCCGCATCGTGACCTTCTCGGACTTGGGCGTCGAGGGTGATCCTGCGGTTGATCCCGATCGCTTCAAATCCAACGGCATGTGGGCCGATCCGCCTGGCGGTTGGTCCGACATCACCCCCGAACGCATCGTCGCCGGACGCCAGATACTGGAGCATGTGTGGGCGGCGCTGGAGACCTTGCCGCCAGCCCAGCGCAGCGTCATCATTCTGCGCGAAGTTGAAGGATTGGGGCCGGAAGAGGCGTGCCTGATCCTCGGCGTGAGCGAGGCGAACCAGCGGGTTCTCCTGCATCGGGGCCGTTCGCGCATACGTCAGGCCATGGAAACTTTGCTCGATGCGCCGGCGGCTGGCCATTTGGCGCGCCCAGAGAGAAAAGTGTAACATCAAGCTGCGTTGCGAGACCGTACAGATGATGAGTTCATTCCTTACAGAAATCCGCTGGATTTCGATTTACCCCCTGGAGAACGGTCGTGCTCAGTTGTCGTGAAGTGACTGAGATGGCGAACGCCTATCTCGATCGCGATTTAAGTTGGTCGGCGAAAGCGCAATTTCGCTTGCATCTGATGATGTGTAAGCATTGCCGCAGGTATGTCGACCAACTGGCAAAAACGGTGACGCTGCTGCGGCAGGCACCGGCGGAGGCGCCGGATCGCGGCACCGAAGACAAGCTAGCGGAGTTGTTCCGCAACGCCGACCGCCCTCGCTTGTGACCACGCCTTCTCCTGCAGGTGCGCGTCTCAACGAGCCGCCTGTACGATTGGGTTCTATGGTGTCTCTGAGACGCCCTGTTGGGCGTCACTGATCTGGCGATCGATGTCGATTGTGCGCCTCGACGGGATCTCGAGCAGAAGATCTTCACATCGGCTCGTGCTGCCGCCAGTGCCGATTTCAAGAGCTGTGTCGCGCTCGCGGAGCAATTGTGCGATCACCGGCCGGTAGAGCGCGACGAAAGAAGCGAGCCAGCGGCTGGCGAGCGGCATCTCACCTTCGTCCGAGAAGACGAAGTGTTCGATCAGGGGAATGACCTCGTCGGCAGGATAGAGCCATTCGTCAGTCACCCATTGGTTCGTTGTGAACAGTTCGACCGGAACACCCCTGCGATCGATGGAAATGGCAATCAGATGGCATAATTGCTTGCCGCTATACTTGGCCTTGGGACGAGCGACGGGCGCGGCAGCGGACGTCAGTTTCGACCGCTCGACGAAGCAATGAAAATGACCGTGTTCATCGCCAGCGCGATCTTCGGGCGCGTGTGCATGGTAGAAGTACAGTGCGCCGCTTCGCGTATCATGTACATCCTCGGCCGGATAGTGGGCCAACTGTGTGAAGGGCGCATCGCCGATCAGATCTATAATGACGTGGCGCCCGTCCCGCGCGGCCTCGGACAACACCGAGAGGAAGATATCCGCCGCCACGGCGAGGCGTGTCTGTCGTTGCTGTGACATGGATTCTGGGTCCTGCGCACCCTGAGGACATGATTTTCTACGGTCGCACGGCTCAGGCGGCGGTCGTCGCCGCCCGAGCCGGGATTTTCAGCCTATCTCGACCTAATCCGTCATTTGGCTGCGCCGCACTTCGCGGCACACGGGGCCGGCTTCTCAGCGGCGCCGCACTTCGCGGCGCAGGCGCCCTTTTTCTTGATGGGGTGTTTCTTGATCGGGGCGCATTTCGCGGTACATGCCCCCTTCTTCTTGGCCGCACCGCACTGGGCCGTCGCCGGCGCGCATGCCGCGAGGGCCGGGCTCACGAGAGCAGGCGCAGCCGCGGTGAGCCCTCCGGCAATCACCATCATGGCGAGGGCACTTGATGATCTGATCGAAGACATTTGGTTCTTTCTCCTTCGGGTTGTCGTATCGGGCGAGACGGCCTCATCACGAAAATCCGCAACTTGAACCCGACCTGGGGTAGGTCGCGTCAAGTGGTGAGCCGTTACAGCCTTGGCGACGAAACCTTCTTTCCATCACCCACCGCGCACGCTTCCCAGCGCAATTGCCGCCGGTGCTGCAATGGCGGGTGTAACGCGCCGCTGTGTCGCGCGACTAACCCGTATGCCGTTGCTTGAGCTCAGCGCCATCACTGGCGGCTAGAGCTGCGGCGTAGTCAAAAATGAGGAGAGATACGTGACCACAACATCACCGCAACGCCGGGCAGTTCTTCGTCTCGCCGCGGCATCCGTCATCGCCGTGGCGCTGGCCGCCTCCGGCGGGATGACCCATTCCTACGCGGCGGAACCGTCCAAGACGACCGTCGCTCTAAACGCCGATGAGAACGGCGTGATGCTCAAGGGCTACGATCCGGTCGCCTACTTCACGGATGGAAAGGCGCTCAAAGGCTCGGAGCAATTCACGGCCGAGTATGAAGGGGCTCGGTACAATTTTGCGTCCGCCGCGCACAAGGATCTCTTTTTGAAAGATCCGGCGAAATACGCGCCGGCCTATGGCGGTTTCTGCGCAATGGGTGCGGTCTTCGATAAGAAGCTCGATGGAGACCCCACCTTGTGGAGGGTCGTCGACGGACGCCTCTATTTGAACGTCAACGCCGACGCGGCCAAGAAATGGGCCGATGACGTTCCTGGCAATATCGCGAAAGCGAACATCGAATGGCCGAAAATCAAGGACGTTCCGGCGAAGGAACTGAACGCCCGATGAAATGAATAGATTATCCGTCCACCACCGTCCTCACATCTCTAGGAGAGCAAAAATGTCTGCAACGACCAAACTCACCGCCGCCGCCAGCCTTGCCGGCGCACTCGCGACCGCCGTCCTGCTCCTCGCACAGCCAGTCGCCGCTCAGGACGCAGCCAAGGAGAAGTGCTTCGGCATCGCTCTGAAGGGGCAAAACGATTGTGCGGCGGGACCCGGCACGACCTGCGCCGGCACGTCCAAGGTCGACTATCAAGGCAATTCCTGGAAGCTCGTGCCGAAGGGAACCTGCCTCACCATGAAACTGCCCGACGGGCGCTCGGGTTCGCTGGAAGCTCTGACTCGCGACGTGCCCAAGGCCTGACGGCGGCCGCGCAAGCGAGTTCGCCCGTCTGACCGCGCGTTGCCGCCCGCATTCTCTCTGATCGGGTGGCAACGCGGACGTTTCCTGACAACTCTTACGGCAGACGAGACCATGGCCGCACTCAACATGCCATCATCTACCCGCGCCGTCGCTGTTCCCCCAAATGCGGGCGCCAGCCTCAAGCCTGAACACTATCGTTCGATCTTGGAAACAGAGCCGTCGATCGGGTTTTTCGAGGTTCACGCCGAAAATTATATGGGCGCAGGCGGACCGCCGCTGCGTTACCTCCAAGCGATCCGGGAACGCTATCCGATTTCGTTGCACGGCGTCGGCTTGTCGATCGGAGCTGACCGGCCGCTGGACAGCCAGCACCTTGAGCGGCTGAAGAAGCTTATCGAGCGATACGAGCCAGGTCTGTTCTCAGAACATCTTGCGTGGTCGACGCACGACACAGGCTATCTCAACGATCTTCTGCCTCTGCCCTATACTGAAGGAGCATTGGCGCGCGTCTGCGAGCATATAGACCGGGTCCATGCGACTCTCGGTCGTCGCATGTTACTTGAAAATCCGTCGACCTACGTCGTCTTTGCCGAGAGCATGATCCCGGAGGTAGAGTTTCTGGCCGAAGTCGCGGCGCGCACGGGCTGCGGCCTACTCCTCGACGTCGCCAACGTGGAGGTGTCCGCCACCAACCACGGCTACGACCCCATCGCCTACCTCGATGCGTTTCCAATGCAGCATGTGGGTGAGATTCATCTTGCCGGTTCTGCGGAGACGGTGGACGACGCCGGCAACCGTCTCTTGATCGACGCTCACGATTCCCCTGTCGCCGCCGGCGTGTGGGGCCTCTATTCGCATGTGCTCGATCAAGTTGGTCCTGTCCCGACATTGATCGAATGGGACAACGGCGTTCCGGCCTGGCCCGTTCTGTTCGCCGAGGCCGAACGGGCCGAAGGCATGTTGCTACGCGCTGCTCGTCAGAAAACTCGGCAAGGGGGCCGCGATGTCGCGCACCCTCTTTGACATTCAGCATTGCTTTGGATCCGCTCTTCTTGATCCCGCCGCGCCGCCGCCCGTTGGTGTCGGCGGCCGCGATGGGAGGCCGGACGAGCGGCGATTTGCCGTGTACCGCAACAACGTGACGGTCGGCTTGATTGAGGCATTGCGCGCGCGCTTCCCGGTTTGCGAACGTCTTGTCGGCGAAGAATTCTTTCAGGCCATGGCGCGCGTCTACGTGATGGCCAACAAGCCTCGTTCGCCCTTGCTAATGACTTACGGAGACGAATTTCCTGCATTCATAGCAGGTTTCCGACCTGCGGCTGCGGTTCCCTATTTGGCGGATGTTGCGCGCCTCGAGGTGGCGTGGGGACAAGCTTACCATGAGGCTGAGGCTGTCGCTCTCGACATCAGGACGCTCAGCTCGGTTCAGGTCAGCGACTTGGTCGGAGCAAGAATTGTCCTTCACCCTTCAGCGCGGATTGTCCGCTCTCCCCATCCCATCGCATCGATTTGGCTGGCGCACCAGAGCACGGGCGCTGTCGATCCTCCAGATGAATGGCGGCCGGAGGACGTCCTTGTGGTTCGTCCAGATGCGGACGTTTTGATGCATCGCCTGCCGGCGGGAGGCTATTCGTTTATTTCGAAGATCCTCGACGGGAGCTGCGTGGGCGATGCTGCAGAGTCCGGACTGTCAGAGGCGGCGGATTTCGAACTCGGTGGCAATTTGATCGGCTTGTTAAGAACAGGCGCGGTCATCGACTTTGTCACCCTTGCGACCTTGGAGATGACGTCATGATTGGCAACGGACTTACATCTCTCCCCCAATACATAGAACGGATCGCCAATCTCCTGTCACGATTCCCGGCTTCGCTCACGCAGTTGGCGCTGCGCTTCGCCGTTGCTGTACCGTTCTTTAGGTCGGGGCTGACGAAATGGGACGGCTTCGCGCACCTGTCCGACAGCGCCGTTTACCTGTTTGCGGAAGAATTCCGGCTTCATCTATTCGGGTTTGAACTTTCCTATCCCGCCCCGCAGGTGATGGCCTTTTTATCCGGAACCGGGGAAATCATTCTCCCGGTTTTGTTGATCCTCGGTCTCGCGACGCGGTTTTCCGCCGTCGGCATCCTGATCATGACCGCGATTATCCAACTCACCATTCCCGACGGCTGGGCAAACTTTCACTTGCCCTGGGCTGCTATGGCGTTCGCGGTGATGACCTACGGTCCCGGCCGCGTGTCGCTCGACCATCTGATCATCAGGGCATTCGCCCCCATGTCCGATCCGCAATCATGACTATGAGCGAGGTCTGAATGGAATCGATCTATTGGGTGACGAGTTGGGCCTGCCATCGCCGGTGCCGCCATTGTTACGAAGACAGGTTCCGCCCCTATGTACGGGGCGCCCTGCAAGCCGTCGTGGACGAGGCTATTCGCAACTTTCCTCGCATCGTCGCGAACTTGCCGGATCGAATGACCTATTTGGATTTGGATTCTCCAGGTCCGGACGGTGGGTTCGTGGAAAAGGTTGGGCGGATCGTTCTATCCGGCGGGGAAGCACTTCTGGTTGATGTGCGCGAGAGCGTGACCTATCCGCTCATCGATGCGCTCGTCGCACGTTACCGGGAAAATGGCGGCGTCAAGCTCGTTGTCCAGACGACCGGCGATCTCCTTACCCAAACCATCATCGAGGAACTGCTCTCGCGCGGCGTCTATATGATCTCCGTCGCCGGCGTGGATGACTTTCATGTGGGGCTGAAAGGCGTCGATCGGCAGATCGCTTACAGGGCTCGGTTGACGACGATGTTCAATGGAGCCGGGATGAAGCTGTCCGGGCTCTCATCGCAAACCCGCAAGTGGCACGACGAGGACGGCCCTCTTTTCAGCTTTTTCGGTGCGACGCCGGATAGCTGGATCGGCAAGCTCTGGCCGAGGGGACGGGCTTGGGCGAACGGGATGTCGACGGCCACCCTCGCCGATAATTTTTGCAATCGATGGTCAGGCGGTCTCAATTTTCTCCGGCACCGCTACTCGGGCTCGGAGGTCTCTATCGAACCGACGGGCGACCTCTATCCGTGCTGCGTCAAGACCAAGATTCCTCTCGGTAGCCTGTTGGAGGACAGGCTCACCGACATTCTGGACTCGCTTGTCGGCGAACCGGCTTTCGAGGCGATCTCCATGGGACATCCCGAGCGAATGGGCATCGCCTATGGCTGGAGCGAGGAGGCCTTCGTCGGCCGCAGCCGAACAGCAACTCCCGCAGGACGGGATTACGCCAATCTCTGCATCGGGTGTGACGCTTTTCACGAAGAAATGCTCGGACCAATCTTGGCTGAAGCGCGCATGAAGCGGCGGCGCAAGCGTGCCATGACCGGCAGCGCGCGAAAGGATACTCATGTTTCGGCTTAAATCCCTTGCGATAGGGCTGGCGATTATCTTCTCGGCGATGGGATGCGCGAACGCCGATACGCCGATCGCCGAGCGGCGCAACTGGGATGAGATCGCGGCGAAGGCCCGCGGACAAACAGTCTATTTCAACGCATGGGCCGGCGACACTCAGACCAATGACTTCATCGCTTGGATCGGTGAAGAGGCGTCGAGACGTTACGGGGTTAAGCTTGAACATGTGAAACTCAAGGATACTTCGGAAGCCGTGACCCGCGTCGTTGCGGAAAAGGCTGCCGGGCGAGACAGCGGTGGCACCGTTGACTTGATCTGGATCAACGGCCCGAACTTTCTTGCGATGAGGAAGCAGAACCTTTTGTTCGGGCCGTTTGCCACGGACTTGCCGAACTGGCGTTACGTCGACACCACGACAAAGCTCTCGAACCTGATCGACTTCACCGTACCCGTCGAGGGATTCGAAGCGCCGTGGCGAATGGCGCAGATCGTCTTTGTCTACGATAGCGCGCGCACGCCGCTGCAAGATCTGCCGAATTCCATGGCGGCGATGGCGCCGTGGGCCAAGTCTCATCCCGGCCGCCTTACCCATCCAAACGTACGAAATTTCCTGGGCGCGACATTTCTCAAGCAAGCTTTATATGAATTCGCACCGGACCCTAGTGTTCTACAACGGCCCGCGACCGACGCGAGTTTTCAGGAGGTCACTGCGCCGCTTTGGGCGTGGTACGACCGTTTGAAGCCCCATCTTTGGCGCGGCGGCAACGAATTCCCGGCCACGGGCCTCGCTCAGGAACAATTGCTGGGTGATGGCGAGATTGATCTCTCGATCTCGTTCAATCCTGCTGCCGCTGCGGTCGCGATCAAGAACGGGACGCTCCCCGACAGCGCAAGGGTCTACGTTCTCGAAAGGGGAACCATCGGCAATACCAGCTTCGTCGCCATTCCCTATAACGCCGCGCACAAAGAGGGGGCCATGGTGGTCGCGAATCTGCTGCTCCAGCCGGAGGTTCAAGCGCGCGCACAAGACCCGAAGACAATGGGCAACTTCACCGTGCTGGACCTCGCGAAGCTCGATCCTGGACAGCGCCAATTGTTCCAGCGGCCTGCGGATACAGTCGGTTTGCCGACCAATGCCGAGCTTGGCGGCGCGCTGCTCGAACCGCATCCAAGCTGGATGACGCGGATCACCGACGCGTGGGAAAAGCGCTACGTGAAGTGAGTGCAGCCCATGCTTCTGCGCCTTTCACCTGCGATCACGCTGATTGTCCTGGCGGTTCCAATTACGCTCGGCACCTTGTGTACGATCTTGCCGGCCTTCGGGATCTTTGTCGCCATCGGCGGCACGTCACTATCGCTCCATGGCTGGCGTGAACTGTTCGCGACTCCAGGGTTTCCTACAGCGCTGCGGCTCGCACTCACGACGGGAGTAACAGCGACGGCACTGTCGCTGCTGTTCGCCGTCGGCTTCTGCGCGACAGCCGCGCAAAGGCCAATGTTTCTGTTCCTACGCCGGTGGCTCGCCCCCCTGCTGGCGAGCCCCCATAGTGCCATGGCACTGGGCTTCGCGTTTCTGGTGATGCCCAGCGGTTGGCTAATGCGGCTTCTATCACCGTGGGCCACGGGCTTCGACCGGCCGCCCGTAGACCTCGTCACGGTACAGGATCCCTTGGGTTTGGCATTGGTCGGCGGTCTGATGCTCAAGGAGACGCCCTATCTGGTTCTGATGATCCTAGCGGCCTCTGCGCAAGTCCCGGTCGACCGGACGCTTTCGGCCGCGCGCGCCCTCGGCCAGCGCCCGGCCGTCGCGTGGCTCAAGGCGGTCTTTCCGCAGATCTATCCGCAAATCCGCCTGCCGGTCTTCGCCGTGCTCGCCTTCTCGCTGTCAGTGGTCGATGTAGCCTTGATCCTCGGCCCCGGCAGCCCGCCGCCGCTCGCCGTGCTGGCCACGCGCTGGTTCGCCGATTACGATCTCGGGCTTTATTTTCCAGCCGCCGCCGCGGCAACGCTGCAATTGGTCCTCGTGATCTTCTGTATCGTCGCCTGGCGGGCCGCCGAGGTCCCCTTGTCGAACGCGGCTCGACATTGGATCGAACGGGGCGGTTCCGATCGCCTGAGCGGCCTTCTGGTCTGCGCCGCCGGCGGAGGCGCCATCGTGGTCGGCGCCTTGGGTCTGTTGTCCCTCCTTGGGATGGGGTTGTGGTCCGTCGCCAAAGCCTGGCGCTTCCCGGATGCTTTCCCCACGAGTTGGCAGATCGACATCCTGGTGAAGCAGGCGGATCACACGCTGGCGTCTGCCGGCGCCACGAGCGCGATCGGCGTTCTTTCAGTGCTCGTCGCCCTACTCCTCACGCTCGCATGCCTGGAGAACGAACAGCGTCGAGCCCTGCGTCCCGGGACCATGGCGCTGTGGCTCCTCTATGTGCCGCTGCTCGTGCCGCAGATCGCATTCCTGTTCGGCGTGCAGGTGCTGCTGATCCGCACGGGCCTGGACGGCACGCTGTTTGCCGTGGTCTGGGCCCACGTGATCTTCGTGCTGCCCTATGTGTTCCTGTCCCTTGCTGATCCTTTCAGGGCGCTCGATCCGCGTTATGCGGCCGGCGCCGCGGCGCTCGGTGCGAAGCCGGGCCGCATTTTCCTGGCCGTCAAGCTGCCGCTTCTTGCCCGCCCGGTTCTGGTGGCCGCGGCCGTCGGCTTCGCCGTCAGCGTCGGACAATATCTGCCAACGCTGTTCGCAGGTGCTGGTCGCGTGGTCACCTTGACCACAGAGGCGGTCACGCTCGCCGGCGGCGCGGACCGTCGCATTATCGGCATGCTTGCGCTCGCCCAGTCGGCGCTTCCCCTCTTCGCCTACGGGGTCGCTCTGGCGGTGCCGACGCTCCTCTTCCGCAACCGGCGGGATCTCTCAAGATGAATTTTCAGCCGATACAGCCGGTGCAGCCGGGCGCCCTTCAACTTGCGGGCGTGACAATCTCGATCAGCGGACAGTTGGGCGTCCTAGTGCAAGACCTCTGCCTTGCCATCGCCCCCGGGGATATCGCAACGATCATGGGGCCGAGCGGTGCCGGCAAATCCACCCTCCTCGCCTATGTGGGAGGCTTCATGGATCGTGCGGCTTTCGATGGCAGCGGACGCGTTGCGATCGGAGCCGAAGTGATTGATCACAAGCCGGCGGAAGAGCGACGGCTGGGTGTTCTGTTCCAGGACGCCATTCTGTTTCCTCATTTGTCTGTCGGCGGCAATCTCTTGTTCGGGCTTCCCCGTACACGGTTGAAGAGCCGCCGCGAGCGCCGTGCCGCCGCGGCCGACGCCCTCGCCTCGGCCGGGCTCGCGGACTTCATCGACCGCGACCCCGCTACCCTCTCCGGCGGGCAGAAAGCACGTGTAGCGCTGCTGCGCACCCTGCTTTCCGAACCCCGCGCCCTGCTGCTCGACGAGCCGTTCGGCAAGCTCGACGTAGACCTGCGCGGGGAATTCCGCGCTTTCGTCTTCGCCCATGTGGTCGAACGCCGCCTTCCCACATTGCTGGTGACGCACGACCCGGCCGACGCCACCGATGCCGGCGGTCCGTTGATCCGCCTCGACGCGGTGAAGGAGCACGCCCGGTGAGCGACAAGGCCGATCTTGCGAAACTGTCGATCATCGTTCCCGCTCTCAATGAAGAGGCGACAATCGTATCCACGCTGGCGCGGCTTGCCCGATTTCGCGCGCAGGGCGCTACGCTCATCGTGGTGGACGGGAGCAGTTCGGACGCCACCGTGGAGATCGCGCGGCAGCACGCGGATTTGGTGCTTTGCACGCCGCGCGGACGCGCCGTGCAGATGAATGCGGGCGCCAGCGCGTCATGCGGTGCGCTGCTCCTGTTCCTGCACGCAGACACTGCGCTCCCCGATGGGGCGGACGGACTGCTTGGCGCCGTCCTCTGCGAGGACACCAAGCTCTGGGGACGGTTCGACGTTCGCATCGCGGGCCGTCATTGGCTGCTCACGATCATCGCCGTGATGATGAACGTACGCTCCCGGCTGACCGGGATCGCCACGGGAGATCAGGCAATCTTCGTGCGCCGCGGCACCTTCGAGTCCGTTGGCGGCTACCCCGCTATTCCGCTGATGGAGGACATCGCGCTCTCGCGAAACCTGAAACAGCTGCGCCGGCCAGTGTGTCTCCGCGCGCGCGTGACGACGTCCGGGCGGCGGTGGGAGAAGCATGGCGTCGCCCAGACCATGCTCCTCATGTGGCGGCTCCGTTTCGAATATTGGGCGGGCGCCGACCCTTGGAAGCTGGCGAAACGGTATGGCTATGAACCTTGACCCCAATGATCCTGTCACCGTCGCCGTGTTCGCAAAGGCGCCCATTCCAGGCTTTGCAAAGACCCGGCTCATTCCACGCCTCGGCGCGGAGGGCGCGGCCAGGCTGCAGGGCCGCCTTATTTCGCGGACAATCGCGATCGCTCTCACAGCGGCCATCGGTCCGGTCCACCTATGGTGCGCGCCGGACTCCAGGCACGCCGCATTCGCGGACCTCGCCCGCCAGCACCCCGTCGGGCTGCGCGATCAAGGCACAGGAACGCTGGGCGAGCGCTTGCACGCCGCGTTCGTCGCGGAGGCGACTTTCGCTCCCGTCCTCCTGATCGGCGTCGATTGTCCACCCCTGACGCCAACGCACCTGCGGCTCTGTGCGGACCACCTGCGGAGCAAAGACGCAGTGTTCCTGCCGGCCGAGGACGGCGGCTACGTCCTCGTTGGCCTGCGCCAGCCCGACGCGCGCGTGTTCGAAGACATCGCATGGGGGGGTCCAGCAGTGATGGAAACGACGCGTTGGCGCCTTGAGGAGCGGAACCTGGCTTGGTCAGAACCCGAAACCTTGTGGGATCTGGACCGGCCGGAGGATTTCCAGCGCTGGGAGGCGTTCTGCGATGATGCCGTTTGACACCGCCGAGACATGCGCGAGCGCGCGCCAGGCTTTCGGAGGCGGTGCCTACCATAGGCAAACGCCCGCCACGCTTCCGGATCTGCTCGCAACGCTGCCGGAGATCGCTGGACACCTCGGCGGTGATCCGAGCGACTGGCTGATCGCTGAAATCAGCGACGGCAATATGAATCTCGTCTTCGCCGCCTCCGGACCAAATGGATCGGTGGTGGTGAAGCAGGCTCTGCCGTATATCCGCGTGATCGGCGAGAGTTGGCCCTTCCCGCTGGAGCGGGTCCGATTCGAGCATGAAACGCTGCAGATTTACGCGCGTCTTGTGCCGGGGCGCACACCCCGGGTGCTGCATTATGACCCGGAACTCGCGATTATTGTCATGGAGCATCTGACGCCGCACCTCGTACTGCGTCAGGGCCTTGTGGAGGGGCGCGTTTTTCCCCTTCTCGCAGACCATATCGGCTCGTTCCTCGCGCGGACGCTGTTTTTCACCTCCGACCTTTTCCTCAGTACCCGCGGCAAGCGCCAATTGATGGCGCGGTTCGAAGGCAATGAGGAACTGTGCGCCACGACAGAAGAGGTGATCTTCAGGGGGCCATATGCCGCTGTGTCGCTTAATCGCTGGACGACGCCCCACCTCGATGCAGCCGTCGCGGCCATGCGTGCAGATCACGAGCTGAAGCTGGCGGCCACCGAGCTGAAGCTCGTGTTGCGCACTTCCACGGAGGCATTGATCCACGGCGACCTCCACACCGGATCGCTCATGGTAAGCGAAGCGGATACGCGGATCATCGACTCGGAATGGGCGCGCTACGGGCCGATGGGCTTCGATCTAGGAGCGGTCTTCGGAAACCTGCTTCTGGCCTATTTCAGTCAGCCCGGGCATGCGACCAGCTACAATGATCGGACGTCGTACCAGGAGTGGCTTCTCGCGACGATGCAAGAGATATGGGAGACCTTCGAAACCGAACTGCGATACTTGGTTATGGAACACGGCGGCGAGCTCTTTCCTTCCGCGCTCTTCGAGCAGCCATCCATGGCCGCGTCGCTGATCAATTCCCGCCTTCGAGCCATCCTCTCGGACACGATCGGGTTTGCCGGCGCAAAGATGATCCGAAGGATTATCGGTATCTCCCACGTGGAGGACATGGAGACGATCCGCGATCCGTCCGTCCGCGCGCAATGCGAGGCCAAGGCGCTAGCCGTGGCCCGGTCAATGATGATCCAGCGACACGCCTATCGGGATATTCACGCCCTGGCGGCAGGAGCACGATCGGCGTCCACCGGCAACGCTATCTGATTGAATGCGCGAAGGCAGCCATCCATTGGCGCACCGGGCTCCTCCATCGCGCCATGAGATGCCTCTTCATGCAGATCGCATCGGGCTCGCCAATATCGGTCAAGTTCCACGCGGTGAGATTTTTCTTGAACGATCGTTCTAAATGACCTATGGTTTTTTGAGGAGTGGAGATATGCCCTGGGAAAAGCAATTCGACGTCGACAAGGTGCTCGACGAGATCATGAAAGCCTTCTGGGCCCGTGGCTACGAAGCAACGTCGATGCAGGATTTGGTCGATTGCACGGGCGTCAACCGCGGCAGTCTTTATGCGACCTATGGAGATAAGCACACACTCTTTCTCGCGGCGCTGCGTATGTATGACGAGACTGTGCGCGAGAAGATGTTGACGGCTATTGAAGCGCGCTTCGATCCGCGCGAAGCGATCCGCCGTATCTTCCTGGCCTTCTCGGAGATCGCCTCCCCGAGGGGCTGCAATCGCGGCTGCTTCCTGACCAACACAGCGCTGGAGCTGGCGGCTCATGACGCGGAGGCGCGCCGCGTCGTTGCAGAGGCCCAAATGCAGATCGAGGCGTTCTTCGCCCGCATGATCCAAAAGGGCCAAGAGCTCGGCGACATCGCCCGCCACATCGAGCCGTCCGAGACCGCCCAGGGTCTTCTGGCCTCGCTGGCCGGATTCACTGTCCTGTCCCGCAGCCGCCCCGAACCGGCGCTGCTCCAGGCGATCGTCGACGACGCGATCCGGCGCCTCGCCTAATTTTTTTGCCCAGTTTGGAACGCTCATTCCAGACCAGGGATAGTTCCCCGAGCAACCAAAGGAGAGAGCGATGAGTGCCGAGTACAAATTGTCCCTGCCCTTCCAGTCCCTCGAAACCGCCGACCCGAATGCCAAGGCCGTGCTCGAAAAGGCCAAGGCGCAGTTGGGCTTCATTCCGAACATGTATGCCGGCATGGCGAACGCGTCCGGCCTCTTGGACACCTACCTGGTCGGCTATGCGCGGTTTCGGAAGGACTCAGGCTTCACCCCAGCGGAGCAGGAGGTGGTGTTTTTGACCATCAGCCGCGCCAATGGCTGCGACTATTGCGTGGCGGCGCACAGCCTCATCGCGGACCAGATGTCCAAGGTGCCGCTGCCCGTCACGGACGCCATCCGCGACGGGCGCCCGATCCCCGATCCCAAGCTCGCCGCGTTGAGCACCTTCACCGACACCATGCTGCGCACCCGCGGCCTGCCCGCGAACGCCGACGTCGAGGCATTCCTCGCGGTGGGCTACAGCGAGCGGCAGGTGCTCGAGATCATCCTGGCTATCGCCGTGAAGACGCTCAGCAATTACGCCAACCACCTGCTCCACACCCCGCTCGACGCGATGTTTGCGAGCCGCGTGTGGCAGCGGGCCGCGTAACCATCCCCGGAAGCGAAGGAGAACGTCCGTACCGCTCGCTGAGATCAAAGGCGTCGAGGGCTACCTGACACTCCAGCAAAAAGCTGCAGATAATCCGCAAGGTCACCGATGCCGCGCTCTCGGTGGAGGTCGAAGCGGTTCGGCAAGTCACATGGGTCACGGTCGATGACGTCCAGTCCGGCGCTTGGGGTGCCGGCGGCAACCCATGATGGACAACGATCTGCGCGCGCTTGCTCGCCAAGACGCAGCGCAATGAGTTGGGGGGCGTCCGGTGATTGCCGATGCCGCCCGGCTCATTTCCTGAGACCGAAGCTGACGATTTCATGCCCAACGTCTTTGGCGAGCGAGCGCCTGCTGCTTTCCGGCCTGTTGGCTAAATCCCGATTGTTGGCTCCGTTCGCCGAAGCCCTGTCGGGCGGTCAAATTTGGGTACCAGGCTCAGGGTGCCAAACCACCGGAGACAGCCCACGCCAGGGTCGGCTGCTGGCTCAACAAGTTGCGCTTAAGCGTCGATGCCTTTGACTGATCACCAAATGGCGATGATGGAGAGGGTGAATTGCTACCATGGAGATTCGACATCTTCGCTACGTAATCGTCGTCGCCGAACACGGTAGTTTTCGGCGTGCAGCGAAGGCGATAGGTGTCCAAGAATCGACGATTAGCCGGCGCATCCGCGATCTGGAAGACGAAATTGGCGCCGCGTTGTTCATCCGACATCATCGCGGCGTGGACCTTACCCCACATTCTCCAAGTAAGTCGCTGATTTCGCTGTCGTAATCGTGATATTTCGCATATAAATCATGGCGTTGACGGCTGCGAGGGGCGCGTTTCATG